>CBDCNG010000001.1:0-13843 GCA_965219335.1 Leeuwenhoekiella sp.
CCAGCTTAAAGCGCGGTATCGATCTTTTTAATACTGAAGGTTGTCTATATTGTCATAAAATAAATGACCATGGCGGTATCCGCGGCCCTGAACTCACAGAGGTGGAAAAACGCTTGACCAAAAATGAAATGATTATACGCATCAGTAATGGTGCGGTAAATATGCCCGCTTATGGGGGAGCCTTGTCTAGAGAGCAGCTTTCAGACCTTGTGAATTTTCTTTCACAGCATGATAAATCTGAGATCGGCCCGTTAATGAAAAACAGCAAATGATTTAAAATGTTTTGAACCAAATCAGAGTTGTTAATCCTTAAGTTCTACATAAAAAGAGGTTTGTTGCTCAGGGTAACAGTTTTTATACTATATCGCTTTAGCGAAAGCGGAAAACCTAGTGTGATATTTTTAAAATCTAAGAAATATAGTGTAAATCTACAATCGTGGTTTTTTTGTGTTTCGAAATCCATAACATTGACAATAGAATGTCTATATTTTTAAAGAGTTCTCGCCACCGAGATCAAACTTTTTGACAGCCCATTCTAAAGTTAGGCTTTGGGCCAATATGGAAAAGAGTACCACGATATACGTGATACCGATAAAAAGATTTTTTGAAAGTCCGTCCGCAAGGCTGATTGCCATCGCAATGCTGATGCCCCCACGCAGACCGCCCCAGGTCATTATTATTGCCGCTTTGGGCTCAAATGGGATCCACTTTCGCATACTTGCCATCAGAATTTTGAGCGATAAAAACCTGCTTAATAGCACGAGTATAATCGCAATGCATCCTGTAATGAGCACCGATCTATTTGCCTGTACATCCAGAATCTTAAGACCGATAAGTAAAAACAAGATCGCGTTCATCAGCCCATCTACGAGCTCCCAGAACTTTTTCACATAATCCTTTGTCTCAGAAGAGATGGGATTTTCGCCCCCGAGCGAGCGAACGATCATAATGCCACCTACTACCATTGTGATAGGCCCGGAAACGCCAATCATTCCGGCTAGGGTATAACCACCCATTACCATGGCCAGGGTGATGAGCACCTGGGTTTTATATTCATCTATTTTTAAAAGTGCTGCTGCGGTAATGCGCCCCATTAGATAACCAAAAAGTACAGCACCGCCCACTTCCTTAAGAAAAACCAATCCGATCTCACCTAGGGAGATATCGGTTCCGCCTCCCTGTTGCATAGCCAGGTGACTGAGTGAAAGGAAAAGTACGTAGCCCACCCCATCGTTAAAGAGGCTCTCGCCGGATATTTTGATCTCTAGGGATTTAGCAATGGCCGTTTTATTCAAAACCCCAAGGATAGCCACGGGATCGGTGGGGGAGATCAGGGCGCCAAAGATCAGCGCATGAGAAAGTGGGATGGGAAGGTTGATCAACAAAAGTATATAATAAAGTGAAAATCCTACTATAAAGGTGGTAATGAGGGTCCCCACAGTAGCAAAAATAATAATGGGCCACCGTTGCGATTTTAATTGTTGGAGATCAAGCTTGAGCGCACCGGCAAAAAGTAATAAACTCAGAATGCCGTCCATCAGGAATTTTTGAAAGTCGATCTGTTTTAAGATTTTTTGCTCGTAATCAAGGACATTTGGAAAATAATTGCCCAAAAAAAGAAGGAAGAGGGAAAACAAAATCCCTATCAAAAAGAGCCCCACGGTATCTGGTAATTTAAGCAACCGGGCATTAAAATAGGAGAAAATAGATGCTACCACCATCAAGATACTGATAAGATCAAATAAGCTCATTTTTTAAGGTTTTTCTTACTATTTATTCAAACTATAAAGGACTGAGAGTGCTAAATGCGTAATGGCTTGTATTCCAAAATGTTTTATTCTTTAATACAGAAAAACCTTTTAAAAATAAGCAAAAAAAAATGAGGACGAAACAGTCCTCATTTTTGTAGTATCAAGTACATGAATTTACTGGTTAGACCCACGCATAGTTTCAAAAAGAAACCAAATGCGCCGTTCAGTTGCATCCATCATTTCTTCAAGGAGACTGGCCGTTGCCACATCTTTATAATCGTCACAGACGCCGTGTACATCAAGCATTTTTTGATTGAGTGTACGGTTGTCCTCCATTAAGGTTTTGAGCATATCGTAAGGTTTTACATATTCTCTATCGTCGTCATCGATAATTTGTTGATGCCCAATCTGTCCGATAGATTTTAAAGTGGGCTGTCCCAGTTTTCGCACCCGCTCTGCTAGAGGATCTATCATCCCTTCCAAAACTGCTGCCTGCTCATCAAATAATAGGTGGTAATCCCTAAAATGTGGCCCTGACATATGCCAGTGAAAGTTTTTTGTTTTTACATATAATGCAAAAGTTGTTGCAACAACTTCATTGAGTCCGTTGGCAATTTCCGCGCCCTGATCATCATTTATATAGGTCGGCGTGTTCAGTCTTTCATTGATTACTTCGCTCATAATTTCAATTTTTGTTTTGGATAAAATTACGGAATTGCCTGCATTTAGCATGAGTTGAGGGCCTTGTGAAGCCACAAAGTATTGTTAATCTTTATACTGTAACACTTTGGCCTCCATGATAAAAAATGCTAAAACGGAGGATTGAGTTTTATCCTTTCTTTGATGTTCGCTTCTTATAATTCATCAGGGCGCGGTATAAGTTTTCACTTATGTCAGAAATCCAATTAAGCTGGTCTCTGAGTATAAGTGCCTCTTTTAATTGTTCATGATGGCCTATTTTCTGAACGTCCCTTGCGCCCCTAGATGTCTCTTCAGTATGTAGAAGTTTATTATAGTGTTGTTCCAGTTTTTGATAGGATTCTTTAGGACCTTTATGTGTATTGAGGAGCTCTGAGCTTTTTTGTTTATCAAAGATTTTTTGGCATTCGACTAAACATAAGTTAATCGTATTTATAATCTGCATATAATTTTTTGACGCTGCAGTCGTCTTATGTATCTGGATATACGTTCCCAATGAGGCGATAGCGGAGAGCAAGGTATGGTTGATGACCACTACCTCATGTAGCTGCCCCAGGTGCCTGCTTTGTGCGAGTGGTTCCTGCACCATGCGCTGATATCCGGCATGAAGATTTGCCATGGCCAAAAAAGCCTTTTTTCGTGCCGCTTTGTAGCTGTAGGGAAGTGTTGAAGGATGACGGTAAAACCGGTCTACTTCTTTTAAATAGTATTGATTAAACTGTATGGAATCTATAATAAGTTGTTCAATGGTCTGGTTTTCCCAGGAGGGCCAGAGAAAATAGTTTGCAAGCCCTGCCAGTAGGACACCCATTAGCGTATCGATAACCCGATATTGTATGACCGCATAGGCGTCTGTGGTGATCAGGGAGTAGGTAAAAATTAGGGTTAAGGTGATAAAGAGGGCGGCGGCCTTGTAGTTTTGCTGTATAAGCGAGAAGGCCAGCGTAAGACTGGTAAAGGCAAGGGCGGCAAAAACACGTGTATCATGTGTTATAAATAAAATTCCGAAAGCGATGACCGCGCCTAAAAGTGTGCCAATAGCACGGTCTTTAGAACGTGTTTTGGTGAGCACGTAGCCAGGGCGCATGATCACGACGATAGTGAGAATGATCCAGTAGGCATTTTGTATCGAAAACAGGGATCCCAGCAAATAGCCCGAAAGAACCGTAAGCACGAGGCGCAGGCAGTGTTTAAAAATAGGCGATTTAAAGGAAAGGTTTTCTTTAAGGATCGTGAGGGAATAATCAGGTGCCGAAATGAACAAATCGCGTTCTTTCGATTTGAGTGATGGTTTTTTTAAAGGTTTGTCACTTGTAAGATAACGGACTATGGTTTTGACATTATTCGATTGTTTTACTGTATAATCGAGTAGGTTGCTTAATAAAATACCGTCTTGCTGATCTACATCCTTTTGCTGTTTGGATTGTTCAAAAGTATTTAAAGCTTCGTTTATAAGATTATCGGGAAGATTCTGATTTGCGATTTTTCCTTGGTTGGCGAGTTCTGCCAGTCGTTTACCTACTGCCATAATCACCGCTGCACAATGCCCAACAACTTTTTTAAAGCCTTGGGATTTGTCGTGATATTTTGAAAAATCAATGGGGTTTGCCGCGGCGAGCTCGAGGATCTCAACCAGTTCAATCAATATTAAAAGCTGTTTGCGTTTATGCCCTTGGTAACCCGATCTGCCCCTTTGGTACAACAAATTATCGCGGATGGCCTGATGATCATTAACGATGGAGGTCTCAAGTTCCAGGATTTTACAGTGTATGTCTGCATCATCTTCTGCAAGATACAGCCTGCTCCTTAGCTCAAGGTATGCTCCCGTGCGCTTCAGGCATGCATTTATAAGTTGAGCAAGATATGATTGGGAGCGGTAGCGGTTGAGAAGTAAGGCAAGTAGGAGATACCAAAGCCCCCCACAGGTCACATAGAGCAGGTTGAGAAAAAGGTCTATCCCAGTATGTGGATGGGCAAAACTGAGCACCATGGCCAGCAATCCTGAAAATGAGATCAGTGATGCCCTAAACCCATATACCGAAATGATGGAGTTGGCAAAAACGAGAATTGCAAGAACGGGCAGAACCAGAAATTGAACTTGCAGCGCCATCTGAATCAAAAAGAAATTTATAACCGCGAGAAAAAGCGCAACCAGCATGCCGATAGTCTGGTGCTTCCTGTTTCCGGGAATATCAGGGATAGATATGATAAGCACCCCAAGGGCAGCGCCGCTGGCAACTGTAACATTCAGGAACTCTATACAAAACAGAATGGCAATAAAAACAGCAGATGACAAGAGCAGCCCCTTAGAAAAGTCATAGCTTTTTAGGAAATTACGTATTCCCACAATGTATTTTGGGCCGCGCATATCGTGTTAAAAATAGAATATTGTTTTGTTTAGTGGTCAAATGTTGCCACGATTCTATTTTGTCTTACGCCGAAATAAAAACCACGGCCAAAATAAATGTACCGTGGTTATTTGTTAAAGATCGTTTTGCGGTCTCAGGCGATCGTTTTGATCTTTTTAAGTTTTGCCTTCCAGATCTCAAGTGTTTTTTTATGGTCCGCAATGTTTTTGTGAACTTCTTTGACCATAGGGTTATCATCAGGCACATGTTGAAAGAAACCTAGATTATTCTCCAGTTGGTTGATTTCAGCTTTGACTTCGTCAACTTTTTTTGAGATAAAATAGCGTTCCTTTTCAATTTGCCTATCATCGTCCCGGTCTGCCATCGCGGCAACGCGATTGTCATATTTGATCATTTCGGTCTCCTTACGGCCCAGGTCGAGTTTATTAAATAAGCCGTCAAGGATTTTATTAAAGTCTTTTTCGATACCCTTTTGGGAAAAAGGTACGCGACCGGTTTCTTTCCAAGATGCGATAAGCGCCTTAACGGCGGCCAGATCTTCGTCGCGTTTGCCTGTAATTTCGATGGATTTAGCCTTTTTGAGCATTTCCTGCTTTACCTCAAGATTGCCTTGCTCTTCCTCAAGGGCCTCTTTTTTATTGGCATGCAGACGGTCAAATACATGATTACATGCTTTTTTAAAACGTTTCCAAACCTTATCGCTGTCCCTACGGGGTATGTGCCCTATCTTTTTCCAGTCTGATTGTATTTTTTTCATCAGCTCGATTGTGGGCTCCAGGTCTTCATTATCCTTGTTTTCCTCTGCAATCTTGACCAGTTCCATTTTTTTGGAAAGGTTTTCCTGTTGCTCTTTTTTCTGGTTCTTATAAAAAGCGTTTTTGTTACGGTTAAAGGTGCGCGTTGCTTTTTTAAAGGCTTTCCATACAGCATCAGTTTTCTTGCGGGGTACTTTTCCTATTTTAAAGAATTCATCACGTAGGGCCGCCACTTTTTTCATGGCTTTTTGCCAGGCTCCATGGGATTGCTCCTCTTTTGCAGCGATTTCTTCTATCTGCTGGATGACTTCCTGTTTTTTGACGAGGTTTTCTTCGTGTATTTTATCTATATTTTTAAAATACTCTTGACGTGAATCATGGATACTTCGTGTGGCCGCACTGAATTTTTCCCAAATTTCCTCGCGGTATTCTCTGGCCACTGGGCCTATTTCTTCCTTCCACATCTTATGCAAAAGCTGAAGTTCTTTAAACGCCCGGTTAATATCCTGTGCTTTGGTCAGCTCCTCAGCCTGCTCCACCAGTTTCATCTTTTTGTCAAGATTTTCTTTAAAATCCCTGTCGCGAAACTCCCGGTTGAGGTGCAGGAAGTCATAGAAATTCTCAACATGGTGATGGTAATTGTTCCAGACCAGATTGTAACGATCCCGGGGGATATTACCGGCACTGCGCCAGCGCTCCTGAATATCCCTGAATTTATCAAAAGTCGTGTTAATGCTATCTTCCCCGCCTACTTCGCCTTTAAGTTCCTTAAGTTCTTCTATTAGGGCATTGCGCACGTCCAGGTTTGCGTTGAGGTCACGCTTTAGATTCTTAAAATAAGCATTGCGCTTGTCACGATATTGAAAATAAAGGGTGTTGAACTCTTTTTTTAAGGGATTGTAATATCTAAAATCGATGATGTTGCCACCCTCTTCAATAAAATGGTCCCTGGCCTCGTCCTGCTCTTCCTCAAATTGCGATATAAAAGCTGATCGAAGTTCGTCAACGTGTTCTTTGATCGCTTGAATTTTATGTTTGTGCAGCAGATATTTAAACTCTTTGATCAGCGCTTCTTTGCTCATCTGATCATATTCTTTTTTGGGGATGCTGTGGCGTTCTGCGGTGGTCTCATCTTCGCTATCCTCGGTGAGGGCGCTATCTATATCATCGCTACCACTGGTATCCTCATCCTGTTCCTCTTCGGCAAAGTCTTCATCATCGCCTTTGACAGTGGCTGTTTTTTTACCGGTTATATTTTGCTCCTTTTCGGCGGATTTTGAGGATGTTTCGTCCGCTTTTGTAGAACGGTCCTTAGCGGTTTCTTCAGGCTTGTTTTCAGTCTGTTCCGCTTTCGCGAAAGCGTTATTGTCAGAATTTATGTTGGCATCTTCAGAATCAACGGCATTATAAGCATTAGATTTTTCGTTGGAATTTTCATCCTTATGCGGCAATGTTGCTGAATCTGATGATTCGTCCACCTTTATGGAAGTGTTTTGAGAAGTTTCCTCTGGCTGTTCATGATTTTCCGTTATTTTCGCGGCAGCGGGAGTACCATCTACTTGCTTATCTGTGGATTTTGGTATTTCTTTTTGAGTCTCTGTTAAAGTATTACTGGCCTGCTCCAAATTTTCGTCTAGCTTGCCATCGGGCACGGTTGCTTCGTCCTCTTTTTCTACCGAGGCATCCTTGATGATATCCATGGATTCTGTCACCATTTCATCTTCCTGGCTTTCTTCTTCCCGTTCTGCAGAACTCGTGGTCACCCCGTCCGTTTCGATATCATGATCCATCTTCTGGGCAGGGTTCTTCTCCTTTTTATCACCTTCGTTAACTATAGCCTTGGCGGTGAGATCATCCTTTTTGCCTTCTTCCTTATTTGTTTTATCCTGAGCCATGATGCTGGTATTTATCGTCGTTATAATAGGGGTTAAAGATACTATTAACTGTGCACATAGCAAATGGCCTTATTGATGGCGTACTGCTAATTCCAGATGCCCCAGGCAGCCTCTGCCTGTAATTGTAGCATTTTAAAACCATTGGTGGTTAACGCTCCACGTGCCGCACCCTCTTTCATAAATTTGGTTTCTTCAGGATTATAGACCAAATCAAAAAGTAAATGCTCTGCACTGAGCAGATGGTAGGGGATAGGGGGTGCCTTATCAACTGCAGGGTACGTGCCCAATGGGGTACAGTTAACAATTATGGTATATTTTGAAAGGAGGGCGGCATTGAGCTGATCGTAGCCCAGTTGCTCCTTATTTGGGGTCCGGGACACAAAATCATAATTAATATCTTCAAGTTCGAGTGCATATGCTATGGCTTTTGAGGAGCCACCGGTTCCCAAAATGAGTGCCTTTTGGTGAGTCTTGCCAAGCAGCGGCCTGATGGCTTTGCGAAAACCCAAGTAATCTGTATTGTAGCCTTTTAACCTGCCATCGGGTAGTCTTTTAATGGTATTTACTGCGCCGATGGACTGTGCATGTTTATTGATCTCCTGTAGAAAGGGCATAATAGCCTGTTTGTAGGGAATGGTGACATTATATCCATTTGGCTGATTTTCTTTTTCCAAAAGTTTCTTGACCCCCTCGATATTCTGACAGTCAAAATTAACATACTCAGCGTCCAGATTCTCTTTTTTGAACTTTTCAGCGAAATATTTCCGTGAAAACGAAAACTCGATATTTTTACCTATAAGGCCGTACTTTTCCATGTTGTTTTGTTTTTTCGCCATATTTGCCCAGACCGAAAACGATGAGGATCCCTATAATAATGCAGATCGTGGCGCTGATATTCTGCAGGGAAATTTCGGTGGGGATAAAACGGTCATAATTTTTTAGTATAGGGTCGCCCACGCGGTCGATCTTGACCCTGCCCAGGGCACCCATCTCATAAATTGGCGTTTTCCAAGGCCAGACCACCCCCAAAGATCCCGCAATAAACCCGATGATCAGTGCATTTGTTTCACTTTTAAAGTGCTTTAGCAAATAACCCAGAAAGTTGGATAATGTAACCAGTCCAGCCAGCGAACCTAAAGTAAAAACTGCGATCACCTGAAGCAGGCGTATGCGTACCGGATCGCCCATAAAAGAAAGATCGAAGCGGGCAAGATCAAAAAGGGTGTCATAGAGCGCATTGACCGAATCTACCAGCAAAAGCACATAATTACCCAATAAAATTAGGATAAAGGAGCCAGAAAGTCCAGGCAGGGTCATGCCGGAAACCCCAATGATTCCACAGAAAAATACAAATATCAAATTATCATTCTGTGTAGCCGGTTCGAGCAAGCTTATGGCAACGCCAGCAATTGCGCCCAGTAGTAGGATCGCTATATTCTTCCGTGTCCATTCCTCAAAATCTTTTGCAATGTAGTATATACTGCCGATGATCATTCCAAAAAATGCGCTCCATACTAATAACGGTTCGTGCTGTATGATAATATCAAGCAATTTTGAAACACTGAAATAACTGATGACCATACCCAACATGAGCAACCCCAGAAAACGGCCATTTACATAGGTCATAAAGCTTTTTACCCTTCCGTTTATAAGCAGTTTAAAAGCCTTGCCGTTTATGTGTTGCAGAGAATGGATGAATTCTTCATAAAAACCTACTACGTAAGCAACGATACCACCCGAGACGCCTGGCACTTTGTTGGCGGCACCCATAGCCAGCCCCTTGAGCACGAGCCAGATCTTATCTGAAAATGAGCGGGTGTCAGTCTGCATGGTTCTTTTTTGCTTTGGCAAACCGTTCTAAAAGAAAAATGGTCAAAAAGCCTATGATTGCCACAATAAGCACCCAAAATATTTTTGGGTCACCGTCAAAGTGGGAGGGAAGGATGCTTTTTTCGAGGAGGGGCACCATTTCCCCATGGCTATCCTCCCGATACGAAAGAACTTCTTTCCACGGCCATACCTTATTAAGGGCGCCGATCATAAAACCCGTCAAGAGTGACAAGGTGAGGTTCTGGTAGTTTTTAAAAAGGTAGGTAAGCGCTTTTGAGAAGACCTTGAGCCCAACAATACAACCAATAAGGAAAAGTCCGAGTTTTAGCGCTGAAGTTCTGACCAGCTCCCAATCTGTTGTAAGGATGCCATCAACGAAATTCCTTACCGTTCCCAAAATCACAGCATATGAACCCAAAAGCAGCAAAATAAAGGAACCGGAAATACCTGGCAGGATCATGGCTATGATCGCGATAAAGCCAGATATGAATATAAATATAGCGCTGCTGGGCGTATGCACGGGCTCAGCAATGGTGATGTAATAAGAAATGGCAATGCCCAAGATGCCTGCAATGAACACACCAGCCCCCCAATTAGTTATCTGCTTACCGATATATAGAATACTGGCAATGATAAGTCCAAAAAAGAAACTCCATAATAATAGGGGGTAATCGTGCAATAAATAGGTAATCAGTTTTGCAAGCGAGAGTATACTTACTGCAATCCCACCAAAAAGAGCAATAAGAAAAGCTATGTTATAGTGTGCAAAAGCTGCCCAGAAACCCTCTTTCTTCCAAATTTTAAAGAAACCGGTGTCCAGTTTATCTATCGTGGTGATCAGTTCTTCATAGATCCCTGCGATAAATGCGATTGTACCGCCAGAAACGCCAGGCACTACATCTGCCGCGCCCATGGCGAGCCCTTTAAGGGATATCAATACGTATTGCGTAAGGCTACGTTTTTCGGGCATGGCTCGATATTTACATTAAGGATGAGCCATCAAAAATAAGAAAACCATCAGGACTTACGCGCTTGCAATATCTTTTGCTGAACGCTTTTTTTCGCATAAGCGTAAGGGAAGAGTTCTTCTAGAATCATAGCATACGCGGGCTCATGTCTTAGCCCGTTCTCAAGATGATAGTGCCCCTCTATATCCTGGCCCAGCATATAATAAAGTCCGGCGAGCCTAAACTCAATCTCCGCATTTTCCGGGTAGAATTCCATGGCTTGTATTAGGTTCTGTACGGCGGCCTCATTTTCGCCTAGATCAGTGAGTATATCTGATCGGGTAAGCCAGGTGTCGAGCTCATAATTGCCCAGTTCTAGGGTCCTGCGATAGCCACGTTCCGCCTCTTCATAAAACTTCAGCTTATTGTTGATCTTGGCGTAGCGCTTCCAGTACAATACGTTTTCACCGTCTATATTGATGGCTTTATTGATATAGTATAGCGCATTCTGATAATCCATCTTTTTGATGTAAAAATCAGTGATTGCGATCCAACCCTTGTCCAGCAAAGGGTCTTCATGTACAGTTTTTGAAAAATAATCAAGAGCCAGGTCTTCACAGTGCAGTTTTAAATAGCATTTACCGATGCGCAGATATGCAAAAGAAGTTGGATCATCCAGCCCTAGGGTGATCTGGTAATTCTCAATGGCCTCATTGTAACGGCCCATTTTTTCCAAGACTTTACCCTTTTCAAAATAAGCACCTATAAAAGTGTCATCGCTTATGATCGCAAAATCATAGGCGGCGAGTGCCTTCTCATATTGTTTGAGGTCAAAATACTGCTTACCTACCTGATGCCAGGCTACTTCACAGTAGGGGTTTTTGTTCAGAAACATATTGAGGTAATCAATGGCCTCCTCGTGTTGTTCCAGAAAATCGAAACAATAAATAACGTTGTACAGGGCGGAATAATCATCCTCATCAACCTCAAGGCATTTCATGAAGTTGAACTTGGCGTTCTGAAAATCTTCCATAAACAGATATTCCATCCCTATTAGAGAATAGATATCAGCATCATCATCTGTGATCTCAAGGGCGGTCTCGAGCAGTTCCACGGCCTTGTGATGATCGTCTTTTTTTGAGTAGATATTGGCCTTCTGAATATAGATCTCCTCATTATTAGGTTCCAGCAGATAAAGTTCATTGAGCAATCTATCGGCTTCTGGGAGCTTATTCTCAAAAATGAGGATCTCAATCCTGAAAAGTTTAAGGTTTGAGGAAGTGGGGTGCTGGTCAAGACCAAGTTTAACGGCCTTTTTGGCCAATGCAATCTTCCCGTTTTCCAGATAATGGTTTACAATATCCTCAAATTCTTCCGAATCGAAGAAGAGAATATTATTCGTCTTTAACATAGATTCAAAACGGGTGAGCGGGAAATCTTCTTCGTGACTGAATTTCATACACGGTATATTTGTTAATCCGTTTTGTCCGCTTCCGCGAAATGCTTTCCTATAGGAAAAGAAGCCGGAGAAAAGGTTAGTTCTACTTTTCCCTGTGCAGCGTTCAATTTTTATAAACCCTGTTCTGGGATGTTCAGTTCGATTTGCTTTCTACCTTTATAAATTTATAAATTAAACGCGCGGTACCTTGATAAACGTGTATTCTTTTCAACAAAGTAATCAACAACCGCGCCTTTTGGTTAATTCTGCATTATTAATCCAACTTATCAAGAACTGTCAGCAATTTTTTGCAGCCCTCTTCCAATTCTTCAAAACTTATGGTGAGTGGTGGGGTAATGCGTATAGCCTTTGGTTCAAAAAGCAGCCAAAAAAGGATCAATCCTTCTTTCTGGCACTCAAGAATCACATCGCTGGTCATTTTCGCGGAAATGGTAAACGCAGCCAGCATAAGACCTTTACCGCGAATCTCACTAATGAGCGGATGCACTAAACGTTTCCTGATCAGTTTTTCCTTTTCATAGGTCTGCTTGATAAGATCTGTTCTCAGCAGTTCGTTGAGTGTGGCTAACGCGGCTGCCGCAATGACAGGATGACCGCCAAAGGTTGTGATGTGACCCAGTTTAGGATTGTCAGAAAGTAACTGCATGCGCTTTTTTGAGGCTGTAAAGGCGCCGATGGGCATACCACCGCCCATGCCTTTGCCCAGCACCAAAATATCTGGAACGACATCAAAATGCTCAAAACCGAACAACCTGCCCGTACGGCCAAAACCCGGTTGTATCTCGTCAAGCACTAATAAGGCATCTACTTCTGTACAGCGTTTTTTAACCTTTTTTAGAAAATCATCTACTGGCACAATAAATCCGGCCCCACCCTGAATGGTTTCGAGGACGACGGCGGCGGTCCTTTCGGTGATTTTATCGAGATCGCTGAGGTCGTTAAAACCTATAAAATCTACATCCCCGATCACAGGACGGAAGGGGGCTACGCGTTCTTCATAATCCATCAGGCTCAGCGCCCCAAAGGTATTACCGTGGTACGCTTTTTTTGCGGCAATGATCTGCGTACGGCCTGTGCTGCGCCGTGCGAGCTTGATCGCGCCATCAATGGCTTCAGCACCACTGTTAACGAGGTAAGTCTGCTCTAAGCCTGCGGGAAGCTGGGCAGCAAGTAGACGTGTAAATTCGACCGCAGGATTCTGCGCATATTCGCCATACACCATGACATGCAGGTATTTTCCAGCCTGTTCTTTTATGGCGTTGACTACGGCGGGATGGGTATGGCCCAGCGTACATGCACTTACCCCGGCCACAAAATCTAGATATTGCTTTCCCTGCACATCATAAATGTAAGAACCCTGTGCATGTGAAACCTCCATCCCCAGCGGGTGCGGGGTGGTTTGGGCTTGATATGTGAGGAAGTTTTGGTTCAAGTTTCTAAAAATTAAAAGCTATTTCTTATAAGTTGGGATATCCTGTAGTCTGTCAGTATGTCTTGTTCTAAAGAGGGGAATTCTCACTTCAAAATATGAAATTTGATACAGATTTAGGGTTCCTTCTAAATTGATTAGGGCCATTGTGATTGTCTGCGATAACTCAACAATGCTAAATCAATGCTCTTCCCGTCTCAGGACTCCTGCCTTTTTCTTTTGCGAGATCTTTATACTATCCCGTACCTTCGTTTCCTGCTCCTTTAGGCTATCCTGAACAGGCTCTTTTTGCTTCAGCTGTAGGGAATCTCCTTTAATGGTTGCTTTTTCGTTTATGGGAATACCTATTTGTGGTGCGTCCTCTTCACGGTTTTTTAGATCTTCGGGGTTGAGTTCAGAAGCATCGGGCAGGCTTGTATCTTCCTCTTCCTCGTCATCCGGTTTGGCAAAGAAATCTTCTGGTATTTCCGGCAGGGGGATACCTTCTATTTTTATAAGTTCATATTGCGGGTCTCCCTTAAATATATCTTCCATTTTTGTGATGCGCTCATCACCGCGCCAGTTAAGGCCGGGATAAGTACGTGCATCTGGTGGAAATTTTGACAGCGGATAGGATTTGCCCTCAAACTGCCTGTACTTCGTCACCTCACTAATTGCGTTGTCTTCCAGATCGATCTCAATAGAGGCGCTCATGCTTTTATCTATGCCC
>CBDCNG010000002.1:0-155568 GCA_965219335.1 Leeuwenhoekiella sp.
AAAGAGATCTTACTTAAATGCCCTTTGCTTTAACAGTCGTCATTCATGTTAAACATTGGCGACTTAAAGTCATGATTTACACTATATGCCGCTTCATTTTTGTTATTGTTGGTCTGATGTTTATAAAAGATCTACAACCGAAAACGTATTCAATATTCTATAAATGAGGTCAATAATTCCGGTATGTTTACATGTGCTTATCAATGTCTTAACACTAGGCATTTATTATAATTTATCGTTAATACAATCCTAATGCTGACGTAACAATCGCTCAATGCATATAGGGTATTTTTGGAATAATTAAAAAGAGCCTGCTGTAACAGGCTCTCTAAATAAGCATCGAAAAATTCTCAGTTATCCAACACTTAAATTTATGTATTCAAAATTACGATTATCTAAGATCAGCACGGTTCTGGCATGTCTAATCATGTGGGCTGGATCTAGGGCAAGTGTATCTCATGTTTTTTTTAAAGATACTGAAACAGGGATATCTTTTAATAAAAACGCCTCCTTTTTAAATTTAGTACCCTTGCAACAATCCATTTCGGGTATCGTGACAGACGAAAGCGATATGCCATTGCCCGGTGCTACAGTTATGGTCAAGGGAACAACCAATGGCACAACAACCGATTTTGATGGTAAATTTGTCATTAATGCCGATGCCGACGCCATTCTTGAAATTTCTTATTTGGGTTATTCCCCAAAAGAGGTTGCAGTAAATGGGCAATCCCAGCTTGTTGTAAAATTAGAGCCCAATGCGGCGCAATTAAATGATGTTGTTGTAGTGGGCTACGGCACGCAAAAAAGGTCAGACGTCACTGGGGCGATTGCTTCCGTTAAGAGTGAAAATTTCAATAAAGGGGTTGTAAGTAATCCAGGAGAGTTGTTGCAGGGTAAAATGGCCGGTGTCAACATCGTATCAAATAGTGGTGAGCCGGGTGCTTCACAAAATGTAATTATTAGGGGGATAGGCAGTTTGCGTTCGGGTACACAGCCACTTTACGTGGTTGATGGTTTTCTGCTTGACAATTCTTCTACGGGCATTGCCACCAATCCTCTTAACTTTCTTAATCCCAATGATATTGAAAGCATTGATGTGCTAAAGGATGCCAGTGCCACCGCGGTATATGGCTCCCGGGCATCTAACGGGGTTGTCGTTATTACTACCAAAAGAGGTAAGGCGGGTAAAACCCAAATGGATTTATCGGTTTCCACCGCTTTGTCCTCTATCGCCAATACAGTGGATGTTTTTGATGCCGATGAGTTTCGTAGGCAAGTAGTGGCCGTAGGAGGAACTTTGGAAGACTTTGGCGGAAATACCGATTGGCAAGATGAACTTACACAAACTGGGGTTTCAAAAAATATCAATTTCTCCATGAGCGGAGCGGCCAATGATAAAGTCAACTATTTCGCATCAGTAGGAGCTCAGGACCAAGAAGGGATCTTGAAGAACAGCGAGCTGAAGCGTTATTCGGGTAAATTGAATATGACTCAAAAGGCTTTCGACGGAAAACTGACTGTAGATTATAACCTTACGGCAACACGCACCGAAAATTTACGCCCCAGCATAAATTCCACCATAAGTGATATGCTCAGTTTAAATCCTACTATTCCCGCATATACAGATGGTGAGCCTACTTTATTGAACACGAATGCCCTTAATCCACTGGCCAGGTATAACTTATATAGCGACAAGGCGATCAACAATCGTATTTTGGCAAGCATCTCCCCTTCCGTAAAAATTACTGATCGTCTTACGTATAAGTTAAATCTCGGTGTAGATTATTCCGCTACTAACAGATATCAACAGTACAGACCCTATCCGCAAGTTGTAAACGAGTCCAACATTTCAGATGGGGCATTAGATGAAATAATCAGTGCAAATACCAACCAATTGGTGGAGAATACGCTTACCTACACGTGGAAAAATGATATACACAACCTTATAGCACTGGCTGGTCATTCTTACCAAAAATTTTCAGACGAGACTAGGATTTCTTCTTACAAGGGGTTTGCAAATAATAATATTGAGCCCAGGTTTCAAGACCAGACCAGTACAGATGAATATCCCACTTCGGTAAATTCATCTGCCGTTGAAAACGAGCTGCAATCCTTTTTTGGTAGGTTGAATTATACCTATGCGGACAAATATCTGTTGACCGCAACCCTGCGCGCCGATGGATCTTCCAAATTTGGAGAAAACAATAAATATGGCTATTTCCCTTCCTTTGCCCTGGGATGGAATATTAGCAATGAAAATTTTATGGATAACTCGGTTTTCGAAAATTTAAAAGTACGCGCCAGCTGGGGCCAAACTGGGAACCAGGAAATACCCTCGAAGATCACAAAAGCCAGTTATTCAGAAGATAGATTGATTACGGGATCCGGTAGTTTCAACACCTATCCCATAGATACTGACGGAAACTCTATTGACGGTTATCCCTATGGAATTGTTTTTACACGTTTGGCAAACCCCGATTTACAATGGGAGGTCTCTACGCAAATTGACCTGGGGATTGATTTTACGCTCTTTAATTACAGATTAACGGGCACCTTGGATTATTTCAACAAAGAATCTTCTAACATTTTACTGGAAGTTGTTCCCGCTGATCCCGTTGAGCCCACCTCAACCTATTGGAACAATATCCCGGACATGAAAATCCATAACAATGGTTTTGAACTGGCGCTGGACTACAATAGCGACGCACAGCGCGATTTTTCCTATAATATAGGCGGAAATATCACCTATATTCAAAACAAGGTTGAAGATTCACCCTATTCTGTACTGACCACGGGGGCTGCCCAGGGTTCTGGACAAACAGGCGCGACGATTAACGGTTATATCAACAACGAGCCTATAGGTGCTTTCTATATGTTTCAATTTGATGGTATAGGGGCTGATGGCCTGAATATGTTCAAGGACGTCAATGGCGATGGTGCAACATTGGATAATGACCGCAGCGTAGTGGGCAGTGCAATCCCCAAATTTATCTATGCGTATTACATAAACTTGAAGTACAAGTCATTTGACCTGGGCCTAAATTTTAATGGGGTAGCAGGAAATAAGGTTTACAATCATACAAAAATGTCACTGTTCAATAAGGCACTGCTGGCAAGATCTAACAATACCACAGATTTTGCGGTTCAATATCCCAATGAATCAGTGACCAATGCCAATACCGTTTCCACGCGCTATTTGGAAGATGGCTCTTTCTTAAGATTGAACAACGCGACCCTGGCCTATAACTTAAGTTCAGATAAAATTGGATGGGATGATACATTCCAAAATATCCGCTTATCCTTAACAGGTCAAAATCTATTTACGATAACAGATTATTCAGGATTTGACCCCGAAGTGAACACAGGCTCAACTTCAGGAGGGATTCAAACCTTTGGCGTTGATTATTTCACTTATCCCAAAGCAAGAACGTTTTTGATCGGTCTAAATTTAACGTTCTAAAAAACCAACGATTCCCTTAAAAAATCACCCAGAAAACAAACAAAATGAGAAATAAAATAGCAAACAAAGCGCTGCTGATAGCTGTATTTTTATTGGCGATTTTCGGCTGTACCTCCTTAGAGGAAGATGTTCTTGATGAGTCCCTTACCGGAACCGGCCAGGCCGAAGTTGTAAGTGGGTCCATAGCGCCGGTATATGGCCTTCTGCGCAATGTATGGTTTCATACGGTTAATTTTGGACTTCAGGAGATTGCCTCTGATGAGGCCATACTTCCCTATCGTGGGGGTACTGACTGGTATGATGGTGGCAAGTTCATCTCGGTACACCAGCATCTTATGACGCCAAGCAATAGCCTGGTAGGCGACTCCTGGACCAATATTACCTTAACGCTTTCAAGGGCGGTAATAGCAACAGAAAGATTAAAGCCGGAAGCTGAAAACGGTAATGCCGAAGCTCAGGATGCCCTTTATGAAATGATAGCCATGAAGGCATATCTTAATATGCTGGCACTTGATAATTGGGGCCTTGTTTTCAAGAAAGAGAATTCTGAGGAAATCTCCGAAATCTTACGAGGGCAGGATGCCATAGATTATATCGAAAGCGAGCTTTTATCGGTCGTAGACGTTATCAGTAATACTAAGGGACCGGGCAGGTTTACCAGAGATGGCGTTAAAGCCTTGCTGGCCCGTTTATATCTTAATGCCGCGGTGTATCGTGATCCTTATGGTACCCCTGATTTTAATTCGGCAGATATGGATAAGGTCATACAATATACAAGCGATATAATCGCTGGGCCTTATACATTATCTCCTGAATATTTTGACCTGTTCAGTGATGACAACCACAGTAATCCCGAAATCATATTTGCACTTGACCAAAGAGGCGTACTTGAAACCGAGCACAGCAGGTGGGCGTATTGGCCCATATCCGGTGACCAAATCCCCAGACCGGAATTCCCAAGTACACGTGGGACCGATGCGGTTGCAGCAACCCCTGATTTTTATCAGACCTGGGTAGATGCCTACGAAAATGTAGATCCGGCTGATGCTGATGCCCGTTTTTTCAAAAAGAATACAATCGTACCAGATGATCTTCAGGATCTTACCGGCGTAAATCCAGAGAATGATTCAGATCATTATTATTGTGTAGATGCTCAACAGTTTGAAATCGACAGAGGGATACTTCGTGGTGTGATATGGGGTCCCAGAAAAGATGATAGCGGTAATATCCTGACTTGCGATGACGGTAAGGTGAGGATATACCCTGTTATCAAAACAAAAGATAAGGATGCAAACCAAGTCTATGTGGACCATACACTGAAGGTCGACTTTACTGATGACGGTAGTTTACACAACACAGGTTACCGGTTCTCAAAATACCAGTTTAGCCATAGCGCTACCAATTGTTGTTCTTATAGTAGCGTTGATCTGGTATTGATGCGGTTGGGGGAGATTTATTTAATGCGTGCCGAAGCCAAATTGAGGAATGGTGACAATGCAGGTGCCCTTACCGATATAAATACCTTAAGGACCTCTAGGAATGCGCGCCCTGATCAGACTCCAGAGGCATTGACTTCAATAGATCTGGATATCTTGTTCCGTGAAAGCGGATTTGAGCTCTACTGGGAAGGCCTTAGGAGAAATTACCAAATCCGTTTTGGTAAATATGAGGATAACTGGACAGGGAAAACGGACAGTGATGTAAACAAAAGACTGTTTCCGATCCCTCAACAAGCGATTGACGGTGCTTCTAGTGAAGAAGGATTTTTAGTGCAAAACAGAGGGTATTAAGCCCTACAGCTAAAAATGGACGCTTTTTAAAGCTATTTTAACCGTCATTCTGAATTCATTTCACAAACTCATGAAGCTGATTTCAATTTTTTATGAGAATCTGAAACAATCCTGCCTGCCGGCACAGGCAGGTTTGGGCTGACTAAAACTAAGTTTTTTAAAACATCTCTTTATTATTATCTGTAACAAAAAATGAGAAGGCTTTCTAGGCAGTCACTCAGTCGTCATTCTAAATTCATTTTAGAATCTTATAATGTTGGTTTACTCTTTTTATGAGAACCCAAAACAAGTTCACATTGACAAACTAAGCTTTATAGATAGCCGTTTTTTTTGGACTATTACATTTTTCAAAATCATGCTAAGTCAGAACTCTTAAAACTCAATCCTATGAAAACAGTAACCCTCCTCTTATTGTTGATCATACCCGTTTCGGTTTTCAATAAACAAGTGCTCAGAAAGAGTTCGGCAGTGATAAAACTGAACAATATCCAAGTGATCGGCAGTCATAACAGCTATAAAATTTCGATAGAAAAACCCTTGTTTGATTACTTGCTTAAAAAGGATTCTTCTCTAACTTCTTTAGCCTATGCGCATATTCCATTGACCAAACAACTGAATTTGGGGCTGCGCGGCTTAGAACTTGATGTTTACAGTGATCCGGAAGGAGGTTATTATGAGGATCCAAAAGGCTTGGAAATAATCAAGGCAATGGGTGCAGAACCAAAAGCATTTGATACTGATCAAAAGCTGCAGGTGCCGGGACTCAAGGTTTTTCATGTGCAGGAGATCGATTTTAGGAGCCATCAACTTTTATTTAAGGATGCACTCAAAGAATTGAAAAAATGGTCACAGGCTCATAAAGGCCATACCCCGGTAATTATTACCATTAACGCCAAAGACGTGGAAATTCCTGGAACTAGAAAGCCGCTCCCTTTTACTGCTGACGCTCTGCAAAGTATCGATACAGAGATACGCGATGTTTTCGACAAAAAAAGTTTGATAACACCAGATTTGGTAAGGGGCAATTCTAAAACCCTGGAGCAAGCGGTGCTTAGCAAAGGCTGGCCCACTTTAAATAAAGTAAAGAACCGGTTTTTGTTTGTTTTGGATGAAGGAGATGAGAAAATCGATCGATATTTGGAAGATTTCCCCGATTTGAAAGGTGCTGTATTATTTGTCAATGAGAAAGAAGGAAATCCCAATGCTGCCTTTAGGATCATCAACGATCCAGTTAAAGATTTTGATAAAATCAAAAATTTGATTGAACTTGGCTATATGGTTCGCACACGTGCAGATGCAGATACCAAAGAAGCGAGAGAGAATGATTATACAAGGTTTGAAAAGGCAAAGGCATCCGGCGCACAGGTCATCACCACTGATTATTACCTGCCCAGCACCTTTTTTAAATCTGAATATCGGGTTCGTTTTGACAATGGCGGTTATGAAAAAACTAGGCAATAAAAGATTGTGTTCATGATTGAATTTAGTTTAAAACCTTAAAAATATGCGCTAAGTTCAAAGGGTTTTACAAAGGAAATAGATGGGATTAGCGAAAGAAGACCTTCTATAAAAACTTGGAATTTTATAATTTTCAGAAGCACTTTTTGTATGTATCCCAACTCAGATTGAAGACATAAAGGTACAGGTTTTCTATAGGTGTCGAAATATCTATTCATGCGGTCTCATTGGCCGTTACAATTACATAACATTCAGCTTACCTGATTTTGAGCTGTCCGTATTAATTTTGAAACAGTATTATTCATTTTTAAATTGAAATCAGTGATTTTTAAAAAATTATCCCTGTTGATTCTAGGCCTGCTTATGGCTCCGCTGGCCTCTGGCCAAATCCTGGAAGATAGCCCCAATCACTCTCAAAATTTTCTGAGCTCGGTACAGCCCTATTTGTTTTCCGTGACCACATTAACTCCAGAGATGCAGTCGTGGAGCCTGGATTATTCCGGTGGTTATGGCGAGCGGGTCTCTGGTCCCTTTGGTTATTCGGGCGTGGATCAGGAAGTCGCGGTCAAGGGATATTTGGGAGATCGGTTTACACTCTATGCCCGGGCAGCCTTTGGTTTTCCCGAAGACGGGGCAGTCTCAAGTGCTCAGCAGGTAGAGGTCATTCGGGATTTCATCGGTGGGAGGGATGCTCTCGGCTTTCGTTTGGGAGCTGGCCTTGGTGCAAGGTATGATTATGAAAACGTGGGTGCTGTTACCGGCCGGATCACTGGGACCTACGAGTCTACTTACTGGCGTATCAATGGGAACCTTCTTTTTGAAAAGGCCTTTGCCGATGATCGTGATGCCATTGACATTATCACCGGTATTGGGTTTCAGTATCGGGTATTGGGCAATTTATATGCTGGTGCGGAAGCCCTGGGGGAGGACTTGGAAGGCTTTTGGGATGACGATGAGGCCGAGGGCGGTGCCAAAGTGCTGGTGGGGCCATCCCTGAATCTAAGCCCTACCGACTCACGCTTTTCCTTTTCAGTGAGCGGGGGTCCAGTAATTTATGCCACACAGAGCGGGGTTGAGCCTTCAGAGGCGATACGGGACCTCCCGCTTAAAAACGGCTTTACGGTAAGGGCAAGAATAGTTTATTCTCTTTCCCAAATTTAAAGATTTGTACATTCCTGCTTTCGCGAAAGCGGTGTGGTTTATACAATCATAAAAGTTATATTACATACAGATATCCTTACAAATCAAAAAAAAATATTGGCCCCGGATCAAAAAATACTGGTTAAACTTGATTAATTCCCGGCCTAAAGTAACCTCTTTACAAACAAAACAGCGTATGATTTCTAAGACAGTAATGTACCTCTTTAAAAATGTTTTTTTGCTCCTTGTGTTAAGCGTTTCCCAGGCAACCTCAGCACAGGTGAGCAATGAGCCCAGGGTGCATTCCCACAACGATTACGAGCAGGATGTCCCATTTTGGAAAGCCTTTTCCTGCGGGGCGCAGTCTATTGAGGCTGATGTAATCTTAAAGGGAAATACGTTATATGTGGCACACAGCCCCAATCATATAAAACAGGGCAGGGATATCGAAAGCTTGTATCTAAAACCCATCCAACAAGCACTGGAACTTTATGGCATTAAAAATCCGATACAGTTGTTGATAGACCTTAAAACCGACGGTACGGCAACACTGGATATGCTGGTAAACCTGCTCAAAAAATATCCCGAGATCACAAAAAGTGATATGGTGAAAATTGTTATTTCGGGAAATAGGCCGGAAACGGAAGATTACACAGGTTACCCTAAGTTTATTTCTTTCGATTTTCAAAGTCTTGACAAGCCAGATTCAAGAGCGGTCTGGCAAAGGGTCTCGCTGCTGAGTTTGGATTTCGGTCGGTATTCCACTTGGAATGGAAAAGGGGAAATGCCCGATACGGACTATAAAAAAATAAAAAAGATAGTAGATACGGCGCATGGGTATGGAAAGCCCTTCCGGTTCTGGAACACCCCAGACACAGAGGTAGCGTGGAATTTCTTGATAGGCATGGGTGTAGATTACATCAACACAGATCACCCCATAGAAGCTGTATTGTACCTTGACGGGCAGCATTGATTTATAACCTATTTCATAAAAAATAAGCATGATCAGGATCATTTTAAAAAGGGGAGCTTGGGCCATACTGCTCTGTTTGGGCGCGTGCAATACAAGTATTACCAAGAATGGCGCTTCTACTGATGAGCGGTCTATGCACCATGCGGCCTATGATGATAGCACATTGAGCCGAAACCTGCTGCCTGTACTTATGCCTTACAACCGCATTATTGATCCTGCGGGCAAAAGGGTTTCTTATGGTGATACAAGTCTGGAAAACCATAGCCTTGATATCCAGGCAGTCCCCGGCACCACCCTTTTGGCCATCGAGGATCGCTACGGTATCGCCATACTGGATAGTGGGAAAAATAAGATCGTGGGTAGATGGTCTTATAATGACGATCCCAAGCTTGCAGGCTTCATGAGTACGTATTCTGGTATTAAGGTCGAAAGCTACAAGGGATCCATCGAACTGTATTGGAGCGCGGCCAATGGGAACACCAATAGTTCAAAAGTTTTTAGTGCAAGGCTTAAGGGTACTAAGATCAGCATTGCAACTACATTTGATTTTGAACCCCAAGGAGACTCCCCGCTGGCGCTTCCCAATGAAGTGGCCATCACTACCGAAGGTAAAGAACGGTTTCTCTATGTGGTACTAAACGGCAATAACACTTTGGAAAAAATAGCCCTGAGCAGTGGGGCAAAAGTATGGAGCGTTCCCGCCGGTGTTGCTCCTTACGGGCTCGCCATCAATAATAACCGTGTATTTGTCACAAATTGGGCGGGAAAATTTCCGACTGAAAATGATGCGCGAGAGACTGCTGGTGTACCTTACGGGAAAGCGTATATAAATCCAATTACAGGCGCAATTGCCGAAGGTACGGTCTCAGTCATCTCGACCGAAGATGGTAATCTAATTAAAAATATCGATGTGGGCCTGCATCCCAATGCGGTAATGAGCGGTAATGACGGCCGGTATGTTTATGTGAGCAACGGCAACAGCGACGCCGTTTCTGTTATAGATGCCAAAACGCTTGAAGTGGCCGAAACGATTTCGGTAAAGATTAATCCCGGTGAAAAGGGCTTTATCGGCGATTCGCCAAACGCATTGGCCATTAGCACTGATGGCTCTCATCTTTATGTTGCCAACGGGATGGATAATGCCCTTGCGGTCATAAAACTATCCAACGAAAACGGGAGCAAGGCTAAGTTGCAGGGCTTTATTCCCACTGAGGCTTATCCCGGCGGGTTGACTATTTTGAAAGGTACATTATACGTAACTAATCTGGAAGGCGAGGGGGCCCGGATCAACAGCCTGCAGATGAATGTGCCCAATGCACTTACTGAACAGGTCAAAACTGGCGCCTACAACTCGCATCACCAAAAGGCCACGGTCTCGATCATTCCCATCCCCGATCAACAAAAACTTGCCGAATATACCCGAAAAACAAAGGATCAAATGCTACATTTCAGGCTTGAGCTTGCCAGGCTTTCGCCCCGTGAGAACCAGCCGTCCCGACCCATGCCCCAACGTATTGGTGAACCTTCGGTGTTTAAGCACGTACTCTATATCATCAAAGAAAATCGTACCTACGACCAGGTATTGGGTGATCTGCCCAATGGTGATGGTAATGGGGATCTGTGCATTTTTGGTGACAGCATCACCCCAAATCAGCATAAGCTGGCCCGCGATTTCATACTGCTTGACAATTACTACGCCTCGGGAAAATGTTCTGCGGAAGGCCACCAGTGGACGGACGCCGCAATGGTGACCGATTATGTGGAAAAGAATGTGCGCGCCTGGTTCCGCAGTTATCCTCATGTGCAGAATGATGCCCTGGTCTATGACCAAAAGGGTTTTATATGGAATAATGCCGCAGATCACGGTAAGAGCGTACGCATTTATGGCGAGGCTTGTATGCCCAACATCGATCCCGCACTGACCTGGACCCAAATTTATGACGATTATAAGGCCGGCAAACCATTGGATTTTAACAACACCACTACGATCTCACGGGTGGAACCTTTTCTTTCTTCAGATTATCCGGGTTCAGACCAGCTTAAGATCACAGATCAGGTGCGTGCCGATGCTTTTATTAGAGAGCTGAATGCCTACGAAAAACTTCCCGGAGATCAATTTCCCGAATTATCAGTTATGGCACTTTCGCTGGACCATACCTCGGGTACGCGCCCGGGATCGCCCACGCCTCGCGCTATGGTAGCTGATAATGATCTTGCCATGGGCCGAATTATTGAGGCAGTAAGCAAAAGCAGGTTTTGGAAAAACACGGTCATTTTTGTCACAGAAGATGACTCCCAGGCTGGCTGGGACCATGTCTCGGCCTACCGCACCACCGGTTTCGTGGTGAGCCCATATACGCAGACTTCCAAAACCATCTCCACAAACTATAACCAGACTTCAATGGTGCGGTCTATTGAACAGATCTTGGGGATACCACCCATGAATCTTATGGATGCGACCGCCTTACCCATGTTTGATTGTTTTGTGGAAACTCCCAATCTGCACGCCTATACGGCCCTTGAAAACCGTATACCCCTAAACGAAATGAACCCCGATTTGAGCAGTTTAAGGGGAAAAGCGCTTTCTTTTGCCAAAAAATCCATGCTTCCGGAATATGACCATATCGACTCAGGCAGTGATGATGTGCTCAACCGTGTACTCTGGTTCAGTGCCAAGGGTGCCAAAAAGTATCCCGCAGCGCTGGCTGGAAGTGATATTGATGATGACGATGATTGAAACAGTTTATTAAATAGGGGCGTTGCGTTTTATTAATAAAATTGGCATTCATTAGATGATTTTCTATCCTAAAACAGGGATTTTATTTTAGTTAAAGGAATTTCTGAAATTTAAGGGTGATTGATTGGTTTTGCTTTTAAATAATTTACTGAAGGATTGTGAATGTTCAAAGCCTAATTCGTAGGCAATTTCGCTCACGGATAATTCTGTTGCAGCTAGTTTTTCTTTCGCTTTTTCGATCAGTTTATCGTGAATGTGCTGCTGTGTACTTTGCCCCGTAAGCGTTCGGAGCAAACGGCTTAGGTAACTTACCGAAACATTCAATTGATCGGAAATGTGTTGAACCGTTGGTAATCCTGTATGATTTATATCGTCACGATTAAAATGATCTGCAAGTAATTTTTCAAAGCGGTCAAGAATTTGATGATTTGCCTTCTTACGGGTCAGGAATTGCCGGTGGTAAAAACGGTCAGCATAGCGCAATAATGTTTCCAGATAGGCAACGATGATTTCTTGGCTAAAATCATCAATATTTGCATGATACTCTTCATGAATGCTTTTGATAATCCCGAGGATTGTTTTTTCTTCTTTTTCGGAGAGAAACAGGGCTTCATGTACAGAATAATCAAAAAACCCGTAGCGTTTTATGGTTTTCGCCAATGGCGTATTCCAAAGAAAATCGGGGTGGATGAGCAATACATATCCAGATTGTAACAATTTTTCCTCTTTATCCAAAGCAATGCTGAAAACCTGGTTGGGCGACATGAATGACATGAGACCTTCATCAAAATCATAGTGCTGTTGCCCGTATTTGAGTGTGCCGCTACTAAAAATTCTTTTGATGGCGATCATATAAAAATCCAGCATCAAAGTCATAGGTTTCTTATGGTGCACATGCTCAACACTTTCTACATTAATTACACTGATTAAAGGGTGCGCCGGTTTAGGTAAATTTCTTAACTGGTGAAATTCATTAATGGTTTTAATTCTTGTTGCCATCTTATTTTTCTTTGCGTACTTCCAGCACTAATTTACCCTGTACGTGCCAGGTTTCACTTGCTTTGTGAGCTTCGGCAACCTGGTCAAGAGGGTATACTTTATTGATGAAAACATGTATTTGGCCTTCGTCTATCATTCTGGCCATTTCATTCAACCAATAGTGGTGATTAGACTGCAAATAAAGAAGTTCTCCTGTCGCATTTTTTTCCGCAAGTGCATCTTTAACGGCATCACTAAATGGAAAATCAACATTTACACTTACAAAAATCCCACCTGTTTTTAATATGTGTATGCCTCTCAACCTTTCAGCATCTTCTCGTAGAGGAGAACTGTCAAAAACCAGGTCAACATCATTCAACAACTCATCAAATTTTTGTTTTTTATAGTCGATCACCTCATCAGCACCAATTTGTTTTAAAAAATCCTGATTACTTGCCGAAGCGCTACCTATTACATATGCGCCTTTGGCTTTTGCAATTTGCACGGCCAGACTGCCTACACCACCAGACGCCCCATGGATAAAAACACGCTGACCGGCCTCTAATTTACCCAGTTCAAAAAGTGCATTGCATGCAACCATACCCGTTAAAGGTACACCGGAAGCCTCATTGAAGCTTATGCTTTTGGGTTTTAATGCAAATTGGCTTGCCTTTGCCGCCACATATTCAGCATAGCTTCCATCACCGGGAAAATTTGGTATGCCATACACTTTATCCCCTTTTTTAAAATCTGTTACACCGCTACCCAATTCTTCTATTGTACCGGCCGCATCCCAACCTAAGGTCATTGGGAGCTTTAACAAGGGTCTTAATACATCATTGCCGCCCTCGCGTACAACCCAATCTACGGGATTTACACCGCTTGCATATATTTTGACCAAAATTTCATCGGCCTGGGGGATGGGACGCTCTGTTTCCTGAATCTTCAAAACTTCTCTTCCACCAAATTCACTGATTCTTACCGCTTTCATTTTAAATTGTTTTTGTTTGGGTAAAATTCACCAACAGCAGGATGATTAATGTAGCCATTTTTGACTTTGTTGTAGTCAAAACAGAAATGGGGAGGTATACAATGAAATAATCCCGGTTATTACTGATTTTCCTTGTGTTTAACCAAGCCGTTTACCCATAAAATTGGAACGAAAATCTTTAAAATTGTGGCAAAACCGGTGAATCTGGTAGGAAATCAGGGTGATTTTTGGCGACCTGATTTTAATTGTAATTTACCGTCCTTATTGGTGTAAGAAGTAATGAAAGAAGACCTTTTAGCTCTAATTATTGATTATAATGAGATAAAAACTTGTTGTCGTTATTAAAATCGAAAGTAAAAAAATCAGGATTGTTTTTTTCTGTTCTTTTCTAGCTTTAATTTTTATTTGTTCTTTTAATAGGCTTAATTCTTTCGGAGGGATTTTCTTAAACTCCGCCACGGTTTTTCCTGAATACGATAGCAGTAAGATTTTTCGTTTTTTAAACTGCTTCCTTCTAAGTAAACTTCTATTTTGTTTCAGACTTTGATTGGCATGCGCCATACTGCCTTCCCCACCCATATCTATGATTTTTTTGTTTGCTCCACTTTTAAGCTCCTACTTTTTTCCAGCTCATTACTTGATTTTTAAAGGATCTTTAAGTTCTTATTTTTTTACTTTTGGCTTATAAGGTTCCATTCATTTTTTAATACACTGTAATAAATGGTATCTCTTCTTCTTCCGCTGGCTAATACGGTGTGATTTCTTAGAATTCCTTCTTCTGTAAAGCCACTTTTTGTTAAGCCTTTTCTGGCTGCGGTATTTAAAACATCCGTTTTGCTTTCTACCCTTTCTAAATGAAATTCATCGAAACAATAATGTAGTAAAATCAATTTCACCAGTTGATTGATTCCTGTTCCCTGCGCACTTTCTGATAACCAGGTCCAACCAATTTCGATCCTTTTATCCCGTTCAGAAAAATTTCCCAGGCTGGTGCAACCCATAATTTTATTATTTTTTGTGTCCAGAATGGTAAACCCAAGTCTTTCTTGAGTTTCATTCAATTTTATGGCGGTTTTAATCCAATTTAGAAGCTCTTTTTCCTGTGATAAATTAGTGGTAAAGTAGGTCCAGATTTTTTCATTTTTGGTCAATCTTTTCATTTCTTCAAAGTCTCCTTCTTGTATGGGACGAAGGGTTATTTGGTTATTTTTAAGTACTTTATTGTAGTTGAGCATCTTCTGATAGTGGATTATTGCGGTACCGATTAAGTTTTTGGGAATATACAATGTTGTGCCAAACAATCAGCTAGTCGCTAATCAAAAAAGTACGATCTCCGCTTCGTTTCATAGGTTTTGCCTCAGGTTTGGTTTTGCTATTGGTTCAATTTGTGGGCGTTTTTTGGGCCATAAATGTTGATAAAAACTTTTTGTTATAATTTATCTTTTTACAATCAAAATCAAAAATAATGATTAAGTTAGTGTGTTGCAGGTCAGTTACTTCTTTATGATTAAAGCTATCCCAAGAGCAATCGAAAAATCAATATTCTGAAAGCTTTAAAGCGGCTGAAAATGGGGTGGCAGGTTCAATGTTAGCCTTTCCTGCGCATGTTTGGTTTGATTTTCTCTGCTATGAGATGTGCAAATACGCAACAATCACATCAAAAAAATCTCTGTTTGGATAAGATTTTAGGATGCAGTATATACATAATTTGACATAAATCTTCAATTGATGAAACCTATATATGCAACAGATGAACTAGATGCGATCATCAAAGCTTCCCTTGAATTTAAAAAAACCTATCCAAACGATCATTTTGCTGCGGGCAATTTGGGCGGCATGCATGGGCTTTCAGCTGTTGAAAGCCTAAATGGTGTTTTGACCAGAAAGATGAAATATGTGGCCAGCCTTGACCTTAATTTGCTTCAATATTTAGGATTGGGGACTGATCACATTGAATATTTTGAGACTGGGCCAAGTGCTGAAGAGTTTCTCAATACGGGTGGTTTCAAAGGATATTTTGAAAAGGCAGGTCAGGCGGAGCGAATCAATAAACTACGGTCCTGGGCACCTATTTTGATTTCCTTTCTGGCGCTCATCGTTGCTGTGCTCAGCTGGACGGCTTCAGTAAATAGAAACGGTACAAGCAAAGAGTTGAGGGTTTTACAAGAACGAATAGATACGCTGGAGGTGCGACAGGCCCACAGGGAATAATGGTGGCATTTGTGCCGCTTGGCACGTCAAAAATTTACTCAATAAGGCCATTCTGTTAAGGGGCAGTTTTTAAGACGTACCCCATACAATAGTATTGTGATGAAAATTAAAGCCACTGTAGATTCTAAAAAGGGAACGCATACCGTAAATATGGAATCCAACGGTTCATCAAAAGCATTAAAAGTTGAAAGCGGATTTAATGGGTACGGCTCTTCAGTAAATGGAGGGGAGTTTTTATTGCTTGCGATTGCAACCTGTTTTTGCAATGATATCTATAGGGAAGCGCGTAAAAAGAATATAGAAATATATAATGTTCAGGTGGTCGCCACTGGAGAATTTAGTATGGAAGGTGCACCTGGATATAATCTTAGTTACCGGGCAAAGATTCAGGGAAACGCGTCAGACGAAGCACTAAATAAACTGATGATAGAGACCGATAAAGTCTCAGAAATCCATAATACGTTGAGGCAAGGGGTGGCGGTTACCTTTAGTAATTCAAATTAAAATATTCAATTAAGCAATTATTGATCAATAAATTACTGAAAGTTAATATGTTAAAGGGTTTAAATCCCTGTTCTAAAAGTGTTTTCTCCTCAAGCCTGTGCAAAGAAGTTGGCCTAATTTCACGCCAAACTTTATGATCCAATCATTTGGAGGCTTTGTACGACATACAACTTGACCACAACGGTACGCAGTACGGTGAGCCGCCCTGCTGGCCCGATTTAAAACGCTGGATCATCAATGCATGCGAGCATTCAAAATACCTTATAGTAAGCATTTATGATGTACGGGCCAATCGGTTTTTGGCGATCGGCAGTTCGCTTTATACCATTTTGGGCTATGAGGACCAGGACATGATCACTAAGGGATGGAACTTTTGGTACAACCTGATCGACGCTTCAGAGGCGGCCGTTATCCGAAAACGTTTATGTGGCTTTTTAACCACTTCACATTTTATAAATGACTCCGCAATTTTTCTAAAATACCACATACGCTCGGCCTGCGGGAAATGGCATTTCATTCAGCACGAGGTAGAGCTGCAATGCTATGATAATGAGGTGATCGCGATCAATTATGTATGCGATTATTCTGTAAAGTCAATGATCGACACCTGGTTTTGTAAAAAATCCGGTCACAACCCAACCGCTCGATTACGGGATGTCAATATTTCCTGTAGGGAAACCGAAGTACTTCACATGATCTCTGACGGACTCTCCTCTAAGGAAATTGCCGAAAAACTGCACATAAGCTACAACACCGCAATCTCGCACCGCAAGCATCTCATAGAAAAATTCAAGGTGCAGAACACCGCCCAGTTGATCAAGCAGGCCGCATCTATGTTCCGTTTGTAGAAAATGCTTCATTTTCCATTTCCATTATTTCTATCAGATTTTTCAAGTTTTCAGCTCTATACAAACCGCGTGCTGGTGGGGTTATAATTCATAGACGAGCTTCAGCGTATGCCACTTAGATACTGTATTTATAATCCATATCCCTTTCGATTTCTCGAAATAATTCTCCAAAAATCACTAGAAATGGGGATTGATTGCCAGCGTATGATTTGCAACCTTGCACATCCTTTCCCTCTATACTCCGGTTTTTGACCGCACGATACGTTTTATTTCAAAATAACCAAGATGATAGGTATTGCCTTAAAATTACTCCGGGATGAACTGAGCAGTTATGTGGTTCAGAATAAAAGGCCTACAGATGCTATCATGGGAGATGATATCATTTTGCACAATATTGCCGCGATGGAAGGTGAGGCTCAGGCGGAACTCAGCAATAAACTGGTGATTACACTGGTGAATACAGAAGAGGAAAGCACATTAAAGAACACCAATCACTTTATTAAAGCGCTAGACAGCATAAAATATACTGAACCCCCGGTATTTTTAAATCTGTATATCCTGATTTCTGCGACTTTGGGACAGGATCTGCAGGATGCTTATGAATTTGCCCTGCACCGACTATCACTCGTGATCCGCTTTTTTCAGGCTAAACGGAATTTTACGGTAAAAAACTCCCCTTTTACCAGTATTTCTAATGACCTCAATATCCCGCAAGAAATCAAGGATGAGCTTCGGTTAAATGTAGAGCTCTATACCCTCACTTTTGAGCAGATCAATCATTTATGGGGTTCACTGGGCGGTAAGCAGGTGCCCTTTGCCATGTATAAAGTCCGCCTGGTGAGGATACAGGAAGATACCGCGATCCTAGCCCCACCCATCGAGGAGATACAGACTAACGGAATATTGACCAATGTGTGCTGACCATGAGCAAGACCATTTTTAAACGACTGACAGAGGTGCAGATCTTACACGACTATTTTCTGACAATGGCCGATGGAGTATCCTTTTTTGAAAGAAATAAGGACGAAAAAAAGCTGCTGCTGGAAAAAAGGATCATGGGTGGCCTGTATTCTGGAGCTAACCTTTTTGAAATGGCACCGCTCCAGGGGACTAAGGAAAGAATGCGGGAAAATAAAATTCTTTTTGCTGCAACTCCCATAGGTTTTATATTAGGAGCAGAAGTAGATGAAGTCGCTGATGCCGGAGAGATTCGCTACCGCCCTGTGGCCCAAATTACAGCGGGTACTATTCTGTCTTTTTTCTTAAAACCTAAACTTCCCTATTTCAAAAGCTTTACCAATACCAGTCTTACTTCTCCATATCCAGCCGGATATTATTTTACCAATAAAGATAAACAGGAGCTTACCGAAACAACCGTGCCGCCCCAGACCTCTTTGCCTTTAACCAATGCTGCGCCCGCGCCTATGACCGGTTCAAGTTATGAAATGGGAACGGTGCTCAATTTTGGGGGAACGTTTAGACAGGCCCTCCAGAAAACAGATGGAACCAATCCCGCACATTGGGTAGATGTGGTGGACAGAAGGTTTATAACCGATGCCGATAAGATATTGCTGCCCCATAACTTTCTGTACCGGTTTACTGGAGATCAGCTCGTGACCCATGCGGAAATAACTCTGGAAGATCCCGGTAACACCATCATCAAAAAGATCGTTAAAGACAGTGTTGAACCGATGGTGGCCATCGACCTGAATTTTACAAAAGTTGATGAAAATGATCAGGCTTCCGCCGAAATACCTTCCGGAATCTATACGCTTAAAGTAAAGCGCAATGTCTCGCCGGAAACCGCCCATACAGTTTACCTGGGCGAGGAGGAATATAGCAGCGATTATTTTGGCCTGGTGCAACTTCAGTTTGATGAGCAAAACTCACCCTTTAGCCTAATCGATGCGCAAGGTTTTTTAAAGACAAAAGTAGATGCGGCCGCACAAAAGGTTTCCCATCCTGTCTTTGAAATACGCCTGCAGAACCGCAGGTCCTTCTGGCGCTATCACAAGACAAGCGATTTTACCACAGATGAAATCAATGCTACGAGCGCCCATCTGGACGCCTCGGGTACCCATATGCTCATCGCAAAAAAACCGAAAGGGCTCACAGCGGGTTTGGTCCCTTTTCGCAATGGTACAGATCTGATGTTACCCCACCCAAAAACCCCCAATATACGGGTAGAACAGGACAAAATTTACTCGGATATTTTTATCAATCAGTCAAATACCTTGCTAAAAAGCTAAGATGAACCTTATTAAAACAAGATTATGAACTACAAAACACCAGGAGTTTACATCGAGGAAATCCCTAAACTCCCACCATCGATCGCCCAAGTGGAAACCGCCATCCCCGCATTTATCGGCTATACCGAAATAGCCAAAGACGATAGGGGTTACCCCTTGTTGAAGGAGCCCAAGCGTATTACATCAATGCTGGAGTATGAGCGTTTGTATGGTAAACCCTTTAAGGAAACCGGGCTTGTGGTCACCATAAACGGCGATGCGACCAATCCAAGTTCGCTGCTGGCCAATATCGTAGATCCATCGAGTTTTAAAATGTACTATGCCCTCCAGATGTATTTCGCAAATGGGGGCGGCCCATGCTGGATTGTTTCGGCAGGGCCCTATCCGCAAGGTCAACCTCAGTTTAATGATCTTAGGGAAGGTCTGGATTCCACCGAAAAAATTGATGAGGTCACCTTGTATGTATATCCAGACGCGCAGGGATTGAGTACTGCAGAAGATTTTTACAATTTATTCGGGGCGAGCCTGGCGTTATGCGTAAAGCTCAAAGATCGTTTTACGGTAATGGACATCTGGCCCGAACCCGGCCAGACTGATCTCATCGCCAATGTGGAGCTTATGCGTAGCAATACTTCTCCAGAAGAGGATGTCATTAAATATGGAGCTACTTATTTCCCCAATCTGGAAACCATACTTGACTACTATTACGGCGGTGAGGGAGACGGTGACGCGAATGTAACCGTTGACCATCAGGGCGGTGATGGATCCTTGAGCGGCGATCTCGCCAATTTAAAATCGGTGAACAACGCACTTTATTTTCAGGCACAACAGGCCATTCGCAATTTTCCTTTAGAGATGCCACCATCTCCCGGGGTAGTAGGGGTGTATGCCCGTATTGATGAATCCCGTGGCGTATGGAAGGCTCCGGCTAACGTAAATATGGATTATGTGATCAGGCCTGTGATCAAAATCACTGATGAGCAGCAGGACAACCTCAATGTAGATGTAAATGCAGGTAAATCGGTCAATGTGATTCGGTCTTTTGTGGGGCGGGGCAATGCCCTTATTTGGGGCGCACGCACCCTTGCAGGCAACAGCAACGAGTGGCGCTATGTTCCTGTAAGAAGATATTTTAATATGGTGGAAGAATCGGTTAAAAAAGCGACGATACAGTTCGTTTTTGAGCCCAACGACCGCAATACCTGGTCGCGGGTCAAAGCCATGATAGACAACTTTTTAATTCAGCAATGGAAGGTTGGGGCCTTAATGGGTACCACACCCGAGCAGGCCTTTTATGTAAAGATAGGTCTTAACGAGACCATGAGCGAGGTAGACATTTGGGAGGGGAGGATGATCGTTGAGATTGGCATGGCCGTGGTAAGGCCCGCAGAATTTATCATTCTCAAATTCAGCCATAAAATGCTGTCTGAATAAGTAAAAGAGGCTAATTAAAAAATCAAAGACATGGCAATTATGAAAACCAACGAGAAGAAGGCCGCGCAAAGTCCGGAGACGGTTATTTGCGAAAGTCTTAAGGGTATAAGATCCGGTAGGGAGGAAGCAGCAAGCCTGGCCACCGCATTGATGACGCAGCAAAAAGCTAAGGAAACGGTGCGCACTTATAAGATATGCTGCCTTGATAAAGCGGTACAATCCAATAATTTTTATCAGGATATCCTGACCTGTATCACCCTGGGCAATTATAAAAAGGCGGGCATCGTACAAAAAAATGTGGACGACTATATAAAAAAAGATGGGGATATAGAAAAGTTGATCAAAGAGGCCTCAGGGCAGCTCAATGAACTGCGCACCAAGATAGAAGATGCCCATAACGAAGCCTGTGCAATGTCAAATTGCGTGAAGAACAAACTCCTTCCAAAAAACGGAAAATCATCTAAAGGGGACAACAAAAACAAGATAGAGGATTCTCTCAATGAGATCTTGGGCAAGACTAAAAGCCTTGACGAAAAAGGACAGAACGCCTTTGAATCTATCGTGACACTGGCCGGTATTCAGACGTTTACCAATACGGAGGGACTGAAACCCTTTACCACTGATTTTATGGATAAGATGAAGGCTTTTAAGGACTGCAACGATGCCAATGTAAAATCCACCACTGATGAGGTAACAACTTTCAGGACAGAGTTAAATGGAATAACCGAAGAGCTGGCGCAGGTCATGTGTGATAAACAGGTACAGAACAACACGGCCAATGCAATGGATCATCTCATAGATTTTATTTGTGAAAGTGAATGTGATGGTGAGTGCCTTGACCTCTGCAAACAGATCAAAAACTGTTTTGATGGCGACGACAACGGTGACAGGTACCGCGATCGTGGCAATAAGAGACAATCAACAGATCAGGACTGAACGGGCCCCTTAATTCTAAAAAGAAAAGTTATGACAACATTTATGATCAATAGGGCTTGTTGCGACAGCGGAACAGGCAATGACAATCCACCCAAAGACTGTTTGGATAAGTGGAAACAGGAGCTGGTGCAGGTAGGTAATCAATATAATGAGATAGTGGCAGAAACAAACAGCTACTACGATGCCTATACCAATTCAGTCACTTGGGAGACCAAATTAAAGCGGTGGCAGGACCTGGTGGAAACCACCGATGGGAAGGCGGGTAATGTGGTAAATACCCTGCAATTCTTTATGGATCAAATCGATATCCTTTGTGAAAATTCGAAGTGTACGGTAGAGGCACTGGAGAAGATTACCTGTCTGGTCAAAAAGATTTTTGACGCTTTTTATAGCTATGGAGAAGATAAACTCGGCCTTAAAGATAAGATCATCGCCTTTAAGAAGGAAGTTGAATGTGCAAACGCGGGAGATGAGGATAAGACTGAAGTGCTCAAATGCATAGAAGCCTATGAAGCAAAGGTCATGCTCGTCTGCGAACTGCAGACCGCCATACTCCAAAAACTGTTGGAAACCTTAAAATGTGCCGTTCAGTTAGACAGCTTTTTTTGTGATGAAGATAATGGGCTCAAGAAAAAGATCATGATGATCATCGTAGATTTTGAGCACGGCTTGCCCGAAGAGGAGAAATGTGGCTCAGGCCACCAGGGTGACGGAAACATCAATGCAACCCCAGAATTCCCCTGTGATCCGAAAAAGGTGAAACCTAAACCAAAATTCAGGATAGGCGAGGACAACACCTATTATGTAGCGCTTGAGGAAGCGTATGAGACCGCACTTGAGAAAACTAAATCCTTAAAGGAAAAATGGATGAAATCCAAGAAAAAGAGCGACAAAAAACTCTCCCATAAAACCAGCCTCACCGAAGCCATTAGGGCTGCAGAAGCTGCAGAAAACGGGAAATAACTAAATATCAAATCTTAAAACAACAATATGGCAGCAATAGGAGATTATCCCTTACCTAAGTTTCATTTTAGGGTGGAATGGGGAACCGACTTTAGGATTGGGTTTACTGAGGTAAGCGGGCTCGATTTTGAAACCGAAGTTATTGAATACCGCGAGGGCAATAGTAAAAAATACAACAAGATCAAGCAGCCTGGCCTGACCAAATTCAGTAACGTCACACTGAAAAGGGGAACCTTTCAGGGCGATTTTGATCTGTTTACCGAATGGCAAAAGACCTATTACTTTCAGGAAGGCAACAGTACGGGCTCTAAGTACAGACGTGCTGTTTCCATTAAGCTTCTGGATGAAAATCATGAACCCATCATTACCTGGGTGCTTGAAAATGCGTGGCCCAGTAAGGTGCAGTCCACAGATCTCAAGGCAGATGCAAATGAGGTAGCCATAGAAACCATGGAGCTGGTACATGAGGGGCTGACCATTCTGGAAGCAAAATAAACATGTAGCTCATGGCCGCTGACTATCAAATGGTAGGTTTTCATTTCAGGTTAAAATTCCTGAACCTCCCCGAGGACAAAGAGGCGGATATCAGGTTTCAATCAGTGACCGGGCTCGATGTGCAGCTGGAAAAGGAGACGATTAAAGAAGGTGGTGAAAACCGTTTTGAACACGGCATCGTGGTGAGGAGCAAATACACGTCGCTCACCCTAAAACGCGGTATGCTCACGCCGAAGGATTCTGGGCTTACCAAATGGTTTCAGGATGCGTTCCAAAACCTGGTTGTGGTGCCCATTGCCAAGGTAAACGTAGAATTGCTCAACGAGGGACATGATGTTCTCATGCAATGGGAGCTTTCACATGTGTGGCCTCTCAGTTGGAAAGTGGCTGAGCTCAATGCAGAACGCGGCGAAGTGCTCATCGAAACGCTTGAGCTCAACTATAACTATTTCAAGCTCGTGGCGGTCGCTGAATAAAAATAAAGTCATGCCAATAGAAATCAGGGAATTGGTCATCAAGGCCTCGGTAAGCAATAAAAATGCACAGCCCAGCGGGGGCAACGATGCGCCTGCAAATCAAGAGGCGCTCATTAATGAGATTGTGGAAAGAGTATTTAGGATTATGAAAGAAAAAGCAGCGCGGTAATGGAAGATAGCGGAAAATTGATCAAGGTATTGATCCATGCGTATGATGATGAGGAATTTAAGCAGAAATCAAAGCTTAGCCCCAATCCCATTGCCCTGCCTGTTAACCCTGAGAGTTTTACACAAAACTTTAAGGTAGAGCTCAACCAGCAGCAGGGCCAGGGCAATCAGGGTACCAATCCGGATTATAAAGGGACCAAACCTGAAGAGTTAAAGCTCGATTTTGTCTTTGACGGTACCCAGATCATTGAGGGTTATAAATACAATGGCGACGATCCTTCGGTAAAGGCGCAGTTGGATATCTTTATGAAAACCGTTTATAATATGGACGGTGACATCCACCGCCCGCATTTCCTTCAGGTTCAGTGGGGCAAATTCATGTTCCCCTGTATTCTGTCTAATCTTGATTTAAACTATACCCTTTTTAAGCCGAATGGTGATCCCCTCAGAGTAAAGGCAAGTAGCACCTTTGTCAATTATGTGGCTCAAAAAGAACGCGTGGCCAGGGAGCGCAAGAAGTCACCAGACCTTACACATGTTAGGCTGATAAAGGCAGGTGACCGGCTGGATCTGATGACATTTAAAATCTATAAAAAGTCCAATTATGTCCTTCAGGTGGCCAAAGCCAATGGGCTAAGTGGCTTTCGCGAAATACGCCCGGGGACAGAACTGGTTTTTCCACCCCTGGATAAAACAAATACGGTATGAAAGAACGGGAGATTCCGGTAAAAACAAGCTACAATGTGGCCACTTTTGATATCCTTATCGAAGGTCAGGTGATCGACCCCGGTTACCAGGTCACCTCCATATCTATTGTAAAGGAAATAAACCGGATCCCAACCGCAAAAATAGTTTTTCGAGATGGTGACGCTTCCGCGGAAACCTTTACCATCAGCGAAAAGGAAAATTTTATACCCGGAAAAAAGATCGACATCAAAATAGGTAGGGATAGTGAAAACGAGCAATTATTTAAAGGGATTATCATAAAGCACGGTATCCGGGCAAAGGAAAGTGGGGAGACAGAACTTACCCTGGAGTGCAAGGATCAAGCGGTAAAGATGACCATAGGCCGCCATAGTCGCTATTTCGAGAATTTTAAGGATAGCGGAATTATTGAGGAGCTGATCACGAAATATCCAGGCTTGACACCCGATGTCGAAGCGACAGCGCTTGTGCACAAAGAGATGGTGCAGCAGCATTGTACCGATTGGGATTTTATGATGATGCGTGCTGAAAGTAACGGCAAAATGATCATGGTAGATGATGGAAAAATACAGGTTAACGCACCCAAGACCAGTGAAGGTGCGGCTCTGGCGGTCTTATTCGGCTCTACCCTGATCGACTTTGAGGCTGAAATGGACGCTACGGGGCAATGGGCGGCCGTAGAGGCAAAATCCTGGGATTATGCGGGGCAGGAGCTTTTTGAAAGCAGTGTTGACCATATTGCAGTGAGTGAACCAGGCAATGTAACGGGGGATGAACTTTCAGCAGCCATTGGCCCAAAACGCTATGAGTTAAGGCATACCGGGCAGGTAATAGGTGAAGAACTTCAGGAATGGTCAAAATCCCTCCTGCAGCGCAGCAGGCTTTCTAAGATACAGGGCAGGGCCAAATTTATCGGTTTCGGAAAATTAAAGCCAGGCCAGATGATAGGCCTACAGGGCATTGGCGCCCGCTTTACCGGTAAAGCTTATGTCTCTGCCGTGCGCCAGGATGTCTATAATGGCTCCTGGTATACCCAGGCCCAATTCGGATTAAAGACAGATTGTTTTGCAAGGGAATATAAAGATAGTGATGCACTGGCTGCGGGCGGACTCCTGCCATCGATCAAAGGCTTGCAGATCGGGAAGGTAGTTCAGCTTGAAAACGACCCTGATGGTGAAAACAGGATTCTGGTGCGTTTGCCCATTATCGATAACTCGGCGCCCGGTATTTGGGCGAGGATCGCTACCCTGGATGCAGGACTCAACCGGGGATCCTTCTTTCTTCCCGAACTGGATGATGAGGTCATTGTAGGATTTTTAAATGATGATCCCAGAGATGCCGTGGTATTGGGGATGCTCAATAGCAGTGCCAAGCCTGCACCCATTGCTGCTGAAGATGCCAATAATGAAAAGGCTTTGGTGACCCGTTCCGGGATGCGGGTTCATTTTAATGATGATACTAAAACAATTACCATAGATACCCCTGCGGGGAATAGTATCAAACTGGATGAGGACAGTACCTCCCTAACCATTGAGGATCAAAACGGAAATCTCACAAAGATGAGTACAGCGGGTATAGAAATACAAAGTACGAGTAATATAAAAATACAGGCGTCTGGTACGATCGACATCAATGCCGGCACCGCAATGACTCTTGCAGCAGCGCAGATGGGAATATCAGCACAATCAGCGATGGAAGTGACGGGCGCCACCGCAAAACTGAGCTCAGACGGGATCACGGAAATTAAAGGATCTATAGTCAATATAAATTAAAAAAATGCCACCAGCCGCAAGATTAACAGATATGCACACCTGCCCCTTATTTAATGGGCCTTCGCCACATGTGGGCGGACCTATCACGGGCCCTGGTGTGCCCAATGTACTTATCGGAGGTGTCCCTGCGGCCGTAGCAGGGGATATTTGCGTGTGTGCCGGCCCCCCTGATAGTATTATAATGGGATCTTCAACCGTGTTCATCGGTGGGCGACCAGCAGCAAGAATAGGGGATCTCACTGCTCATGGCGGAGTCATTATACAGGGGTTTCCCGTGGTGATGATAGGAGGGTGATCAGAAGATGAAGATTGAAATACAGCTTCCGGTCAGTATTTCAAAAATGATAATATAAGCTCCAAAGAATAATGGAAGACAAAGCATATTTGGGAACAGGCTGGGCTTTTCCCCCCACCTTTGATAAGAGGAGCAGATCGGTGCGGCTTGTGAGCGCAGAAACTGATATCGCTCAAAGCCTTGAGATATTGTTGTCAACCAGTCTTGGGGAACGGGTCATGCAGCCCGAGTATGGTTGTAACCTAAAAGATTACCAGTTTGAAAGTATAGATAACGCTTTCCTTGGTTTTATCAAAGATCTGGTAGAGCGCGCCATATTGTACTACGAGCCCAGGATACGCTTGGAAAAAGTAGCGGTGACCGAAGCGGATTCCATTGAGCTTTTTGAAGGTCTTATCAAGATCAATGTCACTTATGAGATAGAAAGTACCAATACCCGGTTTAACTACGTGTATGATTTTTATTTAAGGGAAGCTGATCAAAAACCCTAATGCAAAAAATAAATGATGAACAAAACAACCAATATAGCACACCCTTTAAAAAACCGGGCTGGTTCCAGTCAGGGAAACCGTGCTTTGGAGGCCCTGTCAACGTTGTATGCCCCTATCGATGGGAAAACCCTGTGCGATAGGCTTTATCTCATTAGTCAATATGCAAAGCTTGTCAATTATTACCAGGTTCAAAAAGATCAGAACCAGGATAACACAAGCTACCAACAGACCGATAACTGGACCGATTTTTTTGAGAATAGCCTACCATTTCAACTGGCCGGTTTCAGCAAGACTTCAATTACAGATTTACAGGAGCAGATCGCGGTGCTGCAAAAGGCTCTAAATGAAGATCCCTCAACACACACCCTAGTATCACTTTTGGAATTTGGTTACGATAGGATCATCCTTCCGGCATCGGCATTGTATGCTGAGGTGCAGCGGGCCGGCAATACCTTTGCCACACGCCTACTGGGTATTATAAAATCTTCTTATCAAGAACCATTAAGGCAATTTATCGCGCTTTATAATGCGAGTGCTGTTTTTTTGTGTATTCCCAAAAAAAGTTTCATACAATTTGTGCAGCCGCCGTGGCAATTGCATGCGCAAAAGGATATTTACGCGCTGCATCCTTGCATCCAGCAGGTAAAAAAAGGGAAAATAGCGGGATATCTTTTGGCTGGTGAAATTGCCACTGGCATTTTTGAGGGTTTTTTATCGGGCCTTGGCGAGATAATTGGTTCCTCTTCAGAGTATGTCGAGGAAAGCTTGATTCCGCTAGAGGTTTCCCTTCAGCAAAAGCATGAGCCGCATCTGGCCTTGCTCTTCACTTTTTTGGAACTTTTTAAGCATGTACAGGGCAATATCAATGAACTGGGCAAAAAGCATCTGGATTTTTTCTATAAGGATGTGCTTGGGCTTATGCCAAAAGAAGCCATGCCCGACAAGGCCCACCTCGTTTTTGAGATAGCCAAGCATTTAGAAAACGGCTACCTGCTTCCTGAAGGTCTACTGTTCAAAGATGGTAAAGATGCCAAAAACCAGGATATCCAGTTTGGCCTTGATAAGGAACTCGTCATTGACAAGGCCCAGATCAGCGAGCTTCGTAGTTTATCTCTCTATCCCGTGAGCGATAATAATGACAAGGCTTACATTGAAGGTGTTTACATTGCACCCATCGCAAATTCGCTGGACGGCAAAGGGGAAAAAATCAAAGAAAAAGGTGCAAGTTGGGCAACTTTGGGTGATAAATACAGTAAACAGATACACGACGGCAGGGCATTGCCAGATGAGAATCCACCAGCTCGCATGGGGTTTGTGCTTTCTTCGCCAGTATTGCTTTTGCAGGAGGGCAGTAGGGAGGTCAGCATAGTCCTAAACTGTGATCTACGAACTGAAGAACCACCACTAAGTGCAGCAGATAAGGACGCCCAGATAGATACAATTGCAGACAAACTCAATATCACAGGAGTTGAAAAGTTATACCTGTTCAGCGATTTTTTGCTGAAGGAATGCGATAATAAACTGGCTATTGGCGATAAATTAAGCTTTTCTGCAAAACAATATATTTCCAAACTTCTGGTCGACCAGGATCCATATGAAATAAAACAGGATGCCCTGAGCGAATTTCTCTCCGCGACTGATCCGGTTAGCTGTGAGCCGATGTTCACTCCGAATGACAAGGTGCAATTGATTAACTGTTTAAATTCCTTGGGTTTTGCCTCAAAAACCATTGGTCAACCCTTGTTCAAGGTTTCATTTAGTGGCGAAAAGGGATGGATACCGGCAGTTCCGGCAGTAAGCATTATCAAAAAACCGATGTTGGGCGGATTGCCGCTGGCTGACCTCCAGCTGATGATTAAAGTTGTATTGGGCGCTGAAGAACCTGCAGTCGTGTTTTATGACGAAGGCAAAATCAAGGAAAAATTTGATTTAAAAGATAGGTTTCCTTTGGTTAAAATCGAACTCAACGATGCCTTAAAGATACCCTGTTCTGCCGGTGACCAGCGAGAGAACAGGTGTTGTTTGAAAAAGGAAGGGGAGCTTTTTGGCAGCATCAATATATCACCCTATGAACTTCTGCAAAAACTGGTGCTTACCGATGCCAAAATTGACGTCAACGTTTGTGGGGTAAAAAATCTGATCGTTCAAAACGATGATAATCTGCAGGATGTCAATAAGCCCATCATGCCCTTTGGCCCAAGGCCCAAGCTTGATGCTTCATTTATAATTGGTTCTAAAGAAGTATTTTGTAAAGATTGGGAAGCTTTCCGGCTCAATTTGGAGTGGAAAGATCGTCCTCTGGATTTTAATGATCAATATGAAGCGTATAATCAAGATCCGCCCCCTACCATTACAGACGCTAGTTTTGACATAGAGGCCAGTATGCTTGAGGATGCAAACTGGAAAATCAATGGATCCAAAAAATTATTTACGACCAAAGAGAATTTCCCTCCTTGTCCGGGCGTAAACCTTGCTTTCAACTATAACGCTTATGTCTGGAACCGAAGCGATTTCCCCATAGGTTATACGGCTAAATCCATGCCGCTGGATCCTTTGACCCCTTTTAATATTACCTCGCGGAAAGCTTTTTTGCGCGTGCAGTTAAAAGGTGAAGATTTTCAACATGACCGTTATGCCTATGTGCTTGCCCAACAAATGTTGAAGCTTTCGCGGGTGGCAGATCTGATCAAGATGGAAGGTTTTTTAGACAACGTAGATAAAGGCTGTAATCTGGCCTCAATCACAGAAGTTAAAGTTAATACCATAGAGACCGAAGCCAGTGGTGGTGTGGGAAGTTCCATAAGTCAGGACCTGATAGACCAGCTTTTTGGTACGCTGTTGCCTATAGATCCTGGGTTGGATGACATTTCAGATGATCTGAAGGATGTAGTGTGCGACCTGAGGACACAGATAGAGAACATTACTGGCGGAACGTTACCAGTATTGCCCAAGGAACCTTACACGCCCTTAATCAAATCCTTATCTATAGATTATCGAGCCACGGCCCATAAGGATGATTTGGAACTCATTCACTTATATCCCTATGAAAACACTTCCAAGCATGAAAATTTAGAAGAAAAACCGACACTCCTTCCTTATTTTGATGAGGAAGGCACGCTTTTTATCGGTCTTGAAGAGCTTACGCCGGGCGGCAACCTCTCTTTGCTCTTTCAGCTGGCTGAGGCCACAGCAGATTCTGAACAGGAAAGGGCCCGCATCAACTGGAATTACCTGAGCAATAATAACTGGAGGCCTCTGCTTCCCAATTTTGATGTAATCAATGATACTACAGATGGCCTTACCGTCACAGGCATTGTTACCATCGCCATCCCACAGGATATCAGTAAAAATGGGCATACGATTATGCCGGCTGATACCTATTGGATCAAAGTTTCGGCCCCGCTCATGTAAAAGCTGTTGCAGAAACCATTGGGATTCATACGCAGGCCGCCCTGGCATCAGCTGTTTTGGGTGCATTAAACGATAAGGGTCGGTTGAATGTAGCATTGCCCGCCGGCAGCATTACCAAACCAATGAGCAGTGATTTCAACATAAAAAAAGTAGAACAGGTTTATAATTCCTTCGGTGGGAGACAACCCGAAGCTTCGGGACATTTTTACCTGCGTGTAAGTGAGCATTTAAAGCATAAGGGCAGGGGCATCATGATCACCGATCACGAAAAAATTATTTTGGAAGCTTTTCCGGAAATCTATAAAGTAAAATGTATTTCGCATACTATGGGTCTTTCGGCAGAGGCCTACAGGCGAGACCTTGAGATCGCTCCCGGTTATCTTATTATCGCCGTGGTCCCAGATCTTATCAAATTAAAAGCGGGCAACCTGCTTACGCCTAAAGTGCCCATCAGCCTTCTGGAAAAGATCGCTGAGGAAGTCCGTAAAAAAACATCTCCTTTTGCGCGCATCAAGGTTATGAACCCCAGATATGAACGTATAGATGTGCATATAGAAGTGCGATTATATAGGGGGAAATCGGCAAATTTCTACGCAAAAAAGCTAAAAGAGGAAATCGCCCAATTTTTGGCCCCGTGGTTTTTGGGGGATTCTGAAAAGCTGGCTTTTGGGCAGGAGGTTCTTTTTTCTGACTTGGTGGGCTTTGTAGAGCAGCAGGATTATGTGGATTATATCCTTGATATTGAACTGATGGGTCCATGCGGTCAAAACGGATCTGTTATCAGACCCCTCACTGCACGATCCATTCTCACTGGTGGTGAAATCTGTGTGGAAATAAATGAAGAGGAATGTATGGGAAAAAATCAAGTATTGAGGGTATGAAGCAAGATTTACGAATAATTGACCAATGAATATCTATTTAAAATGAATACACGATCCACCCTAGTGTCCCCATTTTGGAGGGCTGGGGAGGATGAACTCAGCAACCCGTGATGGCAGGAATTTTTGACGAGAACAGCGCAAAGGTCATCAAACAAAATGATCCGGAAATTCCGGATTATCTTGATTTTGACAAACTTCGTAAAGAGGGGCTGGAGCATATCGGCCAGCTTGCAGGTAAAGTATGGACAGACCATAATGTCCACGATCCGGGGATCACCATCCTGGAGGTTTTGATCTATGCCATAATGGATCTGGGCTATAAGACCAACCTTCCCTTCAGGGATCTGATAAGCCTGAAAGACCAGTTGCCCAAAGATGATAATTTTTTGACCCCCCGTGAAATACTTAGCATTAACCCCGTCACCGTACTCGACTACAGGAAATTGCTGTTAGAATCCCCCGATGTGCGTAATGTGTGGATAGAACCTGCAGAACAGGAGATCAAACTTTCCATAGCTTCCGGAAACAACACTTTAAACTGTGGCCAAAATAATGACCGCCCCATACAGGACTGCAATAATAATCCCATCTCCGGAACTATTTCCCTGAATGGATTGTATAAAATCTATATCGAAAAGGAAAATAAAGAAAAGGATGATGAGGAAATTATAAATGATGTCAGGAAGATGTGGTCGCAATACCGCAATCTTTGCGAAGATCTTATTGATGTTACCATTCTTGAGTCTTTAGAACTAGGTGTTTGCGCAGAGGTAGAACTCATCGCAGGGGCAGATTCGGCTAAAATCTATAAGGCCATTTTGGTTGCCATCCGCCAGTTTATACAGCCCCAGATCAACTATTATACACTAAGCGAACTGCTGGACAAAGGCAGGACCATGGATGAAATCTTTGCCGGCCGGCCATTTCGTGATGAAAGTTTCGGCTTTGTGGATACTGAAGAATTTGAAGCGCTCAAAAGGCGCAAGGCAATTTACTTATCTGATCTTTATCATGTAATCTTAAGCATTGATGGCGTAAGAAAAATCAAATCAATCAAAATTCAGGGCGGGGCTTTGATCAACCAGCCTTCTTATCAATGGGTAGAAGGGAATGTGATACAGGACGTCCAGATACCCGTTTTTTCCCTTGAAAAAACCTGTGTGGATCTATATAGTGCCAATGGACATCTTACCCTTGAGAAAAGCAAAATTCATGCAACGCTGCCTTTCTTCAAAAAATTCAGGTTATCTGTTGATAAACTGGATGCTTCAATCCCTACCGGTAAATACCTGGGCGATCTATCACGATACTGGTCTATTCAAAATGATTTCCCCGTTGTTTATGGCATTGGCGAAGATGGTCTCGCGGAAAACCTTTCGCTTGAGCGAAAAACACAAGCCCTCCAGCTCAAGGGTTATTTGCTGTTTTATGATCAAATGTTGGCCAATTATACCGCGCAGTTGGGCAATATTCGGGCACTTTTCTCCTTAAAGCCCGAGGCCGACCGAAGCTTAAAAGAAAAACAGACCTATGCCGCCCAGATCCCAGGCACGGTAACGGGCATTGAAAAACTCTTGAAATGCTATGAAAAAGAGGGGCAAACGGCACCGGGAACTGAACTCGCACTTCCTGTGGCCAATGACGATATATGGCAGCAGGCGCTTCAGCAATTGCAGCAAGATGGGAGATCCGCCCTAAGCATCAGTAATTATTGTGGGGAGCAGAATACCATGCTGCAACGGTTTACGCTTTCTTCGGCAACGGTGAGGGCTATATACATACGTCAGTTAACTGATACCTTTGCCAATAATGCATACGAAGTTGAAGTGCTGCATGACCGGTACGGTTACTTTTTTGTGTTGCAACCCCGTCTGCCCAGTGATCTCTTGCTGGTAGGCAGCCAGCGCTTTAAGTACTATGATGAAGCGCGCAACAGGGCTGGTAATGGCGCATTTATCGCTTCCTTGGTGGGGAATTATAGCCTGGTCACTGAAAAATCGGAAAATACAGATCCCGACAAACATTATTTTGGCCTGAATTATTACCCTGTTTCCTATCTTGATTTTATTCAGAAAATAACCGAAAGCGAAGAAGAATACAGTAGTCGCAGGAAACAGATGCTTGATCATTTATTGGCTCGTTTTGGAGAGGATTTTACCGATTATACCTTGCTCAAATATCGCCAAAAAGTAACCCAGGATAAGCTTACACAGGACACCATTAACGACCAGTCAGCCTACCTGAACGAATTTGCCGATCTGAGCCGTAACCGTGGGAAAGCCTTTGATTATCTACAGCCTTCCTGGAATACGGCCAATGTTTCAGGATTTGAAAAACGTGTAGCAATATTAGCGGGCATCGATAATTATGACCGCCGCAACCTCTGCAATATTGAGGTTATGCCCTGCTTTGAACTCCAATTAAAGGACGAAAAAGGCAATGTGATATTAAAGGCAAATAGAGGTTATGAGGGGAGAGAGGCCTTTACAGAGAATGCCGCACAGCTCATAAGCGATTTACATGATCCCGCAATCTATGGCAAATTGCAAAGAAATCTCAGGAGTCTTGAACCTGCAAAAATAGAAAGGCTTTTTTCAGCAAAGGCTAGTGAGGAACATCTTGTTATTTCCAGTTATCAATACCGGCAGCAATTGCTCAACAGGAGGGATGAGGTCGTTACCAGAGGTAAAAACAGCTACCGTACTGCTGAAAGCGCGGTGGGGAAAAGGGATGAATTTATCCTAAACATCAATGATCAGATAGTTATTGGCGATAATAAAAAACTCTATCGACTGCTTTATATCAATGAAAAGGAAATGTATTTGGACGTCAATGCCTTTGAGGCAGAGATTACAAAACATCCCTACTGGAAATGGCAGTTGAACACTCCAGAGCTCAATGACAAAAAAAATAGCGCACAACAATTTTCTACGGAAGAAGAAGCCTGGAAAGATGCGCTTGAAAATGCTAAAATTGACACCTTTATTGAGGGGTTTGAAGAAGCTATTTCCTGGAAGGTACGCTTGAATGATGTGGTTACATTCTCAGGCAAAGGGCTTTTTCGGGATCATAACTCGGCAGAATCCGCATGGGCGGTAGCAAGAGAACTGGCTCAAAACACCGAAAATTATGGGTATAAAATTACCGATGAAACCAGTTTTAGGATCCTGCTATACTACGAAAATGAGGTGGTTGCCGTATCCCAAAGCATCGATCCTCAGGTCTTTGATCCGCAAGCGACCATTCAGGTATGTGCCAAAGCTTTTTTAGAAGAAAGCCTGCACCCGGAGTATACCGATTTTGGCAGGGCTTATGGTTTTCTAATCCCGGGCAAAAACAGTTTTCCCACGCTAAAAAGCCATCACCTGTATTCCAGTCGAAGAGAAGCCTTGACCGATCTTCAGAAGGCGTATGCGATGGGGATTTCAAAAAAGACTTATAACACGTTTGAAGATAAAGGTAAATTCGGTTTTCATATACAACTGGATGCCGCGATTATTTTAGCGGAACCCGATATTACGTATGATACCGATAAAGAACGTAATCGTGCACTTAACGCCGGGTTACGTTTTTTTAAAAAAGAAGAGCCTCCCATTGCACTCAGCAAACAACCCAATACCTACACCTGGTCACTTGCTGGAGAATTTAATGATCTTGTGCACTCAGATACCGAGTTTTCATCTAACCCCAAAGCAAGGGATGATTTCAGAAATGCCCTGCTTGCAAAAGCAACAGCAACAAATGATGCTATTTTTGATGCGCATTTGTACCGATTTACGGTCGAAAACTTACCCTCACGGTACAAATTTTTATACGGAAACACCACTAAAAATGCTGAATTTCAGCCCTTATTTATCAGTAATTCTGCATTTTTTTCTATAGAAAAAGCAAAAGAGGCTTATACGAAATTTGTAAGGCAGCTACCACAATTGCTATTCAAGCCCAATGCGGATGACAATGCAGATTTTGATTTTGCCCTTTATAAAGCTTCCGCCAAAAAACCCGTTGCTGTTCAATATCAGAAGGATTCCCTCAAAGCCTCATCGGAGGAAGCCAAAACTGTAGTTGATTATTTCCGGCAGATTTATGATGAGCAGGGAAATCTCAGGGAAGATTTTATTTCCGAACAAATGTTGGTTAATCAAGAGCAACTTTTTCAATGGAAATTTTATAAAAAAAATGAACCACTTGCAATAAACCCTTATCGTTGCCGGGATATAAATAATGCCGAAGCAATTAAAAAAGCCATTTGCGACCGGATTCCGCCCATAGACTTAAATGATTGTCCGCCTAAAGAACTTGTGATATGTCCAGAAAAAGATCCTGATAAATACCATTATCAGCTTTGCTTTAAGGATAAAAACGGACTCGAATTTATTTTGGTAAGTTTTGTGGGTTACAATAGTTATGAGGAAGCCTACAAAGCTTGGGAAAAAGAATGGTACAAGCTTATTCTTTTGGCCAAAAACCCTCCAGAATACGGCACTGCGGGCACCATCAGTTTGGATGAAAATTATAAACAAGCGCAGGATACTTCTTGCGAAGACGCGTCCTATCTCGCCGTGATCCCTTCTGGCACTAAAAGCAAAATCGTTGAGGCAGGGATAGATGTGGTTTCATTTTACACGCAAATGGCGAATCTTTTTCCCATTTATGAGTCGATTAAAGGTGAAAAAACCATTTTTAAATTTAAGGTTGTGGTTCTGGAGCAAGGATTGGTAAATCCGAGTTGCGATCTGATGGATGGCAATTTTCCAAAAGACGGGTTGGGCAGTCTGATCTGGTTGGGAACCGCAGATTATTCCTGCTATACCGATGCGGTTAAGGCTTACAACCATTTTTATAATCTGGCAGGAATTTCTCAAAATTGCCGCGTGCGCTGCGAAAAGGGTAATTATTACGTAAGTCTTATCGAGGTTCTGGTAGAAAGTTTCTGCCGGTACACTTCGGTAAATGAAGCCTGGGACGACGCTTTTGCTCGCATGGGCCCTAATAATGAGCCTTACAGGCGTGATGCTTGCGGCAATTGCCTACCTGGCGGGGTACGCAGCTTTCTCTATGCGTGCGATGATCCCACAAATTTTATCCCGGTCTGCATTGATGATCAATGGACATTTAAAGTCATTGAGCCCGATTATTATTTGGCTGATCATGCCTGCAGTTATAATTCACAGGCCGAAAGGGATCAGGCTATAAAGCTTTGGGAAGCAAGTCTACAAAAATTGAATTGGGAGGAGTATCTAAACTTTGCACAGCGCGATGATGATGGTTCAGCCATAAAGCTGAATGCCGGATTTATGGGCGGTTTTATGAATGCAGAACAGGAGGAAAATCCTATCGCAAAACTTTGTGAACTGGCATTTATAGTCAGGGAATGTCTGGGGGATTGTTCTAAAAATCTTTTCACACAAGAAGAACTGGTGGCAAACTTAAAAAAATGCCTACTTGAGAAATATACAGACGACAGTTGGGCTTTCCGTCTGATCGAAGTTTTGGATAAGGTTATTGAGGAAGTGATTCGTTTTGCAGACTATTTTCCTATATATGCTTCCGATGAAGGGCAATGTTACAGGATCTACTGGCCGGATAATGACAAGATGCGCTCTGAAGATGGCCTACAGCCTTGTGGATGTGACGGTCTACCCATTGAGGAAGAGAAGTCCTGTGGAGCAAAATATCCCTTTGTGAGCAGTTTGTGCTTTGATTGTTGCGAGGCTGCTGTAACGGCATTTCTATACCTCGCCCAAACCATGAAAAATGGTAAATACGCTATCGAATGTTCACAAAAAAGCGAGTACGGTCCCTATTCTTTTCAAATTGTTGATCCCACTAAAGAGTTGGGCTATCATCCGCAGCGCTATGACAATTATCAAGAGCTGCTGGACGCGATACAGAATATCCAGGCCTGTACCGGTACAATCGGTATGCACCTATTAGAACATATTCTTCTTCGACCAAAAGATCAGGAGGGTTGCCGGCAACTGGGCGGAATAGATAATGCTGCCGGAGAAAATTGTTTGCTGCCCATTTGCCCTGATTATTGCTGCCCAATAGACTGGTATCCGGATATGGATAAAGACGATCCCTGCGCAGATGGCGATCCAGATGTGATTCATTACCTGCCGGGGAGCGATCCTTATTCGTTTTGGGCCACACTTGCCCTGCCCTCATGGGCAAAAGGTTTTAGGACCCCAGATGCCAGAAATGCCTTTGAGCAGTTGCTTTACAAAGAGGTGCCTGCATTGGTCGGTCTTAACGTTCTTTGGCTGGGGCCTAAGGAAATGTGTCAGTTTGAGGATAAATTCAGGGTATGGTTGGATTGGTTGCAGGATCCCGGTGCAGCATGGTGCGATCCTGACGGCAAACACCCCAGTTGCCATATGGCCGATTGCATCAAAAACCTTGAATCAGAGCCGGCATGCACCACCATTCCCAAGGCAGATGGCGACTGCAATTGTGGGCAAGAAACCGACGAGCAGTCCGATCCCTGTTGCCTGCCACCAGAAACCTTAGGCAGCCTTTTTTGGGGCTATTGCCCACCCATCGGGAATGATCCCATACTTGAAAATCCTAGACTATTGACGGCTGCATCCAGAGATGAAGACCCGACCTGGCTGCTCTCGCAGATCAGGAAAAGAAAACCTGTATATCTGGCGAATATCGAGCAAATAACTGATGAAAGCATTCAAAATACCAAGAGTTACGAGCGTACGGTTTTTTATATAAAAAACGCTCCCACGGTTGAAGGGTTTCTCCAGTTGGTCAATTTCTTTAATCGTTACAGCTTGAAAGCCAATGCCAATCAAGTTGTGTTTTTAGAACTTTTAAAAAATGCAACCTGGCATCTGCTGGATAAGTTGGTACTTGAAAATCCTAAGGGAATCCGGGAAAAGGATTCTGCAAACCTTCAAAAAGGATTTACGATCTTATATGAAAACGGTATAACCGGCAAACAATTATTAAATGGATGGAATGCCAAAGATTTGGGGGCTTTGGCTAACGATAAGCCCCTAAAACAGATCAAAAAACGCTTGCAAAATGGCAAATAATCACCTCATTGGGAAGCAAATTATGCAGGTGGAATTGCCTGTAAAGGGCAATCCTTATGTTCTGCAGCAGCACTTGAGTGAGATGGTGTGGAAAGATCTATCACCAAAACTAAGCACGCTCTTTGACCGTTTTTCAGGAGAAAATGAAGTAATTCGGCTTGACAAAATTGAATTGGATCTAGGTGAAATAAATATTGATCTGCCAGATTATGAATCTATCAGCAATAAGATTATCCAACTTTTGGAAGAAAAATTGAAAGACTTTTCCCCGTTTTCCAGTTTAAAGAACGAATCCAAGTTCAACCGCGCCTTCCCACAGGAAGTGAGGCAAAGCACACGCGACTACCTGTTCCAATTATGGCTATACTGGTTGGAAAAAGGAGTCCTGCCGCCGTATACCATAAAGCCGGAAGGCGATTGGATGTCCCAGGTTTTGGAAACCTTGGGCCTGGAGCATCGGGCGGTTTCCGCTTTGGCGAAAACAGTACAACAAAACGCATACGCCCTCAAGCGCCTTATACTTCAGCATAAAGAGCAAGACCTCAAAGCGATAACCGAACTCTTTACAGGCTTTTCGCAGAAAGGATTAGTCCTGTTTTTTGGTGAATTTCGACAGTTTATGGAGCATTTTATAAATAAAAATGCATTCCCTGAAATGAATTATAGGGAATGGGAATTACAAAGTTGGCAACTGATTTTTACGGAAGTTATCCTTAACTCCAAAAAACTGGATAGCAAGGCCCTTATAGTCCAAATACTTTTGGCCTTGCCAGAAAATATCCTGTTCAGGCTACAAAAAATCGCTAAAAATGACCTCAAAACCTATACAGAATTAGATTATTCCCTAGGACTGATCGAAAACAGACAAAAGAATGCCAACACGATTTCCATTTCAAAAATCAAAGAAAATGCCCCCAAAAAAATGAGAGTTGAAGATAAGATGGTTCAGGATAAGCAGGAAATGGAGAGTCCCCAATTTTTTAAAAATGCCGGCCTGGTATTGCTGCACCCTTTTTTTCATCGGTTTTTTAAAAAACTGGAATTGATCGAGGATAAAAAATTCAGGGATCTTTCTAGTCAGGGCAGGGCTGTACGTTTAATGCAGTTTTTATGCTGGGGCGAAAAAAATAGTATGGAATATGAAATGCAGTTGCCAAAATTACTCTGCGCCATGCCTTCTAACTTGCCGATGGATCACACTATCCTTCTCACAGATGATGAAAAGGAAGAAGCCAATAATTTGCTGGAAGCCGTCATTAAAAACTGGGGCGTATTGGGTGGCACTTCTGCAGATGGCCTGCGGGAAGGCTTTCTGATTCGGGATGGCATTCTAAAAAAAAATGGCCCTGGCTGGAAGCTGATCGTAGAGAGCAAGACCATTGATATTTTGCTCGACCGGCTGCCCTGGGGCATCAGTATGCTCAAACTTCCCTGGATGAATGAAGTTTTAAATGTAGAATGGAGATAGTAAATGATTAGAAATGCATGTAGCCGAAGTAAAAACCAGTTCTACCGCTAATAAAAGTGTACAAACAAAGCGGCAACCCTTTTTTTCTAAGAACGGGCAGGACGGGTTTTTTTCAAAATCGGCAGAAAATACATCTTCATTTTTTGGCACAGATTCCATACAAACAAAGTTGAGCATCGGCCGGCCGAACGATAGATATGAAGTAGAAGCCGACGCCATGGCCGATAAGGTGGTACGTCGGTTGAACACTTCTGAAAACAACAATTTGAGCCAATCCCATGTAGGAAGTCAAGGCGCTATACAATCCAAATGCGCTGAATGTGAAAAAGAGGACAAACTCCAGAAGATGGAAGAACCTCTTGCCTCGGAAATAACATCCATTCGGCTCAAGCCCATTTTTGAAAGCGATGGCGAACTTCCCGGGGGTGACGTGCAGACAAAATCTTTAGGGATGCCGGCCGTACAGACCAAGTGCACCTCTTGTGAGGATGAGGAAAAACTTCAGAAAAAAGAGGAGGAGGCCATTGGGGAAGAAAGGAAGATTCAGCAAAAATCAAATTTGGGATCTAATCCATTGCCTCACGATAAAGGAAATATTCAGACAAAATTACAAGCTGGCCCAACTTATACTTCAGATTTAGAAAACAGGTTAAGCTCAAGTAAGGGCGGGGGCAGCGCACTCAATCCAGAGCTGCAAAATTCCATGGGCTCTGCTTTTGGGGCAGATTTTAGTGGGGTGCGCATTCACACCGGCAGCAATGCCGTACAGATGAACAAAGAATTGAATGCCCAGGCCTTTGCCCATGGGAGCGACATCTACTTTAATCAAGGGAAATATAATATAAATAGTGCGAGCGGAAAACATTTACTGGCGCATGAATTAACGCATACGGTGCAGCAGGGGGGGGCGGGAAAATCCCAGCCAGTTCAGACCAGAATTCAAAGGTTGCCAGATTGGGTAAGTGATGCTGCCGGATGGGTTGGTGATACGGCTTCAGATGCTGCAAATAGTGTTGTGGAAGGCGCTGAATGGGTAGGTGGAGAGGTCGCTGATGGCGCGCAATGGATAGGAGGTAAAGTAGCTTCTGGAGCAGAATGGGTGGGTGATCAAATTAGTGCGGCCGCACAATGGGTTATTGATGGAATTCGAGGTGCCATTGATACTGGCAAAACCTATCTAAATGAAAAGTGGGAAAACATACAAGCATTTGGACGTACCTGTTTTGAGGATATTAAAAATGGATTCGGCAATTTGACCCATTACATTACAACACCGTTAGCAGGCTTCATGTCTGCGTTATCAGCAATGAACGCGGACCTTCTGGAGGGTGTCTGGAATATGGCGAAAACAGGCGCGAATGCTCTCTGGTTGGGGATTAATTCCGTAATCAATGGCCTAATGCAAATAGGTGAGGGAATGTGGGACACAGTTTCCGGATTTATCAACGATATTTTTAATACTGTAGACAATCTTTTTGATAATGTAGCATTTGATCTTTTGCCAGATTGGATAAAAGATGAAGCCCGATCACTATTAAATGGTCTAAGGTCTATGTGGAATAAAGTGTCCAACTTTTGGACAGATTTGTGGCAACGTTTGACTAGCCACATACAGGAGATCTTGACCGCAGTAAGGTCATTTGTAGATAATGTTATCCTTCATGATATTGAAAAGGTGATCACTATGGTGAGGAATCTGAAGGAGGTGTATGATTACATCAGAAAAATATTCGCAGATCCGGAAGCCTTCATTAAGCCATATCTTGTACAACTTGCCGGTAAACTAAATGCTGAGGCACCGCCTAAGGCAAAGGAGACCGGCAATCAAATAGCCCGGGAAAATTATCACGGGGACAGCAATCAGACAATTAATTATGGCAGCATTCAAAAGTCGGGCGACGGGATACAAAGAGAAACTGGAACATTTGATGAAGTGATCAAGGGCATTGCCTTTTATATCTTCCGGGCATGGAATCAGTTGGATATTCTGAAAATGCTGTGGGATACCGTCGTCAATACGTTTTGGCCACCGGCCACACTCAAAGCAATCTATAATGAATTTAGCCAACTCTGGAATAATTCATGGGTTCAAACGGTCGAAAGCCTCTATGTTCCTGAAAATTTTTTAGAGCACCCTTTAGTTTGCCTGCATGATATATGGTCCAATTTTTTAATCTTACTAGAGTTTCCTTTAGGGCTTTGGCGTGCATTGAATCATGTGGTGGGCCTGCTAATGGGATATATTACTATTATTGTGGTACTTGTAGAAGCTATCTTAGGCGGGATCGCGGCTGCGGAAGTTGGGGTATTGCCTGGTATTCTGGCTGGTGCTGCTGCAGGATTGGCAACAATGGCCCCAATAGGGGAAATGCTAATGGCTTCTTATCTCATTGCAGAGGGCGCTACGGTTGTTGTTGATATTATCCGGGTGTTTACAGCCCGGCAAACCTGTGAAAAACGGCAGCGGGATATTCGGTCTTCAGTATCAAGTTTTATAGGAATGGCCGTAGCACTGATACTTCAAGTCTTGATGGCGCTTTTGGCTGACCTCGTTAGTACGATTGTACAAGCTGTACGGGGGATAGGTAAAGGTGTGCCGAAAGCTCCTCCGGTAGAGACGCCCTCACCTCGACCTGGGCCTGAACCAGCGCCCGCCCCGGCCCCTGAGCCAGCACCCGTACCCGCCCCGATACATGAACCAGCACCCCCGCCCGCACCCATCCCTTTCCCTAGACCTAGGCCTGCACCTGCACCTGCCGAACTCCCTTTGGCAGCCAAATTTGAGGAAGGAAAGGGGCTCAAGGTTGTTAATCAGTTTTCTAATGAATTTGTAGAGCAATCTGAAATAAATACTTTGAAAAATGCCAATACGGAAACTTCCCCCCCTGCTATTCAAACCGCCCCAATAGTTTTTGCAGCAGCTCCAATAGCCGTAAATGCCGGTGCCACTGCCTCGGCATCTGTGGGTGAGATTGACCCAGATGCCTGTAAAGATGAGAAATGCCCGGCCCCAAACGTAAGTGCACCAGGTATTGGAAACGAAGCTATTCATGGAGCACAACCCTCACGTAACAGAACAGGGCCTCGAATTCACCATACGCAGTCTGAGCACATTATCCCCTTTGCCACTGCGAGGAGCCTCCGATTAGCCGTGGGCCTTACTGAACGGGCCCGACGTGTATTGGCACGTTTTGATAATGGTATGATCACTATAATTATTTATCGTGGTGCTGCCGAGGGCAAAAATACCCAGGACAATGTATATAGTGCGCGTTTTGAAGCTGATATGCAAAGAGCGGAAATACCGAGAAAGACAGAGCAGGCAAAACAAAGATATGAGGCAGGGGACATCGCCGGCGGCGAAGCGCTCGCACGGGAGGTAGTAAGTAGTGTCACGGGTGCGCTTGACGCCCTTCGCGAATCTGCTGTTGAGCGTACTGCTCATGAAATTCAAGTTGAGTGGCTCTCTGTAGAACAGGGATGTACTAAAACCAATGGTCAACGGCGCGGTGAGTCTGGCCCGATTCCGGAAGGGTCTGCCGTGGCCGGAGCTGCCGATCGGCAACTGGACGGTATTATAGACCTAGTAGCGGAAGCACTGCTGCAACAATAGGGATTTCGAATAAGCCGATGTTAGTGAGCTAGTTGACAAATGAACACTTTAAGGTAAATACGAGATGTAGATGAGAGAATCATAAACAAAATCCAGATCAATGTGTACAATATGAAAAATTACAGCTTTCTACATATAAGATACACTTTAAAATAAACAATAGATAGAACGAGTAGAATAATCAAATCATAAGTCATGTCAACAGATCAAAAATACACTCCCAGCAAAGCCCAGACATGGAACCGCCTGGTTTGCGATGCACTACATTATACCGCAGCACCGCCCACTATAACTTCACGGGCTCTAGCGATGGTCCATACAGCGATGTATGATGCCTGGACCTGTTATAATGATGGAGGCTGCGAATTGAGCACCACCACGGGTAGCTGGTTTAAACAGGCAAATAGCGAATGCATCTCTAGGAGTAGGGAAGAAACCTACAGCCACGCCGCCTATACCGTAGCGCAGGAACTGTTTTGGCTCAAGCTGCCTCCTGAACATAAATCAATGTTCCGGGATTTTATGTGTAGCTGTGGTTTTGACCCTGATGACAGGAATTTATCACCCAATAATCCGGCAGGGATCGGGAATCTTTCGGCCAGGTTGATCATTGAGTGCCGAATGGGCGATTTTTCTAATCCCTACGGCACCCTTCACGCAGCGGTGTATTCTGATTTTACTGACTACCATCCGGTAAACCCGCCCATGCCGCAATCCGCAAGATACCGCGACCGCTGGCAGCCGCAGACCGCCAATAATAAACCACAGGAATTCCTGACAGCGCATTGGGGCCTGGTTAAACCTTTTGCTCTGCTCTGGGGTGGGCAGTACAGACCACCGGCACCCATATCCTGTGATGAAGAAGGATTTGAAAAACTTGCGCAGGTCATGTTGGATTACAATGCAAACCTTACTGATGAGCAAAAAATGATCGCCGAGTTCTGGAACGGTATGCATGAGGAGAAATTTACCGATGCCGTTCACGACAAAGATGGTGCCTGGGCCAACCCGCCCATGCAATGGTGTAGGCAGGCACGCGCCTTGTCAACCAAGTACGGGCATAAAAACGCATATGACATAAAGATGTTTTTTGTACTTACAAATGCATTATTAGATGCAGGTATTGCGGCTTGGGACTGCAAACATCATTATGATTATGTGCGGCCCATAAGCCTGGTACAGCGCACATTTAAGGGAAAAACCATAAAAGCATGGGCAGGCCCGTGTAAAGGTGTTAAAGAGATTGAGGGCGACAACTGGCTGCCCTATATCCCAACACCACCTTTTGCGGAGTATGTTTCAGGCCACAGTACCTTTAGTGCTGCCTCAGCAGAGGTATTGGGCAGCTTTTGCGAAAGCGGTAAGTACGGCGGTTCCATAATTATCCCTAAGGGTGGTTCTAAAATAGAACCCGGCTGCACACCGGCAGAAAACATTAAGTTGGAATGGAGGACGTTAAAAGATGCTGCCGATCAGGCGGGGATCTCCAGGCTTTATGGCGGAATTCATTTTCCATCTGGCGATAAGGAAGGGCGTAAATTGGGCAGCAGGGTAGGCTGTGCGGTCTGGGAAAAGGCCCTAAACTATTTTAAAGGCGATCTGGGTTAGATCAGTACTTGATCTGAAATTAAGAAAAAATCAATTCCGCAGGATTTAAAAAGGATTAAATTAGATTGAAATCATTGATTATAAGACTACAAGGGGGAATTAGAGGTAGAAATTGGTCAATCTTAAAAACATTTATCTGATGAAAATAATCGCAATTGCCAACTTTAAGGGAGGTGTGGGGAAGACCACCACGACCATCAATCTTGCGGCTGGAATAAGCAAAAGGAACAAAAAAGTGCTTTTGATCGATATGGATCCCCAGGCCAACCTGACCCAGTCTTTAGGCGTAAAAGAGGAAGCAAAAAAATCGGTCTATGCCTTATTGCATGAGGCGGCCATGGGAGAAAAAGTTAGCTTGCCGGATTTTATACTTACCGCCTCGGGACTCGATCTGCTCCCGGCATCGTTAGATCTTGCTAATGCAGAACTGGAACTCTCCAGCGTTTATGGCAGGGAACGTATTTTGGCGCAGGCCTTAAAACCACTTTCAGGATATGATTTTGTTTTTATCGATTGTCCACCGTCCATGGGAATGCTCACCATAAACGCGCTCGTGGCCAGTGATTTTATAATCCTGCCACTTCAGGCTGAGTTTCTACCGCTTAAAGGCGTGGAAAGCTTTTTTAAGCACTTTAAAATGGTAAGCGCGCTCAATAAAAAATTAAAGCTGTTGGGTTTTGTGCTCACCAAATATGACCAGCGGCAAACAATGAACCAAAGGGTGAAAAAAGAATTGGAGGAAACCTACACAAAGGATAAAATGTTTGGTACGGCTATAAGGACTAATATTGCTTTGGCAAAGGCACAACAGGCCGGGCAGGATATTTTTACTTACGATAAACGGTCACATGGGGCCAGGGATTACGAGGCATTGACCTCGGAATTTTTGGCAAAAATAGAAACCTATTAATAAAACAGGATGAACAGCACAGCGAGGACACGTCGTCACAGAAACCCCAATCAGCAGGTCGATAATGAGAAAAGAACGCCCTTTTTTTCCAAGGAAAGCCATAACCTTTTTTTTAGCTCAGGGGTGCAGGCTAAGCTGAGTATTGGTCAGCCAGGGGACAAGTATGAAAAAGAGGCCGATACCATGGCCGATGCAGTGGTGAATAATCCCAGCTCAAAGCCGATGATCCAAAACAAGGAGATCAGCGCTGTTCAACGGGAGACACTGGCCACGCCGGTAGAAGATGAAAAATTAGCTACCGCAGAGCAGCGTATGGAGGAGGATAAACGCGTACAGGAAAAACCAGAGATCCAGAAAATGGAAAAGCCGCAGGAAGGGGATACAATGGATGCAGAAAAGGAGAAAGAAAAACCTGTACAGAAAAAAGGTGATGCGACCGGCCAAACGGCCAGTAAAGGATTATCGCAACAAATAAAAAACAAATCTGGTAGGGGTAAACATTTGCCCAAAGGTACCAGAACCGAAATGGAAGCCTCCTTTGGCGTTGATTTTAGTGAGGTAAACATTCACACCGGGCAGGATGCTATGGCAATGAACAAAGCGCTCAATGCCCAGGCCTTTACCCATGGTCAGGATATCTATTTTAATTCAGGAAAATTCAGCCCAGACTCCACTGCCGGAAAACACCTATTGGCCCATGAACTGACACACGTGGTACAACAAAATATGCAGGTGCAAAAGAAAATACAACGAACATCTAATTTTTGCAAGCCCTACGCAACAGCTGCAGAAGCTTCTGATGCTGAATGGTGGCTCAGAAATACCTATATGCGGGCAGAAGGATTGGAAACCTTTGGTACCGAAGTTTATGAATTGTACGATAGCTATTTAAGCAGGGTTCCCGGCGATAGTCTTGCTCCGCATATTTTTGATTCCGATGGCAGCTATATCCATGACAGCTTTAAAGATGATGGGTCTATTCAAGATGATATGGATACGGTTTTGGGACTGATCAATAGCCGGCTACTTCGGGCCCCTGGATATCCTTTCAGCGAAGGCGTAGAGACCTTAATGTCATTGTCAAACTTTCTTTCTGCGGCTGAGATGGATGACAGACCTATAAACTTCAGCAATCCATTTTCTGTATCGGGGCATATAGCGGGCGATGTGGGCAGTAGTGATGCCGGCAACGATTATAGGAAAATAACCTATGCCAATGTTGGGATAACCAAAGTGTTACTTTTTGGAAATACGGGATATCACCTCATAAGGCTGATCCCACATTACGAGGTATTTGACACTATAGATTTCTGCCCAGGCGATCCCGGTGCTCCTTTGGAACAACTGGTGACTACAACAATGAGTAGGTTAGAAGCTTCCGGGGAGGCCTATGATAAACCTTTTAAAGTGATTTTTTCGCCCGAGCCGCGATCAGAAAGATTTTGGTTTTAAAGCATCAGCAAATAATTTTAAAATGGACAAGCCCGCAGAATTCAAGTATCTCGAAAAATACCTCCAATATCGCCTGGATGATCATTTTAATGCTGAAAACAAATCAGATAAACCCAAAATGCCCGTTTTGGATGAATGGACGCTATGTATTCCTCCGCTGATCGCAAATGCCGGATTGAACGATGATGAAAAAACCTTGTTACTTTTGGCATTGTGCCCCCATATACAAGGAAATTCCTTAGATGCTGTCATACAGGATAAACTCGCATCTACTGGAGATTTTCCACAGTTGGGAGGGGTAAGGGGGAAAAATTTCAGGGGATTTTTGCCTACCGGTGAAACGGCCGTTTTTTTATTATCTGGGGTTGATTTTGATAAAAGGAGGCAGGTAGAACGTTATTTTGATACTGACCATTTTTTTGCTAAAAATCAAATTCTAAGTTTGGAAGCCACTCCCGAGGGAGAGCCTAAAATGAGTGGTAAGATCCTCATTGCACAGGAGTATGTGGATCTCTTTACAAGAGGGTATATGAGCAAGCCTGATTTTAGTCTGAAATTTCCCGCACAGGCCGTTAACACCGAAATGGAATGGGACGATCTAGTATTAAATGCCGAAACCAATGCCCAGATTCAGGAATTGCAGGCATGGATTAAACATGGCGATACCTTTTTTAACGATTGGGGCATGCACAAGAAGCTTAAGCCAGGTTATCGCGTGCTTTTTCATGGACCTCCCGGTACGGGTAAAACATTGACAGCAAGTCTGCTGGGCAAATACACAGGTAAGGAAGTGTATAAAATAGACCTCTCAATGATCGTGTCAAAATTTATTGGAGAGACCGAAAAAAACCTTTCCAATTTACTTGCAAAGGCCGAAAAAACGGGCAACATCCTTTTTTTTGATGAGGCAGATGCACTATTTGGTAAACGTACCTCGGTAAGGGATGCCCATGATAAGTATGCCAATCAGGAAGTATCATATCTGCTGCAACGTATTGAGAATTACGGTGGCCTGGTGATCCTGGCTTCGAATATGAAGAGTAATATTGATGAGGCTTTTGTTCGGCGCTTTCAGGCAATTATCCATTTTCAGCTCCCCAAATTCCCAGAACGGCTGGAAATTTGGAAAAAGGCATTCCCTGCCAAAGTGAAGCTAGGTCCTGATGTTGATCTTGTACAACTGGCACAAAAGTATGAGCTGGCGGGAGCAGAGATCATGAATATTGTGCAATATGCCTGTATACGAGCGCTGGCAGACGATACAGATACCCTTTGTACAAGGTATGTCATAGATGGCATCCAGAGGGAATATCAAAAGGGAGGCAGGATCATGCGCTAATCCAAAATGAGATTTGATAGTTTTATAAAATACGGCTGATATCGGCAATCATAAATCTATCTCACATAAAGAATTTTATAATAATAATTCAAAAGTATTTTGACTTTATTGATCGTAAAATTGGCCTGCGATCCTGATTTTTTCATAAAAGAGCGATTTTATCCAAATTCCTGATCGAATTAGCTTTCAAAAATAAGAAAGGAAAAACGAAACAATGCGTTTTTTAGCGCTATGTTGCTGGTAAAAAGAAGGTTATAGGCAGATAAATTTATTTTTTAAGTTTATCAAATCAAGGATATTGCCCTACGGGCGAGCGTTTCGCGAAGAAAAATGATTTTTTTAAAAATTACGTGATTTAATATTATTATATCGTTTTTTTACTATCTTAGCATGGCTATATAGCTGATTAATAATACGTTTACCCTCCCCTAAGTTTATTTATTTTTTAAAATTCACAGTATTTGTGATTAGGAATCCTTTTGTCAAATTTGAACTGAATCCCAACAATCAAAACCATTTTAATTATGAGAAAATTTTACTTAACCTTCGTGCAAAAGCTTGTCGTTTTGAGCATGCTCTGCCTTCCATTTTATGGTATGGCTCAGCAAAGCAGTATACAAACGCTGCCATCGTTTAAATACAACGATAAAGTACCTGTGAGCAAGGGACAATTTTTACCAGCTGTTCCTGCATGGCAACCTAGAAATACTACAGCGATCACCACCGTAATGTCCCAAAATTTTAAGGCGGGCAGGGCTGATTGGAAAACACAGGGCCCAGACTGGCAGATCACAAATGGGAAGGCAGAAGCTGCTGGCCTTAGCAGCGGCAAGACTTCGTATTTAATGAGCGCAGCTCTTAAGATCGATAAAGGCACGTTCAAATTAAGGTATAAAGAAAAGTTTGAACTGGAGAGCTACCACGATTTTGGCGTGGTGTGGATCACTACAGATGCGGGCGCACATTGGCGCACCGTTCATACGGTAACGGGCGTGGCTGACTGGCGTGATTCATATATAGACCTGAGGGCCTATCAAGGCAAAACCGTACAGTTTGCGTTCATGATCCAGACCGATGAATCCGTCAACGGAGCTGGCTGGCAAATAAATAACTTGGAAGTTGTTCGGGTTGAAGATAGGGCGGTAGCTACCAATAGAGGTAAATCGGCTTTGGCACTTGCCCAACAACTTCAGGATTCCCTTAATGCTATTTTAACAGGGCGGGAGACCAATACGTTCCCTACAATTTCAGCTACGGTGCGGGTAGAAGATATGCCCAATCTTGTAAAGAACAATTTTGAGATCACTGAAAACAGCGAAGATCAGGATTTTAACGTAATCCTCCCTCAGGGAGACGTAACCAGGCCCGCCGATATCGTTTTTATTGTTGACAACAGCGGTAGTATGTCGCCGTATCAACTGGTGATCCAAAACAGTGTTACCGATTTTGTGAATGATTTATTCGATGCCGGGGTCAATGCCGCGCTGGGGCTCACCAGATTCGGGCAATCTTATTCTGGGGAACCTATCGTAGAGGAAAACGGTACACTCTTTACAGATCCCGATGTATATCTAAATACTATTTTCAGTCGCAATACTGATGACGGTTTCTTAGAGCCTGGCCTGGACGCCATATTGGCCTCGGTGAGCGGATTTAATTTTCGCCCAAATTCGCAGAAAATATTCATCATTCTTACCAATGAAGAGCACAATGGCACCGCAACAGAGGTCAGCACCGTAGAGCCCGTTTTGGAGCAAAATGCGGTGACTTTATTCTCAATAATTGATTCTGGTTATTCCACTTCGCAAGAGGATTATGGCGATTTAGCCGTAGATACTGGAGGGCAGCAGTTTGAAATTGACGATCTTTTTGATCCTACTACATTGCAACCCATTATAGATGCCATAGAAGGTAATATTGCCACTGCTGATACCTATATCTTTAGTTATAAATCAAGCCACCCTACGCTGGATGGCGTAGAGCGAAAAGTAAATATATTGATTAGCACAGGTGCTGCATTAGATACGGTGTCTTTTACATATACTCCGGGTGCGGCCCCCAGTATAAGCCTAAACCAAAGTACTCTTGATTTAATTGGAGAACCACAGCCCCCAGGAAGTGCCTTCAATATTCAGGCGACCATTAGCGATCTCAATGAGCCATTCGTGCAATCTGCCACTTTACTTTATAAGAACACCAGCGATGTGGGATACAGCTCTGTGATGATGTCAAATACAAGTGGTGACTTATGGGAGGCGGCAATTCCCACTTCGGTTGCAAATATGCCGGGTGTAGACTTTTACATAACTGCTACCGATGGAATCTCGACCACATCAAACCGTGCAAACAGTCCTGCGGAAAACCCTTATCAAATTACGATCAACCCCAATGTCGCGCCTTTAATTGTAACAGATTCGATTACCTCACTTAATTTTGGGCAGGATCTGGTCATTACTGCGGAAATAACTGATAACACTGACGAGATATCATCGGCATCATTGTTCTATAGAAATTTGGGAGAACCTCTTTATAGAGAAGTTTTGCTCAATAATACAGGCGGGGCAACTTATATGGCAACTGTAGATGCTAGTCTTCTTTCTACTAACGGTGTGCAATACTACATCAGGGCAACGGATAATTATGGGATCAGCTCCTATTTTGGTGAGCCAGACGATCCTATTTTTATAGAGATCCTGCAGGGGACAACGGTGGGAACTCTTACTTTGATCGATTCAGAAACTGATATGGATCTATTAGAGATTCACGATGGTGATGAATACGCTATAAAAGACCTACCGGGATTGTTGGCGATTAGGGCAGATTTCGGTGCGGCAATAGGCAGTGTGGTCTTTGATCTTAGCGGTCCCTTCAAGCATAAGATGACCGAAACCAACGCTCCCTATGCTATTTTTGGTAATGTGGGCAATGATTATGCGGGAAGGATTTTCCCACCTGGTAATTATGTGCTGACAGCAACGCCTTATTCTGGGGCTAAGGGCACAGGTACTGCAGGTGATGCGCTGCAGGTCAATTTTTCGATCGTGATAGATGATATCCCAGATGATATTTCAGTGATCGGTTTTGACCTCTATGATGCATTCTCTGACTCTAAAATCATGGATCTTATAGATGGCAGTGTGATTGATCTTGACAACCTAGAGCGTAATAGCTTTAATGTGCTGACCATTACCCTTCCTGATTTTATAGGTAGCCTCAAGGTAGAACTGGATGGTCCGGTAAGTGCTGTACGTATTGAGAACAATAAGCCGTATACTATATTTGGAAATAATAGTATTAATTTCTACGGAAGGGCGCTTCTTACGGGGAACTATACCTTAAAAGCGACCCCTTATACCGGTATGGGAGGTATGGGAACTGCCGGCACTGCGTTAGAAATTGGTTTTCAGGTTGTGGGCTCGACCACTGCGGAGGCACTGGCCGTCTATCCCACCCCATTTTCAGATCATTTTATGGTGCAGCAAAGGGCCAGTACCGGTACACTCAGCGTAAAGCTGTATGACCAAAGGGGACAGCCCATCGCGGTGGAAACTTTGCCACAGCAGAATGGAATACGCGTGGTGGCACCTCGGGCGCTTCAGGAGGGGATTTACATTCTCCAGTCTTTCCTTGATGGGCAGTTGTTAAAAACGGAAAAGATTCAGAAACTGAGATAAGGTATAATCAAACACCAATAATTTAAACTGGTGCAGGTCGCCCGAAAATTAATTTTCGGGCGACCTTTTTTTAGATACGTTTATAAAAAGCACCATCCGGGGGAAGTTGGGATAAAACGCTACTATATTTATCGAAAACTGCTATTTATGTGCTTCAACATCGCTTTTCTGCATGAAAACATGGCTTACCTTAGGGCAATTTTTGATTATTTCGTTGCGAATTGATTTTATTGCTTTTTCTGTGGATAGGAGATCAAGGCCATCCACAAAATCGAGTTCGACGACTACCAGAATGCTTTCAGGTCCTAGGTGCAGCGTTTTTGGAAATTTATGTGACTTAACGTTTTTATTGCCATCAAGTACTTCATTGATCGTATCAAAAACATGCTGGCCAGCGGTCTCTCCCAAAAGCAGCGCCTTAGACTCCCGTGCCAGAAAGGTCGCCACGCTAAGCAACAGGGCCCCGATGAGCATGGATGCGCCGCCGTCATAATACGGATTTTGTAAAAGGATGGAAAGGCTGATCCCCACAAGGGCGATCAATAGGCCAGCAACTGCTGCGGAATCCTCCAAAATCACCGCAAAATTTGAAGGGTCTTTACTTTTGATAATATTAGATAGCAGGCTGCCCGTTTTATGATTCTTCTTAAAGGCTTTAATGGCCACACTGAGTGATGTACCCTCAAAAAGGATAGCGGCAATTAGTACACCATAATTCCAAGCGGGATCTTGGATGGGTGACGGATTTTTTATCGAATGAATGCCTTCATAAAGGGCAAAACCACCGCCAAGGGCGAAAATAAGAATGCTTACCACAAAGGCCCAAAAGTAAATCTCCCGTCCATAGCCAAACGGATGTTCCTTATCTGCAGGCTGGGCAGATCGTTTTATGCCAAGCAAAAGGAGGAGATCGTTACCTGTATCTATAACGGAATGAATACCTTCAGCAAGCATAGCGGAGCTTCCCGTAAAAAAGGCTGCAATGAATTTGCTGATGCATATCAGCACGTTTGCACCGATGGCAGCATAAATGGTCTTTTGAGATCCACTATGCATATTTTAAATTTAGGGGATATTTGTTTTATTGGATTCTATGGGAAGGAGATCTTGAAAGAGCAATTTATCCATATTTTATATCGTTTCAAAAATAAAATCTTATTCCATGCTTTTCTTACATGCTTATCCCAGTTCTAATACCTGCAACCCTTTACCACAAAAAATTACAATACCCTTTGTTAACAATTTTCTATAAAAAGTTTCTATTGAATTGAGGAACTGTCTATTACAGGGTGTTCTCTTCGGTGATATCTTTTTTCTTCAGATTTTCTTTTTGATGCTGATAAAACTCCTCGGGTTTGAGGATGCGCATGGTTTTTTGTACCACAATCGTGTTTGAGAGGGTATAGACCTGGTCATGACCGTTGCGCAGGTGTAGAAAAAAAAGTGTAATATTCTCCACGCGGCCTTCCATGGGAAAATCCTTATCAATGATCTCCACATAATCACCCAGCTTCAGCGGGTGGTTAAAATAGAGGATCAATCCCGATGTAATATTGCTCAGCAGCGACCATTGAGCAAAAAAAGCAACCCCCAACACAGTAAGTGCCGAAGTGATCCAAGTGAATATGTCCGCTCCTTTGAGACCCCAAATACCTGCTAGCAAAAATATGAGCACAACTACAAAAAGTACATTGAGGAGCTTGATCGTCATCCGTTTTCGCCCAAGCTCAAAATTGGCAATGATATACCGTTTTGCGATAAACTTTGCCATTACATACCTTAACATGAGCATGATGATAAGGGCAAAGATGCTTTCAAGGATGTTTATTTCAGATTGACTCAAGCTCTTGAGAATTTAGTTCAGGTTCAGTTTCAAACCACTGCAGTTAAAAATGCATTGATTTTGAGCTTTTTATTCTTAAACGTACAGAAAAAACTTAAAACCTGGCAGTATTGTTATTTACAAAAAACAGTGCATTTACAAAAAGCAATTTTCCGTTTTGCCAGAATGCGCGGAATAAAGGGTCATCTACCATATAAATTACACTGCCACGACCCAGGCGCTGCTCGCCAAAAACCAGTGAATTCTTCAGGTTTTCCAAAGCATCCTTTCCGGCAAAACCAGCGACATTTTCTGGAGTCTCATTAAGGTAACCGACATTATATCCATCTTTCAAAAAAGCATAACTATCTGCACCTAACTTCAGGCTAAAATAGTTCTTATTATATCCAAAGGCAAGGGGATGCGTATTATCCATCTCTGTTTTAAAGATGCTCCCGGTGATAAAACCGCGGGTAGAATTCATTTCGCGATCAGCATAGGGCTCTATTTTTTTAACTGTGCTATCCGCTTTTTTCGTTGTGTCTTTTTTATTTTCCCTGATTCCAAAACCGGATTTGTTGGCAAAAGCGCCCACCGCACCATCTACAGCGATCAGTTTTCCACCGGCACGCACCCAGTCTTTGATCATTGTTAGGTTATTATCATTAATGACACTGCTGTAATATCCATTAGGCATGATGAGGATATCAAGATCATGAAGGTCTGCACCGTTAAAATCAGCGGTGTTGATCGAAGTCAGTGGGTAATGCAGCTCCTGCTCAAAAAAGTGCCACACCGAACCATATCCCAGTGAGGAGGTGCCCTTACCGCTCAAGACGGCAATTTTTGGCCGTCCGGTCAATTTGATATCAGGTGAACCAAAATCTGGACCAGAGACCGCAAAACTCGTAGCCGCAGGAGCAAGTTGCCGCTGGTGTTCATTAGCGATCTGTACCAGCGTTTCATCAAAATTTTCGTTTTTTATATTGTCACTTCTCGTAATCACCAGAGACCCGCGGTCATAATCTTTGCCATCGTTGTTAAAAGGAGTTTCTGTAAAGCGCACCTGGATGCCATGTGTTAAGAGCGCCGTCAGGAATTTGGCATCCTCCATACTGCCCCATTTGGCTAGATATCCGGCTGATGTAGGTGCCACAACGTTATTTATTTGTGTCTCATTTGCAGGAGCGCTACCTGTTACCAGACTACTACTCGCCACGGCGTCAAGACCGTATGCATCCGGTAATCGCCATGCGGTAATATCATAGGTGATGGGAGTGCTTAAATTGGCATTAGGTTCAAAAAGCGCCTTGACCATCCGGCCCTTAGGCTGATCAATACTTACCACAAGCGCGTGGTCATACGTCATGCTGCCCTTTTCGTTTTCGCCGTAGCGAAAGCCTTTTGCGCTGCCCTTACCCACAAAAGAATATTTGATCTCCTGCCGATCCAGCAGCTGGGTGATTTCCATAAGCTTATCCTGGCTGCCCTTGAGTATGTAACTTTTATTAGGGAAATCGGTTTTGCTGAAATATTTTTTGAATTCCGTATTTAACCGCGCTACATTTTTTGAGGCCATTTCTACTGTAGAAAGCCCGGTTGCGGTATGGTGCGCGACCCGGTCAACCAGGGTGAGAATTTTACCCTCACCGTTTAAAATGCCCAGGCCCGCACCGCCACCGCCTGCCTGCTCATAGGTCATCCCAATTGCTCCCATATAAATGGGATACGTGTCCCCATAACTGGGATAAAGCAGGTCAAATCTTTCGCGGGTAAAGAATAACCAGCCATTTTTGTCAAAATACTTTGCATTGTTTTTTCCTATCTCGGTCTGAAATTGTTTTTGGAAAGGCGTGATGATCTCATGAAAAGGTTCTGCCGCAGGGGCAAAATAGTAGGGCTGATTGATGCCCTGCTCATGAAAATCCACATGGATCTCCGGCATCCATTTGTTGTACAGTTTTAACCTTTGGCGCGTCTCTATCTGCGTGGCCCATGCCCAATCCCGGTTAAGGTCAAAGAGGTAATGGTTTGCACGCCCGCCCGGCCATGGCTCGTTATGTTCGCTGGCCGCGGGATCAGTGTCATAGGGTGTGGCCTTAACCTTATTATACCAATTGACGTAGCGATCACGGCCATCAGGGTTCACACAGGGGTCCATAATCAGGACCACGTCTTTAAACCACTGTTGATCCTGGGTGATGAGCTTATAAATTGTGCCCATCGCGGCCTCTGTACTGCTGGCCTCATTGCCATGCACATTATAACTGAGCCATATGATTACCTTATCAGAAGTTGCATTACCGTCCATTAAACCTGCGTTTTTAAGATGATCCTGGCGGATTTTCTCCAGATTACCCAGATTTTCAGGGGTACTGATAACGGCATAGGTAAGCGGCCTGCGCTCGTTGGTTTTACCATATTCCTGATAGGTGACCCAATCAGAATTTTGTGCTATATATTCAAAATAATCCACCACCTGGGCATGGCGGGTAAACTGTGTACCCAGCTCGTAACCCAGAAATTCGCTGGGTGATTTTAATTGCTGTGCGCTTATTTTGAAGATTAGGAAAAGACTGAGATAGGGAAGTAATTTACGGATCATACGAGTAAGGTTTTAAACTCTAAAACTACATAATTTAGGCGGGATGGGATATCTTTCAATTAATGTAACTTTGAGCGAAAAGAAATAATTACGAAATACAAAATGCGAAGTGCAAAATACGCTTGGAGATTTGCGAATTACAAACTACAACCCATTTCGTTGTTAATCCTCAATCGTGACTTGTAAGTCAAAACTTTAATTACCCACATGTCCATCCAAAAAATACCTTACCGTGATACAGGATATTTTACAGCATTGATCTGTGATTACCTGAAGGGGAGCGCAACGGTAAAACCGTTTTATGGTCGCGAGCCAAAATTGGAGTCTTTTGAGCAGCAGATCGATGAGAAGAAGGCTTTTTCACAAATGCAGCGGGAGCGTCTAGCTACAGCACTCAGATCACAGTATGCTACGGTGGAAACCAGCCCGCTTACGCGAAAAAATATCGAACTCCTTCAACAACCTACAACCTTTACCATCACCACCGGCCACCAGCTCAACCTTTTTACGGGGCCACTCTATTTTCTATACAAGATTATCCATACGGTAACGCTTTCGCGAAAGCTGAAAGAGCGGTATCCCAGTCAGGATTTTATACCCGTTTATTGGATGGCGACCGAGGATCATGACTTTGATGAGATCAATTATTTTAACCTTAACGGTAAAAAAGTACGCTGGAACCGTAATGATATTAAGGATAATGATAAAGGTGCGGTAGGTGAGCTTTCTACGAGTGGGCTTCAAGAAGTTTGTGAGCAATTTTGTGCCGAAATCGGAAAAACTCAACATGCTCAAGAGCTTTGCGCGCTTTTTGAGGAATCCTATCTCAAGCATGAAAACCTGGCAGATGCCACACGCTATCTCGCCAATGCGCTTTTTGGCGATTACGGCCTTGTAATTATTGACGCTAACCGGGCTTCTTTAAAAAAGGAGTTTATTCCTTATATGGAGCGCGAATTGAAGGAACAGCTTTCCTATAAAAAAGTAAATCAGAAGGCAGAGTATCTTGAAGATGCCGGTTATACTATTCAGGTAAACCCGCGTGAGATCAACCTTTTTTACCTAACGGAAGGTCTTCGTGAGCGCATTATCGCCCGTGACGGTAAATATTATGTGCACGATACAAAACTGGAATTCAGCAGTGATGAAATCTTTGCGGAGCTGCACGCGCATCCTGAACGCTTTAGTCCCAATGTAATCATGCGACCGTTGTACCAAGAGGTTATTTTGCCCAACTTGTGTTATATAGGTGGTGGCGGCGAACTCGCTTACTGGCTTGAGCTGAAAGATTATTTTGAAGCCGTCGCGGTACCTTTTCCCATCTTGATGCTGCGGAATTCTGCCCTGATCCTCACCGATAAGCAACTGGATAAAACCCAACGTCTGGGATTAAAAGTGCACGATCTCTTCAGTAACAATAATGATCTCATCAATCGAAGAATACGTAAAATCTCTAATATTGACGTGGATTTTTCTCCTCAAAGGGAACATTTGATCAAGCAGTTTGAAGCACTTTATGAAATTGCCGATCAGACTGACAAATCGTTTTTAGGCGCGGTTAAGGCACAAGAAGTCAAACAATTAAAAGGCCTGGATCACCTGGAAAAACGCCTCTTAAAAGCACAAAAACGAAAACTGGGCGACCAGGTCAACCGAATCACTGATTTACAATTACAGGCCTTCCCCAATGAAAACTTACAGGAAAGGATGGCTAATTTTTCCCAATTTTATCTGGAATACGGCCCAGATCTGATCCCAAAATTAATGGAATTTCTTGATCCGGAAAATGAAGAGTTTACGGTATTGGTTTTCTAAAATTATTATTGATCTCCAGATTTTAAAACCCGTTTTCCCTCAATTGTAATCGGTGAGCCTTCCATTACCTGGACAGAATCGGGTTGTTTTTGGTTTAAAAAGGAAAACCTATTGCCATAAAGGGATTCAAAATCTATCTGGATATTGTAATCTTTAACCTCATATTCCTTCCACTTTGGGTGGCGCACTTCATACTCAAAACTCCGGTTTTCTGTTTTTTTGCTATAACCCCAGTAATGTTGGGTAATGAATTCGGTCTTGCCACCTTCGGGAAAGGATTTTGCACCTATAGCCGTGGTCGCTTCCAGCTGCATCCATTTGCCCTTTTCGCGCAGCGCGTAACTGATTACATTTTCGCTCGTGGTGAGGTGGTGATTCCAGCGCATTTTACGCAGGCTGTATCGCTCATTGTAGAGCATGTTTGCGACGGCCACGATGGCGGGTTTTTGCACTATTTCAGAGATAAATACGGTACCGCGCCGGGTTTTTCCGTTGATGTTCCGCTTGACGTAAAACCTGAGATTGATCTCTTCAAAACAGGTATGAAAAGGAACTGAAATCCCTTTCAACTTCACCTTGTCAAAAAGAAAACCCACCAGGCTTACGTAGCATTTTTCATTATAAAAATCGAGTTCGGTGTGCGCAGGCACATAATCCTTGAGCAATTTGGGCGGTACCTCATAATTCGCGAAGCATAATTTGCGCCATTCGGCGGTAAGAAAACTCATGGTTTTTTTGTGTCTGTGGATTTGATTTTTTTTGGATGATTTAGACAGAAAGAAAATCTAAAGCCCCTAAATTTACGGGAAGAAAAAAAGACACTAAGCTTTTAAGTTATTTTTGGAATGCATCTGTAAGCCAAAGGTTTTAATTTCTTTTAAAAAATTTCAGTGGTGGGAAAAGCATTCCGAAACATTCGCCATCCTCTTTCCCCAAATGTTTGTGGTGCACTTTATGGGCGCGGCGTATTCCTTTAGAGTACCAGTTGTTCGCATTTCTAAAGAGCTTAAACCGCTGATGGATAAAAATATCATGCACCCCAAAATAAGTCATCCCATAGGCAAAAATACCCAGCCCAATAGGTAGGCCAATCCACACATCTTCATAGCGCCAAAGCAGGAAACAGCCTATGCTTACCAAGGCATAAAAAATGAAAAAAAAGTCATTGCGCTCCCACCAGGAGCCGTGGTCTTTGTGGTGGTGATCTTCATGAAGCACCCATAAAAAACCGTGCATCACATATTTATGCGTGGCCCAAGCCATAAATTCCATCAGGCAGAAGGTGAGCAAAAAAATAAATATCCAGAGAAAAGTCTGCATGTTGAAGGGTTTAGAAGGTATTTAAGGTGACTTCAAAAGTCATCATTTTTATTAAATCAAAGTTTGCTGGGAGTATCGAAAAAGAAGTAAGACATAAGATGCGGTAAGAATTTTATAAAAACCATTCCACACAAGGTGCTTTATAAAGCGATCTTATGTTTTCAATCAAAACGTCCCATAAAATCTTTATATTAAGTTTAATCTATATTTTACATAGCTACGCGCCAATAATGATGCCTTAACGTAGTTTGGCACCCGTATTCTTGTATTTTTTATTTCAAGGGACGGGGTGCTCTTGAGTTTGCTTAATAATTTTCTGTAATAACGATAGGCGGTATATACACCAAATTTGGCTTCTACCGGAAGCCTGTTTATACCCTCCAGACCCTTGGTAAAATCGCTTTCTATCTCATCGATAATGCGTTTTTTACTGAGTTCATCCAGTGTATCCAGATTGGTATTGGGAAAATAACTGCGGCTAAGATCTTCATAATCGGCTTTGAGATCCCGCAAGAAGTTGACCTTTTGAAAAGCCGAACCCAGGCTCATCGCACAAAGTTTCAGTTCTTCATATTTTTTTCTGTCCCCTTTTACAAAAACGGATAGGCACATTAGGCCCACCACATCTGCAGAGCCGTAGATATATTCTTTATACTCGGCATCAGTGAGATATTCACTTTTGGTTAGATCCAGGCGCATACTTTTCATAAAGGCATCTACCAGTTTTTTATCGATACCATATTTATGGTAGGTATGCTGAAAAGAATTCAGGATAGGATTCAGGCTTATTTTTTCGTTGAGGGCATTTTCCAGATCCTGTGTAAACCGGTCAAAAAGTGATTTTTTGTCATAATCGTGAAAGGTATCCACAATCTCATCTGCAAAGCGCACAAAACCATAAATATTATGGATATCCTGCCTGATGCTGGGCGCGAGCATCTGTGTCGCGGTAGAAAATGAAGTGCTGTAGGACTGGGTGACCGCCTTTGAGCATTTCATGGATACTATGTCAAAGATTTCTTTCATGCGTTATTTTTGTTTTGCTATTAATCCCGCAGCCAGTTTGCCAGAGATGAGCGCTGGTGGAACGCCGGGCCCGGGTACTGTTAACTGGCCGGTAAAAAACAGGTTCTGTACTTTTTTGCTTTTGATTTTTGGCCTCAAAAATGCGGTTTGCATCAATGTATTTGCCATACCGTACGCATTGCCTTTGTAGGAGTGGTAATCTTTCTTAAAGTCCCTGACACAAAAGGATTCCTTAAAGATAATACTTTTTTGGACTTGCTGCCCGGTAAGGTGTTCAAAGCGGTCCATGATTATATTAAAATACGCTGCTCTGATCTCAGGGGTATCGTGCAGATCTGGCGCGATTGGAATGAGGAAAAACCCGCCGTCTTTTCCCGCCGGGGCCATACTTTTATCCGTTTTTGAAGGGAAATTGGCATAAAATAAGGGTTCTGTAGGCCACTCTGGGGTATCGTAAATTTCTTGGGCATGCTTCTCAAAATCTACGTCAAAAAATAGATTGTGATGATTGACGTTTTCTATTTTCTTGTCAAATCCTACATAAAAGAGCAGTGAGGAAGGGGCAAATGTTTTCTTTTCCCAATAATCTTCACTGTACTGCCGTAGGGTGCTGGGAAGCAGTGTTTCAGTATGGTGATAATCTGCCCCGCTCAATACAATTTCGCCGGTAACCGTCCTGCCCTCAACCTCTATGCCCACAGCAGCATTTTGCTCTGTACGTATACGGTTTACCTCTGAACTTGTATGAATGCTTACGCCTAGGCTTTTTGCCAATGAGGCAATCCCATCGATTACCCGGTACATCCCACCCTGCGGGTGAAAAGTACCCAGACCAAAATCGGCATAGTTCATAAAACTGTAAAAAGCTGGCGTATCCTGAGGTTTTGCCCCTAGAAATAGAACGGGAAATTCTAAAATCTGAACCAGCTTTGGGTTGTTGAACGATTTGCTGACCTCTTTGCTAATAGTACTGAAGAAACTGGCAATTTTTAGAATTGTTTTTGGGGTGATCAATTCAATGGGTGAAACACCTGGGCGATATACCAGATCTTTAATCGCCACATCATAATTATTTTTTGCAGCATCTATAAATTTTTGCAGTTTTTGCGAACTGCCGGGCTCCTCAGCCTCAAAAACAGTTTTTATTTTTTCTAAACTGTCCTCAATGGTGATGGAATCATTTTTCCCAAAAAAAACGGTATAGGCCGGATTTAATTTTTCTAGGGAATAATAATCGGATTGTTTTTTACCAAAATCGGCAAAAAAGCGGTCAAAAACATCAGGCATCCAAAACCACGACGGACCCATATCAAAAGTAAAACCATCGCGTTTTAGCTGCCTTGCACGACCCCCTATTCGGCTATTTTTCTCATATATATGTACATCGTGGCCATCTTTTGCCAGATAGCACGCCGCCGCCAATGATGAAAAACCAGAACCTAATATTAAAATTTTCTTTTTCATCAGGCAATCTGGGCTATAAAGTTATCAATCGATTTTACGAGTTTAACATTTTTTGGAAGGCCCTTATCTTCGGCCAGTTGTGCTTTGCGGCCAAAGATATAAAAGGGAACGTCTGCACTTGAGAGTTCATGGTTAAACTGCGTTGCGTATTCTGCAACGGTTTGGGTATCTGGTTTTACGGTCAGGTAGGCGGCAAAATTGATGTTTTCCTGATTGAGCATTACATATTTCAGGTTTTCTAGCATAATGCTTTGTCCCAAGTAAATACATTTAAAGCCGTGGCTAATGATCTCGTAGTTTAAAAAAAGCAGCCCCAGGTCATGTATTTCATTCTCAGGAAGAAAAAGTACAAAAGTTAAGGGTTGATCGGGTGGATGATCGCGTCTATGTTCTTCAACCTTCAGCAGAATTTTCTGTTTGATCAGGTTAGCAATAAAATGCTCGTGAGAGGGATCAATGGTATTTGTTTGCCAAAGCAGCCCAATTTCTTCCAGCAATGGGATGAAAACCTTGTAGAATATATCTTTAAAGGTATAATCACGTTCCAGTTGATCAAAGGTGACGGCAAACAGCTGGGCATCAAAATTCATCATACTAATCTTAAACGAATTTATCGCCTGGTAATTTTCAGGTTTTTTACGGTTGGCGACGAGGGTATTCACCAGAGAGGCAATAGCGGGCGAGTCACGTTGTGCTATCTTTGAGATCTTATAATCGTTTTTGAGCAGATAGGTTACGTTAAGTAATTTTTGAAGATCCTGCAGTGAGTAGATACGAATGTTAGTGGGCGTACGCCTTGGCTGTAATAAACTGTAACGTTTCTCCCATATGCGTATAGTATGCGCCTTAACACCTACAAGGTTTTCCAAATCCTTAATGCTGAAGGTAGTCTTAACGGCGTTCATATAGGTTTTTGCTCATGTGCATTGAATTCCAAATGTACAGTTTTGTTTAATCATACAGAAGCAGCGATAAACAAAATTAAGCGATTATGAAAAAATTGTGATACTTCTACAGGTTAGAAAATTGGTTTTTGGTCTCATGAGCGGTAATTCATAATTGAATAAATGCCAACTGCGGAACTATTTTTTGGAGAAATTTATCGCGGTGCAGCACTTCCGTAGAAAATAGTCTCCGCAATTTGGTGGCCGGATTAAATGTAGCGTTTGCGATCTTTTAAGGTGTTTATTGAGAAGTTCGCTTAAAGTGAAGGGAAACTACTATTGGAAACGACCGGCAACTTGTCTAAATTAAAAAAGCATTCCCAAATGGTTAGAGAATGCTTTTTGAACTTCTACTGGTATGTTATTATTGAAGCGATTCCATATCAATAACAAAACGGTATTTTACGTCGCCGTCCACAACTCGCTTGTAAGCGGCATTTACGTTGTTCATATCAATCATTTCAATATCCGAAACGATATTGTGCTCCCCACAGAAATCCAGCATTTCCTGAGTTTCTTTAATGCCGCCTATTAAAGAGCCTGCAAGACGTTTTCTTCCCACAATCAGGCCGGCACCGGTAATGGGTTCTAAGGGTTGTAGCGCACCTACAAAAACCATCGTTCCATCCCGTCTAAGGAGTTTAATATACGGGTCTGCATCGTGACCTACGGGTACCGTGTTGAGCAAAAAGTCAAAACTGCCCGCGTGCTTTTTCATTGCGTCTTCCTCATTGGAGAGCAAAACTTCATCTGCACCCAAGCGCTTGGCATCTTCTGCCTTTCCCGGCGAGGTGGTGACCATAACGGTATGTGCACCCATGGCATGGGCAAACTTGATGCCCATATGACCTAGGCCGCCCAGGCCAATGACACCTACTTTGTCCCCTTTTTTGATCTTCCAGTGATTGAGGGGCGAGAATGTTGTGATTCCAGCACAGAGTAGGGGTGCAACACCTTTGGGGTCGAGGTTTTCTGGGATATGGAGGACAAATTTTTTATTGACCACAATGTTTTCGGAATAACCACCGTAGGTATGACCTCCCAGGTGTTTGTTCTCACTGTTATAAGTCATTGTCGCACCATTCTCACAAAACTGTTCCAGATTATCCCTACAGGAATCGCATTCCTGGCAAGAATCGACCATGCAGCCCACGCCCACAAGATCACCTTTTTTAAAACCGTTTACATTATCGCCCACTTTGATCACTTCGCCTACGATCTCATGACCGGGCACTACGGGATATTTTGAACCGCCCCAATCATTACGTACGGTGTGGATATCGCTATGGCAGATGCCGCAGTACTTAATGCTGATATGCACATCATCTGCCGCGGGCTCGCGTCTTTCTATATGGATCTCTTTCAGATCGGCATCGGCCGCTTGCGCACCATAGGCTTTGATCTTTTGGGTTTTGTTGATTGTTTTATTTGCTTCTGCTGTATGTACTTCGCTCATAATTATTTTTCTAGTTTATAAAAATATAGCAGAATTGGTCTTTTAGACCAAAAACTTAACGCTGTTTAACAGCTTAAACTTACAAAATTTAGGAGTGCGAAATTACGTCGCCGGCACTTGTAGGCTTTGGTTCGAAAGCTTTAAAATGGCGTATATTTTTATCGCTGCTTAACCGTAAATGGCCTTTGATGATACGCTCTGTATGACAATTATTTTTCTGTGGAATCAAAAAAGGTTCAAAATCAGAAATATGAGTACACTGGTGCGCAGCATCTGCATAGCCAAAACCTTTATAGACCCCATCTTTAACGAGTACAAAAGAATGCTCATCAAATTTTCTGCCCGTGCCGGTTATAATGTAGTTCTGCTGACTATCTACCAGCGCCTTGATGGCTTTTTTGACACGCAAGTTGTAAATGTCAACGTTTTCCCCCTGCACACAAACGCCGCGGCAGGTATTTATTTTATAATGGGAGCAGTGACCCGTGGTATTCTGCAGGCCACAAAAACGGGGACAAAGTTCATAAGATATGCATAACTGCTCCAGACTTTCCACCGCTTCTTCACGGGTAAAATAATAGTCTATTGCACCATTTTTAAATTTTCCGCGGGTGAGGGCTAATTGCATGATGCCTCGCTTGTTTTCATAGGCGGTAATGCAATAGGGGTTCAGAGTTTTTTTTTGCGCCCTGTTGAACTTGGGGTAATGCTTAGCGATTTTTTCGGCTTCAAGCAGTAGGGCAATGAGTTCGTTACCTGTAACCTCATGATCAATGCGATGAGTTTCTTGGGCAAGCAGATACTCCTGATTCTTTTTGTCATAAAAATGGCTCGTGACACGCTGTTTGATATTTTTGGCTTTGCCGGCATAGATCACTTTGCCCTTTTCATCCATAAAAAGGTAGATGCCGGTCTCCTCGGGAAGGTTTTCTAAATTTTCACGGCTTAGATGAGGTGGGAGCGTTGCTTCTTTACTGCGGGTGTTCAAAAAAGAATCGATTGTTTTCTCGCCGTTTTCCAGTTTTAATATTTTCTTTAAAAGTAGCACAGTGGCATCAGTATCTCCCTCGGCTCGGTGGCGGTTATTGAGCGGTATGTGGAGTGAGCGGCACAATTTGCCCAAGCTATATGAATTAAGACCGGGGAAAAGCTTTCGCGAAAGCCTTACTGTACAGAGTTTTTTTCGCATAAAATCCTGTCCCAGACCTTTAAATTCGCCGCGGATGACGTTAAAATCAAAATTTACGTTATGGGCCACAAAAATCGCATCCTGAGTCAACCGCCATACATCACCTGCAATCTCATGAAATTTTGGAGCGTCTTTTACCAGATCATTGTCAATGCCTGTAAGGCCGGTTATAAAAGGTGGGATAAACTGCTCTGGGTTGACCAGTGAGGTGAATTTTTCAACAATATTTAAATTTTCCAGCACAACGATACATATTTCTGTTATGCGATTGCCGTGAATGCCCTTTCCGGTGGTCTCAACATCAATGACAGCAAAGCGATTTGATAACATGTGCAAAAGTTTTGAGGTAAAGGTATCAAATTGTTAGCTTTATTGATGGGAAAATATCCAAAATAAGGGATATAATCCTGCAATGAAATTTAGCTATCTAATTCTCATTTATTACTAACCTTACAAAAGGTGTAAAACCTTCTACATTGACGTTTTTGGGCGTAAACAAGTGAGTTATTTTAAAAAAACGTTTTCGGAATACATTAATTTGTCTAATTTAGCTAAATCGTTTTAGCATTTTGCTTTAATTTCTTATTAATTTTTAAAAACTTATGCCTGTTAAAAGTACTGTACCTGTCGTTCCCAAAAAATTGCTTATTCCTTTTATCCTCGTTACCTCTTTATTTGCCCTTTGGGGTTTTGCCAATGCGGTGACAGATCCTATGGTACAAGCTTTTAAGAAAGTGCTCGAGTTAACCAACGCGCAGGCAGCTTGGGTTCAGATGGCCTTTTACGGGGGATATTTTTGTATGGCACTTCCGGCTGCGCTTTTTGTACGGCGGTTTTCCTATAAGACCGGAGTAATGGTAGGCTTGGGTCTTTATGCTGTGGGAGCCCTTATGTTTTATCCTGCAGCCGTAACAGAAAAATTCTGGTTCTTTTGCACGGGTCTATATGTGCTCACTTTTGGGCTTGCTTTTCTGGAAACCACATCCAATCCATATATTCTTGCCATGGGCGCACCATCAACGGCGACGCGACGGCTCAACCTTGCACAGGCATTTAATCCCGTTGGGCTTATTGCTGGGCTACTGGTAGCTAAATTTTTTGTGCTTGACCTTTTGCAATCTGACGATATCGATAATTATGCAACCCTCGCCGAAGCCAAAAAAACCCTCATCAGGACATCAGATCTATTGGTCATCCGAGATCCTTATGTGATCTTAGGTCTTGTCGTTCTGGTTGTTTTTGTCCTCATAGGTGTAAATAAAATGCCTCAGGCAAAAGCGGAAGGCGGATTGCCGAGCCTAAAAGAAACCTTCGGGCAACTTTTTAGAAACAGTAAATATTCCTTCGGTGTGATTTCACAAGTCCTATATATTGGGGCACAGATTATGTGCTGGACGTATATCTATCAGTATGCCGAAGGGATAGGTGTCGCCAGTGACGTGGCCGCAAATTATCAACTAGTTGCCTTTATCCTTTTTACCTTGGGGCGTATCCTGGGCACCTATCTGCTTAAATTCATGAATTCTGGGACATTGTTGTTTTATTTTGCCGTTCTTGGGACCCTTGCGGGGCTAGGTACTATCGTACTTGAAAATATAGCAGGACTCTATTGTCTGGTAGGTATATCATTCTTTTTATCGCTCATGTTTCCCACCATTTATGGTATTGCCCTTGATGGTCTGCGGGAGGATGAGGCAAAAATAGGTGCTGCCGGTCTTGTCATGGCCATTGTGGGTGGGGCATTTATGCCGCAACTGCAGGGGCTCATTATTGATTTGGGCGGGGTTGCCGTAAATGACATTAAAATCCTGGGCGTATCTGAGATCAATTTCTCTTTCCTTCTTCCGGCATTATGCCTGTTTTTTATCGCAGGATATGGTTTTTGGGTGAGTAAGAGGATTGGCGTGGATGCGGCTATTATTTAGGTGCTCATGCGCGTATTGAACTAAAAATTCATAAGCTCGTATTTTTATCTTCCATAGAATTCGCTTTCGCGAAAAGTGCCTCTGAGGGCCTACCTATTTCCTATAATCGGTTCCCATAATCTTCTTTCCTTCTTAAATATTTTAAAAGCCCTGTAAAAAAAGCACTGACTTGGGATATTTAGAAAATCTAATATATTACAACGCTAGCTTGACCTTACTTTTTTGGCTTACTAGAAGTATGTTGGATGGGAATAATATAATCATATCACTAAAATTTACTGACTATCTTAAGAATTTTACAATTCTAAAACATTTGTTTTAGTTAAAAATACTTTTAGGAGTAATATAAAAATCTTAGCAAATATTCCAAGATTTTGGTACAGCCAAACGTTAACAGTTGTACTGTTAAATTGCCATAAATTTTGGAATATAGTTTTGTGGCCCTAAACCCTTTTAGTAATTTCACTCTCCAATTTAAATCTAACGTTAAATGAGACAAAAATTCTACAGGGAAGGTGTGTCCACACTTTCCGACGAAAACGTTTGCCCTAAATTTTTAAAAAATTCCAAGGGCATTTCCACACTACTTATTGCAATACTGCTTCTATTCTCGGGAACGAGTTCTTGGGCGGCAATTGTGCAGCAGGATCCCGTTACCGTGCAAGGTACGGTGACCGATGACCAGGGTATGCCATTTCCGGGGGTAACCGTACAGGAAAAAGGTACTAAAAATGGTACGGTAACCGATTTTGACGGTAATTTCTCCATCGATGTAGCGTCAGAGAGCAGCGTATTGGTTTTTAGCTATGTAGGTATGACTTCGCAAGAAAAAAATGCAACGACTGGCGGCCCGCTCAATGTTGAGATGCAGGCAAGTACAGAATCGCTTAACGAAGTTGTTGTAGTAGGCTACGGTACCCAACGAAAATCAGATCTTACCGGATCTGTATCTACGGTAGACAGCCAATCGCTTGAGGAACGACCCGTGACCAATCTAGAGCAGGCCCTTGCCGGTAAGGCGCCGGGTGTTAATGTTTCCACCAATTCCGGACGACCCGGTGGTGCGACCAATATTCGCATACGCGGAAACAGTTCGATTAATGCCAGTAACGATCCATTATATGTGGTTGATGGGGTTATTGGGGCGGGCCCGATCGATTATCTAAACCCAAATGACATTAAATCCATTGAGGTCTTAAAGGATGCTTCGGCAACCGCCATTTATGGTGCCCGTGGGGCGAATGGGGTCATTATTGTGACCACCAAAAGAGGCGGTAATGGTGAAGGTACCGTATCTTATGATGTATATACGAGTATCGGGGTCATTGCCAATAAACTTGACCCGCTTAATTCTTCTGAATTTTTACAGACAGAAATCAACTCCTATAATAATGCGCAAAAATATGATCCCGAAGGCTGGGCCCAGGGTAAATATAAAGATCCATTAAGTTATAGGACAGATACAAGGCTTTTTGATGCAAATGGAAATCCATTATATGATACTGACTGGCAGGATGAGGCAACGCGTACCGCCATATCGCAAAACCATAACCTCTCTTTTACTGGGGGGGATGACAAGCAATCTTACGGACTCTTTTTAAATTATGCAGATCAGGAGGGAATCATTTTAAGATCTGACCTTAAGCGATATTCCGCCAGGTTTGTGATGGATAATCAAATTAAGGATTGGTTAAAAGTGGGCGGAGGTCTTACCTTTAGTCATGTAGAAGAAAATAGAGTAGATGGAGGCCAGGGTGGCTTGACGCCTTTACGTATGATTATTGAGACGCTCCCTATCGTTCCCGTAAAATATCCAGATGGAACCTATGGTACCAATGCCGATTATCCTGATATGGAAGGTGGTGAAAACCCCGTTAATCTCTTGCTCAATAAGACTGATCTATATAAGACCCAAACTTTTTTAGGGAATGTATATGCCAATATAAATCTTGCTGAAGGCCTCGATCTGCGCAGTAGCATAGGCGCTAAAACGACCAATGAGCAGCATGATTTTTATTCGGGTAGGACTTTAAGACAACAAAGTGCCGATTTTGAAGGGGAGGGTTCCGTAGCAAATACACGTACCAATTATTGGCAGTTTGAAAATTACCTGACCTATAAAAAAGATTTTAATGAAAATAATTCCATCGAAGCACTTGCCGGTATTGGCTGGCAGCAATATGATTATTTCTACAGCTTTGCAGGAGCAAGAGGCTTTTCAGATGATTATTATCAATTCAATAATTTAGGTGTGGGCTCCAATCCCCTGACTCCAGGTTCAGACACCTATAAATGGGCATTAAATTCCTATTTCGGAAGGATAAATTATAACCTGATGAGCAAGTATTTGTTTACGGTAACAGGTCGTCTTGACGGTTCTTCCCGTTTTGGTAGTGATAAGAAAAGAGCCTTTTTTCCCTCGGCAGCTTTTGCATGGAGAATTTCCGAAGAGGATTTTCTTAAAAACAGTACTACGATCAATAATCTTAAATTTCGCACCAGTTATGGTGAGACAGGTAATACCGAAATCGGTGTGTACCAATCACTGGCCAGTTTGAGTACAAGTACTGCAATTCTTTCGGGACAACGGGCATCAGGCGTGGGTATCGGTACTTTGGCAAATCCAGACCTACAGTGGGAGAAAACCGCTCAGGTAGATGCCGGCCTTGAAGTGGGGCTCTTTAATAATAGGATCAGCTTTGATGGTGATGTATATTATAAAAAGACGACCAATATGCTTTTACAGGCTCCTGTACCCACTTCCAGCGGATATTCCAGTATTTATAAAAATATTGGAAGTATGGAAAACAAAGGTTTAGAACTTTCTTTAGAAACCAGAAACATAGTTACCGATAATTTTAACTGGACGACAAATTTTAATATTTCAATCAACAAAAATAAAATCCTTGAACTTGGCGAGGCCAACGATGATATTTTTCCTGGACCTTATTTCTTGGCACAGACTAACGTGCTGAGAGTAGGGCAACCCGTAGGCTCTTTTTATGGGTTGATCAGAGAAGGTACATATGGTAGTGATGAGGCAGATCTAGCGGCGCAATATGGCCTGCTGCCTGGCGATATAAAACATAAGGATGTGAATGGAGATGGTCAAATAAATGCAGCAGACCGAGTTATTCTGGGCAACGGATATCCCAAAGGATTTGGGGCACTGTTAAACACATGGAGGTACAAGAATTTTGACCTTACCCTAGACCTGCAATTTAGCTACGGTAATGATATCCTGAATCTCTCCAGACACTCTGGTGAAGATAGGACAGGACAGGCCAACAGCTATGCCACCGTGCTCAACGGTTGGACCCCCGATAATCAAGACACTGACATCGCCCAGAACAGGCCATCAAAAGCATATTACACCACTACCGTTGACAGCCACATGGTAGAGGATGGCTCTTTCATCAGAGGGCGTAACCTGATCTTGGGCTATAACTTTGACCAAGATGTGCTGGACCGCATGGGTTTCCAAAGATTACGCGTGTATGCCTCTTTACAGAACTTTTTCCTGATAACGGATTACACAGGATATGATCCTGAGGTAACTACCTATAGCGGCAGTGCGTTTGCGCAAGGGATCACTTTCTTTGACTATCCAAAACCAAGGACCCTTACCCTGGGCCTTAACCTTAACTTTTAAAATATAGCGAGATGAGAATAATAAACAGAACATATATCCTGGCCTTTGGCTTTGCCATATTGATGCTGGGGAGCAGTTGCTCAAATTTTTTGGAAGAGGATAATAAATCCAATTTTACTCAGGATAATTATTTCCAGACAGCTGAGCAAGCACAGAGTGCTATTAATGAACTTTATGCACAACTAAGATTTGTGACCGATGGTGCAGGGACTTATGGAGAAAGCCCATTTATGATGCTTGAGTTCCCTACCGGACTTTTAAATACTGAGGTTGCCCAGGCAGAGTACAACCGGAACCTGCGCACTCTCGATGCCAATGCTGAAAACAACTACTTTAATGTCTGGTGGGAGAATTCTTATGGAGCCATCGCTAATGCCAACCTGGCAATTGCAAGAATTCCCGATATAGATATGAATGATAGTGCCAAGCAGCAACTTATTGGCCAGGCCAAATTTATACGTGCATTTAATTATTACAATCTGGTAAGGATTTTTGGTGATGTACCCTTAATTCTTGAGCCTGTAGATGCCAATTCAGAACAACTGTATCCAGAGCGCACCGCGCAGGCTGATGTTTATGCATCAATAGTGCAGGATCTTAAAGATGCAGAAAGTTCTGGCCTTCCCTTTACCGATGATACCGGAAAAGTAAGTGCTGGTGCTGTAAAATCATATTTAGCGAGTGTTTATCTTACCATGGCGGGCTATCCTTTGCAGGCTGGCGACGAGTATTATCAAATGTCGGCAGATAAAGCTAAAGAGGTGATTGATAATGGTGGTTATGCATTGTTTGATAGCTATGATGAGCTACATGATCCACAAGTGCAAAATACTGGGGAGTTTATTTTTCAGAATAACTATTTGGCAGGGGCCAATATAACTAATGCACTAACCCAGTTGACCATACCCAGGGCATTGGGTATATCTGCGTTTTCTGACGAGTTGGGTGCACTTGTTCCTACCACACAATTTATAAACTCCCATGAGGATGGGGATAAGCGCTATGAAGAAAAACAATTCTACTTCACGCAGTATCCCTCTTACAACGATCCTAACCAGATAGTACAGTTTCCTACAGCATATATCTATAAATATTTTGATGAAAATGCAGTACTCAGAACCGCACAGAGCGATCTGAATTGGACCTTCATGCGCTATGCTGAAGTATTGTTAACCTATGCGGAAGCTGGATTTCATGCCAACGGGGCAACCCCTGATGTGCTGGCCGCAATCAATGAGGTGCGCAACAGGGCTAACCTTCCGGATTATGGAGCGAATATAACACAAGAGGATATCTGGAACGAGCGCTTCCGGGAGTTGTCATTTGAAAATAAATACTGGTTTGATATGGTGCGCAGAAGAAAAGTGCTCAATCTTCAGACGGGTAATTGGGAAGATTTTGTGGGTCACAAATTTTCTTATGGCCCTACACTTACAGATAAATATCTTCTTTTTGGCGTCCCTCAACGGGAGATCGATAACAATAAGAAATTGACCCAAAATCCAGGTTGGTAATCGTTAGAAAAGCACTTTAAATTAAAAAATGTAGCTTTTTAACAATATAATTTATAAATGGCTTTGCTCAGGCAAAGCCATTTTTTATGTCATTAACTAATGAATAATCATTTAATGAAGGAATTTTAAAATTATCAATACAGTTTTGTGGCTTTAAGCAATTTTTCATTAATAAAAGAATTAAAAAACGTATTATTTATCACATTTCATCATTTATGCATATAAATACCTAAAAATCAAAAATTTAATCTTTAATTATATTTTGTTATGTTAAATTATTATAATTTTATATAGTAAATTTTTTCTTCCTAAAAGGTTTTAGTAATTTCACCCTCTAATTAAAATCTAACGTTAATGAAAGTAAAATTCCAAAACGAAAGTACGCATGTACTTTTAAAAAAGAATTTAGACCTGAAGAGCTCAAGCGGTTTTATGCGCACATTTTCAGTCTTTGTTTTGATAATGGTTCTATTTTTGGGTGCGGCTTCACGAGCGGCTGCGCTGCAGCAGGATCCTGTAAATGTTCAGGGTACTGTAACAGATGATCAGGGGATGCCATTCCCTGGGGTTACTGTACAGGAAAAAGGTACAAATAATGGTACAGTGACTGATTTCGATGGTAAATTTTCCCTTGAGGTAGCTTCAGCAAAAAGTATTCTGGAATTCAGCTATGTGGGTATGGAAAACCAGGAACAAAAAGCGACCCCGGGAACAGCCATGAGCATTAAAATGCAGGCGAGTACCGAAGCGCTTGATGAGGTCGTACTTATTGGGTACGGATCGCAACAGCGAAAAGCAGTAACCACTGCGGTGAGCAAGGTTGACACCGAGGATTTTAACCAAGGTGTGGTTACTTCTCCACTAAATTTAATTCAAGGTAAGGTTGCTGGCCTGCAGGTTACACAGGCGGGTGGTAATAACCCGAATTCCAGTGCAGCGATTCAACTTAGGGGGATAACGTCAATATCCGGATCAACTTCTCCTCTCATCGTTATTGATGGAATTCCCGGTGGGAACCTAGATCTTTTGCAACAAAATGATATTGCTTCTTTTGATGTGCTGAAAGATGGGGCCGCCGCCGCAATATATGGTACGCGAGGTACAAACGGGGTGATATTGATTACAACCAAAAAAGGTAAAAAAGGGGTTACGCGATTTCAATACTTAACTTACCTTTCTAAAGATTATGTGAATGGTAAACCTGATTTTTTGAGTCCAGATCAATTTAGAGCTGCAATAGCAGATGGAACTATACCTGGTAACGATTTAGGGACCAGCACTGATATCTTTAATGAGCTGGTTGATAAATCCAACATTAGCCAATATCATAACTTTGTAGCTTCAGGAGGAGGGGAAAATAGCAATTATCGCGCCTCTTTTTACTATAAAGATCTTCAGGGTATTGCCTTAGAAAATGGACGAAAGCAATTTGGGGTGAGGGCCAATTTTAATCAATCTGCTTTTGATGATCGTTTGCAACTTCAATCAAGTGTTGCAACTAACTTTAATGATGCCAATTTATTAGGCGGTGGACAATTCGGTATTGTCACAGATTGGAATCCCACTGCGCCAATTTACGCACCTTTTCAAGATCAGGTAGGAGAACTTCAAAACCCAGGGCTATATGGTTATTATCAACCTGCCAATGGGTATAACCCTTTTTCTCAATATGCTAATCGTTTCAATAAACGACAACAACAGACCTTCTCAGGAGATATGAAACTGAGCTATGAGTTTATAAAAGGGCTGAAAGGTTCTATATTTGGCTCCTATCAGCAAGACAGATGGAATGACAGAAACTACCGTTCTACTGAGGATTATGATCAATACAGAAATGGAAGTAATTATAAAGGTACCGGGTATGCATATAAAGGTAATCACCTAGCCTATACCCAAACTCTTGAGCCCACTCTTCAATGGGATGAAGCCTTTGGGGAACATACCTTTCAATTATTAGCGGGATATTCTTATCAATACTCTACCACTGAAGACTATCATATGGATAACAGTGGTTATACAACTGATGGTTTTCAAGATTGGAATTTTGGTTCGGGTAATGCTATTACCGATACTGACCTTCCAAGACCTGATCTATATAGTTTTAAAGAGGATAATACGTTAATTGCCTATTTTACGCGATTGAACTATAATTTTATGGATCGCTATTTTTTACAAGCATCCATAAGACATGAAGGTTCATCTCGTTTTGGTGCCAATAATAAGTGGGCAAGTTTTCCTGCAATTTCAGGAGGTTGGTTAATTTCCGATGAAGGTTTTATGAGTAACGTGGGAGCCGTAAGTAATCTTAAACTCCGTGTGGGTTATGGGGTTACCGGTAATCAGGGCATACCAAATTACCAATCTATTGTTACCTTGGGAACTGGAGGTAAATATCCTATTTTCCAAAATGGGGAAACAGACCCAACATACTATCAAACCTATGGGCCCGTTAAAAATCCTAATCCTGACTTAAAATGGGAGACTAAAAGAGAACTCAACGTGGGGCTTGATTTTGGTTTATTTTCTAATCGCTTAACGGGATCGTTGGATTACTATACAAGAACGACAAAAGATTTGCTCCTTGATTATGATGTGCCACAACCACCTTTTGTTCAGCCAAGAATTTACACCAATGTGGGAACAATCAAAAACAACGGGCTAGAATTGGCATTAACCTATAGAGTACTTAATCAAGGTGATTTTACTTGGACTATAGATGCAACCGGCAGCTATCAGAAAAATGAGTTGTCAAGGCTTTCTAATCAGATATTTACAGTTAATGAACTATATGGTGGTGATATTGGTAGTCCCGGTGCTTTGGGAAATGCTGAAAGAATTACTGAAGGCGGACCTATCGGGAATTTTTATGGTAAACGTTTTGCGGGGTTTACCGTCGATGGGGATTGGCTGTTTTATAAGGCTGACGGATCAGTTGCTACCTCCTCGGAGGTCAATGATAATGATAAGGAGATTTTAGGAAATGGATTGCCTAAATACTATGCATCTTTGACTAATACATTCAGGTACAAAAACTTTGACTTAACTGTATTTTTTAGGGGTAAATTTGATTATGATATACTTAATACCGTTGATTTGTTTTATGGAAACCCTAACATTGGAGGAAATGTACTTACCTCCGCATTGGGTAAGTATAGTCAGATCGGTGTAGCACCGCAATATTCTGATTACTATTTAGAAAGCGGTGATTTTGTGAAATTGGACAATGTAACTTTGGGTTATAATTTCAACATGTCTGAAAACAGTCCGTTCTCTGCGATCAGGATTTATGGTAGTGCCAGAAACCTTGCTACGTTTACTGGATACACCGGTAGGGACCCAGAGGTACAGGATACTGGATTATACCCTGGTATTGATGATCGTACTTGGTATCCTCGTACTATAACTGTCACTGCTGGAGTTAATGTAACTTTTTAAAATTTATACAATGAAAAAGACAAATTATATAAAGAGATGTGGTGCTGTCCTTATGGCGGTGCTTTTCTTGGGGTGTACGGATCTGGATGAAACTACGTATTCAGAATTATCAGCCTCAAATTTTTATAACAATAAATTGGAGCTTATCCAGGCTACGCTGCGACCTTTTACCCATATGCAGGCCTGGTTGGCCTGGTCGGGTCAGAACGGTTATTACTACCATAATGAGCTTTCTGCAGACCAAACCGCTTGGCCCCAGAAAGGCAGACATGGTTATGACAATGGAGACCACATCCGGCAGCATTATCATACATGGACTTCTCAAGAGGATAGGTTGAACAATGCTTGGATATTAATGTTTACAGGCTTGGGTTTTGTTAATACCGCAATTGAGAATATTCAGAGTGTTGACCCAGCATCGGCTAATGTGACACCTGAAGAATTGGCCTCCATTGTGGCAGAATCTAAGGTTTTGCGTGCCTACCATTATATGAAGATTATGGATATGTGGGGCAATGTGCCTATAGTTACAGAGGTGGGCAAACCTAACGATCCGCCAACAGCAGACCGAAAGGAAGTTTTTGATTTTGTAGAAAGTGAACTCTTGGACAATGTCGAAAAATTACAGCCTCTATCCCCACAATTATTGGGTAGAGTTTCCAAAGCGGCCGGTTATGCTATGCTTTCTGAATTATATCTGAATGCCGAGGTGTGGAGTGGTACCCCACGTTGGGAAGATTGTATAAAATATTCGGATAAGATCATTAACGGCGATGGCGGTTCACTGACTGGGACCATGGAGTTAGATCCTAGTATTTTGGGTCCTTTTAATAATACGAATGAAAACTCGCCAGAAAATATATTTCAATTTCCATTTAGCCGAAAAAATGGTTTCGGATATGATTGGAGTGCTTTTTATTGCGGTTTTCCCAATACAACCCCGCTTATCTTAAATAGTGGTATGAATGGTAATAACGCATTCGTAGTGATACCTACAGCATTTAATGCTTATGAAGAAAACGATTTACGTAAAAGCGACTGGTTTCTATTCGGACCACAATATAAGTATGGTACAGATACCCCAATACTTGGTTCAGAAGAATATAATGGGCAACCTTTTGTGTATGTGAATAATATTAGGAGGAATACTGAGGGACAAACAGGTGAGGGCTCTATGACCGATGGAGAGGAAAACAGCGGTGCACGTTTTAATAAATACAGATCCGGAACTCAAGATGATCCCAATTGGAGAGAAAATGATTATGTGATCTATAGATTGACAGAAATCTATTTTAACAAAGCAGAAGCTATGATGCGTATGAATGGTGGTACCGCTAATCAGGAAGCTGTTGATCTTATCAATGCGAGCCGTAAAAGGGATTTTAGCGATGCAGACTGGCCTACTGAAATGTATAATACTTCTACATTGACAATGGATGAACTTCTTGCTGAGCGCGGACGCGAATTTATTTTTGAAGGTGTGCGCAGGACCGATCTAATCCGTTTTGGTAAATTTACCACAGGCAGCTGGTGGGATAAAAAACCAGATGGAGATAAGCATTTAACGATTTATCCCATTCCACAGAGACAACTTGATGCTAACCCTAACCTGGTACAGAATCCCGGATATTGAAAATAGAAATTATGAAAACAAAATTTAAATATATTGTACTGGTTGCTCTAGTAGTTGGCTTGGCTTCATGTGAGGGTCGTAGGGATTTCCCTGCTCTTGTAGAGACAGGGGTTACTTTTGAAAATAGTGATATTTTATTGATCTCAGGACAAAGCGATACCATTAGAGCACGTTTTGAACCCAATATTGAACCTCAGCGCAATTATTCATGGAGTATAGCTGATCCCAGTGTGGCTGATATTGAGGTCAATGCAGATAAATCTGCTACTGTCACTGCAACAGGATCTGGTGAGACTACCGTAAGAATTGTTTCGCAGGATGCTGACAGTTTGAGTGCAGAAACCAGATTAAAAGTTATATCTGGAGCACCTGTCGATATTACTAATGAGGGTTCAACACTTACTGTAAACCGTGAAAATAGCGGCGGTTCAGAAGCGGGTGAAGGCTCCCCAAAAGTGATCGATGGCGACCTGAGCACAAAATATCTTTCAGATTATAAGGCACCTTTTTATCTGACCTTACAGTTTGACCAACAACGAGTTGTGAGCTTTTACCGCCTAACCTCTGGTAATGACGCCCCAGATAGGGATCCCCTAGATTGGCAGATTCAAGGTTCTAATGATGGTGAAAACTGGGAAACCCTGGATGAACGTACAGGAGAGAAGTTTGATGGACGTAATCTAACACGGGAATTTTATTTCGAGAATGAAACTGCCTATAGCTACTACAGGTTTAATGTCTTGAAAAATAACGGGGGTGGCCTTTTTCAAATGAGTGAATGGGCATTGCTATCTATTCCTAATTAATATGTTTATTAGTAGGTTTTAAAATGAAAATTTTTTTAACCTGAACAAACGCATATAATAAGTAGACCAAAAGGGCTTCGTGATAAACGGGGCCTTTTTTGTTTTATAAATATTTATGGAGGTGTTATTTTTCTTCTGGATATCAAAAAAAAGCCTTCAAAAAAATTCATAAAGCACCTTTAAAATGCTAAAACGTTTTAGTATATTCGTATTTTCCTACGAGAAATACCGAATTCCCCGAAAGGATAAATGGTTGATAAAAAGTAAGATGCATGATTTATGTTCATCAGGATCACATTGTTAAATGCTTTTATTTTAAATAGAGTAATACTTTTAGAAAACCCTTTAATATTTTAATAATTTAAAAAAAAGTAGTCATTAAAAATTATATTCATAAAATATTGATATTAGGGTGCTGTATTCTTTGTTCAGTCAATATTTCCTGTTCTGATGATTCCACGGTTACTATGCCTGATAGTGATCCTGGCGATCCGGTAAATGAATTTGATTATACCTGGCAGTCTACCGCTGATTCCATGCAAACGGCAACCTACACTACCTATCTTGGGGCAAATGGTACCTTTGTACAAAATAATGCTAACAACGGTAATTTTAATTATTGGCCCAATGCCCATGTGCTTCAAATACTTGTAGACGGTTATACCCGTACCGGTGATGAGGCTTACCTATCTAAAATGAAAGCGCTGGTTGAAGGTATAAAAATTCAGAACGGAGGAACGTATTCCAATGTATTTAATGATGATATGCTGTGGCTTGGCAACGCATGCGTTCGCGCCTATAAGGCTAGCGGTGATCATGAATATTTAGATGTTGCACAATTTTTATGGAATGACGTCTTACAAAGTTATAGTGACGTATTCGGCGGTGGGATTACCTGGAAAAAGGATACCCCAATGCAAAAAAACGCAGTTTCTAATGGGCCTGCAGCGGTATTGGGTATGCGTCTTTATGAGATTGACAAGGATACTACATATCTTAACTTGGCCAAAAGTATTTATGATTGGGAAAGCAATAATCTTGTTGACCCTGTTACAGGTCTGGTATGGGACAATATGTCTGAAGAAAACGGAGTGATTACTATTCAGAAGGACTGGGTTTTTACCTATAATATGGGAACTTGGATAGGAGCGGGGGTAAAATTGTATGAAGCGACAGGAGACCAAAAGTATCTTAATAATTCCCTTAAATCTGCAAAAACATTGATCACGAGTCCTAAACTGACCAAAGGGGGTATTTTACGTGACGAGGGGCAGGGTGATGGTGGACTTTTTAGGGGGATCCTAGTACGTTATTTTACTGAATTGATCGAGTTGCCTGATATTAGTGAGAGTGATAGAAAAGAATTTGTAAAATTTTTGAAATTCAACGCCACTATTCTATATGACTATGGATTGAAAAGGCCGCAAATGCTTGCGGGGCCTTATTGGGCAGAACAACCCTCAGGCTCCGTTGATCTTACCACGCAGCTAAGTGGTGTGATGCTTATGGAGGCCGCTGCAAAACTGGATAAGGAATCCCTGTTTTGAAAAATTTATAATCAGGCGTATAAGAAGATTTCTTTAGAGGATGAATTATTTTTTATTTAAACGCTAGCTTTTCGAAAGAGCATTAACCAAAAAGTTATGACAAAATTTAAAATGCTGCTCGTCGCCATTTGCACTTTGGGAATGATAAGCATATCAAGGGGTCAGAACCTAAGAGTTGGAAGCTTTAATTTAAGATATGATAATCCGGGGGACTCTCTTAATAACTGGAAATATAGAAAGGATGCGATTGCCAGATTTATTCAATTCCAGGATATTCAGATTTTGGGCACTCAAGAGGGTCTGCAGCACCAACTGGATCAGTTAAAAGATCGCCTGCCGGATTATGCTTTCGTAGGCGTGGGCCGTGATGATGGTAAAGATGCCGGTGAGCACTCAGCTATTTTTTATGATAAACACCGTTTTCAGGTTATGGATAAAGGTGATTTTTGGCTTTCGCAGGACCCTTCAAAACCCAATAAGGGCTGGGATGCGGTACTGCCGAGAATATGCTCTTGGGGAAAATTTAAGGATAGGCAAACTGGATCGGTATTTTACTTTTTCAACACCCATTTTGACCATGTAGGTACCGTTGCACGGAGGGAAAGTGCTAAATTAATCCTTCAAAAAATTAAAACGATTGCGGGCGATAAATCAACGATATTGACCGGTGATTTTAATGTTGATCAGAATAGTGATAGTTATAAAGTCTTAAATAGTTCTAACTTATTGACCGATGCCTACAATATTGCCAAACTGAATTATGGGGCCAGGGGATCTTACAATGCATTTGATATTGATAATCGCACAGATAGCCGTATTGATCATATTTTTGTAACCGCTGATTTCCAAGTTGAAAAGCACGCCATCCTTACGGATACCTATCATACAGATCAAGAAGAACTTGATAAAATTAAAAATTCAGGGAATTATCCCAAAGAGATCGCTCTTTATGAAAATAAGGCGCGGCCGCTTTCTGACCATTATCCACTAATAGCTGTTTTAACCCTTAACAAACAATAATAATGAAAAACACCGCTTTATTTATCCTTTTCTTGGCCCTTTGTAGCGTAGTACATGCTCAGGATAAAGAAACCATAACCAAAAAAGGTAAAACGCTGGTATTTGTTAATCAGGATCCCAATTTTAACCCCGAAGTCAAAAAGGGTCTTATTAAGACCTACTTTAAGGTATACCCAAAAATGGCGAAAGATTTTAATCCACAGGCCATTGATACGATTGAGGTTATGATCGATACGTCTTATGCGGGCGTAGCTTATGCTAATAATGGTAAGATCGTTATTAGTTCGGCATGGCTTAAAAAAAAGCCCGAAGATCTCGATGTGATCACCCATGAGACCTTTCATATTGTACAGGCCTATCCCAACCACAGCGGACCGGGCTGGCTTACCGAAGGTCTTGCTGATTACGCACGTTTTAAATATGGTGTAAATAATAAAAAAGCAGGCTGGTCGCTTACTGATTTTTCTTCAAAACAGCACTATGATAACAGCTATCGCATCACCGCCCGATTTCTATATTGGCTTACGCAGAATTATGATAAAAACATTGTGCATGAGCTGGATAAGAATATGCGGGATAAAACATATTCTCCCCAACTTTGGAGCCAATATACAGGTAAAACGCTTGACGAGCTGTGGGACGTGTATAGCAAAAACCCTAAGTTAAGCTGATATGTGCTATCATTTTTAAATCTAACGAAATTAAAAAACGCTGTTTCTGTACTGTCCTATGAAAAATTATTGTAATCGTCTTTTAATTATTTTTTCCTTATTGGGTACTGTAACCTGTTTCGGTCAACAGAAACTACCATCCGACTCAAAGTTAAAAAAACTGCAGCAAGATTTTGTCGATCTTCGTTTTGGTATGTTTATTCATTACAACATCCCCACCTATATGGAAGATGATTGGGCTGATCCAGATGCCAGTGCACAGCTATTTAATCCCGATGATCTTAATACTGATCAGTGGGCAGATGCGGCAAAGTCTGCACATATGTCCTATGGGGCGCTGACCACCAAACACCATAGTGGTTTTTGCATTTGGGATACCAAGACCACTGATTATAATGTGATGAACAGTCCGTTAAAACGGGATGTCGTAAAGGAATATGTCAATTCATTTAGAAAAAAGGGCCTCCATGTGATGCTCTACTATTCTATTTTAGACACACATCATAAAATAAGACCTGGCTTTATCACACCGGAAAAAATTGAAATGATCAAGACGCAGTTAACCGAATTGTTGACCAATTATGGAAAAATAGATGCCATGATTATTGACGGTTGGGATGCGCCTTGGTCCAGGATTTCTTATAATGATGTGCCCTTTGAAGAGATTTATAGGCTTATTAAATCCATACAGCCTGATTGTCTCGTTATGGACCTCAATGCTGCCAAGTACCCTTCAGAAGCTTTGTTCTATACCGATATAAAATCATACGAGCAAAATGCTGGACAGCACATCACTAAAGAAAGTAACCAATTGCCGGCGCTCTCTTGTCTTCCGCTTCAGCAAAATTGGTTCTGGAAACCTCAATTTCCCGATCAGGCCGTTAAAAATCCTGAGGAATTGGTGAAAAATGACCTGATACCTTTTAATGAGGCTCATTGTAACTTTATCCTTAATGTTGCGCCTAACAGACACGGTAAAATTGATCCGAATGCTCTAGAAGCACTTCAGAAAATCGGAAAGTTGTGGAATAAAAAAGGGGAAAAGACAACACCATTGCCCTCATATGAGGCACCAATCATCTCATCAAACATCGCAAAATTTAAGCCCGCGAACAGCAGCTGGAGCAATGATATGTGGATCATGGATTTTGGTAATGATGATGATTTTGACACCTCATGGCAATCGCACCGTGATATAAAGAATCCTTGGTATGAAGTAAATCTCGGAAAGGAACAGCCTTTTGATATGGTCACGCTTACCGAAAATAGTGAAAACATAAAATCCTATACTATAGAATACTTTGATAATGAAAAATGGCACGAACTTTTGCAGGGTAGTCAATCTGGAAAAGTAAAAATTCACCGCTTTCCAAAAGTTTGGGGAAATAAAGTAAAAATTATCATCACCAGTTCTAAAAGTGCCCCTTCCATTGCAGAATTAGGCGTTTATAACGAACGAAATACAGCTGAACAATAAAAACATAATCCACCGCACATGAAAAGAAGAAGATTTATACAAAACACCGCGCTTGCCAGTAGTCTTACCCTTGTTGATCCATCCCATATAATGGCTCAGGCTTTCCCACCCCTTGGGAAAGGGGCAAAGGATTTTCCTGTGGTACGCGTTGCAGAGGGTGATCGTAATTTTCAAAGCCCGGCGATTGAGGCAGCCATCAAAAAATTTCAGAAAAATGTTAAGGATGAGGAACTGGGCTGGTTATTTAACAACTGCTTTCCCAATACTCTGGATACCACGGTAACCTTTAAGAATGAAAATGGTAAACCGGATACGTATGTGATCACCGGTGATATAGATGCCATGTGGTTGCGTGACAGTTCTGCGCAGGTATGGCCGTATATGCAGTTTACCGGTGAGCATAAAGAGCTGAAAAATCTTATTGCTGGTGTCATCAACCGGCAGACGCAATATGTGCTCAAAGATCCCTACGCCAACGCGTTTTATGATGACCCTAATAAAAAGGGGGAGTGGACAAGTGATGCTACTGATATGCAACCCGGTGTGCATGAGCGCAAATACGAGATAGATTCCTTATGTTATCCAATACGTTTGGCGTATAACTACTGGAAAAATACCGGTGACGAATCCCCCTTTGATAAGGAGTGGCAAACGGCCATCAAAAAAATATTGAAAACTTTCAGGGAGCAACAACAGAAGAAGGATCGCGGCCCGTACCATTTTCAGCGGGAAACGCGCAATGCGACAGACACGCGGTCACTCAAGGGATATGGATACCCCGTAAACCCGGTAGGTCTCATCTGCTCCGCCTTTCGCCCCAGCGATGATGCTACGGTTTTTTCTTTTTTGATCCCCTCCAACTTTTTTGCGGTAGTCAGTTTAAAACAGGCTGCTGAAATGATGGAAGCCCTCGATGGCGATGCAGAAACGATTTCTGATCTTAAGGCTCTTGCTTCCGAAGTGGATCAAGCACTAAAAGATTACGCTATCGTAGAACATGAAAAATATGGGAAAATATATGCTTTTGAGGTAGATGGTTTTGGTGGTCACCTGTTGATGGACGATTCTAATGTGCCAAGCTTATTATCCCTTCCTTATCTGGATGCGGTAGACGCAAAAGACCCTATTTATCAAAATACCAGAAAATTTGTCCTGTCACAGGATAATCCGTTTTTCTTTAAGGGAACGGCCGCTGAGGGTATAGGCGGCCCACACGTGGGCATGGATTACATTTGGCCCATGTCTATTACTATGCAAGGTCTTACGAGCAATGATCCCGCTGAAATCAAAAAATGTATTGCCATGCTCAAAAAGACCCATGCCGGGACCGGTTTTATGCATGAGGGCTTTAATAAGGATAATCCAAAGGATTTTACCCGCAAGTGGTTTGCATGGGCAAATACTCTTTTCGGGGAATTATTGTGGAAGACCTATAATGAACACCCGGAAGCACTTTCTTAAAAAATGACTTGAGACAATAGGATATAGGACGTAAGACTATATAAATCAGCGAATTTAAATGCAGCATGCTAAAAAAGTCCTAAGTCTTATATCATCAGTTCCTAAGTCATTAATAGCTTGCTTAAACTAATCTCATTTTAATGAAAAAAGATATATTTAAGGTCATTTTTGTGCTCCTTTTCGGTGTTTTTTCTGGCATTTATGCACAGGATTCCACCAAAAACGGCTTTGTGAAAAACCCCATTGATCTCGTTAATCCATTTATAGGTACGGCACCTTTACTGGATACCGCGATCACTGGCTACACCCCACCAAAAGATTGGCGCGTTTGGGCCGGGCTTACCTATCCCGGAGCAACTTTGCCTAATGCGATGGTACAACTTAGCCCTATTACGGCCTATCATACTGGTGCCGGCTATCAGTATGAAGATACGGCCATTCTTGGCTTTACACATACTGGCAAAGGCCATTGGAACCTTTGTAACATTCCCATCCTGCCAGTTTCCGGGGATGCGCAATACCCATTCCAATCTGCTTTTGACCATGATCACGAAAAAGCTTCTCCCGATTTTTATCAGGTCTATCTTTCCGATTATGATGTTAATGTAAGGTTGACGACCACCCCGCACTGTGGCATCCATGAATATACCTTTAAAAATCAAACTGATCGACGTATTTTATTTGATTTGACCAAGGCTAACAGCCGGATCTCTGACTGGGAACTCAAAAAAGTTGGCGATCGCTCGGTTGCTGGATTTCAGAAGATGGGCAGGGAAAAAGTTTATTTTTTTGCGGAGCTCAATACTGCTATCAAAAGCATAGACAATAATCCCGGTAAGCAGGGTTATGCGCTATTGCATTTAGCTCAAGGCGAAAAAAGCCCTGTAGTGCTCAAGATCGGGCTTTCCTTTGTAAGTACTGCTAATGCCAAAGATAACCTTCAAAAAGAGGTAGGTAATAAAAGCTTTGATAAGGTACATGAGCAAGGTCGTACCGTTTGGACAGATTTATTGAACCAGGTTAAAATAAAAGGTGGTACGCGTAAGGAACAGGAACTTTTTTACAGTTCGCTCTACCGCTCTATGCAATGGCCGGCGCTACGTAGCGATGCCAATGGAGATTTTATTGACGATGCAGGTAAGGTGCGCAATGAGGGCTTTAAGTACTATACTAACCCATCATTGTGGGATACTTTCCGCAATAAACTAATGCTTCTGGGCATGCTGCGCCCCGAAGTAACAGGCGATATCATTCAGTCTCTGGTTACCCGTGGGGAGATCAGTGGGTTTATCCCCACCTTTTTTCATGGGGATCATGCTAATGCGTTTATAGCTAGTTCATATTTGCGGGGCATTGATAATTTTGATGTTAAAAAAGCGTATGAACTTTTATTGAATAATGCCTATAAAGAGGGGGGTACGCGCCCACATATCAAAGAATATATTGAGAAAGGATATATATCAACCCCCCAGATAGACAATCCCAATACGGAGACAAAAGCCAATGCGGGTGTTTCAAAAACACTGGAGTTTGCATACGATGATTATGCTTTGGCGCAGTTAGCAAAAGCTATGGGAGACCAAGAGCACTATAGCGATCTAATGAAGCGCTCAGAAAATTTTAAAAATGTATTTGATACCAAAACAAATTTTATGCGAGGCAGGTTGGCCAATGGGGATTGGGTTAATCCTTTTAATCCTCAATATCCCTATTATGAGTATATGTACCGTGAGGCAAATGCGTGGCAGGTCTCCTTTTTTGCACCGCAGGATATGCCTGGCCTGGTAAAACTTTACGGGGGTAAAAAGCCTTTTGAGCAAAAACTGGATTCCCTGTTCACAGTAAAATGGAACCCTAAATATATCGCCCGTAATGTTTCTGGATTTTTAGGTCAGTATGCGCAGGGCAACCAGCCCGATCATGAGGCTCCATTTTCCTATTATTTTGTGGACAAGCCCGAAAAATCCCAAAGGGTAATAGATACTTTATTAAAGAATTATTTTGGTATCGGAGAAAGCGGCAATGCACTATCGGGCATGGATGATGCGGGCGAGATGTCAGCGTGGTATGTTTTTACCTCCTCCGGTCTTTACCCGTTATCAACGGCAGACAATAAATTTATAGTCACTTTACCCGTTTTTGACGAGGTGAAATGGGATTTGAAAAAAGGTAAGCCACTGCAAATTGATAAGCAAGGGGATTCAAGAAATTTAAAATCCATCCAATTGAATGGAAAATCGATTGATGGTTATTTTATTTCCTATGATCAATTTACCGCTGGCGGGCAGTTAATGCTACAAACAGATTAATACAAGTTTAGGCAGGATGGCGCTGAAACAATTTGATATCTTAAAATGATGCAATAGTATTACAATTAGGGGTTTTGGCTTTATATCTTTGATCCCCTATAGCAGTATTACGTGCATTGACTGGATTTTAATCAACAATCAAAAAATTTAATCCCTTCATTGGGAATAGCCTTATTATAATGAAGAATGTTTACTAAAAAAAATGCTTACCAAGACGATAGGATTGTAATGACGCTGGATGCTGGGGGCACAAACATGGTCTTTTCTGCCCTGCAATCTGGAAAAGAGATCATAAAACCTATAAAACTCGCTGCAAATACCAAAGATTTAGAAATTTGTCTCAAAACTATCATTCAGGGTTTTGAAGAGGTTAAGAAGGCGGTAGCGCCGCAGAATCCGGTTGCAATCAGTTTTGCCTTTCCTGGTCCTGCAGATTATGTACATGGCATCATAGGGGATCTTCCCAATTTCTCATCATTTCGTGGGGGTGTGGCGCTAGGCCCTATGCTTGAAGAGATTTTTAATATCCCTACGCTTATTAACAATGACGGGGATCTTTTTGCTTATGGGGAATCGGTTGCCGGTTTTTTACCCTATGTCAACAAGCTGCTGCAAAAACATAATATTGACAAGGTCTATAAAAATCTTATAGGCATTACCCTGGGTACCGGTTTTGGCGGTGGTGTGGTGATCAATAATCAGATCAACCTTGGTGATAATTCTGCTGCAGGCGAGATCTGGCTTACACGAAATCATATCATCCCTGAGGTCATCTCTGAGGAAAGCGTTAGCATACGTGCCATACAGCGAGTATATGCTCAGCTCTCTGGGGATCAGGGAGTGCAAACGCCCTGGGATATTTACCGTATTGCCAAAGAAGAAATCAGAGGGAATAAAGAAGCGGCACTTGAGGCCTTCGAAACAATGGCGGTGGTTATTGGAGAATCGCTTGCAAATGCGGTCACGCTTATAGACGCTCCTATTGTAATAGGCGGTGGTATCGCCGGTGCGGCAGAGTTTATCATCCCAAAAATCGTTGAACATTTAAACGGTACGATTGGGAATCTGAACGGCGAAAGTTTTCCGCGTGTGATCCCCAATGTTTTTGATCTTGACAATCCACAGTCTATAAGGGATTTTACTGATAACAGTGTTAAGAAGGTTAAAGTGCCCTTTAGTGACCGCATGGCGACCTATGGTGAAAAGAAACGCATTCCAATCGGTCTTTCTAAACTCGGTACCAGCGAGGCTATCAGCTTGGGGGCGTATACGCTGGCTCTTAATCATTTGAAAGATTCCTAAATTACTTAATAAGGCTACTAATTTCTAAGCTGCTCGCCTTGATTGCAGATATAGCCGGATGCTTAAATATTATTTAAAATCTGGCCCGTATTCAGCATCTAATGGAATATGATAAATTATAACATCTGATTTATTTTATAAGCCAATTATTTAAGGCGAAAGGTTTTTTTTGGCATGACCAGATCTGAAATCCAGTAAATTCTACGGGACATCTTTAAACACTGAATGCACGCTTTAAACTGCAATAAATCAAAATGTTTTATTTATTTTCTTTTAATGCATTGCTCTTTCAATTGCTTGTTTGACCAGCGGTTCCATCGCCTTATATCCTTCTAACGTTGGGTGAACGCCGTCTTTGCTATAATTACTTTTCATTCCGCGCTCTGCATTAGATAAAATGGGGAAATAATCAAGATAAACTATGTTGTTTTTATCTGCATATTCCTTGAGTTTTGCGTTGAGCTCTTTGATGGGTTTTACGGACTCCACCTCAGGTTTCCAAGGATATTTTGCAACCGGCATAACTGACGAGATCACCACTTTAATATCATGCGCCTTTGCCAGTTCGGCCATACTAAAAATGTTACCTGCGATCTGTTCTACGGTCATGGGACCTGTATTTCCGGCAATATCATTAGTCCCAGCTAGGATCACCACCACCTTGGGCCCTAGATCAATTACATCAGGCCGAAAACGTAACAGCATCTGTGGCGTTGTCTGCCCACTGATGCCGCGCCCCACGTAATTATTCTTTTTAAAAAAGTCGGGATCTTGGCCCGCCCAGCCTTCTGTGATAGAATTGCCCATAAAGACAGCGGTGGTGCCACTGGGATTTGTAGAGTCTATCTGCATGTTGGCCTGTTTGTATTTTTCTAAATTGGGCCAGTCTTGGGCTGAGGCTGTAAAACAGGATACTACCGAAATAGCCATAATGAGCGTAAAGATTTTAAGTGGGTTTTTCATAATATGTTTGAGTGTAGTTTGATACAATAGATTTACATCGGCCTTTCGGCGAAAGCCAAAAAAGAGATTTAAATATAAGAAATTTGGAAAAGATCGAGTTTGAGATTAGCGTATCATTTTAATTTTTTACCTGAAAAAAATCAGTGCAAAAAAATGGTGATGCTATCTATAATAAAAGACCTCATGGGTTTCTGCTCTCTTATATACGCGAGTCCCATGAGGCCATTACTGGTAATTTACGTCTTAGTTTGAGTCAGCGTCAAACGAAAATCAATGCCATCTTCTTAGAGTTTTAAACTTTAAAATGACTTGTCGCATTTCCATTCGCTACTAAATATTGAATATAACTCAAAGGGTAAGCTGATATCTCAAATTTTAAACGAGTACTATTTATATAATTTTTTATTTGGTTTTGAACTCATATAAAACACAAGTTTTCCGCCATTCATTACATCTTTGTGCTGTATAAAAGGTTTGGTCAGTTCTTTGCCGTTCAGTTCCACTTTTCTTACATAAACATTCTTTTCGCTTTGGTTTTTGGCCACTATTTCAAAGGTTTTCCCACTTTCCAGGTGGATTTTGGCCTCTTTTATGGAAGGGCTTCCCAGTGCATAATCTACTGAAGCGGGTGCCACGGGATAAAAACCAAGACTACTGAACAAATACCAGGCGCTCATCTGGCCAAAATCATCGTTACCGCTCAATCCATCAGCGCCGGTCATGTATTTGGTACGTAAGATCAGGCGTATTTTATCCTGAGCTTTCCAGGGATCGTTGGTCCAGTTATACAGATAAGCGACATGGTGCGATGGCTCATTGCCATGTACATAATTGCCTATAATTCCTTCTCGGGAAATATCCTCGGTGTTTTCAAAATATTTATCGGGGAGGTGCATGGTAAATAGGGAGTCAAGATGTCGTGAAAACTTATCTTTACCACCCATCATTTTAATCATGCCTGCAGGATCTTCGGGAACATATAAACTGTAGTTCCAAGAATTACCTTCTATGAATCCCTGCCCATGAGTATTTAAAGGATCAAAATCTTTCTTGAAGCTGCCATCGGCCAATTTTGGGCGCATAAAACCGGTTTTGGAATCATACACATTCTTCCAGTTGGTAGAGCGTTTCATGAATTCATCATAAATATCATCCTTGCCCAATTTTTTTGCCGCCTGTGCGATAGCCCAGTCATCATAGGCGTATTCTAGTGTTTTAGAAACCGAAGATCCATCTTTATCTTCGGGTACATAACCCATATCCATATAGTAGCCAATACCGTCAAAGTATCTTGTTCGGGCGGTTTGAACCGCAGCATCCAGCGCTTTGTTATCGTCAAAACCACTATCATTACCTTTTACGATGGCATCTGCTATAACCGCAGCGCTATGATAACCTATCATGCACCAGTTTTCATTACCGTAATGACTCCAGATGGGCAGCATGTGATGCACACTCTGCTCCTGATGCGCGAGCATCGATTTTATCATATCCTGATTGCGGTCTGGCTGCAAAATGTTGAACATAGGGTGAAGTGCCCGGTAGGTGTCCCAAAGCGAAAAACTGGTGTAATTGGTAAAATTTTCCGCAGTGTGCCTGTCGCGGTCAAGGCCCATGTATTGGCCGTCAGTATCCATATATATTGTGGGGCCCAAAAAGGCGTGGTACATGGCGGTGTAAAAGTTGGTGAGATCTGTTTTTTGTAAAGGCTCTATAGTGACTTTGTCCAGTTCTTTATTCCATTGCTTACGGGCTTGGGCTTTAACACGGTCAAAATCCCAATCGGGTATTTCAGCTTTCATGTTCTGCACGGCTCCTTTCATGCTTACAGGAGATAGGGCAAATTTGATTTTTATGGCCTCATTGGCCTTGGTATCAAAATCAAAGTATAACCTTAGGTCTTTTCCAGCCATCTCCGGAAAGTCTTTAGTCTGGTCAAAACGACCCCAAAATCCATGATATACATGTGATTCCTGTTTTTCCTGACCGTAACTTTTAAAAGGTTTACTAAAGCTCATGGCAAAATATACCTTTCGCGTACGCGCCCAGCCGCTGGTCTGCCTATATCCCGTGATTAGTGTATCATTTTCTACCCTTACGATCGTCCATACGTTCTTTTGCTCATAATTATAAATGCCATGCTTTAGATCCAGGATGATATGCGCCTGGTCACTTTGGGGAAAGGTGTATCTGTGCATCCCAACCCTGGTGGTCGCGGTAAGTTCTGCCTTGACGTTATAATCTTTTAAATTTACCTGGTAATAACCGGCTTCGGCCTCTTCTTCATTATGCGAAAATCTGGAGCGGTAACCGCTATCCGGATCTGTGGAAGTGCCGGGATTCAATTGTAATTTTCCCACGGTGGGCATGACCAGAAAGTCACCTAAATCAGAGTGGCCCGTCCCGCTAAAATGGGTGTGACTAAAGCCTACAATGGTAGAATCTGCGTGCTGATAACCGGCACAGTATTTATAGACATCGGGGTTATAATGACCATTAACTGCATAAGGCACAATATCAGTATCTGGGCTCAGCTGCACACTGCCAAAGGGTACAGTCGCCCCAGGATAGGTGTGGCCCATTTTGGCCGTGCCGATCATGGGGTCAACATATTGTGCCAGGTCGCCTTCTTTTTCCTGGGAAAAAACTGGGTTAATTGCATTCATAAGGAAAAGGCCCAACGTTAGAAAAGCCAGTTTATGGGTGTGTTTGATCATGGTTTTATTTTGAATCTTTTTAATTTTTAATAGGAGACCTTAAAGGTTTTCAAAACCTATGAGGTCTGGACTATCTGGGAATATTATTTCTCATTAGAGAGAGAATAGGGAAAATCTTCTTTTTTGGTTCCCCTTTTTTTATTGGGTTCTGGACCCATATCAAAATCAATGGTTTCGCCTTTCATTATTTCGGAATGGCTCAGCCAGTTTTTATCATAGGTTTTACCACCTATTTTCATACCTTCTACATAACGATTTTGAGCACTGTTCTTGGGCGCATTGATCGTTGTGGTCTTCCCATTTTCAAGATGTAGTGTTATTTTTTTGAAAAGGGGTGCGCCTAAGGCATATTGATCACTGGCGGGAGTTACCGGATAAAAGCCAAGGGCTGAGAATACATACCAGGCAGAGGTTTGACCATTGTCCTCATCTCCACAATAACCGTCTGGAGTGGGCAGGTACATGCGGTTCATGGTCTCACGTACCCAATATTGGGTTTTCCAAGGCTTACCCGCGTAATCATATAGATAGATCATGTGTTGGATGGGCTGGTTACCGTGGGCATACTGACCCATATTAGCGATCTGCATCTCACGGATCTCATGTATGGTCCCGCCATAGTAGCTATTGTCAAATTTTGGTGGAAGTGAAAAAACGCTATCCAGCATTTGGGTAAATTCCTCTTTGCCGCCCATGAGATCAATTAGGCCCTCAACGTCCTGAAAAACTGACCAGGAGTAGTGCCAGCTGTTACCTTCAGTAAAAGCATCACCCCATTTAAAAGGATTAAAGGGTGATTCAAACTCCCCATTTTTGTTTTTGCCGCGCATGAGTTTAGTTTCCGGATCAAAAAGGTTTTTGTAGTTCATTGCCCTTTTTCGGTATTTTTCGATCTCATCCTTTGGCTTGTCTAATGCTTTTGCCAACCGGTAGATGGCATAATCATCATAGGAGTATTCTAAAGTTCGTGCGGCATTTTCGTTCAGGCCTACATCGTAAGGCACATAGCCCAGGTCTTTATAATAATCTACCCCGGCACGGCCAACTGCCGTCATGGGACCAGCATTATTGGCGCCGTGGGTAAGCGCCTCGTATAAGGTTTCGATATCATACTTATAGGCTTTTCCACTTTTAAGATAAGCTTCTGCGACTACCGATGCAGAGTTATTGCCCACCATTATATTGCGCAGTCCCGGACTAGCCCATTCCGGTAACCAGCCACTTTCTTTATAAGCATTGACCAGGCCTTCCTGCATGTGGCCATTGAGTTCAGGATACATTAGATTAAGAAAAGGGAAAAGTGCTCGGAAGGTGTCCCAAAAGCCAGTATCGGTAAACATATAACCGGGAAGCACCTTGCCGTTGTAGGGACTGTAGTGTACAATCTTTCCTTCGGCATTGGTTTCATAAAATTTTCTGGGAAAGAGCATGCTTCGGTAGAGCGCGCTGTAAAAAGTTTTGTACTGGTCAGATGTTCCACCCTCAACTTCAATGCGCTTCAGATCCTTGTTCCAGGTTTCACGCCCTTTTTCGCGCAAAGCGTCAAAATCATCATTGCCTATTTCCTTGAGGTTGATCTCGGCCTGGTCATAACTGATAAAGGATGATGCGACCTTGGCGTTCACCTGCTCACCTGTTGCAGTTTTAAAACCGATGATTGCCCCGGCATGGTTTGATTTGCTTTCGAGATTGTCAGAAAGAATACTGTCGCTAAAGGTTTTGGTCACTTCAAAATCTTTATCGAAGACCATCACGAAATAGTTTTTAAAATTATCGGGGACACCGCCACTGTTTCGGGTGGTATAGCCCATGATTTTTCGCTCCTGCGGAATAATTTTTACATAGGACCCGCGGTCAAATGCGTCAAGGATCACGTAAGCGCTATCTGTTTTTGGAAAAGTAAACCGGAAACGGGCAGCACGATCAGTGGGTGTGATCTCTGTAGTCAGATCATAGTCTGCAAGATATACGCTGTAATAATTGGGTTTTACAATTTCCGCTTTATGCGAAAACCAGCTCTCGCGATCCCTTTCTTTAAACTTCAGTTTACCAGTGATGGGCATAATGGAGAACTGCCCATAATCATTCATCCAAGGGGATGGCTGGTGGGTTTGTTTAAATCCCTTTATTTTTCGCGCTTTATAGGTATAGGCCCAGCCATCACCCATACGCCCGGTTTGCGGAGTCCAGAAATTCATGCCCCAGGGCATTGCAATGGCGGGATAAGTGTTTCCCGTGGAAAGGCTGGGATCAGAATCTGAACCTATTAATGGATTGACATAATCTACGGGATCTGCGATCTTGGGCAGTATATCGGTTTGTGAATATGCATGCATCATCAAAGACATACAGGCCAATACACTCAACAGCGTTTTTCTCATTTTTGGTTTTATTTGTTTTTATTAAGTTATTCGGTTTTTTTCCAGGATTGCGCATCTGGACCATTGCCCACAACGGGGAACGAACTAATACGCAACCGGGCAGCACCCATTGGGATCAGGCTTATATTTTCTTCGGGTTGATCAGTTTTTACCGGGCTTTGCTTTAGTTCACCAGCCAAGCCGTACGCATCGATCGTCCAGTTCGGAATCTTTTTTCCTTTGGCTTTAAGTACGATCGGGGCGCTTTCTGTGGTAAACGGATAATTGTCTGCGGGCCACTTTTTATGTTCTATTGTAAAGGATTCCACTGGATTTTCCTGGTTGAGTACCAACCCATAGTTCCATGCTGATCCTGGTTTGATCTCATACGAGGGCCATTTATCCACATCGGCATCTTTTTGCCATTTTGAATCTCCTATGGCTGTTTTTGCGCTGTTTTCCTTAATATAATCCTCTTTTATTTTGAGTGAAAATGTAAGTGGGCCATAGTCAACACTTGCGCTGTTTTCATTTTTCTTCCAGCGTTGAACTTTTAATTCTTTGGGGAAGATTATGACTAGTTTATCGCCGTTTTTCCAAACTTTGTTCAACCTTAAATAGGTATTTGGTTTAATTTCAGTATCAATGGTATTTCCATTAAGCGCCACCGAAGCCTTGGTACACCAGGCTGGAATTCTTAAGTATAAGGGGAATTTAGTATCCTTATCCATTTTTAAAGTCATATTTAAGTCGTCTTCAAAAGGATAATTAGTCTCGTTATCGATACTTACTTTCTGACCGTTTGCAACTTTGGCGTTGACCGTACTTGAGGCGTATAGCACTGCGGCAAGACCGTTATCAGGAGTGGCCATCCATAAGTTTTCTGCAAAATAGGCCCAACCCTGCCCGTGATTGTGCTGGCAACATCTGGAGCTAAAGGGGTTCATCATAAGAAAAGGGCCGCCATTAGCAATACCCGGACTATGATTTTTAGAATCATTGAGCACCATATTGGGGCTTGTAAAATAGCGCAGGGATTTAAAATCGGGCATGAGGGCTGCCGGAAATGTATTAAATGCCACATTCTCGGCATGATCTGCCCAAAATGGATCTCCCGTAATGCGCAATAAATGCTCATCAGAGTTCATCTGCTCAACCATTCCGCAGGTTTCGATACCCTGCCGTGGATCAGCGTAACCGGGGCGCGCATTTTCATCGGCACCAAACATACCTCCAGGAACCTGCCCAAAATGCTCCCTGACGATATCAAAATCCTCGTAAGTGGCCTTAAGATCAGAAGAATCGTGGCTCACCTGATAAAACTGTGCCGGTTCCCGGAAACCTTGGGCAATGTTTACATTATGCCAGTCGACCAGTTTCCCATACCAGTTGGGAAATTGCATGTCGCCCCGCGTGGCTTTGTATCCTTTTATATCATCCAAGGTATTATCTCTTTTTTCCCAATCTGAAGTGGTGCGGTGGAGTTTACGCGCCAGATCGAGTAAAAATTTGTCTCCTGTCCTGTTATAAAGCCAGAGTACACTGTGCAGGTTGTCTCCACCGCGCAGCTTCTGCCAGTATTGTGTGCCAGAAAGTAATTGATCATCGGACAGACTGTCTTGGTATTTAAAATATTTGGTCATCATCCCGATCACTCGATCATCATTGCTATACTCATAATACGATTGCAGGCAGTAGAGCATGATCATATTTGCCCAGAAATCCTGTGTACCATCACGATCTGAAAAATTGACCGGGCCAAAATTACCGTCTTTGCGCTGGCCAGCGATCACGGCATCAAACCAGGTCTGCGCCTCCTTGATCATTGATGAATCGTTTAAAATATAACCGGTATCTGCATAACCTTTTAACCAGTAAGGTACTTCTTCCCACCCCCAGGCACCCTTCCCATCCTTAGACAGCCAGGCATTATCATCTTTTTGCAACCATGCACTGATCTCTCCCAAGTTGCCCATCAGCCCATTAGACTGGCGTACTAGACATTCTTTAAGCCAGCTGTGCGGCTCGATCGCGCCTACGGGAAGCTTAATGAGGCGGCTAGGTTCTAAGGGCGCACGGTTGCTCACATAGTTTACATTTGTACTATCCACGGGAGGCATGATAAAGGTCTGCGCAGTGGTTGCTTCTTTCTCACGATTTTTACAGGAAATCGTAAATGATAAAACAACCAAAAAAATAATGCTGTAGTTTATTTTCTTATAGATCTTACTGGTTTTCATAAAAATATGATTATGCTGTGGTTCAAAAAGACACGAAGCAACGCATTTATTTTACTTAGGTTTTTACGCCTAATTATTTTTTCGAAATACGGGAGATACCTGCGAAAGCAATACCCCGTTTTTCAACAACCCTTTATTTCAAGGGATTGGCTTTTACGCCTTCTTTGGTGATTTTTACAGGTTTAATGAATCCTTTGTCATCAAAATACATACGATCAATGCATGTTTCTCTTGAGTTTCCATCAGTCTCTTCCATGGGGCGCCGGTGGTATACGATATAGTAATTATCGCTTTTCGGTTCATGGATCACGCTGTGGTGTCCTGCGCCATTAGCGATTTCCGGATCTTGCTGTAATATTTTGCCCACTCGTTTAAAAGGGCCCATTGGTGAATCTGCAATGGCGTAAGCCACGCAATAATCAGGGCCGGTCCACCCGCCTTCAGACCACATAAAGTAATATTTGCCATCTTTGATAAACATAAATGGACCTTCCACGTAGCCATCTGGGGTGATTTCCTTAAAAGTGGTTCCATCTTCAAAAGGGATAAAACCGCTAAAATCATCATTCATTTTAGCAATGTTACAATGTCTCCAGCCACCGTAGATCAGGTAGTATTGACCGTCTTTATCTTTAAAAACAAACTGGTCAATGGGCTGTGCTCCATTATGGAATTTATCGACCAACGGTTTGCCTAAATGATCTTTATAAGGCCCACCGGGCTTATCGCTCACCGCAACTCCAATACCGCCTTCCTGGTCATCGCTCTGAATATCATTAGCCCCAAAAAAGAGATAATATTTATTGTCTTTTTCGGTAATCGAGGGTGCCCACATTGCCTTGTGTGCCCATTTTACCGCTGTTGTATCAAGCACTTTATGATGCTTTTCCCAGTGAGTGAGATCTGGAGAGGAGAAAGCATCCAGAAAAACCTGCTTTTCATAGGGCGCAGAGTAGGTGGGAAATATCCAGTATTGATCCCCAAAGATTATACCTTCAGGATCTGCGTACCATCCGGGAAATACGGGATTGTTGTCTTGCCCATAGCTTAGAAAAGACAATAATAAAAGTAGTAAAATGGGTGTTTTTTTCATAATTATTTAAAATGGCTTTAAATATAAGCAATGCGATATTTAAACCGATTTAGTTCTTTAAAAAAATAATCTTTTGAGTATGCGCTAGAGAGAAAATCTACTTTAAATGATGCTATTTTTGTTAACGGTACAGAAAAAATCAGGATTTTTTAAGTTCATCTGAAAAAGAATAGGGGAAATCTGTTTGTTTTGTACCGCGTTGTTTGTTGGGTGTTGAGGACATTTCAAAATCAATGATCACACCGTTCTCAAATTGTTTTTGGGTAAAATAACTTTTTTCATACTTCTTGCCATTTACCTTAATCGATTGTATGTAAATGTTTTCGGGATTGTTGTTTTTCGCATTCAGTACGATCTTTTTGCCATTATCCAGACTTATGGTCACTTTTTTAAATAATGGTGAGCCTATGACATACTGGTTTGCACCGGGCGTAACCGTATAGAAGCCCATGGCCGAAAGCACATACCAGGCTGAAGTCTGACCATTGTCCTCATCACCGCAATATCCATCTGGGGTGGCACTGTACAGCTTTTTCATTGATTCCCTGAGCCAGTATTGCGCTTTCCAAGGTTCACCGGCATAATCATACAGATAGATCATGTGCTGTATGGGCTGATTGCCGTGAGCATACTGCCCCATATTGACCACCTGCATCTCGCGCATCTCATGCACGAGGTCTTTTGGTTTTTTATCGCTGCCAAAGGTGGGCGGCATGGTAAATACCGAATCCAGTTTGGTTACAAACTGCTCTTTCCCCCCCATAAGATTGATGAGTCCTTCAACGTCATGAAAGACAGACCAGGTATAATGCCAGCTATTCCCTTCGGTAAAAGCGTCCCACCAGGCTACGGGCTTAAAATTATCAGGAAAAGAGCCGTCTTTATTCCGCCCGCTCATCATATTGAATTTCTTATTAAATGTTTTTTTATAGTTCATACTGCGATCCCGATAAATGGAAAGTTCCTTTTCGGGTCTATTCAGTGCTTTACCCATCTGATAAATACACCAGTCATCGTATGCATATTCAAGAGTGCGCGATGCATTGTCCCTAATATTTACATCGTAGGGTACGTAGCCCAAGTCATTATAATACTCGTAGCCCGTTCGGCCTGTTGAGCTAATGCTGGGGTGTACATGATTGGCATCATAGAGCATGCCTTTATACATAGCTACGGCCGTATCTCTGTTTTGGATCAGGTCTTTTTTAAAGGCGTCATAAATTACCGAAGCCGATGCGTTGCCTATCATGCTCTCCCGGTATCCCGGGCTGGCCCATTCTGGAAAATAACCCCCCTCCAGGTAAGAATTGTACAGCCCTTTTTGGATTTTTTTGCCCATATCGGGATAGACCAGATTGACATAAGGTATCAAAGCCCTAAAGGTGTCCCAAAAGCCCATATCTGTAAAAAGATAGCCAGGGAGCACTTTACCGTTAAATGGACTATAATGCATTATTTCGCCCTGAGCGTTAACCTCATAAAATTTTCTGGGAAAGAGCAGCGTGCGGTATTGGCAGGAATAAAATGTTTTTAAGTTATCTGTATTGTCATCTTCTACCTCGATCTTGCTCAGCGCTTTGTTCCATATTTGTTTTGCATTCTCCTTATTTTTTTCAAAAGTAGGTTTGAGCTCTTTGAGATTGATCATCGCCTGCTCCAGGCTTATAAATGAAGAGGCGACCCGCGCATGTACCTGCTCACCATCTGTGGTTGAAAAGCCTATGATAGCACCGGCATGGTCTGCAGTACTTTCCATTTTTCCTGTACTCAAAATACTGTCGGCGACACTTGCGGTATAGGTAAAGTGCTTGTCAAATTCTATGACAAAATAGTTCTTGAAGTTATCGGGGACGCCTCCGCTGTTTTTTGTGGTATAACCGGTAATTTTATTTTCCTTGGGATAGATCTTGACTGAAGATCCGTTGTCAAAAGCATCGATTGTTACATAGGAATGCTCAGATTTTGGGAAGGTAAACTGAAACATAGCTGCACGTTCTGTAGGTGTGATTTCAGTAACCACATCATAATCGGCTAGATAAACCTTGTAATAATAAGGTTTGGCGATTTCTGTCTTATGGCTAAACCAGCTTGTCCTTTCGTTTTCATCAAAAACCGGTTTCCCAGTCATGGGCATGATGGAAAACTGACCATAATCATTGATCCATGGACTGGGCTGGTGGGTTTGTTTAAAGCCGCGTATCTCATCGGCATCATAGGTGTAGCCCCATCCATCGCCCATTTTGCCCGTCTGTGGCATCCAGAAATTCATACCCCATGGCAGCGCTGTGGCCGGATACGTGTTTCCGTTAGAGAGGCGGTATTTAGAATCGGTGCCCATTAAAGTATTCACATAATCCACAGGATTGTCTTTATCCTGTGCCTGCAGCATACTAAAATTGGATAATAGGAAAAAGAAGAAAAGGGTCGTATTAATATTCATAACCATTATGTGTGAAATATTCTGACATTTTAAAAAAGCATCTAGTTATAATGCTTTCGCGAAAACCTTAGCGCTTTGATCAAATTTTTACAATATTAATAAATTATCTTACTAAATCCTTTTAGTATACTTGTTAATTATGGGTCTGATTATTACAATGCTCATGAATGTTAAAACTTTTTTCGTTGGGCTTTAACATGTCCCGATCTTAAAATGTACAGGCGGGTAATTTTCAGAGAGGTATGTTATCGTCGCCCTTAACGCAATTCAGGGTCTCATCTATTATTATTGAGCAATCAATGTTTTGTGAGATTCTGGATCAAGTTCAGAATGACGTTGGTAAAAATTATTACAATTAGCTGATAATCAATTAAAAAATATTTTTCACGAAAGGAACCTTTCCCCTTGACGTTTTGATATGAAATCTGACAGATTTTAAGGCTAAAAAGAACGATTTTCAGCTTTTTTTCCAGGTTTTTACTTTTAATCCGAAAGTGAAAATGGCTTGTCCTCTTTACCCGTACCGCGATTTTTATTAGGTTTTGAACCCATGGTCATATCGAGTTTTCCGCCTTTTATCATTTGTTGATAGGTAAGGTAATTTTTGGTGAAATCGGTTCCATTAAGAGCAGCATTCTGGATATAAACATTTTGCTTATTGTTTCCTTTGGCATTAATAACAAAAGTTTTTCCATTTTCCAGATTCAGTGTGATTTTTTCAAATACAGGACTGCCCATGACATATTGATTGGTACCGGGGCAAACGCTGTAAAACCCCATTGCGCTGAGCACGTACCAGGATGAGGTCTGGCCCTGATCTTCATCGCCGGGATAGCCATTTTCTGTGCTGCTGTACAGTTTTTCCATCACCTCGCGCACTTTGGCCTGTGCTTTCCAAGGTTCTCCGGAATAATTGTAAAGATAGGGCATGTGCTGTATGGGCTGGTTTCCGTGGGCGTACTGGCCCATGTCGGCCATTTCCATTTCGGTCATCTCGTGGATTTTTCCTCCATAAGTGCCTACATGGACTGTATTGGGAACGCTGAACACGGAATCCATTTTTTTATTAAAATTCTTTTCACCGCCCATTAAATTGATAAGCCCCTGTGGATCCTGAAAAACTGACCAGAGGTAGTGCCAGGCATTTCCCTCAGTAAAAGGGCCACCCCACTCCACAGGGTCAAAATTGGCCACCCAATCACCGTTTTCCTGTCTCCCACGCATAAAACCTACTGTAGGGTCATAGACATTTTTGTAGTTATACATCTGCTTGCCAAATACTTCCTGGTAGAAAGGGGCATCGGTCGCTTTCGCAAGCGCGAAACCACAAAAATCATCGTATGCGTACTCTAGTGTTTTTGCCGTTGCCTCTCGCGTTTCGGGATAGGCCACATAGCCCAGCGTATAATAATCCTTCCAGCCTTCACGGCCGTTTGCAGGCCCCCAGGGACCTTTGTTGGTAGCCTCATGCAGGTAGGCTTTGAGCGCTTTTTTAGGGTCAAAAGTATGAATGCCCTTCGCCCAGGCATCTGCCAGGAGTGAGATGGCGTGGTTACCAATCATGCTGCCACCCTCACTGGGGAACGACCAGGATGGCAGCCAGCCGCACTGATCATAGGCATCGAGCAAAGCGGCTACATACCGGCCGTGCATCTGGGGCTCCATAAGCGCATTGAGCGGGAACTGCCCACGGAAGGTATCCCAAAAACCTGTATCGGTAAACATATAACCATCATGGATCTTCCCATCATACGGACTGTAATAATAGGGATCGCCATTTTCTTTGAGTTCGTAGAACTTTCTGGCAAAAAGGCTTGCCCTGAAAAAACAGGAATAAAAAGTCTTGATCTGTTCTTCCGTGCCACCTTCTACAACAACTTTATTGAGCTGTTTGTTCCAGGCGGCTTGTGCTTTTTCCCGGGTTTTTTCAAGTTTATTGTCTTCACCAAGTTCCTGCTGCAGATTTAGTACTGCCTGTTCTGAACTGATGTAAGAAGAAGCTACTTTTGCCTGTACTTTGATTCCCGGTCTAAACTGCAGGTAAGCACCTATGCCTTTACCGCTGGCTGAACTTGTGCCCTCCATCTTTTTTCCGCTGGTATTGTTCCAAAGTCCCGTGGCCCTAAAACTTTTGTCAAACTGGATTACAAAATAGTTTCTGAAATTTTTAAAGCGCTGCAGTCCACGGCCATTACGCACCCATCCCGTGATGCGCTTATTTGTAGAATCAATGGTGACTTCGCTCTCGCCCGTATAACCATCAAGTACTAAAAAAGCTTTTTCACCTTTGGGAAAACTAAAACGGAGGTGTGCACCACGTTCTGTAGGTGCGATTTCTGTAGTAATATTATTATCCAGTTGTACGCTATAATAGTAAGGTTTAGCGGTCTCATGATCGTGGGTAAAGCCCGTAGCCCGCGCATCATTGTCTAAGACGAGGGTGTCTATCTCGGGCATGAGTGAAAATACCGCATAATCATTAGTCCATGAGCTGCACTGATGTGCCTGCTGAAATCCGCGGATGGTCTTTTTAAAATACTGGTACTTCCATCCATCACCGTTTTTGCCCGTCTGTGGTGTCCAGGTGTTCATGCCGAACGGTAGGGCGGTGGTGGGGTAAGTATTGCCGCGGGTAAGCTCAAATTTTGAATTGGTACCCTGTAGCGTGTTTACATAATCTGCAAGATTTTTATCTGTTTTTTGCTGCGCGAAAAGAGGGGCGAGTGCAAAAAATGCGATTAGAATTAAAGTGGTTTTTGAGAACATGGATTTGGGTATTTTGGTTTACGCGTAAAGTAAAAGAATTATTATAGGTGGTCAGACATCACCGGTTTTGTAAGCTCTGAAATCTTCTTTCCGGTAATCAAAGGATATAGGGAATGAGAATTGATACGAGTTGTTTCATGATTGTTTATTTGGATGTGATAAGTTATCATCTTTGGTGGATTGATTTTTTGCTTTATGATCCACATTAACCATATCCCATTTTTTAAAATTCTCGTCATCCGGTCGCAGACGAAGAATTCCATCATAGGTGTATGGTAACTGGAAGGACAGTTCATCATTTGAAAATACAATTGCCTTTTCTTTAACCTGATACCTAAATATAGAATCGTTTACAGTTTTGTGGTTTAAGTATAGTAAGAGCTTTGAATTTATAACAACGGAATTGTCTCTAGTAAAATCAAAAGCGGTAACGTTAAAAAGAAAACTATTATGCTTATTATTAGTTATATCCTCATGTGTAACTGTTTTCTGCTTGGTATAACCGCCAATTACATATTTTCCCTCAAGCTTCAGATTCTGATATTTAAAATAGATGTTTGCCCATTGATCTTTATTTACCTCTATTTTTAGAAGGCTATCTGTTGTGATTTCAAAATCAAATGATTCTTTAAAGTCTTTATTATATAGTGTTATTTCATCTCCTGAAATCTCATACATGAACTTATCTTGTTTAAAAAGTAATTCTCCAATATTTTTAAATCCCGGGAATGTGAGAGAATCATGGTCACCCACATGTAGGCTCATTGAGGCAAAGTTAATGGCAGTACCTATTCCATTTGAGGCTCTATTATCGGTCTTTGCTAATAAATAATAGCCTTTTTTTAACGATATTTCCTTGTTGTCTGAATTGCAGGACATCGCGATAGATAAGATTGAAGCAAGAATACAGAACGTAGTTTTTTTCATATTCAAAATTTGTTTGGAGTTAATATTCTTAATTCCGATAACTTTCGCTTTAAGCCAAAGGTGGGAAGTTACTAAATACTAATGAATAGAGAAGACTTCCAGTGGGCAGCAATCGTTAAAAATGAACTGGAGCTATATATTCAACCACGCTTTAATATCTTGCTGAAATGACCTGCCGCTGATAAGTTTGGTTTTATTATGATCCTGTAAAATAAAAGCAAACCTGCTGTTGAAATAAGCGTGCACCTCTTTTATGAAATCTGCATTGATGAGAAGCGATCGCTGTATCTTTTTAAAATGACCGGGCAGTTGGCCGTTCAGGCTTGTCAGGCTTTGCTCTGTGATATGTTGTTCTCCGTTTTTCATAAAGACGTCAACATATTTGGTATTGGCTTTAAAATAAGCGATGTCTTTAAGTTTCAGCATTATTATTTTCTTGCCTGTTTTTATAGTAATTGAGGTTAGTTCTTTTTTGTTCTCATTTTGTTCAAAGGCACTTAAAAAATTTAGAATATCATTGTTGCTTAGTCCGGACTTAAACTTTTCCAGTTTGGCAATGCTTTTTGATAAGCGTTCCTCTTTAATAGGCTTTAATAAATAATCTACGCTGTTAGTCTCAAAAGCCTGAAGGGCGTATTCATCATAAGCGGTACAAAATATGGTCAATGGGATTTGCTCCAGTTGCGAAAGCATTTCAAATCCGCTCATGCCGGGCATTTTAATATCTAGGAAGAGTAAATCTGGATCATGTTCTTTTATCTTTTTCAGACCATCTTGCCCATCAACAGCATGGTCTATAATTTCTATTTGATCCTCATGGCTGGCCAGCATTTTTGCTAACCGGGTTCGTGCGGGTTGTTCATCATCAATGATCAGCGCTTTTAATTTTCGGTTACGCATAGCTTAGGGATTGTTTTGAGATACTGATCCATATTCTCTTCTCGGGCTGATTTTCCCATGAGAGTGTGGCATTTTGTTTATAGGTTAAATCGAGGATGTCAAAAATACTCTGCAGGCCATAACCGCTCACAATGCCTTCATTAAAATCCGGACCATTGTCATATATTGAAATCTCCAGTGTTTCCTCGGCATTTGGGTACGATATGAAGTTTGATTTTTCCGTGCCCTGTAGCTCTGTTGCAACACCGTGTTTTATAGCATTTTCCAGTAAGGGCTGAATGATATTTCTGGGGATCAGATACCTGGGTTAAGGTCATCATCAACCTCGATTTTAAATTTAAGCCGATCGCCAAAACGTATCTGCTCTATCTCAAGATAGGCTTCTACGGCTTCCAGCTTCTTCTTCCAGCGTACAAAACGGGGCATTGTTGCGGTTGAGGTTGTGCCTGAACAGATCTGACAGAGATAACGGCCATCTTTTCGGTCTTGTCTGCATCGCTGTGCGCCAGCCCGGCGATGGAGTTTAATGAATTATACAGAAAATGTGGATTGATACGGGCGTGCAGGGAAGCGACTTCGGCTTCGGCCTTGGATGCGGTAAGCTGGCTGAGCTGGACGTCTTTTTGGTTTAATATCATTTTCATTATCTTTGATAATACATAAAAATACTGCGTCCCAATCCAATGCAAAAATAAGAACAGTATAATTGGTAATAAAATTTTGCTCTAAACCTCGAATATCTCCTGCTGCTTCAACTTACGAAAGATAAAAACAAGGAGCGTGCTAAACACGATTCCGACCAAAATACAATAACAAACTCGTAAAATGGCTTTTACAATTAATGAATTAAATAAGAACATATTAGCACCTTTTCAGCTAACATAAAGCAACGTGATGCAATTGCAACATACCCACCAAGCCGCCAATTAATGTCTGAATCCATTCTCATAAAGTCAGGTATGTATAGAGGGTATAAAAAACGATAGTCTGTCTTTATTTTAAAAATTTCAAGCATGGTTATCAAAATTGCGATCGACCAACCTATAAAAAAGCCGTTTATAACATATTTAAAACTATCTGAAACCTAAAGTTTCTTATAAATAGTGGTCGGTAGTATAATGCAAAAAGTAGAATTGTAATGATTCCTATGAACATTATTCGTATAAACCTAGCGGTATCAGAAGACTTGAAATTTATATAGTTCCACCAACCGTATTTTGCAATAATAAAGGCGGCTAATTCTGATTTCGGTAATTTTTGTTATACAATCTTCGCAATATACAAACTTATCGATTGGTTTGAAATTCTGGAATATGCTTCATTCTTGACAATATCGCTAATCTTTTTGGATGAAAAATAGAAGGATGGTCATTCAATGAAAATCCCAGTTAGATAGAATGTTTCTGGTTTGCGATGTGCTACGGATAAACTAGACCTATGTATAGCTACATATTCTAAAATTTTTTCTCGTAATTCATTATCTTTTTTATCAGTGATCCAACCAAGGTGATAATGTTGCTCAAGGATCAAGTTACTTATATCTCCATTGGTATTTTTTGCTTCGGTTTTTTGAAATTGCTCCGAACCCTTAGGATTTCGGAAATTCGATAGTAAAATTTGCCTTATCCTGATCTTTAACCAACGCCACCTTATTAAGGAATAAGTGGTATTATCCTCCTGATGATACTTCCCTAGTGTTAAACTATCATCTTTTGTTGCATTCAGGAGTTTATAGTAATTGATATCTCCCTCGAAATGTGAAGGTTTAAATTGAAGAATCAAAACCTCTAGGATAGAACCGCTGTTTAATAAATTCCCAAGCCGTATCTTTTTGTTTTTCGGTCAGGTTTAAATCGGTTTGGCTAAAACTGTGGAGAGAAGAAAGTACAAAGAGGATTAAAAAGAGAAGTCTTTTCATTGCTGTAAATTTTAAGAGAATTAGTAGAATCTAGAGCAAATGAAAGGGTAACGCATTATATAATAAAGGCTTTTCTGACGGATTGCACCCTATGAGGAACGAGTTGCAAATAAGTAGCGGATTTTCTTTTTAGAGGGCTATCCTCTGGTTTTTATGGTTTTCGCTTTAAGCGTGCAATAAATTTTATTCTTTTTCGAAGGTTATATTGGCAGATTTAAATAATACTTTCTCTTTATTTTTTTCTATAAATAATATAATCTTACTCGAATCTTTTTTGTTGTCCTGATAGTCAATGATCAATCCTGTAGATGGAATCATTTTTCCGCCTACCACATCCATTTTCCAGTTCCCATTAAATCTCTCAATTCCCAATGAGTCCTGAATATCAATTTCAGCAGTCATATCTTTTTTTAAATTAATTTCCCTAAGATTTTCAACTTTTAAATTTTTCAATTCCTCTCCGTTGTATAATGGCCTCCAGTGACCAATTAATTCTTTTCTTTGCAAAACATTTGAAATCGTTGTAGAAGTAGAATTATATTTTTTTTCAAATTTACAGGAGATTAACATGGTCAAAACAAATGGAATAATCAAATAGTTTAGTTTTTTCATGAATATTTTATTCTTAAGTCTTTACTCTTATAATTTATGTTTAATTGTTTAAAGCGAGAGTGATAATAAATAATTTAAGCGTAAAAAAGTCAATTTTTGTGGACATTGCTTTAAGGTTTCAAAGCGCTACCCGTTTTCCTGTTTTTGCGCTTTTCTCTGCAGCCTGTAAAATGGCAACAACGATAAGATTATTAGATAAAGAGGAAAGGTCATTGCCGGGCTTGAGTTTTCCATCCAAAACCGCTTTCAGATATGTTAAATGGTCTTTATAGTAATCGGAAATGAGATTAACTTTTTCGGGTTTGTTGGAGTTTTTATTCATTGTCAGCGTGTTTCCATCCACGGCGTTATACGAGGAATGGGTACCGTACACCTGAAATCCTTTAATGCTGTATGACCAGTCCCACGAGGCTTCAATGATGCCATTTGCATGCTCATATTCTAAAATGATCGTGGCGTCATCATCTACTTTTGGGTACATCTCGGGTTTAAAATGACGGGTTACGGCGGTGACGGCAATAGGTTTTTTACCATCCTGCAGCCAGGTCATCAGGTTAGCACCATAACAACCAAAATCGACTAGAGCGCCGGCGCCGTTTTTTTTGGGGTCGCAGAGCCAATCGGTAAACTCGGTGCTGCAGCCTATTTCCTTAGGGCCTTGATGCCCGTCTTTGGCGATCATTTTTTTGATCATCCCAAATCCCTCTTTTTCCACTTGTTGTTTTAGCGTTTGATTACTGGCATACCAGGTGGTCTCAAAATTGGTTAATAACCAGGTATTATTGTCGCGGGAAAGCTGCGCCATTTCTTCGGCTTCTTTGTTATTGATCGCTAAAGGTTTCTCGACCATGAGCGGAATTTTCATGGGAAGGCAGACACGGGCCACATCAATATGTTCTGAAATGGGATTGTAGGCCATTACCGCATCTGGTTTTACGGCAGCGAGCATGGATTTTGTGTTTTTATAAATCAGCTTTTCGGGCAGATTGAACTGATTTTTATACCTCTTGATGAGGTTTTTATCGGTTTCGGCAATGCCCACGATATTCACCTTGCCGTTTTTATACTCATTCATGATGTTATAGGCGTGGTCGTGGTTGAGGCCCACCACGGCAATGTTCAGTTTTTCCTGTGCGAAAAAAACCGTTGTAAAACAGGACAAAAAATAGGCTGAGAAAGTAAGTTTTCATATTGATTTTTTAAAGTGGGATTACTTATCTAAACGAGTATTCCGATCAAATTTATTGACCAATTCGCGCAAAATATCATTTTGCTCTTGTTTAGCTTAAGATAGCGGGTAACCCAAGTATAGACGAGATAACAAATAATAATGAAAATAGCGAAGTAAACGATGTAGATTAAGATAAAATAATTGAACATTATTGAAGGTATTTAGATTTATTTTAAGTTCGAGTGAGTTTAGTCCAATAAGCCAGCTAATTTTTGATTTAAGTCTTCAGCGGAAATATTTGTGGCCAAAATTTTTCCGCTCTCATCAATCAAAAAATTGGTGGGCGCATAGTATAATTCATAAAATTTCAAACTCGGATTTTCTCCCATGGGTTTGGCCTTTAGATTTATCCAAGAGAGTTGGAAACGCGCAATATCTCTTTTCCAAAGATCGGCTCGCTCCTGAAGGGCTACAGCTATGATCTCAAAGTTTTTGTTTTTGAACTGATTGTAAACCGTTAATAGTTTTGGGAAGGACTCGTAGCATCCTGCACAACCCGTATACCAAAAATCGATGAGCACGACTTTTCCCCTAAAATCTTTAGTGTCCACGGGCTGACCGTTAGAATTAGGAAACTCAAAATCAACAATTTTATCCCCAACTTTAAACCGATCCATACGCTCTAGAACGACATCTATTTGTTGCATGATTTTTATATCTTGGGCGCTTTGATCTAATCTGGATTTAAGATCATTTATTTGAGCAGGACTGAAATTATTTTCTGAAGCAAAACTTTCCAACAGCTCCCCGAAGAAGGGATGCTGGGGATTTGTTTGAATCAAAGAATCCATTTTTTGAAACAGAAGTTGCTTGAAACTAACCTTTTTTGAATTTTTGTCGAGGAAATTATGAAGGTCGTTTGTAATGTCTAATATGCTCCCTTCAACGACTTCAATTTGCGCGGATTTGATTTTTTCATAAATTATTACCTTCACCAAGGTTTTGCCACCTACTAAATAGAATCCGGTTCCCTTAGTGTTTTTGGTGAAAACGTCAGCCGTATAGGGATGTTCCAATTTCCCCGTGAAAGTAAAGTGATTATCCTTGATTTTTGTGCTGTCAATATGGTCTCCATACCTAAGATATACATAATCTTGATCAACACTGTTTATACTTCCAATTAAAATATATTCCTTTTGATCCTGACCAAAAAATGTTTGGATAGTCCCTAAAAAGGCAATTAGGAAAATATATGAAAAATTCATAAGTTTATATTAAGTACTATCTCTATCAGTTAACCTAAAATGACGTGTGTTCACATTATTATTGAGCTATTTTAGATTACTTTTTGCTTTTTTTAAACCCAATTCCGATAAAGATCAAGATCACACCAAAGGTCAGATAATCCCAATTCCCTCTAAATTGTATGGGTGATCTATGATCACTTGCCCCGTCCAAAATAACTTGGATGATATTTCCTAAAATGAAACCAAACCCGCCCAGAAAACATAATTTATGGAGGATGTGCAGTAAATCTTTAAAATCTGGCTCGGGACTTAGGTTGTCTTTTTTAATAAATTTATCCCTAAAAAAATTAATTAGTATCACAACAATATAAGCGATAATGACAGCAATCACAATCTTGATAAATACCCCGGCATAATTGCTGAGCACGTTTGCGTTTAGGTTGAATGATTGTTTGTCCATAAGGATACTTCACTTTTTTGAGATAAATGTTCGCTTTGTTATTTATGAGCATAATTAAATTTAATCCTGACGCCATCAGCCACATTATCAAATTGTAACCAAAAGGTATGGCTTTTTTCGTCCCATTCACTTTCGAGGTTTATATTTTTTTGATCATCTTCCTTTGATCCGTAAATATATATGGGGTTTAATGGTTTTTCTGGAAAGTAAACCCGCATACTGTTTACAGTATTTATTGGGCTTTTGGTAAGAAAAGAATAACTTTCTTTAGTTAGTTTTTCTTGAGAGACCCTTGCTGCTGTGGCCAAAACCTGTGGTTTTTCTTTGTCTTTCATCTTGCTGAGATCATATAAAAGTGCCTGACTGCCGGGCACAATCTGCTTTCGCGAAAGCACGGGCAATTTGGGGTCAAAAAGATCGATGACCGGCCGGTCAATGGTCAAAGGCCGATCATCTACACTTTCATCCATCACCGAAGCAATGATGTATGGCCCGCGCTCCAGATAAAAGTTGTTTTTAAATTGTAATTCTCCGGCATTGGCCTCTTTTGCGTAAGCGTTTTTCAACACCGCTATATAATTGCGGTCGCCATTAGCCTCCATCACAAATTCCTTGGGATTTTGCTTGATGATGTGCACCGCGCCTTTGCCCACTTTAAAATCCGTTTTTCCTGAATTGCGGTCGATGTTCAAAAGTTCAAAGAGCTGGGCAGAAGGGGCTTCGTATTTATTCTTATCTGTATTCCACCATTCCATGACCTTTTGATAAGGATCATCATCCCGACCTGTATAAATGAGAACGCCACCACCCTTTACCCACTGGGCCAGCTGCTCGTGGATTTTGGCTGAAGTGGGCTTCATATTTGAATAGCTCATGACCAGCACTTTAATATCCTTTAACGTTTCTTCATAACCTAGGTTTTCCATGTGCACGGTCTGTACGGGGATTCCACGCTTGACAAGGGGAAGGGTCTGGCCATAAAAGTTAGAGAACCGCGGATCATCAAAACCATCATGCGTGGGAAACCGCTGGAACATCAGCGAATTACCCATCAATACCCCGATGCCCTGATTTCCGCTGACTTTATTATCAGATGCTGGCATGGTATTGAGCGCGTTGATCATGACCTGCATCTGGGTGGAATAGGAGTGGGGGATCAGGACTTTTTTGTCACTGCCAGCCACCTGATAAGGAGCCATATAAATACGCTCTGGCCAGGGCATCACTTCATAATTGGCCACTGATGGGTAGAGCAATTGCGCGGTAAAGGTGGCCTGGTAGTTCTTTTTATAATCTTCCCAGGATTTTTTTCGGTCCTCAATGGGGTCGGTGAGAAAAAATAACTTACGGCCCGTAGGTTTGGTCATGGAAACCATGCTGCCATACTCAAGAAACGCATTTTCAAAGGTGCGCTCCTTGACTTTACCGTTATAAAAAACGGGTTCCCGTGAAGTGCCCGTCCAGACTTGGGCGATATAACCATCTATACTGGGAAGGGAGGCTAGACTCGCTTCTGGGCTTACGATACTCCATGAGGAATAATTGACCAGCGAATGGGTAGGGATATAGACTTTTACATCCAGGCCTTTTTCTTTGCCGTACGCTTTCGCGAAAGCGGAAACCTCTTTTATCGCTCGGTAATACAGTTCATATTTGAGTTTACTGGAGAGCCATGTATTTTCGGCAGATTGATCCTGAGGGCGCCACGGAAAATCATAAAAGTCCTGCCATTCTTTTTTAAAACCGCTGCTATAGCCCGATCGTGCCCAGAATTCCGGTTCTTCAAGATAAATTGACGATACTCCTGCGTCAATCACCCTTTTTATGATCACCTCTTTAAAATACTTGATATAATTTTCTGAAGGGACGATATACGGAACATTGTGACCGTGCCAGATCGTATCGCCGTTTTGCTGCACCTGACCTTCATCAAAATGTTTTTTACCGTCCCAATTGCCCAAAAAATAGTCCTGATAGGAACCCCAGGCGATACCGGTCATAAAATGAGCAGTATAACCGTGGTCTCGCCAGGATTTTACACGGTCCTCAAAACTGGCTTTTTTACTTCTGTCCGATGGATTTCCGTTCACACCATAAACAATTGCTACATCGGAGCGGTTATCGATCTCCGGCCGCCAGCGACTGCTGGTCTGGAAGGCGGTTTTCTCTTTTAAAGCGTTTTTAGCCTTTACATTGTTTTGGGCCTGAGCGGGAAAAGTATTGGTAATTAGAGCACAAAGGGCAATAATTAAAAAGTAATTATTGAGGGATAGGCTGTGAAGTGATCCCTTAGAATAGGAATGTTTTCTTTCGGAAAGTAAAAAAATGGCCATTTCTGTGTTTTTTATATTTTGAAGTTAGGTGTTTACATGTCTCTACTCGAGATAAAATCTTTTTTCATAAATTTTTTTACCCTCATAGAACATTTGATACTTCCATTCTCCCTTTACGATCAAATATGGCTTGTTTAAGGAATAAGCTTCATGCTGACTGTTATTGGTTGCCACAAAATTTTTATATCTGAATTCCTTGAAAATATTCCCTTTATCATTGGTGATGGTTTTTGGAAATGTCCAAACGAATTCTATAGGTAAGTTTTTATAGGTATCGGATTTAAGGAGGTAGTTAACCCCAAACTGCTCACCCTTTTTGCAGGGAATGGTGTTTGTCTTTTCAACGATTTTGAAATCTGTCGAAACATTCCGCATGCCTGATGGGGCATTATCCATTGTTTTGGTCGCTGTAGTTTTTATGCTGCAGATACCATAACCCAATTCTATGAAATCAATCGCAACAGAAGAATCACTTGTAATGGTTTTTTTAGTGGCACAGCTGCTTAAGAGGAAAAAAATAACTATATAACTAAAGATGCTTTTCATAATTTCTTTAATTTTTGGATTGGTCTATTGATTCGTTCTATGAAATTAGGGCACTCTTGATTTACTATCTGTAACTATTAGATATACTACTCTTTTAAAAAAAACCTGCAAAGGATTCCGCCATTATGGGAAATGCTTTGCAGGTCTTAGCATTGTACTACTAATTTATGGAATTATATTATTTCTTGCCCTGCTCTTTCAATAACTTAATAAAATAGCCGCCTACCACAGATCGTGCTTTAAAGCCCCGTTGTTTGGCATCTTTGGTCCAGTGCCAATCACTGAGCGGTACACGGTCAGGGGTTTGATCTGCATAAAGCCACATGGGGTCTGACAGCGCTTTAAAATCTTGCATACTGTCGGCCATGGTAGCCGTCCAGAAAACCCAATCTGATTTAGTATAGGTTTCACGGCTGTCAAGTGGAAGACCGTATTTATTTTGTTTGGTCAGATAAAAAGCGATCTCTTTTTCGCGCACTTCTTTAGGAAAAATATCTAGGTCTAAAATATCATCCCAAACCATATTATATTTTTGGCTCCAGGTGCCTTTTTTCTCAAAGGCAAGGTCATAGTGATCGCCATCCGCATCAATTTCCATCCATTTTTTGGCCATTTCCCTGGCTTTTTCGACATATTCAGTTTCCTTAGCGGGATCACCTATCATACCAGCCAATTTACCATATGATGCAATGGCCATGATCGCCTTAATGGAAAGGTTTGCATTACGGGCAAGATGACCGGCAAAGTCATCAGTTGATAGTTGGTTAGCTGGGTCAAAACCATTATCCATAAGATAATTTGCCCAGGTGGTCAAAGTTTCCCAATGGTCTTTAGCATAATCTGCATTACCTTCCCGTTGTGCGATGGCAAGGGCAAGAATGACCATATTACCAGCTTCCTCAACAGGCATATCTTCACCGTAGGTCTGGCCAGTGGCGATAGGATAGGTCCCCAAATCATGCGCTGCAAATGGTTTTTTCCATTTACCGCTTTCGCTATAGTAAAAAATACCGTTCATCTGACCCTTTTCCAGATCTGGGTTATAGACCAAAAAGAGTGGGGCAGAGGGGTAGGTTAAATCTACCGTATTGATAGAGCCATTACTATTGTTTTCTTTGGATAGCCAGAGCAAATCACCATTGGGTGCCTCTACCAGTGTGTGGGCGGCTATGCACTGACGGTAGGCGAGCTCGCACAGTTGTGCGTATTTTTCACCACCGGCCTTTTTGGTATCGCTGTGCAGTTGCTTATCAAAGGCAGCACATTTTTTAATGAGCTCATCATAGTCTTCATTAGCGCTGATCAGTGCCTCTTCCATCGTGGCACCGTCTTTTTTGAACCATGGCTTGAGGGGAGTACCAAAATAGTTGATAGACTCGACCTCGTCGTAACCCAACATATAAACCGTATTTGTTTCACCCTTATCCACTGTTCCCAAATCAGTAATCGTATTTAGCATAAGATTTCTTCCGATCAGTGTAGTGTCTACTTGGGCAACAGAATCATTAAAAACATTCATGGCATCTGCAGCAGTTGTAAGACTTTGCCTTGTGTTTTTGGAGGTTGATCCTACATAAAAATAACCCCAGTCTATACGCACGTCATCCCCTTTGGTCTCAAGAACAGGTTGAGCGGTCGTTCCCACTTTGGCAACAGCCAGATTTTCTAAATTGAGGGTTGTGGCTTTTACTTCTTGACTGGGCATGTTTACGGCAATATTTCCCGAGGCTCCCAAGTAAAGTTTTGCGTTATGGCTACTTCCATCAGTTGCCTTTGCTTTTACGGAAAGATAACTGATGGGCCTGCTCATAATATCCAAATCGTCCAATAACAAAGGGGAGGTGAAAGTGGCCGTAAGGTCAAGGGGGCCACATTTGAATTTGTATTCAGTCTGGGTCGCAGTTAGTGTGACGTCAGTCTGTTTGGCTTTTTGTATAGTGATTTTATTTTCTGAGGGAGCATCAGTCACCAGCCCCGCATCGAGCCATTGCCCACCTGCTGTATTAACAATATGTATGGCAAGAACGTTATTTTTTCGCTTGAGCGATGAGATAACCCCTTTTTTTATAGGGATATATTTAAAACTATGTTCCCAACCTTCGGTTTTAAAAACCTGTTTCCCGTTAATGTAGGCGGTGACATTATCATCATACCTCAACTTAAGGTATAGTGTCTCGAGATTTTTATCGGTAAGGTCAAAACTGCGGCGGAACCAAAGGTCATGACTTTTCCATACGGTTTTGGCCTTTGCGGTTTCATCTGTGAAAGGGGCACCGCCTTTCTTCCAGCTGCTATCGTCAAACTTTCTGGTATTCCAGTCTGAGGCTGGTTTCGTTTCGGTATAAGCGGCATCATATCCTGCTTCATCAGAAGTGGGGATTACCGTGCTATAGTTTTTGGTTTCTTCACCCATAAAGCGATAATATGCGCCATCAACCTGTACAATTCCTATGAGGGAATGGTCCCTACCCGTCCAGTGCTTAGTAGGCGATCCATTGAGTTCGTCGCCCATTGACCATATGCTGAAATTGGGATTATGCGTTACTAGGGGATAAGCCGGAGCACGAAGTTTTTCCTGGGCGTAAAAAGAAATTGTAGAGAATAGCAGAACGATGACAAAGCGATACGATATGCTGCAGAAGGTTTTTTTCATTATTATTTATATGTATTGTGGTTTAAAAAGGTTCGTAAGATAAAGGATTTTTTATTTTAAATCCACTCTCCAAATTTACCCGTGACCCTTTAATCGGTGGTTCTCAACGAGAAATTGTTTTTTAAATGTATAATTAGTTACACATCTAATTGATGATGATGTAATTGAGGTTCAATATATCAGAAAGACACTTCCAGATTTTTGATGTTATTATAGGGTCAAAAAATTTAAATTGAATCGCAAAACGATAAATTTATGCTGATGAACGAAAGGCATAAACCGAAAAATCCGGAGATTGGGAACCTCCGGATTGTAAGGTATGCTATTTAATCGGTGCCCAGCAACCGCCACTCACTTGCTTGAAAAAGATTGCCGTCTTTCAGCTCCGTGATACTCCATCGGTAATATTTATATGCAGTTGTATTGTCCACATAAAATTCTTTTGTCTGGTTACGCTCATCAAAACTTTGATCTGTGCGGGTATCGAGTACCACAAAATTTTCTCCGTCATCAGAACCCGATATTTCCCAATTTTTCATATCACGCTCAGCGGCGTCGTTACCTGAGGTAAGCGTGTATTTTGTCAATACTTTTGCTTCCGGAAGTTCTTGTGTTGCAGAAAAATCAGGATTCCAGTCGGCTAAAAATTTTGTATTTACATCATTATCTATCAGTTTTTTAGAACCTTCTGCACCGTCTGCGCCAGAATTATTCTCTGTAGTTACCGAAAGTGTTGCGTTAACAGTCAAATCATCGGGACCGTAACTAATGAGGCTTAGATTGAGCAGACGCCATTCACTTACCTGTATAAGTGAACTACCATTGTTTGCCTGTACATCAAGACGATAATATTGATAAGCGGTTTCATTGTCAAAATTAAATTCACGTGTTTTATTGCGCTCATCGTTCCAGCTTTGATCCACACGGGTATCTAACAACGTAAAATTAACCCCATCATTAGAGCCAGATAAGGTCCAGGATTTCATATCGCGGTCTGGGGCATCATTGCCTGATGTCAACGTATATTTATTGACCACTTTGGCTTCGGTAAAGTTTTGTTGCATCCAGAAGACATCCATAGGGAATCCACCGGTTAGGAACTTGGTGTTAATATCCCCGTCAATGAGTTTAAGCGATCCCTCACCGGCGTCAGCCCCACCATCGTTATCTTTACTCACAGTAAGTGTCGCCTCATCTGTAAGGTCTACAACTACCGAAGCGGGCTCAAAGGGATAATTTAGATTTGGAAATTCTGCCCTGGCCTGAAGCAATTGTCCCTTAGCTTGATCTGTCCAGTCAAAGGCACTCTCTGCCAGAGGTTCAAGATCTTCGCCAGTAGCACCGCTAAAAAAGTGCACCATTTCGCCAAGGTTCATATCCCGCGCATAGTCACTTCCATCAATAGGAAAATTTTCGGAGAGCACTTTAAAGAAATTGCTTAGGGCAACTGAGCCGTTATAATTTTTATAAATCGGAAGAAACCAATCTCTAAACCAGTGCGTATCGGGATTTGGAAAATCTGCCACATCCTGCATATACTTCATGCTTACCCTGGTCGAATCAGCCTCCATACCTAATTTTGTATAGAGATCATAAGTAAAAATCTGTGTAAACTTGTCTTGCCAAACTGCCATAGCTGGAGATTTGTGAGCACCATCTGCAGAGTTCTGGACGAGATCTGCAACTAACGCTATTGGCGCATCTAAAGCGGCCCCGGTAGAATCTGCAGTAATCGTAAAATCAATTAGGCTTTTTGATTTGTCCTTATCAAATGTGGTAGTATACAAGCCTTCACCGGCATCACCATGACCGACCACATAAAGTCGATTTTCGCCAAGAAAGTTCCCGTAGGTATCAGTAACCACATCCCAGGTATTACTGAAGAAAGCGAAGGGCCATGTGATAGATCTATCTACGATAGAATCGTAATAAACGCCGGTGAAATCATCAAAGTATTGACGCAACACTGCTTGATTATGGTCTTTATAATCTTCTGTAAAGCCTCGTGGGGGAGCACCTGGAGGATCATTATTGACCACCGAATCCGGCAAACCATCAATTGCTGAGGAATCTTCTGGTATACATGAATACGTTAAACCTGAGATCAAAATGAGTATCAGTATCTTAGAGGTATAATTTTTCATAATGTTATTTATTTTATCAATGTTTAGCGGGCATTTGGGCATTATATATGTACACAAGATCGTTCGCAAATTTTTTGGAATACTTTTTTCTATTGGCTCATCATTATTCCTACCTGTACATTCTTCTGCAATCAAGAAGTATGTACGTTCTAAGCATCATGTTAACTGGTTTTTATTTTATTAAAATGATTAAGCCCCTCCCTGAAGAAGGGCATTAACCTACCGACTAATTTTACCGATTTACCAACCCGGGTTTTGTACGAGATCCGGATTCGCATTAACTTCATCCTGAGGTATAGGCCATAAGTAATCCTGATCGCGGAATACTCGTTTTTCGAAAACAACTGTTTGGTAAAAATCCTGTTCATCACGGGCATTTATATCCTTTCCATGTTTAGGGCCTGAGAAAACGTCTTTTGCAATTTTCCAACGTCTTGCGTCAAAATAACGTACGCTTTCGTCAAAAAGTTCTACACGTCTTTCCTTTCTAATGGCTTCCCTTACCGCATCTTGGCCTGTTGGTGCAGGTAGATCAATATTTCCATATTCTGGGATGCCAGCGCGCTCACGGATAAGGTTTACATATTTTAAGATATCTGGATTGCCAGGGTCATATTCATTGAGGGTTTCAGCATAATCCAGATAGATCTCTGCTAATCGCATATAAGGAAGACTTCTACTGCTATAATCCTCAATTGCTTTTTTCCGAATGATGTATCCTGTAGGTGGATAATCATTAGTTCCTGCTTGTCGACCAGAATTTCCGGCATACCAGGTTGTGGTGATAATATTTCCAGAATTTCTGTTTAGCCAGAGTCTCTCATTGTAGGTAATGCCTGCATAAAAGCGTGGTTCCCTATTGATCCAGGGGTTGTAAGTAGATCGCGCTGCAATATCGTCAGGTGCTTGAAAGTCTGAAAAACCGCTATCCTGGTAGCCGGATTGTGGATCATCGATAGACCGTCCATTCTTGGTGAAAAAAGCATCTACCATTTCTTGGGTAGCACTAAGTCCACCAGCACCTGTAGGGGTATTGCCTGCAACACCAATATGTAAAGGAGTTACATCGTACTGATAGGCATTACCTCCCGCGGCCTGTGCGTAGATGATCTCACTATTATAATCTTTAATAGTACTGTTCTTTACCGATAAAAAAGGATTATAAGTTCCATCTGAATCGTATTCTTTATAAAGGGAAAACGTATTGGGTACATATTTATCAATAAATGCTTTTGCAGCATCTGCAGCAGCTTTCCATTTTTGCTGATCGTAAGTCTGTGGGATCAGGTTTTCGCCAGTAGAATTTACAAGACCGGAATAATCACTATTTCCATTATAAAGTGGGCTTGCAACAAAGAGCAGGGTTTTTTCTTTAATAGCCATTGCAAATGGGGTACTCATACGGGCTGCACGAGTCCCTCTAAAATTAACTCCTTCCAGGGCAGCTGCTCCTTTATCTAATTCTGAGACAATATAAGCCGCTACTTCATCTATACTATTCCGTTCAAGTCCCAATTCATTTAAGTCTGCATCGGGCGGGATAGGATCCTCGCCCATTAAAATAACCGGTCCCCAGGTGCGCATTAAGTTGTAATAGTAAAAAGCACGCAGAATCCGAGCTTCGGCAATAAATTGTTTTTTGAGAGCGTCCGTACAGTTTTGACACTGGTCAACATTATTGATAAGTGTAGATGACTCACGGATGGCCCTATAAAAATTAGACCACAGCGTACTTACTTCTCCGGTGGTAGCATTCCAATCGCCAATGTCTAAGTAATTCCCCATATGGAAACCCCAGACATACTCAGCCTCGTCAGAAGCGCCCGTCCACGGTCCGGAATTATTGCTGGTCGTGTAGCGCTGATCAAATTCGTCCGGAAATTGGTGATAAATGTCGGCCAGATACTCCTCAACCGTATTTTGTTTAGAAAATGCCTCTTTAAAGGTCAACCGATCATCGGGAACCTGATCCAGGTAATTATCGTTGCAGGAAAACATGAGTAAGCCACAACATAAAATTATTATTTTTTTCATCTCTATACTTTTATTCATTTCAATATGATATTTAAAATTTAGTTGTATCATAAATTAAAACTGTATGGTTCCACCCAGGGATACTACTGAAATGTTAGGATACCTACTTCCATTATTGGTATTTAATTCGGGATCCCACAGGTCAAACTTACTGATTGTAAATAAGTTTGTGGCGCGCAAATAAATTCTAAAATTACTGATACTGATATTATCGGTTAATTCAGAGGGTAGTGTATACCCAATTTCGGCACTTTTTAAGCGGAAAAATGCGATATCCCTTAGCCAATAGGTGCTCAACTGGGTATTATTGGTCTGTCCGATACCCGATTGGCCATAAGAAAGCCTTGGTGTAGTGGCATTGGGATTATCATTTTCTGGAGTCCATCTATCTTCAACGATGGTATAGGTAGTTCCTTCGCCTCCATCCCCTGTAAAAGGTTGAACACCGTAGCCCCCGATAAAACGGTCTGAAAACTCCTGTCCCTGAAAGAACAGACTGGTGTCAAAACCTTTATATTGCCCGGTAAGACCAAAACCATAGGTCAGCGCGGGTACATCGCCATCACCTATAACTTTACGGTCAAAGGCATCGATCTTGCCATCACCATTAAGATCTTCGTATTTAATATCTCCAGGCTGTATCTGACCATATTGTGTGGGAAATCCATCATCTGGGGTTATATATCCGTCCCCATCTTTGTCATCGGCCAGTGTAAAAAGTCCTTGGGCAACTAGACCCCTGTTATCAAGTAGGCCGGCACCCTTGTCGCTTAACCATGGGTAAGGCTGTGTGGGCTGACCGCTTTCTATAATTTCGTTTTTATTATATGAAAATGTTGCCCTAAACCCTAGACGGAATTCATCCCCAATAGTTGTATTGTAGTCTATGGTACCATCAAAGCCTTTGTTATCCACAATACCTATGTTGCCGGAAGGATCTGAGTTAAGCCCAATGTAATTGGGAATATCCTGACGGCTTAGGAAAGCGCCTGTGGTATGTTCTTTAAAAAGATCAAACACTACCCGAAGATCATTGTCGAATGCGTTAAATTCAATCCCTAAATCTTGTTTGTGTGAAGTAGCCCATGTTACATTGGCCCCATAAAATGTTTCGCGGATACCATTCAATCTTTGAGGGTTCTCACCAAAATTATAACCATCTCCGCCACCAGTCAATTGTTCTACCCTATTTAAAAAAGCAAAACGGCCCGCTCCAGAATCAGATCCCACTTCTCCATCAGAATATCTAAACTTTAGATAATTAATGGTATTTGAAAGAGGTTCAAAGAATTTCTCGTTAGAAACCACCCAGCCAACAGCTATTGAAGGAAAGAAACCATAACGGTTGTCTGGAGCAAATTTTTCAGAGCCGTTATACCCTGCATTTACTTCCAGAAAATAGCGATCGTCATAGGAATAGGTCGCACGGCCTGCAAATCCTTGATTCCTAAAGGGAATGGCATCAGTAAAATTACTGGCAAAAGCATCAGAAAAGTCAGATCGGTTTGCCAGAAGAAGACCGCTTACATTGTGTTTGCCAAATGCACGATTGTAATTGAATGAGGCTTGTAAATAGGTTCTGCGGTTACCTCCATTTCCTCTGTCGTATCCCAAAAAGTTTTGACCCGTAAATGTTTCGTTTAATAACAACGCACCGTCTTCAGTATACGGAAAATTCTGATCTACAAAATAAGTGGTTTCCCTTTTACCCCGATGTACATCTTGTGAATTAAACGTGTCAAAAGCAAATAATCCCTGGAAGGAGAGCCCTTCCGTAATAAAAGATAGTTCTTGCTTAATATTGAGGTTAGTATTCAGTTTATTTTCTGTTAGATTTCTATAACCACCCAAGGCGACTTCTGCATAGGGGTTACGCAAGCCACCGTTTGTACTGGTGCCCGGTACAAAACCTCCGGGATAAATTTTTGGATAGGCAACGGGGTTGACCTCAAGGGCAGAACCGAAAATGCCACCCACATCATTATTGGGATAATCCCCCTCAGAAAGGTAACCTTGTATACCTACATTTACATTGGTGGTTTTTGTTATGTCCAATGTAAGGTTTGAGGTAAAATTATAGCGCTTAAAACGGGTACTAGAGTCATAATTTGAAAGACCATCAGTTACAAAAAGTCCTGTTTCATCATAATACCCCAGGGACACATAATACTGTGCATCTTTAGCGCCACCGCTTACGTTGAGCAAACCCTGTCGATTACGTCCAAAATCTCTAAATACTTCATTAAGCCAGTTTACATTTGGGTAGAGCAATGGGTTAACGTTATTTGCGGTATTATCAATGTATTCTTGTGAATATCTTGGTACATCGCCACGGGTGGTGAGTGCTTCATTGGCGAGTTTCATGTATTGGATGCCATCTGTAAGTTCGGGAACTTTCGTAAAGAAGGTGGCCCCTTCAAAATAATCAAGGGTCACTTTGGGCTTGCCAATTTTTCCTCGTTTGGTTTCAATTAAAATAACCCCGTTGGCACCGCGTACTCCATATACTGCAGTTGCGGAGGCATCTTTTAAAATAGAGAAAGAAGCTATATCCCTGGGGTTTATATTATTTAAATCACGCTCTACGCCGTCTACAAGAACGAGGGGACCTGAATTTCCGAAGGTGGATATTCCGCGTATCCATAAATCAGCCCCATCAAAACCAGGAAGCCCAGATCGCTGAACTCCCGTAAGTCCAGAGATTCTGCCTGCGAGGAGTGTTCCCAAGTTAGCCACGGGAAGTTCCAATTCCTCGGCTTTCACAGTTGATTGTGCACCGACCACACTGATCTTTTTCTGTTTTCCATAACCCACGACGACGACTTGATCCAACGATTGCGGATCAGCGGCCATTGTTACGCTAATATCTGTTTGAGTACCTACTTTCACTTCGGTAGTCTTCATTCCTACAAAAGAAAATACCAATACGGCATCCTGATCTGTTACGGTTAATTTGTAATTACCGTCAAAATCGGTCTGCGCACCATTATTGGTGTTTTTTTCAACTACGTTTACTGTTGGCAATGGTACGCCATCGGCATCAGTCACTGTACCGGTCACTTCAATACCATTGGTTTGTTGAGCCAAAAGGTCATGAGAACCCAGTAAAATCGAGCAGAGGCATAGCAATAACGATTGCGCTCGTAAAAATTTAATTCCTGGCAATAGTACTTGGCGGTAATATAAGCTGATCTTGGTCAGGAGTTGTTTAGCGTGTAGAAATTTCATCAAAATCGATTATTGTTAAAATTAACATTCAGTTAATATTGTCAAACATACTAAAACGTTTTAGGATTAACCTAATTTTTGGAGAGCAAATTTCATTAAAAAACTAAATTTTAACATAATAATCGCTTAAATACAAATTTATCAGTTTATTGACAAGATGTCGCGTTTCGTCGAGGATTCTCTTCCTATTAATTCTGCAGAAAGCACCTTTGTTTCATTCGGCTGTTCCGTTCCATTTTTAAGAAGCTTTAACATAATATTCATAAGCTCTTCGCCTATTTGACGCATAGGTTGTGCAATTGCGGAAATTGTGGGAGTATAAATATTGAAAAAATCATTGTCATCAAAGGTGATAATGCCTAAAGTATTCAAAAGCTCTTTATTGGTCTCTTTAATAATCTCCAGGCCATTTTGAGTAAGGTAATTTGTGGTAAAAAAAACCGAATCAAGGTCGCTGTTTTCCGACATAAACTCGCCAATTAATTCTTTGGTTCCCACAGATTTGAGTATATGAAAGGGTATTTTGAGAATATTACCTTCAAGGTTTGCCTCTTTGAGCGCTCTATTATAACCATCCAGGCGCCCTAGCATCTGTGTCTGTTGCACATCTGTGGTGATAAGGGCAATTTTTTTGAATCCATTATCTAAAAGGTGCCGGGTAGCATGATAAGAGGCCTCCTCATTGTTTATGATCACATAAGGCGTGTCAAGACCTTTAAAATAACGGTCACAGAGAACCACGGGTACATTGCTGTTCATGAGGTTTGCGATATCGTCCTGGATACCGCTAGAGGGGATTATGATAAAACCATCTACACGTCGCTCATTAAAAAGTGCGATAAGCTCTCTGGAGCGGGCATCATTATTTTCATTACTACAAAAAAGAATTTTATAATCCTGCTCATAGGCGATATCTTCTATGATTCGGGCAATTTTGGCAAAAAATGGGTTACTGATATCCTCCACCATAAAGACGATGATCTTAGACTCTCCGGTTCGCAGACTCTGTGCGATCTTATTGGGCCTATAATTGATTTCTGCTATGTATTTGGTAACCTTATTGATCACATCATCAGAAATCTTCATCTCCTTGCCCTTGCCATTGATAACAAAGGAGACTGTAGTGATGGAAACGTCAAGTTTTTTTGCGATATCTTTTAAGGAAGGGCGTCTTTTTTTCATGTTAAGTGTTGATCCATAGCTAGGTGTATTTGCTTTGGAGTTGGTTAAGTGGTTTTTGTTATGCTAAAAGTAAACAAAAAAATCATTGTGCTTTTTGGCATATTCATTAAATGCTTTTATCAATGCTTGCGTGGGACAGCAAGGTGAAGTGTGCTAAAGATTAAGAGCTTACGTGAAAAAGGCTTAAAGCCGTGGTGCAATTTAGACAAGATTTGTTACCTGAGTTACCTTGTGATACAATTTAAGCATCTTATAATTAACATATTGTATACTTTTTTTACTGAAGATTAAATGAATAGTAATCGAGCAAATCTTTAATGCCATTTACTGATAATTAATGGCAGGTAATTTAACTTATTGGGAAGGTTCGTAGTCCTCATGATGATTTTCGATGTATCGCTCTGATTGAAGGGGGAAAAACATAGGGTTTGAAATTGCATCGCTTGTATTGCGATTAGCGACCAATAGGAGGTATATTTTTCAAAGGTTTTGTAATTCAATTATACTACGTTTGATTTTTAATGGCAAGAATACCCTTTGACAATCCTATTTTCATTAAACTTGTTATTTAATTTGGGTATCTGAATATACAACTTGTAGAAAATCCATCAATCAATCCAAAATATTTTTCTCTATGAACGAAATTTTGAACAAAAACCTCAAGGACATTACCTACAGCCCTGCGGGAAAATTTGAGGAAACCCGTTTTGAAAAGATACACAATGTCATTTTTTCGAACGCCGGCGACGCCTCGATACTCGTTGCCGGAGAGATCGCAAACCTCATGCGGACGCGGCAGGAAGCTGGCCGCAACTGTGTGCTAGGACTTGCTACCGGTTCATCGCCCATCAAAGTCTACGAAGAGTTGGTAAGGCTGCACCGGGAAGAAGGGCTCAGTTTTGAAAATGTGATTACCTTCAACCTTGATGAGTACCTCCCCATGAAGGAGGGCAGCGTACATAGTTATCATTATTTTATGCAGGAGCACCTGTTTGGTCATGTGGATATTAACCCCGAAAACGTGCACATTCCCGATGGTGATATTCCTCAAGATCAGGTCTTGGATTTCTGCCTTGGTTATGAAGCAATGATCAAAGATGCCGGTGGGCTTGACTTTCAGCTTCTCGGCATAGGCCGTACGGGACATATCGGTTTTAATGAGCCGGGATCGCACATCAATTCAGGAACGCGCAGTATAACTTTGGATCATTTGACCCGGGCAGATGCCGCCCCAGAATTTCATGGCCTCGTCAATGTGCCCAAAAAGGCCATTACCATGGGTATTCATACCGTTATGGGTGCTAAGCGCATTATCCTTTTGGCCTGGGGCCAGAACAAGGCAGATATTATTAAGGAGACCATTGAAGGGTCGATAAGCGCAAAGGTTCCCGCAAGTTACCTCCAGGAGCACAGTAATGCGACCTTTGTGCTCGATACCGGTGCAGCCTCCGCACTCACGCGTATTAAGACCCCATGGCTGGTGGGCGAGTGTACCTGGACGCCAGACCTTAAAAAACAAGGTGTTTTCTGGCTCTGCGAAAAGATAGAAAAATCAATCCTCAAGCTTACTGATAAGGATTATAATGATCATGGTATGTCTGGTCTTCTGGCGCTTGAAGGCTCTTCCTATAACCTCAATATTGAGATGTTTAACCATTTGCAGCACACCATTACCGGCTGGCCCGGTGGTAAGCCCAGCGCAGATGATACCTATCGTCCCGAACGTGAAAAACCGCACCGTAAGCGTGTTATAATTTTTAGCCCCCATCCTGATGATGATGTGATCTCTATGGGCGGCACCTTTGACAGGCTTGTCGAGCAGGGGCATGAAGTGCATGTAGTGTATCAGACCTCTGGGAGTATTGCCGTACCTGATCACGAGGCCCTTAAATTTGCCGAGGTCATGCGCGATCTGGAACCCAGTTTACAAAAGGCTTTGGTCCCGGTTATTGCTGAGCTGACTGGTACTCATGAGGATGAGGTAAATAGTTCTGAGGTGCTCAGGCTCAAAAGTATGATACGTAAAAAAGAATCTTTGGGCGCCACCCGTTTTGAAGGGCTTCCCGATAATCAGGTGCATTTTTTGGATTTGCCTTTTTATGAGACGGGGCGTATCAAGAAAAATCCCGTAGGTAAGCGGGATATTGATCTTGTAAGAGACATTATTGAGCAGATAAAGCCCCATCAAATCTATGCCGCAGGAGATCTCGCGGATCCGCATGGCACACATAAGATCTGTCTCGATATTATTTTTGAAAGCCTTCAGGACCTAAAGGGAAGAGAGTTTATGAAAGATTGTTGGATATGGCTCTATCGCGGTGCTTGGCATGAGTTTGAGATGCACGAGATCGATATGGCCGTACCCATGAGTCCGGATCAGGTGCTCAAAAAGCGGAAGGCCATTTTTTACCATCAGTCTCAAAAGGACGGGGTTATGTTCCAGGGGGAGGATGTCCGGGAATTTTGGGTACGCGCAGAGGATAGGAACAAGGCTACTGCGGTTAAATACCGCTCACTGGGTCTGGCAGAATACGCTGCGATGGAAGCGTTTAAACGACATCTTCTTTAAAAATAAATAAGCAGCGTATGGATAACGGGCATTTCATAACAATAAAAGTTTTTGCCCGACATACGGATATATTAAAATGTTTGGGATCAATCGCAAAGTCGGGGTTCATAGTTCGCCCTCAAAACCACGCAAAAATTAAGAACAAATCACATAGATTCATAGGGTTAGCTATGGCTTTAGTACTCTTTACAAGTTGTAAGCAACCAATTAAAAAAGGTATCATGGATGAACAGAAAAATCAAACTGGCAGTTCTACCCCGCCACTGGATACAATACCTAAAGTAACAGGGATTGGCGGGATCTTCTTTTATTCAGAGAATCTAAAAGAAACCAAAGAATGGTACACTAAAAATTTGGGAATCCAAATGAATGAGTGGGGCTCATCGAGTTTTGAATCCAGAAATGTAAATAGGCCTGACGAAGTAGCTTCTCTCCAGTGGAAACCGTTCCAGAAAGGGGATGATTATTTTTCCCCATCCAAAAAGGATTTTATGATTAACTACCAAGTTCAAAATATTGAAGGACTTGTAAAGAAATTAAAAGAAAACGGAGTGACCTTGCTGGACGAAATTGAGACCTATGATTATGGAAAGTTCGTTCACATTTTAGATATGGAAGGGAATAAAATTGAATTGTGGGAACCTAAATGAAGTTAATTAGCATTTGGATTATTTATAATAAAACTAAGCAGAGCTCTTTCATATACACCGCAAAGTAGAAATTGCACAAATACTGCTCTTAAAATTTAATATTTTATTTTTGGTAAGCATAGCATACTGCGAAATGATTAATTATTAAACTCAAAGCTTTTTCTGTGCATTGCTTTGTAGGCTTAGATTCCGCCTAAAATTTATTTTTACAAACCAACAAAACACATGTAGCCCGTATGAAAAAAATTATCCCGTTTTTACTTTCTATCACACTTCTTTCTTGCGCCACAAAAGAAAAGGCAGTGACTAATCTTGATGAGAACTACCAGGTCATACCAAAACCCAAAAGCATGACCTTAGAGAATGGTCAATTTCATGTTGACGGGGATACAAAGGTTTTTGGCACTGTTGATTTAACGGCAGAGGGCGATTATCTTGCCCAAATGTTGACCACGGCATCGGGCAAAAGTATAGGGTTTTCCAATAGTGCTTCCGCGGAAGCGGCAAATAGTATAAATCTCACCCTGTCTGACACCATAAGTAATGCAGAGGGTTATGTATTAAACGTAACCCCAGATGTAATAACCATTGCCGGGAAGTCCTCAAAGGGTGTGTTCTACGGCATCCAGACCCTGCGCCAGCTGTTGCCCGCCGAGGTAGAAGCCACAGCGGTGAGCGACCTTACCATCCCGGCGGTCTCTATCACTGATGCGCCTCGCTATGCCTACCGTGGGATGCATCTTGACGTAAGCCGGCACTTTTTTCCGGTCTCTTTTATTAAAAAATATATAGACCTGCTTGCAATGCACAAGCTCAATACTTTTCACTGGCATCTTACCGATGACCAGGGATGGCGTATTGAGATCAAACAATATCCTAAACTCACCGAAGTAGGTGCCTACCGCAACGGTACAGTGATAGGTCATTTTCCAGGAACTGGCAATGATAATGAAAGGTACGGTGGGTTTTACACCCAGGATGAGGCCAAAGAGGTCGTCGCTTACGCGAAGGCGAAACACATCACGGTCATCCCAGAGATTGAGCTTCCCGGCCACGCTTCTGCAGCTATTGCTTCCTATCCTTATTTGAGCTGTTTTCCCAATGAGCCTACCGTAGTGCCTGAAGGGATGATCTCAAACAAGGGAAGGGAACTTGAAAAAAACGGGACACCCAAGATCGTTCAGGAATCCTGGGGTGTTTTCCCCGATGTCTTCTGCGCAGGCAAGGACTCCACATTTGTGTTTTTGGACAACGTACTCGATGAGGTGATCAATATTTTCCCTTCGGAATACATTCACGTAGGCGGTGATGAGTGCCCTAAGGATAACTGGAAACGTTGCCCGGTCTGCCAGGCACGCATCAAAAAACTTGGATTGGGCGATGAGCACGGTTTGCAGAGCTATTTTGTACAGCGCATTGAGAAGCACATCAATGAAAAAGGCCGTAAGATTATAGGCTGGGATGAGATTCTAGAAGGTGGCCTTGCGCCAAATGCGACCGTGATGTCCTGGCGCGGTGAGGATGGTGGCATTGAAGCAGCTAAACAGGACCATGATGTGATCATGACCCCCACAACTTATTTATACCTTGACTATTACCAGTATAAGGATCCCTTGACGCAGCCCCTGGGCATCGGTGGTTATCTTCCATTGGAAAAGGTGTATAGCTATAATCCCGACCCTAAAGAACTTACCCCAACCCAGCACAAATATATCATGGGAGCACAGGCCAATATCTGGACAGAATATATCCCTACCGCAGCACAGGTGGAGTTTATGCTCTTACCGCGTATGACCGCCCTTGCTGAAGTAGACTGGACACCGCAGGCCAGCAGGGATTTTGAGGATTTTAAAAATCGGCTTGATCACCTTAAAAAGCGGTATGATGTTCTCCAGCTTAATTATGGTAAAGAAAATACAGTAAAACAGGAAAAAAGTGCCGAAGATTAAAAATGAACAATCTATCAATGATTAGCACTGCCCAATTTCATAACCTGCGGATAACGGATATCTTAACTGAAATAATTTAATATTTTAAATTCTCTCAATAACGGGTGAGGGTCTTAATTTTAAATCATGGAATATCTATTTATAGGCCTTGCCGTCGGTACGGTGATTGCCTTTTTTATATTCAGTTATTTTAATAGGAGCGAGCGGCAGCAGAAGGCGAGCAGCCAGTCTATTGTGCTGATGGAAAAAATACGGTCAGTCTGTAAATTTATCACCGTAGAGGGCGATTTTGCGGAGATCTATCACTATAAAAATGTAAAGGATAAATGGATAAACCTTTTTTTGGGCAGTAAAAAAGCCCTGGTGCTCATCGATGCAAAGGCCTATGTGGGTTTTGACCTTACCAAGATTAAAATGCACCCCGATATAAAAAACCGCACGATCGTACTTACCGGTTTCCCCAGTCCCGAGCTGTTGAGCATTGAGACCGATTTTAAATATTATGATAAAAAAGAGGGATGGGCAAACCCATTTACCTCTACAGATCTTACCGAGATCAATAGCGAGGCCAAGCAGTACATCATTGATAAAATACCCCATAGCGGTCTTTATGAGGAAGCTTCCAGACAGGCCCTGAGCACGGTTTCGCTAATGGAAAATCTGGTGCAGACCATCGGGTGGAAACTGGATTATAAAGCACTGGAAACTCCAGAAGAACCTAAAAAAATAGAAAAAGGGTATGCACAAAGATGAGTTTGAGATCAGGCCTGTACGTCAAGGGGAGGTTAGGGTCATACATAATCTTGCACACCGCGTCTGGCCGGTTACCTTTAAGGATATATTGAGCCCCGCCCAGATCGATTATATGCTGGAGCTGATGTACAGTGTGGATTCGCTAAAAAAGCAGCAGGGGGATGGTTGTCATTTTTTTGTTTTGGAAAAGGGTAAAAACCCCATCGGTTATCTATCTATAGAGCATGATAAGGGCGGGAGTGGCAAGACCAAAATACACAAGATCTATGTACTGACGGAAGAACACGGTACCGGGGCGGGCAGATACTTGATGGATCACGCTTTCGCGGAAGCTAAAAAAGCAGGAAGCACGGCCGTTTTTCTCAATGTAAACAGATTTAATAAGGCCATCGGTTTTTATGAGTACTATGGCTTTAAAAAAATGTACACCGAAGATATTGATATAGGCGAAGGCTATCTCATGGAGGATTGGGTGATGGAGAAAAAATCCCCTAATCCATAAAGGGAGAACGGGTTTCTTGGAAAAGCGTTAAACAGGAATGTTGAAATTTTAAGCCAAATTATAAACTTAAAATCAAATTGTCCTCGCAAAAGGTGGGGCTAAGAGTGGGATGAATATCGAAGAACTACGTACCTATTGCCTTTCAAAACCGGGAGTCACCGAAGAATTTCCTTTTGATAACGACACGCTGGCCTTTAAAGTCATGGGGAAGATCTTTTTACTGACTTCGCTGGACACTTGGGAAGCCGGCAATGCTAGGATGAACGTAAAATGCGATCCACAGGAGGCCATTCGCCTTCGCGAAAAATATCCCGATTCCATTTTCCCGGGTTACCACATGAGCAAAAAGCACTGGAATACGGTTTACATAAACACCGGCCTGCCCTATAATAAAATCCTGCATTTTATTGATCACAGCTACGCTCTTGTTTTGTCTAAACTCCCCAAAAAATCAAGGGAAGGCCTGTGAGCTGGTTTGCAGATACCATAAAAGGTATTTTTGCGGCAGTAGCAGTGCTTAAGCTTTGTTTTTAAGTAGAATTAAAATCGGTCTTAACTCAAAATTAAGCGCTACCTCTTTTGGCGAGGGCTGCCGTGGGGGACTATATTTGCAATTCAAACATTTTAAATGCAAGACCCAAGACCGAAATATGAAGAAAACCTGATACGCTATCACGAGCAGCTTTCAAAGATCAAAAAAAGATTGACGACCAGCAGCATGATTCGCCTGGTTATTTTTCTTGCGGCCTGTGCGGGCATTTATTTTGCCTGGGGCAATATGCAGTTGCTCATTGCGATCGTCATTGTGGCCGTTGTGCTGTTTATCTTTTTGGTCTCAAAACATGGGGATTTGCAGTACCGTCGTGATTTTTTGCAAGAATTAATACGCATCAATGAGGTAGAGCTCATAGTTTTAGACCGTGATTTTCACGGTTTGCCTTCCGGCGAAAAATTTAAAAATCCAGCGCATGATTTTAGTCTCGATATTGACCTTTTTGGCCGCGGATCTTTTTTTCAGTACCTCAACAGGACGAGCTTGTCTGCCGGGGAAGAGCTTCTGGCCAGCATCCTAACCAAAAATTCCATTGATAACATTTCGCGAAAGCAGGAAGCAATACAGGAACTCGCCGAAATGAGTGAATGGCGGCAGCAATTTTCAGCGACGGCAGCCCTGGTCAAGACCAATACTTCGGTCGCATTTATAACGCAATGGTTAAAAAATTATAAGCCTTATGTGCCCAAGGTCATGCGTTTGCTTCCATTATTGTTTTCGGTGGTGTCCGTAGCACTTTTCGCAGCCTATTATTTTGATGTTATTTCCGGATATTTTGTCGCTTTTTGGTTTTTTATAGGGCTTTTTATCACGGGCGCTTTCGTTAAAAAAACCAACCAACTTTCTCAGGACACTTCAAAGTTACAGAGCACTTTTGAGCAGTATTATAAATTATTGCTACAGCTGGAAACAACAGATTTTAACGCACCCTTTTTACAGGAGCAAATGCAGCACATAACACCAGAAAACGACAAAAAAGCATCGGCTATTTTAAAACAGTTTTCAAAACAGCTCAGTGCGCTCGATCAGCGCAGTAATATGCTGGTGGGTGCTTTGATCAATGGTTTTTTCCTTTCAGACCTGCGCCAGGGCCACAACATTGAGCAATGGGTCAAGGCAAATGCGCAAAATGTCGAACGGTGGTTTCGGGTCATCGCCTTTTTTGATGCGTACAACAGTTTGGGCAACTATGCCCATAACCATCCCGAATATTTTTTTCCGGATATCGCTCAGGGAAAAAATGTGATTGACTCAAAAGCTGTTGCCCACCCGTTGCTTGATCCGCAGAAGGCGGTGGCCAATGATTTTAAAATTGGCAAAGAGCAGTTTTTTATCATTACAGGTGCAAATATGGCCGGCAAAAGTACTTTTTTGCGCACCGTTTCCCTGCAGATCGTTATGGCAAACGTTGGGCTTCCCGTGTGTGCCGCTTCGGCGAAATATAGCCCCATTAAGCTGATAACAAGCATGCGCACCACAGACTCCCTTACCGATGATGAATCTTATTTCTTTAGCGAGCTCAAACGCCTGCAGTACATTGTGGAAGCCATCAAAACCGATCAGTATTTTATTATTCTTGACGAAATTCTCAAAGGGACTAACAGCACTGATAAAGCGATAGGCTCACGAAAGTTTATCGAGAAATTGGTTGGCTCTAATTCTACCGGGATTATTGCGACCCACGACCTTAGCCTTTGTGAAGCTTCAGAAATCCTGCCGCAGGTCAAAAACTATTACTTTGATGCCCAGATCGTAAATAATGAGCTATTTTTTGATTATACTTTTAAAAACGGGATTTGCCAGAATATGAATGCGAGTTTCCTGCTGGAGAAAATGGGGATTGTTTAGCGTTTTAAAGTAAAATGACCTTTAAATGTGCTTCCCTCAGCCAGTTTTACAAAAAACCAATAATCATCAGAGGGCATTGGTTTACCATTAAAATTTCCAGACCAGCCTTTTGTATTTGGGTTTAGCTGTTTAAGTAATTTACCGTAGCGGTTAAAGATCATTATTTTTGCATTTTTATAGGCCGCGATACCCTTAACCTGCCAGTAATCGTTATAACCATCTTGGTTAGGTGTAAAAAATCTGGGATAATCTATCAAGGTCAATTCTTGAGAATCGCTTCCACAGCCCTCTTTGTCCCTTACATAAACGGTATATATGCCACCACCAACTTCGCTGAAATAATTGCTGTCCTGAAAATAGTTTCCATCGATAGAATATTCAAAATCACCATCACCCGTTGCATTTATTTTTATATAATTATTTCCCCACTGGTCAAAATCAACAGAACTGATTTTAGGAGGTTCAGATCTGTGAAGATACAGGTGCACGGTTTTTTCACAGGCAATACCGTTTTTTAACTGCATCACGGTAAGCGTATAGGCTCCTTCCTGTATAAGCTGTGCGCAGGGAGTTGTAAAAATAATTTTGTTATTAAATCGCCACTGGTACGCATCAAATCCTGCAGGTGCTTGGAGGCTCAGGGCGGGTTCTGCATTGCAGATTACATAATCGGTCTTCATAATTAATTCTGGTTCTGGATTTACGTTGAGTTTTACGTATGTTTCTGTATAACACGCAGGATTATGGATGTTTTCTATTCTTGCCGTAAGAGTTTCTGACCACGGTACGGTATTCTCATAAATGTCGGGAAGTGGATTGGGCAGGGGATCGCCTTTTGAGTCAAAATAAGTTATTTTCAGACCCGTTTGATTCCCAATAATTTTTTTATCTAAATACTTAATATCAAAAACACCAAAGCCATTGCCCATGTCGCAGGAGAATAGAGGGGCCGGAGTATTAATTTTAGGATTTGCCGAAGTTTTAAGATGTAAAATGGTCTCATCAAAACATCCGGAAAAAGGATTTGTGACCCGCATCCTAATTTCCTCCTCAAAAGGGGTTTTATTGGTATAGGGGCTAGGCAGTGGGCTGGGCAACAGATTGCCGTTAGCATCATAGTAAGTGGTTATCATACCGGTTTGTTCCCCAATGACCACCGGGACAATTTCTGAAATATAAAAAAATTCTGATATGCCATCATTATTATCATCACATCCATAAATAACATCAGATTCATGTGCATCGGGCTGAGGTTGTACTATAATTTGAAAAGTAGTCTCAGCACTACATCCTGTATTGGGGTTGTATGCTACGATTTTTATTATTTCCTTATTTATTATTTTATTTTCGGTTGAAGCTAAAGTTGATATGGTAACGGGAGTCCCATCCTGGTGGTAAAAATCGAGCTCGAGATAACTCTGTTTTTTTAATACCTCTGACCGTAGTTGAGCAAGATCAAATAAAGCAAATCCATCATGATCCTCATCACAAACGCTCAGGTCTGTAACCGCAGATAATTCTGGAAGCTGATCAACGATAAGAGAAAAAGTTGTTTCAGAATAGCAACAGGGCTCATCAGGATAGGAGAGCCTTACCGTGATTGTTTCCTTTTCCTTAATATTATTTTTAAGGGGATTGGGAAGGGGACTGGGCAATGCATTGTTTTTTCCGTCCAGATAAGTGATCACTAGATTTGTGCGTCCCTTTAAAATTTCTTGCTCAAGGAGACCCGTGTCAAAAGTTGAGGAGATGCCACTATTAAGATTATCTTCACAAGCGCTTAGATTGGGCAGCGGATAAATTTTAGGAGGTTCTCTTACAGCTATCGTTTCCTCTAAAGTGTATATCTCGCCAGATTTGCTGGTAATGATCACGGTTATTTTATAATCCCCATCTTGGCTAAAATCATGTTTGGGATTAATTTCTGTTGAATTATTTGAAGCACCTGAGGCAGGATCCCCAAAATCCCATTTTACCGAAGCGATATCTTCAATATTATTTAGCTTAAACCCTTTAAAAAAATCAGAACAATTGTTAGATATATTTAGTGTAAAAGGCTTAGCTGTACTGCGCTTTATACCCGTTGCCGTAATATAAAAATTGTTTATTTCACCATAAAAACCTTTTGTATCTGCATCGATGTAATCTTTATAACCAGTTGCGCAATCTTTTAACCATGAGATGCCGGTATCAATAGCAGTACCAGCGATATGGGCGAGCCCACTCCCCCACAAAGCCCTTCCTTTATTAACCTCAACAAGTATTTTTTTGGTTCCCGCCGGCACAACCACCAGCGTATCAAAATTTACATTTACCAATCTGGGGGGATTAAATGACCAATAATCATTAAAAAGTGTCCCTTCTTTACCGCCCAATAACACAGCTTGATCAAACGAGGCGGGAAAATCATCATCGATAATATAAATACGTACATTAAAATATACTGGAGAAGAAGTATATGATAGCGCAAACTCTACCGAATTTATCAAAAAATCCTCATCTGGGCCTACGTTAAATTCACTCAGGGTAAAGTCTCTTGCCCAAAGTGCCGCCCCGGTATCGCACGAGTGGTTTGTGGTTTTTATAACCTCACAAGTAGAATGTGTCAAGGTGGTCTGCCCAAATAATGTGAATGACATACACACTAGAAGCAGAAAAGCAATCTTTTGCACTATTTATGATTTAGGGTATATTTTGTCAAATATAACTTTTTCGGTAAAATATATCTGAAACCGGCTTTTTTATGCTTATTTTTCAATTTACTTCTTCAAAAAATCAAAACCATGAATTATAATCTCGACACCATCCCCGTACAGGAAATCATGCCCGGCTATTACGGTAAACTCGTACATAGCGACACCATGAGCCTAGTGTTTTGGGAGGTGGATAAAGATGCCAAAGTCCCCGAGCACAGCCATAAGAACGAGCAGATCATGCATGTGATCGAGGGCGAATTTCAGCTTACGCTGGAAGGCGAATCCAAACGTTATTATCCCGGCGATATTCTGGTGATCGCCCCATACAAAAAACATAGTGGGAAAGCACTGACCGCCTGTAAATTGCTTGATGTTTTTAGTCCACCACGGGAGGAGTACAAATAATTTCTTTTAAAAGACAAAAGATGTTAGATGGATGATAGCAGATAAAAATGTCATATGCAATCCTAAGTTTGGCATCAATAAGTTTAATACCAAGGCGCAGAAGTCAACTATTTAAAACAGAAATAGTGAATGTCAATCTTTCAGGAAAAAATGCACTGGTAGGTGGAAGCAGTGCTGGAATAGGAAAAGCCATCGCCGTACAATTGGCGCAAAGTGGCGCCAGTGTGACCCTAATGTCGCATAGCGAAGGCAAGTTGAAAAAAATCATTGATAAATTGCCCACAGACGAGGGGCAGAAACATCAGGCTCTGGTGGTTGATTTTACCGATTTTAAGGCCTATAAGCAGCTTATTTCTGCCTATTTTCAGGAAAATTCTATTGATATTCTGGTAAATAATACCCAAGGCCCATCAGCGGGAACCGCTTTAGAAAAAGATGTTGAAGATTATCAGCAAGCTTTTGATCTATTATTTAAAGTTGCGGCTTTTACTACAGAACTTGCATTAAGAAAAATGCGTAATAATAAGTGGGGCCGCATCATTAATGTGGCTTCGGTTTCGGTAAAAGAACCTTTGCCATATCTCGTCCTTTCAAACAGCATCAGGGCTGCGGTGGTGACCTGGGCAAAAAGTCTGGCCACCGAAGTGGGCCCTGATCAAATAACCGTTAATAGCGTCCTTACAGGTTATTTTGGTACGCAGCGCATCACAGATCTCAATGCTAGAAAAGCAAAACAGCAGGGAATCAGCGAAGATGAGGTGTTAAAAGAAATGGAATCCAAAGTACCGGTACGCCGCATTGGCAAACCTGAAGAGTATGGTTATTTAGTAGCTTTCTTGGCATCAGAGCAGGCGTCGTATATTACCGGAACGCAGATCCCAATTGATGGCGGATTGTTGCAGAGTATTTAAAAAAAGACCTCACGGTCCCGCATAGCTATCGGGACGGTGAAGTCTTAAAACGCTTTCTTTGTGGTTTAAATCAATTATCTGTAATTAAAACCATCGGCTTCGCGCCTGTTTTTGTATCTGTTGACATCATATTGAGACTGTTTTTGGTCTTGAATAATTCTTTAGCCTTTTCGGCGGAAATCTTGTCACCATTGTAGTAAAAGTCTGCACCCGCAGCTGTCATTTTTTTGATCATTTCCTCGGGACTTGGTGGTGCTGGTGGAGCAGGTGGTGCGGGAACTGTTGAAGCCCCGGGGGCCTTAGGGGGCACGGGTGGGGGCAAGGTGTTGGTCTTGATCTGCTTTATCTTATTATCGTCAAGAGTTGCTATTATCTTTTTAAATGTTTTGGCTTTGATGACCGGGGCATCAATAAACGCAGTATTTACCTCTTTCTCTTTTTTGATTTGTTCAATAGCTTTATTTAAAGATTTCAGGGTGGTTTTTTCACCGTTGATCCATATGGAATCATCTGCGTTTACTTTAATGATCAAACTGTACGAAATGTTGGATAAAACAGGAGACGCCGGTGGAGGAGGGGGTACTGGTGAAACCTTACCAACTTTTGGCGGTTCCGGGGCCGGTGGAGGAGGTGGCGGAAGCAGTTCCTTTGGATTTGTTTTATACAATTTTGTTTTATGAAACTCCTCGGCGAGTTTGCCCAAAAATTCGTCCACCCCATTTTTGGACCGCAGTTGGATTGAATAGGCCATCATGTCTTGTTTGGTCCAGTCCGAGGTGATTTCGTCTATCGTTTTGGCAAAATCGGATAATGTTGTGGACCTACCGTTTACGGTTACATTCCTGTTTTCAATATTGATCTTTAGCGTAAGATATTCCTCGATCTGTATTTTGGTAACAGGAGCTTCAATGCGCTTATGGTCTTCATAATAGGCCGGTGTCATAAGATCGACCTGGTAATAATATTTCCTGTAGTCTTTTGCGTTTTTTTCAAGTCGGCTTACGGAATAATAATCAAATTCTGTGGCTGTTTTATGAGCTAAAACTGAATTATCAATTCGTTTTCCTCCATCGATCCAAACGCCGTATTTAGAAGCATTTTGCCAATCCTTAAGTTGAGCCGAGTTAGGAATTATTTTTACTAAAGTATCCGTACCAAGATTTGGGGCATAACGCTTTAAATCTTTTTGTTTGATTACCATATTTTTAAGCAAACTACCTTCGTTTTTATAAACAAAAGGTTCTTGCGTTTCCTGTTTTTGCTGTTCCTCCTGTACCACCGGCTTCGCTACAATATCCTGATTAAAAAAGTAAATACAGAGCGCAAGCACAGGTAGTAAAAAGGCGAGACGGGTGGCCATTTTTTTGGCCGAAAAGGTTTGTGATAGCATAATGATTCGTTTTTTGGCCCGGTTATAGGGCGGGCGGGTTAATGAATAATTGATCGGGCTGGATAATGCGGTGTGATGGGCACCTCCCGAGTATTGAAATAAAAGTTTTGTGTAATGTTCTACATCATTTTTATTGTGCATTGCCTTTTGATCGGCCAGGAATTCGTGATTGAGGGCTATACTTTTTTTGAACCAAAATAACAAGGGATTGAACCAAAACAAAACCTGCAAAAACTCGACGGCCAGGATATCCCAAGAATGTTTTTGGGTCACGTGGACAAGTTCGTGCTCAAGAATTTCCGGAGCGATCTTATGGTTATGAAAGTCGGTTTGAGATAGGAAAATAAAGCGCAGAAAGGAATGCGGGACGGTCTTCTGTTTTAAAAGAACTTTGGTGTGATCTGTACAGCGCCTCTTTTCGCTGGAGCGGACTTTAGATTGCATCCGATACAGATTTTGCGCAAAGCGATAACCGAAAAACAGGACTCCAAGTCCATAAATGGAAAACAAAATATAGGGCACGTAATTTGTTTTTTCCTCCGTAGAAATCGGGCTCGCGAAGGTATCGCTTGGCGCGAAATAAGTCGCGTTCTGAGAAGCAGGCTGTGGTTCGGCTTTCACTTCATAAGTAATCGTAAACAGCGGAAGCGTCAAGGAAAAAAGCAAACTGCCCAACAAATAAACGCGTTTTAACCGATGCGCTGCCAAAGACTCCAACGCCGCTTTATAAAAACCCCAGAGCACGAGCAGGCACAAAATCGATTTGATAAGATAGGCCATCATGACGTTTTATTTTTTAATTGTTCATCGATCAGTTTTTTTAGGTTTTCCAGTTCCTGCTGGTTCAGATCGGTTTCCTGGGTGAAAAAAGAGGCAAATTGTGAGGCGGAATCATTAAAGAAATTCTTGATCATCCCATTGACCTGTTTGGCGAAATAATCTTTCTTTTTGACCAGTGGGAAATATTCCCTTGAGCGTCCCAATTGCTTATAATCCACAAATTTTTTATCCTGCATACGCTTAAGTAAGGTGGCAACGGTTGTGGTTGCAGGTTTTGGGTCTGGATATGCGGAAATGAGGTCCTTCATGAAGGCTTTTTCCTGTTTCCAAAGTATTTTCATCAATTGTTCTTCGGCGTTTGAGAGTTGCATGTGTTCTGCGAGATTAGAATGTACTCTACAAATGTAGAAATAAATTTTAATTCTACAAACATAGAGTATAAAAATTTTGTTGAAAGTTTCATATTGCAGTTTTCATGGCATGAAAATCATGCTGCTTATGACTTTTTTCCAAAGTTTTAAACTTTTGAAAAGCTGACTCCATAGCCATCGGAAAAATGAAATATCACTGGATTAGACCTAAATTTACTGTTTCATCTGTTTCATCTGTTTCATGAAAAACCTCCTGCCAAAACCTCACAGCAAGACCTACAAGGATCGTTCGTTTCTCGCTCATACCTTGCAGTTCGAGAACCTGCACCATTTAACCTGTAACTTTAAACTTTTTTTTAACCCTTAAGGCAACCTTTTTAAAAAATCGCGCGTCTATATTCATAGAGGGCACTAACAAAAACCCAAAACCGTGAAAGTCATTACTTTTTTCACCAACGAAAAACAGCTCATCGCCAAGGCCACCGCCGGTAACCGTGCGGCACAGCAGCGCTTGTATGAGTTGCACTCCCCACGCATGCTGAGCGTATGCCGGCAGTACCTTCAGCACCGGGAGCAGGCTGAAGAGGCGATGTGCAATGGTTTTCTAAAAGTGTTTAAAAATTTGAACAGTTTTCGTGGGGAGGGAAGTTTTGAAGGGTGGATCAGGCGTATAATGGTGCGGGAGAGCATCTCATACCTGAGGTCAAAAAGTAGATTACAGTTCGTCGATCTTGAAAATGTAACCGCTACCGAAGTCTATGATGCGGCAGATAGTAACCTTGGGGCAGAGGAAATCCAGCGCCTCATTGATGGCCTGCCTGATGGCTACCGCACCGTTTTTGTGCTTTACGCTGTAGAAGGTTATAAACATGGTGAGATCGCAGACCTGTTAAAAATCAGTGATAGCACCTCAAAATCACAACTGTTTAAAGCCCGAAAAATGCTGCAACAACAGCTCAAGGCACTAAATAATTACCACAATGGCACCGATAAAATTTGAAGAGAACATTAAGCAGAAGTTGGGCGAGCGGAAGATGAAACCTTCTGATGCGGCCTGGGAGCGAATCTCTAGGGATTTGGATCGACAAGCGCCCAAAAAACGAAAAAATACCTGGATCTGGATTGCCGTGGCTGCAGGTTTTATAGGTATTCTGATTCTGGCAGGCAGCTTCTTTAGGCCGGTCACTAAAAATATTGAAAACCAAATTGTAGCAGTACCAGCCTACAAGAATAGGGATCAAAAAGTAGGTAATCCCAGTGAGAAAATCGTTGGAAACCAAACGGTTTTGGATCAGGGAAAAGCGGATAAACCTTTTGGCAAAAAAGATTTGGGCGTAGATACTAAGGTTGGTTCAAATTCCAAAAACACCCGTGCTTTAGAAACCATTTCTAAAAAAGAGAGTCCTTTACCGCATACAGATCTCGCAAACGCGGAAGCGGAAAAAATCACCAAAAAATCACCAAAAACCCTCAAAAACCCCGTAAAACCTAACGGAAATTTTGACGATCCGGCCCTTAACCGATCCATTGATAGGGAGGTTAACGCGCTTTTGGCTACCGTAGATTCGCTGGAGAAGGAGGATCATAAGGTTTCTGATGCTGAAGTCAACGCGCTTTTGGCCAAAGCACAGCAAAAATTGCTTGTGGAACGTGACTTTTTAAATGGAACAGAGCCTCTTTCCGCGGAAGCGTTGTTGCGGGAAGCAGAGGGCGATCTCGACCGCTCGTTCAGAGACCGGCTTTTTGACGCTCTCAAAGAGGGTTATCTCAAGACGCGGGACGCACTGGCCTCCAGAAACGATTAAATCAATCAGTAATTCATTCATCAATCAATCCTGGGGAAACCGCCCACGCGCTTAGGTGTGGGCAAAACCCTGGGCAATCAAAAACAAAAATTATGAAAACACGCATCATTTACCTTTTAGTAGTACTGGCCATTTTTTACATAAAGCCTATGCTCGCGCAGAAAAACACCTCGCAGACCGATACGGTTGCCAGTGCAACGCGAATTGAGAAATTGCAGGTTCAACGAAATAAAGTCGTTCAGATGGAGAAAGAAAACCTGAAAAAAAGGGTTTTGGATATCGAAAATCAATTAGAGGAAAACCGGATCAGCAAAAAGGAGGCGGAGACGCTAAAAATGGATGCCGCCGAAGCCACCGCAAAAAATATTAATAACAGGACCGCGATAATTGACAATCAGATTGCACTTTTAAATAGGGATCAGGATTTAAATTTTGAGGAGGATGGTTCACGGTTAATCTTGGGGGTAGGCAGAGGTCAGGATGATGATGATAATACATTTTTTGGCCTTACCTATAAAAAGGGATACCACGATAAGAAGCGCAAGGTTATGTATGACCGCCGCACAACTTCGGTCTTTGTTTTTGGGATCGGACTCAACAATGCCATCATTGATGGCCAGTCTTTTGACGACACTCCTTATAAAATTGCAGGAAGCCGCTTTTTGGAGCTGGGTTGGTCCTGGAAAACAAGGGTTTTTGACAATAGCAACTGGCTTCGGTTTAAATACGGTTTTTCATTTCAGTTTAACGGATTGAAAGTGGATGACAACGAGTATTTCGTAACGCATGGTGAGCAAACAGTGCTTGAGGATTTTCCATATAATCTCAGTAAAGCCAAGTTGAGAATGGATAACCTGGTCTTTCCCGTTTTTTTTGAGTTTGGCCCTTCAAAGCGTAAGGACTACGATGACCATTTCAGGTATTCTACCGAAGATAAATTTAAGATGGGCTTGGGCGCTTATGCAGGCCTCAATCTTCTGACCATCCAGAAACTTAAATATGAAATGAACGGAAACGACCGCAAAGACAAGTTTAAACAGAATTATAATACTAATAATTTTATCTATGGACTTGCGGCCTATATGGCCTTGGGTGATGTAGCGGTCTATGCCAAATATGACCTGAATACGATATTTAAGAATAACCCCGCTGAGCAGCATAATATTTCTTTGGGAGTGCGCTTTGATGTAGATTAAAAGTTCTCGGCTCCCGAAATGGTAAATATTACACGGAGGGTAAGACCCCACAGGTTTTTAAAACCTGTGGGGTCTTACTATTTATGGATTATTCCCATCTGTCCAAAAAGCGGTATTTTTACATTCTGAAATTTTTGCTAAGGAACGGAACCTCGCTGAAAAACGGGGAACGCCTTGCAGGCTGAGTAAAAACTCAAACTTTTTTAACTCTTAACTAAATTTGATTTCCAAAGCCACCATAGATAATGTATTTGAGACCGCCCGGGTAGAGGAGGTAATTGGTGATTTTGTGCAGTTAAAAAAATCGGGCAGTAATTTTAAGGGATTGAGCCCTTTTACTGATGAGCGCTCGCCCAGTTTTATGGTTTCGCCCGTTAAGCAGATATGGAAGGATTTCTCTAGCGGAAAAGGCGGTACCGCAGTTTCCTTTTTAATGGAACACGAGCATTTTACCTATCCAGAGGCGATAAAATATTTGGCCAAAAAATACAATATTGAAATTGAGGAGACCCAGCAGACAGACGAGCAGAAACAGGCCGCTGATGAAAGGGAAAGCCTGTATCTAGTAAGCGAATTTGCCAAGGATTACTTCCATAAAACCATGCTCAACACCGAGGAGGGGAAGTCTGTGGGATTAAGCTACTTTAAGGAACGCGGTTTTACGATGGAGACCATTAAAAAATGGGATCTCGGCTTTTCACCTGATGTCTGGGAGGCTCTTACTTCTGATGCCTTGCGGAAAGGCTATAAGCTGGAATTTTTAGAAAAAACAGGCCTCACCATCGTAAAATCAGGTGAGGGTGAAGGCGGTGCCGATAAAACCTTTGACCGTTTTAAAGGGCGGGTGATGTTCCCTATTCAATCGCTTTCTGGCCGGGTTTTGGGCTTTGGCGGGAGGATTTTGCGCACTGATAAAAAAGCCGCAAAATACCTGAACAGCCCCGAGAGCGAAATTTATCACAAAAGCAAGGTGCTCTACGGCATTTATCATGCTAAACAGGCGATTGCCAAAGCTGACAATTGTTACCTCGTAGAAGGGTATACTGATGTGATACAGATGCATCAACTGGGGGTTGAGAATGTGGTCGCCTCCTCGGGTACCGCGCTCACACCAGAACAGATCAGGCTGATCAATAGGCTTACGCCAAATATCACCGTGCTCTTTGATGGCGATGCGGCCGGGCAAAGGGCTTCCCTGCGTGGCATTGACCTGATCCTTGAGCAGGGCATGAATGTAAAGGTGTGTTCTTTCCCAGAAGGGGAGGACCCTGACAGCTTTTCGCGAAAGCATACCCTAGAAGAGCTTATGGAATATCTGAACGATAATTCTAAAGATTTTATACAGTACAAAGCCTCTCTTCTGGTCAACGAGGCAGATGGCGATCCCATCAAAAAATCTGCATTGATCAGGGATATGGTAGAAAGTATTGCCAAAATCCCCGATCCCATTAAGCGGGAAATTTATGTGCAGGAATGTGCACGGATCATGGAGATCAATGAGGAGGTTTTATTTAGCACGCTCGCCCAGCTGCGCAGCAAAGACGCAAAAGATCAATACCAAAGAAAGAAAGAAGAGCAGCAGCAAGCCATGGAGGTGGTTAAGGAGGAGCCCATAGAAAAGGTTGACCGGCAGTACATGTTAGAGCGTAAACTTATTGAGATATTATTGCTCTACGGAAATGAAAAAGTAGCATTTGACGATGTGGCCGTTGAGGAAAATGAGGAGGGTGACCTAATCGAAAAACCAATCGTTCTTGAGCTTTTCGTTTTTGAAAAAATCTATCTGGAACTGCAACAAGACGAGATTGAGTTTGCTAATGGAAAATTTAAAAATCTGTATGCAAAGATCGTGGAGGCACTCAATCAAGAGCGCGATGAATTCAAGGTGGATAAGTTTATTAATGAGATCGAGGTTTCTGAGGCTGATGAGGTTTCAGATATTATCTTTCAGGATGAGAGGAATAACCTGCACCGGTGGGATACCAAAGAAATATATCCCAAACTAAAGACAGACAAAAATACTATGGTGCAAATAACGGTAGAGACTATATTAAGCCTAAGGCAATTTTATATAAGCGACAAAATTCAGGATTTGGCAAAGGATACTAAAGAAGTGCCCGAAAATATTCGCCCATTGATGGAGGAAATTAGGGACTATAATAATTTAAAACGCTTGATTGCCGGTAGGTTAAATAGGGTGCTGCTGTTCTGATCCAGAAATTAAAATCAGGTATTTTTGTTTAAAACCTAAATAGATCAGGTAAGTTACTACTTTAATTATAGCAGAAGGTTCCAACCAAAAAAGTGAAAACCAGATTCCCAGCTCGCGGGTTTGGATCGCTACAGGTCAGAAGTTTGCAGGAGCCTTGCCTGTTGTATAAGTTCTGCCAGACTGCCTGCATCCAACTTTCTTAGCAATCTGGTTTTGTAGGTGCTCACCGTTTTTTCGTTGATACTTAAGGTTTCAGCAATATCCTTGTTGCGTTTACCTGCAGAGAGCATATTAAGTACTTCGGTCTCGCGGCTGCTCAGTTTTTTATAGCGATAGGCCAGGTTATCTGTATTGGTCTCACTCTGTGCGAGCATATCAGAGAGGTTATCGTTCAGGTAGATACCACCTTTTATGACCTGCATGACGGCAGAGCGTACGGTGCTGATGTCTGCAAGTTTGCCCACATAGCCCATGGCGCCTGCCTTTATAGAGCTAAGGGCATACATCTCCTCAGGATGTTGGCTAAATATAAGTATCCTTATCCCCGGAAATTTTTTGCGTAACGATTTAATACTGGATAATCCCTGCAGGTTGGGCAGGTCAATCTCTAAAATCAGAAGATCGGGTACCGTAGCCTCTAAGGAGGCATTAAGGTCTTCCCCGTCTATAACGAGATCTCTAATTATAAAATCATGGCCCCTTAGAATGTTTTCTAAACCTTCTTTTATGATGGGGTGGTGGTCTGCTATCGTGAGTTGCGTCATCCTATAATATGAACTTCAAATGCGTAAATATATTTGCTTTTCGCGAAAGCGCATAGAAATTCAAAGGATGTTCGGCATACTCATAATTTTATGGGTTAAACGTACAATTATTTGAAGTTTTTAGGGATTTCACACACAGGAATTGCGACCATTTTATGGCTATTTGCTTTGTTAAAACCGTAATAAACCTCAAAAACTTCGCGTTCCCGTTCTATAAAATCGGCTGCAGTTTTACCAGAAAGATGCATATTCATCGCCCATTCTAGTTCGTCATAACTTGCACCAATCTGGTCTTCATCGGTACGGTCATCGAGCCAAAGACCGTCAGACGGTTTTGCATTCTGGATGCTCTCGGGTACCCCAAGTTCTTTGCCCACTTTATAAACTTCAGATTTCAATAGGTCTGCAATGGGGCTTATGTCCACACCGCCATCGCCATATTTGGTATAAAAGCCCACACCAAAGTCTTCAACCTTATTGCCAGTACCCACAACGAGGTAGCGATGTAGCCCGGCGAAATAATACAGCGTGCTCATGCGCAAGCGGGCGCGGGTATTGGCTAGGCTCAGGTCTTCCATTGCTGCGTCCTGGCTCTCCGGGAGCGCCATTTTTAGGGTCTCAAAAGTCTCGGTGAGGTTAATGCGCACATCGCTTACGTTTGCAAAGTGCCTATTAAGGTAGGCAATATGCTCCTGTGCTCGCGTCACATGGCTGGGGGGCTGGTGTATGGGCATCTCTAAACATAGGGTACGCATCCCGGTTTTGGCACATAGCGTTGAAGTTACGGCACTGTCTATGCCACCACTTACACCCACCACAAAACCTTTAATTCCTGAACTTGTAGCATAATCCTTGAGCCAGTTTACGATATGGTCAATTACTTTTTCGGTCTGCATATGATCTATTCTTTTAATGTGTATATGTTACCTTTGCAGGGCAATTTTTTTAAGTCTGTGAATTTACAAAAAAGCAAAATCTTTACACGTCCGGCCCTTCTTAAATGGCGGTTAATTGGGGTTTTGGCCATAATGGCTCTTCTTTTTTTTCAAAACTGCAAAAAAGGGCCTCAGATTCCAGATGAGATTAAGGATATCCCCGTACACCTAAAGGTAGATCGTTTTGATCAAAAATTTGCTGCTGCAACCCCGGCCACGCTTCCTAAACTGATGAAAGCTTATCCGCTGATGTTCCCCAAGCAGTACGACAGCCTTTTTTGGCAAAAAAAATTAAAGGATACCTTACAGCTTGAACTAAACCAGGAAGCCGAAAAAGCTTTCCCAGATTTTGACAATGAGCGTCAGGATCTGGAAACCCTGTTTAAACATATAAAATATTACTATCCCAATACGCCTTTGCCAGAGGTGATGACTGTGACCTCAGACGTGGATTACCGCAACAAGGTCATCCTTAACGACACCCTGCTTATAGTGGCCTTGGATACATATCTGGGCAAGGATCATAGATTTTATAAGGGTGTACAGCGGTATCTGGCTCAAAATTTCCGTAGACAGCAGATCGATGTTGATGTTGCTCATGCTTTCGCGAAAGCTAAAATAGCAGGCCCAAGCGGGCGGCAGTTTCTTGATGAGATCATATATCAGGGCAAAATACTGTATCTTATGGAGCACCTGCTGACCCTAAAGGATAAAAACGAGATTCTGGGCTATACCCCTGAGCAATTAAAATGGGCACAGGCTAACGAGGCTAATGTATGGACCTATTTTGTGGAACGCAAACTACTTTTTGACACCGATCCCAAATTGTTGAGCAGGTTCATCAACCCAGCACCTTTCTCTAAGTTTTATATGGAATTTGACAATGAATCCCCACCTGAACTGGGCCGCTACATAGGCTGGCAGATCGTACGGGCCTATATGGAGAACAACGAGATCACCTTGCCCCAACTTGCCGATAAGGAAACTGAGGAAATTTTTAACAGCGCAAAATATAAACCGAAGAAATAATGTCAAAACTGATCAAAACCCAGATAAATATCAATATTAACCTTGATGAAAATCGTGTTCCGGAAACCATTTCCTGGACTGCCGAAGATGGAGGAGTAAAGAACGAGCCGGCCAAAGCTGTACTGCTTTCCCTGTGGGACCATAAGACACAGGAAGCTGCAAGGATCGATCTGTGGACCAAAGATATGCCTGTAGATGAGATGAAAAAATTTTTTCATCAGACCTTGGTCGGGATGACCCAGACCTTTAGGCGGGCGACAGACGATGATAAGATGACAGCTACCATGCAGGACTTTTGTGACTATTTTGCAGAAAAACTGGAGCTTACAAAATAAATGGTCTGAACTTATCCTGTCGCTTCCCAATAAAATGTACAGCAAATCTTTAGACCTCGTTTTAAGATTGAAGGTTATGGGCTGGATATAATATTTAGGAGAGTCTAGGCAACTTTCTCTCCTGCCAATTAGAAGTGTAAAACAAGTATTGAATACGCGTATGGGATGCTATAGTATGATGGAAATATCTCCTATCTTTGATGTACATGTTTAAAAAATCTTAAATCTCAGAAACTAAGTAGATGAAAAAAATAGAAGCGATTATTCGTAAGTCAAAGTTCTCAGCAGTAAAGAAAGCGCTGCACGATAAGGGTGTCAATTTTTTCTCTTATTGGGATGTTACCGGGCTGGGCAACGAGAAGGAAAGTGCGATTTACCGCGGGGTTTCTTACAGTACTGGCGATATCCAGCGCAGGTATCTCTCTATCGTGGTCAACGATGATTTTGAAGAGGCCGCCATCAGTGCCATACTTTCTGCCGGGCGTACCGGTGAAGTGGGGGATGGTAAAATCTTTGTCTCTGATGTCAAAGAAGCCTACCGCATACGCACGGGCAATAAAGGGAACGAGACTATAAATTAAATTGATCGCGAATTACGGGCTACCAGTAATTGAAAAGCGCACACTTTAGTACAAACACCTATTTTGAAACTAGTTTTTATCTATAATGCAAATTCCGGAAAATTGAATGCCTATCTGGATAGCATGCACAAGATTTTAAGTCCCAAAACCTATCCGTGCAGCCTTTGCGATATCACTTACGGAGTCTTTAAGGAAAACCCAACTTGGAAAAGCTTTCGCGAAAGTGCAAAACTAGATATGAAATTTTTGCACATTGATGAGTTTAAGCACGTTTATAAATCCAAAGGGTTACAAAAATTTGATTATCCCGTGATTTTAATCGAAAATTCGGAAAATCTGGAGGTTTTTATAGGCAAGGATGAACTTGATGAGTTGCAGTCGCCGGAAGAGTTAATCGGCCTAATTGAAAGCAGGACGGTTGAATTTGCAAAATGATTCTGCGAAAACTTTCCGTTAATCAGTTACTTAATAGGAGCAAAAATAAAACGTTTGTAGATGGATGTTTACTTTCTTTAAGTCTAAGAAATTTGCTTCAGTAAAGCCGAATATTTCAGAACAATCTCAATTTCTTTAACATTCACAGGCTCTTTCTCTAAAGGCTAAGAAAAATTATTCTTTCAGATTGGCATTAATTGCCTCTATATATCCCAAAATCTCTTCTTTACCCGCTCCATGTGAGGCGCTGCTCACAAAATAATTTGGCATTTCGATCCAAATTCCAGATAGTAATGTGTCTTTGTAGGCGTCGATATTTCGTTCTAAAGCCTTTGGTTTAAGTTTGTCCGCTTTGGTAAAAATAATGGAGAACGGGATATGGCGCTCCCCCAGGTATTCCATAAAATCCAGGTCGATCTTTTGCGGTTCATGCCGGCAATCAACGAGCACAAATGCACAGAGCAACTGTTCCCGCTGCTCAAAATAATTGGTTATAAATTTTTGAAACTCCTTTTTTACCTTTTTTGAAACGCGCGCGTACCCGTAGCCTGGCAGATCTACGAGGTACCAGTTTTTATTGATGATAAAATGATTGATTAATTGGGTTTTTCCAGGTCTACCTGAGGTTTTGGCCAGGTTTTTACGACTGGTTAGCATATTGATCAGTGAGGATTTCCCCACGTTAGACCTTCCTATAAATGCATATTCTGGCAAACGGTCTTTGGGGCACTTGGCCACGCTTGTGTTGCTCACCAGAAATTCCGCAGATTTAATTTGCATGAAGAGGAGATTAGATTTTATCGCTTTTAAAATATCAATTTACACCCCAAAACCTTAAATGCTCACCGTTACTGTAATACATTATATGTCACTATTTAGGAGGCTAGCTCTCTTTTCTTAAACCATGCGTATAGAATCTCGTTAAACTCATCTGGCCGTTCCATCATGGCAGCGTGCCCACACTTATCAATCCAGAACAGTTCAGAATCGGGTAGAAGCTTATTAAAATCTTCAGCCACCTCGGGCGGGGTCACATTATCGTTCTTGCCCCAGATAATGCAGGTAGGTGTGTTCATATGTGGCAGATCATTTCCCATGTTGTGCCGTATGGCGCTTTTGGCAATGGCGAGTGTTTTAATGAGTTTATTGCGGTCGTTTACTGAATTGTACACCTCGTCTACGATGGCTTTGGTGGCGATCGCGGGATCATAAAATACATTTTCGGCCTTCTTTTTTATATAGTCATAGTCACCGCGCCTGGGATAACTTTCGCCCATTGCGCTCTCATAAAGACCGGAGCTTCCTGTGATAATAAGCGCCTTCATCACATCAGGATATTGCTTAGTGTGATACAGCCCAATATGGCCGCCCAGGGAATTGCCCAGAAGGATAACCTCTTTAAAGCCTTTGTGCTTGATAAAATTGTTGAGGTATTTGGCAAAGGTTTTTACACCTGTGGTAAGGAGTGGTGTAGAGTAGATGGGGAGTTCGGGAATGACGATCTTAAAGCCCTTATCAGGGAAAAAAGAGGTGACCGAATCAAAGTTGCTGAGCCCACCCATAAGCCCATGAAGGATGATTATTGGGGTGCCTTCGCCAGCTTCTAAATAGGTGTATCTACCTTCCTTTTTTAATTCGTGCATCATAGTTGGTCAGCCTCGTGCTAAGTCACAAATATAGGCAATTAGACCAAATCGTATCGGGTTAAAACATCCTTAAAATCGCAATTGGTCCACAACTACGTTTTCCATCGCCTGTCTGCTTTTCTATTGTCGATATAATCAGGTATTTAAATTTTATATGCGGTTTTCATATTTATGACAAACAGCCCTTTATAAACTGGCGCTCTTGCGAAAGCTTAGAAATGTTAACAAGCCATTTAAAAGTAAACAACTGCCCCTACTTATCAACAATGTGGTAAAAAGTGGTAAAAAGTGGTAATAATTTATCTATATTTGGAGTTATAAGCACAGAAACCTAATTATTTCTTGGTCAAACTGGTAGAGACATATAACTGCAAAATGGACGCTAAAGGTAGGATAATGCTGCCTTCCGCGCTCAAGAAACTACTCGTTGAGGAGATCAAGGAGGGTTTTGTGCTCAAGCGTTCTGTTTTTGAACCTTGTCTGGAACTTTATCCCATGCCGGCCTGGAATAGGCTTATGGATAAGCTTGGCAAACTCAACCGATTTGTTAAAAAAAACAGTGATTTCATCCGAAAGTTTACCGCGGGTGTAAAACGTATAGAAGTTGACGCTACGGGCCGGTTGCTCATTCCCAAAAACCTCGTAGAAGTGGCAGGGCTTGAAAAAGAGCTTGTACTGTCATCATCACAGGATATAATCGAGATCTGGGACAAAGACCGTTATGAGGCAGTGATCAATATTGATGATGAAGATTTTGGCGCCTTAACTGAAGAAATGTTGGGAGATCCAATAGATGCACCAGATGGATTATCATAAACCTGTTTTACTGAAGAAAAGTGTAGATGGCCTAAAGATCAGGCCAGAGGGTGTGTATGTGGATGTAACCTTTGGTGGGGGCGGACATTCCCGCGAGATTTTGCAGCGGTTGGGGGAGCGGGGCAAGTTGATCGCTTTTGATCAAGATCAGGATGCCCTTGAGAATAGGATCGATGATGAGCGCTTTACGCTGCTCAATGAAAATTTTAGATATGTGAAACGCTTTTTGCGTTTGCACAGAATAACAAAAGTGGATGGCATTCTGGGGGATTTTGGGGTCTCCTCGCATCAATTTGATGTTGCTGCGAGGGGTTTTTCTACCCGTTTTGAAGCAGACCTTGATATGCGGATGGATCAAAAGAATTCACTTTCAGCCTACCATGTAGTCAATAAATATGAAGAAAAGGAGCTAAGGAAGGTGCTCTTTGATTATGGGGAATTGAGGAATGCTCCCAAGATTGCCCGAACTGTAGTCGCTGAAAGAAAGGAGGAACCCATCAGGACATCCGTGCAGTTGAAAGAGATTTTGTCACCCTTTCTACCGGCAGGAAGGGAACACAAAATACTGGCACAGATCTATCAAGCCATACGCATTGAAGTCAATCAGGAGCTCGAGGTGCTAAAGGAGTTTTTAGTGCAGACTGAGCAGCTTCTAAACCCTGGCGGAAGGCTAAGTCTGATCTCCTATCATTCCCTAGAGGACCGGTTGGTCAAACGTTATATCCGGAACGGCCTTTTTGAAGGAGAGCCGGAAAAGGATATGTATGGTCACTTTACCGTCCCTTTTAAAAAAGTGGGAAAGCTGATTGTGCCCGGGGAAGATGAGGTAAAACATAACAACAGGGCAAGGAGCGCTAAGCTGAGGATTGGGGAAAAGATTTGAACAGTTAAGGATATGTAATCATTCGCTTAAAATGTTGAAACAGAAATAAATTAATTGAACCTGTGTTTTTAAGCAGCATAAAGCAAATAAATTTAGAGATACCCGTGCTTTGATAATTGTATAAAGTTGAGCATAAAACCGGGCAAGGCAAAACAAAATAAATGAAAAATCGAATTTATCATATTTTAAAAGGTAAGTTCCTTATCAGTGATGATGCGATGAAAAACTGGCGCATGATCATTTTTTTGTCGGTGCTTGCCATCATTATGATCGCTAGTTCGCACCGGGCCGATAAAAAGGTATATGAGATTGCCAAGCTCAATAAAGAGGTCAAACAATTGCGCAGTGAGTTTGTAGATACCAGGCTACAGGTGCGCCGTCTAATCATGGAGAGTGCCGTGACAAAAAAGGTGGCAGATCAGGGATTAAGGCCATCTCTGGTTCCTCCAAAAAAAATAATGGTAAAAAAGACCATAGAAAACGCCAATGGCAGTAAGTGAAAAAAACATATTGAACCGCATGTACCTCGTGGCCGGGATTATGTTCCTGTTTGCGGCAGCTGTTGCGTTTAAGTTAGTGGATATACAAGTGGCCGATGGAGCAAAATACCGTGCCCTTGCCGAAAAGAGTACGGAGCGCATGTTTACCATTCCCGCAAACCGCGGCAATCTCTATGCAGGTGATGGGAGTCTGCTCGCGACTTCTGTTCCTAAATATGATATTCGTTTTGATGCGCTGGCACCCAAGGCCGAAGATTTTGAGCATAATATCAATGCCTTGGGTGAAGGTCTTGCCAAGCTTTTGGGCAACAAACCCTCTTATTATGTCAACCGTATGCGCAGGGCACGGGCCAATAACAACCGTTACCTATTTGTCGCCCGGGATCTGGGGTATTCTAAATATATGGCTCTTAAGGATCTTCCCCTTTTCAATAAGGGGCCTTACAAAGGGGGTATTATTACTGAGCAGCATACTGAGCGGGAGCACCCGCTGGAGAAAATGGCCGCCCGCACCGTAGGCTATGAGCGTAGAGATGAGCAGGGCTACTACACACGCGTGGGGCTTGAGGGAGCCTTCAGCAATTATCTGCGCGGTAAAGAGGGCAGAAGACTCAAGCAAAAGATCGCCAAGGGACAGTGGAAGCCTATCGGCATGAATAATATCGTTGAGCCAGAAGATGGGTATGACGTCATCTCAACCATTGATGTCAATATTCAGGACGTGGCCCATCATGCCCTGCTCTCCGCAGTAGAAGAATATGATGCAGATCACGGCTGCGTGGTTGTGATGGACACTAAAACTGGCGAGGTCAAAGCCATCTCAAATCTTGGTCGCACAGATAAAGGTACCTATTATGAAGACCGTAATTATGCCGTTTATGAATCACACGAGCCGGGTTCTACTTTTAAATTGATGTCGCTGGTCGCTGCGCTTGAAGATAAGGTGATTGATACCAGCACCATTGTAGATACTGAAAACGGGCGTGTAAAATTCTATAACCGTACTGTTTATGATTCTCATTGGGGTGGGTATGGCAAGATTTCGGCAGCGCGAGCCTTTGAGGTATCTTCCAATACCGCTTTCGCGAAATTGATAACCAATAGTTATAAGGATAATCCAGAACGTTTTTTAAAACGGCTCGAGAGTATGGATATCGACCAGAAATTAGGGCTTTCCATTAAAGGGGAGGGCAATCCGCATCTGCCCTATCCCGGAGATAAAGATTGGTACGGCACCACATTGCCTTGGATGGCATTCGGGTATGGAGTTTCTCTAACTCCTTTGCAGATTCTGACCTTTTATAATGCCATTGCAAATAATGGGGAGATGGTCAAACCTCGTTTTATTAAGGAGATCAAAAAATATGACGAGGAAGTAAAGGTTTTTGATAAAGAGGTTATCAATCCACAAATATGTTCACAGGAAACCATTAATAAGGTAAGAAAGCTGATGGAACATGTTGTTGAGCGGGGAACCGCCTCTGAAATCTATTCGCCAGATTTCTCGATGGCCGGTAAAACGGGCACCTGCCAGACAGAATATTGGATTGAGTCCGGACGGTATATTTCCTCCTTTGCGGGCTATTTTCCCGCTGATCATCCGCGTTATTCCTGCATTGTAGTCATTACCAAACCCGATAGGAAAAAAGGCTATTATGGTAGCACGGTTGCCGCCCCCGTATTTAAGACCATCGCGCAGCGCATTTATAGCGATACGCCGGTTGTTGATGAAGTGCAACTGGCCACAGAAAACCCTGCACAGCTCAATAAGGATTACAACGCTTACTACACTAAGGTACAAAAGAGCTTTGCCACTATTCCCAATGTGAAGGGCATGAGCGGTATGGATGCTATTTCCATTTTGGAAAATATGGGACTCAAGGTAAAATTTAAAGGAAGCGGGACGGTAAAGAGCCAATCCTTGGAGCCCGGTGGAAAAGTGGAAGAAAATCAACAAATCACCCTTCAGTTATCATGATCGTACTGCGCGACATATTATATAAAGTACCTATCGATTCGGTCGTGGGCAGTACAGGTGTCGCAGTTACAAAACTGCAGTTTGACTCGCGCAAGGTGGGCCTCAACGATGTGTTCATTGCCGTGCGCGGTACAAAAACAGATGGCCATAATTATATCGATAAGGCTGAAAAAGCCGGGGCAATTGCCATTATATGTGAGGAGCTTCCGTCAGATTTTATCAATGGGATTACTTACGTGAAAACGGCGAGTACAGCAACAGCTTTAGCGG
>CBDCNG010000003.1:0-22500 GCA_965219335.1 Leeuwenhoekiella sp.
GATAAACTTATCGAAATCATTGAGCGGTATAAACTGTACCTGCTCGATAGTGCGGTTTTAGGGTCAGACCCGCAAAAATTTGCCGAAAACGCAAAGCATGTTGTCAATATTCATACGGTGAAAAAAGGCGAAACGCTCTATGGTATCGCACGTATGTATAATCTCACGGTTGATGAACTGAAAAGTAATAATAACATAAAAGGCAATACCATCTCAATAGGTCAGGAGCTGAACGTAAAACCGCAATATAATGGATTTTGAGGGCTAAAATCACATCGTAGGACTTAAGGACTTATTGCCTAAGATGGTAGCAAATATGCCCTTTCAATTTTTTCGTTGAAAACGCAAATCTAAGTTCAACTTATAAGTGCAACTCAAATTAAAATCATTGGGGGCTAGCCCCCAATGATTGGCCAAGTGCTAAATTTGATTTGTGAAGAAAAAATATAAACAACTCAGCCAAGAACGAAGATACCAAATTGGTGCTTTGTTGGAAGCAGGAAAGAACAAAAGTGAGATAGCCAACATTATTGGTGTCCATAAATGTACCATTGGTCGTGAGCTTAAAAGGAATATAGGAAAGCGTGGACAGCATTCTGGCACTTATGTTCCTCGCCTGGCCCAGCGTAAAACAGTAGGTAGGCATAAGGTCAAGAATAAATTTGTCAAGTTGACCGATGGCCTAAAAGAGCAAGCAGCTGGCTGGTTAAGGAAAGAACAGTGGAGTCCAGAACTCATTGCAGTTGAATGGCAATGTATGGGAGTAAATGGTGTATCGCCAGAATGTATCTATCAATGGATCTGGGACTGTAAAAAGAGCAATCGCAGCGAAGATATGAGGTATAGAGACCTTTATAAGTTTCTCAGGCATGGAAGGCGCAGGTTCAAAAGAGGCAATTATAAGAATACAAGGGGGGCCATTAAGGATAGGGTATCGATTGAAGATCGTCCAGAGGTCGTAAAGGATAGAACACGCCTGGGAGATGTAGAGGTCGATTTAATGATGGGAAAAGACCACCATTCTGCATTGCTGGTGATGACTGAAAGAGCTACACTAATAACAACCCTAGATAAGCTTGAAGGAAAAGACTCTAATATTGTTCAAGAATTGATCAGTAAAAGGCTATCAAGGATTGGGTCTAGCTGGATAAAAACCATGACATTTGACAATGGAAAAGAGTTTGCCGGACATAAGAAAATAGCTGATGAGCATGGAGTAAAAACATACTTTACAAGACCTTATACATCACAGGACAAGGGAACTGTAGAAAACCGAATAGGACTAATCCGAAGGTTTATCCCTAAAAAGACCGACTTAAACCTAATTAGTGAACAAAGGATCAAAGAAATAGAAAAACTGATCAACAATAGAAGAGTAAGAAAGTTTGGCTACATTAGTCCAATAGAAAAATTAAAATCAACCTGGCCAGTTGCACTTATCACTTGAACATGGCAAATAATAAAATATTTTAATTTTAAATAATCCTATGAACTATTCCCGTAGTAGTACCTTATATATTGATGCTCAAAAAGTGATCCCTGGCGGCGTAAATTCACCGGTGCGAGCCTTTAAAGCTGTAGGTGGCGATCCCATTTTTGTGAAAGAAGCTAAAGGGGCCTATCTCTATGATGAGGATGGCAACCGCCCTGATCGACTATATAAATAGCTGGGGTCCCATGATATTGGGCCATTCTTATCAACCTGTGGTAGACGCTGTGATAGAGCGGGCTAAAAAAGGCACGTCCTATGGGATGCCCACTGAACTTGAGACACAGATCGCGGCAAAAGCGGTATCTATGGTCCCCAATATTGACAAGATCCGTTTTGTAAACAGTGGTACGGAAGCGTGTATGAGCGCGGTACGCTTGGCTCGTGGTTTTACCGGACGAGACAAGATCATCAAATTTGCAGGCTGCTACCATGGTCATTCCGACAGTTTTTTAATCCAGGCAGGAAGCGGTGCGGTTACTTTTGGATCGCCCAACAGCCCTGGTGTAACCCGGGGAACAGCGCAGGATACATTATTGGCAGCATATAACAATCCGGATCAGGTAGAAAAACTTTTTGAGGCCAATAAAGGTGAAATTGCAGCCATCATTATCGAGCCTGTAGCGGGAAATATGGGCTGTATCCCCCCGGCGGAAGGCTTTCTGGAAAAACTGCGCAGTCTGTGCGATAATCATGGTGCTCTGCTCATTTTTGACGAGGTTATGACCGGTTTTAGGTTGGCTCCGGGAGGCGTTCAAGAACTGCTGGGCGTTAATGCCGATATCGTCACATTTGGTAAGGTTATAGGTGGCGGTCTGCCCGTCGGTGCGTTTGCCGCATGTAATGAGATCATGGATCATCTTGCCCCTACAGGGCCTGTTTATCAGGCGGGGACATTAAGTGGTAATCCTCTGGCCATGGCGGCGGGGCTGGCTATGCTCAATGCCCTAGATGGCGACAGGCAAATTTATGAACGCCTGGCTAAAAAAACCGAATATCTTCATAAAGGTATGAGCAGCGCTTTCGCGAAAGCTAACATAGCACACACTATAAACCGTTTAGGCTCGATGATCTCGGTTCATTTTAGCGATGCCCCGGTAACCGATTTTAAATCGGCAGCAGCAGGGGACAACCCGAACTTTAAAAAATTCTTTCACGGCCTGTTGAACAAGGGTATTTACATTGCCCCAAGTGCTTATGAAACCTGGTTTATCACAGATGCGCTAACATACGCGGATTTGGATGAAACAATTGCTGCGGTTGAGGAGGTTGCAAAGGACCTTTAGTTTTTGAAAGAGCCGCTGGTTTTTTGTTTTTAAGAGAAAAGCATTTACATTAATTTTTTTGTATTTTGGTCAAAGAAACTGAAAAACAAAAGGTTATGGAGATAAACTTATCTGAAAATCAGCGGCCGCTCAATTATAAGGAATGGGCACTCTATATTTTTTTAACCTCACTACCGCTTGTTGGATTTATTCTTTTGCTGGTCTGGGCGTTTACCAATGAGGGTAATGTTAACAGGAGGGAATTTGCGCGCGGTTATCTGTTATTATTTGTCATCGCGCTCATCATAGTTTTACTGTTTCTTTTCCTCTTTGGTGGGATGGCTATATTAGGAGGATTAGTAAACCGATGAGTTGAAAGCTATATAATTAAATGCAACCAAAGCCTTTTTGGCAAACCTGCCTTTCGGTCTGTTGAAAGGAAGTGCCAAAATTCATTCTGCTTTAAGAAAGGAATAAGATTATATTATTTTTTCTTGATCTTCGATTTTTTGAAATTTCAAATGAATCTCTCATAAAATAGATGGGTCATTCTCAGCCTTCTTACACTTTCAGAAATCCCACTCTCAAGAGACTATTCTCTTAAAACACATACCATCCCTGTCTCTTCTTTCTTAATATCAATAACTCCCATTTTGGTCAGCGCCTTAAAACTTTTATCCTTGGCTTTGTTGCTTAGGTCAAGTTTGGCATTTAAATCATCCAGGGAAAGTTCTTTGTGTTCGCGCATAACTTTCATCACCGCCTTTTCGGCCTCTGTAAGATCAAGTGGTTTTTTCTCAGGCTTCATTTGAGGAAAGAAGAGCACCTCCTGTATGGATGCATTGTCAGTCATAAGCATAACCAAGCGGTCAATGCCGATACCGATACCCGAGGTAGGGGGCATGCCATATTCCAGAGCACGCAAAAAATCCTGATCAATAAACATAGCCTCGTCATCTCCTTTTTCGCTTAAAGCTAATTGGTCTTCAAAACGGGCACGCTGCTCTAAGGGATCATTGAGCTCAGAATAAGCATTGGCAACCTCTTTACCGTTGACCAAAAGTTCAAAGCGTTCAGTCAATGCCGGATTATCACGGTGCTGCTTGGTTAGCGGACTCATTTCCTTAGGATAATCGGTAATAAAAGTGGGCTGCACATAATGGCGCTCACAGGCCTCACCAAAGATTTCATCGATCAGTTTGCCCACGCCCATCGTTTCATCTGCATCGATGTCCAGTTCTCGTGCAATTTCCCGCAATTCTTCTTCCGGTTTACCGGTAAGATCATAACCTGTATGCTCTTTGATCGCTGCCAGGATTGGTACGCGCGGATAGGGCGGTTTAAATTCGATTTCCTTGCCGCCAACGCCGATTTTACTGCTTCCCGTGGCGTTTATTGCTACCTTTTCCAGAAGTTTTTCGGTGGTGTCCATCATCCAGTGGTAGTCCTTGTAGGCTACATAGAGTTCCATTACCGTAAACTCCGGGTTGTGGGTACGATCCATGCCTTCGTTGCGGAAATCTTTGGAAAACTCATAAACCCCCTCAAAACCACCCACGATAAGTCGTTTTAAGTAAAGTTCATTAGCAATTCTTAAATATAAGGGAATATCCAGTGCATTGTGATGGGTCAAGAATGGTTTTGCGGCAGCTCCACCAGGAATGGGCTGAAGGATAGGTGTTTCTACTTCGAGGTAGCCTTGATCATTAAAAAACTCCCGTATGGTATTAGTGATTTTTGTACGTTTAATAAACGTATCGCGTACTTTTCGGTTTACTATAAGGTCTACATAGCGCTGGCGATACCTTTGTTCGGCATCGGCAAAAGCATCATAGGTTTTACCTTCGGCATCGGTGCGCGGCTGGGGGAGCGGCCTGAGTGATTTACTCAGGATCACGAATTTTTTGACCATGACTGTTTTCTCGCCCACTTGGGTTGTAAACAGATCACCCTCTACACCTATGATATCACCGATGTCAAGCAGTTTTTTATAAACTTCGTTATAAAGTGTCTTGTCATCTGTCGGACAGATTTCATCCCTATTAAAATAGACCTGAATGCGCCCGGTGGCGTCCTGAAGTTCTGCAAAGGATGCCTTGCCCTGGATACGGCGGGTCATGAGACGACCCGCAATAATAACCTTATCACCTTCCTTATAATTATCCTTGATTTGTTGTGCGGTATGGCTATACTTATATTCTGGCGCGGGATAGGGGTCTATCCCTATTTTACGTAGGCTTACCAGTTTTTCCCGGCGTATGGTCTCCTGTTCTGAAAGTTGCATTTACTCTAGGTTTTAGCCCACAAATATAACTTATGGTGGTGAGATATCCATGAGATTCTTATGATGGGAAAAGAGAATAGACTTTTGATTGAGATAGAAGTTTGCGCACAAATGGTCGTAGATTTTATCAGTTGCAGTTTGACAAGCACTATGTGCCAAAAATATTCATTTCTCTCTTTAAGTCGTAAATTTGCACTATTATAATGAGTGGGGGTTTAGACTGAATATTGTCACCACAGGGGCTACATTATTTATGAAGATTATAGTCTATCTGAAAAAAGCGTAATAAAGTCTGCTTTTAATGCATACACATTTACAAATGATAAATAAGAAAATATATATAGAGGACCTGGGCCTTAAAGATTATAAGGAAACTTGGGACTATCAAGAACAGGTTTTTAAAGAAATTCTTAATATTAAGGTCAAAAACCGGCGGGAGGATTCGGGCCTTGATACTCCCAACCACCTTCTTTTAGTGGAGCATCCGCACGTGTACACTCTGGGTAAAAGTGGAGATATCAAAAACTTGCTCTGCACAGAGAAAGAGCTGTTAGAAAAAGAGGCTGTGTTCTATAAAATCAACCGTGGTGGTGATATTACTTACCACGGCCCTGGCCAGATCGTGGGTTACCCAATCATTGACCTAGAAAATTTTTTTACTGATATACATAAATACCTGCGCTTTCTCGAGGAGGTGATCATTAAAACCTTAAAGGAATATGATCTGACAGCAATGCGATCACCGGGCGAAACAGGGGTTTGGCTTGATGTGGGTACACCCTACGCCAGGAAGATTTGCGCCATGGGTGTACGGGCAAGCCGGTGGGTAACCATGCACGGCTTTGCACTCAATGTAAATACTGATCTTAATTATTTTGATAATATTGTGCCCTGTGGGATCAAAGGGAAAGCTGTAGCTTCCTTAAATAGGGAACTGGGCAAAAAAGAAATCGATCTTGAACAAGTAAAAGGTAAGATTATTAAAAATTTCCTCTCAATTTTTGAAGCAACCGCATCCTGATTTTTTATAAAAAAATTCCTATAAGTTTAGAAAACATACCCTTCTAAACGGGCTTTAACTGATATTTATGATCTGCGAATTTGATCAATTAAGAATAACTTCTTTGGAATTTGCGCTAAGGAATTTCCGTAATTTTAATTCTTTCTTTTACTATCGCGAAAAATAATAAGAACGCTTCATTTATAAGAGTATAAATCCTCACAAAGATTTCGTGATACCTGCATAATCACTTTTTTCAAGTCCAATAATTCCCTACCGCTTATTTCGACCTTTTACGATTTTTATTTCTGCTCGATCATTTTCCTATGGATAGGTATATCCCACATGATTTTTCAGTTTTGAAAAGTTTCTGGTAGGCCAACCCCGTAGGAATACAGGATCGATTTGGAGAGGAGGTTCAATTGAATACGAAAAAAAAATTGTGCTCCATCATAACTCCGTTGCCCGCTTTAATATTTAATCTAATAACAATTTATTTGCTGAAGATAAAATATTCGACATCTTTCTATTTTTTAACGATATCAACTTTTAAAAAATTGTTTTATTTTTTTAACATATTCGCAATTCTAACAATGAATAGAAAAGAATTCGTCGATTAAAATCGCATAAACATATGGTATTGTGCAATTCGTCGATAGTATATTTGTTAAAATCACAATAGTATGTTAATATACTGAAAACCAAAAACTTACAACTAGGTATTAACGTAGATATTACAACATTAACTTTAAACAATTTATTATTATGAAAAGACAAAAGATTAAAGTCTCTACAGAGCATGGTCGTGGCAGGCGCCAATTTATCAAAACGAGCGGTCTGGCCGTTGCGGCCTCTGGGCTTTTGGTGGCTTGTTTTGATGACAAAGACCTTTATGGCAATGATGGCCCTTTTGATTTGGGTGGCGGGGATCTGGGTGTCCTCAACTATGCATACGCTCTAGAACAACTGGAAGCTGCATTTTATACCAATGTCTTGAACGGGAATTACTGGTCTAGTGCGAATTCTCTAGAGAAAACACTATTCCAGGATCTTTATAATCATGAGATCAACCACAGAACATTTTTTAAGACGGCCATAAGTGCTAATTATGCTTCTGATGAAGTACTTCCAGAGTTGGAATTTGACTTTAGTTCCATTGATTTTAATGATAGGGAATCTGTATTGAAAACTGCCCAATTATTAGAAGATACAGGTGTTAAGGCATATAATGGTGCAGGAAAGTTGATCACTTCTGGTGATTACCTTGTACTTGCCGGAAAGATCGTTTCAGTAGAGGCGAGACATGCTTCTGCCATTCGCAGCATTTTAGGAGACCATATGGATGATTTTTCTTATTTCGCTGGAGACGATGTTGTAGATCCCGCAACTGGTTTAGACGGTGCTGAAGATCCATCTGTGATCCTGGCTGCCGCTGGAGGGTTTATAACCACAGAGTTTACCGCCAATAAATTACCCTAATCAATCTTTAACTTATAAAAATAAAATATCATGAGTATAATAAAACTTTTAGAAGATTTCACTACGGAAAAGCTGACCACAGCAGCGTCTTCAAGGCGTGATATGTTCGGTTCCCTTGGTTCTTTAACTAAACGTGCGGCCTTAGCAGCAGTGCCTTTTGGCTTAGCTGCATCTACCAGTGATGCCAAAGCAGCTACAACTGCTGCAGCAATGCAATCCAATCCTGTATCAGCTTTACAGTTGGCCCTCGTTCTTGAATATCTTGAGGCCGACTTTTATATGAAAGCTTTGGATTCTGGTGTGCTTAGTGCTTATCCTAAAGCGGAGGCTGTCTACATGCAGATTTCCAAACATGAGACCGCCCATGTGAATCTACTTAAAGGAGCTTTGGGAGATGCAGCTTTCGATGCGCCAGAATTTGACTTTACTGCCGGGGGTAATTTTGATCCTTTTGGTGAAGATGGAACTAACGATGCAGTAGCTTATGCGCAATTACTTATACTTGCGCAAGCGTTTGAGGATACTGGTGTACGGGCCTATAAAGGCCAAGCGCTAAATATTCAGGGCAATCCTGACATCCTTACCACCGCATTGCAAATCCATTCTGTAGAGGCAAGGCATGCTTCAGAGATACGCAGGCTGCGCGGTATGAAAGGCTGGATAACTGGTAGCGAGCGTGGTATGGGGGTGCCACCTATTGCACAGGCAGTGTATATCAATGAAGATAATATTATGCAGGGCGGCGTGGATGTCACCTCATTGGGCGATGGATCCCCATTTGAATTTGAGTCTTCAACTGAGGCATATGACGAGCCATTGACCAGTAATGACGCTGGCAATATCGCGGCATTGTTTCTTATGAGCTAGTACATTCGAATACATAGTAAACTACAGTAAGACTGTCCATAAAATATCGGATTTTTCCATAAAGGGTTTTCATATAGTCAAATCGACTTCAAGAAAACCAGCCTCACAAAAAATCTTTAATTTTATGGTCGGTCTTTTTATACTTATCCGTTACTTGTTGGGTATTTACATTTAAGCTCTAAAAAATTCATATTTAGAAATCTAGCTTGAATTGTTTCGGAAATAACCGGAAACTATTTCGATGATGGCTTGTGCTACCATACTCGCTAATGGCCTGCCGGTGTTGTCTTGTGGGGTATCCTTTATTTTTGGACCATTTATATTGAGGAAATTCCTGATCAAGCTGCGCCATATAATGATCGCGCTCTGTCTTAGCTAAAATGGATGCAGCCGCAATTGACATAAAGCGGCCATCCCCTTTGATCATACATTCATGTGTACAATCTCGATAGTTCTTAAAACTATTGCCATCTACCAAAATATGCTCTGGACGCAGATGAAGCTGATCTAGTGCGAGATGCATAGCTTTTATCGAAGCATTTAGAATATTGATACTGTCGATTTCAGTTTCAAAAACATGGGCGACGCCGTAACTGAGCGCCTTTTGCATTATGAGAATGCGCAATTTTTCCCTGTTTTTGGGGGAAGTCAATTTTGAATCATTAAGAAAGGCCAATTTGAAATCTTCCGGAAGTATAACAGCCGCAGCTGTAACAGGACCCGCAAGGCAGCCACGGCCAGCTTCATCTGTTCCCGCAAAAAGTTTATGAAAATTATATTGGATCATATGCGTGATATTTACGATCAAAGAATCCTCTCGACTCTATGTGTTAATAGAATATTAATAAATATGAAAAAGGTATTTTTGAATAATCAATAATTTATTTATGATAATATAGTATTTTAGGCAAATTGGAAGTTCTAAAAGGGCATATAATATTTTATATATAATTTTTATCCTTGTATTTTTCATAAAAACTAAATCGAACAATTAATTTTATTTTCACATTTTTTTTGGATTATTGGGAAAAGTTTATGATGTTTGCGATCGGCTAATTTAATTTAATACAAATTACATGAAAACAAAGATTACATGGTTTTTTGTTATGGGGTTCTTTCTCATAACACAGTTATCTTTTGCGCAGCAGAAGACGGTGACGGGGAAAGTTACGGATCAGGATGGACTTGCCTTACCTGGTGTAAATGTTATTGTTAAAGGTACTACTAGTGGTGCACAAACAGATTTTGACGGGAATTATAATCTTGATGCTAATGAAGGTCAAACTTTAATATTTACCTATGTAGGCTTTAAAGATGTAGAAATTGTCATAGGACAGTCCAATAGCATTGATGTAACTATGCAAAATGGAGAATCTCTTGATGAAGTAATTGTAACCGGTTATGGACAGCGCTCTCGGGAGCTTTCAACATCTGCGGTTTCAACGGTCACAAATAGGGATATTCAGGATTTGGTACCTTCAACCAGTGTCGATAATATTTTACAGGGTAAAGCAGCAGGGGTTCAGGTCACTGCGGCAAATGGGCGTCCTGGTCAAACGGCTTTTGTGGCGATACGTGGCTCTGGATCTATAAACGCTAGTACAACCCCTTTATATATTGTAGATGGTATTCCGATCAACCAGGCAGATGTCAATAATATTAACCCAAATGATATCGCGCAGTTTTCAATACTTAAGGACGCAGCGACCGTGTCAAAATACGGTTCTAGGGGTGCAAATGGTGTTGTACTGATTACTACCAAACAAGGTACTTCTGGAGAGGCAAAAATTGTATTTCGCTCATCTGTTGGTTCTGGTTCAAAAATCAAAGATCCATTTGATTTGATGGATGCAGGTCAAAAACTGGAGATAGAGAGACAGTATGCCGCATTGGGTGTACCGGGAACATCACAACTTCCGGGAGCAACAGCTAGCCCTGCGCGTTTAGCACAATTAAAATCTTATGACACTAATTGGGAAGACGCTTTATTAAGAAATTCTTATATACAGTCTAACTCCCTCAGTATATCCGGTGGATCAGATAAAATCAATTACTTCCTTTCTTTGGGGTACGATAAAAATACAGGGATAATAGATAGGATAAAAGGCTTTGAGCGTGTTTCTGCACGTATAAATACAACCTATCAAGCAAAGGAGTATTTATCCATTGGGACAAATATATCGCTTTCACGTAATACGACTGACCTGCCAAGGGATAGAAATAACGTGCAAAACCCTTTTGTAGGTTTATATCAATATAATCCCTATGATCCATTATATGCGAGAAATGATGATGGGAGTATAGTAACGAATCCTGATGGCACACCTGTATTCAATACTGCAGGTTCTATAGGTGGATTTCCGGTAGCTAAAGCTTTGACTACGGAGCCTGAAAACACTCGAAATTTTTTGATCACTGGGAGTCTTTTTGCAGATCTCAAGATTAGTGATAAGCTAAGTGATCGTTTTCAGGTGGGTGGAACAAGTAACCGTCAAAATATTACGGCGCGCTCTTTGGCTGGCGGTGTTTTAAACAGTATAGTGGGTAACTCAAATTTTCCAGGAACCCAGCGTGATGAGTTCAACTTAGACTTTGAGTATAATGTCAATAATGTATTATCATATTCTGACACATTTGCTGAATTACACAACTTAAGGGCAGATTTCTTACTAGAATACAATGAACGTATTTATACCAATTTAAGAGCATCTTCTCGCGGTTTTCCTACGCCGAATATTCCTTATCAGGATATATCTGCAGAACCTACATTGGCAGGGACTACCGAATCTAGGAGAATTTTATTTTCTCAAGGTTTGTTTGTAGATTATGATTATGATGGAAAATACTTAGCCTCTGCCTCTATAAGAAGCGATGGTTCTTCAAGGTTTGGCCCTCAAAACAAGTACGGCTATTTTTACAGTGGTAGTTTGGGATGGAACATTGCAAGAGAGGACTTTTTGGATGGTAGTTTTGTAGATGATTTCAAGATACGTGGATCTTACGGAACCGCTGGAAATCAGAATATAGGGGATTTCAATTATCTTGACCTTCTGCGCTTCAATACTACCTACAACGGTAATACAACGGCCTTGCCTGTTGGTGTGGGTAACCCCGATATAAAATGGGAAGCACAAGCCACATTAGATATTGGTGCAGAATTCGCTCTGTTTAACCGAAGGATCAGGGGTGTGGCAGATTATTATGTGAAAACATCCAAAGATCTTTTATTGAACCGCCCAATTTCTTATACGGTAGGTGATGACAACAATTCAATCCTATCTAATATTGGGGAGATCGAAAATAAAGGTTTTGAATTAACGCTGAGCGGTGATGTAATCCGTACCCAAAATGTAAGGTGGGAGTTAGGCGGCAACATTGCATTTTTAGACAGCAAAGTAAAAAAATTAGTTGACGGAGAGGATATAGATAATGGAACAACTATTCTAAGGGAAGGTGAGGAATTATATACCTTTAATCTTGTGCGCTATGCGGGTGTTAATCCAGGGAATGGGGAGCCCTTATATCTCGATCAGGATGATAATGTGACTAATAACTATTTAGCGAGCTATAATACGGTTTTATCCGGAAAATCCCCTTTCGCAAATATAGAAGGAGGGTTTTATACAAGTATTAGTTATAAAGGATTCAATTTGCGTGGCGACTTTGTAGGAAAAGCAGGGAACTACATACTGAATTATCAGCGCAGTTCTGGTGTTAGTATAGGTAATTATAACAGTAATTTGAGGACTGAGGTCTTTAATTATTGGAAAAACCCTGGTGATCAGGATGTCCTGCCTAACCCATTGTACCAGCCCACAGCTGACCAGACTTCCACACGATTTCTTGAAAAGGGGGATTATGTAAGGTTGCGTACGTTGACTCTAAGCTACAATCTTCCATCCAATTTTATTTCTGATAATCTCGGCATTAATTCAATGCGAATCTATGCTACTGGACAAAATATATTGACTTTTACCAACTATAACGGCGATCCAGAGATTGGTATAGGCTCAGGAGAGACTGCAAATGCTGGTGACCGAAATAGTGCTGCAACCCCAGGTTTTGTGCCAGGTGAATTTTCATTATTCAGTTATCCACAGACCAAGTCTTTTACAGTAGGTGTTGAAGTCGGATTTTAATAAAAAAACAGTATCAATTATGAAAAAATATTTTAGACATATTTCATTGGTTTTTCTCTCGCTCACTATTTTTGGGTGCAATGACGAACTTAAAAATCTGCAACCTTTCACGCAGGGGAATCCCTCAACATTTTTTACGACAGTTCAGACTTTTCAGTATGGAGTAGATGGGGCCTACAATAAGTTCTACAGCTATTACGCACCCAATGCTGGTTATCAGGGAATGCCTGACATACTTTCAGACAATGTTGTGCTTGCCGCTACGGGCAGAAAGTCGAACGAAACCAGTTATGACTATCGCTATCAGCCCAATACAGGTGGTCCGGTAGATCTATATTGGAGTCAAGCCTATGAGGCTGTTAATAGTGCCAATCTCGTTATTGGGCAGATCAACAATCTTCCTGACGGTAATGATAAAGATAATATACTGGGCCAGGCTCTTGCTGCCCGGGCAATTGCTCATTTTGACCTCGCTAGGTTTTATGCTAAAATCCCTACCCAAAGTAGTGATGCAAATCAATCACCAGGTATAATATATATAAAGGTTGAGGATGGGGATACCGAAGATCCATTGGCTGAACCTTCTCGGGAAACTGTGGCAAGCAATTACGAGGAGATTATAGGTGATCTTACCCGCGCAAGCCAGTTGATCGCAGCCGATAATGGTGAGGGCAGATTAAATAAAAACGGCGTTTATGGTATGCTGTCAAGGGTTTATCTTTATAACGGCCAATATCAAGAGGCTATAAATGCAGCTAATATGGTAGATGTGCCTCTTGCAACTATGGATGAACTTCCTGGAGTTTATACGGATTCGAACAATGCAGGAATTGTGATTGAATGGTCTGTAAATACTTCATCTGAGTCAGGTTTTGATAATGTAGGGGTGATTTATAGCCAAACTGTAAGCGGGGATCTTCGGTCAGAGTATGTCATTGACTACGCCTTTTATCAAAGCGTTTCTGATAATGATATTAGAAAGCCCATCATGGTTAAACCGGCTACTTATGCCGGTAACGACTATAATGCCATTAATAAATTTATTGGCGAGGGTAATCAGATAAATGGTCTTTTGGATATTAAGGTGATGCGTGAGGGTGAGGTGCTCTTAAATAAAGCTGAAGCTCAATTTGATCTAGGTAATGAAGGAGATGCCTTAGCGACATTAAATACGCTGAGGGCTGCTCGTTATGAGAATTTTATACCAGGTACGGAAACAGGTGCTGCCCTGGAGCAGGCCATTCAGTTTAACCGAAGGGTCGAACTTTCTTTTGAAGGTCACCGCTTTTTTGATATTAAAAGAAGAGGTGAGGCCGTCACGAGATCTAACTTTGGTGATTTTGCCGATGGAGGAGGTACACCAGCGGAGGTTAAGACCCTTCCAGCTGGAGATAATAAGTTTCAATTGCCAATACCTCTTGGAGAGACAAATGCCAATGCTAATCTAGAACAAAATCCAGGTTATTAAAAATGAATATCATGAGAAAAAATATAGTTAAAAGTATAGTTGCACTCCTTGTAGTGTTTGGATTAAACGCTTGTCAGGATGATGGTATCCCGATGTTTGACACAACAAATGGCAGGGCAATTGCTGGGTTCAATGGTAACAACGCCACTCCTAAAATCATATTTAATCCATCGGCGGATACTGAGAATATAATCACGGTCGGGGTGTCTACTAAAAGTTCGAGTGATCGCACTGTTCAACTTTCTATTGTAGATTCCATAACGACACTTGATCCTTCCTTTTATAAGATAAGTACGCTGACACCGGTAATAAAAGCCGGAGATTTTACTACCGATATTATAGTAACTACCATATCAGGTAGCACTTTACCTGGGTCAAGTGATGTTATCGGTTTAAGTCTTAACTCTGTAGAAGGTGCCGAAATACTTTCAGAAAGCGAAGCAGACCTGTTGATAGGTTTAAGTGTAAAGTGTCCATCTACAGATATAGCTAGTATTCCAGGTACCTATAAAATCATCACCGATGATTTTGGAACTTCAGTAGGTGATGATCAATTTGAGATGATTGCCGGTCCCGGGGATAATCAGGTTACTATGGTAAATCCTTTTGACCAACCCAATCCAGATGCAGGAGGCGAGCAAAACTATATGGTAACTATAGATATAGATCCTGAAACCGGTGTTGCGAAAGTGTCGAAACAAGCTGCGTGGCATTATTCAAACTTTGCAGCTTCACCAGATTATGGAGAAGGACGCGTTGAGGGCGGCGGGTTAGCTCTTACTTGTATTGGTCAAATACAGCTTACTTTAGAAAATACAGTTGATGCGGGATCCTTTGGAAGTTATGAATTGATTGTAGAGAAGCAATAATTGTAGTGCAACTATAAAAAGCCTGCTTGTATTTAAGCGGGCTTTTTTATTAATTATACATTGGTTTAAACCCTTTTTTAAATTTCTTTTTATGAAAATTAGATTAATATTGATTCTATCTTTAATAGTCAATTTTCCAGCCTTTACACAAGAGATAGCGCATGATTATATCAGTTTGCAGGAGCAATTTGTTATAGTAAAGGATGGGAATAGGGATTCTAAAATCGAGGGTTCACCTTATTTCGAAGATGAATTTTTACCAGGCCAAATATCAGAAAACGGTAAGCAAATTTTAAGCGGCTTCTTTAGATATAATGTAGTTAAAGATCAAATAGAAATAAAAATCAACAAAAAGGATAAAGATGTATTTATCCTTCCAAGATTAAAAACCTATCAGTATGATTTGAATAAATATAGTTATTCACTCAAAAAGTTTTCAACCCAAGATGGCGAATTATTATTGGGATATGTTGTAGAATATTTTGACAAGGGTTCTGTTGTATTTTTGGATAAACCTTCTGTGAAGGTACGCCCTGGGGAAAAAGCCGAAACCAGCTATGGGAAAAATAGACCTTCCAGATATAGAATTAGGAATAGATATTATTTGGGTTTTAAGGATAAACCCCTGCAAGAGATCAAAATTAGGGAGAGGGATGTAGATGATCAATTTAAAAATTCTGTGCAAATGGAAAACTATTTTAAAAGCCACAAAATCAAGCACATTGAGGATATTGTAAAAATGTTAGAATATCATCAAAGTATTGTATCTAATGATTAACAAAAGAGAAATCATCGTTTAAATTAACCGCCCTTCCGGGCGGTTTTTTTATTTCTATTGGCCAACAAAGTAATTAAATTTAAAAATTTCTGTTTTTATAGAAATATTGTTGATTCTTTTTTGTTCTTATAATTAACCTATTTTTGCGCACAAATACATTATATGAAGATTCTGGTATTTCTTGTATTTTTTTTTATGATCGGCTTTTGGGGTCATGCCCAGGTCCGACCGCGTGAAGGTCAGAATGATAGCTTACAAAATGGGCAAAAACAACCTAAAAGCCTCCGTGAACTGGAAAAACCCAAAAAAGAGCGCCCGCCCATCGATCTCTACAAGATAATTTCTATAGAGGGAGACACAACAATAGTAGATACTTCTCTTACCGTTCATAAATTTTATAAATACAATTACCTGCGTCGAGATCGTTTTGATCTATTGCCTTTTGCCAATACGGGACAAACAAACAATACACTCGTTCATACTTTTGATGGGCAGGACACCAGACCACTATTTGGTGCTCGCGCAAGGCACTTTAATTATATGGAAATTGGTGATATTGATTATTATGAGGTGCCTACCCCATTGACTGAATTGTATTACAAGAGTGCTTTTCAGCAAGGCCAGACACTTGACGCATTTTTTACAATGAATACCAGCAGGCAGTTTAACTTTTCTATTGCTTATAAGGGGCTGCGTAGTTTAGGTAAATATCAGCATATCCTTACCAGTACGGGTAATTTCCGTTTCACTTTTAATTATCATTCAAAAAATAATAAATACGATCTCAAGGCACATTATGTCGCACAAGATTTGCTTAATGAAGAAAATGGAGGGCTTACACCAACGGCATTACAGAACTTCACGGGCAATGATGGGCAGTTTAACGATCGTTCTCGGCTAGAGGTTAATTTTGAGGACGCCGAGAGTATTTTGAAAGGACAGCGCATTTATGTCAACCAATCTTATGAACTGCTTCCACAGGGCGATAGTTTAAAAGGGAAGAATACAGTCAGAGACCTAAATAATATTGAGCTTGACAGCGCCAGTAGGACCCATACCGATACCATAAAAAATAAAATGGTGGGGATCAAGAGGTATAATAGCCTGAAAATTGGACATATTTTGACCTTTAGGGATAAGTTTTTTGAGTATAGACAAGCAGCTCCGGATACAACCCTGTTTGGACCATCCTTTCAGGCAGCTGATATTAATGATCATGTAGACTTATTAGATCTCAACAATCAGCTATATATTCAATTTGACAATGCGCTTCTGGGTAAATTGGCCATCCAGGCAAATTATACCCACTATGATTATGGATATAATTCCGTTCTTGTTACAAATGATGGTACAATACCCAATCGCTTGACCGGAAATAGTATTGCAGCAGGGGCGCGTTATACGAAAAATATTGGTGGTTTTAATCTTAAATCCGAAGCTCAGGCTAATATTGCCGGCGATTTTGATGGTTATAATTTAAAGGCCACTGCATCGTATGATCTTAGAAACGCTTCCCGATTTTATGCAGGCATTTCAGTAAATTCCGCTCCGGCCAATTATAATCATCTTTTGTACCAAAGCAGCTACCGCAATTATAACTGGTACAATGCAGATGCTTACAATAATGTGAAGACCCGGTCAATTGAAGCTGGTATAAATTCAGAAAAGTGGCTAAATGCCTCGGCAACATTAACTAATATTGGTAACTACACCTACTTTGGGCTCGATCCGGCAGATGACTTAATCAAATCCTTTCAGGCTTCTGAAAATCTCACATATCTTAAGATTAAGGTGAATAAGGAATTCCGCTTTGGTAAATTTGCTTTAAACAATACGCTGGCTTATCAGCAAGTGAGTAGCGGCAAACAATATCTTAATACTCCACCAATTGTAACGCGTAACACGCTCTATTATACAGATGCCTGGTTTGATAAGGCCCTTTTTATTCAAACGGGTATCAACTTCAAGTATTTTACTAAATATAATATGGATGGCTATGATCCCATACTGGCTGAGTTCTATGTGCAGAACGATACAGAGATTGGCGACTTTCCACTTATAGATTTCTTCTTTAATATGAAAGTACGCCAGACCAGGATCTTTTTTATTGCTGAACATTTAAATTCTTCATTGGGGAAAAGTAATTTCTTCAGTGCTCCGGGATATCCTTATCGAGATTTTAATATCCGTTTTGGCATCGTATGGAATTTCTTTCTATAACTCTTTTTGTTGACGCATTTCCGTTTTCACGGAAGGAATAATCTATTTTATTCTGCCAAGCAGATAGAAATGTTGATTTATACATCCATCAAAAATATACTTTCTGCTAGACGAAGGAATTAATCGCCTAAAGGGGCATCCGATTTTGTTGTGTTAGTACTTTGCAGGCAAATTAATCTTTCAACTTGGAGGCAAACTTATTTTTTATGATGTGCTATATGTCAGCATCTCGACTTAAAAGGGGAGATATCTAAAATCGATCTTTCGAAGATTTACATCTTTTGCATATAAAAATTGTTCTTGACGGGGAATCATAGGATTATTTTTTCTACATAATTTTTATTATTAATGATAAAATTGAGATTTGTATTGTCTGCCGTTTAACGATAGTTCAGGAAGTGATGTGGATGATTTGATTCCTTTTGGAATTTTTAATGCCTATTGTAGTCTGTGAGATTGATTTTTTTCGGCAATTAATTCCTGCTTCAGGCGTAGTAAGCTATGCTTCAAGCCGTTTGTTGATTCAAAAAAAAGTTCAAAAAAATACTGTTAATCGTAAAACGGTTGTATATTTGCCATCCCATAACAGAAGGTGTTTTACCGGGTTATAAATTATTTGAAAAATTGTTTTAAAGTGCTTGCAGGTTAATTTTTTTAACCTAAGTTTGCACTCGCTAAAATAAGCCGCTCAGATAGCGGATAAGTTCTTAAAAAAACGTATTTTATACTTTTGAAAAATAATCTGAAAAAAGATTTGTTTAGTAAATAAAAAGTATTGTATATTTGCAGCCGCTTTCAAAAACAGGAGGCGGAGTTCTTGTAAAGAAATAAGATGTATTGGTTTCCGATTGTTTTCGGGAAGGAGGTTCGATCCCTTCGCATCTGCCCAGGCGCCCCTATTTATATGGGGCGGTTCATTGACATATTGAATTGACAGCGCGTAACCGTCCCCATAAGGGGGGCGGTACGAATTAAGAAACAAAGACTAGAGAGACCATCATGGGCATGCCCCCTCCGGGGGGCTCCGGACCTCGGACACGTGGACATTATACAAGAGACTACGATGAAGAGTTTGATCCTGGCTCAGGATGAACGCTAGCGGCAGGCCTAACACATGCAAGTCGTACGGTAACAGGGGAGCTTGCTCCCGCTGACGAGTGGCGCACGGGTGAGTAACGCGTATGCAACCTGCCCCGTACCGGGGTATAGCCCAGGGAAACTTGGATTAACCCCCCATGGCCCATGTATATGGCATCATATGGATGGTAAAGTTTACGGTACGGGATGGGCATGCGTCCCATTAGCTTGTTGGTGCGGTAACGGCGCACCAAGGCACCGATGGGTAGGGGTCCTGAGAGGGAGGCCCCCCACACTGGTACTGAGACACGGACCAGACTCCTACGGGAGGCAGCAGTGAGGAATATTGGACAATGGGCGGAAGCCTGATCCAGCCATGCCGCGTGCAGGAAGACGGCCCTACGGGTTGTAAACTGCTTTTGTACGGGAAGAATAAGGGCCACGCGTGGCCCGGTGACGGTACCGTAAGAATAAGCACCGGCTAACTCCGTGCCAGCAGCCGCGGTAATACGGAGGGTGCGAGCGTTATCCGGAATCATTGGGTTTAAAGGGTCCGCAGGTGGGCCCCTCAGTCAGTGGTGAAAGCCCGCGGCTCAACCGTGGGACTGCCATTGATACTGGGGGCCTTGAATTGCTGTGAGGTGGCCGGAATATGTGGTGTAGCGGTGAAATGCATAGATATCACATAGAACACCGATTGCGAAGGCAGGCCACCAACGGTATATTGACACTGATGGACGAAAGCGTGGGGAGCGAACAGGATTAGATACCCTGGTAGTCCACGCCGTAAACGATGGATACTAGCTGTCCGGCCGCCATTGGGCGGCTGGGTGGCCAAGCGAAAGTGATAAGTATCCCACCTGGGGAGTACGTTCGCAAGAATGAAACTCAAAGGAATTGACGGGGGCCCGCACAAGCGGTGGAGCATGTGGTTTAATTCGATGATACGCGAGGAACCTTACCAGGGCTTGAACGCACTGTGACAGGCCGCGAAAGCGGCCCTCCTTCGGGCACAGTGCGAGGTGCTGCATGGTTGTCGTCAGCTCGTGCCGTGAGGTGTCAGGTTAAGTCCTATAACGAGCGCAACCCCTGTTGTTAGTTGCCATCGGGTAATGCCGGGAACTCTAGCAAGACTGCCGGTGCAAACCGCGAGGAAGGTGGGGATGACGTCAAATCATCACGGCCCTTACGTCCTGGGCCACACACGTGCTACAATGGCGGGTACAGAGGGCTGCCACACCGCAAGGTGGAGCGAATCCCAAAAGCCCGTCACAGTTCGGATCGGGGTCTGCAACTCGACCCCGTGAAGCTGGAATCGCTAGTAATCGGATATCAGCCATGATCCGGTGAATACGTTCCCGGGCCTTGTACACACCGCCCGTCAAGCCATGGAAGCTGGGGGTACCTGAAGTCCGTCACCGCAAGGAGCGGCCTAGGGTAAGACCGGTAACTGGGGCTAAGTCGTAACAAGGTAGCCGTACCGGAAGGTGCGGCTGGAACACCTCCTTTCTAGAGCTTCCCCCCCGCCGCGTGCGGGGGGAGAGACGCGCGTCCGCAGGGACCGGCGCCCGTGCTGGGCCCTTTGGCCTTTGTTGCTGTCAATTCAGGATATTACCCGGGGATGCCCCCGGCCCACGGGCCGGGGGCCCTTTTCCGGCGAAAGGGGACAGTCTCATAGCTCAGCTGGTTAGAGCGCTACACTGATAATGTAGAGGTCGGCAGTTCGAGTCTGCCTGAGACTACTGTGCACCGGTGTGCATATGGTCGAAGGTTCAATGCCCGAGGCAGAAGTTCATTGATTGCATATTGAAGGAAATTTTAGAGGTTGAGTAGCCGTTATAAGTACTGTTGGCTGATCACTTAGGGACAGACGGGGGATTAGCTCAGCTGGCTAGAGCGCCTGCCTTGCACGCAGGAGGTCATCGGTTCGACTCCGATATTCTCCACTCCCCACCGGGCCCCCAAAAGGGGGCGTACGGGTGGGCCCCCACCCCCTCCGGGGCGGCGGGGGGAACGTTCATTGACATATTGGGAAACAATAAGAATACGAGAGAGACCCGTCCGCCCCCCAGCGGGGGCGGACGGTATAGATAGAACTCATTAGAATACGAATACAATAAGGCCAGGTGAATACCTGTGCCCTTGAATAGCGAAGAGTACAACAAGCTAACTAAGGGCGTATGGGGGATGCCTAGGCTCTCAGAGGCGACGAAGGACGCGACAAGCTGCGAAAAGCCGCGGGGATTGGCACATACAAGTTGATCCGCGGATATCCGAATGGGGCAACCCAGCATACCGAAGGTATGTTACCCGCAAGGGGGCAAACCCGGGGAACTGAAACATCTAAGTACCCGGAGGAAGAGAAAACAACAGTGATTCCGGAAGTAGCGGCGAGCGAAACCGGATCGGCCCAAACCGGGCCCGTTACGGCGGGCCCGGGGTTGTAGGACCGCGACATTCTGTGCGCAATGAACCAGAACCCCTTGGAAAGGGGGGCCATAGACGGTGACAGCCCGGTATGGGCAAAGCGCGTCACGGATAGCGGTATCCTGAGTAGTGCGGGGCACGTGAAACCCTGTGCGAATCCGGCGGGACCATCCGCCAAGGCTAAATACTCCTGAGAGACCGATAGTGAACCAGTACCGTGAGGGAAAGGTGAAAAGAACCCCGAACAGGGGAGTGAAACAGACCCTGAAACCATACGCCTACAAGCGGTCGGAGCCAGTTTACTGGTGACGGCGTGCCTTTTGCATAATGAGCCTACGAGTTACCCTATCCAGCAAGGTTAACGCGCACAGCGCGGGAGCCGCAGCGAAAGCGAGTCCGAACAGGGCGCCAGAGTTGGGTGGGGTAGACGCGAAACCGTGCGATCTACCCTTGGGCAGGCTGAAGCTGTGGTAACACACCGTGGAGGGCCGAACCCGTTGACGTTGAAAAGTCTTGGGATGACCTGAGGGTAGGGGTGAAAGGCCAATCAAGCTCGGAAATAGCTCGTACTCCCCGAAATGCATTTAGGTGCAGCGCGCACACAGTTTTACAGAGGTAGAGCTACTGATTGGGTGCGGGGGCTTCACCGCCTACCAATCCCCGACAAACTCCGAATGCTGCAAAACGGTTGTGCGCAGTGAGGGCATGGGTGCTAAGGTCCATGTCCGAGAGGGAAAGAACCCAGACCATCAGCTAAGGTCCCCAAATGTATGTTAAGTTGAACAAACGCGGTCGGACTGCCCAGACAGCCAGGATGTTGGCTTGGAAGCAGCCATTCATTTAAAGAGTGCGTAACAGCTCACTGGTCGAGCGGTCCGGCATGGATGATAATCGGGCATAAACATACTACCGAAGCTATGGACTCACAACAGGAGTTGTGAGTGGTAGGGGAGCATTGTGACGGCGCCGAAGGTTCCCTGTGAGGGGTGCTGGAGCGGTCACAAAGGAAAATGTAGGCATAAGTAACGATAATGCGGGCGAGAAACCCGCACACCGAAAGACCAAGGTTTCCCCGGCCATGCTAATCAGCCGGGGGTCAGTCGGGGCCTAACGCGGACCCGAAGGGGGAAGTGGATGG
>CBDCNG010000003.1:25000-389745 GCA_965219335.1 Leeuwenhoekiella sp.
TAAGTGCCTGACCAGTAGAGGCCGATATTGATGCGTTGTCATGACCATCCCCGGTGCTACCCTTATAAAGTACGCTGAAGGAGGCTATTTTCCCCTTGAGACGCATACCGTCAAGATTGCCCATAGCACTTCCATCCTCAGGTCCTCCAAAGTATTGTTCCTCCGTTTGAACGCGTGTGTTCTGTGCGTTTGCCATGGAGACTTTCGCGAAAGCGGAAAAAAGAATAAACCCTATCGTAAAATAACTGGTTATCATAAACTTATCTTTAATTTGCCGAACGAACGCCACGTAAACCCAGACGACTGTTCGCATTTGAAGCTAAAATCAAGCCACCATCATATCTGTCTGATACACGAAGGAAAGCCATGCCGTTGGGGAATCCGCCACCACGATAGGAAATTCCTTCCCCAGTCGGTAGGGGCCAATTGGGTACATTCCCTTCCCCGGAAGTGCCCAGTACGCCATCACCATGTGAACCGTCAAATGTGCGCCCTTGAGGGATGCCAATTGAAATGCAGCGCTCATACACATTGCCGCTAAGCTCCATGATACCATAGTAACTACCACCGGTCTCCTCGCGATTATTAGTGACGGCACTTGCCGCAAAAATGCCATTACGCAGTGGTTTTAATACGTCTGTATTATTCCCAAAGGCTGCATTTCCGGTACCTTGTTCAGGATTGCTCACCCGTTCTGTTGCAGTCCCGGCGTTGCTTATCGTGTAACTGGTTGTTGAAATATTGGCATTGCCCCACGCAAATTCGCCCGCTTTTGCAGGCACAGGACCACGACAGGATTTTTCATATTCTAGTTCAGTCATGTAGCGCAGTCCCGCCCAGTCCAGATAAGCATTCATAATTGCTGTATTTATATAGTTTAGCGAAATATCAGGAGTGGATGTCGTGGCTGCCGATGTGCCGTCAGACCATGCGATTGTATTTCCAGCCAGTTGGCCATCGTTATTTTTACCATTGGGTCCGGTCACATCGTTTGTGATTTTCTGTGCTTCCGTAAGTGTGTTGAAAAACGCTACAAACTGTCCTTGGCTCACCTCATATTTCATTGCGTAGAAAGCGGCAAAACCCTTGGGAAAATTGGCGGGGATAGGGCCCAACTGATCGCCGCCATTGCCGACGTCTAAATTATAGTATAGTTTGCCCGCACCGGGTGATATGTCTATTGCATTTTCTGAAGTGACCTGATAGGAAATATTGGTACTACCGGAATAAAATTTATTTTTCTCGTCACCTTCAGTACCGCCTAGATAAAAAGCTCCTTCTGGCACATAAACCATCTCGATGGCAAATACCTGCACATCAATTACATCATTTGCTCCTATGCTTCCATAATTCCAGCGTAGGCGGAGATCTTGTAAGTTAATATTTCCACTGCCATCTTTATTCCTATAGATGATAGCTCCCAGATTATCTGTCGATACATCTATGGTGCTTTCTGAAGTGGCCCTATTATCAGTCTGTGAAAGTGTGGCATGAGTCCAGTCGCCACTATTCACACGATATTTTATAAACACCCAGGCGGCATCCCAATTAGACGGTCCTGAGCTGATACGCCAAGAGTTTTCCCAACTTAGATCAAATTCCACCTGAATCCAGTTTTGGGCCTCATTCTGATTTTCTAAGGTTATGTTGCTTACATTAATATTATTGCCCCAAGTAGATGTAAAAATCAGAGCAAAAATAAATAAAGGTAATAGTGCTTTCATAATATTGTTTTTAAGTTAGTTGAATAGCCTTAAAACTAGCTATTAATAATTAGGTATTTAACAGGACTTTCACTTAGTTTTCATAGGGAAAAACCCCTTTTTCTATATAATTTGACTGAATTGGAATCTTGATATTGGACGATCATTTGGCCTTTGGGAGTGATATAGTCAATATATTCTTCTGTAAATCTTTTGACCTAAGCTATATTTTTTAACCGTTAATGACTTGCCTATTTAGTAACTTCACGCTCGAATGGGGGAGCAACGAATCATAATTATTGGCGGGGGCCTTGCCGGTTTGACCCTGGCGCTTGACCTACTCCAAAAAGGGCTTGAGGTCAGTGTGGTTGAGAAGGGGGGATATCCACGCCATAAAGTCTGTGGGGAATATATATCGAGCGAGGTACTACCATACCTGCAAAGCCTTGGCGTGAAGCCTTATGAGTGGGGAGCCGTGAGTATCAACATGCTTCAATTTTCAAATACTTCAGGAAAAATGCTGACTTCACAACTTCCTCTGGGCGGTTTTGGGATCAGCAGATATCAGTTGGATAATAAGTTATATGAGTCTGTTTTGAACGCGGGCGGGGTAATTGTGCGCAAACAGGTCAATGCTGTCTTCTATGAAAAAGATCGTTTTCGCCTTGCGCTTAATTCTGGTGAAGAATTGTGGGCTGATTTTGTGATAGGTGCTTACGGAAAAAGGTCAAATCTGGATGTATCGCTTACGCGAAAATTTATAAAACATCAATCGCCCTGGCTTGCCGTAAAGTCGCATTACCGGGCCGATTGGGATTCAAAAGTAGTCGGGCTGCATAATTTTAAAGGTGGTTACTGCGGGATTTCTCAGGTAGAAAATGGCATAATTAACGTTTGCTATTTAGCAGATTTTAAATCTTTCCAAAAGCATAAAGATTTAGAGAATTACCGGGAAAAAGTGCTTTGTGCAAATCCGCATCTGCGGGAATTTTTTGAGCAGGCCGTTTCGCTTTTTGAAAAACCGATCACCATAAGTCAGATTTCATTTGATGCCAAAGAGCGCGTACACAATCATATAATGATGTGCGGCGACAGCGCTAGTCTGATTCATCCCTTGTGTGGGAATGGGATGGCCATGGCCATTCTAGGGGCAAAAATTTTGGCTGATACGATCCAAAACGGTATTAACAATAACAATTCAAGGACCGAACTGGAGGTGAGTTATGAAAAAGCCTGGAAGTCTCAGTTTCAGAAAAGGCTTGGGATGGGGCGGAAGTTACAGGCACTTCTGGGCAACCAAACCGCCACGAATCTGGGTATTGATTTGCTGAGTAAAACACCCTCCCTTTTCCAACAGTTGATCAAGGCCACGCATGGTAAACCGCTCACCGTATGAAAAAGCGTATCCTTGCACCAGAACTTATGGACGACCCCGCGCTTGATGAAATGCGTCTTCATGATGCACTGGCAGATGTTTCTCTCGTAAATAAATGGCTCGGGGGCCAAAAAATTACCCTTGATGGGCTAGACTACTTTTTTAATAAATACCCGCAAAATCAGTACAGCATTGCCGATCTGGGATGCGGAGATGGCGAAATGCTCCGAAAAATGGCTGATTATTGCCGAAAAAAGGGCATAAAGGCTACATTTTTGGGCTTAGATCTTAATTCAAAAAGTGTTGCTTTGGCCATAGATCAATCACAGGAATATCCAGAAATTGCATATCGCCAAAAGAATATTTTGGAGCTGGATACTACCGAAGCAAGATTAGACATCATTACGACTACGCTAACAATGCACCATTTCACAGATAATGAGATCGTGGGCTTTCTGAAATGTTTTGGCCAACTGTCCCGCTTAGGGTGGGTGGTCAACGATCTACACCGTAGCTCGATCGCCTCGGTACTTTTTCGTGCTTTTAGTAGTATTTTTATGAATACATATATCGCGCGTTACGATGGTCTGGTCTCCATCAAACGGGCATTCACCAAAAAAGAATTAACAACTTTCGCAGCTCAACTCGGTCTTACCGAATATAAAATTGGCTGGCGATGGGCTTTTAGATATTTATGGATAACAGACATGAAGGCACAAAAATAGTTTGCGCTGCAACAGAACTGCCGCCGTATTCGCGGGAGACGGCAGAAATCATCCCTTTTTTGGATGATTGGTTACAGGGCAAAGACGAGCGTTTTCGCCGAAAGGTAAGGAAGATTTTTGGCAACGCCGCCGTGGACAAGCGCTATAGCATCATGTCGCCCGAGGAAGTTTTTACCGCGACCTCTTTTGAAAAAAAAAATGCCATCTATGCCCGAGAGGTCATCAAATTGGGACAAAATGTTTTGGTGAAAGCCTTAAAAAAAGCAGATTGGCAGCCCACAGATATAGATTATATCATAACCGTAAGCTGCACCGGGATTATGATTCCCTCGCTGGATGCTTATCTCATTAATACATTGGGACTTCGGCAGGATATCATACGCCTGCCCGTGACCGAAATGGGCTGCGCGGCGGGTATATCTGCCATGGTTTATGCCAATGCATTCCTGCGGGCAAATCCCGGTAAGCGCGCGGCGGTGATCGCAGTAGAGAGTCCTACGGCAACTTTTCAATTGGGTGATTACAGTATGGCCAATGTAGTGAGCGCTGCCATTTTTGGTGATGGTTCGGCCTGTACGTTACTGTCTTCGCATGAGAATGATACGGGCCCCAAGATCGTTGATACGGGCATGTATCATTTTTACGATGCTGAGCAGATGATGGGCTTTAAACTTACAAATATGGGCCTTAAAATGGTTTTGAATCAAAAGGTGCCCGAAGCCATTGCCGAACATTTCCCTGCGATTATTCATCCATTTTTGGAACGGAACAATATGAAGATTGATGCACTGGATCACCTGATCTTTCACCCCGGGGGGAAAAAGATCGTGCAGACCGTAGAAGAGCTTTTTGGTGCAATGGGCAAAAATATTGATGATACTAAAGAGGTTCTGCGACGCTATGGAAACATGAGCAGCGCCACCGTGCTCTATGTTTTAGAGCGTTTCCTCAACAAATCGAGAGAAGGAGATACGGGTCTCATGCTCAGTTTTGGCCCCGGCTTTTCCGCACAGCGTGTTTTGTTGCAGTGGTAGACTCTTGCGGCAAGATCCTTTTTTGAACCCTAAAACCGATTTTACCATGAAAACCAGGGATTTTAACAGCAATAATGATAACGAATGGGCAATAATACTGGGAGGTAGCTCCGGTCTGGGTCTCGCTTCCGCGAAAAAATTAGCAGCCCACGGGATGCATATCTGTATCGTTCACCGTACGCGCCGCAGCAAGATCGGCAAATTTGAAGCAGCCCTTGAAACAATAGGGGATCACGGTAACAAAATTTTGGAATTTAATCTGGATGCGCTAAAAAAGGAAACTCAATCAAAGACCCTGATGGCGATCAAAGAAAAAAATGGCTGCGTGAAGATACTTTTGCATAGTTTGTCTAAAGGAAACCTTAAGCCTATTTATAGTAAAAATCGGGAAATGGATACCTTGACTCAAACCGACTTTGATTTGACCATTAATAGTATGGCAACAAGTCTATATGCCTGGGCCAAAGCATTGCTTGATGGTGCATGCCTTACCAAAGGAAGCAAAATCCTTTCGTTTACAAGTGAGGGCAGCACAAAGCCATTGCCGAATTATGCAGCGGTCTCTGCCGCAAAAGCAGCCTTGGAAGCGATCACACGTAGCCTCGCTTATGAACTCGCCCCGCTGGGAATCACTGCAAACTGTATTCAGGCAGGCATAACCAATACCGAAAGCCTGCGTTTGATTCCCGATAGTAAAATTATATTAGAAAGGGCCAAAAGCCGAAACCCAAATAAAAGATTAACCACCCCAGAAGATGTTGCCAAAATGGTTTATCTCTTATCAAGGCCAGAAGCTGATTGGGTAAACGGGACTATAATTCCGGTCGACGGCGGTGAATATCTAGTGCTTTAAAAATCGCTAATTTGCGAAGGAATATTTATAGGTAAAATCTCATAATTATTAAACCGAAAAGGATATGTTTTGGTCAGGTTTTATAATTTTAACCTGCAACCTTAAATATATATAATAAATCTCCAACCATGAAAATTGACGTACGCAGCGACACCCTGACCCGCCCAACCCCAGCCATGCTTGATGCCATGATGAGCGCCGAAGTGGGCGATGATGTTTATAAAGAAGATCCTACCATTAATAAATTGGAAGAAAAAATTGCAGATCTTTTTGGGATGGATGCTGCGCTTTATTTCCCAACGGGAAGCATGACCAACCAGGCTGCGATCAAGCTGCATACACAGCCCGGTGACCAGCTCATAGCTGATAAGTATGCTCATGTCTATAATTATGAAGGGGGTGGAGTTTCTTTTAACAGCGGTGTGTCCTGTAAATTGCTCGATGGGCACCGCGGGATGGTGACGGCAGAGCAAGTGAGGGGCGCTATCAATCCGCCAGATTTTTACCACAGTCCGCTAACCACGCTCGTCTGTTTGGAAAACACCACCAATAAAGGGGGAGGTGCCTGTTACGCATTTAACGAAATTCTGGATATACGGAAAGTATGTGATGATCACAATCTGGGCCTGCATCTTGATGGTGCGCGACTATGGAATGCCCTTGTGGCCACTAATGAATCGCCTAAAGATTATGGTGAGGTTTTCGATACGATCTCCGTCTGCCTTTCTAAAGGGTTGGGCGCTCCCATGGGTTCGGTTTTGGTTGGTAAAAAACGATTTATTGACAAGGCCATGCGGGTGCGAAAAATCCTGGGCGGGGGGATGCGTCAAGTGGGTTTTATGGCTGCGGCGGGGCTTTATGCCATAGAGAATCACTGGCAGCGTATGGAGGAGGACCATCAGCGAGCGAAGGATCTTGGCAACGTGCTCAGTAGGCATAAAGATGTGCTCAAGGTAGATCCCGTTGAGACTAACATCCTTATCTTTTACTTAAAAAAATCTGTGGATGAACTCCGATTTCTGGATACCTTGAAAAATAACGATATTCATATAAGCGCGATGGGGCAGGGCAAACTGAGGATTGTGACCCATTACGATTATACCGCTGACATGCATGATAATCTGCTTAATTATTTCAGCGAACAGGGGAATTAATACAGCCTTTATCAAGTTTTTTTCAATTATTGTTGGATTATTAATTTCTAGCAAAACATCGATAATAAATTACAGGGATACTTATCCACTGTACGCTTTAGAAAGGCTTAAGAACAATTAGCTACTTTTGATCTATAAATTGTTTCTTTTGAGAAGGCTTGTGTTTTTCCTGATATATTTTAGCGTCGTAACCTTAGGCCGGGCACAGGAAGTAATGCTCAATGACTTCCTGAATAATGCGCGCAAGACCAACGATTCCTTATCCAGCGTAGTAAACCTTCAGAAAATCGGGCAGTTACAGCAACAGATGATCCTGGCCCAGACCAAGGCGCCACAGGTGGATGTTACCGCAGATGTAATCGTTGCCCCATTTTTTGACAATAACGGCAGAGCGGTCGATATAACCACCAACCCATCCCCCAGTGCGTATGGCTATGATGTTGGCATTACAAACGGAGGTCTTTATGCTGCGCAGTTAAAGGTCACACAGCAACTTTTTAACCAGGCGATTACCAATAATCTATTGTTCCAGAACAAAATTCAAAATCAGGGGCTGGCCCTGACTTTTGAGGAGATATACCACAACCTCCAAAATAATATCACCCGTATTTATGTAACGGCCTATGGTTATCAGCTTCAGGAAAAACTCAATGAAGACCTCCTTACGGATTTGCAAAAACGCTTGAAGGTAATTGAGGTTTTGGTCAAAAACGGAATCCTTTTACAGAGCGATTACATACTCGTTCAGGTCAATCTGGATCAGACCAAAATAACACTGCGGCAGGTGCGCAATAATTTGCGTGAATCGCTGAGGCAATTGTATTCACTTAGTCTTACCCCGCTCAATCAGAACGCCACATTGGCTTTTCCCGATTTAGAAATCACTCCAAAAAAAGAAGATTTTTTCTTTGAAAAACGGTTTGTTAACGACAGCTTACAAATTGAGGCAAACCGTGAGGTTTTCAACAATAAATATAAACCTAAAATTACTGCATACGTGGATGGTGGGCTGAATGCGGTGGAAATCCCTAGCATATACCGAAAAATTGGTGCAAGCGCAGGCCTACAATTCAGCCTTCCCATTTATGACGGCAACCAGAGAAGGATCAATGCTCAGCAAATCGAATTGCGGCAGGAGACATTGCTGAATTCTCAAAAAAACGGCGAGATCACCAAAATGAACAATCTACAGAGCCTGCTTGATCAGATTGCTGCTCAAGGAGAAAACCTTGACTTAATGACACAACAGTTAAAAAAGCAGGAGATATTACAGAAGCTTTATAAGGAAAAGCTGGTCAGGGGCCAAGTCTCGGTAATCGATTACTTAAATGTAATCCAAGATTATAGAATGCAGGAAAATGCGAGAATACAGATGCTGACTAACCTCTGGCTGCTCCAAAATCAATACGATTATGTAAACTGGTGATCATGAAATATTCTAATTTTAAGGTTGTTATATTATTTATGGGTTTTTTCATGTTCCTAGTGGTTTCCTGTAATAGAGGCAATGAAAAGGAGACCGATCATGAAAGAGCCGCCATCGATGTCCATACTGCGACTGTCACCACGAGAAATATTGTAGAATATCAGGATTTTAACGGGGTTACGCAGTATCAAAAGAAAGAGATACTACGGGCCAATATCACTGGGTATATCTCATACCTGCCTTTTGAGCGCGGAGACAGGATACAACGTGGAGCAACTTTTGTACGCCTTCGTACCAAGGAACAAAGCGCTTTGGCAGAAGCGGTAAAAATCGACAGTTCGCTCGCACAGTTTGCCAAGCCACTTCGTGTAACGACTAATGCCACGGGCGTCATCACTCAACTCAATGTCCTTAAGGGCGATTATGTTGCCGAAGGGGATATCCTCGCCGTGATCGCACAGCCCAAGACCCTTGTGGTTATGGTAAATGTGCCGTTTACCAATAACAATGATATAAAAGTAGGAACACCCTGCCAGATACTGGTACCCAAAAAAAAGGCTATCGATATTATTGATGCTGAAGTTACCGGTAAACTCCCAGTAATTGATTCTATCAATCAGACACAGGCCTTCCTCATCGCGCTTCCCGATCAGCAATTGCCCGAAAAGCTCAATGTACAGATCAGGACCGTGCTCAGGCAGGACAGTACCGCGCTGAGCATACCACAAGGTGCGCTGCAGACCAACGAACTGATGACCCAATTCTGGGTTTTGAAGGTGGTCAACGATACATTGGCCATAAAGGAAAAGGTCACCCCGCAGCTGCAAAATGATTCTATAGTGCAGATCAGTTCGGAAAATGTAAAAAAAGGGGATCAGGTAGTTACGGAGGGCAGTTACCAGATGCGAGATTCCACACGGGTGAAAATCATGGAACGATGAAAAACACCTTTAATAATTATAAATATCCATTGCTCATCATCGGTATTTTACTTATTGGGGGGGGGATTTTTGCCTATCAAAACCTAAAAACCGGGCTTTTCCCCAATATAACCTTTCCAAAGATCAAAGTGATCGCTGATTCTGGCCAGCAACCGGTGGATAAGATGATGGCGGCAGTCACCATTCCGCTAGAAAACGCAATACGGCGCACGCAGGGCCTAAGCTACATCAGAAGCACCACCTCACGTGGCAGTACGGAAATTTCGGTTTTTCTCAATTGGGATATGGATATTGATGTCGCGCGTTCCCAGATAGAATCCTTTATCAATCAGTCCAAAGGAACAATCCTGCCCAACACCAATTTTACGATTGAGAAGATGAACCCCTCCATTCTACCGGTAATGGGGTATTCTCTAGAGGGCGATAGGTCTCAGGTAGATCTCAAGCTCATCGCAAAATATCAAGTTCGGCCCTACTTGAGTGCTACACCCGGAGTTTCGGACGTTGCGATAATAGGGGGTAAGGATAAAGAATATCAGATTATCCTTAAACCGGAAACTTTAAAAAATTTGGGTATCAGCCTTACTACTGTTCAAAATGCGGTGACAAACTCAAACATTATTCAAAGTAATGGTTACCTGAGCGATTATAACCGGATGTATCTGACTTTAACTGACAATTCAGTCAAAGGATTACAAGACCTGCAAAATCTTGTCGTTAAAAATTCGCCCACACGACTAATTCAGCTAAAAGACGTTGCGGATGTAACTGTTGCCGAAGCCAAACAGTATGTAAAGATCATTGCAAATGGAAAGGATGTGCCCCTTATCGCAATCCTTAAACAGCCTAGCGCAAATCTGATCGCCGTCAATGATAGTATCCAGCACAAAGTGCAACAACTTGCAAAAATACTTCCCAAAGATGTCAGATTGGTTCCCTATTATAACCAGGCCAATTTTGTTAATACCAGTATTAAAAGCATTCAGGATGTCCTATGGATCGGCTTGGTCTTGGCATTACTTGTAGTTGTAGCATTTTTAAGATCGTTTTCGTCTAGCATGGTTGTTTTGTTTACCATCCCAGTTACGCTGTCGCTTACATTTATCGTGCTCGACGGGATAGGCTACACCTTTAATATTATGACCCTGGGTGCCATTGCAGCGGCGATCGGGCTGATGATCGATGACGTGGTGATCATTATTGAGCAAATTTATAAAATCAGGGAGGAGCATCCAGAAGAATCGGTAACTTGGAGTGCCCGCCAGGCTATTTCAAAGCTATTCCCAGCAATGGTGGGGTCTTCGCTGAGTACTTTGTTGATCTTTGTTCCTTTTGTGATGATGACGGGTATTGCAGGGGCTTATTTTAAAGTAATGGCGTTTACCATGATCATTGCCTTGGCCTGTTCTTTTTTTGTGACCTGGTTTATGGTGCCCGTGCTGGCTATTTTGTTTTCACGAAATAAACCCGTGGATCATAAGCATGAGCCCAATACCAAATGGATACATCAAATTCTGGAAAAGCCCTTCATCGGGATCGTTTCCACAGTTATCTGTATGGCGATTATCGTTATTATACCTTCAAAACTACCTTCGGGATTTCTTCCTGAAATGGATGAGGGAAGCATAGTCCTTGATTTTAACAGCCCGCCGGGAACAACCCTTGAAGAAACGGGAAGGATGCTCACCATTGTCAACAATATCCTTCGCGATCAACCAGAAGTTGAAGCTTTTTCTGCACGGCTGGGCACGCAAATGGGATTTTTTATCACTGAGCCCAACCGGGGAGATTATCTCATAAAATTAAAGGACTCACGTTCTAAAACTACAACCGAAGTCTCTGATGAGATACGTTCTAAAATCGAGTCAAAAGTACCACAGCTCACAGCCGATTTTGGACAGGTAATCGGTGATATGCTAGGTGACCTGATGAGTTCGGTACAGCCTATACAGGTTAAATTATTTGGTGATAACAGTGAAAAACTGGAAGATATTTCAAAAAAAATAGCTTCGCAGATTGAGCAAGTCTCCGGCACCGCTGACGTTTTTGACGGGATTGTGATCGCAGGGCCGGAGATTCAGTTAAAACCCAATGTACCGGCATTGGCAAAGTTAGGTCTTACCCCCGCCGATTTTCAGCTTCAGCTACAGACGCAGGTTACTGGTACCGTAGTTAGCACTATGATTGATAATATAAAGGTGCTCAATATCAGGATGCGCTATCCCGACACCTATAAGACCTCTGTACAGGATTTAAAAAACATAAAATTATTATTGCCCAATGGCGCCAATGTGCCCATTGCCCAAGTTGCCGATATTGTGATCAAAAAGGGTGTAGCCGAAGTGAACCGAGAGAACGAAAAAACGGTGGGCTATATCACCGCGCGTCTCAATGACCGTGATCTTGGCTCAACGTTATCAGATATTAAGAGTAGATTGAAAAAAAACATAAGCCTGCCAGCCAACTTTCATATTGAATATGGCGGATCGTACCAGCAGCAAAAGCAGGCATTCCGGGAACTTTTGATAATTTTGATTTCTGCAGTATTATTGGTTTTTGTCGTTATCCTTTTTCTTTTCCAGAAATTAAAAATAGCCGGTGCCATCGTCTTTATTGCTATCTTGGGTGTTGCCGGCTGTATGTTGAGTCTTTTTATAACGGGAACACCGCTCAATGTGGGCAGTTATACGGGCATCATCATGATCGTGGGCATTATCGGGGAGAACTCCATTTTTACCTACCGACAGTACCTAGAAGTTGATCAGTCCCTGTCGCACGAAAAAAAGATTGAATATTCCATTGCAGCCAGATTGCGACCAAAATTGATGACCGCCTTTGCCGCAATTATGGCACTTATCCCGCTGGCTCTGGGCATAGGCGCTGGTGCGCAGTTGCATCAGCCGCTTGCCATTGCGGTCATTGGTGGGATGGTCTTCGCGCTCCCATTGCTACTCGTTGTATTACCCACGATTTTAAAGATCATAAAGGAGTAAGGTAAGATAGGCGGAGGTTTTTTTATTGTTTGGAGATTTAAAAAGATGATGCTTGCCTTTGTATATCAGAGTTCCATTATATTATTGATCATCCTCTCAAACCATCTCGGTCAAACGGGATTGGAGCATTACTCACTTAAATCTTATTATCGTGGTCTAAAAAAGTATATCTTGGAAAACTCCCTAACCTTGAAAATTTAGCGAAACTCGAACGAAAATTGCGCACCTAAGATTATTGATAATCGTCCTGTGTAGTATTTATATCTAAATTTATTTTCGGTCAAAAATTTTTGTGTTTAGGAAAGGCTTTCCGCGAACGGAAAATAAGCCGTCTAAGACATCATAATAAATCCTGCGATGAGGATAGGATATCTATAGCTTGATAATCATTCTGTGGTTCTCACAATGGCTTTTTTACTTTTGGCCGAAAGGCATAAGATTTATATGATTAATCTTACCTCACCCAGTTCCTCAATACGATAAGGAAACTGATCATCAGGAGAACCTATAAACATAAAATTTGTTGGGATGTTCCACTTGGTTGAAAGTTCCTGAATCTTCTCAGGGGTGAATTTTCCAGATTCTTGAATGAATTCGATGTTAATATTGGGATAGGCTCGGTTCAGTACTTCGATATCTTTTATCAACTGGTCTGGCATGATATCATCTTCGCCCATTACGGTGCAGATCTTCAGCTTTTTAGTGGGCTCGTTATGGGTGATGTATTGCATGACCTTGTTTAAGGTAGCAACATTATCCCTGGCGGTAAAAAACACAAACTGCTGGTTGTTTATCTCCTTGAGCATTTTTATTGTTTTGGAGTGTAGGGAATAAAAGGTTTTTCCATGACCAGGAAAAGTATATTTGAGCACCAAGAGCGCTGCCTTTAAAATGCGCATTTTATAGAGCATAAAAAACACCACCAGAAGGGTTGGGATTAGGTATTCTATAAAGATGACCAGATAAGATGGGTTGAGCTCTATATTTCCGATAATTGCAGAGGCCACGGCAATAATGGCCACAATGAGACCTATCCATGTAGAACGTTCGGGCCTGGGAAGGCTTTTTCTATTAACTTTTAAGAGCAGGTTGCCTATGCCAAAAAGCACCATGACCGAAAGAAACGCTATGGTATAAACCCCAGCTAATTTGGCCAGGTCACCTTCAGTAACAAGTAGTACAGAAGTACAGAGTACAAAAAAGATAAGGTAGATCACATATGAACTGCCCCTGCTGTTTTTTCTTAGCATAATGCGGGGCAATATACGGTCTAAGGCCATACGTTCCATTAGGCCGCCCACACCCACGTAAGAGGTGAGAACGGCACCGCTCAATACCAGGGCGGCATCAACACCTACCAGCAGGGAGAGCCAGTTCCCACCGGCAAGGCCACCCATATACGAGAGGAGTGCATCCTGATTGTCAACTACAGAATCAATTGGGATGATCGCGAGGGCCAAAAATGCGATCAATGGGTTAAAAATGGTCACGACGATCCACATGTTTCTTAGGGTTTTTGGAAAAACTCCCTCCTTTTGTTCCTCTACATAGTTGGCGGAACTTTCAAAACCACTGATACCAAGCATAGCTGCGGAAAACCCCAAAAAGAGTGAGGTCACGAGCCCACCTTCTACTGGGATTGAAAAATTGGCCGATAGGGTGCTAATACCATTTTGTATGAAAAAATAAATACAATAACTGCAAAGGATCGTAAGCGAAGTCAGGTGGAATATGAAGATAGCAATAGCCACTTTGGAAGATTCGCCAATACCCAAGATGACAAGGGTCATAAAGATCAGTAGCAATACAATTGTTACCGGTATTATAGGTATATTCCAGATATTATAAACGTATTTTATGGCTTCGCTTGCAGAAATTACCGCTGTGGCCATATAGGATAGTACGGTTAGCGCGGCTGCAAGTGATGCTGTGGATTTTTTGGTAGTATTGAGGAGAGCATTGTAGGCACCACCGTTTAGGGGAAGTGCGCCAACGACCTCGCCATAAATTTTCCTAAACAGAAATAAAATTCCAGCTACAATAAGTAAGGAAATCCAAGCGTACTGCCCGGCGTAAACAATGGCCAATGCAGACACATATAAGCATGAAGAACTAATATCATTGCCACAGATCGCCGTGGCTTCCAGTTGGTTTAATTTTTTTTTTGCCATATTTCAAAAGTAGGAAAGAAATATGAGTAATGGCATTACAAACTTTTAAAACCGCTACGCTTTAGAAATAGTTTAGGATGTCTGGTTAAATTTAAACCTTGAACCAGTGCAAGCTGATACATGATATTTTAAGTTTATGACCACAATACTTTCAAGATTAATTTATTAAAGTAAATAAGATTGAACAGATAATTAACTTTTACCATAACCGTCTCCCATGAAAATATTAATCGCAGAGGATGAGATAGACCTGCAGCAATCAATTGTAAATTATCTACAAAGTGACGGTCATGTCTGCGAGACCGCCTCAGATTATAGGGAAGCAGCTGAAAAAACAGCCCTTTACGGTTATGATATTGTCATTCTGGATATCAATCTGGTGACCGGTAGCGGCTTGGATATTTTAAAAAATATAAAAGACAATAGGGGTAAAGCTGGGGTTATTGTCATCTCGGCAAATAGCTCTCTGGAAGATAAGCTCCTGGGCCTTGATCTCGGTGCAGACGATTATATGACAAAACCCTTTCACCTTGCAGAGCTGAACTCACGGATCAGGGCGGTATTACGACGCGGTACTTTTGGCGGAAGCCACATCATTGATTTTAATGAGCTGCGTATAGATACCATGGCGCATACCGCTTATGTAAACGGAAATTCCATAAATCTGACCCGAAAGGAATATAGCCTTTTGCTTTTTTTTGTGACTAACCGTGGACGTGTACTTTCCAAAGAAATTATTGCAGAGCATCTCTGGGGTGACGATAGCGACCTGCTGGACAGTTTTGATTTCATCTATGTACACATCAATAATTTGCGAAAAAAATTGACCGCCGCTGGCGCAAAATATATCAAGACTGCATATGGTACGGGCTACCGATTTACCGAAGAACAATAGACTGTTAATATGAGTAAAACCAACCTGCTTAAAAAAGCGTCGGTCAATTTTTTGATATCAGGGGTCATTGTGCTTTTTCTCTCTGGTATTGTCCTATATTTCTATACACAGCGATTGCTCAGAAATGAGATTGAAGAAGAGCTCTATTCAGACAAAGCTCGCGTGGAGCAGCTTTTAAAAGGCAGACCCCAATTCAAAGGTGTGCCACCGCTCATTGTGGTTGAACCTGCCAATGAAAGGCGGCCAGACCGGTTACTCGACACCATGATCTTTGATCCTTCTCAAAACGAGGATGAAGAGTTCAGACAACTCTCGGGCACCCGGTTAGTGAATGGGCGATTCTATAAAATTACCATTCGAGCTATGGTCATCGAAAGCGAGGGTATACTGCTGGCCATCGTTTTTACCTTTCTTTTGATCATTTTACTGGCATTTATCTCCATTTTTTTCATAAATAGATCCCAGAACAGAAAATTATGGCGCCCCTTTTTTATTAATCTGGGCCGTATCAAGGATTTTTCGCTGGAAAGCACAGCAAGTCTAAAGTTAGAAGAATCAACTATTATCGAATTTGACGAACTCAATAGGGAAATGTTGAGCCTCACAGAGAAGGTGCGTGCAGATTATGGTAACCTCAAGCAGTTTACCGAAGATGTAGCTCATGAAATGCAGACCCCACTTGCGGTGATGCAGGCCAAGATCGAAAACATTATCAATGAGCCAGGCATCAGTGAGGCACAATATGGGCAATTGACTTCGCTGCAGCAGGATATCTATAGGCTCAAGCAGCTCAATAAGCATTTGAACCTGCTCGCTAAGATCGATAACCGCCAGTTTGTAAAACTGGAGCATGTCTCGATCACTGAAAGGGTGCGCTTGAGTATGGAGAATTTTAAAGAACTATTTCATGTGGAGTTTGAAGTAGATATCACCGGCCCGCTACAGGTACACATAGATCCATACCTGGCTGATGTGCTTTGTAATAATCTCTTGTCAAATGCAGTAAAACACCAAGCGACCAGTTTACCCATTGAGGTAGGGTGTGGTCTTGGAAAATTGCGTATAGGAAATGCGGGTATAGCCCCGATTGCAGATCCTAGCAGGCTTTTTGAACGTTTTTATAAGGAATCAAAACATGCAAATTCCACTGGTTTAGGCCTGGCGATCATAAAAAAGATATGTGATCGCTATGGTTTTAATATCAACTATAGTTTTGTGAATAAAAGACATGTTTTTGAGATTGATTTTAAATCAATGGTGAAAAATGGATTATGATGCACGAATACAATGTGGCGGTATAAGATTTTCTTTAGAATGTGCGACTATATTTAGTTTTTAATTTAAACCTACATAGTATGAAAACATTCCAAATTTTTGGGGTTTTGGCCTTCTGTGGGGCTTTTTTAGCCTGCAATACTTCACAGGATGTGCCTCAAGCAGTACAAGAGGCATTCGCGAAAAATTCCCAGGTGTGAATGCTCCTAGCTGGAGTATGGAAAATACTACGGAGTGGGAGGCTGAATTCAAGATGAACGGCATACCCTATTGCTAATTACATAACCGATGGCACATGGAAGGAGACCGGGCACGTGGTTGATCAAAAGGATGTTCCGCAACAGGTGATTGCGGCGCTTAAAAGCAAATATTCAAATGGTAACATTACAGAATCAGAAACTTCAGAATCCGCTACCGGCATGACCTATGAATTTGCTGTTAAGCTAGAGAGTCAGACCATAGAGGTAGTCACTAATAAAAACGGAAGGATTGAAAATAGCCATAAGGAAGATGAAACAGGCATGAAGGCCGAAGAAGATGATTGATGCTTGTCATTTTTGAGTTTACTCAATGAGTCTGCCCAAATGGGGAACAGCTGAATATCGTCATTTAATCCAAATCGTTTTTCCTAATATTGCCAGTCTAAATAGTGCAAACAAGGTTTTCACGGAAGTAGAAAAGTTACAATGCATATATTTGATAATATGGCCTTATTCACAATATTATAAACAGTTTATACTTTTGAAGACTAAATTTTATATAGGCCTTGGCTTCCTATTCATACTGCTGAATCTTGGCCTTGGCAGTTGGGGCCTTACCGAGAGCAGCGAGGCGCGTTATGCAGAAATGGGTCGCGAGATGGCCATTAGTGGAGATTACCTTCACCCACAGCTTATGGGTATAGACCACTATCATAAACCACCGGTTACCTATTATCTTACTGCCCTAGGGTATAAAATTTTTGGGATCGGAGAATATGGTGCCCGGTTTTTTTTATCGGTCGCGCTCATTGTACAGCTTTTACTTGTTTTCAAGATAGGACTGTTGCTCTTTAAGGAGCAGCGTACAGCCGTATTTTCTGCAATAATTTATTTTTCGTTCCCCGTGGTCCTGATCGCTGCCAGAAACCTGACCACAGATTGCTACCTGACCACATTTATACTCGCCGCGCTCTACTTTTGGCTGGTACGTAAACAGGGAGGACAACTGTATAATCTTTACCTTTTTTATATTTTTCTAGGCATTGCCTTTTTGACCAAAGGCCCTGTGATATGGTTGGCCCCTTTGGTTTTCATCGCCTGTTACAAGTTTGCCCTGCGTGAAAGATTAAATGTCACCATACATACTGTTTTGGGTACCTTGCTGATGCTGGCTATTTCTGCTTCATGGTTTATTGCCGTGGTGGTTGACCATCCCAGGCTTTGGGATTATTTTATCCAGAAACAGATTGTGGAACGTAGCGTAGCTGCCGAAAAATTCCATCGGTCAAAGCCTTTTTGGTATTATCTAGTCTTTATGCCATTGTTGGGTCTTCCATTTTTTGGTCTTATCCTTGCCGGTTTTGTGAATAAATTTAAAACAGTTCTGGCAAAACGAGAGATGCCCTGGGTACTTTCTTTGACCATTGGTTTACTGCTATTGATATTTTCACTTTTTTCTTCCAAGCTGATACTATATATATTGCCAATTTATCCATTTATTGCACTTTTGGGTGGCTATTTGATTACGGTAATGCCTGAAAGGTTTGTCAGGGTTTATGTAAAAATATATTTTGGTTTCTGCATATTTTTGGCATTAATATTAATTGGGCTTAATGTTTATGGCGAATTTAAAATTAACGCCCCATTGTCTATCATTCTAGCAATGGCTCTGTTATTATTTGTTTTTGGCCTTTGGAGCCAAAATAAGCTCTTGCTCAATCATAAATTACTTACGGCAACCATGGGTTTTAGCCTGGCCATACTATTCACTTATACTTTCTTTAGCGCCAAAAATCCCTATACCATCAATTCGGTAAAAGCATTAATGGCAAGGGTTAAAGAAGTTAAGGGCGATTCGCTGCATGATGTTTATATTTACGACCAGCGCATTCCTTCAGCACAATTTTATCTGGGTCGGCCCATAGTCTCTATGGCAAATACCAATTATCGTGCGATCAGGGAAACGGAGTTTGAACGTGACAGCACTTATCTTAATTCATATTATAACCTTCAGGATAAAAGCGTCTGGGAGATGCTCAAAACGCGTATCGGGCAGAAAAACAATGTACTCATTTTAAAAAGTAACGCCGTTCTGCCAGATTCACTTTCTTTCCTTAGATCAGGTTTCAGAAATGATATAATCGTGGATAAATGGAGGATTTATTATTAAATGTATGCATACTAAATATTGGGCCATTTTCTTCTTTACTTTGGCCTTTAAACTGTCTTTAGATTTGCGCGCTATTTTTCAGGTAATTCTTTTTCGCAGTAGCGAAAACGATCAACGAAGGGTCATGCATACTATTTTTCATGAGAAAGCGCTTGCGATGACATCTTTTACCAATCCTAAAAATCTGTAGTTGGCATGAAAGACGTTATCAACAGAGCGCGAAAACATTGTGAACACCTTATCCTAAAGGGCAGGTGTAGCAGTTTCCCTTTTCATAATATTGGCCATACTCTTAGGGTGCATAAACATGCATTAATTATCGGTTCAAAGGAGGGGCTTTCAGATTTCGAAAAGACCATTATTGAACTTGCGGCCTATTTTCATGACACCGGTTATTCTGAAGTTTATCAAGGTCATGAGCTTATCAGTGCTACCCAAGCAGTATTGTTTTTAGAAGGCGAGGGGGTATCTGCTGATATTATCCTTAAGGTCGCGGGATGTATACGCGCGACACAATTTCCACAACGTCCCAAATCCATTCTTGAAGAAATAATCTGTGATGCAGACCTGGCACATTTGGCATCTCCTTCTTATGTGGATAACAGTAAAAGACTCCGTAAGGAGTGGGCGGTCTACCTGAATAAAACATTTACAGATCCAGAATGGAAAGAATTGAACATTAAGTTTTTGCAAAGCCATAGTTATTTTACTGATTATGCCAAAACCGTTCTTGCTCCAGCTCAAAAAAGAAATATAGAGATTCTAAAGGCATAGTCATGGGGATTGCAGGTATATTACTCCACACCTCATCCATTTCTTAGTATTTACCCAGCAATATGGATTATCTCAGAATCTGACATTTACAAAAACAAAAAACCCATAAAATGCTGAGAACATTTTATGGGTTAAAGAAAGGCAAATTAAGATGAAACCTTAAGAATTATAGCAAATTAGTATCCTGGATTCTGCTTTAGCGTAGGTTCGCCACTAGCATCAACGCTAAGATCTATCTGTGCCTGTGGTATAGGATAATAATCGTTTTTGCCAGGGATAAATTTTCCACCTCTCACATCAGTAGTGATATTTCCCTGATATGCAAAATATGCATTGAGTGTCTGTTCTGCAATGCCCCATCGCACCAGGTCAAAAAAGCGGTGGCCTTCCATGGCGAGTTCCAGCTTTCTTTCAAAATAAATGGCCTTGAGGGCAGATTCTTGAGAGGCAAACTGCGCTGATGTATATGGCTCAATGTTATAGTTTGCTGCATTTTGGGAGTTAAATCCGTCAAGGGGACTATCAGGGTCATTATATTTCTTTAAAAATCCATCAGGATTTGCAGCCCTTTCGCGCACTATATTCACATAATCCATCGCATTCATGAGACTTCCTGCCTGCGCCTCAGCCTCTGCTGCCATAAGCAGTACGTCGGCATAACGTATGATATGTACATTGATTGCGGTACCAGGTGCCCAAGAGCTCTGATCAGCGTAGAGGTCTTGAGTGGCCTGCCTGTAGATATTCTTTTTTGGTGCGTATGGGCCACCATAAGACTGCTCTCTGATCCATGCTGCACCGGGATGGTTACCCCAGTCGTGATATGGTATACCTCTTCTTCCTATGGTCCAATCTGCCCTTGGGTCTAGTGATCCAGTATAGGGGGTAAAAGGATCCGATATACCTACACCCATGTCATTTTTGACAGGATTTTGGTTGTAGTTATCCAGATCTGGAAGACCGGAGTTTGCATCGGTTTTATAAGAATTCATCAAATCCTGGGAAGGTTGAAAAAACCCACAACACCTAAAGGGGCTATTGTATGGGAAATTCAATTTATCACCTTGATTGGAATTAGCGATTGTTGAGGTGCCATCTTTGGCCACCATTTGGATATCAAAAACAGTCTCGGAGTTATTCTCGGTAGCAGCGTCAAAGTTATCCTTAAAAAGGGGGATAAGTGCGTATTTTGTACCATCAGAAGTAACTCCAGATGCAATAACCGTATTGAAAATATCCCTCGCTTCAGTAAATTTTTTCTCAAAGAGATAGGTTTTTCCCAAATAAGAAGCGGCAGCCCACTTGTTCGCCCTGCCAAAATCGCCCTGTGTAGCGGGAAGATTGTCATAGGCAAACTGAAAATCAGCTTCGATCATAGGCCAGATATCGACATCGTTGGGCTGCTTAGGATTTTCTGTAGTTTCATCTATCCAAGGCACCATATTCCACATTTTTTTGAGCTCAAAATAATAATGACCTCTTAAAAACCGGGCTTGACCTGCGATGTTATTGCGGTCTGCATCAGAAATGTCCTCAACATTTTGTAAAATTCTCAAGGTGTTGTTACATCTTGCGACGCCTTCATAGGTCGCTTTCCATTTAGTGTTATAAAAACCATTGGTAGGGTTTGAAATAAACTTAACGATCTGGTCTATTGCAGGTTGATCACCCCCAAAACTACCTTTACTAGCCTCGCCCCCGGCAACAGTTCCATAAACCCAATCATCGGGTGACGCTTCCCAAGGACCTCCTCCGCCAAGGGCATTATCTGCATCCTGTTGCCCATCAAGGGCAGCATAAGCGCCTATCAAAAGCTTTTCGACACCAGCCTGATCGGTCACTACATTATCATCAAGGGATCCTAGCGCGGGCTGATCCAAAAAGGTGTCGGCACAGGAACTCATAAGGAGTAGGGCCAGCAGTGGGATGTATATTCGACTTAATTGATTCATTATTTTCATATCACTTATTTTTTTGTTTTAAAAAGAAACATTTAATCCGACAAGAAACTGCCTTTGGTTTGGGTAGGCCCCTTCATCAATACCTGTTGCTGTTGCCTGGCCATTAACGGTTGAAGCTTGACCGGCAACTTCTGGATCAATCCCGGAATAACCGGTGATCGTAAAGGCATTTACCAATTGGGCGTAGATTCTTAGTTTGGTAATGTTCATTGATTCAAGTAAGGTTGCGGGCAAGGAATAGCCCAGCTGCATCTGTTTTGCTCTCAGATAAGAGCCGTCTTCCACAAAATAGGAATTGGGAACATCAGCCAAGCTGAAAGACCCAGTCGTTTGTTGAATGGGGGCAGTTGCATTTGTATTTTGTGGAGTCCAGGAGTCATAAAGTGCGGTGCTACTTTTAGCTCCCACAAAAGAACTGTAAAAATCCGTCCACCACTTGACCTGGTTCCAGATATCATTACCCTGCGAACCGTATAGGAACATGCTAAAATCCCAGTTTTTATAGAGAAGTTCCACATTCAGCCCGTAGGTAAAATCTGGATTGGGATTTCCAAGAAAGGTGCGGTCATCACTGGTGACCTGATTGTCCCCATTGGTATCTGCATAGCGAAACCTACCCACGGCAACATCAGATTGATAGGTTGCATTGGCATCACCTGTGGCAGATACCGCCGCGGCATTTGCCTGGTCTATCTCATCTTGAGAGTTCCAGAAACCGGTTATCTGATATCCATAAAATTGGCTAAGAGAGTGGCCTACTTGGTTTCGTATGATGTTGCTACCATTAAAACGCCTGCCTTCACGATCAAAAAATTTGATGCCCTCTGCGATTTTTGTTATCTCATTACTGTATGTTGTAAACGTTGCAGTCGTATTCAATTTAAGATCATCGGTAAGATTAAAATACGTGGAAAGATCTATGTCAATTCCCGTATTTCTCATGGAAGCCACATTTTGAAAAGGTACAGTAGCAGTCCCTACTGTAGCGGGCTGATTCGGGTTGTACAAAAGATCATTGATTTCCTTTCTGTAATAATCCACACTCAATTGGACGCTGCTACCAAATAGGGCGGCATCAAGACCAAAGTTGGAATCCGCGTCACGTTCCCATTTAGCATCCGGATTACCTATCCTGGATTGTCTAAAACCTTCCGCATTAATATTATTTTCACCGGAAATCGCATAGTAAGAATTTAGCTGGTCTCCTCCAAATGTGGTGAATGAGTTGGCTGGGTCCACATTGATCTGGTTACCTCTCACACCGTAACCGCCCCTTATTTTTAAGCTGTTGAGCCAATCTACTTCTGGCCAAAAACTTTCATTTGAGATGTTCCATCCGGCACTTACCGCAGGAAACCATCCATACTGCTCATTAAGGAAACGTGATGATCCATCCCTCCTTATCGTAGCGCTTAAAAGAAAGCGGTCGTTAAAATTGTAATCCACCCTGCCAAATAAGGACGAAAGGGCATCGGCGTATTTAAAACTATAATTCGTCTGCGTTCCAGATCCAGTGCTAAGGGTCACATAGTCCGGATCAAAGGAAAAATAACTCTGCCTGCTTCCGCCCACTTCCCTGCCTTTATTTTGATAGGCTTCTGTACCTATCAAAACGGTAAGGTTATGTTTGTCATTAAAGGTATTTTGATATTGCACTGTATTGGTCCATGTCCAGTTGAAACTGGTCTGTGCCCCTTCGGTATAGGCATTAGTTGTCAGGTTTTCTGAATTTTCATACTCTGGAAACTGGAAGGAGTTGAAAGACCTGGAATAATATTGTCCTCCAAAACTGGTTCTGAAAGTGAAATTTTTTGCAAAATCGATTTCGGTGAAAACATTCCCGAAAAACCGGTTAGAAACGCCCCGGTTATTTTTCAAACGCTCAGCAATGGCCACAGGGTTCTTGGCGTTGCCCAAATCTGAACCAAATGAACCGGCAAAATTGCCGTTGATGTCATAAACAGGAATAATAGGAAGTTCCCTAAAGGCCATCCCGATTACGCTGCCTTCTGTAAGGGCGCTGATCTGGGGATTCTCCCTTATGGCATAGCTAAAGTTATTACCTATTCTTATGTGATCATTGACATTGTACGTTCCATTGGCCCTTACAGTGTAGCGCTTAAGGTAGGTGTTAGTGATCGTTCCCTGTTGTTCAAAATAATTCATTGACAGAAAATAGTTACCGTTTTCAGTACCATTGCTTACAGAAAGGTTATGGCTGGTAATCGATGCGGGGCTAAATATTTCCTGAAACCAATTTGTGCCCTGCTTATTGGCCTGTACGATCCTGTAAAAATCATTCACTGCTGCGGGATCGGTGTACAATGGGTCAACGTTATACAAGGATTCATCAACAGAATCAGCACCCACCGGGGCTATGTAGTTTGGGATTACCGGAGTCGCCCCATTTCCATATTGACTGTGATTAATAGGGTCGTTAGGATTTGTATTCTTTATTGCATTAAAAGTAAGTTGGGCGGTTTCCTGTGAAGAAAGTATATCCCAGGGGTTGCCTTTTTGTACCATTTGAATACCATAATAAGAATCGTAGTTAATCTTTACTTTCCCTTTTCCTTTTTTTGTTGTTATAATTACGACACCGTTTGCGGCCCTTGACCCATAAATTGAGGCAGATGCTGCATCTTTTAATATTTGTAGGCTTCCAATATCATTGGGGTTAATGTCGGAAATATTGTCTATCGGTATGCCATCAACAATGTATAAGGGGCTATTATTGCCAAAAGTACTTGCGCCGCGTATCTTGATCTGTGGTGCTTCCCCGGGTTGACCGCCACCGGTTATGGTGACCCCAGATACCCTTCCCTGTAGTTGGCTTGTTACTTCACCAGAAGGTTGCTGCGCCAGTTCTTCGGTTTTGACTACAGAGACCGCCCCGGTAAGATCTTGCTTACGTTGCGTGCCATAGCCCACAACAACAACTTCGTCCAGTTGTGCGGTATCTTCCTGTAAGGTCACATTTACGGTCGATTGACCGTCTACAGGAACCTCCAAAGTGGCGAAACCCACGAAACTGAATACCAGTACGGCATCGTTTGCGACGTTGGAAAGATTATAGTTGCCGTCAAAATCAGTCTGTGCACCATTAGTTGTTCCTTTGACTTGAACGTTCACGCCGGGGAGAGGCCCGTTAGCATCTGAGACTGTACCTGTCACAGTCTGTGCCTGACAGAGAGCAGTCAATAAAAATACCGCTGGCAGCAGGAATTTTTTAAGTAATGATTGGATCATAAAAGTTGATTTTTATAAATAATTTAAAGATTAAAACACATTAAAATTAACTAAAATTTTAAATTTTCAAAGTTTATCGAACGTTTTTTGTTAAATTTATTTTGTTAATTAGAGATTAAATGTATAAAATATTTACATGTGATTTACGGTTTAGCGAAAATAAATTAATATTTTTACGAATATGATAAAGGGTGTCTAAACGGCCAGCATTAGGACATTTAAAGTTGAATACTCATTAGATTACAAATATATATAGCTCGCTGTAATTGGGATTTTGACGGAGAAAAGAGGCTTATATACGCCTAAACTTTCTTTTTAAACGCGCCAGCACCAATTTGGCCCACCTAAAATTTTGATTTAAATATTATGTAGAACCCCCGTAGAAGTTTTTTTGCACCCGAGTTTATTTAAATTTTACATGCCATTAGCATTTACCTATAGATCCATTGATATCGGAGATTGAATTGCATCCAAGAATAGTATATATGGCTTTCAAATTTTCGTCTATTTTGGGATCTATCGTACAGATGAAGTGGCCGGGCTAAAAAGGTGAATGCCATCTACTCTAATGGAATAATAAATAAGTAATTAGCACTTGCCTGCATTAAAATTGGGAACTACTGATATAAAGATCGTTCTGTAAATACAGTTCAAGATTTTATCATTATTAAATATCCTTTTCAATCAACTTTAAAAAATAAATCATGGAAAACAATTTGACTAAAACACTCTCCAAACTCCTATTTATTGCATTTTTACTGGCCGGTATTTCTGTTACAGCGCAGACAAAATTCGGGGGGTTGGCCCTATACACCGTACGTGATGCGATGATGGCTGATGCTAGTGGTACACTTCAGGCTGTTGCAGATGCTGGATATAAAAATGTTGAGGCAGCGGGTTACGACCACGGGAAATTTTACGGCATAGCCCCAGGAGATTTTAAAAAATTATTAAGGCAAATGGGGCTCACGCCCATAAGCAGCCACCAAGCTGGTGTGACTTTAGATAATGCAGATGCTATGATTGCTGACGTTAAGGCGGCCGGTTTTAAATATTTTGTGGTGCCTGTACCGCCCATGGGAATGTTTAAATTTGACGATGCCACCCACACAATGAGTATGATGGGGAATGCCAAAAAATTGGCCGAAATACTCACAACTTTGGGCAAAAAGTGTCAAAAGGCTGGCCTGCAATTGCTTTATCACAACCATAATTTTGAATTCAAAAAAGATGCAGACGGTATTGCGACCTATGATTATCTTTTAGAGAACACAGATCCTAAATATGTAAATTTCCAGATGGATATCTACTGGGTGACCAAAGCTGGCGCTGATCCCTTGGCCTACTTTAAGAAATATCCTGGCCGTTTTAAAATATGGCATGTTAAAGATATGGATGATCAAGGTCGATTTGCGCCTGTGGGTCAGGGCCATATAGATTTTGCGGATATATTGGCCCATAAAAAGGAATCAGGTATGAAGTATTATATGGTAGAGCAGGATATGACTTATGATGGCATGACGCCTTTAGAGGCTATCAAGGTCAGCCATGAGGGGCTCAAGAAAATAGGTTTTAAATAAAAAATCTTTGACCGATTCAATGCGCATTGTGGTTCTTAGACGAAAAGAAGTATCAAGGTAAGTACAACACCTGCAAGTGTGAATAATATTCCTTTTTTAAACACATTTGTTTTCGGCATAAACATCCAAAAAGCAGAAATAACAAAGAAAAATAAGGAGAGTCCAAAGAAAATATTCAGCCAATAGGCAGGACTATTAGTACTGGCCTTATGTAGCTTAGTCATGTTATTTAGTAAGGCTGGCAGTCTTTTAACCGTGTAAACAGCCTGTCCGGTAGAGCTGTCATATTTTCCCCCTGAAAAATACATTGTATCATTTTCATTTTTCTCTACTTTAAATTTTTGAATTCGGAGTACGCGGCCCAGGTTTTCAGAGGAGAGATTCGGTTGTAATTTGCGTGTGATTTCAGTGTCCTGCTTTAAGAAGTTAGTGCTTCTGAATATCATAACAAGGCCGCTGACAGCATACATCGCCATGATGCCCGCCAGAAAAAACCCTAAATAACGGTGGATAACACGCATTGTTGATCTTGTCTTTTTTCCCATTGCTTAATTTTTCGGCTAAAATAGATTTTTAAAATCATATGCTTATGCGAAAATTGTTCAAAAGTTAAAATCTTGGTAATAGATTATTTCAGTATTAAATCAAATCCTTAACTCTTGCTTCTTCAACTCCAACATCGATATTTCGTTTTGTCATTTTTCAAAAACAGTATTTGAGCAGATAATGCGACTAAAATAATTAGTGTCACTTTGCCTTTTATTTCCTAATAGCCTATAAAAGGCCAATTCATAAATCGTTGGAATTAGATGGAAAAGGATGCTCTATTTTAAAAGAGTGCCAATTGATTTAAGGGGTATAACTATTTATATTAAACTATTCTTAAACCACGGGCATCTTGTCATTAATTAGCAAGATTATGCCTAAAAAAATCGTATTTTGTTTTGAATTAAATTTTGAGTAGAAAAACCTTTCCCGAGAGTAAAATAGGAATAAAATTTCAAAAGGCTTTCGCCAAAATAGAGCGTTCATTTTTTAATTTCACTAAAACAACTAAATCAAAACCATAATGACCAAAAAAGCAGAAGACATTCAACAATTGGGCATAGATACCGTGCGGATTCTTTCAGCAGATGCTGTGCAAAAGGCAGATTCTGGACACCCCGGCACGCCGATGGCACTTGCACCGATGGCCCACGTTCTTTGGACCAAGAGCATGAACTATAACCCAAAAAATCCTAAATGGGGAAATCGTGACCGTTTTATTCTTTCTGCCGGGCATGCTTGTATGCTTCAGTACAGTTATCTTTATCTTACAGGATATGACCTGAGCCTAGATGATATTAAAAACTTTAGACAACTGCACAGTAAGACGGCCGGACACCCTGAGAAACACCTACTTGATGGTGTAGAGATTACAACTGGCCCGCTTGGTCAGGGTTTCGCTAACGGGGTAGGTTTCGCCATAGCGCAAAAACACATGGCTGATCGTTTTAATAAACCTGATTTTGAGCTTTTTGATTATAAGATCTATGCGATTTGCAGTGATGGCGATCTTATGGAAGGTGTAACCGCAGAGGCTGCTTCCATAGCTGGCTCCCTTAAATTGGGCAACATGATCTATATATATGATGATAATCATATCACTATAGAGGGGGATACCGATATTACTTTTAAAGAAGATGTAGCTATGCGTTTTGAATCTTATGGCTGGCATGTACAGGATCTTCCCGATGGAAATGACTTGGATGCATTAACAGAAGCCATTAAAAATGCTGAAGAGGAGACCGGCCGCCCTTCACTTATTAAGGTACGCACCCATATTGGATATGGTAGCCCAAATAAGCAAGATACTGCAGGCGCTCATGGTTCCGCTTTAGGGCCTGAGGAGGTACGACTGGTTAAGGAAAATTTCGGCTTTGACCCCGACAAGGATTTTTACGTGGCAGATGAAGTGCTCGATTATTATCGTAAGGAGGGTGCCAAAGGACAGGATAGAGAAAAGGAATGGAACAAACTTTATGAAAAGTGGAAAGATTCTTATCCCGATCTCGCAAAAGAATATGAGACGATTGAAAACGGAGACTTGCCCGATGGATGGAAGAAAAAACTGCCCGTTTTTAAGAAAGGTGATGATATGGCTACACGCAAAGCCTCCGGAAAGACGCTTAACGCGATTGCATCTTCACTTCCGCAGCTCGTGGGGGGATCGGCTGACCTTGCTCCATCTACCAGTACTAATCTAGATGATTTTAAATCATTTTCATCTGATAATTATGGTGGCCGCAATTTCCACTTTGGGATTCGGGAACATGCCATGGGCTCCATACTCAATGGCATGGCAGCAAACACAAATCTAATTCCTTATGGCGCTACTTTTTTGATCTTTTCAGATTATATGCGGCCACCCTTACGGCTCGCTTCTATAATGAAACTGCGCCCCATTATGGTTTTTACCCATGATAGTATAGGCTTGGGTGAAGATGGTACTACGCATCAACCCATTGAGCAGTTGCTGGGTCTTCGCTCGGTTCCTTTCATGACCGTTATAAGACCAGCTGATGCTAATGAGACCGCCCAGGCTTGGCGCGTTGCCATTGAGCACAGCGGCGGTCCGGTATCTATTGTACTTACCCGTCAGGGAGTACCCACTATTGATCAGGATAAATATGCTAAAGCCGAAAATCTGGAAAAAGGTGCTTATATCCTTTCTGAAAGTGAGGGGGATGCGGAGGTCATTTTAATAGCTACAGGTTCTGAAGTTCAACTTGTTATGCAGGCTCAGGAAAAGTTGAAAGAAGAAGGTATTCACGCCCGTGTGGTAAGTATGCCGTCTTGGAATCTTTTTGAGAATCAGGATGATGCTTATAAGGAAAAGGTTTTGCCTAAGAGCTTAAGAAAAAGGCTGTCCGTTGAGGCAGGTACCACTATTGGCTGGCACAAATATGTTACTGATGAGGGTGATGTGATCGGTATTGATCGTTTCGGTGAGTCCGCACCAGGTGAAGAGGTTATGGCTGAATTTGGCTTTACTGTTGAAAATGTGGTCAAGCGAGCAAAAGCGCTTCTTGGTAAATAAGCAATGGTCCTTTCTGGACATTAATCAAATTTGGTGAAAATATTACTGAGGGTGATAATCTTTGTTAGATTACTAAATTTCTATCATTGAAGTTTTCATTCCACTTTAGTACTATTTCCACCCAAAACATTACCATAATCAGATTAACCTTAATTGATTTCTGAGAAATTGTACCAAATCTATTTACTATGAAAATAGGCATCTGCGCAGATCATGGCGGCTATGAACTTAAAGAGGTTATAAAGAACTTTTTGAGCAATAAAGGCTTTGAAATACATGATTTTGGCGCCAAATCACTGGATAATTCCGATGATTACCCTGATTTTGTTGCTCCATTGGCAAAAGCGGTGGCCCAAGATGAGGTAGACAGGGGAATTGCTATCTGCGGCAGTGGCGTAGGCGCATGTATTGCGGCCAATAAAATTAAAGGCACGAGAGCAGCGCTCATCACTGATCATTTCTCTGCCCATCAGGGTGTAGAGGATGATGATATGAACCTAATCTGTCTGGGAGGCCGCATTACAGGGCAATCCAGCGCAGTGGAGATCACTGATGCATTTATCAATGCCCGTTTTTCTGGGGCAGAACGTCATAACCGCAGATTGCAAAAGGTTTTAGACCTTGAAAAAAGCCATTTTTCATAATTAGACATACATCAGGTCAAAATCTTTTTTCGCTTTAAGCGAAAAAAGGAGCTGTTAATGCAGCTTGAAGAATGGAATTATTAATTGAATATCGGCTGGGGCAGTTTCATAATTGAACGGATCCCTACTGATTATCTTTTATAAGAATTTTATTAAAACTTTGGGCTTAACCCTTTAATTTTGAGAGTATATAATTACGAAGCCATTTAAGGCGCAATACCTAATAAACAACCGAAATAAAATATTATCATGAATAATTTAAAGAAAGTACTTGATTATGGCCAGAGCATCTGGCTAGACTTTTTAGACCGCGATGTGATGGAGTCTGGAGACCTGCAAAAACTCATTGACGATGATGGCATACGTGGGCTCACCTCTAACCCTGCGATCTTTGAAAAAGCAATCAGCAACAGTTCAGATTACGACGAGGATATCTCCACATTTGCCGAAAAAGAAGACAATAACGAAGCTATCTTCTTTGATCTTGCCATCAAGGACATTCAGCGCGCAGCAGATATCTTTAAACCCGTTTATGACAAAACAAAAGGTAAGGATGGTTTTGTGAGTCTGGAAGTTGCACCAGGTCTGGCGAGAGATACTAAAGGCACGATCAAACAAGCTAAGGAACTTTGGAAAAGGGTAGATCGCAAAAACCTCATGGTTAAAATACCCGGTACAGCTGAAGGCCTTCCCGCAATTAGGGAATGTATCAGTTCCGGCATCAATATAAACGTGACTTTATTATTTGGCTTACCACGCTATAAAGAAGTAACAGAGGCTTATATACAAGGTCTTGAAGACCGTCTAAAAGAAGGAAAATCAATAGACCAGGTAGCTTCTGTAGCTAGTTTTTTTCTAAGTCGTATCGACGTGATGGTAGATCCCCTACTTAAGGATAAAGGGGCAGATGATATGGTGGGCGAGGTTGCTATCGCTTCTGCGAAAGGAGCTTATGCCATTTACGAAGAGGTGTTTTACGGGGATCGATTTAAGAAGCTCGAGAAAGAGGGAGCCCAAAAGCAGCGGGTACTCTGGGCCAGTACAGGGACTAAAGATCCATCCTTTAGTGATGTAAAATATGTGGAAGCCCTAATCGGAAAAGATACTGTAGATACCGTGCCTACTGAAACATTGGAAGCTTTCCGTGACCATGGTAATGCCGCTGATGTCCTTAAAAAGGGTATGGACGAGGCACAAAAAAATCTCAACCGTCTGAAGGAATTGGATATTGATATTGACAAAATCACACAGGACCTGGAAGATGAGGGCATAGACAAATTCGTTAAACCTTTTGACAAGTTGCTTAAAGGTATTGACGACCAAAAGAAAAAGTTGAATGCCTAACGCAAGCACGACATTCTTGGATTCTTCAAAAATCAATGTCATATTCCTGGATATCGGGGGCGTTTTGCTTACTAATGGCTGGGGCCACGAGTCGCGGCAAAAGGCTGCAGAGGTTTTTGGTATAGATTATAACGAACTCGATACATTGCACCATTTTATATATAATGTATTTGAAATGGGGAAGATCAGTCTTAACGATTATCTCGACACCGTAATCTTTAACCATCCGCGTGATTTTTCAAGAAAGGAGTTTAAAGATTTTATGTATGGGGAATCTCAAGAACTGCCAACACTTTTAGCTTGGTTAAAAGACTGGAAGAAGAAATGTGATTTCCGTATTTTTTCCATAAATAATGAAAGTCGGGAGGTCAATGATTTTCGCATAGAAAAATTTGATCTCCGTAAGGCTTTCGATGGGTTTTTTACCTCCTGTCATGTGGGTATGCGTAAGCCAGATCCCGGGATATTTAATATTGCCCTTGACATTGCGCAGGTAAAGCCTGAGAATAGTGTTTATTTTGATGACCGTCTGATGCTTGTGAATGCTGCCGGTAAATTGGGCATTAACAGTTTTCATCACCAAACAGCCGAAAAAACGATAAGTATTCTCGAAAATTTAAAAAAATAAATAATATAGAATGAGCGATAAGAAAGATAATGTATTTGGTATGATTGGTTTGGGCACAATGGGCTCCAACCTGTTAAAGAATATTGCAGATCATGGTTATGCATGTGTAGGCTATGATAATGATCCAGAAAAAGCCAAGCAGTTAAATGAAACCACACAGGAGAGTATTACAGGTTTTTCTAAACTGCCTGATTTTATAAATAGTCTGGCAAAGCCCCGCGCGGTGATGATGCTCGTACCAGCTGGTAAAATTGTGGATTCGGTTATTGCTGATCTGGTCCCGCTTTTAGATAAAGGCGATATAATCATAGATGGTGGCAATTCTCACTTTACGGATACAGATCGCAGGTTTAAAGAATTAGAAGGAAAGGGGTTACATTTTCTGGGCATGGGTGTTTCTGGCGGTGAAGAAGGTGCACGCAAAGGACCAAGTATGATGCCCGGTGGTGATGAGGAAGCTTATGACAGTGTAAAAGAAATCCTCGAGAAAATTGCAGCTCACGTTAAAGATGATCCTACGGTCGCTTTTATGGGCAAGGGCTCTGCTGGTCATTTTGTAAAAATGGTACATAATGGTATCGAGTATTCCTTAATGGAACTTATTGCGGAATCCTATGATTTTATGCAAAAAGGGCTGGGTATGGATGATAAAGCAATTCAGCAGGTTTTTGAAAAATGGAACAATGAACGGCTACAATCCTTTCTTTTGGAGATCACAAAAGATATTTTCGCCTATAAAAAACCTGGTGAAGACCATTTATTGCTGCATGATATTAAAGATCAGGCCAAATCTAAAGGTACCGGGAAGTGGACCTCTCAAGTGGGTATGGAAATCAATCTACCTATTACCGTGATCGATGTGGCAGTATCTATGCGCGATCTTTCTAAATATAAAGAGCTGCGTGTGCAGGCATCAGAAATGTACCCCGACCAAAAAGATGAAAAAATAACCAAAAACCCACAGGAATATATCGGTATATTAGAAAATGCCTTTTATTTTAGCATGGTTACTGCTTACGCGCAGGGTATGCACTTATTGCACCGTGCTTCTGCAGAGTACGTTTACGGCCTTAAACTGGATGAGGTGGCCAAAATATGGCGTGGTGGTTGTATCATCAGGGCCGCTTTCCTTGAAGACATTTATAAAGCTTTTGAGAAAACCCCCGATTTGGAACACCTTTTCATTGATTCCGCCATTGCAGATCATCTTAAGGCGAGCTTACCTGATCTACGTACCGTTGTGGCAGATGCTGCTCAGTATGGGATTTCCACTTCAGTCTACGCTAACGCGCTCAGCTATTTTGACGCTTTTAGAAGTGCCGAGATGCCAGCTAATCTTATCCAGGCACAGCGGGATTATTTTGGGGCGCATACGTATGAACTTAAAGGCAAGGAAGGTACTTTTCATACCGAATGGCAGTAGGAAAATCTCAAAGGATTTTTGCCCTGAATGCAGTCAAACTAACTATTGAAATCAACAACTAATGACAACCAGTAAAATAGAAAGACCAACCATATTTATTATTTTTGGGGGTACCGGTGACCTCAATGCAAGAAAAATAACACCGGCTCTCTACAATCTTTACCTGGATAATTGGCTGCCCAAAAATTTTGCGATCATCGGTACAGGAAGGACCAAATTTTCTGATGAAAAATTTAGAGGTACGCTTCAAAAAAACGTGAACGAGTTTTCACGGAAGGGGAAGACCGATAAAAAGGAATGGGACGCTTTTGCAGAGCATGTCACCTACCAGATTTCCAATATAAAAGATAGTTCAACCTACACTCAATTTGCAACCCGTATAGCTGATCACAAAAAGGAATGGAAAGAAGATCCATTAGTAATTTATTATCTGGCCGTTTCCCCGAATTTTTTCGGCACAATTGCAGAAAATATTTCAAAGAGTAAACTGAATATCAATCCAGAACTTACGCGTATTGTCATCGAAAAACCCTTTGGTCACGATCTGCAATCGGCTAAAGACCTTAATATCCTATTGCGCAATACTTTTGATGAGAGCCAGATTTACCGCATAGATCACTATTTGGGGAAAGAAGTTGTGCAGAACATTATGGCTTTCCGTTTTGCGAATGCTGTAATGGAGCCTTTATGGAACAGAAACCATATTGAGCATATTCAGATTTCGGTTTCTGAACAAATGGGTGTAGGTAGCCGTGCCGGATATTATGATGGTGCTGGTGCATTGCGCGATATGGTGCAGAACCACTTATTGCAATTGCTATGTCTCGTGGGTATGGAAACCCCCGTAAATTTTGATGCCGATGAGGTGCGCAACCGTAAGGTAGATGTGCTCAAGGCGATGCGTCGTTTCGCTCCTGAAGATATTGAAAACCACGCGGTACGCGGCCAATATGGTCCGGGCTGGGTAAAAGGAGAGGAAGTTCCAGGTTACCGTAGGGAAGAAGATGTAGATCCAGAATCTAATACAGAAACCTATGCCGCACTTAAATTTTATGTTGACAACTGGCGCTGGCAGGGCGTTCCTTTTTATCTACGTACCGGAAAACGCCTATTTAAATCAGCTTCAATAATTACGATACAATTTAAGGAGGTGCCGCACCATATTTTTCCTGCGGAAGCGGCGGATACGCCCAATCAAAATCGGCTTATTATAAGTATTCAGCCCGAAATGAGCATCCGTTTGCAGGTGCAGGCCAAAACACCAGGAATCGATATGACGCTTAATACCGTAGATATGGTGTTTGACTATTCTGGCAAAACCAATGCGGAATCGCCAGAAGCTTACGAAACGCTCTTACTGGACACCATGACCGGTGACCAGACGCTATTTATGCGCGCAGATCAGGTAGAAGAGGCCTGGGCGCTGCTCATGCCCATCTTAAATGCGTGGGACGTGAAAAAAACACGGAGTTTTCCCAATTATCCAGCAAATGCGTGGGGCCCTGAAAACGCAGAAGCATTGATAGCAAAAGATGGCTACCACTGGTTTACCCTTCCGGAAAAGACAAAAAACAAATAACATGAAACTTCATATTTTTGATACTGTAGAGGAGCAAATTGCCGCACTTGCAGATTATGTTATAGCGGCTTCCAAAACAGCTATTTTAGACCATGACCGTTTTGATTTTGTACTTTCAGGCGGTGGATCACCCAAACGTTTGTATGAACTTTTAACCTCAGAGAAGTATAAAAAACGTCTGGAATGGGATAAGACCTTTTTCTTTTTTGGCGATGAGCGCTTTGTACCAGCGGGTGATCAGGAGCGTAATTCATTGATGGCCAAAAACACGCTTTTTGATCATCTAAACACAAAAGAAGATCATATATTTAAAGTGGACACCTCGAACACTCCGGAAATGGCCGCCTCAAAATATGAAAAGGATATTATAGGTCATTTTGGTAAAAAACCTGTAGTTTTTGACCTGATTCTTTTGGGACTTGGCGATGATGCTCATACCGCATCGCTTTTTCCCGGCACTCCTATTCTAGAAGAGAAAGAGGCAGGTATACGATCAGTTTATCTTGAAGATAAAAATACGCACAGGATCAGTATGACCTATCCGCTGATTAATCAGGCGCGGGAAATTGCTTTTTTAGCCTTTGGCGAAAACAAGTCAGACGCGGCACATCAAGTTTTAAAAGGGGAAAGAAACACCAAAAAATATCCTGCCCAACTCATAAAATCTGAAAGTGGCAATACCGAATGGTTTTTGGATAAGGCTGCCGCTTCCAGATTAGAAAGGTCAAAAACAACTTGATTATTTAATCTCGATTTTTGCTGAGCAAGCTTCCAAGATTGGCGAAAGTGTGCCTATAAATTTCATCAATCATTAATGGCGGCGTTCTGTAAAACGATTGAAAAGCAAAGCCTTATTCAATGGAATGGGGTAGAGATATAATTCTTAAAAATAATTAAAAACAACCATATGCTTCCAAAAATAAATCCCACCCAAACCACTGCATGGAAAAATCTCAAGGCGCATGCGCTCAAGATGGGGCATACTGAGATAAAAACACTATTTGCAGATGATCCTGATCGCTTTGATACGATGTCTATTCAATTTGAGGATATTCTATTTGATTACTCAAAAAATCTACTGACTGATGAAACCAAGAAACTTCTCTTGGCCCTTGCTAAAGAATGTAATTTAGATGAATCAATAACAGCCATGTTCTCGGGAGAAAAGATCAATGAGACTGAAAACCGCGCAGTAATGCATACTGCACTTCGCAATTTTGGCGATAAGCCGATCATGGTTGACGGTAGCGATATCCTTTCTGAAGTTAAGGAGGCGCGTCAAAAAATGGAGATTTTCTGTAAAAAAGTTCATGATGGTACATGGAAAGGTTTTAGTGGGAAAAAAATAAAAAGCATTGTAAACATTGGGATTGGGGGGAGCGATCTTGGTCCGGTAATGGTCACAGAAGCCCTTAAATCCTACTGGATTGAAGGGATGCAGGCTTACTTCGTATCCAATATTGATGGAACTCATATAGAAGAAACCCTGAAAAAAGTAGATCCTGAGGAAACTCTATTTCTAATTGCTTCCAAAACTTTTACGACCCAGGAAACGATGACCAATGCCCACACCGCCAGGAAATGGTTTTTGGAAACTGCAAAGGACGATAAGGAAGTAGCAAAACACTTTGTAGCCTTGAGCACAAATGAAGTTGGAGTGAAAGAATTCGGTATCGCGCCCGAAAACATGTTCGTTTTTTGGGATTGGGTAGGTGGCCGTTACAGCCTTTGGAGCAGTATTGGACTTTCCATTGCGCTCACCATAGGTTATGAAAATTTCGAGTACCTGCTCAAAGGGGCAAATAAGGCTGATAATCATTTCCAAAATGCCGATTTTGATGAAAATATCCCGGTAATAATGGGGTTGGTTGGTTTATGGTATACTAATTTTTTCGGCTCTGAGACAGAGGCCATTCTACCATACGATCAATACATGCACCGTTTTGCCGCCTATTTTCAACAGGGAAATATGGAAAGTAATGGCAAGCATGTAGATAGAAGTGGGAAAAAGGTAGATTACCAGACGGGTCCCGTCGTTTGGGGCGAGCCTGGCACTAACGGGCAGCACGCTTTTTATCAGCTGATCCACCAGGGGACACACTTGATCCCATGCGACTTTATTGCCCCGGCTATCAGTCATAATCCGGTAGGGGAGCATCATCCTATTTTGCTTTCTAACTTCTTTGCACAGACTGAAGCTTTGATGAACGGAAAGACTGCTGACCAGGTTGCGGCAGAACTTGAAGATATGGATGGGGAGGCCAGAAAAAAATTGATCCCTTTCAAAGTTTTTGAGGGGAATAAGCCTACCAATTCATTCTTATTAAAAGAAATAACACCAGAAAGTCTGGGTAAACTGATCGCGCTTTACGAGCATAAAATCTTCGTACAGGGCGTTATCTGGAATATTTTCAGCTTTGATCAATGGGGCGTAGAACTTGGTAAACAATTGGCCAAGGCCGTACTTCCGGAACTTGAAGGTGATAAGGATGTTACTTCTCACGATGCTTCTACCAACGGACTGATCAATGCTTATAAAAAATGGCGTAATTGATTTAAAACCTCGTGTAACAGATAATTTATACGTCGCAGAAACCACTTTTGGTTAGGCAGTATTTTGAGTTGTTCGAAAAGAATTTCATTTAAAATTCCTAAGGCCCACCATTATGAACTATGAACAGATCAATGAACTTTTAGGAAAAGAAGGGGAGAAACTTTTGACTTATAAAAGTAAAACCTTTCCAAAAGAAAATCTTAATCTTCCCGGTCCTGATTTTATAGATCGCGTATTTACAAATACCAACCGAACGGTACAGACTCTAAAAAACCTGAATAGTATTTTTAATTCAGGAAGGTTATCGGGCACGGGCTATCTTTCCATTCTTCCAGTAGATCAGGGTGTAGAGCACAGCGCTGGCGCTTCCTTTAGTCCGGCGCCAATTTATTTTGACCCCGAAAACATCATAAAACTCGCCATTGAAGGGGGGTGCAGCGCTGTCGCAAGCACAATGGGCGGGCTGGGAATGCTGTCGCGGAAATATGCGCATAAAATCCCTTTTATTGTCAAGATTAACCATAACGAATTGTTGACTTATCCCAATAACTATGATCAGATCCTTTTTGGTTCGGTAAAAGATGCCTGGAATATGGGTGCAACGGCCATTGGCGCCACGGTCTATTTTGGTTCCAAAGAATCAGACAGGCAGATCACCCAGATTGCGCAGGCATTTGAAGAAGCGCACACGTTGGGCATGGCAACAGTACTCTGGTGCTATTTGCGCAATCCAGATTTTACGGTTGATAAAATCAATTATGAAGCTTCGGCAGATCTCACCGGGCAGGCGAATTACCTGGGTGCAAGCATCCAGGCAGATATCGTAAAGCAAAAACTGCCCACACTGAATGGCGGTTTTAAAGCATTAAACCAGGGCGGCAACTCCTTCGGGAAATATGATGAGCGGATGTATTCTGAATTGTCAACGGATAATCCAATCGATCTTTGTCGATACCAGGTAGCCAATGGATTTATGGGCCGCGCTGGGCTGATAAATTCTGGCGGCGCTTCCGGTAAGAATGATCTGCATGATGCGGTACGCACCGCAGTGATCAACAAACGGGCCGGCGGCATGGGAATGATCTCTGGTCGCAAATCTTTCCAAAAACCGATGAAAGAGGGGATAGAATTATTAAATGCAATACAAGATGTTTATCTTGATAACCTTATTAATCTAGCTTAGTACATTACTGGCGCCCACTCAAGCTCATAGCCCCAAGATAGGCTGCTCCAAGCAGGGCGGTTTTTTCATTGAGTACGATCTTTACCGGAATATTTTTGAGCATATCCTCCATACGGCCGGCATCTGTAAAAGTTTTGCAGAATTTTTTTCCATCTATATATTCGGTAAGGTTTGGCAGTATCCCCCCACCTATATATATACCCCCCAGCGCTTTTGATTTTAGGGCCAATTGACACGCGGCCACTGCTAGATATTCCAAAAATAGATTAAGTGTTTCTTTACAGATTTTATCTTTATCATTTTTCCCCATTTGGGTGATCACGATGGGCGCGTCCTCTTCTTCCATTTTTTTGGTGAGCCATTGTGGTTCTTTTTCTTCTCTATATTTCCTTAAAAAATTATAAATATTATGAATGCCTTGACCAGAGACCACGCGCTCCCAACTCACATGACCAAATTTATCGTGGAGATAGCGCCATAACTGTACATCAAAATCGTTGCGTGGGCTAAAATCACAATGACCACCTTCTGCAGGAAAAGGGTGATAATTCTTGCCATCCCAGTAAAGTCCCGCTTCGCCAAGACCTGTGCCCGGTGATATTACCGCTGCATTGCCAGGATGATTTTTTCCTTTGTCCAAAGTTTGTAATTCATCTTCAGTAATTGCGGCGAGCCCATAAGCATTGGCTTCCATATCATTGATGAGGGTAACACGATCAACATTAAGATCATCACTTATTTTTTCCCCATCAATGATCCAGGGAAAATTTGTGCCTTTGACTTTATTGTGCAGTATTGGGCCTGCAACACCTAGGCAAATAGCATTAATTTTATTGCCATTTTTACCTTGAAAACGCTCCACAGCATGCATAAATGAGTCATGATCTTTGGTGGCGTAGGAGTTTTCGCGTAAAGCGTTTAACCTTCCGTTTTTGATCTCATAAAGTGCAAAGTTGGTTTTTGTTCCACCTACATCGGCAGCGAGTACCGTGCCTTTTTCAGCTGTTTTTTTGGTATTTATAAAAGCCATTGGCAGCAAGCTATCTTTAAACTTAGGAAGGATGTTTTGAGAATCGTTTTTCAAAATAAATTATTTAATGAGCCCGTGATTTAGTAGGTTCAATTGGTTGTCAAATTCATAAAGGTAAGGTTTTCCGGTAGGTACCTCAAGTTTAGCAATATTTTTTGGGGCAATGTCTTCCAGTTTTTCCATAAGGGCCCTAAGTGAATTTCCATGTGCGGAAATAAGCACATTTTTGCCCTTCATCAACTGGGGCACAACCTTTTCAAAAAAATAATTGACCACCCGCCTTTCCGTATCGCTTAAAGATTCTGCAGTTGGCAAAAGATCGGGATTTACGCGGTTGTATTTTGGATCAAACCTTGGGTGTCTCTTATCGCCAGGGTCTAGTGCCGGGGGCGCAGTATCATTGCCCCGGTGCACAGCCTCATATTGATCTTCGGATATTTGCCCCTTGATCTCTTCTTTGCTCTTTTCCTGCCACTGGCCGTAATGACGCTCATTAAGCTTCCAGGTATAGTGGCAGTCCACGTGCATCATATCTGTACATTCAAGGATGATCCAGGCAGTTTTGATCGCTCTCTTGAGATAGGATGAGAAGCAGATATCAAAACTCAATTTATTTTTTTTAAGGAGGTCTGCAGTTTTTTTTGCTTCATCAATGCCTTGAGGTGCCAGATCAACGTCTGTCCACCCTGTGAATTTGCATTCCAGGTTATATACACTGGCGCCGTGGCGTATTAAAATCAATTTTGCCATTGGGTGTTGTTTAGATAAAGATAGACTACTTATTTGTTATCCCCATCAGTCTTATTTTATAATGAGGTGCGCAATGGTTGTTGTCTTTCCAATAATATTTTAATTTAAGATAACATTATAAAAATGGGATAATGTGACATGCCTTCCTTTCTTTAAATTTAAAGAATATTAGGGCAATCAAATTGATACATCCCTTAAGTATTTGCTAAATATTAAAATACGCAGTAGCCAGTCATAAATCTCGTTTTGCGGTTATGCCGAAATAAAATGAGTTCAATTGACCATTCATTAACAACTAATATTTATATCCTTAGTTATGCCAAAAATCTGTATCGCCATAGATTATAGCCCATCTGCCACACGAGTGGCAGAAATAGGTTTTGCCCATGCGCACATGCTACATGCTGAAATTACACTAGTGCATGTTGTCGCAGATGCCGGCAATTATGAGATGGGCTACTCATCGGTAATGGGTTTTGAGGGATACGCACTCATGCCCAATATAAATGTAATGGAAGCGCTTAATGAAACATCGGAACAATACCTCCAAAAGGTAGTTCAACATTTGGGGGATGAGCGTATAGCTACCAAAGTGCTTACAGGCGACACCTCCACTTCATTATTGGATTTTGCCGAAGATTGGGGCGCAGACTTGATTGTTTTGGGCACGCATAGCCACAGTGCTCTCGAAAATCTATTTATGGGTAACACAGCAGCGAGTGTGGTAAAGCATACCAAAATCCCACTGCTCGTTGTACCTGTCAACGATGATTAAAAATCTTCAACTGATATTTAAAAATTAGTTAACTGGATCATAATTATTTTATTTGACTATTTTTTTGGGCGCCCTATAAATAAGTACTGTTTTTTTTGTTAAATTAATGATTTACAGATGATTGAGGGATGTTTTTGAGCTATTGCGAAGATGAATAATTAATCTTTTTGGTTTTTTATATAAGACAGATTCTCTAAAATATAAACTCTTTATTCAATGGGGATTTCTGCGCTAAAACTTACCGATACTGATATCGTAAGACATCTATTCCTCTATTTTATCATTGCTGCCGCAATTATATTTTTATTGGTTTTCTTTTATGTGATATTTTATTCAAGGCTTTACCGTTCAAAGGGTGCGGACGAGCCGGAGCAGTTGCACGGCAATGAAAAATTTGAGATTATACTTACGCTTGCCGCTGTGGGGATTACTGCTTTTTTCTTGGTTATGACCTTTGAGGCGATGGGTGCAATCCAGAACTTACCAGAAAACCCTGAACCCGATCTTGTAATTACCGGTCACCAGTGGTGGTGGGAGGCCAAATACCCTAAAAGTGGTGTAATCACAGCAAATGAGATCCATATCCCAACGGGAAAACAGATTTTACTTCAATTAAACTCGGCAGATGTGATTCATGACTGGTGGGTGCCTGCTCTAGGCCGCAAGATGGACATGATTCCCGGGCTCACGAATCACGTCTATATGTTCGCCGCAAAGCCTGGTGAATATCTAGGTTCGTGTAGTGAGTTTTGCGGTGCGGAACATGCCCGGATGCGTATACGCGTGATTGCACAAAATCCCTCCGATTTTAAAAAATGGCAGCAGCATCAGCTTCAACCCGTAGTTACTAAAGGTGACACACTTTTTGCAAAAGGGAAAGACCTCTTTGAAAACAAGACCTGCACCAATTGTCATGCGATCAATGGCACCCATTATGATGCCGATATTGGGCCAAATCTTACCCATTTTGCCAGTAGATCGCGATTTTTGAGTGATTGGAAAGCCAATAATAAAGCTAATCTCAGGGCCTGGCTCAAGAATCCACAAGAGTTGAAGCCATTGGCCAAAATGCCAAATTTTATTTTTTCAGAAGGAGAACTGGATGCGCTGGTAGCCTATATACATAACCTTAAATGAGTTTAGATACAAAGATAACAGAAGAAGGGGAGGATCAACTGCCATCTTTGCACACGGATAAAGGAAGGCTGCTCTGGATATCGTCAGTAGACCATAAGCAATTGGGAATCATGTATCTATGGCTGGCGTTGTTCTTTTTTATCATAGGCGGGATGGAGGCTATGCTTATGCGTATGCAACTATCCATACCCAATAACGATTTTCTCTCGCCAGACATGTACAACCAGATATTTACCATGCATGGCACAACAATGATATTCCTCGTGCTGATGCCGGTGCTCGTGGGTTTTGGCACATATCTAATTCCGCTCATGATCGGTGCCAATGAGATGGCTTTCCCGCGCTTAAATGCTTTTAGTTTCTGGATGACGTGTCTGGGCGGGCTTTTGCTTTATTTCAGTTTTTTTACAGGTGGAGCGCCGGCCGCGGGCTGGTTTAATTATGCGCCACTCAGCGAAAGCAATTATTCATCCTCCCAAGGTGTGGATTATTATACAGTAGGGCTTATTCTTACTGGGATAGGGAGTATCGGCGCAGGGCTTAACTTTGTAACTACCGTTCTTACACTACGACACCCTAACATGAAACTTTCTATGTTACCTCTGTTTGTATGGATGATCTTTGTAAATGCCTTTCTTATCCTCGCCGCTTTTCCGTTGCTCAATGCGGGCCTTTTTATGATTCTTATAGACCGCCAGATGGATGCCCATTTTTTCCTGCCATCTTCAGGAGGTTCTGCTATTTTATGGCAGCATTTCTTTTGGTCTTTTGGGCATCCGGAGGTTTATATTTTAGCGCTACCTGGTTTTGGGATTATCTCAGAGGTGATACCCGTATTTTCTCGAAAACCCATCTTTGGGTATAAATTTGTCGCAGCTTCTACTGTGGCCATTGCTCTTTTGGCATTCGGAGTCTGGATTCACCATATGTTTGCCGTAGGAATGTCTAACACGGTCAACGGGTTTTTTGCAGCGAGCAGTATGCTTATTGGCATACCCACGGGTATCAAGGTGGTCAACTGGATCGGAACGATGTACAAGGGCAGCATCAGGATGACCGTGGCAATGAGCTGGGCGCTCGCTTTTCTTTTAGAATTTACCATAGGCGGGCTCAGCGGGGCTTCATTTGCCATAACACCCATAGACTGGCAGCTTACCGACACCTACTATGTGGTTGCGCATATTCATTATGTGTTCTTGGGGGGAACTGCCTTTGCGGTTTTCGCCGGAATTTTTTACTGGTTTCCCAAATTTTGCGGGAGGCGTCTTTCCGAGAAATGGGGGAAATGGCACCTTTGGCTTTTTGTGATTGGTTTTAATATGACCTTTTTATTACAGCATGTACTGGGCATTATCGGTATGCCCAGAAGAATTTTTACCTACCCGGATTTACCTTATTGGGGAATGCTTAACCTTATTTCCTCCTTTGGCGCCATTTTTATGTTTGCAGGCATTGCTGTATTCCTCTTGAATCTTTATTTAACATTAAAGAAACCTCGTACTGCGACTGATAATCCCTGGACGGCCTGGACGCTTGAGTGGGCCACGGCCTCACCGCCACCGCTAAGGAATTTTGATTCCCTGCCGCCTGTACACAGTAGGAGGCCTTTGTGGGATCTTAAACATCCGGAAAAACCCGATAAAAAACTTAATTAATGAGAGATAAAGGCAAATTATTGATGCTGCTGCTCATTGGCTCAGAGTCTTTTTTCTTTATTGCCCTGCTCGTAGCCTATGTCTATTACCGCAATTTTACACATGTTACGGATACGGTTGCGCATAACCTTGATGCGGTGAGGACCGGGATATTTACCCTTATTCTCATCGCAAGTAGTTTTACACTTATGTTCAGCAGAAAGGCGCTTTTTAAGCAAAAAATGAAAGCTTTTAAAATAGGAATGGGCTTAACCATCTTACTCGGTGTTGTGTTTATAATTGGCCAGATCAATGAATATAAAACCCTTTATGAAAAGCAGGTTACCATGAACAGGGATGTTTTTGGTTCCAGCTTTTTTACCCTTACTGGGTTTCATGGATTGCATGTGATTTTGGGTATAATAATGCTGACATTAATGTTTGGTCTGTCTTTTGGCAGGTACAAAACAATTACACTGGCCGGAATAAATGGTGTGGATGTGTATTGGCACTTTGTAGACGTAGTATGGATCTTCGTATTTTTCTTTGTCTATATAATACCTTTGTTATGAAAGTTTTAAGCTATTTTTCTAATTTGGAAAGCTGGTCGGTTTTATGGTTGCTTGGGCTTTTATTGATTTTTTCCCTGTATTTGTGGATGGTAAAAAGTACTCTTCGCCAAATATTGTGCTTTGCCTTTGCACTTTGCTTGAGCTATCTGGTTTTTGGATCACCCCTTAATGCAATCAAGGCCTATGGCCTGCATAGTATTGGCATGGTACAACAAGTGCTTGCACTTATGGTGATCCCAGTGCTGATCCTGATTTCCATTCCGAAGAGAAGTTTAAAAAAAGGAAGGGCGAATTTAATACGCCTGCCCAACCTCAGTCATTATTACTTACTGACGTGGGTTATTGGTACTTTGTCGATGTGGGGCGGTCATTATCTTACAGCTGCAATTCTTTCCTCCAGAACTGGTTTGACGATTTGTGGTTTAAGGGTAGCCGCATCTGCAGGGCTGGGTAAAATTCCCGATAACCTTGTACTATTGGTCTTGTTTTTAATGGGAGTTCTGTTTGTGCTCCCTCTTTTTCATCCCGAGCCTAATAAAAGGATCGAACCTTTGCAGCAAGTTGTTTATCTTTTTACGTCGTGTTTCAATTGTACGATTCTGGGGCTGTATGTGGTGTTTTCTGCCTCATCGGCATCTGTTCCCCCCGGCGTCCAATCCTTGGCCTACCTTACCGGTTCCTTACCCTGGACACCGCACATTGATCAGGAGCTCGCGGGCCTGATTATGTGGGTGCCCGGCTGCCTGTTATATGTGCTTGCTTCGATGGGTATTCTACTTGTCTGGTATGGGGAGGGTGAGGCAGCAGTGAGACAGATGCCGGAGTAGGCTAACTTTCAAATCAGCTATTAAATATGAATAAAATGGAAAATTCAGAAAAGAAAAACATTGCACGACCAGAAGAGTTGCCATCGCCTACTTATTGGCCGTTTTTTTTGGCTTTGGGTACTGTGTTTATGTTTTGGGGCATATTGACCACGTGGATCATCTCGGGCATGGGCCTGGTTCTTTTTTGCGTCGCTTTGGCCGGGTGGGTCACCGATCTGTTTAAAGAAATAACTAAACATAAGAATAATGGGCTGTGACTGCAATCAGGTGGATAAAGATAAAAAATTGCTTGACCGCAAGAGTTTTTTGACTAAAATCACGGTTTGGGCGGGTAGTTTTATTGGCGTGGTTTTAACATTTCCGCTGGTGACGGCAATGCTTGACCCAGTAATGAGAAAGAAGGAAAATGTATGGCGAGCGGTCGGTAGCGTTTCTGAATTTGATGTTGAAAATTTTAAACTAGTCAACTTTGAAAATGCCTCCCCATATCAATGGAGCAAAAAGATTGCAAAATCCTCAGCATACATACGAAAAAGGGAAGACGGTACATTTATCGCCTTTTCTATAAACTGCGCCCATTTGGGTTGCCCCGTCCGCTGGATTCAGAAATCTAAACTGTTTATGTGCCCATGTCACGGTGGTGTTTATTACAAAGACGGCTCAAGGGCAGCCGGTCCCCCGCCCCGGGGGATGTATGAATATCCCATAAGAGTCAAGGCACAGCAGGTCGAAATCCAGACCAAGGGAATACCCATTACAAACATGACATCGTGAAGAAAAAATTAAAAGAAATATGGCGGTGGGTTGATGATCGTGGTGGGCTCACCGAACTTTTTAAACCCTTAACGACACACTTGGTACCCCCAGGCGCCACGTGGAATTACGTATGGGGCAGTGCGACCCTCTTTTGTCTTGTAGTGCAGGTAATAACGGGGATTTCCCTGGCCTTTCTTTATCAACCCTCTGCAGATGTGGCCTATCATTCCCTTCAATATATAGAAAACCAAGCTTTTATGGGAAGTTTTGTGCGTGGGCTACACAATTGGGGCGCATCAGGTATGGTCCTGCTCATGGGCTTGCATATGATACGGGTTTATGTAAATGCGGCCTACAAATATCCTCGGGAAATGAGCTGGATTACTGGGGTTTTTCTCTTCTTTATTACAATTATCCTCGCTTTTACCGGACAACTGCTGCGGTGGGACAATAATGGGGTGTGGTCTGCAGTGGTCGCTGCAGAACAATTGGGGCGCATCCCCATTATGGGCGATTCCATAGCACATTTTTTACTGGGTGGAAATACGATCAACGGCGAATCCCTAAACCGTTTTTTTGCGATGCACGTATTTTTGTTTCCCACGCTGCTTTTCGGTATCGTGGGTTATCATGTGTATCTGGTGTTCCGCAATGGTATTTCCGAACCGCCCAAAGCGGGCAGGCCCGTTGATCCAAAAACATATAGGGCATGGTATGATGATATGTTAAAGAAAAAAGGAGTGCCTTTTTTTCCCAATGTAGTTTGGCGAGATGCTCTTTTTAGTGTTTTTGTACTACTTATTCTACTTATACTGGCTTGGTTTGTGGGGGCTCCAGACCTTACGGCTGCCCCAGACCTCACGAATGTAGATGCAGACCCAAAACCAGACTGGTATTTTACCTGGATTTTTGCCGTTTTTGCCCTGTTGCCGGGAGATATTGAGTCCTATATTATCTTTTTTGGCCCCCTGCTCATAGGCGTTGTGTTGTTTGCCGTGCCCTTTATATCCAATAAGGGAGAGCGTAGCCCTTTAAGACGGCCGTGGGCCATTGGCGGAGTAACTTTTACCATCCTGGCCGTTTGCTCCTTATCATACATCGGCACCAAGGCGCCGTGGCATCCACATTTTAATGCGCTACCTGTGCCTCAGTACACTACAGTGCCAGAACCTGCAGCCAGCGTAAAGCGCGGTATCGATCTTTTTAATACTGAAGGTTGTCTATATTGTCATAAAATAAATGACCATGGCGGTATCCGCGGCCCTGAACTCACAGAGGTGGAAAAACGCTTGACCAAAAATGAAATGATTATACGCATCAGTAATGGTGCGGTAAATATGCCCGCTTATGGGGGAGCCTTGTCTAGAGAGCAGCTTTCAGACCTTGTGAATTTTCTTTCACAGCATGATAAATCTGAGATCGGCCCGTTAATGAAAAACAGCAAATGATTTAAAATGTTTTGAACCAAATCAGAGTTGTTAATCCTTAAGTTCTACATAAAAAGAGGTTTGTTGCTCAGGGTAACAGTTTTTATACTATATCGCTTTAGCGAAAGCGGAAAACCTAGTATGATATTTTTAAAATCTAAGAAATATAGTGTAAATCTACAATCGTGGTTTTTTTGTGTTTCGAAATCCATAACATTGACAATAGAATGTCTATATTTTTAAAGAGTTCTCGCCACCGAGATCAAACTTTTTGACAGCCCATTCTAAAGTTAGGCTTTGGGCCAATATGGAAAAGAGTACCACGATATACGTGATACCGATAAAAAGATTTTTTGAAAGTCCGTCCGCAAGGCTGATTGCCATCGCAATGCTGATGCCCCCACGCAGACCGCCCCAGGTCATTATTATTGCCGCTTTGGGCTCAAATGGGATCCACTTTCGCATACTTGCCATCAGAATTTTGAGCGATAAAAACCTGCTTAATAGCACGAGTATAATCGCAATGCATCCTGTAATGAGCACCGATCTATTTGCCTGTACATCCAGAATCTTAAGACCGATAAGTAAAAACAAGATCGCGTTCATCAGCCCATCTACGAGCTCCCAGAACTTTTTCACATAATCCTTTGTCTCAGAAGAGATGGGATTTTCGCCCCCGAGCGAGCGAACGATCATAATGCCACCTACTACCATTGTGATAGGCCCGGAAACGCCAATCATTCCGGCTAGGGTATAACCACCCATTACCATGGCCAGGGTGATGAGCACCTGGGTTTTATATTCATCTATTTTTAAAAGTGCTGCTGCGGTAATGCGCCCCATTAGGTAACCAAAAAGTACAGCACCGCCCACTTCCTTAAGAAAAACCAATCCGATCTCACCTAGGGAGATATCGGTTCCGCCTCCCTGTTGCATAGCCAGGTGACTGAGTGAAAGGAAAAGTACGTAGCCCACCCCATCGTTAAAGAGGCTCTCGCCGGATATTTTGATCTCTAGGGATTTAGCAATGGCCGTTTTATTCAAAACCCCAAGGATAGCCACGGGATCGGTGGGGGAGATCAGGGCGCCAAAGATCAGCGCATGAGAAAGTGGGATGGGAAGGTTGATCAACAAAAGTATATAATATAGTGAAAATCCTACTATAAAGGTGGTAATGAGGGTCCCCACAGTAGCAAAAATAATAATGGGCCACCGTTGCGATTTTAATTGTTGGAGATCAAGCTTGAGCGCACCGGCAAAAAGTAATAAACTCAGAATGCCGTCCATCAGGAATTTTTGAAAGTCGATCTGTTTTAAGATTTTTTGCTCGTAATCAAGGACATTTGGAAAATAATTGCCCAAAAAAAGAAGGAAGAGGGAAAACAAAATCCCTATCAAAAAGAGCCCCACGGTATCTGGTAATTTAAGCAACCGGGCATTAAAATAGGAGAAAATAGATGCTACCACCATCAAGATACTGATAAGATCAAATAAGCTCATTTTTTAAGGTTTTTCTTACTATTTATTCAAACTATAAAGTACTGAGAGTGCTACGGACATATCAAATGCGTAATGGCTTGTATTCCAAAATGTTTTATTCTTTAATACAGAAAAACCTTTTAAAAATAAGCAAAAAAAAAATGAGGACGAAACAGTCCTCATTTTTGTAGTATCCAGTACATGAATTTACTGGTTAGACCCACGCATAGTTTCAAAAAGAAACCAAATGCGCCGTTCAGTTGCATCCATCATTTCTTCAAGGAGACTGGCCGTTGCCACATCTTTATAATCGTCACAGACGCCGTGTACATCAAGCATTTTTTGATTGAGTGTACGGTTGTCCTCCATTAAGGTTTTGAGCATATCGTAAGGTTTTACATATTCTCTATCGTCGTCATCGATAATTTGTTGATGCCCAATCTGTCCGATAGATTTTAAAGTGGGCTGTCCCAGTTTTCGCACCCGCTCTGCTAGAGGATCTATCATCCCTTCCAAAACTGCTGCCTGCTCATCAAATAATAGGTGGTAATCCCTAAAATGTGGCCCTGACATATGCCAGTGAAAGTTTTTTGTTTTTACATATAATGCAAAAGTCGTTGCAACAACTTCATTGAGTCCGTTGGCAATTTCCGCGCCCTGATCATCATTTATATAGGTCGGCGTGTTCAGTCTTTCATTGATTACTTCGCTCATAATTTCAATTTTTGTTTTGGATAAAATTACGGAATTGCCTGCATTTAGCATGAGTTGAGGGCCTTGTGAAGCCACAAAGTATTGTTAATCTTTATACTGTAACACTTTGGCCTCCATGATAAAAAATGCTAAAACGGAGGATTGAGTTTTATCCTTTCTTTGATGTTCGCTTCTTATAATTCATCAGGGCGCGGTATAAGTTTTCACTTATGTCAGAAATCCAATTAAGCTGGTCTCTGAGTATAAGTGCCTCTTTTAATTGTTCATGATGGCCTATTTTCTGAACGTCCCTTGCGCCCCTAGATGTCTCTTCAGTATGTAGAAGTTTATTATAGTGTTGTTCCAGTTTTTGATAGGATTCTTTAGGACCTTTATGTGTATTGAGGAGCTCTGAGCTTTTTTGTTTATCAAAGATTTTTTGGCATTCGACTAAACATAAGTTAATCGTATTTATAATCTGCATATAATTTTTTGACGCTGCAGTCGTCTTATGTATCTGGATATACGTTCCCAATGAGGCGATAGCGGAGAGCAAGGTATGGTTGATGACCACTACCTCATGTAGCTGCCCCAGGTGCCTGCTTTGTGCGAGTGGTTCCTGCACCATGCGCTGATATCCGGCATGAAGATTTGCCATGGCCAAAAAAGCCTTTTTTCGTGCCGCTTTGTAGCTGTAGGGAAGTGTTGAAGGATGACGGTAAAACCGGTCTACTTCTTTTAAATAGTATTGATTAAACTGTATGGAATCTATAATAAGTTGTTCAATGGTCTGGTTTTCCCAGGAGGGCCAGAGAAAATAGTTTGCAAGCCCTGCCAGTAGGACACCCATTAGCGTATCGATAACCCGATATTGTATGACCGCATAGGCGTCTGTGGTGATCAGGGAGTAGGTAAAAATTAGGGTTAAGGTGATAAAGAGGGCGGCGGCCTTGTAGTTTTGCTGTATAAGCGAGAAGGCCAGCGTAAGACTGGTAAAGGCAAGGGCGGCAAAAACACGTGTATCATGTGTTATAAATAAAATTCCGAAAGCGATGACCGCGCCTAAAAGTGTGCCAATAGCACGGTCTTTAGAACGTGTTTTGGTGAGCACGTAGCCAGGGCGCATGATCACGACGATAGTGAGAATGATCCAGTAGGCATTTTGTATCGAAAACAGGGATCCCAGCAAATAGCCCGAAAGAACCGTAAGCACGAGGCGCAGGCAGTGTTTAAAAATAGGCGATTTAAAGGAAAGGTTTTCTTTAAGGATCGTGAGGGAATAATCAGGTGCCGAAATGAACAAATCGCGTTCTTTCGATTTGAGTGATGGTTTTTTTAAAGGTTTGTCACTTGTAAGATAACGGACTATGGTTTTGACATTATTCGATTGTTTTACTGTATAATCGAGTAGGTTGCTTAATAAAATACCGTCTTGCTGATCTACATCCTTTTGCTGTTTGGATTGTTCAAAAGTATTTAAAGCTTCGTTTATAAGATTATCGGGAAGATTCTGATTTGCGATTTTTCCTTGGTTGGCGAGTTCTGCCAGTCGTTTACCTACTGCCATAATCACCGCTGCACAATGCCCAACAACTTTTTTAAAGCCTTGGGATTTGTCGTGATATTTTGAAAAATCAATGGGGTTTGCCGCGGCGAGCTCGAGGATCTCAACCAGTTCAATCAATATTAAAAGCTGTTTGCGTTTATGCCCTTGGTAACCCGATCTGCCCCTTTGGTACAACAAATTATCGCGGATGGCCTGATGATCATTAACGATGGAGGTCTCAAGTTCCAGGATTTTACAGTGTATGTCTGCATCATCTTCTGCAAGATACAGCCTGCTCCTTAGCTCAAGGTATGCTCCCGTGCGCTTCAGGCATGCATTTATAAGTTGAGCAAGATATGATTGGGAGCGGTAGCGGTTGAGAAGTAAGGCAAGTAGGAGATACCAAAGCCCCCCACAGGTCACATAGAGCAGGTTGAGAAAAAGGTCTATCCCAGTATGTGGATGGGCAAAACTGAGCACCATGGCCAGCAATCCTGAAAATGAGATCAGTGATGCCCTAAACCCATATACCGAAATGATGGAGTTGGCAAAAACGAGAATTGCAAGAACGGGCAGAACCAGAAATTGAACTTGCAGCGCCATCTGAATCAAAAAGAAATTTATAACCGCGAGAAAAAGCGCAACCAGCATGCCGATAGTCTGGTGCTTCCTGTTTCCGGGAATATCAGGGATAGATATGATAAGCACCCCAAGGGCAGCGCCGCTGGCAACTGTAACATTCAGGAACTCTATACAAAACAGAATGGCAATAAAAACAGCAGATGACAAGAGCAGCCCCTTAGAAAAGTCATAGCTTTTTAGGAAATTACGTATTCCCACAATGTATTTTGGGCCGCGCATATCGTGTTAAAAATAGAATATTGTTTTGTTTAGTGGTCAAATGTTGCCACGATTCTATTTTGTCTTACGCCGAAATAAAAAACCACGGCCAAAATAAATGTACCGTGGTTATTTGTTAAAGATCGTTTTGCGGTCTCAGGCGATCGTTTTGATCTTTTTAAGTTTTGCCTTCCAGATCTCAAGTGTTTTTTTATGGTCCGCAATGTTTTTGTGAACTTCTTTGACCATAGGGTTATCATCAGGCACATGTTGAAAGAAACCTAGATTATTCTCCAGTTGGTTGATTTCAGCTTTGACTTCGTCAACCTTTTTTGAGATAAAATAGCGTTCCTTTTCAATTTGCCTATCATCGTCGCGGTCTGCCATCGCGGCAACGCGATTGTCATATTTGATCATTTCGGTCTCCTTACGGCCCAGGTCGAGTTTATTAAATAAGCCGTCAAGGATTTTATTAAAGTCTTTTTCGATACCCTTTTGGGAAAAAGGTACGCGACCGGTTTCTTTCCAGGATGCGATAAGCGCCTTTATGGCGGCCAGATCTTCGTCGCGTTTGCCTGTAAGTTCGATGGATTTAGCCTTTTTGAGCATTTCCTGCTTTACCTCAAGATTGCCTTGCTCTTCCTCAAGGGCCTCTTTTTTATTGGCATGCAGACGGTCAAATACATGATTACATGCTTTTTTAAAACGTTTCCATACCTTATCGCTGTCCCTGCGGGGTATGTGCCCTATCTTTTTCCAGTCTGATTGTATTTTTTTCATCAGCTCGATTGTGGGCTCCAGGTCTTCATTATCCTTGTTTTCCTCTGCAATCTTGACCAGTTCCATTTTTTTGGAAAGGTTTTCCTGTTGCTCTTTTTTCTGGTTCTTATAAAAAGCGTTTTTGTTACGGTTAAAGGTGCGCGTTGCTTTTTTAAAGGCTTTCCATACAGCATCAGTTTTCTTGCGGGGTACTTTTCCTATTTTAAAGAATTCATCACGTAGGGCCGCCACTTTTTTCATGGCTTTCTGCCAGGCTCCATGCGATTGCTCCTCTTTTGCAGCGATTTCTTCTATCTGCTGGATGACTTCCTGTTTTTTGACGAGGTTTTCTGCGTGTATTTTATCTATATTTTTAAAATACTCTTGACGTGAATCATGGATACTTCGTGTGGCCGCACTGAATTTTTCCCAAATTTCCTCGCGGTATTCTCTGGCCACGGGGCCTATCTCTTCCTTCCACATCTTATGCAAAAGCTGAAGTTCTTTAAACGCCCGGTTAATATCCTGTGCTTTGGTCAGCTCCTCAGCCTGCTCCACCAGTTTCATCTTTTTGTCAAGATTTTCTTTAAAATCCCTGTCGCGAAACTCCCGGTTGAGGTGCAGGAAGTCATAGAAATTCTCAACATGGTGATGGTAATTGTTCCAGACCAGATTGTAACGATCCCGGGGGATATTACCGGCACTGCGCCAGCGCTCCTGAATATCCCTGAATTTATCAAAAGTCGTGTTAATGCTATCTTCCCCGCCTACTTCGCCTTTAAGTTCCTTAAGTTCTTCTATTAGGGCATTGCGCACGTCCAGGTTTGCGTTGAGGTCACGCTTTAGATTCTTAAAATAAGCGTTGCGCTTGTCACGATATTCAAAATAAAGGGTGTTGAACTCTTTTTTTAAGGGATTGTAGTATCTAAAATCGATGATGTTGCCACCCTCTTCAATAAAATGGTCCCTGGCCTCGTCCTGCTCTTCCTCAAATTGCGATATAAAAGCTGATCGAAGTTCGTCAACGTGTTCTTTGATCGCTTGAATTTTATGTTTGTGCAGCAGGTATTTAAACTCTTTGATCAGTGCTTCTTTGCTCATCTGATCATATTCTTTTTTGGGGATGCTGTGGCGTTCTGCGGTGGTCTCATCTTCGCTATCCTCGGTGAGGGCGCTATCTATATCATCGCTACCGCTGGTATCCTCATCCTGTTCCTCTTCGGCAAAGTCTTCATCCTCGCCTTTGACAGTGGCTGTTTTTTTACCGGTTATATTTTGATCCTTTTCGGCGGATTTTGAGGATGTTTCGTCTGCTTTTGTAGAACGGTCTTTAGCGGTTTCTTCAGGCTTGTTTTCAGTCTGTTCCGCTTTCGCGAAAGCGTTATTGTCAGAATTTATGTTGGCATCTTCAGAATCAACGGCATTATCAGCATTAGATTTTTCGTTGGAATTTTCATCCTTATCCGGCAATGTTGCTGAATCTGATGATTCGTCCACCTTTATAGAAGTGTTTTGCGAAGTTTCCTCTGGCTGTTCTTGATTTTCCGTTATTTTCGCGGCAGCGAAAGTACCATCTACTTGCTCATCTGTGGATTCTGGTATTTCTTTTTCAGTCTCTCTTAAAGTATTACTGGCCTGCTCCAAATTTTCGTCTAGCTTGCCATCGGGCACGGTTGCTTCGTCCTCTTTTTCTACCGAGGCATCCTTGATGATATCCATGGATTCTGTCACCATTTCATCTTCCTGGCTTTCTTCTTCCCGTTCTGCAGAGCTCGTGGTCACCCCGTCCGTTTCGATATCACGATCCATCTTCTGGGCAGGGTTCTTCTCCTTTTTATCACCTTCGTTAACTATAGCCTTGGCGGTGAGATCATCCTTTTTGCCTTCTTCCTTATTTGTTTTATCCTGAGCCATGGTGCTGGTATTTATGGTCGTTATAATAGGGGTTAAAGATACTATTAACTGTGCACATAGCAAATGGCCTTATTGATGGCGTACTGCTAATTCCAGATGCCCCAGGCAGCCTCTGCCTGTAATTGTAGCATTTTAAAACCATTGGTGGTTAACGCTCCACGTGCCGCACCCTCTTTCATAAATTTGGTTTCTTCAGGATTATAGACCAAATCAAAAAGTAAATGCTCTGCACTGAGCAGATGGTAGGGGATAGGGGGTGCCTTATCAACTGCAGGGTACGTGCCCAATGGGGTACAGTTAACAATTATGGTATATTTTGAAAGGAGGGCGGCATTGAGCTGATCGTAGCCCAGTTGCTCCTTATTTGGGGTCCGGGACACAAAATCATAATTAATATCTTCAAGTTCGAGTGCATAGGCTATGGCTTTTGAGGAGCCACCGGTTCCCAAAATGAGTGCCTTTTGGTGAGTCTTGCCAAGCAGCGGCCTGATGGCTTTGCGAAAACCCAAGTAATCTGTATTGTAGCCTTTTAACCTGCCATCGGGTAGTCTTTTAATGGTATTTACTGCGCCGATGGACTGTGCATGTTTATTGATCTCCTGTAGAAAGGGCATAATAGCCTGTTTGTAGGGAATGGTGACATTATATCCATTTGGCTGATTTTCTTTTTCCAAAAGTTTTTTGACCCCCTCGATATTCTGACAGTCAAAATTAATATACTCAGCGTTCAGATTCTCTTTTTTGAACTTTTCAGCGAAATATTTCCGTGAAAACGAAAACTCGATATTTTTACCTATAAGGCCGTACTTTTCCATGTTGTTTGGTTTTTTCGCCATATTTGCCCAGACCGAAAACGATGAGGATCCCTATAATAATGCAGATCGTGGCGCTGATATTCTGCAGGGAAATTTCGGTGGGGATAAAACGGTCATAATTTTTTAGTATAGGGTCGCCCACGCGGTCGATCTTGACACTGCCCAGGGCACCCATCTCATAAATAGGCGTTTTCCAGGGCCAGACCACCCCCAAAGATCCCGCAATAAACCCGATGATCAGTGCATTTGTTTCACTTTTAAAGTGCTTTAGCAAATAACCCAGAAAGTTGGATAATGTAACCAGCCCAGCCAGCGAACCTAAAGTAAAAACTGCGATCACCTGAAGCAGGCGTATGCGTACCGGATCGCCCATAAAAGAAAGATCGAAGCGGGCAAGATCAAAAAGGGTGTCATAGAGCGCATTGACCGAATCTACCAGCAAAAGCACATAATTACCCAATAAAATTAGGATAAAGGAGCCAGAAAGTCCAGGCAGGGTCATGCCGGAAACCCCAATGATTCCACAGAAAAATACAAATATCAAATTATCATTCTGTGTGGCGGGTTCCAGCAGGCTGATGGCAACACCGGCAATCGCACCCAGTAGCAGGATCGCTATATTCTTACGTGTCCATTCCTCAAAATCTTTTGCGATGTAGTAAATACTGCCGATGATCATGCCGAAAAACGCGCTCCATACCAGCAGTGGTTGGTGCTGTATGATAATATCAAGCAATTTTGAAACGCTAAAATAACTGATGACCATACCCAACATGAGCAACCCGAGAAACCGGCCATTTATATAGGTCATAAAGCTTTTTACCCTTCCGTTTATGAGCAGTTTAAAAGCTTTGCCGTTTACGTGTTGCAGAGAGTGGATAAATTCTTCATAAAAACCCACTACATAAGCAACGATACCACCCGAGACACCAGGCACTTTGTTGGCGGCACCCATAGCCAGCCCCTTGAGCACGAGCCAGACCTTATCTGAAAATGAGCGGGTGTCAGTCTGCATAGTTCTTTTTTGCTTTGGCAAACCGTTCTAAAAGAAAAATGGTCAAAAAGCCTATGATTGCCACAATAAGCACCCAAAATATTTTTGGGTCACCGTCAAAGTGGGAGGGTAGGATGCTTTTTTCGAGGAGGGGCACCATTTCCCCATGGCTGTCCTCCCGATACGAAAGTACTTCTTTCCACGGCCACACCTTATTAAGGGCGCCGATCATAAAACCGGTCAAGAGTGACAAGGTGAGGTTCTGGTAGTTTTTAAAAAGGTAGGTGAGCGCTTTTGAGAAGACCTTGAGCCCAACAATACAACCAATAAGGAAAAGTCCGAGTTTTAGCGCTGAAGTTCTGACCAGCTCCCAATCTGTTGTTAAGATGCCATCAACGAAATTCCTTACCGTTCCCAAAATCACCGCGTATGAACCCAAAAGCAGCAAAATAAAGGAACCGGAAATACCTGGTAAAATCATGGCAATGATCGCGATAAAGCCAGATATGAATATAAATATAGCGCTGCTGGGCGTATGCACGGGCTCAGCAATGGTGATGTAATAAGAAATGGCAATGCCCACGATGCCCGCAATGAACACACCAGCCCCCCAATTAGTTATCTGCTTACCGATATATAGAATACTGGCAATGATAAGTCCAAAAAAGAAACTCCATAATAATAGGGGATAATCGTGCAATAGATAAGTAATGAGTTTTGCAAGCGAAAGTATGCTCACTGCAATCCCGCCAAAAAGAGCAATAAGAAAAGCTATGTTATAGTGGGCAAAAGCTACCCGAAAACCTTCTTTCTTCCAAATTTTGAAGAAACCGGTGTCCAGTTTATCTATCGTGGTGATCAGTTCTTCATAGATCCCTGCGATAAAAGCGATTGTACCGCCAGAAACGCCAGGCACTACATCTGCCGCGCCCATGGCGAGCCCTTTAAGGGATATCAATACGTATTGCGTAAGGCTACGTTTTTCGGGCATGGCTCGATGTTTACATTAAGGATGAGCCATCAAAAATAAGAAAACCATCAGGACTTACGCGCTTGCAATATCTTTTGCTGAACGCTTTTTTTCGCATAAGCGTAAGGGAAGAGTTCTTCTAGGATCATAGCATACGCGGGCTCATGTCTTAGCCCGTTCTCAAGATGATAGTGCCCCTCTATATCCTGGCCCAGCATATAATAAAGTCCGGCGAGCCTAAACTCAATCTCCGCATTTTCCGGGTAGAATTCCATGGCTTGTATTAGGTTCTGTACGGCGGCCTCGTTTTCGCCCAGATCAGTGAGTAGATCTGATCGGGTAAGCCAGGTGTCGAGCTCGTAATTGCCCAATTCTAGGGTCCTGCGGTAGCCGCGTTCCGCCTCTTCATAAAACTTCAGCTTATTGTTGATCTTGGCGTAGCGCTTCCAGTACAATACGTTTTCACCGTCTATATTGATGGCTTTATTGATATAGTATAGCGCATTCTGATAATCCATCTTTTTGATGTAAAAATCAGTGATTGCGATCCAACCCTTGTCCAGCAAAGGGTCTTCATGTACAGTTTTTGAAAAATAATCAAGAGCCAGGTCTTCACAGTGCAGTTTTAAATAGCATTTACCGATGCGCAGATATGCAAAAGAAGTTGGATCATCCAGCCCTAGGGTGATCTGGTAATTCTCAATGGCCTCATTGTAACGGCCCATTTTTTCCAAGACTTTACCCTTTTCAAAATAAGCACCTATAAAAGTGTCATCGCTTATGATCGCAAAATCATAGGCGGCGAGTGCCTTCTCATATTGTTTGAGGTCAAAATACTGCTTACCTACCTGATGCCAGGCTACTTCACAGTAGGGGTTTTTGTTCAGAAACATATTGAGGTAATCAATGGCCTCTTCGTGTTGTTCCAGAAAATCGAAACAATAAATAACGTTGTACAGGGCGGAATAATCATCCTCATCAACCTCAAGGCATTTCATAAAGTTGAACTTGGCGTTCTGAAAATCTTCCATAAACAGATATTCCATCCCTATCAGAGAATAGATATCAGCATCATCATCTGTGATCTCAAGGGCGGTCTCGAGCAGTTCCACGGCCTTGTGATGATCGTCTTTTTTTGAGTAGATATTGGCCTTCTGAATATAGATCTCCTCATTATTAGGTTCCAGCAGATAAAGTTCATTGAGCAATCTATCGGCTTCTGGGAGCTTATTCTCAAAAATGAGGATCTCAATCCTGAAAAGTTTAAGGTTTGAGGAAGTGGGGTGCTGGTCAAGACCAAGTTTAACGGCCTTTTTGGCCAATGCAATCTTCCCGTTTTCCAGATAATGGTTTACAATATCCTCAAATTCTTCCGAATCGAAGAAGAGAATATTATTCGTCTTTAACATAGATTCAAAACGGGTGAGCGGGAAATCTTCTTCGTGACTGAATTTCATACACGGTATATTTGTTAATCCGTTTTGTCCGCTTCCGCGAAATGCTTTCCTATAGGAAAAGAAGCCGGAGAAAAGGTTAGTTCTACTTTTCCCTGTGCAGCGTTCAATTTTTATAAACCCTGTTCTGGGATGTTCAGTTCGATTTGCTTTCTACCTTTATAAATTTATAAATTAAACGCGCGGTACCTTGATAAACGTGTATTCTTTTCAACAAAGTAATCAACAACCGCGCCTTTTGGTTAATTCTGCATTATTAATCCAACTTATCAAGAACTGTCAGCAATTTTTTGCAGCCCTCTTCCAATTCTTCACAACTTATGGTGAGTGGTGGGGTAATGCGTATAGCCTTTGGTTCAAAAAGCAGCCAAAAAAGGATTAATCCTTCTTTCTGGCACTCAAGGATCACATCGCTGGTCATTTTCGCGGAAGCGGTAAACGCAGCCAGCATAAGACCTTTACCGCGAATCTCTGTAATGAGCGGATGCACTAAGCGTTTCCTGATCAGTTTTTCCTTTTCATAGGTCTGTTTGATAAGATCTGTTCTCAGCAGTTCGTTGAGTGTGGCTAACGCGGCTGCCGCAATGACAGGATGACCGCCAAAGGTTGTGATGTGACCCAGTTTAGGATTGTCAGAAAGTAACTGCATGCGCTTTTTTGAGGCTATAAAGGCGCCGATGGGCATACCACCGCCCATGCCTTTGCCCAGCACCAAAATATCTGGAACGACATCAAAATGCTCAAAACCGAACAACCTGCCCGTACGGCCAAAACCCGGTTGTATCTCGTCAAGCACTAATAAAGCATCTACTTCTGTACAGCGTTTTTTAACCTTTTTTAGAAAATCATCTACTGGCACAATAAATCCGGCCCCACCCTGAATGGTTTCGAGGACGACGGCGGCGGTCCTTTCGGTGATTTTATCGAGATCGCTGAGGTCGTTAAAACCTATAAAATCTACATCCCCGATCACAGGACGGAAGGGGGCTACGCGTTCTTCATAATCCATCAGGCTCAGCGCCCCAAAGGTATTACCGTGGTACGCTTTTTTTGCGGCAATGATCTGCGTACGGCCTGTGCTGCGCCGTGCGAGCTTGATCGCGCCATCAATGGCTTCAGCACCACTGTTAACGAGGTAAGTCTGCTCTAAGCCTGCGGGAAGCTGGGCAGCAAGTAGACGTGTAAATTCGACCGCAGGATTCTGCGCATATTCGCCATACACCATGACATGCAGGTATTTATCAGCCTGTTCTTTTATGGCGTTGACTACGGCGGGATGGGTATGGCCCAGCGTACATGCACTTACCCCGGCCACAAAATCTAGATATTGCTTTCCCTGCACATCATAAATGTAAGAGCCTTGTGCATGTGAAACCTCCATCCCCAAGGGGTGCGGGGTGGTTTGGGCTTGATATGTGAGGAAGTTTTGGTTCAAGTTTCTAAAAATTAAAAGCTTTTTCTTATAAGTTGGGATATGCTGTAGCCTGTCAATATGTCTTGTTCTTAAGAGGGGAATTCTCACTTCAAAATATGAAATTTGATGCAGATTTTGGGTGCCCATTTAAATTGTTTAGGGCCATTGTGATTGTTTGCGATAACTCAACAATGCTAAATCAATGCTCTTCCCGTCTCAGGACTCCTGCCTTTTTCTTTTGCGAGATCTTCAGACTATCCCGTACCTTCGTTTCCTGCTCCTTTAGGCTATCCTTCACAGGCTCTTTTTCCTTTTGCTGTAGAGAATCTCCTTTAATGGTTGCCTTTTCGTTTATGGGAATACCTATTTGTGGTGCGTCCTCTTCACGGTTTTTTAGATCTTCGGGGTTGAGTTCAGAAGCATCGGGCAGGCTTGTATCTTCCTCTTCCTCGTCATCCGGTTTGGCAAAGAAATCTTCTGGTATTTCCGGAAGGGGGATACCTTCTATTTTTATAAGTTCATATTGCGGGTCTCCCTTAAATATATCTTCCATTTTTGTGATGCGCTCATCACCGCGCCAGTTAAGGCCGGGATAAGTACGTGCATCTTGTGGAAATTTTGACAGTGGATAGGATTTGCCCTCAAACTGCCTGTACTTCGTCACCTCACTAATTGCGTTGTCTTCCAGATCGATCTCAATAGAGGCGCTCATGCTTTTATCTATGCCTTGCAGCTCTCCGGCTTCTGAGCGATAGTACATGATACTTTCAGCGTTTTTTATGATATTGATCTGGTAGATATTATTGTTGCGAAATAGACCGTAAAGCACATCCCCCTTGAGCTGATTATAACCGTAGGTTTCTGGTTTTTGCGTAAGCGGTATCGAATCTTTCTGGGCAACGAATGCATTGTTGAATACCTTGAGTGAATCCAGTTTTTCGGTTTTGGGATTACTTATCAAATGTATGGTATCGCCAGTCATCTGGGTGCGGCCGTTCCATAAGATAGGCCTACTCAACATTTGGGTAAGACCGGTTTTTTGGTTGCTGTGCAGGGAGTCGCTTTTCCCGCTAAGGTCAGTCTTAAAAATCCGGACGTTAGGATACGCGCGGATGATGCGCTCATCGGGTTTGCCTGTAACCACCAGCCGGTCGCCATGTATATAAATGCTATCGTTTTTAACACTGTCGTTTTTTTGACGTGTAATCGCCACCGCCCTTTTAGTGATAAAAACCGAATCCTTCTCCCGGTAAACTTCAGCATAATTACCTTTGATCACGCTATTATTAGCCGTGTCTATAACCTTGATATTATTGGTCGCCGAAGCAAAACTTTTATTGCGGTCAAAATATAAACTATCGCCGTAAACGGTACGATTATCATAATCAATTCGCGAATTTTTTACAAAATAACCCATATCGCCATGGGTGTCGTAAAACCCACGTTCGCAGAACACTTTACTTGTCTCACTGGTTATGGTGGACGGGCCATATAAATAGGCGTAACCTGACTCTGAATAAAAATCCAGCTGCTCACTATGGATCACATATTCAGGGTTAGTGAGCACCACATGCTGAATAAAGGAGTATTTGTCCTGTTCCATAAAGTAGCGGCCTATCTTACTTGTGACTACGCTTGCAGTATCGCGCAGGGTTCCGCCAGAGCGGTAATAAGCCTCCTGCTTAATACGGTCTAAGTATAGGGTATCCGTTTTTAGGTTTGCGGTGGGGCTTGTCATATCTACCTGCCCGGCAGCGTACGCAAATTCGGTATTACCGTTGTACTCGGCATAACGGCTGCGCATAGTAATGGTATCCCCCTGATTAAGGCGTACGTTATTATAGGCTTTTACAAAATTATCGTTCTTATAAAAAAAGGCCAGGTCACACCACATCTCAATGCCCTTGTGCTGTATATAGACCTGGTTTTTGCCCTTGCGCATGATGATGGCGCCCGGATATTTGGCCTCGTCAATCTGCTCTAGGTCTGAAGTGATCTTGATCTGTTTGTCCTCCCCGCTATTTTGGGTCTCTTTCTGCGAAAAACAGAAGCCCCCGTGAAGGAGGAGCAGCAGAAAGAGTATATATTTTGATGAAAAGGGCATGTATTTTTTTGATGCAAATATAACGGATAAAGCAGTGGTTGAGTATAAAGGCACACCGAATAAAAGGCTACAGGAATATACGCAGGGTTTGGAATTTAGGTTTGATTGTTTTAATACGCTTTTTAGTTTGGGTGATATAACCTCTGGACGCACCATGTTGGCCTATCAATAAGCATGTCCGAATTAAATATGGTGAAATCGTCTAGAAGAAAACCAATCTTAACTGAAGATATAATCAGCCAATTACAGCAGTAATCTCTTTTTTCAAATATTCAAGTGCTACTGAGGAGGGAACGGTCTGGTTGACCATATCTGAAAGAATAGTCTCGCGCACCGCCTGTGCTGAATCAGCATCTTCGCGTAATGTGGCCTGCCTAATAATCTGGATCGTCCCATTTTTAGCGGATTTGATTACATTCCACAGCTCATCACTCATATAGATCTGCTGGGAGAGGTTGTGCTCAAACTCCTGATCAATGGTGGTGATGAGCAACTGCTCATACTGGCTTTTGTTCTCGCCATTGGGTTTAATCCTGATCAATAATTGGCCTGGTTTTATGCGTTCCAAAAACAGTGTCAGGCGCTCATAAGCCTGTAGGCGTATGGGAAGGCTATCTGCCTGGGCATCTTTTTGGAGCAAAAACCTGCGCCGCCCATCCTCGTTTTTTATAAAACCATTAAAAAAATAATAGGCCAAAAGCGCCACAATAATTGCCGGGGCAACGGCAAAAAGAAGCTGGATCAAAATAGTGTCAATATCCATTTTTTAAAAGCTAAATCAGTGTTTGTTGAGTCAACAAATATAGGTAAGAAGCTCAATATCTTACCGCATCTTTTTCCTTTGAATCCCTTGTCGTGACCTTTTCAGATTCTATTTTTTGATAGTTTCCACCTAATGACGTACAGCTAAGCAGGAATTGAACTCCTTTAAAAGGGACATTGACCTTGTGATAACCAAAAGAGCTTGCCAGCGTTTGGGTCAGGTTTTTGTCGCCAAGACTAAAATCAACATCATCCATGGTCATTTGGCAAGGGTGCTCATAACCACAGGCATGGGTGATCTCTAGCAGCTCTTTTCTAAAGTTTTTAAAATAAAAATGTGCTCTTACCGCTTTGTTTTCAACGTTAATTCCCCGCTGTAACCATTTGTTTTGTGTGGCAACTCCAGAAGGGCAGGTATTGTTGTGACACACTTTGGCCTGTATGCAACCTACCGATAGCATCGCTTCACGGGCCACATTGATAACATCTGCCCCCATTGCAAAGGCCATTGCCGCCTGCGCGGGAAGGCCCAATTTACCACTTCCTATAAATACTATGCCCTCGGTAAGATGGTGATCCTTAAAAAGCCGGTAGATATCGCTAAAGGCGTATACCCAAGGTAGTGAGACGTGATCCGCAAAACTGGGAGGGGCCGCGCCGGTCCCGCCTTCACCGCCATCAATGGTTATAAAATCTGGGCCACGGTCTGTTTTTTGCATTATATCAGCGAGTTCCTCCCATTGATCCATCCTGCCTATAGCCGCTTTAATGCCCACGGGAAGACCGGTCGCCCACGCAATTTCCTCAATGAAGTCTACCAGGCCCTGTACCCCGTCAAAAGCGGAATGCGTAGGCGGGGAAAGGACGTCTTTGCCCATGGGAACATGGCGGATATCCGCGATTTCCTGCGTTATTTTTGAGGCGGGCAGCACACCTCCTTTTCCAGGTTTGGCACCTTGTGAGAGTTTGATTTCAATCGCTCTTACCTGTGGATTGTTCTCTACGAGTTCCTGAAGCTTTTCTAGAGAGAAATTCCCCAACTCATCCCGTACGCCGAAATAACCCGTGCCAAACTGAAAGACCACATCAGCCCCTTTCTTATGGTAGGGAGAAAGACCTCCCTCTCCCGTATTGTGATAGGCATTAGCCTTCTGGCATCCCAGGTTCAACGATTCGAGAGCGCGGGCAGAAAGCGATCCAAAACTCATCGCTGAGACATTTATCACAGAGCATGGCCTAAATGGGCGTTGCCGCTTATGATGCTCGCCCATTACCTTTGCACAGGGTAAAAAATACGGGTCTTTTGCATTAGGATGATCTTCTTTGACCTTATAGGCCATCATGGCATTGTTGACAAAAATATAATTGGGCGCATAGATATCGCGGTCTGTGCCAAAACCTTCGTAGTTGTTCTCATTTTTTGCTGAAGCATAGATCCACCCGCGCTCGATACGGTTAAAGGGTAGTTCCTCACGATCATTTGCCACAATATATTGGCGCAACTCTGGGCCTATGCTCTCCAGCCAATACCGAAAATGTCCTACAACTGGGAAATTATGGGTAATAATATGTTTCTTGTTAAAGAAAATATCACGGATGGCAATGATGGCTAAAATTACGATTATCCATGCCCACCATGGGATTTTGCTTAGAAAATTGAGGATTTCCTGCATCGTGCTATCAAGGTTAAGGGTTACAGATAGCAAGATACAAGTTAGCAGGTCAAAAAATGTTTGTGGACGATGGATTAACGATTTTAGGTTCTCAATACCCTGTTCAAAAATAGAATTGCCCTTTGTTTTGGCCTTTTGTTAATTTCTGCCCATCAGGGATCTTCTAGCATAACGCTTACCTCACCCAAATATTAAAACAGGTTCGGGATGTTTTCACTCAATATCTTATAAATTCCAAACCTCTAAACACATCAACCTTGGCTGAGATAATCGATCGCCATTTGCGAAAGGGTCTTAACGCCAAGTACCATTCCCGCCTCGTCTATCATAAAATCTGGAGTGTGGTGTGGGAAAGCTTCTTTGGTATCCGGTGCCATTCCGCCAAGAAAAAAATAAACACCCGGTACTTCTTGCTGAAAATAGCTGAAATCCTCCCCTCCAGTTGTGGCTTTGACCAGTTCTACATGATCATCACCGGCAATCTCCTGCATGGTGGGCAGCATTTTGGCAGTAAGCTCAGGATCATTATAGGTAATCGCAGTATTGTTTTGAAACTTAATAGTCGCGCTGCCGCCATAGGCTTTTGCAAGATCTTTCGTCATTTCGGTCATCCGCTTGATGATTAGGGTTTTCATATCGGGATCCAGGGTGCGCACGGTACCGATCATCTCGGCAGTTTCAGGAATGATATTAAAGCGTACACCCGCTGTTATTTTGCCCACGGTTATTACAGCGGCCTCTTTGGTAAGTTCAGATTCACGGCTTATGATGCTCTGGTAACCATCAATGATTTTTGCAGCAATATAAATGGGGTCAACGCCTCCCCAAGGTTGAGAGCCGTGAGTCTGTTTTCCATTTACATTGACCACAAAACGTTCTACGGCTGCCATAGTACCGCCAGGTTTATATCTGATCGTCCCGACTGGTGTGGCTGAATTGATGTGTAGTCCAAAAATGGCATCAACATCGGGATTTTTTAGAGCTCCTTCTTTAATCATAAGTTTGGCGCCGCCTTCTTCACCCGGTGGGGGGCCTTCTTCAGCGGGCTGAAAAATAAATTTTACAGTGCCATTGATCTTATCTTTATTTTTTGAAAGGATCTGCGCGACGCCCATGAGGATCGCCGTATGCGTATCATGACCACAGGCATGCATGACGCCGGTCTCCTGGCCCATGAAGGTATCCTTAACCGTACTTTTAAAAGGCAGGTCATTGCGTTCTGTAACCGGCAGCGCATCAATATCGGCACGCAGGGCGACCACTTTACCCGGTTTATTGCCCTTTAAGATACCGATCACACCCGTTTTTGCCACACCGGTCTGCACTGCGATGCCAAGGGATTTTAAATGTGCAGCGATCTTTTTGGAGGTTTCAAATTCACGGTTGCTGAGTTCTGGGTGCTCATGAAAGTCGCGCCGCCATTCAATCACCTGTGGCTCGATCGCCTCCGCGGAAGTCATAAGGTCTTGGTCGGCCTTTTGTGCAAAAAGATTTGATGCGGAAAGCAGAATAAAGCTGATAAGTAGAATTTTTTTCATAAAAAGTTGGGTTTTAGAATGCAATTAATCGGTATCCCTGATTTTGGTACTGAATCAATGCGGTCATGGCTGAAAGCGCCACTTTTGAACGCTCCCAGCGTTTTTCCACTGAAATATCCAGGGCACCGGCGGTTTGACCACATAAAATTATGGGCACGCCAGCGGTATGTAATTTATCCAAAAGATCGAGATTTGGATTGTTCACACCATACTTTTTTTTGTAAAATTTGTTTTTGAGCAGTCCAAAAGCGGCTCCGCCGTGCACGACCATAACCGGTTTTAGGTTTTGTAAAGCTACGCCGGCGGCGACGTGCATGTTGAGAAAACGGGCCACAGTCTCCAAGAGACGATTGATTTTTGCAGGGTCATCGGCGGCATCTTTTATGTCAAAAACAACTTTAAATTCCTCGTTTTTTTCCGTTTTAATATCGGGGTCAGTAACGGTATAGGTCGCGCCATATTCCTTGATGACAGGGCCTGTGATCATTTTTTGTTGAGCCTGGGCGGTTTTCGCAAAAGCGAGAACTATTAAAATAGGAAAGAGAAGTGTTCTGAACATTGAGTAGGATTTTTAAATGAAAGTTATTGCATCCGTTTTGTGATATAAAGATATTTCATTAAATCGATCTGACCCATTGTTTATAAAAACACGGCGTTCCTTCTGATAATTAAAAGGCTTTTTCCTTAATTTCACAGCTTAACCAAAAACCAAGTTTTGGAGCAATATCTAGACGGTCTGAATGATGCGCAGCGCGCGCCTGTGCTGCAAAAGGATGGGGCGCTTATGGTGATCGCTGGTGCGGGATCGGGCAAAACGAGGGTGCTAACCATGCGTATCGCCTACCTGATGAGCAAGGGCGTAGATGCCTTTAATATCCTTTCACTGACCTTTACCAACAAGGCGGCCAAGGAGATGAAAAAGCGAATCGGAAGTATCGTAGGAAACACCGAGGCCAAAAACCTGTGGATGGGCACTTTTCACTCGATTTTTGCCAGAATATTGAGGATTGAAGGGCATCATTTGGGATTTCCATCTAATTTTACGATTTACGACACCCAGGATTCACAGCGGTTGATCTCGGCCATTATCAAAGAGATGGGGCTGGATAAGGATGTGTATAAATACAAGCAGGTGTATTCGCGTATATCGTCGTACAAAAACTCCCTGATTACAGTAAAAGCGTATTTTCAAAACGCTGAACTTCAGGAAGCCGATGCGATGTCAAAAAAGCCCCGCCTGGGCGAAATATATAAAGAATATGTAGATCGCTGTTTTAAGGCCGGTGCGATGGATTTTGACGATCTTTTACTGCGCACCAATGAGCTTTTGGCTCGATTTCCAGAGGTTTTGGCCAAGTATCAGAAGCGTTTTAAATATATTCTTGTTGACGAGTATCAGGATACCAACCATAGCCAATATCTAATTGTTAAAGCACTTGCAGACCGTTTTCAGAATATTTGTGTCGTAGGTGACGATAGCCAGAGCATCTATGCTTTTCGCGGAGCAAACATCAACAACATCCTCAACTTTCAGCGCGATTATGATGATGTAGAAGTGTACCGGCTGGAACAGAATTACCGCTCTACCAAAAATATCGTGAATGCTGCAAATTCTGTCATCGATAAAAACCAGACCAAGCTTGATAAAGTAGTCTGGACGGCCAATGATGAAGGGCCAAAGATCATTGTGCACCGTTCACCCACCGATGGCGAAGAAGGTCGGTATGTAGCGAGTTCGATCTTTGAGAACCGCATGAATAACCAGCTACAGAACAGTGATTTTGCCATTTTATACCGTACCAATGCACAATCTCGAGCCATGGAAGACGCACTTCGGAAACGGGACATTCCCTACCGTATTTTTGGTGGTCTTTCCTTTTATCAACGTAAAGAGATCAAGGATGTGCTGGCCTATTTGCGTATTCTGGTCAACCCTAAAGACGAGCAAGCACTTAACCGGGTAATCAATTATCCCGCCCGTGGTATAGGTGCCACCACGATAGATAGGCTTACAGTAGCGGCCAAGCAGTATGGCAGAAGCATGTATGAGGTGATGGAAAATATCAAAAACCTCGATCTGAACATCAATAATGGTACGAAAAACAAACTGTACAATTTTGTACAGATGATTAAAAGTTTTCAGATCCTAAGCGAAAATGCAGATGCTTTTACGGTGGCCGAAACAGTGGCCAGAAAGACCGGACTGTTACAGGAACTCAAAAAAGATGGTACACCCGAAGGTATTGCACGTATTGAAAATATTGAGGAATTGCTCAATGGGATCAAGGATTTTGTGGAAGGGCAGAAGGAACTTGCGGACGCCACTGGCTCCTTAGCCGAATTTCTAGAAGATGTAGCCCTCGCGACCGATATGGACAAGGAAGTAGGAGACGATGACCGGGTTTCTTTAATGACGATTCACCTGGCCAAAGGACTTGAATTCCCTTTTGTGTACATCGTGGGACTTGAGGAAGATCTCTTCCCTAGTGCGATGAGCATGAATACCCGTAGCGAACTGGAAGAAGAGCGCCGCTTGTTTTATGTGGCATTAACACGGGCCGAAAAACAAGCCTACCTCACCTTTACCGAAAATCGTTACCGCTGGGGAAAACTCATTGATGCCGAACCCAGCCGGTTTATGGACGAGATCGATGAGCAGTATCTAGATATCCAAACGCCAGTGGATTCCTACCGCTACAAACCCTTGATCGATAATGATATTTTTGGAGATGTCGATAAATCGAAACTGCGCCAGACCAAACCAACAAACAGTGAACCGCCCCGCATGGGCAAACCCACCGAAGACCAATTGCGTAAACTGCGTAAACTAAAACCGCAGGGTGCACCCGTTAGAAAAACTTCGGAACTGGCCGGTAAATTGAGCAAGGGTACCGCTGTAGAACATTCGCGGTTTGGAAGGGGTAATGTGCTCAGTATTGAGGGCGTGGGGCAGGATCAAAAAGCAGAGATCGACTTTAAAAATGGAGGAGTCAAAAAGTTGCTTTTGCGCTTCGCTAAATTGGAGATCAAGGATTGAGATATGAATCAAACAGTGCCGTTACCTCTTTGCTTGAAGGTGGCGGTGCCTGCGACTGAATGATATTTCCACTAGGATCAATAAATATAAATCTTGGGATGTATGAAATCTCGTAGGCTTCAATAAACTCAGAATTGGCAGAACTGTTGGCAAAAAGTTGTGTTCCGCCCATATTTTTGTCTTTTATCATCTGTCTCCAAGTGTCTTGATCCTGTTGCTTGTCGATGGATATACTTATAAATTCTATATGATCATCCTTATATCTTTCTTCCAGTTCTTTTAATGCGGGCAATTCTGCAATACACGGTTTGCACCAGGTCGCCCAGACGTCAATAAAAACATATTTTCCTTTAAAATCAGGCAAAGATGCCTTGCCACCCGCATAGTTTTCATAATTACTAAATACGGGCGAGGGAGCTCCAGGAGCAGTCCTTTTGAGGTTTTGATAAATTTTGTCAATCTGGTCGTTGTAGTCTTTATTAGTTGAGAGGTCCAAAAAACTGCCTCTAAAAGAATCCAGGTTTTGAGTGCGCGTAATTGCTGCTTCAGCCCAGTTAAACAACAGGTAATTACGTATTTTTTGATCTGGAATTCTTTTATAAACATAAAAATGAGCGGAAGCTTCATCAAATTTTTTCGTTTGTATCAATGAATCGATTCTCTCGGTGTAATAATATTTTAGATTAAACGAATAGGCATCAGAATAAATAAGGTCTTCAGCATGTTTGAGGTCAGTTGAATCAAATAAATCCGTTTTTTTAAAATATTCGATATGATTGGGATTTGGGTGGATCATTGGATATTGTTTTAAAAAAAGTTTTTTCCAATAGCCCAAATGCCTTCGTTCTTTCTCTTTAAACAGGTCTTTAAGATCAGTTTGATCAAGTAAGCGTATCAGGCTGTCATTGATAAAATCTACTTTATTTTTAAAATCTTGAGGCTCCAGGGAATAAAAGGCATCAAAATCTCCCTCTAATTCTCCCATTATATGCCCACTTTTTGTGCGATAATTATTGGTTGCAGCACCTTTTCCTTTAAATCCTTTCTCTTTTTTAGAATCTTGGGCATCCAGATCAATCGTGAGGTGATAACCCGGTTCTAGGTAAACCTGATGTTGAAAAGAACTATTGGATAAGTAAAAAGTTGTAGGTTCATTTATAGGGATGGTATCCTTTAGATATCCGTTTTGAAGGGGTAATTTTATTTTTTTCGTTCTATCCAGAGAATAAAGAAATATTTCGGGGGTGGCTAAATTTGCAATCTTACCAGATAGGATTGCATTTTGATCTGTATTTGATGTCTTTTCGGAACAACCAAAAATGATTAGAAGTAAACCAGCAATAAGAATGCGCTTTAAGCTGATCATGCATTTTGCTATTTTTAGATCTGAAGACATCTGCGTGAAGGATTTATTTAAGATGAAAATACAATTTTTCTCTTATTACTTTGATTTAATTATAGGTGTAATTGGTTTACAGCACCGTACTTGCGGAAACAGCATGAGATAAAGACCATATTCTGTAGAAACTTCTCTTTTTTTCGGTAAAAAGCTTTTATTTTCGTTGTCAAAAAGTAGAATTATGGCAGGCAATATTTTTGGAAAGCTATTTACCCTTACCACATTTGGCGAATCGCACGGTGAGGCCATAGGTGGAATCATCGATGGGTGTCCTGCCGGAATTAATATTGACCTTGACCTGGTGCACAAGGATATGGAGCGGCGTAAACCGGGGCAGAGCAAGATCGTGACTCAACGTAAAGAACCTGACTCCGTAAGCTTTTTTTCAGGAATTTTTGAGGGGAAAACTACGGGAACGCCTATTGGTTTTAATATTGTAAACATCAATCAAAAATCGAAGGATTATAGTCATATTAAAGACACGTATCGCCCATCCCATGCAGATTACACTTACGATCAAAAATACGGTGTGCGCGATTACCGTGGGGGCGGCCGCTCTTCGGCCAGGGAAACCGCCTGTAGAGTTGCAGCTGGAGCGATTGCAAAACAGGTTGTAAAAGATATAAAAATAAATGCTTTTGTAGATTCAGTGGGCGATATCCATATGGACACACCTTATCAGGAACTCGATTTCTCAAGGATTGAGGATAATGACATTCGCTGTCCCGACCCCGCTTTCGCGAAAGCGATGATATCCCGTATCAAAGAGATACGAAAGGAAGGCGATACCATAGGCGGGACTGTGATGTGCGTCATCCAAAATGTACCTGTGGGACTGGGCGAGCCCGTCTTTGACAAGCTACATGCGGAACTTGGCAAGGCTATGCTCTCAATAAACGCCGTAAAAGGCTTTGAATATGGAAGCGGTTTTGCAGGTTCAGAAATGAAAGGCAGCGAGCACAATGACCTTTTTAATAATGATGGGACCACTCAAACCAACCTGAGCGGTGGCATACAGGGAGGCATAAGCAATGGGATGGATATTTATTTTAGGGTCGCATTTAAGCCAGTAGCTACCATCATGCAAAACCAGCCCACAATAGATAAAAACGGCAATGCCGCAGAAATGCAGGGCAAGGGCCGCCATGATCCCTGCGTGGTTCCTCGAGCAGTGCCCATCGTAGAGGCCATGGCCGCACTTGTAATGGCAGATTATATGCTATTAAAGAGAATATCGAAAATCAATAGGTAAAAAGTATTTTATGATCCGGAAAAAATACCTAAATTTGTGGAAACCTAGTAAGGATGAGAAAAGTAAAGCCCTACCCAGAAACCCATTTTGATACACTACCAGATCAAGTAAACGAGGCCGCAGTGCTTTATTACATGCACACTTCACCCGTAAATGTTGCCAGTATTGATAGACTACGTGAGATCTGCGGTTTTAGCGACAACCATGTTGCAGAGTGGCTCAATATAAACGTTAAGACATTACGTAACTACAAAAGTGGGCAAACATCAATTAAAGAGCATGTACAGGAAAAGGTGGTCATACTCTTGTCATTATTCAAACACGGGAAAAAGCTTTTTGGGACCTACGAGAAGTTTACCGAGTGGCTGGATGCCGCTAATTTTTTCTTTGATAAAAAATCCCCAGAAACCTTTTTGAAAACATATAGCGGGACAAAATATTTGGACGGCCGCCTTACGGCCATGGAATACGGAGATAACGTTTAATTTTGGAGGTTTTTAGGATTTCTACTTCTGAGCATGCATCAAGCCTATCTTCAAGCGGTGGAGAAAACAGGTGGAACAGGAATGGTGAACATGTGATTTATACAGGTAGTAGCCGCGCATTAAGTACCTTAGAGCTTGTTGTGCACAGGAAGTCTATACACCCGGAGCGCGATTATAGCATGATGATCATCTCAATCGCTGATGATGATCATTTATACAATCAGGTGCTACTTAAAGAGCTCCCTTTGGCCTGGCGAACTTTTTTTTCCTATGGCCATTTGCAGTCCATAGGCTCAAACTGGTATAAGAACTTAAAAAGTATGATTCTTAGAGTGCCCTCTGCAGTGATCCCGCAAGAATATAATTATATAATTAACACAAGGCATCCCGATTTTTTGACCAAAGTGAAACTTTTAAGAATAGAAGACTATTTCTGGGATGAACGCCTTATGGATCCCGGTGAGATTGCAAAATAGATTTGGGCAAGTATCAAAAATTATTTTTTATCATTCCTAATCCTTCAATTTCACTATCTTTCCGCGTAAGCGAAAAATCTAGATATTTTATATGAAAAAAATAGCACTGCACTGGCAGATTATTATCGGTTTAATTCTGGGCATTATTTGGGCCCTTTTGTCAAGTCAGTTGGGATGGAGTGAATTTACGATTAACTGGATCGCGCCTTTTGGTACTATTTTCATCAATCTTCTAAAACTTATTGCAGTACCGTTGGTACTATTTTCTATCATTAATGGTGTAGCTAATATAGGCGATCCTGCAAGCTTGGGCAGGATGGGCGGTAAAACCCTTCTCGCCTACCTCATAACAACCGTACTTGCGGTATCCTTAGGGCTCTTGCTGGTCAATTTAATAAAACCCGGTAAGCTTGTAGATAAAGACAGTCGCATCGATAACCGGATTAGCTACGAAGTTTGGGCAGCCTCACAGAATCTGAAGATAAAAGATGGTGTGAATTATTTACAAGATCCCGCATTTATGGAGCGCGCTAAAAAGATCACTGATCTTTCTAAAGTGAACTTCAAGATGCCGCTGTTAACGATAAGATGAGCACTGCAAACGAAACGAAAGAATCCGGGCCTTTGCAACCGCTGGTAGATCTTGTACCTCAAAACTTTTTTCAGGCCTTGGGTGATAATGGGTTGATGTTGCAGGTTATTTTCTTTGCGCTTTTCTTTGGAATCAGTTTATTGTTTATCCCAAATGAAAAGTCGGCCCCTATTACCAAAGCGGTAGATGGGATTATGGAGGTTTTTTTAAAAATGGTCGATCTAGTGATGCGGGCCGCTCCATTTTTTGTGTTTGCCCTTCTCGCAGGTGTGGTGAGCAAAATGGCTGGAGACGATCTTGGCAAAGTAGTTGAGATTTTCAAAGGGCTCAGTTGGTATTCGCTTACAGTGGTGCTTGGTCTTGCGCTCATGATTTTTGTAATCTATCCGCTTATTTTTAAACTCTTCGTGCGCGTGGTTTCCTACATGGGATTTTTTAGAGCTATGGGACCCGCACAGGCGTTGGCTTTCTCTACATCTTCAAGTGCGGCAACACTACCGGTAACCATGGAATGTGTAGAAGATAATTTAGGTGTCGATAAAAAAATCACCAGTTTTGTGCTGCCCATAGGCGCTACCGTAAATATGGACGGTACCTGTCTCTATCAGGCCGTTGCAGTAGTTTTTCTCGCACAGCTTCATATGATAGATCTTACCATAGGGCAGCAGTTGACCATTGTACTTACGGCAACCCTTGCTTCAATAGGATCTGCAGCGGTACCCAGCGCCGGTCTGGTCATGCTGATCATAGTGCTTCAATCTGTAGGGCTCAACCCCGCATGGATCGGGATTATTCTGCCCGTTGACCGTATCCTTGACATGTGCCGTACCGTAGTAAACGTAACAGGTGATGCCACAATATCATCGGTGATTGCAAAAGGCGAGGGGATGATTCATTACAATCCCAATAAAAATTCAGATCAAGTGATTGATATTGAAGAGAATTAGGCTTTGATCGAAAAAAGGAGCAATCATAACGAAAAGTTAAACTTACGTTGGGGCTATTAGGTTTGAATACCTATATTCCATTTCCCAAATTACCAAGTATAATCTTTTGACCTACGCATGTATAAAAATCATAGCGTATGAAATTCCATTACTTTTTTTTAGTTTTCGTATTAACCATATCAGAAGCAGGAGCCCAAGTGGGTATTGGGACAACAGATCCCAGCCCGGCCTCTATGCTAGAAGTGGGCAGCAAGCTTAATGATAATAATTATGTGGGGTTAATGCCTCCCCGAGTTACACTTTTACAGCGGGATAATATTCATGCCTCTCAAAAGGATGTAGGACTTCTTGTTTTTGTAAATGATCAACAAAATGCAAAGCAGTGCCTGCAAATTTGGAATGGTTCTTCTTGGCAGGATGTTTATTGTATAAATAATTTAGGTTTTTCAAATATCGTACAGAATTTTGATTCAGGTAGTTCTTGGTCTTATACAAGTGATGTGGATTTTTTTGATAGTGGGAATAGTGGATTTTATGGTATTACGGATGAAAACCGATTTGATAACATAACTACGCTTACCAATAATTTTTTGGGAATAAATGATTTGGATGATGAACAACCAGGGGTTGGAGCAGATGAATTTGCCACAATAACTTTTGCAACTGTTGACGTTTCTACGGTTCCTAATGGTGTCACCGTCTCCTTTAACTATGAATTTTTTGAATTTGATAATGCAGATGATTGTTATTATACACTCGTTATTGATGGTGCGGATCAGGCAGAAGTACTACTCATTGAAGGAAATTCTCAAAAATCTCTATCTGGTAAAATCGAGGAAAATATTGCTGCTGGGACTGCGACAGTAGGTCTTAGAATAAGAATTAAACAAAACGGTGCAGACGATTATGCAGGGTTTGATAATTTTACAATTTCAGCAAATTGAAATATAGGGGTTTAATTTAAATTTTTCTAAACCCATAACTTGAAGGACTGCTTTAAACTAAGGGCGTATCCAAAAACTTTGCCTTTATTTCTGGCGTAGGTACCATACAGCTTTCTCTTTTACCGAACCATCTATAGCGGTGACGGGCAATATGATTATAAACGGCATCACGGATAAATTTTGGGACAACAATCAAACCGTATATTATAGGATAGGCAGCATTCAGTTGACTGGCAGCGCGTAACGCAGCAGTCGATTTTACGAAAGCTTTACCCTTATCTATTAGGATAATAGAATCGGTTTTCTGTGAATCGATCTTGTATTTCTCAAGCAATTTTTTTCCACAATCACTTTGAAGGGAAGCAAACCTAAAAATGTCTTTTTTATCATGTCTAATGATGAAATTGATAGCGCCGTTGCAAAGGTTACAAACACCATCAAAAAGGAGAATTTTATGGTTTTTTTCAGGGTTTTTATCCATTTTGGTGCCGTTTTTTAACTTGGCGTATGAGGGTTCATTATTGCACTATGAGTCTAATTATTTTTTAGCCGGTTGCACAAGTTCTAACTGGTCAATATCTACATTTGTGGTAAACATGCCATAATTAACAATGGCTTTGCCGCGCTCGATCTCGTCAATACTTCCTACGGCGCGGCCATCTGGCAGGCGCACACGATCACCTATTTTAAGAGCAACTTTTGGCCTTTCCTTTTCGGTTTTTTCCTTTATGGCCTTTTGTTCTTTTTTCTTTTCGCGAATAATTTCAACCTTCTTCTCTGCCTCGCGTTTTATGGCTTCAGTTTTCGCTTTTTCAGCGCGCCTTTGCTTTGCTTTTTGTTTTTTGCGTTTTGAATTTTCTACCTGTACGATCTTATAGAGCTCATCCATAAGTTCGCGCTTTTTTTTGGTGACAAAAAACTTCTCACTCACATCATTGAACTTTTGTCCCAAATAAATTAGGCGCTGATTGCTGTCATAAAGTTCCTGATAGCTTTCGAGTTTCTCTTGGATGCGGGCATTGATTTTATCGAGTTCGCGCTGTTTTTTACCGGCTTCAACCTCTTTTGTTTTTAATGACGTTGTTGTTTTTGCCAGTTTGCTGCGCTCTTTCTGCAAATCTGCAATACTTTTATCAAAACGAATTTTACCGCGCTCTACCTTCTTTTTTGAACGGTTGATCAGTGAATAGGGGATGCCGTTTTTTTGGGCGACCTCAAAAGTGAAGGAGCTGCCGGCCTCACCCACATGCAGTTTATATAGTGGTTCAAGCGTTTTTGCATCAAAAAGCATGTTTGCATTGGTAATTGCTTCAGTTTCATTGGCCATCATTTTGAGGTTTGCATAATGGGTCGTGATGATTCCATAGCCACCGCGCTCGTAAAAGACCTCCAGGAAGGTTTCGGCAAGGGCGCCGCCCAGTTCGGGATCGCTCCCGGTACCGAATTCATCAATCAGGAAAAGGGTGCGATCATTGCACTTCCGCAGGAAATAATTCATGTTTTTGAGCCGGTAGCTATACGTGCTCAAATGGTTTTCGATACTTTGGTTGTCTCCAATATCGGTCAAGATCGTATCGAACAGGCATACCCGGGAATATTCATGTACCGGGATGAGCAGGCCGCACTGTAGCATGACCTGAAGCAGGCCCACGGTTTTGAGGGTGATGCTTTTCCCACCGGCGTTCGGGCCACTGATCACGATGATACGGTTCTGTGCGTCCAATTGAATATCCTGCGGATAGGTCTTTTCGCCTTGTTTTTCATTATTGAGCCAAAGCAGCGGGTGGAAGGCATCCTTGAGGTGCAGTTCGCGGTCATCGGTGATTTTTGGGAGAATTGCATTGAGCTTTTTGGCATATTTGGCTTTCGCAGCAATAAGATCGATCATACTCAAAAGCCTCTGATATTCATCCAAAAGTGGTGAAAACGGCCTTATAAATGCGGTGAGCGTTTTGAGAATGCGCTTGATCTCCTCGCGCTCTTCATACACTAGATTATTGAGTTCACGCTGATGATTCAGAGTCGCCTCTGGCTGTATATAGACGATGCTACCCGTTTTAGAATTGCCCATGATCTGCCCTTTAACCTTACGGCGGTACATTGCTGTTACGGCGAGCACGCGCACGTTATCAACCACAGATTCCCTGATCTCATCGAGATAACCATAACCTGCATATTGGGAAAGGGCCGCCGCAAAACTCGAGTTAATCTTACCCTTGATATGATTGATGCCCTGCCGCGTTTGATAAAGCAGTGGGGAGGCATCGTCCCTTACCTCACCAAAACGGTCTATAATCGCGTCTACCTCATCTGTAATGGCGGTGGTATATTCGGTTTGGCGTACCGTGCGGTAGAGCGTGGGATATATCTCCTGAAATTTTTTAAAAAAGATCAGGTGATTATTTGCAGTGTGGGACAGGCTTACAATTTTTCTAAAACTACCTACTTCGAGTGAAGTGTCTTCTATATCCAGCATTTTAAGCTCGTGGTCAAGTGCATCAAAACCGTGGTTTGGGATCGGTTTTTCCTGCATATCCGCATCTATGTATTCCTGCGTTTGATGAAGAGCAAAGATGGTTTTTTGAACCGAAGGTTTTGGCTTGAGGCGGAATGCCCTGTTTTTTCCTTTTTCAGTAATGCAAAGCTTATTTAATTGCTCCCTAACGCGAGGAAATTCCAGATCATCTAATGTCTTGTTATGTATTTTTATCATAGCAATTGCCTAATTTTAAGGCTGAAATCTATACGAAAATTTTTCTGCAAATTTACTATATATATGAATGTTGACATAGACCCAAGTTGGAAAGCTGTGCTGGATGATGAATTTGAAAAACCCTATTTTAAGCTTTTGACCGATTTTATAAAGAAGGAATATACGGCCTATAAGTGTTTTCCAAAAGGCGGTGAGATTTTTAAGGCTTTTGAACTTTGCCCATTAGATAAAGTCGAGGTGGTAATCATAGGTCAAGATCCCTATCATGGTATTGGGCAGGCGCACGGGCTCTGTTTTTCGGTAAGGCCGGGCGTTGCAGTCCCCCCATCGCTCATTAATATTTTTAGGGAAATAGAGACTGATACCGGTGCTCCCAAGCCCGCCAATGGCAATCTGGAACGTTGGGCAAAACAAGGTGTACTGCTGCTTAATGCAACTTTGACTGTAAGGGCCCATCAAGCAGGCTCACATCAGGGAAAGGGCTGGGAAACCTTTACCAATACAGTTATAAAGAAAGTTTCAGAAAATCGAGAGGGAGTTGTTTTCTTGTTATGGGGAGGTTATGCAAAGAAAAAAAAGGGGTTGATAGATGGTGAAAAGCATCTTATCCTGACTTCAGGGCATCCGTCACCCTTGAGCGCAAACCGAGGTTATTGGTTCGGAAATAAACATTTCAGTAAGACTAATGCGTATTTAAAAGGGCATGGCGAAAAACCGATAGAATGGTAAGCCGTAAAAATAATTAATTTTCTACATATTGTAGCCTGTAACGCTTCTGCGCCTTGCCAACTAGATGGATAACAAGTAACCTTTTGAATTTAAAAGGATAAAATTATACCAAATGTGGCTCGGGATATGCGGTTTCTTCTAATTCATAATCAGGCTCGGGAGTAGGAGTGCTGGATCCACCTGTATTAAAATGAAACAACAATATGTTGATTACCAATAAAAGGGCGAGGATGACGAAAAATACGATCATGGGGCTGATATTTTAATTTGTATTATAACAGCCTGTAAGTTCCACAACTAAATGGAAAAATACATGTTTCAATTTGTGAAATTTAAGCTAAAATTAAATTAAGAAAAAATCGTTTTCGCAAAAATCAGGGATCATTTGAAGCTCCAAAAGACGTTTTTGAACCGATTTAACATGTTTTAACGATAATTGTTCAGTTGACCATGTCGTTAGGGACAGCCATTTTTTGACGTCAACTTGTTGCTGGTTATAAAACTCCGCGATTTTTTTATCGATATCCGAAATATTTTTTAGCTTATCAGTTATGGTATTTAAAATCTTGAGAAAAAGCTGGACCGTCTCGTTATTTTCTTTGAGAAATGTATTTTTCGCAGCAATTACAAAACTTGGCCATGGGGTAGGGAAATCGCCTAATCTTCTGAATATCTTTTGATCAACCAAATGTTTGGTCATAAAGTGCTCCCACATAAAATAATCAGCCTGTCCATTGGTGAGGGCCTCAACCGCTTTATCTATTGTACCTACTTCTACGGTTGTCAGGTTTTTGGTATCCCATCCTTTTTCCTGCGCTTGTATGTAGGCCATAAGGTGCGATCCCGAACCGATCCTACTGATGGCCACACTTGCATTTTTGAGTTCATCAATGGTTTTAAATTTGCTTTTTTCGGCAACGTGAACGCCCCAGAGCAACGGTGAGGAAACATAATTTTGAACGATTTTGGAGGGGTTACCATGAGCAATGTCCCTAATAATACCTTCGGTGAGGATAATGGCCATATCCAGGTTTCCGTTGCGCAATGCCTTGTTCATGGCGCCGGTACCATCGGGGAACTCGATCCATTCTACATTTATGTTTTCTTTGTTAAAAAGGCCTTCTTGTAGAGCAATATGGATGGGATAGTTAAAGTGCTCTGGGACTCCTCCTAATTTTATAGTGGTTTTTTTATTCATGTTTTCCTTTTAAATAATCATAGATGGCATATTGCGATCTTATCTTAGGTCGCTGTTCCCTATTACCCACATAAGAATTATCTTCCTCTATATTCTGGATGCGGGCTTTTTGGTTATCCTTTAACTGGATATCAAGTATGTTTTTTAATTCTTTAAAAAGATCCTGGTCATTAATTGGGGCCAGGACCTCGATGCGCCGGTCTAGATTGCGCGTCATCCAATCTGCAGATCCCATATACATTTTTTCTTCCCCATTGTTATAAAAAAGATAGATGCGCCCATGCTCCAGATATCGATCAACAATGCTGGTCACATGGATATTTTCGCTAACTCCTTTTATACCCGGCACCAGGCAGCAAAAGCCCCTTACGATCAGGCGCACCTTGACTCCGGCTTGGCTCGCTTTATAGAGCAGCTCAATAATATCAGGATCTTCCAGGCTGTTCATTTTTGCGGTTAAGGAAGCTTTCAGGCCCAGGCGGGCATTTTCTATCTCGGTATTGATCAATTTTTCAAATTGACGCCGTGTATTGAATGGGGAGATGAGCAGACGCTTATTTCTTGGGATGATCAGGTCGCCCTCAAGGACTTCAAAAACACGGGCGAGTTCTTTGGTTATTTTTTTGTGGGCTGTAAACAGGCCGTGGTCTGCATAGATTTTTGACGTCTCTCCATTAAAATTGCCCGTTCCGATATATACATATCGTTTTTTTTCATCTTTTTCGATGCGGGTGACCATGAGTATTTTGGAGTGTACTTTTATGCGTGGATAACTATAGATGACCCTCGCACCTTTGTCTTCAAATCTTCGACCCCAGCCGATGTTATTCTCTTCGTCAAAACGGGCTTTGGCCTCTATAAAAATGGTCACTTTTTTACCGTTTTTGAGGGCCTTTAAAAGGGCCGTGGTTAGAGCAGATTCTTCCGCAACGCGATAGAGGGATATTTTGATCTGATTAACGGCCGGATCTGCAGCAGCCTGCTCCACAAATCGCTCTACATATTCAAATGACATATAAGGGAAGTGTAGTAACTGGTCTTTTTGGGTAATGGCCTTGAAATAATCTTTTGTATTCTCTAGAATTTTATGCTTTATGGGGGATTTTTCGGTATAATGTAATTTTGGATTTTTGGTAGGATCTGGAAAGCTGAAAAAATCATTGAAATTATGGTAGCGCCCACCTGGCATCATATCAATCTTGCCAAGGCCCAGGAGTTTCCGAAGTTTTTTTACCTGATCCTTTGGCATGGCTGCATCATATAATAGGCGTGTAGGCTGCCCTTTTTGCCGCTGTGCAAGGGAAGCGTATATACGCTCGGCCAAAATACCGTTTAACTCATCGTCAAGATAAAGTTCTGCATCACGGGAAACTTTGATCTCATAAAGACCGGTGATTTTTTTCCCTTTAAAAAAATCCTCTTTTTTATACCTGATAATATCGTCAATAAATGTGAGGTAATTCTTGTTGCCTCTATTGCCCAGGTGAACAAAACGCCCAATCTCAGATGTTGGGATCTCGATAAATCCCATACTTTGTACATCCTCAAAAATCACGCAGTAATAAAGGCCATTGTCTTCTAAAAAGGGGACTTCACCACTTTTAAGGTCAATGCATTTTACATCTATATCCCGCTTGATATGGGTGCTGTACCAGATGTCGGCAAGCTCTTTTTGAACATTGTCAAAATCGCCCTCGCGGAGAAGAAAAATACCGTTTAGCTTGAGTTCAGGGATAATTTCCTCCTTAAAAATTCTACCGAAGACCTCTTGTTGCCTCTTAACCTCTTCGAGGATCTGTTTTACAGTTTTATTGGGTTTAAGAGCGAGTTTTTTACGGATACTTTTTTCCAGATGCTTCATCTGGCGGAGTTGAGATACCCTGACCCTAAAATATTCATCCAGGTTAGAGGAATAAATGGCCAGAAACTTCATGCGCTCATAAAGCGGATTGTACTCTTTGTCTGCAGCTTCCTGCAGTACGCGGCCATTAAAACTGAGCCAGTTTAGGTCACGGTGTACAAAGGGTTCTTCAGTCATGGATCACTTTTTATTAAAATTGAAAAATACAAAGCCTAAACGCAAAGATAACCTTGTAAATAAAATATTATATTCGAGAAATGTTCTCCAGCGCACAAGAAATTAGGTCAGCCATGGTTTTATCTGCGTTTTTGCTAAAAGTTCCCAAAGCTCTGTTTGCCAAGATCGCATTAAGGGAGATGGCTTGATGTCCCAATAATTCTGATAGGCCGTAAATACCGGAAGTTTCCATCTCTAAATTGCTCAATTTTTGGCCGTTATGATCAAAACTTTTTAATTTCTTGGAAAAATTTCCGTCCAATGTTTTTAGCCGGAGTGATCTTCCCTGGGGACCATAAAAACCACAGTTAGTTGCTGTAAATCCCTCAATAAATGTATTATTTGATCTAAAATGATTTAAAAGTTGGGAATCTGCACTCACGACATAGGGGGCATTTTGACCGGCCGGCCAAGCGAAGTGTTTTTTTAGGGCTTGCTCGATTTCCGCCTGACGGATATTTTTACTCTCATAGAAATGCAGCAGGTTGTCAAAACCTACAGCTTTTGAGCTGATCAAAAAACTGTCAAGGGGTATATGTTCCTGTATCGCGCCGCTCGTACCGATTCTTATGATCTTTAGTGCGGTGTGCTTTTGGCTAGGTCGCCTTTTTTCAAAATCTATATTAACCAGTGCATCCAGTTCATTGAGCACGATATCTATGTTATCTGTCCCTATACCTGTGGATATGACGCTGATATCGCTATTGCGAAAGCGACCGGTCTGTGTTTTAAACTCCCTTTTTTGTTTAGTTATCCTGATGCTATCAAAATGCTGCGTGATTTTCTCGACCCGATCGGGATCACCCACTGTGATTACAATGGGAGCGAGGTCTTGCGGTTTAAGATTGAGGTGATAAATGCTTCCGTCCTGGTTTAGGATAAGTTCGGATGGCAATAAAGTCATAGGGGGAGCTATAATTTGAGCAATTGATGACTTTCTGGGTTGTATAAAAAGTCATATTTGCAGGTTCCACCGTAAGCCTCATCGCTTTTGACATCGCGGTAAAAATTATGACTACCGTCAAGGATAAACTTTCCGTTTAGGTTAAGTTCTAAGCCGTTTTCGCCATGTTCAAAAAACGGTTTTAATTTTTCTATGATCTTAAGGATCATCGTTTCACTATATCCATAGTACCCTTGATAGCTCAGGGCGTAGCCGCAAAGTTGATGGTCTGAGGTTATGTGCTCTCGGTCTATAAGTTTCAGTATATTGGTTTCTAATGCATTTAATCCTGTTCTTATATTTGGGTAGCGCTCAATATGTGCCCTGATGCAGCTGGAAAGGTATTTGAAATTCGAACTTTTGCGTATTTCCGGTTTTAGTTTACTGGGGTCTTTCCCACAATACAGTTTCCAGATAAAATCGGCCATATCCAGATCATCCTCAGAGAGTCTAATTTTCCTTTCATAATGCTTGATAAGTTGTTTATCACTAAGTTCGGACAAGCCTATGAGCTCTTTCACACCGGGCACCCTGCCACTGCAGACCAGGTAAAGTGGTTCTTTATGTTTGCTGTCTAAAAGAAAGCTTATAGCCGCCAGCATGTTGATATGGCAAAAGAGGTCAAACTCAAACCAAAGTATAATCTCATCATAGCTATCAATGGCTGCGAGTTTTTTTAACTGGGTGACAAACTTTTCCTCATAGTCTGCCGGAGTGATACCATATTTATCAGAAAGGAATTTTTTGCGGACTTCAATAAATTTGTCATCGCCCACATGAGATCGTGTGGGACCTTCGCACAGCATCTCGCGCCAAACAACAACTTCACCGTCAAGGTCAATATCTTTTAAGCGCTCGGTAAGGCTGTCGCCATTTGTGATATGTAAAATTTTAGCACTCATAATATAGTTGATTTTAGCCGCCCACACGTTTTGTCTTGAAACCCTTATCCTTTAAAAAATGCATAATCTCGTCCCTGTAATTCCCCTGTATCAAGATACGGTCTTTCTTAAAACTGCCACCTACGCCCAACATGGTTTTTATCTCCTTGGCCAAAATTTTAAAATCGTCATCGGTACCGGTGTAACCTTCAATAATTGTATTGGGTTTGCCCTTCCGTTTTTCATATTTACAGATCAGCGGGTCATCCTGCATCCATATGCCAAGATCATTAGTGTCGTTTTCAGCTTCGGCCGGTTGCTCCTCGTGGTAAGGGAAGTATTGTTTTAACTGGTCTTTGAGATCCATAAATCAGGCTTTGATAAGTCCTATTTCCACAAGCCGCTGGTGCAGAAATTCGCCGGCGGTAATATCAGGATAAGCTTTTGGATGTTCTTTATCAATGCACTCTTTTAGGCAGTTAAGCGGCATCTCGCTGCGGGGGTGCATAAAAAAAGGTATGGAATATCTGGGCGTTTCCCATTCTTCCTTTGGTGGATTGGCAACGCGGTGTATGGTGGAGCGTAGTTTATTATTAGTGAGCCGCTCGAGCATATCCCCAACATTAATTACCAGCTCATCCTCGTTTGGGATGGCATCGATCCACTCACCATCCTTTCGTAATACCTGTAGGCCTCCTGCAGAAGCTCCCATAAGTAATGTGATCAGATTAATGTCGCCGTGTGCGCCGGCCCGTACTGCGCCTTTTGGCTCCTGGGTGATGGGCGGATAGTGTATGGGGCGTAAAATACTGTTTCCGTTTTTAGCCCAGTGGTCAAAGTAAAATTCGTCCAATCCTATATAGAGCGCTAGCGCACGAAGTATATAAATCCCTGTTTTCTCAAGCATTTTATAGGCTTCCATGCCCGTTTTGTTGAAGTCTTCCAGCTCTTTAACTTTTACATTTTCGGGATAGGTCTCGGTAAGGTTTGCATCGGCATCCGGCTCCTGGCCAAAATGCCAGAATTCTTTGAGATCGCCCTTTTTCTTCCCCTTCGCGTGCTCTTTCCCAAATGAAATATACCCACGTTGACCACCCAGGCCTTCAATCTCATACTTAGTTTTTGTGCGCTCTGGAAGGTCAAAAAAGGATTTTACCTCCTTATAAAGATGATTGACCAAATGATCGTCAAGAAAATGGTTTTTTAGCGATACAAAACCAATATCTTCATAGGCCTGACCCAATTTCTGAACAAATGCCTGTTTTCGATTGGGATCGCCGCTGATAAAATTAGAGAGGTCAACGCTGGGAATGGAGTTCATAATTAACCGTTTTTAAACAGTATCAACAAAGATATTAAATTAATATTCAATCCGTACAGCATATTATTTACAATAAATTTGGAGGGATTTTTATAAAATGACCGCCTTTCTGAAAAGGCATCCAATATTCTTATTGAATTAGGTCATTTCTTTTTTTACTATCATTTTAGAATGCTTTTGACCTAACAAATACAACAGATTGTGCTAACATGTTTAGATGAAATAAATCCTTTGAACAAAGCATTGAAATTTTGCTAATGCCAGTCTGTTTTTATCATTAGTATGTAAATGTATATTTAATGCGAAGATCAAAAACTTCGGTTTAAATTAGATCAAAATTTCATTATGCAAAATAATTCCCTTCCAGACTTTCAGCATTATACAAAAGAGCATGCACTTGAAGATTCGATGCTGATCGATCTTTATAAAAAGATGCTCAGACCGAGGCTTATCGAAGAAAAAATGCTGATAATGCTTCGGCAGGGCAAGATCTCAAAATGGTTCAGCGGTATCGGTCAGGAAGCGATTGCAGTAGGGGTAACCGCCGCACTTGCAGAAGATGAATATATTTTGCCTATGCATCGTAACCTGGGCGTTTTCACCGGAAGGGATATCCCCCTACACAGGTTGTTTTCCCAATGGCAGGGAGGTAGCGCCGGTTTTACTCAGGGGCGCGACCGCAGTTTTCATTTTGGTACGCAGGAGTATGGCATCATCGGCATGATTTCGCATCTGGGTCCGCAAATGGGCGTTGCCTGTGGTATCGCACTGGGCGATAAGTTAAAAGGAAATCATAGGGTCACCGCTGTATTTACCGGGGAGGGTGGTACGAGCGAAGGCGATTTTCACGAGGCGCTCAATATAGCTTCCGTTTGGGACCTGCCTTTAATCTTCTGCATTGAAAACAATGGTTACGGCCTCTCAACACCCACAAATGAGCAGTACCGTTGCGCTCATCTCGTAGACCGTGCAAAGGGTTATGGTATGGAGGGCCATCGACTGGATGGTAATAATATTCTTGAGGTTTTTACCAAAATACGCGAATTATCGGAGGATATCCGCAAAAATTCGCATCCCGTGCTCATCGAGTTCGACACGTTCAGAATGCGGGGCCACGAGGAGGCCAGCGGTACTAAATATGTTCCTATGGCCGATCTGGAATTTTGGGCAGACCGCGATCCCGTAGTTCGGTATATGAATTTTATTCTTGACAAAAAAATACTTGATCCAAAAGAGGATGAGAAACTAAAAACAGCTATTAAAACTGAGATCGATGACGCGCTTGATGTCGCTTTCGCGGAAGATCCCCTTTCAGTAAACTTAAACAGGGAGCTAAACGATGTTTATGCTGCCCATTATCAAAAGCCTGCAAATCCCCTTCAAAATGGGCGTGAAATGCGGTTTGTAGATGCTATTTCCGATGGACTTAAAACCGCCATGCTTTACTATGAAAATACGGTTCTTATGGGACAGGACGTGGCTGAATATGGCGGGGTATTTAAGGTGACAGAAGGTTTTCTAAATAAGTTTGGCAAAGATCGCATACGGAACACACCCATTTGCGAATCGGCCATTATAGAGACTGCGATGGGACTCAGCATCAATGGTTTTAAGGCTATTGTTGAGATGCAGTTTGCAGATTTTGTTTCCTCCGGGTTTAACCCCATCGTAAATTATCTGGCCAAGAGCCATTACCGCTGGGGCCAGCCGGCAGATGTAGTTATACGCATGCCCTGTGGTGCCGGGGTGGGTGCAGGCCCCTTTCACAGCCAGACCAATGAGGCGTGGTTTACACATACCGCAGGCCTTAAAGTGATTTACCCCGCTTTTCCTGCTGATGCGAAAGGATTATTGATAGCGGCCATAGAAGATCCCAATCCGGTACTTTTTTTTGAGCACAAAGCTTTATATAGGACGGTGAGGGGGCAGGTGCCTGATGGTTATTATAACCTACCGTTAGGTGTCGCGGCCACCGTAAAAGAAGGCACACAGATTAGTTTGATTACTTATGGGGCAGGCATTCATTGGGCGCTCTGGGCTGCTGCAGCGTTGAAGGATAGTTCTATAGAAATCATTGATCTGCGCACCCTTTCCCCCTGGGATAAAAGCACTGTGGAGACTTCGGTTAAAAAAACGGGGAAAGTCCTGTTATTGACCGAGGATAATCTTACAGGTACACTACTTGCAGATATCTCTGCCCATCTGGCCCAACACTGTTTTGAATATCTGGATGCGCCCATCACAATGGTTACAAGTTTAGACACGCCCATCCCTTTCGCGGAAGCGCTCGAATCACAATACTTGGCTAAGCATAGATTAATACCAGCCCTTATAAATTTGCTTGATTACTGACCCATTATACCTGCGAGTCCGTGTCTGTAATGCCTTAACGCATTTTAACAAAATCGAGTTAAACCTTATTAACACATTTTGTTTCATAGCATTGCCGTAATAGATTTGGATTTTTATCTTAATACTTAAATGATATGCTGCGCTGGACAGTAATATTTATAGTAATCGCCATAATTGCGGCTTTTTTTGGATTTGGAGGAATAGCTTCAGGTGCTGAAAGTATAGCGAGGATCATGTTTTTTATATTCATTATACTTTTTCTCATCAGCTTATTATCCAGATTGTTTAGATAATAATTTAACAGTAAGAATTTAGACTATATTCACCATGAAAAAAATTATAATCCTATTATTTACAGGACTTTTACTTTCCTCCTGCGGAACTAATAAAGTGGTTAAAGAATCACGAAAAACCCTTAAGGGCACCTGGACCCTTGACAATATTAATTATGGCGATGCCGACGGAGTATATAAGGTGAAACTTTTTGAGGATGTCTCTTCAGAATGTTTTGTAGGCAGTGTATGGAAATTTATACCCAATAATAATTTTGGTAATTATGATATTACCGGCACCAACTGCGTAGGCGGAAAGCGTTATTTTGTTTGGTCTATACCTGATGGGGGTAAGAGCGCAACGAGCTATGATATACTTCTTAAGCCTACTGATGAGAAAATGAAATCTACTATGAATAATGAAGGATTTCGTCTTAATCTGGATTATTTATCAGATGATTCGCTCAGGCTAACACAAACACTTGAGGTCAACGGAAAACCATTTACGATCAATATGAATTTTAGCAAAATTTCGGAATAATTAAATTTCGGGAATTACGAACGTTTATGAATTTTAATAATAATTATGATGAAAATGAAAACACTTTTTAAATATACCTTTTGTGGTCTTTTAAGCCTAGGATTACTTATAAGTTGCGAAGCCACTAAAAATGCCAATAATCAACAAAAGGGTTCGGTAATCGGAGCTGCTGGTGGTGCCATTTTAGGTGCCGTTATAGGTAATAATGTGGGCACCAAAGGAGATGGCGGAGCGCTGGGCGCGGTTATAGGTGGCGTTGTGGGCGGTGCTGCAGGTAACATTATTGGTAATAAAATGGATAAACAAGCTCAACGGATCGAGCAAGAGATTCCGGGAGCAGAAGTAAAGCGCGTAGATGACGGTATTGTAGTCAATTTTGATGAAAACAGTGGTGTATACTTTGCCACCGATAAATTTAATATCAATTCCAAATCTGAACAGACCCTCAATGGTCTTGCAAAGGTTATGAAAGAGTACCCTGAAACCAATATTCTTGTGGTAGGCCATACCGATAATGTAGGTTCTGCGAATTATAATATGACCTTGTCAAAAAATCGGGCGGAAGCGGTGACGAATTATCTTACAAGTTCTGGCCTGGCATCAAGTAGATTTACAACGCAATGGTATGGTGAGGAACAACCCAAATATGATAATGATACTCCCGAAGGCCGCTCAAAAAACCGTAGGGTAGTACTTGCAATTATACCTAATCAGCAAATGAAAGAAGAAGCAAAAAAACAAGCTGGTGAAGGTCAATAAAATGAAAATGCTTTTCTCAAGTTAAAAAACCCGGATTTTACCGGGTTTTTTTTGGTTTATATAGGAGATTTTTGAGACTTATAAAATAACTATTAGCAGTCAAAAACAGATTTTAAAAGGTTTTGTTTGCTATAGCTTTGATGAGTATTTCCAAAAATTCTTTTTGATGCGGAAGTAAATGAATTCATTTTAAAAGAAATTCCAGTTTCATCTTTCATCTCTTAAATTACTCTCCCAATTATTTTCCTTGATTGTTGTAAAAAAGTTTTAACTAAGGTTTTCATTTAACTAAGATTGTTTTTCGTTTAAAACATCAATAACTATGAATTAAAATTTTGATTATCTTTTGTTCCGGAAAATTCTTCCATAAAGACTTCTCCCGGGGCATCAACGCCTTCAGATTTAAATACTTTGCTAACGGTTTGAAATAAGATTTTTAGATCGAGCCAAAAACCGCTGTGCTTGACGTACCAGACATCATATTCAAATTTTTGCTCCCAGGATATGGTGTTTCTTCCGTTGATCTGCGCCCAGCCGGTAATGCCCGGCTTCACATCGTGTCGCTTTTTTTGAAGGTCATTGTATAGGGGCAGGTAGGATACTCTAAGTGGCCGTGGCCCTACGAAGCTCATCTCACCTTTGACCACATTAAAAAGCTGTGGTATCTCATCAAGCGAGGTTTTTCTAATAAAGGCACCTACGGGTGTAAGCCTAATGTGATCGGGCAGGAGTTTGCCGTCTATATCACGCTTATCGTTCATCGATTTAAATTTGATGATCTTAAATATTTTTTCGTTGAGCCCAGGCCGTTTTTGGTAAAAGAAAGGCTTTCCGTCGTTACTTTTATATAGCAGAATAGAGACTACAAGTAGAATAGGTGAAAAAAGAATCAGCGCTATGATACCACAGAAAATATCAAGAGTAGGCTTTATAAACTGTTGATACATAGAGTTTAGTTTAGAATTTGCGCTTGTTTTGTTTACGTCCTTTTAGAACGTTTTAGTGTATTAAATGTCAAAAAAGAGTTCTAGTCCGGCTGATTTTCAAGATTATTATACTCTTTTAATATGGCCTCCCATACCTTTTTCTGGTCAAATTGATCTACGATTACTGCCCGTGCCCGTTGCCGCATGGCCAATAAAAGTTCAGGATGGTCGATGAGGGGCTGTACTGCCTGCTCGATCGCATCCGCATTTTTTACGGGGATTATGTTGCCGTTTATACCCTCCTGTACAATCTCGTTGCAACCATTAATGTTTGATACAATACTGGGCAGCCCCATCGCTCCGGCCTGTAGCACAACATTGGGAAAGCCCTCACGGTAACTTGGGAAAACGAGTAGATCGCTTATCGCGAAATAAGGTCTTACATCATCCTGCCAGCCTATGGAGATGATATTCTTGTTAATTTCGATTTCTTTCTGCGTCTCTGGAGCGATGGGATCCAGGTTGTCCTCGTAGGGGCCTACAAGTAGTAATTTGAGGTTTGGGTTATGCGTGTTTAGGTTTTTATAGGCTTCGATCAATTCATTGATACCTTTGTCCCTTACGATCCTGCCTATAAATAGGAGCGTCAGATCATTAGGTTTGATACCCAACTCTTGTTTTAGCTTGCTTTTTTGCTCTATATTAACACTTGCAGGACTAAAATGATGAACATCAATCCCATTGGAACTTCCATTGGCCAGGACTTTTAGCTTCTCCTGGTCGGTAAACTTATGATCTAGTATTACCTGTTCCAAACCTTTAGAATTGGGATAAACGCGCGTAGCGCAGGAATAGGTGAGCCGCTCAACGGCGTTAAGGAGTTTTCGTTTTTTGCCCTCTGCTTCCATAAGAGGAAGACCGGCCACTGTGTGCAGGCGGTGTTTAACCCCGGCCAGCTTCGCTGCCATCATACCCAGCGTTCCCGCCTTTGGCGTATGGGTGTGCACAATAAAGGGTTTTTCCTTCTTAAAAATGCGGTAGAGTTTCCAGAGTGCGCTGAGGTCTTGCATCGGGGTAATCTTGCGCGTCATTTCTACCGTAATGGTATCAATACCTTCATTTATACGCACATCTTTCATCCGGGTGTCTTCCCCGGCAACGCCGATGACCTTGTAATACTGGTTGATAAATCTTAACTGTCCCCGAAGGAGGACAACCAATGAACCTGAAATAGTAGTAACCCGAATTATTTTTTTCATGAAAATGTGCCGCACATAATTTTTGCAAATATGCGAGAATTAATCATTTATTCCATGAGGGAAAGTAAAAATCAGGTAGGATGCACAATATGACACTTTTATAAATTATGACTCTTTCATGGCGATGCGCTTTATCGCGGTGTATTTGCCTAGGTGCAGGCTCCTAGTTTGACAATAATTTTTATCGTGAAAATTATTAAAGTTGGTTAATACAAGCGTTTTAATGTAATCGTTATTATAAAAATTAATACCGATCATTAATAATTCACCATCTGTTAATTGGATATGCTCCCAGAACCACTTACTTTAGTATCTTCTCGGGAAGGCGTTCCGGAATACCTGATATCCCCAGAGCCGCTGATACGTGCGTTCAGTTGGCCGCCATCACATACCATACGTATGTCTCCTGAACCAGAGATATTGACGTCTGCATTGGTTGCTTTAAAGTTTTCGGCATGTATATCTCCACTTCCGGCAACCTGCAATTCTACGGTTTCTGTTTTTCCCTTTAGGGTCAAGTCACCAGATCCTGCCAAGCTACCCTTTACGTTTTTGGCCTCCAATTCTAGGATAATGTCCCCGCTCCCGGCTAAGGAGGCTTCAAAATGCTCTGCGGTGATCAGGTCTTTGTTGCTTACATCTCCTGAACCGGCCAGCGATAATGCCTCGATATCCTTAAAAGGTACGGTGATCACGATCCCTTTGTTAAAGCTTGTTTTCAGATTGACCCCTTTTTCAGTTTTTATAACAAGGGCGTCGCCATTGTTTTCCGTTACAATGTGCGGAATGAGGTTTTCTTCGGCCTCAATGGTAATTTTGCCCTCTGCACCGGCGATAAGGAACACATCAAAAGATCCGGCAATCTTAACCTGGTCATAATCTTTTAATGTTCTTGTAACTGTGGTGACCTTGCCATTTCCTTTTATGTTTTTTGATCCCCATTGCGCATGGGCGGTGAGCGTAAAAGTGATTAAGGCGATTGAGAATATTGCTGTTTTCATGATATGTTTAGTTTGATTAATGTTAGTGTTATTGTTATTGTTTTGAAAAGGTTACCCCTCCATATTCAGTATTGATGGATATTTTATTTGTCGCGGAAGCGCTACCGTAATAGCCCTCATAATATTTGTCGTTAGATTCTATACGCTTTTTGACAACCTCAAAATCCTCATCACCGTCAAGGCCGGCATACTCTAACTTGATCAAAAACTGAAAACTGTAATCGCTATTGTAGCCTATTTTAACCCCTGCATAATCAGTCTGTATTTCCACATTACCGGCATTTGCCATAAGTTCTTCAATCTTGATAGATCCATAATCGGCGTTGAGGTTTACATTGCCACTTACCTGTCCCAGGCGTAGGCCCAGGTAATCTCCATTCCCTTTTATGTTTTTAAGGTGCATTGCAGTAAGATTACCATAATCGCAGGCAAAATTGAGATTTTGAATCTTGGTGAAGGTAGATTTGGTGTAGTCTGCATTAAGTTCGATATTTCCAGCCTCATCAATGGTAAAGGAGGAGTAATCGGCATTGATCTTTCCATTTTTGATATAGCCCACAGTGCAATTATTGGTGTAATCAAATTTGAGCTCATTTTCACTGCCCAGCAGTTCGCCCAGTTCCAGATGACCATAATCACAGGATATTTTTGCCTGCCCCAAGATGCGGTTTAGGTAAATGCCGCCATAATCATTGTTAAGATCTACATGATTGGTCGCAGGCATTTTAATGGTATAATTGATTTCCATATTGACGTCGCTGCTACCGCCAGAAGTCCAACTGCTCCACCAGGAGCGGTCCTGTTTTCCTATTTTAGTACTGGCAGATACCATATTTGAGGAGCCCTGAAAGTCAACTGTGATTTCGTCCAGTTTTTGTGCCACTTTTTCTTCATTTTTACCATTGGTCTTTACCACCACTTCGATCACTACCCGGTTTTCATCCCAAGAGGTGATATTAAGGTTACCGTAACTATTATTGATCTTCAATAGGGCATCGCTATTAACGGTATACTCTTTTTTGATCTTTTTTTCTTTGGTATAAGGCCCTTTGAATTTAATTGGGTCATGCGGGCCTGCCGCTAAAACAGTGGTAGTTATTAGAAAGCAGAGCAGGCTATAAAAGTTGTTTTTCATCATTTTGATTTTTTAATTTATTTATTTTTTCCATTTGCGCCATAACCTGGTCTAGCAGATCGATACGTGTTTGAAAATTGGTAATCATGGCGTGTATTACCCTTTTATCCTCACCGCTGTTAACAAGGTCTTTTTTAAGTTTTTTATAATCGCGCTCTAATTCATCTAGTTTTACAAGAGCATCATCAACAAGTTTTTTAGTCTCCGGGCTGCGCTGGGCATTGATCTCATAAAGTTCATGCGTAATGGCGGCAGTAAAAAAGTCTTGGGTTTGTTCCATTTTTGGGGAGATATTTGCGAGTTCTCCAGAACTGCCCTGCTTTCGCGAAAGCATTACCGTCGCGATCAGAAGTACCGATGCGGCCACGGCCAACGGTTTCCAATAAAACCTTAAGTTAAAAATGCCCTTTTCTTGTGGCCTAGCCTCCAGTTTTTCCAGAAACCGGGCTTTGTGGCCCTGTTTTGGTTCGGCCAGATCCCAGCAGCCTTCCTGCTGCCTGAACCATTCCTCTAGATTCTCGTTTTTCATACTTTTATTTTAATTCTCCTAAAGGGGAAATAGCATCAATTCAATCATTTGCATTTCCCAAATTTTAACTCAGGAAGTCTTGTCATTTGACTTGGATTTATTTCTTTTTTATCAATTTTATTGCTCCATCTCCTTTCGTAAACTCTCCTTTGCGCGAGATACGGTTGTCCTACAATTTGCATAACTGAGGTTTAGGATTTTGCTCATTTCTTTGTAGCTATAGCCTTCAATAAGGTGTAGCGTTAAGGAAACCCGGTAATTTTCCTTAAGTTTTTCAAGGGCTTTCATCACTTTTTTCAGGTTTGGGCTACTGGTCTCACAATCTGCCTGCGGTGGTTCTTCTTCTATTTTGTAGAGTGAATTCTCCAGAGGGACTTCACCCAGCCGTTGCTGTTTTTTGTAGGCATTAATACTGTTATTGACCACGATACGTTTTAACCAACTGCCGAAAGTCGCCTCGCCCTTAAAGGTGTCCAGCTTTGTGAAAGCGCTTAAAAAAGAGTCCTGCATCACATCTTCTGCCTCGGCGGGATCTTTTACAATGCGCAGCGAGGTATTGTACATGGCCTTATAATAGCGCTCATATACCTGCATTTGCGCATTTTGGTCATTGGCTTTACATTGCTGTAAAAGTTGGTCTATGTGTTGATGGGTTGTTGTCAATCTATTTTGGCTTCTTTTAAAGGATGAGTTTGTAAGTAGATTGTTACACTTTTGGATATTTAAATTTAAATATTTTGCACAAGGTCATAATTGAAGAGAGGCATATTCATCAGGCTGGCATAGTGATTGAAACATGTTTAATAAATAATTCCGCAGATCACGCAAGATGCGCAGTTAAAGCGGAATCTGATCAAGAACTTTAAAAGACCACATGGCACAGCCTATTGTTGTGTGACATTGTGGCGTGAAACTATATGGCAAGCACTAAATTTACCGATATTGACAGTTTATCACTACAGGATTTTGATGGTGACGCTGAATTGATCCCACTGATGACTCCTGAGGATGAAGAGGAAATCAACCGGGAAAAACTCCCCGAGACCCTGCCCATCCTGCCACTGCGCAACACCGTACTTTTCCCGGGCGTTGTTATCCCCATTACCGCAGGCCGGGATATGAGCATAGAGCTTATTGACCAGGCCAATAAGGGCAATAAGACCATTGGCGTTGTCTCCCAAAAAGACGGCGAAGTAGAAAATCCTACAGCCGAGGACATCAATACAGTGGGCGTGGTGGCTCGTATCTTGCGCGTACTTAAAATGCCCGACGGGAATGTTACCGTGATCATACAGGGCAAAAAGCGCTTTAACATTGCAGAGATCGTTACCGAAAAACCCTTTCTAGTGGCTACCGTCAGGGAAGTTCCTGAAGCACGGCCCGCTAAAGACAGCGAAGAATTTAGGGTAATCATAGACAGCATAAAAGAACAAGCGCTGCGTATTATTAAAGAATCCCCCAATATTCCCAGTGAAGCAGGTTTTGCGATCAAAAATATTGAGAGCAATTCTTTCCTGATCAATTTTGTTAGCTCGAACATGAGCCTTGATGTGGCGGAAAAGCAGAAGCTGCTTGAGGTCAATGACCTTCAGGAGCGCGCAATGCAGACCTTGCGTCACATGAATACGGAAATGCAAAAACTGGAGCTCAAAAATGACATTCAGAGCCGAGTGCACAGCGATATGAGCCAGCAGCAGCGTGAGTATTTTTTACATCAGCAAATGAAGACCATCCAAGAGGAGCTGGGTGGAGTCTCACAGGAAGACGAGTTGGAGGAACTGCGTGAAAAAGCGAAGGCCAAAAAGTGGGAGACCAGGATCAAAAAACATTTTGACAAGGAATTGTCTAAAATGCAGCGTATGAATCCACAGGTTGCAGAATACAGCATCCAGCGCAATTATCTCGACCTGTTCGTTGACTTGCCATGGAATGAGTTCAGCAAAGATAAATTTGACCTTAAACGAGCCAAAAAAATCCTTGACCGTGACCATTACGGCTTAGACGATGTTAAACGTAGGATCATTGAGTATCTGGCGGTACTTAAACTGCGCAATGATATGAAATCGCCCATCCTTTGTTTGTATGGCCCCCCAGGTGTGGGGAAGACTTCTTTGGGGAAATCAATCGCTGAAGCACTTGGCAGGGAATATACACGTATAAGCCTTGGTGGATTAAGGGATGAAGCTGAGATACGAGGTCATCGCAAAACCTATATTGGCGCCATGCCGGGCAGGATCATTCAAAACCTGAAAAAAGCTGGTACAAGCAATCCTGTTTTTGTTCTTGATGAAATTGACAAGCTCAATAACACGCATCAGGGAGATCCATCCTCAGCATTGCTTGAGGTGTTGGATCCCGAACAGAACAGCGACTTTCATGACAACTTTCTAGAGATGGGTTTTGACCTTTCTAAAGTGATGTTTATTGCTACTGCTAACAATCTGAGCACTATTCAGCCGGCGCTACGCGACCGTATGGAGATCATCAATGTGAGCGGTTATACCATTGAGGAAAAAGTAGAGATTGCCAGAAGACACTTATTACCAAAACAGCTCAAAGAGCACGGTGTTAAAAAAGACCAGCTTAAAATAGGCAAAAAGCAACTTGAAAAGATCGTTGAGGGCTACACCCGGGAATCTGGTGTGCGTGGGCTGGAGAAACAAGTGGCCAAAATGGTGCGCTACGCGGCTAAAAACCTTGCGATGGAAGAGGAGTATACCGTAAAAGTTTCCAATAAAGAAATTATTGAAGTACTGGGTGCGCCCAAATTAGAGCGTGACAAATATGAAAATAACGAGGTGGCCGGTGTGGTCACAGGCCTTGCATGGACGCAGGCTGGTGGTGATATTCTTTTTATAGAATCCATCTTGTCAAAAGGAAAGGGAAATCTCAATATTACGGGGAATCTGGGCAAGGTCATGAAGGAAAGCGCAACCATCGCTATGGAATATATTAAGTCAAATGCAGAGAAATTAAACCTTGATCCGGAGATTTTTGGTAAGTATAATGTACATATTCACGTTCCGGAAGGCGCCACCCCAAAAGATGGTCCCAGTGCGGGGATAACCATGTTGACTTCGTTGGTCTCATTGTTTACTCAGCGAAAGGTCAAAAAAAGCCTCGCCATGACCGGCGAGATTACCCTGCGCGGTAAAGTACTTCCGGTAGGTGGGATCAAAGAAAAAATACTCGCAGCTAAGCGAGCGCGGATCAAGGAGATTATGATGTGTGCCGAAAATGAACGCGATATCAAGGAGATCAAACAGGAATATTTAAAAGGCTTGACCTTTCATTATGTCAATGATATGAGCGAGGTGCTGGAGATCGCCCTGACCACTGAGAAGGTAAAAAATCCCAAGGAGCTTTAAAATACTGGATACAGGAATTTAAAGTGTTGTATAAGAAACCCGTACCATTGTTATGGTATGGGTTTTTTAATGCCTCAAAAATAAAGTATCATTGTATCCGTTTTTTAAAGACTGGCAAAATTGCTATTTATGCTGAAAACCTACATTTTTGTTTTGCTTTTTTTCGGCGCAGCGACAATGTGGGGGCAGCTGGGTGGACGGGCGACGTATCAATTTTTAAACCTCGTTTCTTCACCCAAACAGGCCGCAATGGGTGGTAAGGTTATTACCGATTACAGCTACGACCCAACCTCGGCACTTTTAAATCCCGCTACGATCAATGCTGAGATGGATAATCAACTCTCGCTCAACTATGTTAATTATTTGGCAGATGTCAACTATGGTACCGCCAGTTACGCCTATTTATATGACCGCCGTACACAGGTGATCCATGCGGGGGTTACTTATGTAAATTATGGTCAGTTTGATGGGTATGATGAGAATGGGAATACGACCGCGGGATTTAGTGGGGGGGAGGTTGCCGTTTCTCTGGGCTACGCCTACAATATCCCTTATTCAGATTTTTATGTCGGGGCAAATGTAAAGTTGATCTCATCAAAATTGGAGCAATACACTTCCTTTGGTGCTGCCGCAGATCTGGGATTTATCTATGTAAATGAAGATCTGAAGCTTAACATTGCTGGAGTTGTTCGTAATGTGGGATCACAGATCACTGTGTATGATGTCGTAAGGGAGCGCCTTCCCCTTGAGGTCGATCTGGGATTTTCGCAGCGCTTGCCGCGAGTGCCCATACGCTGGCACCTTACCTTTGAGAACCTGCAGCGCTGGAATATTGCCTTTGAAAATCCGGCGCGGGCAACCACAGATCTCAATGGCAACCAAACCCCAGAGAAGATCAATTTTATCGATAATATCTTCCGGCATACCATAATAGGTGCAGAACTTTTTCCTGAAGGTGGGTTTAATATTAGAGTAGGTTATAATATAAGGCGGGGGGAAGAACTGCGTATTCTCAACCAGCGCAGTTTTGCAGGCTTAAGCGCAGGTTTTAGCGTCAAGTTTAATAAATTGCGCCTGAGTTACAGTTACGCACGATACAATAGTGCCGCGAGCTCGAGTTTTTTTGGGTTAAATTTGGATTTACGTTAAAAACTCTTTGTGCTGTCTTCTTAATGGCTAGAAAAACATGCAGCAGTTAAGGCACGTTATATATCAAATCGGAATAGAAATTACAATAAAATAGGTATTTGAAAAAAATAACCATTGCCATAGACGGCTATTCCTCTACAGGAAAGAGCACGCTTGCTAAAATGCTGGCCAAAGAGCTAGAGTATATATATGTGGATACCGGTGCCATGTACCGCGCGGTAACACTTTATGCCATGCGCAATCTATTTATAACCGATCGCGGTTTTGACAAAGAGTCGCTGCTAAGGCATCTTTTTGAGGTTGCTGTATCTTTTGAGCGTAATACGTCTACAGGACTGGGCGAGGTCTATCTGGGAAGGGAAAATGTGGAACGGGAAATCCGCACTCTAGAGGTTTCAAGTTTTGTGAGCCAGGTAGCCGCGGTTTCCGAAGTGCGCAAAGTGCTCGTAGCACAACAGCAAAAGATGGGAGCCAACAAAGGTATGGTCATGGATGGTCGTGATATTGGCACAGTAGTATTCCCTGATGCAGAACTTAAGGTGTTTATGACCGCTTCTGCGGAAGAAAGGGCACGCCGGCGCTATAAAGAATTGATTGAAAAAGGCGATAATGTCACATTTAAGGCCGTTTTTGAAAACGTTCAGGAGCGTGATGCGTTGGATACCACACGCCAAGACTCTCCTTTAAAAAAAGCTAAAGGTGCAATTCTAATAGATAACACACATACTACGTTAGAAGATCAATTTCACACCATTCTTCAGCTGGCCAGAGATCGCATGTTCGGCCGCGTGTAAAAAACGATTTAGGGAAATGGGGATTATAAGGATTGGGCTTTAAGGCATATGTTCAGATGCAGGTGAAACCGGTTTTTATATCTTGATAATATCGAGAAATAAGGCGTATTTCTTATGTGACTTTTACCAGTTTTGAGTCAAAAAAAAGCTTAAAAAATTCAATTTATAAACCTTATGAAACTGCTTCAAAATCCGTAAGTAACAAATGAGGTTTTAATAACTGGCTTATAATTGAATATTACAAAAAATACCGTACTTTTGCACTCCTTTTAGCAACATAAGGAAGCGCTAAAAGATTCACTGCCGCCAGAACCTGGTGGAAATGTGGTAAAATTAATCCAGAACCGCTTTTACAAGATTGGTTGCCCCGCTTCCGCAATCCTGTAAAATACAAATGATTACCAGCAATGGCTGAAGAAACAAAAAACAATCCAGACCCTAAAAAAGAAGGCTCTGAAGAACAAGTTGTCGAGGCAAAGACAAATTTTAAAGAGGAGGATGCTGCTAAGTCCGATGCTCCCGAAACTCCTGAGAATGTGGTAAATGAGGATTCTGCTTCTGCGGAAAAAGAAATTCCTAAATCTACAGAAGAAGAAACTAAGGAAGCGACTGATAAGAAAGAGACTTCCGAAAATGAAGATGTAGCCATAAAGAGTAATGTGGCGCGTGCCGAGGAACTAGCTACAGATTCCATACCAGAACCTAAAGATCACCGCAGTGCCGCTCAGGCCAATCCTGAAAAATTTCTTGAAGAGTTCAACTGGCATAATTATGAAGAGGGGATAGACCCTATCGATGATAGTAAGCTTGATGAATTTGAGCAGCTTGTTAAAGAAAATTTTGTAGACACCTTAGATGACGAGGTGGTTGAAGGTACGGTAATCAATATTACAGACCGTGATGCAATCATTGATATCAACGCCAAATCTGAAGGTGTGATTTCATTGAATGAATTCCGTTACAACCCAGACCTTAAAGAGGGTGATACTGTTGATGTACTTATCGACGTACGCGAGGATGCCACAGGACAATTGATTCTGTCGCACCGTAAAGCTCGTGTGATTAAAGCGTGGGAGCGCGTAAATAAGGCACATGAAGAAGGTACCATAGTTACCGGTCTTGTAAAAGCCCGTACTAAAGGTGGGATGATCGTTGATATTTTCGGTATCGAGGCGTTCCTTCCCGGTTCTCAAATCGATGTGAAGCCTATTCGTGATTATGATGCTTACGTTGATAAAACAATGGAATTTAAGGTTGTAAAGATCAACCAGGAATTCAAGAATGTTGTTGTATCCCACAAAGCGCTTATCGAGGCAGATATCGAAGAACAGAAAAAAGAGATCATCAGCCAGCTTGAGAAAGGTCAGGTGCTTGAGGGTACCGTTAAAAACATTACCTCTTATGGTGTGTTCGTTGACCTGGGCGGTGTAGATGGACTTGTACATATTACAGATCTATCCTGGTCACGCATCAACCATCCTAATGAGATTGTTGAACTTGACCAAAAACTCAATGTGGTTATCCTTGATTTTGATGAGGATAAAACACGTATCCAATTGGGTATAAAGCAGCTTAAGAAGCATCCATGGGAAGCACTTAGCGAAGACCTTAAAGTAGGTGATCATGTTAAAGGTAAGGTGGTCGTTATTGCGGATTATGGTGCATTCGTTGAGGTTGAAGAAGGTGTTGAAGGTTTGATCCATGTGAGTGAAATGTCATGGAGCACCCACTTGCGCAGTGCTCAGGATTTTGTAAACGTGGGTGATGTGGTAGAGGCTGAGATCCTGACTATGGACCGTGAAGATCGTAAAATGTCTCTTGGTATCAAGCAATTAAGCCAGGATCCATGGACGGATATCACAAGCAAATACCCGGTAGGTTCACGCCATACAGGTATTGTACGTAACTTTACCAATTTTGGTGTTTTTGTAGAATTGGAAGAAGGTATCGATGGCCTCATCTATATCTCAGACCTATCCTGGACCAAAAAGATCAAACATCCATCAGAATTCACTGATATAGGTGCAAAACTCGATGTAGTAGTTCTTGAGCTAGATGTGGAAGGCCGCAAATTGAGCCTTGGCCACAAACAGATCGAGGATAATCCCTGGGACAAATATGAAGATGAGTTTGCTGTGGGTACCAAGCACACTGCAACCATTGCAGAAATTGTTGACAAGGGAGCAACTATTGATTTTAACGAGGACATCAATGCCTTTGTGCCCAACCGCCATCTTGAAAAAGAGGACGGCACCAAACTTACAAAAGGTGAGGAAGCACAATTTCAGATCATAGAATTCAACAAAGACTTTAAACGTGTTGTTGCATCGCATACCGCACTGTTTAAGGAAGAAGAGGCTAAGATCGTGAAACAGGCAGCTAAAAAGGCTAAGGAATCTGCGGCTGCTAGCGCACCAACCTTTGGTGATACTAACGACGCACTTGCACAGTTGAAGAAAAAAATGGAAAAGGGCAATAATTAAACGGCCATTTTCATTTTTCAATAAAGTAAACCCTTTAGAACGATCTAAAGGGTTTTTTATGTGTAAACCTTATATATGTTTAGCTGAATATGAATGGCAATCGGTAAATCTGCCAGGGCATCTCATGAATATTTAGCAGGTATATTAAGTAAATGTTATAATTATTAAGCTAAATCCAATAACTGCGCTGCAGCTTGAAAGGGGGTAATTGTTTTGGCATTAATCTGCGCGATGAGTTCTGGGAGCATCATTTTTATTTTAGAATTTTGATAGAAACTATCTTTTAGTGCTTCCTCAATAGTTTGGTGAAGCCAGTAGGTGTTTTGATTTTTTCTGTTTTCACGAAAGTAACCATTTTCCCGGGTCAGGCTTAGGTAATACTCTACACGTTGCCATACCTGCGCTATCCCTTCTCGGTGCAGGGCGCTGCACGTGCTTACTTCTGGGTTCCAGTTGCTGGCTTTTGGTGGATATAGGTGTAGTGCCTTGGCAAAGTTGCTTTTTGCAAGTTGTGCGGCATTTTTGTTTTCTCCATCTGCTTTATTGATGACAATAATATCGGCCATTTCCATGATTCCACGCTTTATTCCCTGTAATTCATCACCTGCCCCAGCAAGTTTTAGCAGTAGGAAAAAATCGGTCATTGAGTGTACAGCCGTCTCACTCTGTCCTACGCCCACCGTCTCTATAATGATGACTTCGTAGCCAGCCGCTTCACATAGAATCATAGCTTCACGGGTTTTACGCGCTACACCGCCCAGCGAGCCTGCAGAGGCGGAAGGTCGTATAAAGGCCAGGGGCTGTATTGCCAGGCTTTCCATACGCGTTTTATCACCCAGTATGCTACCGTGGCTCTGGGTGCTCGTGGGGTCTATCGCAAGCACGGCCACTTTTTTACCCTGCCTGGTCAGGTGGTTGCCCAAAGCCTCAATAAAGGTGCTTTTTCCCACACCGGGGACGCCTGTAATGCCTAATCTAAACGCATTGTTTCCAAAACCCAGGCATCCTTCCAGAATTTTTTGTGCGGGTGCCTCATGCCTGGGGGCGCGGCTTTCCAAAAGTGTAATGGCCCTGCTTAGCGCCGTCTTGTCGCCTTTTATTATCTGGGCCACCAACGTTTCTGGATCGATAGACCGCTTGCGAAGGTCAACAATTGTTTTCGCCGAAGCGGGGTTTATGTGTTTATTTGCGTTCAATGCCAAGCGGTGAAATTGATAAAATTTACTTCAAAGTTAAAGCATTTATTTTGGGAAATGTTTATGAGCCCTGGGTTGATGTCACCATTTTGTATGAGTATCTTGACAAGTATATCTGAAAAATAAAATTATGAAATCATTATATACCGCGAAAGCGACAGCCATGGGGGGAAGGGATACAAGTGTACGTACAAATGATGGCAAGCTTGACCTGCAGCTCGATGTACCTAAAGGCCTGGGCGGTACCGGGGGGGCAGGTGCCAATCCTGAGCAGCTTTTTGCGGCCGGCTACTCTGCATGTTTTGGAAGCGCTCTTAAAGAAGTGGCCAAAGTACATAAGATTGATTTAGGGAAATATACGGTAACGGCAACTGTAAAAATTGGTAAAAATGAGGATGATATGTTTCAGCTTGCTGTTGTGATCGATTCTTATCTGCCAACCGTTGATACCGAAACCGGTGAAAAGCTCGTCAATGAGGCGCATGAAGTGTGCCCATATTCCCGGGCAACTATGGATAACATTGATGTTACACTCAACCTATTGCTTGATCAAGATTAAATTGAAAATTGTGGTGATCAGTTAAAGAGTTTAAAAAGTAAATCTTGTTCACCTAAACCAGTTTTTAGGTTGTTATCTATAGGTAAAAGGGATTATGAGATATTGGCGTATTGCTGAAATTATCCGATAATTATCTGGATGGGGTGTGAGGATTTGAACGCCTTTTATATAAATATATTTTGAAATGGAATCCTCTTTACATTTGACCATTCATCCTTCGCTCCATTAGTTTTTGAATTATTGGAATTTCGATAAGGAGTAATACTGAAAAAACGAGGATTGCAATACTTGCGCTACTTGATACGGTCAGATCCGGGAATTTAAAATCAAGATTTTGAAACCAGGTTAGAGGGGTATGCATCCAAGTAGGGGTTTGATTTTTTACCATGGGCACGTCGCTAAAATAAAGGATCGATATTAGACCGATAAGACCTAGGGCAAGAATTGCCCAAACAGGCTTGTTGATCAATGGCCGGTACTTGAAGTAAGAGGTATCTATAGCTTTCGCTTCATTTAAGCGCATCATCACATCTTCAGCAAAATGCGAAGAAGGTGACTCTAAAGAAAGATTCCGGAGGCTTTCTTCGGCCCAAGATTCCAGTAATTTATCCTTTTTGTTCATAGCAATTCTTTTTTATCGAAAGCTGGGTGTGCATTCAGCAATTTAGCTAATTTTTTCCTGCCGCGATAGAGTTTTATTTTTACGTTGCTTTCTGTCAGCGCGGTAATTTTGGCGATATCACTGATCGCTTGTTCTTCATAATAATATATCGTGATCAGGAAGGCCTCGTCAGCATCCAGTTCTGCTATGCAACTTTTCAATAATGCCTGCTGTGCAGATTTTTCCATCACATCGATTACGGTTTCGCCCAAATTCATGTCCGTATCAGCGATTTTTTCAATTTTTCCAAATGTTGGTTGTCTATGCTTTCGCGAAAGTGCATCAAGACATGCGTTATACGTTATGCGATAAAGCCAACTTGAGAATTTGGAATTTCCCTTAAACGTTGTTAGCGATTTATACGCTTTAACGAAAACATCCTGCGCAACCTCTTCTGCCTCTTCACGATTTTTGAGCATGCGCAGGGCAAGTGTAAAAACCAGACGCTCATAACGCTTCACCAGTACGGTATATTTTTCCGTCTGGCCAGATATGATCTGGGCGAGAAGCTCATGTTCGTCTTGATGATGCATTGGCTTCGGTAGGACACTAATTGTTTGATATTGGTTACAAATTAGTGGGTTTATTTATTAAAAATGACATTTTTTAAATGAAGGTAAGACGCTTCTTGAAATTTTAATAGAAAGTTGTAACCATTTTTTAAAGACCTCCGTCTTAATTTCGAACTCATTTTTAATCAAAAAAGAACTGTCATGTTTGAAATCGTATGGATTAGCCTGTTTATTGTCATTTTCGGTATTTTTTATCTTCATTATTCTACCCGCAATCGGGAGCGAATGGCCCTGATCGAAAAGGGCGCGGACGCGAGTATTTTTGTCTCACAGAGAACCAACAGGGAGGCCGCCCCCGTATGGAAAATCCTATTGTTAAATTTAGGTTTACTTGCCATGGGAATTGGTCTGGGTTTGATTTTATCAATTATCATTTCTAGAACATTGGGTAATGGTTATATGGATGGCCCGTTAACTTTTGCCTGTATCTTCACAATGGGCGGACTTTCTTTAATAATAGGCTTTTTCCTTACCCGAAAATTGATCAAATAGCCCAAGAAACCTTTTCAGGTTAAAAAACCCCGTAGTCCTTAATGGGCTGCGGGATTTTTTATGGCTACATTTGGAGAAATCAAAAAATCAAATGAAGTATCCCTGGCACCTTTATCTTATGGGCGCGATGTATGTAATTGCAGGTTGTGTTCATTTTATAAAACCAAAAATGTATATGCGCATCATGCCACGATACCTCCCTGCGCATAAAGTGCTGGTTTATCTGAGTGGTGTTGCGGAGATTGTTTTGGGCATAGCGGTATGTACACCAGGGACTAAAAATCTTGCCATCGGGGGGATTATTCTAATGCTTTCCGTGTTTTTGCTGGTTCATTTTTATATGCTTTCTTCTGAAAAAGCGGGTGCGGGAATACCGCAATGGGCGCTGTGGTTGCGCTTGCCTCTGCAGTTTGGGCTGATGTACTGGGCATATGTTTACCTTTCGGTTTAGGGGTTATTCATAGGCCATCCCTACGTAACCTACCCAATGGTGGTTATTGGCCGGGGCGGTAACACCCATACCAATATCTTTGACCGCAATGTGCGGGTGGTCAAGGCTGCTGCGATAATCGATTTTTTGGCCGATTAAAGGCTTTTTGTTAACCGAAAAGTTGATCTTATTTGCAAGTAATAGTCCAAAAGGCACGGCATATCGCCCGCACCAGATCCAGTTATACGCTTTATAATCGGTTCGTTTTACCGTAAAATCGGTGAATTTTTTGATCTTTTCGGGAGATAATGCATCACTCAAAGTACTTTTTATAATCAGGCTATCTTTAGCCATAGTTTTAGCGGTTCCTTTCTGATCGGTTCCAAAGGGGGCCATATCGCTTCCGCCCCAGTCCTGGTCGCCATAGTGTACCGCATCATTTGAGATCACAACGGCGATATCCTTTCCATAAATGAGCTTTTCTTTTCGCATGAGCGAAACAATACCATCGGTAAGATCATCAGAAAAACGATCCATATCGTCATATTTCATATATGGGATAAGCAGGGGCAGGATTTCTACCGTTGGGTTTTGCCGCTGTAGAAAGGGAACAATGGCCTCTAGGGAATGCTCTAGCTGCATCATTGAATCGTGAATGATATAGGTTTCCTTATGTAAATTATTGAGCAATTTATCACGTAAAAAAGAGATTTTTACCCTTCCATCAGGGGTTTTCCAAGCTTCATAATCGCCAAAAATAACTTTATCCTGAAGTTCAAAATTGCGTGCGCGGTGTGCTACGCCAACCAGTATAATGGTCTTTGCCTTAATGCCCAAAAGCGTTTTTGCATACAAACCACCCACATACTATAATCATCGTGTGGACAGATCACCGCTTTGTAAACGCGGCCGTTATTCTTTTTATCGGCTTCAGGGATACGGTTTAAGATACTATCCATCTGCCAGGCGTATTGAGCAAAGCCTACGGTATCGATCTGATGCCTCAATTTTAGAGCGGTGCTCTGATGATTTGCCGAATGTTCTAGTGATTTGGTCTTGCAGCCAATAATCGAAAAAAGTAGCAGACCGTAGAAGATGTATCTTTTTGATTTTATAACCATATCGTTTAAACTTGGCAGGTAATTTAGGCTATTCGGGCTTAGGTTCAGGATATCGGTTATGAAAAATAAGTAACGTATAGATGCAGTTTGAGCACTTTTAAAACTAATCGCTGATTTTTCTAAATTTTAATGCGCAGGCCTCAATACATCTTGAATTATTGAGAATCAACACACTGGTGGTAAATTTGCAGTTGTAAATTTCAGGGTCTATTGCGCACCCACTTATTGTGATTTTCTCGGCAGTTTTGTCCATTGGAAATTCTAAATCCTCATTGCCGCAGAATACCTTGCCGTAGTCTTTTAAGCTGTTATGGTGTTGCAAACCGAACCGTTTGCTTTTCCTTTAGCAGATACGAACCTGCCGCTGCCGTCGCCAGGATTTACCAAAGTGGCCACGAGCAACCAACTGCCCATAATTTTTGAGGCGTCAACATTAGGGTCTTTATTGCAGTTCAGGAAAAGTAAAGGAAGAATAACAAGGAGTAGTTTTTTTATCATCACAGTATTATTTGAGGACGCAGGCTTTTATGAAAAGGTTGCGTTGTGCTCATTAAAAATAGAAAAAACCGCCAATCTAAGGCGGTTTTTCAATTTCTTATGCTGTAATGACCTTACTTGATCATCTCATAAGAGCGTTTCACAAAATTGGTCAGTTCTTCGCCTTTCAACAAACCTTGTGAAAGTCGTGCGAGGTCAAGCGATTGCTTGATCAACCGTTCTTGTTTCTTTTTGGTCTTGGTATTTAGAATTTCAGAAACAAGTTCATTATTGGTATTAACCATCAGGTTGTACATGTCGGGCATGTTTCCCATCCCGAACATGCCGCCACCACCAGTTTGCTGCATTTCTTTCATGCGGCGCATAAATTCTGGCTGCGTGATAATAAATGGGGCTGCATTGCTATCCATCGCCTGAAGCTGCACATTATAAGACTTATCAGGGATGCTTTCTTCAAGTACTTTCTTGAGGCTTTCTTTTTCCTCGTCAGAGAGCTTGGAGATCTGCTCCTCATCTTTATTGATCAGATTGTCTACGTGATCACCATCTACGCGTACAAAACTTGTGTTTTCTTTACTGGTTTCCAGTTTTTGAATTAAGTGCGGTACGATAGGGGAATCAAGCAACAATACTTCGTAGCCTTTATCTTTCGCGGAAGCGATATATTGATGCTGCTTATCCTTGTCAGATGCATATAAAACGACCATTTTACCGTCCTTATCGGTCTGGTTCTCCTTTATTTTATCAGCAAGTTCATCAAAGGTGTAATAATTACCATCTACAGTAGGAAAGAGGGCAAATTTTTGAGCTTTATCAAAAAATTTGTCTTCGCTCAACATGCCGTATTCGATGACAATCTTAATATCGTTCCATTTTTTTTCAAAATCAGTGCGGTCATCTGTAAACAGTTGGCTGAGCTTATCAGCAACTTTACGGGTGATGTAACTGCTTATCTTTTTTACCGCGCTATCAGCCTGTAGATAGGAGCGGGAAACGTTAAGTGGAATATCTGGTGAATCGATCACACCACGCAGCATCGTTAGAAATTCAGGAACGATACCCTCTACATTATCGGTCACAAAAACCTGATTTTGGTAGAGCTGTATGCGGTCTTTCTGAATATTCATCTCTTGATTTAACCTTGGGAAATATAGGATCCCAGTAAGGTTAAATGGATAATCCACATTTAAATGAATATGGAACAAGGGCTCCTCAAACTGCATGGGATAGAGCTCGCGGTAGAAATTTTTATAATCTTCTTCCTTAAGATCAGTAGGCTGCTTAGTCCAGGCTGGGTTAGGGTTGTTGATAATATTATCAACGGTTTTGGTCTCTGGCTCAGCGTCGTCTGCCGCATCATCCGGTAGTGGGAGATTTTCTTCAGTAGTGCCAAACTTAATGGGCACGGGCATAAATTTATTGTATTTGGTCAAAAGCTCATTGATACGATTTTCTTCCAAAAATTCTTCACTATCCTCGGCAATGTGAAGGATGATTTCTGTACCGTGATCTTTCTTGTCAGCTTCAGTGATCTCAAATTCTGGAGAACCGTCGCATACCCAATGAACTGCAGGTTCATCTTTAAAAGACTTGGTAATGAGCTCCACTTTTTTTGCTACCATAAATGCAGAATAAAAACCGAGCCCAAAATGACCGATTATTCCACTGTCCTTAGCCGAATCCTTATATTTATCAATAAATTCTTCAGCGCCCGAGAAGGCGATGTCGTTGATATATTTGCGCACTTCATCTTCGGTCATCCCGATCCCCTCATCAGTAATGTGCAGTTTTTTACCCTCTTTATCAATCTTGACCTCAATTTTGGGGTCGCCATAAGCTACGGTGGCCTCGCCTATACTCGTTAAATGCTTAAGCTTGATCGTGGCATCTGTAGCATTGGATATAAGTTCCCTTAAAAAAATCTCATGGTCACTATACAAGAATTTCTTGATGAGCGGAAAGATATTTTCAACGGCAACATTAATTTTTCCTGTTGACATAATTATTTGAATTTAAGTTTTTTATCATTAGAGCATTCACTTGGGTGAAAGCATCGATTCTAGTTCACCTACAGAAGTCAAAAAAAATACCAAGAATTAAGCGGTGACAAAAAGGCATAGTTTAAGCACGTCTTTATATTTAGATCCGTCATAATATTTTTGCCTATCGCTTTCGCGAAAGCGTAATTGTGCTACCAATGAAAGAATTTAGAAAGTCTGCGACAAATTAAACGGCTTAAAATTCACTTTCATTACTTATGAAAGAACTTTAACTCAAAATTTTGTTCATACATTTTTTATTAGCGTTAAACAGAATTAAATTTACAATACAATCTATTTACCATGGCAACCACAAAAAAGATAGTCAAAAAGACTTCGATCAAAAGCAAGACCAAAATTACCAGGGATACGGTGATCGCTTTATATATGAAGTATGTACTGGAAAAGGGTGAGCGGCCCAAAAGTATTTATAAGTTTGCTACTGAAAATGGTATGAAAGAGCGCGAATTCTATGCATTTTTTGGATCCTTTGAAGGGTTGCGAGAAACAATTTGGGTTTCTTTTCATAAGAACACTTTAAATGTCTTGGAGAAGGATGAGAATTATTTTGCCTATCCTAATAAGGAAAAAATGCTGGCTTATTTTTATACCTTTTTTGAATTGTTGACCGCTAATCGTAGCTATGTCCTTTTTGCCTTGAGCGAGCACGATAGTACCTTAAAAAATGTTCAGCAACTGCAACAACTAAGGTTGCGTATTAAGGACTTTGCAGCAGATCTGATCGAGCAGGGCAACGAAGGTAAGAATTTTAGGATCGCGAAGAATCCGGTCTCGATTTTTAGTGAGGGAGCGTGGTTACAGACGCTTTTTTTAATCAAATATTGGAAAGACGATAATTCATCCAATTTTGAGAGGACTGATGTTGCAATTGAGAAATCTGTTAGGGCCATTTTTGACGTATTTGAAACAACACCTTTAGTAAGCATTTTTGATTTTGGAAAATTTCTTTTTAATAGTCGTTTTGAGCCCTCTAGACGATAAAATTTTAAGTACAACCTTTGAATACCATAGATCATATACCGACCAATAAGTTACAACGTGCCTCTAATCTGGTTTTTACAGGTGTCAGATTAGGTGGGAATTATGCCAAATATCTCGGCAGGAAGGTTTTGGATAAAAATACTACTCGGGATCAACTGAATGCTGAAAACGCTGAAGACATCTACGATAGCCTTAAAAGTCTCAAGGGAAGTGCCCTTAAGGTCGCGCAAATGTTGAGCATGGAAAAGAATATTATGCCAAAGGAATATGTGGAAAAATTCTCGCTGTCCCAGTTTTCAGTGCCACCACTCTCGGCACCTCTGGTAAGAAAGACCTTTAAAAAATATTTAAATAAATATCCGGAAGAACTATACGATACGTTTACAAAAGATAGTGTCAATGCGGCCAGTATAGGCCAAGTACATAAAGCGACACTGGATGGGAAAAAACTTGCTGTGAAAATACAATATCCCGGCGTAGCTGATAGTATAAGTAGCGATCTGGCCCTAGTGAAGCCAATCGCTACACGGATGTTTAATCTAAGGGGAAAGGATAAAGAAAAATACTTTAAAGAGGTTGAGGAAAAATTGCTTGAAGAAACAGATTATCTTCTTGAAGTTAGGCAAAGTATGGATATCACACAGCTTTGTTCCGAAATACCCCATCTCAAATTCCCACAATATTATCCAGAATTGTCTGGCCAGCGCATTATTACTATGGACTGGATGCAGGGCGAACACCTGAGCGAGTTTACTGCCCATAATACTAATCAAATGGTTGCGGACAAAGTGGGTCAGACACTTTGGGATTTTTATATGTTCCAAATGCATGTCCTTAAACAAGTGCATGCAGATCCACATCCCGGTAATTTTCTGGTAGATAAGGATAATAACCTCATAGCAATCGATTTTGGTTGTATCAAAAGGATTCCAGAAGAATTTTACACGCCTTATTTTGAACTTGCAAAACCGGAAAGCATCAACAATGAAAGTATTTTTAGGGAGAAAATGTTTGAATTAGAAATACTTCGGAAAGATGATAGTGCAGAAGAATTAGCGTTTTTTTCAGCGATCTTTTATGACTTGCTGAGTTTGCTGACGCAGCCTTTTCACTCGGAAACCTTTGATTTTAAGGATCAGCGTTTCTTTGATAAAATAGCTGAATTGAGTGATAAGTATGCCAGGGATACCGATCTAAGAAAAATGAATGGTAATCGCGGGAGCAAACATTTTCTCTATATCAACCGCACCTTTTTTGGTCTTTATAATCTGATGCACGATCTAGGGGCGCGGATTGAGGTGAATAATTATAAAAATTACGTATTGGATTAGTAAAATATTTAGGAGTATTGGTTAGGTTGTTTAGGAAAGCGTACTTTTTGGTTGGAGTGCGCTTTCCGCTTTTTTAGTGGGGGGATTGATTGATCTAAAAATTTGTTTAGGGTGTTTTTGTGTAGTTCATAAAAGGCAATATGCTAGAGTAAAAACTTTTCAACCGCTTCGGCGACCGCTCCTTCTTTATTGGTAAGATCACTTACAAAAACTGCTGCTTTTTTCGCATTTTCTGTCGCATTGGCCACAGCAACCCCAAATCCTGCATGCTCTAGCAGTTCTATATCGTTATGGTTATCCCCAAAGGCCATTACTTCTTCCATTGTGAAACCATAAACCTTGTCGAGTAGTAATTGAAGAGCTTTGCTTTTATTAATGTTTTTGGCACTTATTTCTAGATAAGTACGTTTTGAGCGATAAAAATTGGCGGTTGTTGTAAGCCCCATATTTTCAATAAAAATCAATAGATCATTGAGTTCTTTTGCATCGCCCATGCACATTATTTTGTGCGGTTGTTCATTTTTTTGCTTAAGTTTTTGAAGCAGGTTGTCCAAAGGGGATATTTCAGGTTCAACCCGGGTATTATTGATCTCCCGTAGTGTCCACTCATCCATGCTTTCTGTACGCCAAATATCATTACAGAAGGTACTGATGTTATACTTTTTATCTTGATGGTGATCAATGATCGCGGATAAAAGTTTATATGGTAAAGTGGCACTATACAGCGTCTGATTATTACCGTCTAGCACCAGCCCCCCATTGTAGGCGATCATAGGTGATCCTGATATATCTAACTTTTGTTGAATATAATACATCGCTGAGGGCATTCGGGAAGAAGCAAGAATAACGGGTATTTTACCATTTAAGGTCATGATTTTTGTTGCGGTCGTCATTGCAATATCACGATTGGAATCTAGCAACGTACCATCGATATCTGTGCAGATCAGCTTAATCTTTTTGTCCATTTTCATGAGATAAAGATAACTTCTCCATTATTTAATGAAAAAGATATAGCAAAAAATTACTGGCCTAATCTTTAAAATAATTTGAATTAAATTGTTATATATATTTCTGATATGACAACATTTACTTCATCACTCCCGGATAACTTGCTCAATCGGCTCGCTGATTTCGCAAAAAAAAATCATGTTGCAAAAAACAGGATTATTGAAAAGGCGCTTACCATTTACCTTAATCAATTAAACCGTGCTGAATACGCAAGCTCTTATCAACAGACAGGTCAGGATGTTGAGATCATGCAAATGGCAGAAGAGGGCAGGGCCAATTACCTTTCTGATCTCAAAAATACAAAGCTTTGAGACAGGGCGAGATTTGGAACCTCTATCTTGATCCAGTTGTGGGAAGCGAGCAGGGCGGGATACGCCCTGCTGTCATTATAAGCGGGAATTTATTGAACACGCATCTACAGGTTATGATTGTATGCCCCCTCACTATGCGCATAAAAAATTATAAAGGTAATGTCGTGCTGGAACCTTCGCAGAAAAATGGGCTCAAGAAATGTTCTGAAATTCTTGTATTTCATGTTCGATCGGTAGCTAAAGAAATACTTAGGGAAAAGATCGGCACTATTTCTACATCACATTTGAATGAAATCAAACAGACTTTAGACGATATCTTAAGGTATTAAACAAAAAAAGAAGATTCTGCTTTTTAAATTTGTAAGAAAATTTTAAACTTCAACGTATCTTGAGAATTTACCCTCTTTCTTAACATCAAAACCCAAATTGCGAAGGCTATTTTCCCAGTCAAGCTTGCTGTGTCCATGCCTGTTTTTAACTCTTTTGAGATACTTGATGCGCTGTAACATGATTCGGGCAAAATCACAATCTGCCCCGTTAAGTTCATCTGGGGTTTTACTGATAACACGCAGCCATTTTTTAGATTGCTCTGTGCTGGGGCAATCTGGATAATTGGCAACGGTAATAGGTGCAAGATCCGTGCGCAGCCAAGCACGCAGCTCAGCAGGGCTCATATTTATGGAGTTTTGCAACTCTTTGTAGATACGTTCTTTGGCAACCGGAAGCATGTTCGTTTTTTTGCAAAGCTAAAGGGCTTATTGTTCAAATTATCCCTTTTGCATGTTAAGTTTATGTAAAGTTGAAATAAAAAAAAGCCCAACGCTGATCGGGCTTTTTAATAAGGGTAACGGGCAGGATTATTCTTCAACAAGTACCCAATCGCCTTTGTCGATCAAAGGGATAGCCTGTTTATATTTCATGGTTTTGTTCTCTCCGTTCATAACATGCTTTATGGTCACCTTTTCATTTCGGCCTATCTTGGGGCGTTCACGTACAATGGTTTCTGTGACCTGCTGTTGCCGGGATTGGGTATTCCCTCCGGCCGCACGATTTTGAGCGGCGCGCTCATCCAGATTCTGTATCTCCTCTTTTGAAGTTTCGGTATGTTCTTTTCTTCGGGTCTGCTTGGCCTCACGTATTTGGCCGGGAGCATTTTCCTGAACCGGTAGTTCTCCTTTGAAAAGAAAGGAGATCACATCTTTATTAACCTGCTCGATCATTTCTTTGAAAAGTTCAAAGGCTTCAAATTTATAGATCAAAAGAGGATCTTTCTGCTCGTGAACGGCTAATTGAACACTTTGCTTAAGTTCGTCCATTTTGCGCAGGTGGGTCTTCCAGGCATCATCTATAATCGCGAGGGTTATGTTTTTTTCAAAATCTGTGATGAGTTGCTTTCCTTCGCTCTCATAGGCTCTTTTCAGATTAGTGACCACCCGGAGTTCTTTGTTTCCATCTGTAAAGGGCACAACAATGCGCTCATAATTACTGTTTGGGTTCTCATACACATTCCTAATGATGGGAAATGCGGTCTCAGCATTACGCTCCATTTTTTCGCGGTAATGCGCAAGTGCCGCTTTGTAAACCTCACCAGTCAATTGTTTTGTGTTTCGGGAAGCAAACTCTTCTGCGCTAACGGGACTAGTCATTGAGAAGAAACGTATGAGTTCAAACTCAAAGTTTTTAAAGTCCTGTGCCAGTTTGTTTGATTCTACGATCACTTCTGAAGTGTCATAGATCATATTGGCCAAATCTACTCTTAGACGTTCACCAAAGAGGGCATGATATCTACGTTTGTAGATTACCTCCCGCTGGGCGTTCATCACATCATCATATTCCAAAAGGCGCTTACGCACACCAAAGTTGTTTTCCTCTACCTTTTTCTGTGCGCGCTCTATGGATTTTGAGATCATGCCATGCTGAATGACCTCACCTTCTTCAAGCCCCATTCTATCCATCATCTTGGCGATGCGCTCAGAACCGAATAAGCGCATGAGGTTATCCTCTAAGGAAACGTAAAACTGTGAACTCCCTGGATCTCCCTGACGACCGGACCGACCGCGCAACTGCCGGTCTACACGCCGCGAATCGTGACGTTCTGTACCTATAATGGCGAGGCCGCCAGCTTCTTTAACGTCTTTACTCAATTTAATATCGGTACCCCGTCCCGCCATATTTGTGGCAATGGTTACCTGGCCTGAGTTACCCGCATCGGCAACAATTTCAGCTTCTTTTTTGTGCAGTTTTGCGTTAAGCACATTATGGGATATCTTTCGCATTGTAAGCATCTTGCCCAACAGTTCAGAAATCTCAACAGAAGTTGTACCTATAAGTACCGGTCTGCCAGCGTTGGTGAGCTCGTTGACCTCATCGATCACTGCGTTATATTTTTCTCTCTTGGTTTTATACACCTTGTCATCTCGATCATCCCGTGCGATCGGTTTATTTGTGGGTATTTCCACAACGTCAAGTTTATAGATTTCCCACAATTCACCAGCTTCAGTAACTGCGGTACCCGTCATACCCGAAAGTTTGCGGTACATCCTGAAAAAATTCTGTAAGGTAATGGTCGCAAAAGTTTGGGTGGCGTCCTCAATCTTTACGTTTTCTTTGGCTTCAATAGCTTGATGAAGTCCATCGCTATATCGACGCCCATCCATAATACGGCCAGTCTGCTCATCAACAATTTTTACTTTATTATCAATCACCACATATTCGGTATCTTTTTCAAATAACGTATATGCTTTGAGCAGTTGATTCATGGTGTGAATGCGCTCACTTTTTATGCTAAAATCGCGAAAAAGTTCTTCTTTCTTTTCAGCTTCTTCTTCTTTAGAAAGGTTTGCATTCTCGATTTGGCTGATTTCCATCCCCATTTCGGGCATGACAAAAAAGTGGGGGTCATCTTCCCCAGAAAGATATTCAATACCTTTATCGGTCAGATCAATCTGGTTATTCTTTTCATCAATAGAAAAATACAGGTCGGCATCGATCTTGGGCATTTCGCGGTTGTTATCCTGCATGTAGTGGTTCTCTGTTTTTTGAACCAGGGCTTTTACACCTTCCTCACTCATATACTTGATAAGGGCTTTATTTTTGGGTAGCCCACGGAATACCCTGTAGAGCAATACTGCACCTTCTTTAGTATCCCCTTTTGCGATCATTTTTTTGGCTTCAGCCAAAGTATGCGTGAGTTGTTGCCGTTGCATATTCACAAGGGCATCTATTTTAGGCTTTAGGGCATCAAACTCGTGCACATCGCCCTTGGGCACTGGCCCCGAAATAATAAGGGGTGTACGGGCGTCATCCACAAGTACACTATCCACCTCATCAACTATTGCATAATTATGAGGCCGCTGTACCAAATCGCCGGGTGCGTGGGCCATATTGTCACGCAAGTAATCAAAACCAAATTCGTTATTGGTACCATAGGTAATATCTGCGGCATAGGCCTTTCTCCTTGCCGCTGAATTGGGCTTGTGATAATCGATACAATCTACAGTAAGACCGTGAAAATTGAACAAAGGTGCCATCCAGGCACTGTCCCTTTTGGCCAGGTAGTCGTTTACGGTGACTAGGTGCACACCACGCCCAGTGAGTGCATTGAGGTACATGGGGAGGGTGGCAACGAGCGTTTTACCCTCACCGGTCTGCATTTCTGCAATCTTGCCCTCATGCATGGCCACACCGCCTATAAGCTGAACATCGTAGTGAATCATGTCCCAGGTAATGGGCTTGCCCGCCGCATCCCAGCTATTTGACCAGATGGCATAATCATCATCCAGCTCAAGAAAATCTTTTTCAGCGCTCAACTCACGGTCAAAAGGGCTTGCCGTAACCTTGATTTCGGTATTGTGGAAAAAGCGCTTCGCAGTCTCCTTCATAACCGCAAAGGCCTCAGGCAGAATTTCATTGAGAACTTCTTCGCTAATCTCGTAGGCTTTATCCTTTAGGCTATCAATCTCTTCGTAGATTTCCTCCTTTTTATCAATATCTTCAGTTGCTTCTGCTTCTGCCTCTAATTGGGCCATCTTAGCATTTACCTCTCCAAGAGCATCTGCGATCTTTGCCTTAAAAGTTATTGTCTTTTCACGGAGCTCATCGTGAGAGAGCTCCTCTAAGGCTGCTTCATGCGTTTTGATTTTTTCTACTATCGGCATGATGGAGGCAACATCCTTTTTGGACTTGTCACCTACAAAAACCTTTAAAACTGTATCTAATAATCCCATTATTATGCGGTACTTGTTGTTATTCTAAAAATCTGTTCAAATTTAAGCAAAAAAAAAGCCTCTTGACGAGACTTTATAGTGTTGTTGAAGTTTATATCAGTATTCATCCTCATTCCAGAGGTAGTCATCTTCAGAAGGATAATCGGGCCAAATCTCATCTATAGAGTCGTAAGAGTCTCCCTCATCTTCCATAGCCTGGAGGTTTTCCACAACTTCTAGGGGTGCTCCCGTCCTAATTGCATAATCGATCAATTCATCTTTTGTGGCCGGCCATGGGGCATCACTTAGGTGGGAAGCCAATTCTAAAGTCCAGTACATAATTAAGCGTTTTTATTTTTGGCAAAAGTAAATTTTTACACCTAATAACCAAGAAAATAATCAATTATTTAAAAATAAATTTAAGAACGTACCCATTTCTTTTCAGCAATAGGCTTAATTAAAGGAATAAGTGCTTATTTCTTCTTTTGTGGAATCCACTTTATTTCCTCTGCTTGCAAAAGGTTGGACAACTTCCGTGCCAGTACAAAAAGGTAGTCAGATAGGCGATTTAAGTATATCAGAGTTTTTTCATCAAAGGCTTGTTGCGCATAAAGTGCTGTGGCACGGCGTTCTGCTCTTCGGCACACGCAGCGTGCGATGTGACAGTATGACACTGTGCTATGGCCGCCGGGCAGTACAAAATGAGTCATGGGCGTTAGGGTTTGTTCCATAGTGTCCATTTCCTGTTCCAGTAAGGTGACATCCTCTTCGGTTATAAGTAGAATATTTAAGCGCTCCTTTCCGTTTTTCAGGGTCGATTTTTCAGGATCTGTGGCTAATATCGCGCCAGCGGTAAAGAGTTTTTCCTGAATCTGTATGAGAAATTTTTTATAGTGTTCATCAATATCTTGATCCCTGATCAACCCGAGGTATGAGTTCAGCTCGTCAACGGTGCCGTAGGCCTCAATTCGCAGATTGTGCTTAGGTACGCGCGTGCCGCCAAAAAGAGCGGTGGTACCTTTATCTCCTGTTTTTGTATAAATTTTCATGTTATTGCGCTGAATTGGAGGAATTAAATATGATCACCATAGAATTATTGTCTCGTTAAAGTTTGGCTTTGTCCTTCAAGCTAGGCTTGTTCACTCTTTCTCTTTTTTGCGCTCTTCGTAACTGTCCTTAAAACTGCGTCTACGTCGATCCCGGTTTTTATTGCGGTTGCGCCGATTATTTGCACTTACAATTAGAAACAACAGTGCAATCCCGATGATCATCAGGATGCTCTGGGTCTCATGTGACAAAGAATCTAGCATAAATGTAACAATATACTTTAGTGGTTATAAATGTTAATCTGTGTACTCGGGGGAGAAATACTAACGATTTTTCTGAATGAAAATTTAAAATGCCCTAGCTTTTCGGTGTTGATCTCGACACTGTGATTCAATACATACTGTGTCTTGAATTTATTTATTATGGAGTACTAATCTGCAGCTCTTTACCAATTTTCTATTTCGAATATATTTTTTTTGAAAAATATAATTGTCCAGCACTCTAAAATAAGGATTTATGATTGATCCGCTTTCGCGAAAGCGATAAAATAGGAATAATTTAAAGTTTCTGATGCCTCGCATAGTTGCGCCACCTTTCAAAGCAGGCTTCCATATCCTCGGGTATGGGGCTGTCAAAGCTCTTCCATTGGCCCGTTACGGGATGTTCAAACCCGAGCGTCTTTGCATGTAGGGCCTGACGCGGAAGGACTTTAAAGCAGTTTTCGACAAACTGTTTGTATTTTGTAAATGTTGTACCCTTTAAAATGGCGTCGCCACCATAGCGGGCATCGTTAAAAAGGGTATGGCCTATATGCTTCATGTGCACGCGTATCTGGTGTGTGCGGCCGGTCTCCAACTTACACGATACCTTGGTTACATAGCCAAAACGCTCCAAAACCTTAAAATGCGTGACGGCTTCCTTACCATGGTCACCCTCTTCAAAAACCATATTCTGCATTCTGTTTTTTGGGTGGCGGGCAATGTTGCCCTCAATGGTACCTTCTTCTTCATCGATATTTCCCCATACCAGAGCTACATATTCCCGGTCGCTGGTCTTGTTAAAAAATTGCTTGGCGAGATGTGTCATCGCCTCCTCGGTTTTGGCCACTACGAGCAGCCCACTGGTGTCCTTATCAATACGGTGTACAAGACCGGGCCGGCCGCTACTGTTTTCGGGCAGGTTGTCAAAATGATAGGTGAGGGCATTGAGCAAGGTGCCGCTATAATTGCCATGGCCGGGGTGTACCACCATGCCCGCTGGTTTGTTGACCACGAGAAGCGCACTATCTTCGTACACAATATCCAGCGGAATATCTTCTGGCGTGAGCAAAAACTCGTACGGCGGATGCTCAAAAAGTACGCGTACCACATCGCCGGCCTTGACCTTATAATTCTGTTTTACAGTCTTGCCGTTTACCTCAATATTCCCATTTTTGGCCGCAGCCTGTATCTTGTTGCGGGTCGCTTTTTCGATAAAGTTCATCAGAAATTTATCTACGCGCAGCGGCTCCTGGCCTTTACCGGCCGTAAAGCTATAATGCTCATAGAGATCGTCGTCCTGTTCTTCTTCATTTGCGTCTTTATCCTGCATCACTTTTAGGCTAAATTCTGGGTCGTTTACTTTAATCGCGCCTGGCGTTATAATTGGTGCTTCCGTCACCGAGTACAAGGTCAATGGTCTCGGTTTTGCGCAACGGTGTACCTGGCTTGAGGTTTTTCCCGTCATGCCGCATCTCGAGCACTTCATCTTCGGCGATATAGGGCTTGTAGGTTACCTTGCCTACTTTAAAACCCATGGCGATGAGCGTGGGCTCAGCCTGTCTTTTGGTCCTTCCTATGATATTGGGCACTTCGATCTCGCGGAAGCCAGAAGGGTTGAGCACGAGATAGATCTTCCGGTTTTCTTTGACAAATTTCCCCGCAGCCGGCGTCTGCTCAATCACTGAAAACTTAGGAAAGTCTGGGTTATAATTTGAAGAGTCGATTACCACATAGTTGAGGTTTGCGTCCTTCAGTTCTTGTCCTGCAAGTCCCAAAGTCATTTTGCTGAGGTCTGGAACAGCGATGCGCTGGTCGTGGTTTGTTGTGCTGCCCAACCAGAACAACAGCCCTGCGATCAATGCAGCGATTGCAATTACCGCCAGGATCAACTGGGTGACAAATGCCTTACTGAAAATAAAACGCATCAAACTCATAGATTGTCTTTTTATGGTTACAAACTTAACTAAAATAGCGCTAGCAGGGGGAGCGTTATTTTTTTTGGTCAAAATTATATTTTTAAAGGCTTACGCCGGGGATTTTGTATTTTTAGAGCTTGTTTACAAATCAATCCCAAATGACATTATTCTGTTCTTAAACGCTCTTTTTTCAGTTTTATCATGCTAAAAAAAAACATTGCCGTTCTTATGGGCGGTTACTCCAATGAGGTCGATATTTCGCTTAAAAGCGGAAAAACGGTCTGTGCAAATCTTGATCCCGATAAGTATATCCCCTATGTGATTACTGTATTGCGTGAGGGCTGGTCCTGTCAACTGCCTGATGGTACGGAAGTACCCATTAATAAAGATGATTTTACGGCCGAGATTGAGGATGAGGTCATCGGTTTTGATGCCGTTTTTAACACCATTCACGGCACACCAGGAGAAAATGGCCTGATACAGGCTTATCTTGAATTGTTGCAAATCCCACAGACGTCGAGCGGTTTTTACCAGTCTGCCCTTACTTTTAATAAAAGGGATACGATCAGCGTACTCAGGCCCTATGGCATCAAGACCGCTGTCAATTATTTATTGAATCAGGGCGACCGCATAAATACTAAAGAGGTCATTGCTAAAGTAGGGCTGCCCTGTTTTGTAAAGGCAAACAAGGCCGGTAGCAGTTTTGGGATTTCCAAGGTATATAAAGAAGAAAACCTACAACCCGCAATTGAACTTTCGTTTACCGAAGATGACGAGATCATAATAGAATCTTTTTTGGAAGGTACCGAAGTTTCTGTAGGTGTGATCAATTATCATGGAAAAGTGATGGCACTCCCCGTGACCGAGATTGTGAGCGACAACGACTTTTTTGATTACACTGCAAAATATGAGGGCAAATCTCAAGAAATCACCCCTGCAAGAATCACCGAGGCTCAGACCCAGGCCGTTCAAAAGCAGGCAGAATTGGTCTTTAATGTTTTAAAATTAAAAGGGCTTACGCGGGCAGAATTTATATTTCATAATGGGGAGCCCCACTTTCTGGAAGTTAACACCACCCCGGGACTGAGCCCGGCAAGTATAATCCCAAAACAGGCCAAAGAGGCAGGGATAAGTCTGCAGGATCTTTTTGGGGCGATGATCGAGAATGCGATCGGGGAGATTGCCGAGTAAGATGTATAGTTTTTACCGATCACTAACGCATGAGTGAGTTATGAGCGATCCTGACAATTTTTCCTATTTAAAATGTGGGTAAGATAGGAGTAATACAGAGTTATGACGAAATTGAAAATCATAAAAATAGGCGGAAATATCATCGAAAATCCTTCGGAACTCGAGCAATTTCTTGATATTTTCATTCAGATTCCCGATCCCAAAATGTTGATCCACGGTGGTGGCAGACTGGCCAGTAAGATGGCGGCTGATCTGGGAGTTGAGGTCAAGATGACCCAGGGAAGAAGAATCACAGATATGGAAACCCTTCACATCATCACGATGGTCTACGGGGGTAAAGTAAATAAAAATATAGTAGCCAGTTTACAGGCCAGAAGTTGTAACGCTATTGGCCTTTCCGGGGCAGATGGTAATACATTACTTGCTGTAAAAAGACCGGTAAAAGAAGTAGATTTTGGCTTTGTAGGGGATGTTTTCGCCGTGAGCGAAAAAAATATAGAACGCCTTTTAAAGGCAGATTTTACCCCGGTTTTCTGTGCCATTACGCACGATGGGAAGGGGCAGCTCCTCAATACAAATGCCGATACGATCGCCTGTGAAATAGCTCGCGCCCTTACTAAAGCATATGAAGTTTCATTAAATTACTGTTTTGAAAAACCTGGTGTCCTTAAGGATGTTAATGACAAAAAATCTGTAATCAGTAAGATTAACGCAAAAAAATACCAGGAATTAAAGGCTGATGGGACCATTGCAGATGGGATGCTGCCCAAATTGCACAACTGTTTTCAAGCTCTTGAAGGCGGTGTGGAAGAAGTACGCCTGGGACTGCCCACGATGCTGCTTTCTGATGCCAAAAATTTTACCACATTAGTATTATGAGTGACCAAAATAAACTTACCGATCAAGCTATCGAGCTGCTCAAAAAGCTCATTGCGACCCAATCTTTCTCATCACAGGAAGAGGGCACCGCAGCACATATTGAAGCTTGGTTTGTAACCCATAAAATCCCATTTACACGAACTAAAAATAATGTTTGGGCGGTCAATAAATATTTTGAAAAAGGGAAACCCACCTTACTGCTCAATAGCCATCATGACACGGTGCAGCCCAATACGGGGTACACCAGGGACCCCTTTGATCCACAAGTGGAAGATGGGAAATTATTCGGTCTGGGCAGTAATGATGCCGGCGGTTGCCTAGTATCGTTGATTGCTACTTTCACCCACTTTTATGAGCAGGAAAATCTCAAGTACAACCTTGTTCTTGTCGCTTCCGCGGAAGAGGAGAGCAGTAGCAAAAATGGGCTTAACAGCATGCTGCCCATCATCCCAAAAATCGATGTGGCAATTGTGGGCGAGCCTACGCTTATGCAGCTGGCCGTTGCGGAAAAGGGCCTGGTCGTATTTGATGCCGTGGTTAAGGGAACGCCCTCTCACGCTGCGCACCCCAATGCCGATAATGCCATTTATAAAAGCATTCCCGTGCTTGAGTGGTTTAGAGACTATAAATTTAAGCGGATATCTGAGGTTTTGGGCGAGGTTAAGATGACCGTTACGCAGCTAAGCGCAGGCAAACAGCACAATGCGGTTCCTGCCGCGGTAAATCTGGTGATCGATGTGCGCGTCAACGATTGTTATACCAATAAAGAAATAGAAGAGCGGCTTAGGGCCGAAGCTCCCTGTGACGAACTAAAACCGCGCAGTTTACGCCTTAATTCATCCAGCATCCCGATGGATCATGCGCTGGTTAGAGCGGGTATTGAGCTGGGCCGTAAAACATACGGTTCACCTACCTTGAGCGATCAGGCCACCCTGACCTGCCCTTCATTAAAGATGGGACCTGGCGATAGCACGCGATCCCACAGCGCAGATGAATTTATTTATGTAAACGAAATCGAGGACGGGATCGCTATTTATATTAAATTATTGAAAAAAATATTATTCTCTAACAACTAATAGTAGCATTGCTGAAGGTTTGGCTAGTAGGGGAAATGAAAATAAAAATCAATATTATTTTTTAAAAAAAGTATCGGGCAGATCACTTTGAATTTTCAGACTCAAAGGAGCCGAGACACGCTGAACCTGCCATAAGGTTGACACCGGTTGAACTTTTGAGGTAATTTAAGAAAGAAAAAATGAAACTCTGGGAAAAAGGAACAAACATAGATGATAAGATCATGGCATTTACGGTGGGCAACGACCGTGAGATCGATGTACATATCGCCAAATATGATATACGTGCTACACGTGTACACGTAAAAATGCTTAAAAAGATCGGGATTTTAACAGCGAAAGAATTAGAAGCATTGTTGCCCGAGCTTGATGTATTGGAAGAAAAAGCACAAAATGAAGATTTTGTCATTGAGCCTGAATATGAAGACATTCACAGTAAAATTGAAGCTGAACTCACCTTAATTTTGGGCGATACCGGAAAAAAAGTGCATACCGCACGGTCTCGTAATGATCAAGTTTTGGTCGCGCTGCAACTTTATTTTAAAGAAAATATTCAGGGGATCAAGGCGCGCACGATCTCTTTATTTGAGACCTTGATGCAACTGGCCGAAACACATCAGGATCAGCTCCTTCCCGGTTATACACATCTACAGGTTGCGATGCCCAGCAGCTTCGGTCTTTGGTTTTCCGCGTATGCGGAATTGCTTATTGACGATCTCATCATGCTTAATGCCGCACAGCGGGTAGTAGATCAGAATCCGCTGGGATCAGCTGCGGGTTATGGGAGTTCCTTTCCCATAGACCGGGAATTTACGACTAGCGAACTTGGTTTTGGGATGTTAAAATACAATGTGGTCGCCGCCCAGATGAGCCGCGGGAAGAGCGAGCGCACATTAGCAAGTACCCTCGGCGGAATCGCAAATACACTGGCCCGTTTTGCGATGGACATCTGCCTGTACATGAGCCAGAATTTTGGGTTTATTAGCTTTCCCGATGAACTTACTACCGGAAGCAGCATCATGCCACATAAAAAAAATCCCGATGTTTTTGAGCTTATTCGGGGCAAATGCAATAAAATTCAGTCGCTTTCCAGCGAAATGATCCTGATTACGAATAATCTTCCCAGTGGTTATCACCGCGATTATCAGTTATTGAAAGAAAATACCATCAGCGCGGTGGAGTCTATGAAGGATATCTTGGAAATCTTTGATTATAGCATTGCGCAAGTACATGTAAAACCGGTAAATCTGGAAGATGATAAATATAAATATCTTTTCACCGTAGATAGCATCAACGATCTGGTCATGAATGGAAAATCTTTCCGAGAAGCGTATAAAATCATCGGAAAACAGGTTGAAAACGGTGATTATTCGCCTGAAAAAGGTAAAAATCACACACATTTAGGTAGTATTCATAATCCCGGTCTGCTAAAGATCAGGGAGAAGATGCAGCGCATGGTTATAAACGAGTAATTTTTACCGTGGAAAGACCTCAAAGGTTTTCAAATCTGTAAGGTCTAGAACTTGTCTGTGGGTTTCTTTTAAAGGAAAAGAGTGTATGTTTTGATAAATTATTTGATTTATAAAAAATAGTTTTAACAAAAGCCTAAGATCGCGGCGCTTCTTTTTTCTTGATTTTAGATGAAATTAAAAAAACATGAAAAAGGAAATCAAAACTCCTATTTTTGGCAGTAAACTTCGAAAAAATATTGTAACCGTTCCCGAAGTTATACAGGAATGTACCGGGATCAAGGTTTTTGGTCAGGTGTTAAAATCCTTTCTTTTTAGTACAGATGTGGCGATCATACGTAATACCAATGCAAGCGCGATCATAGCCGTTTATCCTTTCACTCCGCAGCCCACGATCAGTCACGCGCTCATTAGTGCTGCAGATAAACCTATATTCTGTGGGGTGGGCGGGGGTCTAACATCGGGGATACGCTCTGTAGAGCTGGCGCTACATGCAGAATTTCAAGGTGCGCTGGGTGTAGTGCTGAATAAGCCCGCCAGCAATGAATTAATAAAGGAGCTGAAGCAAAAAATAGATATTCCCGTTACTATTACCGTGGTTTCTGAGCGTGATGACATCATGGCCAGGCTTAGGGCGGGAGTTGATATTTTTAATGTTTCAGGGGGAGAAAATACTGTGCAGATCATTAAAAAAATTAGGCGCATAGACAGTGAAGTGGCCATAATTGCTACCGGTGGCAAAACAGATGAAACCATTGAAAAAGTGATTGAAGCGGGCGCAAACGCGGTCTCATACACGCCGCCTTCCACGGGCTCCCTGTTCAGAGAAATTATGCAGAAATACAGAAGTGAATAAGTCGCCCCAAAAATTTGAATGCAATCCACGCATGTAAAGACTGCCAAATCTCATTCGCAATAAATGGAAAAACTAAAAACACTTGTTGTAGGCTGCGGCCACATGGGCGCTTCTCACGCGCGGGCCTATCATAAAATGGATGCTTTTAAAATCGTGGGTCTGGTGAGCCGGTCGCCGGAAAGCAGGGAAAATCTTTCGAAAGCGCTGGGCGGTATGCCTATTTTTGACTCGTTTGATTGCGCTTTGCGCGAAACAGAACCCGATGTTGTATCTATAAACACTTATCCTGACACGCATGCTGCATACGCTCGTAAAAGCTTAGCTGCAGGGGCTCATGTTTTTGTGGAAAAGCCGCTTGCCATGACCGTAAGTGACGCTGAAGGTCTGATCGCTTTCGCGAAAGCTGAAAACCTCAAGATTGTTGTGGGATACATATTACGCGTGCATCCATCCTGGACACGATTTGTAGAAATAGCAAAGAGTCTGGGCACACCACTGGTCATGCGTATGAATTTAAACCAGCAAAGCGCTGGCGAAAAATGGTATACTCACCGCCAACTTATGAAAAGCATGTCACCCATTGTAGATTGTGGTGTACACTATGTAGATATCATGTGCCAGATGACGCAGTCGCAGCCTGTAAGTGTGAGTGCAATTGGGGTACGTTTATCTGAAGAAATCGACTCAAAGATGTACAATTACGGTCAGTTGCAGGTGCGTTTTAAAGATGGTTCGGTAGGTTGGTATGAAGCGGGCTGGGGCCCGATGATGAGCGAGACCGCTTTTTTTATCAAAGATGTGATTGGGCCCAAAGGTTCGGTAAGCATTGCAGATAAACCTAAAAACGCCTCACAGGATATTGAAGGCCATACACAAACCGGCGGACTATTATTGCACCACGGCGCGCTAGATGAAAACGGCAATTTTAAAGCGGAAGATGAGATTCTTGAAACACCTAATGAGCCCGATCACGATGCGCTCTGCCTTCTGGAACAGGAATTTTTACTTCAGGCTATTCAAAAAGATGAAGATCTTAGCGATCATTTAAAGGATGCCGTCAATAGTTTAAAAGTGGTGCTTGCTGCTGATGAATCTGTAAAAACTGGAAAGACGGTTCAACTTCATTAAAAATCAAGATCCTTAAGCTCCAGAAAAAGTCAATCATTCACTGTGGAAATGCGGATCAATTGTTTAATTTCTGGTATTTAGAACTACACCCCTCAATACATCGAATGCTGATAGGACTTAAAAGTAAAAAGTCAGATTTGTTACTTATAGAGAAAACAAATTTCCCATTCAGATCGGGAAATTCCTTGTCAAAACTTTCACAGTGGAAAGTAAGCGTAAGCTCATCCTCATCAACCACGTAGGTCCCTTCCTTACATTGTGGAAATTCACTTGATCTAAATGTCCCACTAGTGGTAAATTCAATTACTTTACCATTTGAAACCGGCGAATAATATTGTGGTCCTCCATTGCTTTGATAGTATCCCACCATTTTCCATTTACCTACTATATAAGAGTGATTTTCAAAGTCTATTTCGGTGACTATATCATCATCATTATGTTGCGTGCAAGATCCAAAAAGAATAATTGCAATGACGACAAAACCAAAGTATTGATATTTCATAATCTTTATTTTTAAGTAGATACAGAAAATATCAAAAGGTTGCGTCACGAATGCGGTAAAAAATGGAATAGCGTTTCAATAGTTGTCATTGAAAATCAGAATAAGGGATCGCAGTTTTTGAAACCTTAAAGTTCCAGGAAACAAAGCATATAATTTGGTGCCTATATTATCGTACTCTGCCCCATGTGCACATTCTTAAAATTAATGTTGCTATCGTTGGGGTGTGTAATATAATCTGCGATAAAATCGCCTACTTTTGAGGTAGTAAAGGGTTTTTCAGGGTTGATGTCGCCGGTAGTAATGCCCAGCTCTAATGATTTCTCGACCGCATTTTCGACCGCTTCGGCTTCCTTTTGAAGTCCTAAATGGCGTAATAACATAGCCGCAGAAAGGATAGAGGCCAGTGGATTAGCGATATTTTTGCCCGTCGCTTGCGGAAAAGACCCATGGATTGGCTCAAACATCGCATTCTCATTCCCAACCGAGGCTGAGGCTAAAAGGCCTATGCTGCCACCTATAACGCTGGCTTCATCACTAATGATGTCACCAAAAAGATTTTCCGTAAGGATCACATCAAACTGGCTGGGATTAAGAATCATCTGCATGGCTGCATTATCCACGAAGAGGAAATCCAGTTTAACATCGGGATAATCGCTGGCAATCTCGGTGACTGTTTTTCGCCAGAGGCGGGAGGTTTCCAAAACATTGGCTTTATCTATAAGGGTGAGCTTTTTTTTACGTTTCTGCGCCTCTTGAAATGCCAAATGTGCTATACGCGAGATCTCCTCTACGGAATAGGTACAGCCATCACTGGCAAGCTGCCCGTCATCGCTAAGTTCTTTGGTGCCAAAATAAATCCCTCCCGTAAGTTCACGGTAAATGGAAATATCAGTTCCTGCAATAATCTCTCTTTTGAGTGGGGACCTATCAATCAATTGCTCGAAGGCTTTGACCGGGCGAATATTGCAGAAAAGCCCCAGGGATTTTCTTAATTTAAGCAGTCCCTGCTCAGGCCGCACTTTTGCCGAAGGATCATTGTCATACTTGGGATGGCCTATCGCACCAAATAAGATTGCATCGCTTTCCTTACAGATCTTTATGGTCTCTTCAGGGAGTGGATCGCCGGTCTCATCAATGGCCACTGCACCCACCAGGGCTTTGGTAAAGGTAAATGTATGTTCATACACATCCTCAATGGCTCTCAGGGCTTTGATGGCCTGATCAATTACTTCGGGACCAATGCCATCACCGGGGAGTAGGGCTATTTTGTATTTCATCTTTGCAATTTTTTTTGTGTTATTTTTTGAGAACAGCAATGTTAGATAGTTCTCTTAACATTGAGTATTAAGGACTCTATAAGGTGTACTCCTATCGTCGTGAAAACTTTCAGATTGTGAGCGGAATTTTTAAGCTTTTTAATCGGCAGCTTGTTCAAATGCTTTGATCTCCTCTTTTTTGCTCAATAAGAAATCAATATCGTCATACCCGTTGATCAAGCAGACCTTTTTATAAGGGTCGATCTCAAATTCCTGATTACCGATAGGGGTTTTTAAAACCTGGTTTTCTAGGTCAATATTTAGCTCGGTTTTTGGATTTTCCTGAATAATATTCAAAAGTGCCTTTAAATAGTCAGGTTTGACCTGAATGGGCAATATTCCGTTATTCAATGCATTTCCCTTAAAAATATCGGCAAAAAAGCTGCTGATGACCACCTTAAAACCGTATCCACCCAGAGCCCATGCTGCATGTTCCCGGCTAGAACCGCAGCCAAAATTATTGCCGGCCACTAGAATAGGTCCGGAATATCTGTCATCGTTTAAAACAAAATCGGAATTTTTTACTCCATTTTTATCAAAACGCCAATCCCGAAATACATTATCGCCAAAACCTTTTTTATCTGTAGCTTTAAGGAAACGGGCGGGGATGATCTGATCTGTGTCTACATTTTCAATGGGCATTGGGACTGCCGTGTCGGTCAATTTTATGAATTTTTCCATCAGTTGAGGTTTTGGGTAATGTCAACGATTTTGCCTTCTACAGCCGTTGCGGCAGCCATGAGAGGACTGGCCAATATTGTGCGGGCTCCTTGGCCTTGCCTGCCTTCGAAATTTCGATTTGAGGTAGATACGCAATATTCCCCGGCAGGGATTTTGTCATCATTCATGGCAAGACAGGCGGAACAGCCTGGCTGGCGCAGGGCAAAACCGGCTTCAGTAAATATTTTGTCCAGACCTTCGATCACAAGTTGTTTGGCCACCTGCTGTGAACCGGGAACGAGCCAGGCGTTTACATTTTTAGCCTTCTGCTTCCCCTTGACATATCCTGCCGCAATGCGAAAATCCTCGATGCGTGAATTGGTACAGCTGCCGATAAAAACATAATTAATGGGTTTCCCGATCATGGTTTCGCCTTTCGAAAATCCCATATAGGCCAGGGATTTTTCAAGGTTACTATCCTCTGTTGAGGGTATTTTTCCGGTTACTTTTATACCCATACCGGGATTGGTGCCGTAGGTGATCATGGGCTCAATATCTGCTGCATCAAAGTGATATTCCTGATCAAAAACCGCATCGTTATCAGAGGGTAATGTTTTCCAATAAGCAAGTTTTTTCTCCCATTCGCCGCCTTTTGGGGCAAATTTGCGGCCTTTTATATAATCAAAAGTGGTTTGATCTGGTGCGATCATTCCTCCACGTGCGCCCATCTCAATACTCATGTTGCAAACGGTCATACGGCCTTCCATGCTCATTTCTTCAAAAACGTTACCGGCGTATTCACAAAAATAACCGGTGCCCGCATTTGTGCCCAACTGGGAAATAATATATAGAATCACATCTTTTGGAAGTACGCCTTTCTTCAGTTTTCCGTTAACGGAGACCCGCAGACTTTTGGGTTTGGTCAATAATAGACACTGGCTCGCAAATACCTGAGCCACCTGGCTCGTGCCGATACCAAAGGCGATTGCTCCAAACGCACCGTGGGTAGAGGTGTGGCTGTCGCCGCATACCATGGTCATGCCGGGTTGCGTAATGCCCAGTTCTGGAGCCATGACGTGCACGATGCCATTGTATTCATGGCCGAGTCCGTAGAGTGTAATCCCGTTTTTCTCACAGTTTTCGGTGAGTTTTGTGAGCTGATTTCGCGAAAGCGCATCCTGAATGGGCAGATGCTGATCTACGGTGGGCGTATTGTGGTCTGCTGTGGCCACCACCTGATCTGGACGGGCAACGGGAATACCGCGATGTTCCAGTTCAGCAAATGCTTGTGGACTGGTTACCTCATGGATGAGGTGCTTGTCTATATATAAAATTTCAGGCCCATTAACTACGGTATCCACTACATGTGCGTCCCAAACTTTATCAAAAAGGGTTTTCATTTTTCTAGATTCGAAACTTATTAATTTTCAGATTTTATTCTGTAACCTGTGCTTATGATGTCCTGATAGTTGAAACGGTGTGAAAACCTTAGCTCTTAAGCTGCAAGTGTAGTTATGCCACTGCAGCTGAGTGGATTTTGGTGATCTTCATGATTTCATGAATATCGGCATCAACCACCTCTTTTTTGCGGTCTGCAAAGTTAAGAAATTCATTATACGCTTCATCCAGTTGTAGCTTGGTGAGCTCGTAGCCCACTTTTTTTGAGCGATAGGCAAGTGCTGCGCGACCACTTCGGGCAGTCAGGACAATGGTGCTGTCGGTAACGCCCACTTCGGCAGGATCCATAATTTCATAGGTCTCCTTGTTTTTGATCATACCATCCTGATGAATGCCAGAACTGTGGGCAAATGCATTGGCACCCACAACTGCTTTGTTGGGCTGTACGACCATGCCCATTTTTTCGCTGACCATACGGCTGGTGTCATAGATTAGTTTGGTATTGATATTTGTGTCCAGATTGAGGTATGGATGTTGTTTTAAAATCATCACAACCTCTTCAAGTGCTGTGTTTCCTGCACGTTCGCCTATGCCATTAATGGTACATTCTATCTGGCGTGCACCATTGACCACCCCAGAAATGGAGTTGGCCGTGGCCAGTCCAAGATCATTGTGGCAGTGACAGGACAGGATGGCATTTTCAATCCCCTTTACGTTTTCTCTAAGGTATTTGATCTTGGCACCATATTCTTCCGGCAGGCAGTAGCCTGTGGTATCGGGAATGTTGAGCACGGTCGCGCCGGCGCGGATTGCCGCTTCGCAAACTTCTGCTAGATATTGGTTGTCTGTACGGCCTGCATCCTCAGCATAAAACTCAACGTCATCAACGTATTTTTTCGCGTAGGCGACGCATTCAAAAGCTCTTTTAAGGATTTCTGCCCTATTGGACTTGAACTTATATTTGATATGTGAATCGCTGGTGCCTATCCCGGTATGTATACGGGGTTTGGCAGCGCCCTTTAAAGCTTCTGCAGCAATGTCTATGTCTTTTTTTACGGCACGGGTGAGTCCACAAACGGTGGCATTTTTTACAATTTTTGCGATTTCCTGTACCGATTTGAAATCTCCCGGACTAGAAATGGGAAAACCGGCCTCGATCACATCTACGCCCAAATTGTCGAGGCGTTCTGCAATGACCAATTTCTGCTGGGTGTCTAGTTTGCAACCGGGCACCTGCTCGCCATCTCGCAATGTAGTGTCAAAAATCTGAACTTTGTCTGTACTCATGGTAGTATGTTTCTCATTTACTAGGTGAATATAGATATAGATGTTACATTTGAATGGGTGTTTATCGAAAATGCTACGATGTTAAAGTAATTTTTGATATAATTATATCATTGAATATCAGTTTTTTATGCGTAAAATCATTACAACGGCAAATGATCCCAAAGATTCCCTTTTTAGTTTGGTGAAGTCCTTGAGCAAGTCTGAAAAGCGACAGTTTAAACTATACGTCGGCAGATTAGAAGGCAATGTTGATAGTAAATACCTGCAGCTTTTTAACCTGCTGGATAAGATGAAAGTTTATGATGAGGACGAGATCATAGGTAAAAAAGTGGTCAAGAAGCAACAACTTTCCAACCTTAAAGCACATTTGTACAAGCAGTTGTTGATAAGCCTCAGGTTGAGCCCCTCTCATCAGAACATCCGTATTCAGATAAGGGAGCAGCTTGACTTTGCAACTGTCCTGTATCAAAAAGGCCTTTATCAACAGAGCTTAAAACTGCTGGAGAAGGCCAAGCATATGGCCATCGAGAACGAAGAAAAAAATGTCGCCTATGAGATCGTTGAACTGGAAAAGGTAATTGAGACACAGTACATCACCCGCAGTATGAGTACCCGAGCCGAAGAGTTGGCCCAGGAGGCCGAAAGTTTGAGCCGGCAGAATATGATGACCAGTAAACTGTCAAACCTGTCGCTGCAACTCTACGGCATGATGTTAAAAATGGGCTACGTTCGAAGCGACGCCGAAAAACGGGAGGTAGAACGTTATTTTGAAGAAAACCTCCCACATTATGATATTGATGAACTCGGCTTTCGCGAAAAACTTTGGCTTTATAAAGCCTATTTATGGCACAGTTTCCTGATCCAGGATTTTCTCTCTTGCTATCGGTATGCCAGCAGATATGTTGAGCTGTTTGAGGAAAATCCCAAAATGATAGCGCGCAATCCTGTTTTTTATCTCAAGGGTAACCATTATCTGATGGAGTCGCTGTTTTATCTAAGGCATCATACCCGACTTAAAGAGGTGTTGGAAAATTTAGAGATTAGGCTGAGTGATCCCGATTTTCCCAAGGCTGATAATCTTGAGATTTTAGAATTTTTATATTTCTATACCAATAAGCTCAACCTAAAATTTATGGTGGGCGATTTTAGGACCGATGATGGCCTGACCGAAGAAATCCTCAAGCGCCTCAAAGCTATGGGCCCTAAGATGGACGAGCATCATATTATGGTGTTTTACTATAAAATTGCCAGTCTTTATTTTGGAAATGGGGAAAATAAAAAGTGCATCACCTTTCTGCAAAAGATCATCAATAACAAATCGCTTAAAATGCGCGAAGATCTCATGTGTTTTGCGCGTATCCTTAATCTGGTTGCCCATTATGAAGCGGGAATGGACTATCATCTGGAATCACTCTTGCGCAGCACCTATAAATTTCTGATCAAGATGAATGACCTGCACGAAGTGCAAAAGGAAATGATCAAATTTTTAAGGAATTTGGGAGAAATCTTCCCCAACGAACTTAAAAGTGAATTTAAAAAACTGCGCGGACGTCTCGAGATTTATGAAGAAGATCCCTATGAACGCCGGGCCTTCCTCTACCTTGATATTCTATCGTGGCTTGACAGCCGTATTCAAAACCGTCCCGTCGCAGAGATAATCAGGGAGAAAGCAGCTATATTGATTCGTTAATGGTAAAAAATGGTGCTTTTTTAAATAATCTCCTGCAACTTAACCTTGCCATTTTACTGGTAAGCACCAGTGGGGTTATGGGGCGCAGTATACCGCTGTGGGCCCCTGTGGCCATTGCCTACCGGGCTTTGCTCGCCGCCTGCCTTCTTTTCCTCTTTTTGCGGTTTAAAAAAATCAATCTTTTTATTCATAAAAAAGATAGGGGCATGATCCTGCTGGGCGGCATTTTATTTGGCCTACATTGGGTTACTTACTTTGAATCCCTGCAGCTGAGCAGTGTGGCCATCGCGATGCTAACGATTTTTACACATCCTGTCATTACAAGCATTTTGGAGCCTTTGATCTTGCGTATGCCCTTTCAAAAAACACATTTATTGCTTGCTATTATGGTACTTGTAGGGATTTCTTTTTTGGTTCCTGATCTTGATCTACACAGTCAGCAAACTCAGGCAGTGTGTTTCGGACTTTTTTCGGCTCTGGTCTATTCGCTGCGCAATATTTTGATGAAAAAACAGGTCAAAAACTATCACGGCAGCAAGCTCATGTGGTATCAGATGGTCATTGTATCAATAATATTGATCCCTTTTTACTTTATGACGACATCTAGGCAATTGACCGAAGCCCTGCCGTTTTTACTCTGGCTCGCCCTGATCACGACCGCGCTGGGACATACCCTTTTCCTGATGAGTTTTCGGTATTTTAACGTGACAACAGCGAGTATTATAAGCAGTATGCAACCGGTATATGGGATATTGATGGGCTTTGTTTTCCTCGGTGAAATCCCACGGTGGCAAGCTTGTATTGGTGGAGGATTAATCTTATGCGCCTCTATTACCGAGAGCCTTAGAACTTTTAGAAACCATAAAAGAGCAGCTACAGATGAAAATTTGGATTAAATAAATAGTCGTAATACAGGGAGAAGTGTACTATTCTAGTTTTAATCTTCGGCACAAGTTTTCCAAATCGCATCGCCATCAGGGGGAGGTGCTATAAAAGTCATTTCTTTTTTTTGTACTGGATGTACGAGGGTTAGCTTTCGCGAAAGCAGATGAATACTGCCATCAGGGTTACTACGGTCAAAATTGTATTTGAGGTCGCCTTTGATGGGGCAACCGATCGCGGCCAACTGTGCTCGGATCTGGTGATGACGGCCGGTGTGTAGGTCGATTTCCAAAAGGTAATAGTTGTCTAGTTTTTTGATGACTTTATAATCTAGACTTGCTTTTTTACTGCCGGGAACAGGTTTTGGATGCGCATAGGATTTATTCTGTTTTGAATTGCGCTTTAAGTGATGAACCAGATTTCCCGCCACGGCTGATGGTGCATTTTTTACGATGGCCCAATAGGTTTTTTTGGCCTCTTTTTCAGCGAAAAGTTTATTAAGTCGAGGTAAGGCTTTAGAGGTGCGGGCAAAAACAACGATCCCGCTTGTGGGACGGTCTAGGCGGTGTACCACGCCCAGATAAACCGCTCCGGGTTTGTTGTATTTTTCGGCGATATATGATTTTACCACTTCACTGAGTGGTTTGTCACCCGTTTTATCACCCTGCACAATATCACCAGGTCGCTTATTAATCACGATAATATGATTGTCCTCGATAGAGGACTTGCAGGTTATCTTTATTACTGTGCACTGTGGAAGCGATGGTTTAGAATTTAGGGTTTTAAGGGGATACAGTTATTTTGAGAATAGGAAAGGATTCAATACTGCTCTTCTTCACTCGGGAAATCACCACTTTTCACATCATTTATATATTTTTCAAAAGCACCGGTCATCTCGTCGTAAAGATTAAGATATCTCCTCAAAAAACGCGGCTGAAATTCAAACGTCATCCCAAGCATGTCGTGTACCACAAGCACCTGACCGTCAACACCATTGCCAGCACCAATGCCTATCACAGGGATCGTGAGGCTTTCGGCCACCTGTTGGGCAAGTTTTGCAGGCACTTTTTCCAATACCACGGCAAAGCAGCCCATTTTTTCCAGCAGGAGTGCATCTTCTTTTAATTTTTGAGCCTCTTCTTCTTCTTTGGCCCTTACGGTGTAGGTGCCAAATTTGTAAATGGATTGTGGGGTGAGCCCTAAATGGCCCATCACGGGAATACCTGCCTGCAAAATACGTTTTACCGACTCTTTGATCTCTTTGCCGCCTTCCAATTTTACGGCATGGCCACCGCTTTCTTTCATAATGCGTATTGCGGAGCGCAAGGCCTCTTTGGGATCGCTCTGGTAGCTGCCAAATGGCAGATCAACCACCACGAGTGACCGCTTAATAGCGCGAACCACAGATGATGCATGATAGATCATCTGGTCAAGCGTGATGGGCAGTGTGGTCTCGTGACCGGCCATGACATTAGAGGCCGAATCGCCAACAAGGATCACATCAATCCCGGCACTATCTACGATGGTGGCCATGGTAAAATCATACGCGGTGAGCATGGAGATTTTTTCGCCCCGTCCCTTCATCTCTGTGAGCGATTTGACGGTGATACGTTTATATTCCTTTTTTGAGGTGGACATGAGCTGTTAGATTTTAATGTAAAAATAGGGGTTTTTGTGCGTTTTGGGACGAGCAGTTAAAAAAGGTAGGTTTAGAAGTATACAAACTCGTGAAAACAAATCTGGCAACACTTTCGATACATATTCTTTAGCCTTTTATTTTTTCGCTTTATGCGAAATCGGAAGAATTAACGGTGCAAAGCAAACTTTGAGTCAGGAAATACTCAAAACGCATAAGTCACAGTGCTAAAATGGCCTAACATTAATCCCTACATAAAAATTCACGGGTTCACCGGGATAATAATATCTGGGGGCTGTACCATCAAAACTACTCGCATTGGGAAGAATCTGAGAGGCGTATGCGGTGTCAAAAACATTATTTACACCACCGTAAATGGTAAGCGGGATCTTTTGAGATAAAACAAATGCATGGTCTATGCGGAGGTTCACGAGATTGTAGGAGCTGCTGTATACGGTATTTACGTCATTTAAGGGGATGTCACCTACGTAGCGATAGTTTATATTAAACGTCCAGCCCTGCTCCTGGCTCAATGTAATACCCCCATTGATCACACTATCGGGCACACCCGTAAGGTCATTACCGCCATAGTCTGCGCCATTGTCCACAAATTCATCAAAGCGGTATTTATTGAGCGCAAGAGAAACGTAGGGATTAAGCCTCCACTGTGCGTAAAGGTTTTGGTTAAAATTCAATAAAAGTTCTATGCCAGAATGGTCTGTTTTTCCTGCATTAATCCCGATATATTGATCTTCTGAGGTACGGCGGGCAACGATTAAATTTTTGATCCTCATGGTATAAAATGCCAGTTCCAGATAGAGTCTGCTGTCTAAAAGTTTGGATTTTAGGCCTAGCTCGTAGCTTGTTCCGTTTTCGGGTTTAAGGTTGGGATTGATCGTGCCTTCGGGCGTAAGGGTTTCTTCAACGCTTGGCAGCGAAAAACCGCGGTCTACCGTGGCATAAACAAACTGGTCTTTAATGACCTCGTAGGTAAGGCCCACATGAGGCAAAAACTGCCTTGGATAAGTATATACATTCCTGTCATCTGGGTTTGCATTGTACAGATCTTCTAAAATATAACGGCTGTGATTGTAGCTCAGGCCCGCTTCGGCCTTTAATGCGTCTGTTATCTGTAAGCTTATCCGGGCAAAAAGGTCAAGGTATTTCCTGTCCTGATCTACATTGCTGAGGCGGTCGCCCTGTAGGGTTCCGTTTCCATTGTTCTGTTCATAAAGGTTCTCATCTGTTTTTACATTATACCGTTCATCAAAATACTCTACCCCAATGCTGCTTTTTGTGGGCACTCCAAAAAGGTTGAAGCTATTCTTTAGGCTGCTGCGTATTCCCGCAGCGGTCGACTTTTCGTCAAGAATATTAAAGGGGCGCGGTTCATAACCATCACGGTAGTTCATAAAAATACTAGTGGTCCATTGCCAATGCTCGTTGGGCGTCCACGTATGTGAAAAGCCTACATTAGCCTTGTCATAAGACTCATAGCCCTTGGCCTGCCCCCAGGTAAAAGCGGCATTTTTGGGATTGTTATTAAAATCTTCATAGCTCAGCGAACTGGGAATAAATGCCTTCAGCCGCGTGAGGTTCATAAAGAGGGAAAGTTTATGTTCAGCACTAAGATCTGTAGTGGCATACAGGCTGAGGTTCTGTCTGCGGTAGCTGCTGTTTTCGCGAAAGCCATCTTCTCTAAGGTCATAATACCCTACCGCAACGCCTGCCCGTTCACTCGCGATGCTGGCCGTGCCCCCATATTTAAATAGGCCATAAGAGCCACCCATCGCAGAAGCTTGCACGCTGTTTTTTACAGGTTTTTTGGCAGAAATATGAATCACCCCGCCCAGCCCAGATCCGTAGCTGCTGGAGGCCGGGCCTTTAATGATCTCGATCCCGTCAATAAGATTGAGGTCAATATCATCAAGTGTAGTTCCACCCTCTCCCGTGGTAATTGGGATGCCCTCAAAATAGGCCTTAACCCGATTGGTGCCATACGGACTGCGGGCACCGATGCCACGTATCGTGATGCGGCTGGTGTTGAGTGCGCCCTGTTGCATGAATACACCGGGCAGTTTGTTGAGCTCGTTACTTATTGTGGTCTGGTCGCCGCGTTCAAGATCCCTTGCAGATACAATGTTTACCGAGGCCGGGACGCGCTGTAATTTATCGGCAATGGGGGTGCTTTTAATAAGTACTTCGGGGAGTGATTCCTGGGTATTGAGCAGGGTATCCTTTGGTGTTTCCTGGCCTAATAGGGATAAAGAACAAAGTAGAAAAAAGAGTATAAAAGTTTTCAATTTGAGAGAGTCTAGGTTAACTGCGGATCAATATGGTAAATTTAGGACAAGGATTATACAGTGAAAAAAATTCAACTAAGATTAAATCATTTGTCGAAAAATAATCTGTAGCGCTTGTATATCTCTGGCTCTGTCTTATGTGTGTTTTTATATAGTGGCGATTCTAATTTTCTAAGCTTCCGCTAAAATTCAATTCAACAAATACCGATAACCTTTCAGAATACGCTGATGCGAAAAAACTCAAAATTTAAAAACAATAAGTTTGATTTTTATGCGCTTGAAGGATTTAAAGCATTAAAAAAGGTCAATAAGTTCTCATTATTGACCCCTCTTTTAATTGCAAAAACTTATTTATTTGGCAGCAACCCTCCAGATTATGCCACTCTCATCATCGTTTACAAGTAACGCGCCATCTGGGGCAGTAGCAACGCATACGGGCCTGCCATAAACTTTTCCCTCATCATTACTGTCTATAAAACCGGTAAGAAAATCTTGTGGTGCCTGCGGTTTTCCGTCTTTAAATGGGATAAAAACCACTTTATAGCCTGCAAAGGGTTTTCTGTTCCAAGAACCGTGCTGTCCGATAAAAGCACCGTTTTTATATTTTTGTGGAAATTGATCTGCCGTATAAAAAGTCAGTCCCAAAGAAGCAGTGTGGCTCCCCAAGGGAACATCGGGTACGATCGCTTTCTGCACCATTTCATTATGTGGGTCATCTGCCCAGCGCGGATCTTTGATCTGACCATAATAACTAAATGGCCAGCCGTAAAAACCGCCTTTCTGAACGCTCGTTGCGTAATCAGGTACAAGGTTGTTGCCCAGTTCATCACGCTCATTGACCGCGGTCCATAGATCACCGGTCACGGGGTTCCAGTCCATCCCCACAGGATTGCGCAGTCCGCTGGCATAAACGATCTCACCGCTACCATCTGGATTGACCTCGAGAATATTGGCGCGACGGTCCTCTTTTTGCATCCCGTGCTCGCCCACGTTGCTGGATGAACCTACTGAAATATAGATCTTATCGCCAGCTTTATTGGTAATGATATTGCGCGTCCAGTGATTATTATAACCGCTGGCAGAAAGATCTACGATTTTCTCCCCTTCCGCTTCCATTTTGGTCTGTCCCTCTTTGTAAGGATAACGGTAAAGGCCATCGGTGTTGCCTACATAAAAGTAGCCGTTGAGCACGAGCATTCCAAAGTTTTGGTTAAGATCATCCAAAAAGACATAGCGCTCATCTACCGTCCCATCCTGATCCTCATCGCGCAAAAGGGTGATTTGATTTGCGCTGCTGCCAGTATTGGATTCTGCGACAAAAATATCCTTGTTTGGCGCCACATATGTCCATCGTGGATGTTTGAGGTCTTTTGCAAAACGAGATACCGTAAAACCCTGGGGCGCCTGTGGCGTCTTATCCTCGGGCCAGCCTATGACTTTGCTGGAGTTGTTTACCGACTCTGATGAGAAGGGTGCAACAAGTTCCAGCGGGCCGATGGCGGTCTCTACCGTAGTACTGCCACTATCTGCAATATCCTCTTTTTTGTCTGAAGAAATACTTTTTTCATTTTTGCAGCCTAGAACGCTTAGTGCTACAAAAATGGGGAGTATATAATTTTTCATGATTATCTATTTTCAACAAAAATAGGATATTGTAAGCAGCGTAAAGTTTGTCACTGGTTGATTAGTATATATTTAACCATTAAAATCGCTTTCGCGAAAGCGGATGAGGTCGCTACCATCAGGTATATTTAAGTCTGATATTGAGAGCGCAATTTGGCCTTTGGAGTCCGCATTTTCGCTTTGCCTTAAAATTCATAACTTTATGACCCTATTTATTTTTTTCAAATTTCAAATTTCTAAAATCGAAATCAGGTTTGAGAAGATCTCAGCTTCGCCGGTTACTTAATCACTATTTTATGTGAATTAAAACCGATTTGCATTTATGAATGCTTAAAAATTAAGATCAATGTTAGTAAGATCGAAAGTTTGGAATGCTATTTATGGAGTTCTATTTTTAATAGCCGGAATTGTATTTATGGTGCCAGAAAATAACCAAGCAGATTCACTAGCGATTTTGTTTTTGTTTATCGGTGGCCTGAATCTGGTTTCTTTGGCTTACAAAACCCTGACCACAAGTGATCCTGAAAAATCCAATGAGTATTGGTTTATGCATATTTTTGAAAAGGCGAAATTGGGAAATATCCTTTACGGACTGTTTTTTCTGATATTTGCAAGTGTTTTAATAATTAGAAAAAAAGGCACGGTGGATTTGATGGGTCAATGCAGTTTGTTTTTGGGAGCAATAGAAATGATTACAATAGCTTTTAAAGCGGTTCAAAAAAATATGCAGGAACAGGATGGTTAATTATGCATGGCAAATAAATCGCCCAACAAACCAAGATATTGCTGAATATGGTGCAATTATTAATTCAGCTAATTGCTCCCAAAGCCGAACAAAATTCTTTAGATTTTAAGTTCTTCCATCACATGATAGCGAGGATCATCCACATCATGTACGATAACTCCCGCCAGTTTCGGCGAAGCCTTGATCATAAGTTGCTGACATTCTTCGCTGAGGTGCTTGATGGTAAGCTGCTTTCCTGCGGCATGATACTTTTCGGTAAGGTTAAAAAGGGCTTCAAGGGCAGAATGGTCGCTTACCCGTGATTCCATAAAATCGATTTCCACCTTCTCGGGATCGTTATTCACATCAAATTTAGAAGTAAATGTTTGAATACTACCGAAGAAAAGCGGTCCCCAGATCTCATAGACCTTGGTTCCATCTTCCTTAATATGCTTGCGCGCGCGTATGCGCTGGGCACTTTTCCACGCAAAGACGAGAGCACTTACGATCACACCGGCAAAAACGGCGATAGCAAGGTCAAAAATGATCGTAAGACCTGAAACAAGCACGAGGACAATGGCATCAGACAAAGGGATTTTTGGCAATATCCTAAAACTGGACCATGCAAACGTACCGATGACTACCATAAACATGACGCCCACCAGCGCCGCAATGGGGATCTGCTCAATAAGCCCGCTTGCAAAAAGGATAAACATGAGCAGCGCGACCGCAGCCGTAAAGCCTGAGAGCCGTGTGCGCCCACCACCTTTTATATTGATAATGCTCTGACCTATCATTGCACAACCCCCCATGCCGCCAAAAAATCCCGTAATGATATTTGCGCCGCCCTGGGCCATACATTCCCGGTTTGCGTCCCCACGGGTCTCTGTAAGTTCATCGATAAGGTTAAGTGTCATAAGGGACTCGATAAGGCCCACCGCAGCTAAGATCAGCGCATAGGGTGCGATAAAATATAGAGTTTCCAGATTCAAGGGGATTTTTGAAAAAATTTCCATTTGAAAGGTCGGTAGGCCGCCCTTGAGTCCACTGCCGCCCCCGTCTCGTATAAAAGATCCCACGGTCGCCACATCCAGGTTGCCAAGAATGGCAATGGCTGCCACGATAATAATGGCAATGAGTGCTTCCGGGAGTTTTTTGGTAAGTTTTGGAAGTCCCCACATGATCAGCATGGTAAGGCCTACGAGACCGAGCATCAGGTAAAGGGATGCGCCGTGTATCCAGCTTTCTTCGCCGTTAACGTTTTCCTTAAAAAGATTCAGCTGGGATAGGAAGATAATGATCGCAAGCCCATTTACAAAACCCATCATGACCGGCTGTGGGATAAGCCTTATGAATTTTCCCATTTTGAATATTCCTGCAAGCATCTGGAAGACGCCCATGAGGATAACCGTCAAAAATAAATAGTATAAGCCAAGCTGTTCACCGGGCGCTCCCATGGCATTGCCCTCAGCAACCAATGTAACCATAACCACGGCAAGCGATCCTGTTGCACCAGAGATCATACCGGGGCGGCCCCCAAAAAGCGAAGTGATTAGCCCTATCATAAAGGCGGCATAAAGCCCTACTAGAGGATCAACCCCAGCTACAAAGGAAAAAGCAACCGCTTCCGGCACAAGGGCCAGAGCTACGGTAAGCCCGCTTAAAATATCGTTTTTTGCATTGGTGGCCCGTTTACGTATAAAGTCTGTCATAGAGAATTTTACAAGTCGGCAAAAATACATTTAAAATGGGAAGGCAAAAAATTTAGAAAAAATGGTATAAAAAAAGCCGATTTCAGTTAAGAAATCGGCTTTTTTAAAAAGCTGGGTAAGGGTAATAAAATTATTCTTTTTTCTTTTCCTGCTTTTTGATGGTCTTCTCGTTATAATCCACCTTATTTGTTTCTATATTTCTATTGCCCGTTGGATTCGTAGGGGTCTTTTGATCCTCTTTTCTTTCAAATTTCTTGGCCATAATGTTCTTTTTTAAAGATTCGATATAAATTTATGGAAAAGACCTTTCAAAAAATGGTAAGGGAATGCTAAAATAATGGCTAGTGTATTTTGAACTAGGTACATGTTATTTTTAGTCTGAGCCCTATTTAACATAAGCTTTTCTTTTCCCTCATAGCTAAAATTTAACATCTAAATAATATTTAGAATCATCGAATATTTCTTACAAAATCACCTAGTTTATCTACGCCGTTTTCTGTTATAAATTTAATGAAAGCAGAGCCTATTATGGCTCCATTTGCGGTGTTTGTCGCTTTTGCGAAAGTATCAGCGTCTTTGATCCCAAAACCAACGATCTGTGGATTTTTTAGCGAAAGCGCAGCAATACGGTCAAAATAATCAGTCTGTAAATTGCTAAAACCTGAAGTTTTACCGGTGGTGCTAGCGCTGCTCACCATATAGATAAAACTGTCTGAAGCTTTATCAATCTGCCGGATACGCTCGTCTGAAGTCTGAGGGGTGATCAAGAAAATGAACCGTAGCCCATGTTTTTCAAAAATAGGTTTATAATGCAGTTCATATTCAGCAAGAGGTAGATCGGGTAAAATAACTCCGTCTATACCTATAGCAGCACATTTTTCACAGAACTTTTCTACACCATATTGCAGCACAGGGTTAAAGTAGCCCATTAAGATTAGAGGGATATCTATGTGATCGCGTATGCCCTCTAACTGCTCAAAAAGTTTGGCAGTGGTCATTCCATTTTTAAGAGCAGCGGTACTGCTTTTTTGGATAGTGGGACCATCGGCCAGGGGATCGCTAAAGGGAAGCCCTATCTCAACCATATCCACCCCATTTACCTGTAAAGCTTTTAGCGTGGGCACGGTATCGTCAAGATTGGGATATCCCGCGGTGTAATAGATGGAGAGGAGTTTTTTATCCTCTTGGAGTTTTTGGTTGATTCTGTTCATATTATCTATTTCCGCGAAGGCGATTTTTTAAGGTTAAACTACATTTTTCATTTCCGCAAAAGCGAAATCTCAATATTATTTTTATACATTTCAATATCGAGTGGTTATCATATATTCTCTTAACATCCAGATCAAATCATCCCAATTGGGATTTATATTATTCACAAGGTTCACCTTCCATTGCAGATTGCATTTTTAATCTGTAATTCTCTATTTCTAGCGGCTCTTGATGAGTTGTGTGTTTCAAAATAAATGAGTTTATTTATGTTATACTTGGCTGAAAACTCTTTTTATAAATCTTGTTAAAGTATTTGGTCATCCTTCTGATCAACTTGATTGTAAAACCAATTTATAAAACAGTATGATTTTTATTGGTCAGGATATAGGTATAAAAAAAATAGTCCTCGTAGGTTTTCATTTCTTTTACCAATTAATGATTTTGCATTAATTCGTGAGAGTTCCGCCTTCGCGGAAGTACTCAATGTAGGTATTCAGATCTTTATCTCCCCTGCCACTTAGATTAACCACAACCACATCATCTTTTTTAAATTTTCTGTCCTTAAAAATCGCAAGCGCATGGGCAGTCTCAATGGCGGGAATGATACCTTCAAGCTTACTCAGCTCAAGCCCGGCCTGCATGGCGTCATCATCGGAAACTGAGATAAACTCACCGCGTTTACTGCGGAAAAGGTGGGCGTGCATAGGCCCAACACCGGGATAATCAAGCCCGGCCGAAATGGAATAGGGTTCAGTAATCTGGCCGTCTGGAGTCTGCATTAATAAAGTCTTACTGCCATGAATGATGCCTTCTCTGCCCAAAGCCGAAGTCGCTGCGCTTTCTCCTGTATCAATGCCCTTACCAGCGGCTTCTACCGCGATGATCTTCACTTTTGGGTTGTCTAGATAATGATAATATAAGCCGGCTGCGTTACTGCCGCCACCCACGCAGGCTACCAGATAATCCGGTTCTTCGCGACCTTCTTTTTCCATTAACTGTTTTTTTACTTCCTGAGAGATCACACTCTGAAAACGTGCCACCATATCCGGGTAGGGGTGTGGCCCCACGACACTGCCTATAATATAATGTGTGTCTGTAGGATTATTGATCCAGTCGCGAATGGCTTCATTTGTGGCATCTTTCAGCGTTTTGCTGCCAGATTCTGCCGAAATCACTGTCGCGCCCAGCATTTTCATCCGCGCCACATTGGGTGCCTGTCTTTTAATATCAATCGCGCCCATATAAACGATACATTCCAGCCCCATGAGCGCGCAGACGGTAGCCGTGGCCACACCATGCTGACCAGCGCCAGTTTCGGCTATAATACGCGTTTTGCCCAGCCGTTGCGCCATCAAGATCTGACCTACGGTATTATTTACTTTGTGGGCGCCCGTATGGCAGAGATCTTCACGCTTGAGATAGACTTTGGGACCATATTTTTCCGAAAAACGTTTAGCGTAATAGAGTGGGGTAGGGCGGCCCACATATTCGCGCAGCAATTGATGGAATTCTTCTTGAAAATCGGGTTTTTGCATGATTTTCAGGTAGTTTTGGCGCAGTTCTTCTACATTGGGATAGAGCATCTCTGGGATGTATGCCCCGCCAAAATCACCGTAGTATCCTTTTTCGTTTACGTTATAGTCCATAGTTCCCATTTCCGCGAAGGCGGAAATCTATTTATGATTAATTGTCTTTTAAATCCCCAAATTCTTCCTTAAACCTCCTCAACATTTCCACATCTTTTAATCCCGGTTTTACCTCAAATTTACTGTTTACATCTACAGCATAAAGTGGAAGCCCCGTTTTTTCCAACCCCTTTATTTTTTTGACCTCTTCGATACCGATACCCCCACTTAAGATAAAAGGTTTTTGTGATGGGTATTCTTTTAAAACAGCCCAGTTAAAGGTGTAGCCATTACCACCTTTGTTTTTTCCTTTGGTGTCAAATAAAAATTTATCCACCACGGGTTCATAGTTTTTTAATAATGAAAAATCGAAGGTGTCTTTTATGGAAAAAACCTTCCAGATTTCAATGTTTTCTGATTCTGATTTTTCTTTAAGTTCAGAACAATATTTTCCCGATTCCTTTCCGTGCAATTGGATGATTTTTAGATCAAATTGATGGATTTTAGCTAAAATCTCATCGATTTCCGCATCTACAAAAACGCCTACTTTCTTCGTTTGGGATGATAAAATCGGCATTTCATTATCAAATTTACGCGGACTTTTTTCATAAAATATAAAACCAAGGTAATCCGGCTGAAGCTCGCTAACTTCGGCGATATTTAAATTCATGCCACAGATTTTCAATTTCATAATGTTTACTATATTATACCTCGCAAGTTTTAAAAACCCGAAATGTCTTGTATAAATCTTTTCGCTCTTTCGCCTGGATTATCTGTTTTCATAAAATTCTCGCCGATCAAAAAACCTTTATATCCATAAGGTTGCAGCTGCTTTATCGCCTCCACGCTGCTAATTCCACTTTCTGAAACCTTTACAAAATCGTCAGGGATTTTTTCTGCAAGGGATTTACTGGTTTCCAGACTCACCTCAAAAGTTTTTAAATTTCTATTGTTGACCCCCAGCATATCCAGGCTGGGCATTAGGCTTTTGTCAAGTTCTTCAAGATTATGAACTTCTAATAAAACATCCAGATTCAGCGATTTTGCAAGTTTTGAAAATGTTTTGATTTCGCTTTGCGAAAGAATTGCGGCGATGAGCAAGATCACATCGGCACCATAAGCTTTGGCCTCAATGATCTGATATTCATCAATGATAAACTCTTTTCGCAACAGCGGAAAACGGGTTGAAGCCCGTGCGAGCATAAGATCATCCAGCGAGCCGCCAAAGTATTTTCCATCGGTCAGTACGGACATACCGCTTACACCGGCCTTTTCATAACCCAGGGCCACATCCTGCACATTCAGGCCATTGTTGATCACAGATTTACTGGGCGAGCGACGTTTATGCTCGGCAATGATGCCCGGGTTGCTTTCGCGCAAAGCGCTTGCAAGAGAGTTTTGCTTTCGCGAAAAAAGTATGGATTGCTCCAATTGGCTCTTGGGTATCAAGCTTTTTCTAAGGTCGACTTCCCTGCGTTTATCTGCCGTTATTTTATCTAAAATATTCAACGAGTTAAAAGTTTTGGTTTTGATCAAATTTCCTTTTAGACCTACAAGGATCGCTCCTTCCTCACTCATACCTTGCAGGTGGGTAACATGAAAGATTGGAGTTAGGGGGCCAAGTCAATTAATTTATTCAACTTTTCCAGTCCTTTTCCACTCAACAGCGCCTCCTTAGCCTTCTCAAATCCTTCAATTGGCGTAAGCCCTTCCACAGTGGCGACAGCCATTCCTGCATTGGCGCTTACCACATTGTTCTGGGCTTCGGTTCCTTTACCGCTGATTATCTGCATAAAGATTTCTGCGGAAGCGTCAACGGAATCACCGCCGTAGATTTCCTCTGGGTGTATCTGGTCTACGCCAAAATCCTCCGGGGCAAGCATACGCTCGGTTTTATTAGAAATCGCTTTCGTTTTTCCCGTAAGGGCGATCTCGTCATATCCGTCAAGGGCATGTAAAATGGTGAAATTTTTGTCGCTTTTTTGATAGAGATAACCGTACATGCGGGCAAGTTCAAGATCAAAGACGCCCACCAATTGATTTTTGGGAAAGGCGGGATTGACCATGGGCCCCAGCATGTTAAAAAAGGTCTTGACGCCCAGCTCGCGACGTATGGGTCCGACATTTTTCATTGCAGGGTGAAAGAGTGGCGCGTGCAAAACACAGATGCCTGCTTCATTTAGGCAACGCTCTAAAAAATCCTTGTCATTGCTGAAACCGATGCCCAGATGCTCCATCACATTGCTGCTCCCGCTTACAGAGGAAACGCCATAATTGCCGTGTTTGGTCACGTTAATGCCCGCTCCCGCGGCCACAAAAGAAGAAAGCGTACTTATATTAAAGGTGTTTTTTCCGTCGCCGCCCGTACCGCAGAGGTCAATGCTGTTATAAGCAGAAAAATCAACCGCCACACACAGATCGAGCAACGCGTCGCGAAAACCTTCTAGCTCTTCTACCGTAATACTGCGCATCATATATACGGTCATAAATGCAGCGATCTGGCTCTGGTTGTATTTTCCTTCAGATATGTTGACCAGCACCTCACGCGCTTCGGTTTTATCGAGCTGTTCGTGGTTGATGAGTCGGTTAAGTATGTTTTTCATATGCCTTGAAAAATATTTATTGCGCTTTTTTAGTTTTTTTTTGAGAAGCATAGATAATCTTTTATAAGAATCTGAAACAAGTTCAAGTTGATTATCGCTTTTGATTTTCAATGATTATCGCCCATTTTTACCCAGTTTCTGATCATTTTTTTCCCCTCGGGGGTTAGTACAGATTCTGGGTGAAACTGTACGCCTCGTAGATCAAACTCGCGGTGGCGCAGGGACATGATCTGCCCGTTATCATCAACGGAAGTAATCTCCAATTCCTCAGGAAAATCTTCAGGATCGACCACCCAAGAATGGTAGCGCCCTATTTTAAAATGCTTATCGATATCCTTAAATAAAGGTTCATCGTCTACCGTTTGTGTTGCCTCTGTGGCCACCCCGTGAAAAACTTCGGTCAGGTTGATCAGGCTTCCGCCAAAAACTTCCCCGATGGCCTGCTGCCCCAGACATACCCCAAAAACTGGTTTCTTGCCCGCGAACTCCTTGATGATGGGTTTTAAAAGTCCGGCTTCATCGGGAATCCCAGGCCCTGGGGAAAGCAGGATTTTGTCATATTGTTCAATCTCTGCAAGGGTCACTTGATCATTGCGCCTTACGGTAACCTTGCAATCCAGCTCCTCCAGATAATGCACGAGGTTATAGACAAAGCTGTCGTAATTGTCAATGACTAATATTTTATTGTTTTTGTACATTTTTGGCAATATGTGCTTGGATGTTAAATGTGCTTTGCTATGGCTTACTGGTTGGCTCGTTTTGCCAAATACCTCAATTATGTTTTTAAATTTCCTCTGCCATCTCCATGGCTTTTGTAAGTGCGCCCAGCTTGTTATAAACCTCCTGTAGCTCATTCTCTGGCTTGCTATCGCTTACAATACCCGCACCGGCCTGATAGTGCAGCTTATGGTTTTTGCTGATAAAAGAGCGTATGATGATCGCGTGGTTAAAATCGCCCTTAAAATCCATAAAACCGATCGCCCCACCGTAAAAATCGCGGTTTACTGGCTCATATTTTTCCAGTAGGGTCATTGCATTATGCTTTGGCGCACCGCTAAGGGTTCCCGCGGGGAAAGTGTCTGCCACCACTTGTAAGGTAGATGTTTCAGGATTCTTGAGCCCGGTGACCTTACTCACCAGATGGATCACGTGTGAAAAAAACTGAACCTCACGATAGGTCTCAACCTTAACATCAGTACCATTGCGGCTCAGGTCATTGCGGGCCAGATCTACGAGCATCACATGCTCACTGTTTTCCTTGGGATCTTCACTTAATGCTTTCGCGGAAGCGGCATCTTGCTCATCATTGCCCGTACGCTTTATGGTCCCGGCAATGGGGTGGATCTCTGCCTTGCCGGATCGCACGATAAGCTGCGCTTCTGGCGAACTCCCAAAGATTTTAAAATTGCCATAATCAAAATAGAAAAGGTAGGGGCTGGGATTGATACTCCTCAAAGCCCGGTAAACATTGAATTCATCGCCCGTAAACCGCTGCGAAAAACGTTTGGACGGGACAATCTGGAAAACGTCTCCGCGCTGACAGTGCTTTTTACAGGTGGAGACCAGTTCTTTATATTGCGTATCGGTCATATTTGAGACCGTATCGCCCTCGCGTTTAAAATGATATTCTGCAAAGTTCTTGACGCGCAGGTACTGCTCGATCTGTTCTATATTATGTTTATCGTTAAAGCTGTGCGAAAAAATATAAGCCTCGTTGTTAAAATGGTTGATCGCGATGATATTGCCATAAACGGCATAATAAATATCAGGTATGTGCAGATCACCTTTTTTTTTGGCAATATCGATCTGCTCAAAATAGCGCACCGCATCGTAAGACATGTAACCAAAAAGGCCGTTATCAATAACTTTATGTCCCGTATTCTGACTTTGAAAGCTTTTCGCGAAAGCTTCTATGACCCCTATGACATCTGTAACGGGCTCAATTAGTATCTCGTCAGCGCTTCCGTCAGGGAACTGCTGGGTTATTTTTTCATTTTCTACCTTGATCGAGGCGATCGGGTTGCAACAGATGTAGCTAAAGGTATTATCATTTGCCCTATAATCGCTGCTCTCCAGCAAGAGACTGTTAGAGAATTTATCGCGCAGCCGCAAATAGACGGATACGGGGGTAATTGTATCGGCCAGGAGTTTTTTGGACTTGGTGTTGAGTTTAAAGGGCATGAGTCATTTTTTTGAGCATTTTAAACGTTATTTCTGAAATTCCCATCGTTTATATTTAAACAGCTATTAATGAGATTTCCGCCTTCGCGGAAATAGAAAAGGCCCGTCGTGATTGACGGGCCTTTTGTATGATTTTAATACATGGGGTCATTCACGACATTACTGTTGTAAATTCCACCACCAGGTATTTATGCTGTTTTTTCTCATTAGAGTCCAAAGATAGAAATACCTTTTTAATGGGCAAACAATTTTTGATTAAAAAGTACCTCGCCATTTTTTTTGGCGAGGCTTCCTTATTAACTCTCCTTGGGAGGAGTCGGGACTGTCGATTTCGGCAGTCCCGGGTGAGAAATAAAAATTAGATACTAAGGGTTATATCCAGCTCGAAGTTATCGTGTACGAACTTGTCGCCTAGATTTTCAAAAAAGCTTTTGGAGCCAAATTTGACATTATACTTGGTACGATCTATTTTGAGGGCGGTTTTGGCGGTATTGCCGTTGACGTCCATATGAAAATTGATCGATTTCGTAGTGCCCTTTATGGTTAGATCTCCGGTCATATCATAACCGGATGTTGTTTTTTTGGCATCGGTGATAACCAGTGTAGCCGTGGGGTGATTGTCAACGCCAAAGAAATCGTCGCTTTTAAGATGGCCTTCTAATTGTCCTTTGGTTTCGCCCTCCAGATCTGTTGATGACATGGATGCCATATCAATAACAAATGTGCCACCGGTGATAACTTCATTTTCCATTTCAAAAAAACCTTCTTTCAGCACAATTGTACCTTCATGTGATCCCAATGGCTTTTTTCCTTTCCAGTGAATGGTGCTTGAAGTGATGTTTACTTTTTTCATGATATTAATTTTTAAGATGTAATTGCGGTCTTATAAATAAGGCCCGTGCGTAATTGATTAACTAATTGTATTTAACGATTGTTCTGTCACAGACTACATGTTTAATGTAATATCCAGCTCAAAATCGTCGTAAATGGTCTTGTCGCCCAGATTTTCAAAAAAGCTGCCCGAACCGTAGCGCACATCGAACTTAGATCGGTCTATAATCATTTTGGCAGTTGCCGTGTTGCCATTTTTCATAAGGTCAAAAGTGATAGGTTGTGTGATCTCCTTAATGGTAAGGTCGCCCTTTACGGCATAACCCTTATCGGTTTTGGTTGTGCTGTTTATTGCCAAAGTAGCGGTAGGGTATTTTTCGACCCCAAAAAAATCTGGGCTTTTAAGATGCCCTTCTAATTTTGCACGGCTGTCTGAATCGAGGTCTAGATTTTTGATCGAGCTCATATCGATTACAAACTGGCCACCGGTAATGTTCTCGCCATCCATCTCAAAATAGCCCTCTTTAAGATCGATCGTTCCGTGGTGCTGTCCGGTTACTTTTTTGCCGGTCCACTTAATGGTACTCGACTTAATGTCAACCCTCTCAAGGGTTTTTGTGGTAAAGGCCGTTGCACCAATGGCAACCACAAGGAGCAACGTTGATTTAATTAATGATTTCATCGTTTTGTTTATTTAATGGTTATAGATAAGTATTATGTTTTAAACTGTTTCAAAGAGTGCATCGTTCCCACGGCGCACTTTGGCGTAATGCTGGGTTTCATCTTGGGGGCTCCTGTACCCTACGGCAACAATCGCGACGGCATTAAGGTTCTTATCGCTGAGATTAAGGATCTCATTGAAGCCCTCGTTATTAAAACCTTCCATGGGGCAAGCATCTATTTTTTGAAGTGCCGCGGCGCTTATTAGTGTTCCCAGAGCGATATAGGCCTGCCGTGATGACCAGGCGCTCTTGACCTCTTTTGAAAGTGGTATTACTGAACCCTTCATCATCTCAGATAAAGGTTTAAGGTCATTTATATCCATTTCTCTGGCAGCAGCAATATCGTCTACATAGGTATCCACAAGCTCTTCCCCAAAATCTGTCGCGTGGGCAAAAACAAAAAGATGAGAACTATCTGTGATCTGCGGCTGGTTGAAGCCTACTTTGCGCAGTTTTTCCTTTGTCTCCTGATCCTGTACAATTATGACTTTATAAGGCTGAAGCCCAAAGGAGGAAACAGACAACTGTACAGCCTCTTTTAAATAGTCAAGTTCTTCAGCTGAAATTTTCTTTGCGGAATCAAACTTTTTTGTGGCATAACGCCATTTTAATGCTTCTAAATAATTATTCATCGTTTCTTAATTTGTCTAATAGATTATTCAATAATTCCTGCTCTTCCTGGTTTAGGGAGCCTACACTTTTATCGTTGATCATCATGATTTTGGGGTAGATGACATCCAGTAATTTAAGGCCATCTGGGGTGATTAAGATTTCTACTTTCCTGCGATTTGCAGGGCAGGTGCGGCGTTCCACATAGTTTTTGGCGATCAGTTTATCCACCAGTCTTGAGGTGTTGCTACTGGCATCTACCATGCGCTCCTGAATCGTAACGAGATTAGCAGGCTTTCCATTTTGCCCTTTGAGTATGCGCAGCACGTTATACTGCTGTGAGCTGATCTCATGGTCTTTTAAAACCGTCGCGGTAAGCTCTTCAACATAGCGTGATGTGTATATGACATTGATCACCGTTTTTGTGCTCAATGTCATGTTCATGGACTTTATCGCTTCTTCGATCGTCATTAATGTATATACAATAGTTGTACGTACAAATATATATTGTTTTTACGATCTGTATCTTTTTTGAGCAAACTTTAACGTATTTTTATTTGATACGCACCAGGGATTCAAATGGGACTTTGTTTTAAATGCTTTCGCCAGGCGATAAGAATGCTGAGGAAACCAAGTGATCCTCAGGATATTTTTTGGCGTCAGGGAGGTTTAGAATAAAACTCCAAAACATTAAATTTGCACTATGGAAACATTAAATTACGTTGAGCAGCTCTATACCCAATGCCTGGCCCAGGGCGCCTATTTTATAAGTTCTGCTAGGGAGGCCGCGGTAATTGATCCATTGCGTGAATTTGAGCCCTATCTCAAACTTGCGCAGAAGAAAGAAACTAAAATAAAATATATTTTTCTCACTCATTTTCATGCTGATTTTGTTTCTGGTCATCTTGATCTGGCCGAAAAGACCGGCGCAACGATCGTACTGGGTCCCGATGCTGAGGCGCAGTATGACTTTTACAGTGCAAAAGATGGTGAAGTTTTTAATATCGGCGATCTGGAGCTTAAGTTGCTGCACACGCCGGGACATACCTTAGAGTCGTCCTGCTATCTTTTAAAAGATCAGCACGGCCGGGAATTATCACTGTTTACGGGGGATACTTTATTTATAGGTGACGTTGGCCGGCCCGATCTGGCGGCTAAATCTGAAATGACCAAAGAGGACCTCGCTGGACTTTTATATGACTCGCTGCGCAAAAAAATCCTTCCGCTTCCCGATGATATCATTATATATCCGGCGCATGGGGCGGGATCAGCTTGCGGCAAGAACATGAGCAAAAAAACAAGCGACACTCTTGGTAACCAAAAAAGGGAAAATTATGCTCTGAACTCCCATATGAACAAAGCCGATTTTATAAAGGAAGTGACCCAGGGACTGGCTGTACCGCCCATCTATTTCCCCAAAAATGTAGCGATGAATAAGGGGATAAATACCTCCCTCGAAGCGATTTTTGAGCATGGGCTCAGGCCATTATCCCTTGCCGATTTTGAATCGCTGCGCGCTCAAGAAGATGTTCTTGTTCTAGACACCCGTACTCCGCGCGCTTTCGCGAAAGCGCATATACCCAAGTCTATATTTATAGGTCTGGGCGGGCAGTTTGCGCCCTGGGTGGGTGAACTGATCGAGAATATTGACCAAAAAATCATCCTTATCGCCGAGCCGGGAACCGAGAAAGAAGCCGTTACCAGGCTGGCCCGTGTGGGCTATGACCACACACAAGGATTTTTAGACGGTGGTTTTGATACCTGGCAAACGGCTGGAAAATCTACCCAAAGTGTACCGCAGATAGAAGCCGCTGAACTGATGGCTAAAATCAAAAAGGGGGAGGAGGTCAATTTGCTGGATGTAAGGAAAGTCAATGAATATATTAAAGGACATTTAAAACAGGCAGCAAACAGCACGCTGAGCAATGTGCACAAAAACCTGGATTCTTTAGCTAAAAACCAACAATATTATGTGCACTGTGCGGGCGGTTACCGCTCAATGATCTATAATTCAATTGCGCAGGCGCGAGGTTTTGATGTAGTAGATGTTTTGGGAGGTTATGGCGCGATTAAAATGCTGGCTTAACTGCTTGCTAACTGATTTAATAGATAACATATACAGATCTTTCCGTTTTTTTAACCTGTTAGGTCTGATATATAAAATGATAAAATTAAAATAATTACTAACTTTTAAAAGATTTCCGCCGGCGCGGAAACAAATAGTATGAAAAACATCACACAAGAAGAATGGCAGGAAGCCATAGAAAATGACGATAACGCGGTCATCTTAGATGTGCGCACACAAGAGGAAATAGAGGAAGGGATGATTCCCAATGCAGCACACATCGATATTTACAAAGGGCAGGGCTTTATTGATGAGGTCGATAAAATGGATAAGTCTAAGAATATGTACGTCTATTGCCGCTCTGGAAACCGCAGTGGCCAGGCCTGCCAGATCATGGACGGTCTCGGTTTTGAGAACACCTACAATCTCATGGGCGGCTTTACTAAGTGGGATGGGGACGTTGCTTATCCCGAGGATTTATAGGTATTTAATCGTATAAAGAAAGTGTGCTAAAAATCAGATTTATTGAGCTAAAATCGATATTTCTGGGGGTTAAATCACCCATTATTTTCCGATACGGTAGCGTTATTATTGGTTCTAAATGTGCTTTTATTTTATGGCTATCCTATACGCTTTTTAAAGTTCAATCTTTTTTGACCCATTTTTAGCCGATTCAAAAATCGCTTCCACGATGCGTATATCGCGCTGCCCTTCTTCCCCGGGTACGAGCATAGGTTTATTATTGATGATCGATAGGGCATCATCATCCATCTGTATAGTCTGCTCTATGCAATCACAGGGGTTTAATGTTTTGCCATCGCTGGTTGTGCCGCTTACGCCAGTATAACTTTGAAAAGGCGAAAGTTCATAACTGCCATTCGCGCATTTAATATCGAGGTTGCCCTCATTTTGATTGTAAGTGACCATACAATCAGCTTTAATGCCCTCGGGAAATTCCAGATTAAAATAGGTGATTTCATTGGCTCCGTTCTTAAAAAGTTCGGGACGTTTATTTTCATGTCTTGCAGTGACAGCAATGGGCTCCAGCCCAGCGCTGTAACGCGCCGCATTTAATGGGTACACCCCCATATCGTAAATGGCGCCACCGCCTTTAGCGCCGTCAAGCCTCCAGCCGCCCCAATTTCCAATCCTAAATCCTGACTTGGTATTGATGCTCTGTATGGCCCCATAAGGCCTGGTTTTTGCCCATTCAATGATTTTTTTGGTGTTGGGCTCATGTTGCATCCGGTATCCGATGGCGAGTTTTACCTTGTTTTTGTTACAGGCGTCAATGATGTCCTGACACTCGGCCGCGGTCATAGCCATCGGTTTTTCGCAGAAAACGTGTTTGCCGGTATTGGCCGCCTTTACCGCGTATTTAGCATGTAAAAAAGTAGGTACAACCACATAAATAACGTCGATATCGTCATTATCGGCAATGCCCTGCATGTTATCATACGTGTAGACATTAGCATCCTTGATGCCGTATTTTTTTTTCCAGGCAGGTATTTTATCCGGACTGCCGGTTACGATACCACGCAGTTCTATATGTTGGGTTTTTTGTAGAGCAGGAGCAAGCTGATTGGTCGCATAATCTCCCAATCCCAATAGCGCAACCCCCAGTTTTTGTGCGGGTGCAAAACTGTATATGCTTGAAAGCGGTAGGGTGGAGGCCGCCAGAAATAATCCGGATTTTTTGATAAATGTTCTTCTGTTTTCCATGATATGGTTTTTACTTCCGCAAGCCTATCTTGGGGAAAGGCATGGGTGTGAATTTTGATTGCATGATAGCCATTTTAGCGGTATCGCTTTCGCGAAAGCTGAAAAGGGAATGTGAATATTTTACTTTTAAAGTTAGCTATAAACTTCAATTGATCAAAAGTTTATGATTTTATTAAAGATAAATATGGTCAAAAAAAATTGAATATGTCTCAATCGCTATCGTTTTCGCTATAAAATGGGCTTTTAATTCCTGTTTTTATATGAAAATGACTGTCTACGCCTTATATTAGCAGGAGCCAATCACAATTAATTTAATACTTAATATTTTCATGCAACGACTCCTACTTTTCATTTTTGCCGGTTTCTTTTCATGGGCTCTTTCTGCCCAAGAAACTGCGCGCTGGTTACGCTACCCAAGTATTTCGCCAGATGGCAAAACGATTGCCTTTGGCTATATGGGTCATCTGTACCGCGTAGATGTGGGTGGTGGTAATGCCACGGCCATCACTACGGGCGAGGCCCATGATATGCGCCCGGTGTGGAGCCATGACGGCACAAAGATCTCTTTTGCAAGCGACAGGCACGGCAATTTTGATGTGTATACCATGCCCGCCATGGGTGGTGCGGCAGAGCGGCTTACTTTTAATTCGGCTGATGATTATCCCTATGATTTCACTGAAGATAATGCTAAGGTACTCTTTGGTAGTGGCCGGGATGCACCGGCAAAAAGCGTTCGGTTCTCGAGTCCGCGGCTTTTTCAAAACCTGTATATTATTCCAGTAAAGGGCGGCCGCCCCGAACTTCTTACCGCAGCTGGTGCTGAAGATGCGCATTACAACAAAGCAGGTACCCAAATCGTGTTTCAGGATAGGAAAGGCTACGAAGATCCCTGGCGCAAACATCATACCTCTGCCGTAACGCGGGATATCTGGCTGTATACAATAAAAGATGACAACTATAAGCAGCTAAGCACCTTTAAGGGCGAAAACAGGGAGCCGGTTTTTAGCCCAGATGGGGCTTCGGTTTTTTACCTGAACGAAAAAAGCGGTGACCAGAACCTGTATAAAATGGATCTGGCCTCTGGGAATGAACAGCAACTTACCCAGTTTAAAGATTTTCCCGTAAGGCACCTGAGCATAGCAGATGATGGTACCCTAGCCTTTACCTGGAAAGGGGATATTTATACCTTAAAAGAAGGAAATCAACCGCAAAAACTGAGCGTTGCGGTTATGGATAATGCAGGTTATGCCGCCACCGAAAATATGGATATCAATACCGTAACCGAATTTGCAGTCTCGCCAAACGATAAGGAGATCGCTTTTGTAAACCGCGGGGAGGTTTTTGTGACCGGCGTTGATGATTCCCGCACAAAAAGAGTGACCACAACGGCCGCCCAGGAACGTATGGTGAGCTGGTCGCCCGATGGGAAAACGCTGTTGTTTTCTGGGGAACGGGATGGGAGTTGGAATATTTATAAAGTCACGCTTGACCGGCCAGAAGAGGAGTATTTTTATGCTTCCACTGTTTTAGATACAAAAGCATTGATCGCCGGCCCCAGTGAAGAATTTCAGGCCAAGTTTTCGCCAGACGGCAAAAAAGTGGCCTACATTGAGGAGCGCAACATTCTTAAGGTTATGGATCTTGACAGCGGTAAAAAAGTAACTTTACTGCCAGAGGGCAATAATTACTCCTATAGTGATGGTGACTGGTCCTTTGAGTGGAGCCCAGACAGCCGCTGGATGATGCTTGACGATCAGGGCGGTTATTTTTTCAGTACCAATACGGCGATAATCAAAGCAGATGGCTCTGGCAAACTCATACATCCCGTAGAAAGTGGTTTTGGCGAGAGCAATCCCAAATGGGCCCTTGAGGGAAAAATGATGACCTACCAAAGCAGCCGTGAGGGGCGTAAATCGCTGGCAAATCAAGGCAGTACCGAAGATGATATTTACGGTGTCTTTTTTGATCAGGCTGCTTATGATAAATATGAACTGAGCAAAGAAGAGTTTGAATTGCTCACGGCCCGGGAAAAGAAGGAAAAAGAGGATAAGGAAAAAGCCGACGAGGACGCCAAGAAAAAGAAAAAGGATAAGGAAAAGGGCAAAAAAGAGGAAGTTGCACCGTTAGAACTGGATTTCAGCAATCTGGAATACCGCCGTGAAAAATTGACCATAAATAGCGCCAGCATCAGTGATTATGTGCTCAACAAAGATGGAAGCAAACTGTATTATCTCGCCTCTTTTGAAAAAGGGTATGACCTCTGGGTAACTGAGCCACGCACGCACGAGACCAAGATTCTCGCAAAAATGGGCGGTTCGCCCAGCGGTATTGAGATCAGCAATGACGACAAAACGCTTTTTATGAGCAACAATGGAAAACTCGTAAAAGTAGATGCCGAAAAAGGGAGCGTGACCAATATCCAGATTTCTGGCGATATGCAGCTTGATGCTTCGGCAGAGCGGGCCTATATTTTTGATCATATCTGGAGACAGGTGACTAAAAAATTCTACGATCCCACCATTCATGGTATCGACTGGAAAATGTACCATGACGCTTACGCGGAATTTCTCCCGTATATCAACAATAATTACGATTTTCAGGAACTTTTGAGCGAATTATTGGGTGAACTCAACGCCTCGCACACCGGTGGAAGGTATAGTCCAAAAGATGAAAATGGTGACCATACAGCTTCTCTGGGCGTTTTATATGATGAGGATTATATGGGCGATGGGATCAAAGTAACCGAGGTTCTTGGGGAGGCCCTCTGGATAATGCCAAAAACAAGATTAAAAAGGGCGATATTATTACCGCGATCAATGGGCAGGATATCAAGGAGGGGGAAAATTTCAATAAATACTTGCTCAATCTGGAGAACAAGAATGTTTTGCTTACCGTAAAAGACGGCAGCAAGACCTTTTCTGAAACTTTAAAACCCATATCTATGGGTGAGGAGTCCGGTCTAATGTACCGTCGCTGGGTTCATGTAATGGAGCACAAGGTGGATTCTTTGAGCAATGGCCAATTGGGGTATCTACACATCCGTGGGATGAATGATAGTAGTTTTAGGGATGTGTATGAGCGCGCGCTGGGCGAAAATATTGGTAAGAAGGGACTTGTAGTTGATACGCGTTTTAATGGTGGTGGCTGGCTGCATGACGATCTCAATACTTTTTTAAGCGGGAAGGAATATTTGAAATTTGCACCTCAGGGCCACGTGATCAATGGCGGTGAACCCATGACCCGATGGACGAAGCCCAGCGTAGTGCTGATCAGCGAAAGCAATTATAGCGATGCCTTTATCTTTCCTTACATCTACAAACAGAACGGTCTGGGCAAGCTTGTGGGCATGCCCGTGGCCGGTACCGGAACGGCAGTCTGGTGGGAACAGCAGATCGATCCCACTATCGTATTTGGTATACCAATGGTCGCCACAATAGGTAAAGAGGGCCGCCCCACCGAAAATATGGAATTGGAACCTGATATTCTCGTGCCGCTACCCTATAATGAATTTCTCGACGGGAAAGATACACAGTTGCAAGCTGCAGTAAAAGAGTTGATGAAGGAAGTGAAATAGGTTTTCTAACCTGAATATTTCAAGATAAGAACCCGCTTTTTATGAGCGGGTTTTGTTTGTTTCTTATTATTGAATCCATTGTTGATCCTTCAAAAATTCCTTTAAATGCGCATCATCTACAGAAATGGGCGGTAGCCAATCTTTTACCTTTTCCCGTTTCCACCACCGGCCATCTGGATTACCGGGTTTGGCAAAATGATAACGGTAAAGCACAGCACGAATGTAACGTGGTGGCTTATCGGGGAAAGGGTTTTCGGCAAAAAGTCCGGTTATATTCGGATCGTTGTGCAATAGTTTCCAGATCAGGTTGACCGTAAACGGGTATTGCTGCGGGGTGGCCATTGATGCAAACCACATTTGCCAGTCCAGGTGCAGCTGGTATGGCGCAATCTGTGGCGGTATCTGATCAAGGGTAACGGGCAGGCCGCGGTACACATAAGATTTCCAAGTACTGTTGTCGCTTGGGTTTTCGTCCATAGTACCCTCAAATATAACGTTCATGCGCTCACCGCCCACAGTACCAAAAGCCCCATATGTGTTTACCAGTTCCAGCGGATCGTAAGAGGTATTCATAATCTGTTTTGGCGAAAGTAGATTCAATGCCGGTTGAATGCTCAGTAAACCGATAATTAAGGTCACCACCCAAGCGGTTATGGCCATGGGCCGAGAGGTCTCAGCGTTTTCTGAAGCATTTTGAGCCATTTTTACCAGCTTTCGCGGAAGCAATTTTGCCCAGAAAACATCGTCAAAACAGGCCAGTGCAGGCACGATCGTCAACCAGTTTAAAAAGGAAAGGTTACCGCTCAGGATGATATTGATCTGAAATAGTACGATCACAGCTCCGGCAATATGACGTGCGATGCGCGGCCAAAAGACAAACCAGGGCGCGGCAAGTTCGGCCAGCCAGTTGAACCAGACACCCGCTCTTAAAACGGAATACGGCAAAAAATGAAACCAGCGGCTCAATGGCCCGGGAATAGGCTGCGTCTCAAAATGGTGAAAGAGCGCCGTGCCCTCACGCCAGATGGTGTCTCCTCGAAATTTGATCATCCCAGAGCCGATCATGATTCTAAAGATCAGCCAGCGGAACAAGACTATAATAGGTGTGGGCGGAGCACGTTTTGGGAATGGCCGCATATCAATGAGCGGGCAGAGAAAGATTGCCAGAAAACCAGTCTCGAGCAACTGGATTTCCCAGCCGTACCCATACCATTCCTGCCCTACGTGCACGATAGACATATAGAGCAGCCATAGCCCGGTGAGCAGCGGTGCATTGGCAAAACCTGCCACAACAATCAGGGATAGGAGAAACCCGATCCAGGCCACCGCGAGCAGGGCCGCATCAGAATGAACAAACCAGAACAACGATGGCAGGCGTATAAAACCTGCCCCCGAAGATCCTAGCGCATCGCGTACCCGATCCAAAAAAATCCCTGCGGGCAGGAGTCCGTCAGCGCCTATGAGCGGTACGATCTCATTGATCGCAACCAAAAAGGCAACTGCATAGATCACACCCAGGAGCCGCAAGATCATAAAGCGGGTAAGCCAGTAGGTGGGTATTTTTTTAGTTTTTAATAAAGGATCTTCAGCCTTTGCACTGATCGTATTTTCCATGGTTTTGCTCGTTTAAGCTCCATGATGTTAGGATGTAAATTTTAAGGGGGAAAGCTAACAGAGTGCCTCTAAATTAAATAAATTGCTGCGTAATCCTTAAGGTTTTAAGGTCTTTTTAGCTGTAGTAAAGAGGTGAAAATAAGATTATGCCACTACTTACAAAATCACGCAAAAGGCTCCGGAGTATTTATCCTATATATATCGATGCACATTAGAAATAACATAATTAGCGCTTGTTTTTTCCTGCTTATTTTAAGTCTGATCAGCTGTAAAGAGAAGAAACCAGAATTTGCCCATACCAATGCGCTGATCAAGGAGACCAGTCCATATCTCTTGCAGCATGCGCACAATCCTGTAGATTGGATTGCCTGGAGCGATGATGCTTTCGCGAAAGCTAAAAAAGAGGACAAACTGGTCATTATAAGTATAGGCTACTCCTCCTGCCACTGGTGCCATGTAATGGAGCATGAAACGTTTGAAGACACTACGGTAGCCAGGCTGATGAATCAAAATTTTATCCCCATTAAAGTAGATCGCGAGGAGCGACCAGATGTAGATCATGTGTATATGACCGCCGCCCAACTGATGACGGGGCAGGGTGGCTGGCCGCTCAATATCATCGCCCTCCCCAACGGGAAGCCCATTTATGCCGGCACGTACCACACCAAGGCTGATTGGAAAAAAGTACTCAATAGAATGATTGATATCTATAAAAATGACCCAAAGGGCGCAGCGCGTTTTGCAGATCAGGTCGCGACCGGGGTTCAGCAAACCAATTTAGTTGCCAATCCCCATGCAGAAACAGATTTTACAGATGTAAATATTGCCGCTGCGGTCAAAAAGGATGCTCAACATTGGGATGGGGAATGGGGCGGTTATACGGGAACGCAAAAATTCCCCTTGCCCGGCAATCTCGATTTTTTAATGGATTATGCGCTTTTGCATAAAGACACACTGACCAAATCTTTCATTAAAAACACGCTGGATCACATCGTACAGGGTGGAATCTATGACCATCTGGGCGGTGGTTTTTTCAGGTACAGTACAGATGCAAGGTGGCAAATGCCCCATTTTGAGAAGATGCTCTATGATAACGCACAACTCATCAGTACATTTTCTAAAGCCTACCAGGTTTTTAAAGAACCCGCCTATAAAAATGTGGTTTATGAGAGCATCGCTTTTTTGGGCCGTGAGATGAAAAATCCGGAAGGCGGCTATTATTCTGCAATAGATGCGGACAGTGAGGGCAAAGAAGGTAAGTATTATACGTGGAAAAAAGAGGAGCTAAAAGAGCTTTTAGGGCGGAATTTTGAGCTTTTTGCCAGGTTTTATGATCTAGAATCCGCTCCCGCTCTTGAAGAGAATAGTTATGTCTTGCGCAAAACCCAGTCTGATTCTGCTTTCGCGAAAGCTAACAAAATAGGTCTAACACAATTGCAGGAACAAAAAGACGACTGGCAGCAAAAGCTTTTGAGCGCCCGCCAAAAAAGAGTTTCCCCTCAAATAGACGATAAAATCATCATCTCTTGGAACGCTTTGCTCATCAACGGCTTTATAGATGCCTATGAAGCTTTTGGGGAGAAGGATTTTTTAAAATTCGCCGTGGATGACTACGATTTTTTGCAAGCACATGCCGTTAAAGGAACCCAACTGAACCACTCTTATAAAAAGGGTGGAAAGGTAATTCCCGGTTTTCTGGATGATCATGCATTTATGATCGCAGCCGCACTTAAATTATACGGTGCTTCTACAGAACAGGCGTACCTGGATTTTGCCAAAAGAGATACCCGGGAAGTCCTGACCCAATTTTCAGACAGCGTTTCTGCACTGCTACGTTATGGAAAAAATGACCAGCTGATCAGTAAAATCGTAAAGACAGATGATGGGGTAATCCCATCAGGAAATGCCGTGATGGCCCAAAATCTGTTTAAACTATGGCATATTTTGGGAGATGACGCGCTACTGGCGCGCTCCCGCAAGATGCTTGCCGCTGTAGATCCCTCTTTACGCGAAAGCACATCTGCGTATTCCGCCTGGGGAGATCTCTATCTCAATTATGCTTTTAATTTTTATGAGGTGGCAATAGTGGGCCAGAATGCCAAACCGCTGCTTGCTGACCTGCAAGGGCAAAAATACCAGCCCAATGTTCTTTTTATGGCAAGCACTGAAGAAAGTGGCCTTCCACTTTTTGAGGGGCGCTTTATGCCGGGAGAGACTCTGATTTATGTCTGCGAAAATCGAGTATGCAAAATCCCCATAAAAACGGTTGAGGAGGCCATGCGGCAGTTGACCGATTTTAAGTATTTCTGACTTTGGATGAGTATAAGTGAGGCTGTCAATATCGCTTTCGCGAAAGCGTATTCTAAAGGATTATATGCCATAAACTATAAAAGGTTGCTTAAATTTACAGTAGTACCATAAGGTCAAAATATATATTAGAAGAAAAATCCATAAAAGATGAGCAAAACCAGTAAAACCACCATAAAACCACTTTTAGAAGCCTTAAAATCAACTCCTGTTAACTGGCAACAGATTCTTACTGATACCATAGCACAATTTGATTGCGGCACGGGGACCCTCCATTATCTCGATGAGAAGACACAACTGTTAAAATTAAAGGCGCAACAGGGTATTCCTGACTTTTTGATCCCCAAACTATCCGAAATCCCCATTGGCAAAGGAATGGCTGGTATTGCCGCCGAAAGGCAGAAGCCGGTAGAAATGTGCAACCTGCAGACAGATGACTCTGGAGTTGCCCGCCCAGCGGCCAAAGAGACAAAGGTGGAAGGCTCCATCGCTGTACCCATGATGCTAGATGGTAAATTATATGGCGTTTTTGGCATAGCCAAACCCGTACCTTATGATTTTACAGAAGATGAGATAAATGATTTGGTAGCATTGGGCGAAGCCATGAGCCGTGCTGTAAAGGATAATTAATTCAGTTTCTCTCTTCACACAGAATCTCTAAAATAATAATTTACATTTGGACTTCCCCATTCTGTTCTGGAATGGGGATTTTTGTTGGAGTTATGTCAAAATAGATACGCTGTGACCTTTTAATCTTGGTTTTTAATTTTATACATCTCAATTATTTGCGTAGATCTTAACTAATCAACCTATAAAACCACGTTTTTATATAAAGACATTTCCGTCTTCTAAGTCCTACATGTTGCAATGGGCTGTCGCATATATTCTACTCTCTAGTGCAAAAAAACATAGGGTAAAACACATATTAACCAGTTTAAAATGTTAATTTTTAGTTTGTATCAGAAAAAGCTTTACTTTTTGGTTAAAGGGGAGTGGACCGCATAGGCGGCTATCCTACCTTTTTAGGATTGCTTAGCACATTTTTATAGGTCAACAAATGTATCCCAAAATATGCAGATATTCATTTAAAACTACCTTTACAACGTTTTAGGACTGCTATCAATCTTGCTTATTTTGAATATTACGCATGTTTTAGCTGTATTTTTTGCAAATAAATTATTTCCTATTGGTATTTGCATATAATTAATAATTTATTATTTTGCTTCAATAATCGCTAACATTCCCCTAACATTTGTAGGAAAAGATGTAGGTTTTATTAAATGTAACTTAACATTCAACTTATGCAGAAACATTATATGCTCATTTTGGCGTTTTTGGCACTTTCCTTTAACGGAAGCCTCTGGGCGCAGCAACAAGCGGTATCGGGAACAGTGACCGATGGAACAAGCGGTAGCCCCCTCCCCGGTGTCACTATCGTTGAAAAAGGGACCAGTAATGGTACGACAACGGATTTTGATGGTAAATACAGTCTCAGCGTGCCGCAGACGGCAACGCTCGTTTTTTCTTATGTGGGCTACACTTCTATTGAAAAAGCAGTAAGTGGCCAGACCACTATTGATGTAGAGCTCTCAGAAAGCGCAGAGGCGCTCAATGAGGTTGTGGTGACTTCTCTGGGTATAACCCGAGAGAAAAAATCCTTGGGTTACTCTGTTACCGAACTTCAATCTGACGATTTAAACACGGTCAAAGATAACAACGTGGCCAATTCACTGGTTGGTAAGGTTGCTGGTGTTAACATTACCCAATCTGGAGGTATAGGCTCTGGCTCTAGGGTGGTCATCCGTGGAAACAACACTATTACCGGTCAAAACCAGGCACTTATAGTTGTAGATGGTGTGCCCATCGATGCTTCTGGATCAGATTCAGGTGGAGATGTTTACCATAGTTCTGTAACTGGTGGGGGGATAACGGATATTAATCCGGCCGATATAGAGTCTGTTTCTGTACTTAAAGGGCCAAACGCTGCAGCGCTCTATGGTTCTAGAGCCGCTAGTGGAGTACTATTAATCACCACTAAAAAGGGCTCACGTGGAAATGGCTTGGGGATTTCCCTCAACTCTAATGTCACTCTTGAAGGTACCATGTTCCTTCCGGATTACCAGAATCAATACGGTCAGGGAACCAATGGCGCAGTTTATCAAAACATTGCAGATTACGGAGGCGGTTCGTGGGGAGGTCGATTAGACGGATCTGAGCAACTCTACTATACAGGAAAGCAAAAGCCCTATATAGCATATACTGATAATATTAAAAATTTCTTTGAGACAGGGGTAAAAAGTATTAATTCTTTATCAATAGATAAAGGTGGTGATGACTACAGTTTAAGGTTTTCATATACAAACAACTCAACAAGTTCTATTATACCAAACTCTAAACTGGAAAGCCACAACTTTAATCTTCGAGGTGTTGTAGACCTTTCTGACAAAATGAATCTGGATGCAAAGGCAACCTATTTTACCCAACAACTGGATCATCGTATTGACTTGGGTTCAGAAGGTTTATTGGCATATGTTTATACAATGCCCCGAAGTGTCGATTTAAACGATCTCAAGAGGTATAAGCCATCACAGTATGACGATAGTTATAATTTTAGCGAATATAACGTGGTGAGTTATGCGGGTCAGGGAAAAAGTATTGGTAATCCTTACTGGATTCAAAATGAGGATACTAATGGTGAACGTCGCGACCGCTTTATTGGTTTTGCAAAACTTAATTATGAGTTTACCAATTGGTTATCTCTTTTTGTGCGAGTAGGTGGCGATGTAACTAATATTAGGTCAAATCAGGTCAATGCTTATGGACATCACTTTTTCCCCGATGGTACATTGACAATTTCAAATAGAAAAAACACGGAGATCAATAGTGATTTTTTATTTACAGCACATAAGGACTTGACTCAGAAACTGAATCTTATGGCCAATGTGGGAGGTAACCTTTCTAAGAGGACCTATGAAATAATGACCGAATCCGGGTCAAAATTTAAACTACCATCCCGTGCTTTTTTGGCGAATACCAATGTGCAATCTAGTCTACATACGCCGCTCGCTGAAAAAAAAGTGAACTCTTTATATGCTTCACTTAGTTTGGCTTATGATGATTTTATGTATTTGGATCTTACCGGAAGAAATGACTGGTCATCAACATTGAGTGAGGATAACCGCTCTTATTTTTATCCTTCTGTAAGCTACTCCCTTTTGCTCAATAGGTTTATCGACCCTGAGCGAAATATTTTTAACCTATTAAAATTAAGGGCTGGTTGGGCTAAAGTAGGTAATGACACTGGAGTTTATCAGCTTTATCAAACATTTAGCGTTCCTCAAAATGGTTATCTGGGCCTTACAACATTAAACACGCCAAACGTCAGGTTTAAACCAGATTTAAAACCGGAAAGTGTGGTATCTACAGAGTTGGGTATAGAAGCAAATATGTTGAAAAATAGATTATATCTTGATTTTTCTGCCTATAAAATTAAAACCACAGATATGATTTTCGATGTTGCCGTACCACCCGCGACCGGCTATAATTTCTTTAGGGAAAATGTGGGCGAGGTTGAAAACAAAGGTATTGAGTTTCTATTAGGAGGAGTTCCAATTAAGACAGAGGATTTTAAATGGGATACCTCGGTTAACTTTTCAAAAAATAAAAACAAGTTATTGAGCCTTATCGAAGGGTTGGACTATACCACCTTAAATACGACCAATAGTGGAAATGTCTCTATACGTGCATCTGTGGGTGGCGGGATCAGCGATATTTACGGGACCACATGGAAAACAAATGAAAATGGGGAACGCCTTGTAAATTCAGAAGGTTTGCCGTTGGCTTCAAACGACAAGGTTTATCTTGGTAATGCACAGCCAGATTGGACAGCCGGCTTTAGCAATACATTTTCTTATAAAAATCTTTCCCTTAACGTTCTCCTTGATGGGCGGTTTGGCGGGGAAATATATTCAGCGACGTCCGCAGGACTTGACAATTCAGGAGTTTCCGAACGCTCTCTTCAGTTTAGGGAAGGTGGGGTAACAGTAGATGCTCTCGATGAGTTGAGTGGAAATCCCAATGCGGTAAATATCACAAGTCAGCAGTACTGGCAAAATTATTCAGGCATTGCGGCACCGTATGTTTATGATCAAACCAATGTGAGGGTGAGGGAATTTTCACTTACCTATAAATTGCCAGGCATGTTTGTGGATCAAATTGGCTTCAATACGGTTTCTGTAGGATTGATTGGTAGAAACCTATTCTTCATTTATCGCAAGGCAGACGATATTGACCCCGATGCGAATTTGGGAACTGGGTTATCTGGACAAGGTGTATCTTATAATAATATTCCAACCGTCCGTAGCCTGGGACTCAATGTGAACCTTAAATTTTAAAAATTTAGTTATGAAAAGAACATTAAAAGTTTTGAGCATTGGTGTGCTAATTCTGTTTTCAATTTTCGGCTGTTCGGACTTTGATGAAATTAATACCCAGCCTGATGCCTTCCCACCAAGTGAGGTGAGCGCAAAATATTTTTTGACCACTCTTCAGGTCGAGCTATATAGTGAAGGACGATTTCCATATTGGCGTGGGCAGTTAATACATGCAGACCGTTTCGCTGGTCAGGTTACTTTTGGATTTAATGGTAGTTTTTGGTCTGATGGATTGGCCTATAGCTACGATCCAGGCTATACTGATGCAGCTTACGACTGGATGGCGGGCTATGTAAGCAAATTGAGCGCATACATGAATTTTGTAAAACCTGGTGGAGATTTGGAAAATGAGCGTTTTTACGCTTTGGGATTAATAATGAAAGGACTGTATTACCAAATGTATTCTGATACCTTTGGGATGGTTCCATATAGCGAAGCATCCGACCCTGATATCATCACTCCAAAATTTGATACACAGGCACAGATTTATGAAGGTGTAATAAATGATCTTGATGCTGCTATGGCCACTATCGGTGACGGAACCGAAACAGGAGAGGGCATAGAATTGCTTGCAGAAAATGATCTTTTGTTTAACGGAAACCTACAACAATGGAAAAAACTGGCAAATACCCTTAAACTGCGTATGGCTCTTCGTGCCTTGGGAGCTGACGGAGCTGATTTTGCACAAACCGCTATAACAGAGGCCATGCAAGCACCATTGTTGACTACAGGTGGGGCAGATGCCGTGTCTGACAAAGGTGACGATAATGCTCTGCTTGAAAAGGATACTAAAATCGATCAGTTTACATCAGCGGCTTATGGTGATATCTGGTATAATTTCGGGCAAGGGTCTAACTGGTTGATGAGTAAAACATTAATAGATTATTTGAGAGATAATAATGACCCGAGACTTCAAGCTTATGCCCGTCCTATACAAGGGGGCGAAATAGTCTTTACCAAGCCCGATGGTGATAATGGCTCCTTTGATAAATATGTGAACTTCTTGCTAAAACAACTAGATGATGCGGGTGTGGTTTACACCAAAACTGCTGCCACGGGTATGGTAACGGTAAATATAGATGACAGTAAACCATATTATGTAGGTCAGCCCACACGGTTAAACGAGTTTATAATGCCGCAGGTTAAATATGAGCTTTTCTCGCAACCCGCGGAATGGATTATCAATGAAAAAAATAAAGGAAATGAAATCTTTCCAGAGGTAGTAATGACTGCAGCCGAAGGGAATTATCTTCAAGCTGAGGCTGTTATAAAAGGTATGGGTAGTGGTGATGCACAGGCCTTATATCAGGAAGGTATCAGACAGGCTATGAGGATTTGGCGTGTGAACGATAGTGACATAGAAAATTTTATTGCCACTCAGGATATGGCCCTTCTTAATGGTACGCCAGAACAGAATCTGGAGAAGATCGCAATACAGCGTTGGATCGCAGATTTCACAGACGGATTTGAGGCATGGGCGGTCGTTCGCGATACGGGATATCCTTCAGAATTGGCTCAGGGTGTATCTGATTTTGATTTTTACTCCGCCGGGACTCTAAATGGTAAATATCCTCAAAGAATGCGCTATGGTAATGCAGAATACAATACTAATGGTGCACAGGTGCAAGCTGCCATTCAACAACAAGGCCCCGATGAACAAGCCACAAAACTTTGGTGGGCAAAAAAATAATAATCTATTAACCTATATTTAATGAAACCTCCTACCACTGTAGGAGGTTTTTATTTTTGTCTATTTTATTCTTTACAATTATGCATAAAAAGATTTAACGAAAGTGTGTCTTTACGGTACACACGCCATCGACAATTATCAGGATGGGAACGTGTTTTTTACCGAAAAAGGTAATAAAATCTATGCCATCGCTCTTATGGAAGATGGAAAAAAAATTCCCAAAACCATAAGTTGGTCGAAAAATATCCCTTCGGTGAAAGCAAAAATAAAACTGCTTGACACCGGCAAAAACCTCGACTATAAGCTAAAAAACGGTCGTGTGGAAGTGAATGTGCCTGACTCCGTACGATCCAAAGAAAACAGTTCAGCACTGGTGTTTTTTATGGAAAAATAATTTAAGTAGCATTTTGAATTCCGTATTTTAAGTATAAGAATGAGACGGCATGTTAAGTTTGATTCAGCATTACATTAGGGTTTAGATGATGAGTCATTTATTCAGTGGCACTCTAAAACGAGTTTAGGTTGACGTTTATTTATATTATTCATTTTAAACAGCATTGTTTATGAAATTAGGATTACAACGAAATAAGCTTTTTTTACCGCTAGTGATGCTTGCCTTTTTCTCCTGTACTGAAAAAAAGGAAGTGACTGCTCCACAACCGGTTGGGCCCGTGCCCAGCGAAGCCCAATTGGCGTGGCATAATATGGAAATGAATGCATTTATTCATTTTACCATAAACACTTTTACCGATAAGGAATGGGGCTACGGCGACGAATCGCCCGAACTTTTTAACCCCAGTGATCTTAACGTAGATCAATGGATGGAAACTCTCAAGGAAGCAGGTTTCAAGGGGGTTATTTTAACTGCAAAACATCACGATGGTTTTGCGTTGTTTCCTTCTGAATATACCGAACATGATATTGCAAGTTCACCTTATAAAGACGGCAAAGGGGATCTCGTAAAAGAAGTGGAAGAATCTGCCAAGGCGCATGGTCTTAAATTTGGGATTTATCTGTCGCCATGGGATCGTAACCGTTCGGATTATGGAGAACAATCGTATGTTGACTATTACCGAAATCAGCTGAAAGAAGTATTTACTAATTACGGACCCATTTTTGAAATGTGGTTTGACGGTGCCAATGGCGGTGATGGTTTTTACGGCGGTGCCAAGGAAGAACGAAAAATAGATAAAACAAACTATTATCATTGGCCGGAAACCTTGAAAATGGTAGAAAAAATGGAGCCCAATGTCCTGTTTTTTAGCGATGCGGGTCCAGATCTGCGATGGGTGGGCAACGAGAATGGCGTAGCAGGTGAGACCAACTGGAATACAATTAATCCCGATACGCTTTACGCCGGGAAGGCGGGTATTTCAGACCTGTTACAGACCGGTTCTGAAGATGGCACAAAATGGATTCCCGCCGAAGTTGATGTTTCCATCAGGCCGGGCTGGTTCTATCATAAAAAGGAAGATTCGCTGGTAAAATCACCAGAAGACCTTTTCCAAACCTACCTTTCCTCGGTAGGGCACGGTTCTACTTTATTGCTTAATGTGCCGCCAGATCAGCGCGGACTGTTTCATGAAAATGATGTGAAAGCCTTAAAGGGTTTCCGTAAGATTTTGGACAGCGTTTTTGCCGATAATTTGGTTGAAAATGCATCTATTTCGGCAGATTCCTTCCGCGGGAAAAGTGAAACCTATAATGCTGAAAAGGCGATTGATGGCAATACGGAAACCTTTTTTGCCACCGATGACGATATAACTTCGGCTACGCTAGAAATTGAACTTCCCCAGGAAAAAACCTTGAATTATATTGTACTTCAAGAATATATCCAACTGGGTCAACGGGTGGAAAATTTCACCGTTTCTGCCTGGGAAAATAATGCCTGGGCAGTAATCGCTACCGGCACCACCATTGGTCACAAACGTATTTTAAAGCTCGGTGGTGTTTCCACACACAAAATCAAAGTGGATATCACTTCCGCGAAAGCGAGTCCGTTAATTTCCAATATTGGCCTATACTAATCCATTTTCTGATTGAATAATTCAATTTTTATGTCATTTTCAATAAAAATCCGCTTGACAGTGCTGTTTATTTTTGTCTTCAGCGGTGCCGTTTTTGCCCAGAAAAAGGATGTTTTTAGCATCCAAAAAGGAGATTTTATATACAAAGGGAAGCCGGTGCATATTTATTCTGGTGAGATGCATTATGCCCGGGTACCGCAGGCTTACTGGCGACACCGCTTAAAGATGATCAAGGCTATGGGCCTAAATACGGTGAGTACTTATGTATTCTGGAACTATCACAACACCGCGCCGGGCAAATGGGATTGGAGTACGGGCAATAGAAACCTAAAAAAATTCATTACAATGGCCGGTGAAGAAGGGCTATTTGTCATATTGCGGCCTGGTCCCTATGCCTGTGCGGAGTGGGAATTTGGTGGTTACCCGTGGTGGTTGCAGAACAATCCCAAATTGCAAATACGCGAAAACAACCCGGCTTTTTTGGATTCCTGTAAGGTTTACATTAATAAACTGGCCGAGCAGGTAAAAGAGCTGCAGGTCAATGTCGGCGGGAATATCATAATGACACAGGTTGAGAATGAATTTGGTTCTTATGTTGCGCAGCGGGAGGATATAAGTAAAGAAGAACACGCCGCCTATAAAGAGAAAATTTATGCGATGTTGCAGGAGGCTGGCTTTGACGGTCCTTTTTTTACATCAGATGGGAGTTGGCTGTTTGATGGTGGAGCCATATCTGGTGTGCTGCCCACGGCCAACGGAGAGGGAAATGTCAAAAACCTGCAAAAAGCGGTAAATGCTCATCATAAGGATCAAGGCCCGTATATGGTTGCAGAATTTTATCCCGGTTGGCTAGATCACTGGGCCGAACCTTTTGTGACAGTAGATGCAGAATCTATCGTTCAGCAGGCCGAAACCTACCTGAAAAATGGGGTAGATTTTAATTTTTATATGGCACACGGCGGAACCAATTTTGGCTTTACCTCAGGAGCCAATTATAATGACGATCATGACATTCAGCCCGACATCACCAGTTACGACTATGATGCGCCGATTAGCGAGGCTGGATGGACTACGCCAAAATATATGGCGATAAGGGCATTAATGAAAAAATATGTGGATTATAAAATCCCTGAAATTCCCGGGCGCATCCCCACCATTGCCATTCCTAAAATCCAGTTGGGGAAAACCGCAGGTGCAATTGATTTTATCAAAAAAACAACGCCCAAAACCTCAAAAAACCCCATGACGTTTGAAGAACTGGGGCAGGGATACGGGTATGTGCTTTATACTAAAAAGTTTACCCAACCTATTAAAGGAATACTAAAAATACCCGGCCTGCGGGACTTTGCAACTGTTTATGTAAATGGCAAAAAGGTGGGGAGTTTAAACCGCGTGATTAATCAGTATGAAATGGATGTAGAAATTCCTTTTAACGGTCGCTTAGAAATTCTTGTTGAGAATATGGGAAGGATCAACTATGGCGCAGCAATCGTGCATAATAAAAAAGGAATTATTTCGCCTGTAAGCATCGGTGATTATGAAATTACGGGAGGCTGGAAAATGTATAGAGCGCCGTTTGATAAAATGCCCGTTATTAGCGGAATTGAAGCCGTAAAAAGTGGACTTCCCATACTTTATTCGGGCAAGTTTATGCTCGATAAAGTAGGCGATACTTTTCTAAATATGGAAAGCTGGGGCAAAGGGATTGTTTTTGTCAATGGCCATAATCTGGGCCGTTATTGGAACATGGGCCCGCAGCAAACCCTATATCTTCCCGGGTGCTGGCTGAGAAAAGGGAGTAATGAAATTGTTATTTTTGAGCAGCTTAATAAAGTTCCAAAAAAGTCAATTTTCTCACAGGAAACACCTATTTTACAGCGAAATGAAAAATAAGAACCACTACCGTACAAAGCATTAGAGGTAAGAAATTAGTAATTATTGCCGATTCTTAATTAGGAAATATTAGCACAGCATTAATTTTAAAACTCATATATCTTTCCTTCAACGGGTGCTATAAATTCGGCAGATGGTATTCCTTGATCAAGCAGTGCTTTTTGCAGGTCATCTTGTGCCTCACCCTGCCCCTCATCGGCAAGGGGAAAAGTGCCAAAATGTGTTGCAATACTTTGTTTTGGGCTTAAAAAACGATGAATTTTAACGGCTTCCGTGGGATTTGTGTGTATACGCGACATAAACCACTGCGGTTTGTAAGCACCTATAGGAATAATGGCCAGATCGATATTCAGATTTTCTGAGGCGGTCTTGCGAAACAGATTTTCATCATAGGCCGTATCCCCCACAAAATAAACTTTCTTAAAACCATCAAGTATATATCCACACCAAAGTGTTCTGTCCCGGTCAAAAAATCCACGGCCCGAAAAATGGATGGCCGGGGTCGCCTTGATGGAGATGCCAGTATTCATAAGGCTCTCGTTCCAGTCCAGTTCGGTTACTTTTTTAATATTCATACCACTGAGCATCTTTTTGACACCCAATGGCACGATAAATTCGGGATTGTGCTCCCGCAAAAGATTTTTGACTGTTTCCTTATCTAAATGGTCATAATGATTGTGGCTCAGGAGTACCAGATGTATTTTGGGCAGGAGGTTAAAGGCAATGCCAGGGGGCCTTTGGCGCTTAGGGCCAGCAAAAGTAAATGGGCTTACACGTTCTGACCAGACGGGATCGGTAAGGATGTTTAGACCATTCATCTGGATCAGAAAAGTACTGTGGTTTACAAATAGAATCCTTACATGCTGCGTTGCATTGTGCGCAACCTCCCTATCGTAGGCCGTGTCTTCATAGTTTTCGGTCCATCGGGCAGGTTTTCTGTTTTGGAAATATTCTAAGGCCTCTTTAAAACCATTTCCGCGATCATTATTGGGATTGATAAACTTTCTACCGTCAAAATGGTCGCTGACAGGGCCCGAATATCCGGGTTCAGAAAGGCTCTTGCCTATAAATGCAATTGCTGCAATAAGAACAAGAAGAATCAGCGGGACAATGATCCACATATAGGTATCTATTTAGGGTTGCTTTTTTTTGAATGCAGTAAATAGCTTAAGAAACTATAAATTTAAAATTAGGATATCTTAGTTGGCCCTGTAGCGTGTCAGACCTTATTTAGGATTTATTTAATTATGCATGACTTTTATCCGATCGTGTTTGGCCAAAAATATATTTTCTTTTGTTCAAGCTAAAACGTTTAACTATATTGCCTTTCGCTTTAAGTGAAATAACTACAACATTCGTTTGCGAAAAAGCCTTTGATTTAATGATCTGATTTTTTGTTTTAAGAAATCACTATGGATCGTTTAAAATTGTAAATAAAATTCGAGATTTTTAGGACTATGAAAAAACTTCTATGTTTAGCTGTTACCTTTTTGATAGCCATGTCATCGTTTGCGCAATGGAAACCCGCTGGAGATAAGATCAAGACTGAATGGGCATCAAAAGTAGATCCCAAAGAACCGCTCAAGGAATATCCACGCCCCATTATGAAAAGGGATGACTGGAAAAATTTGAATGGCCTTTGGGACTACAGTATACAGCCTGCCGGATCAACACAGCCCAAAAAATATGACGGTAAAATACTGGTTCCTTTTGCAGTAGAATCCAGTTTATCAGGGGTTATGAAAAATGTGGGTGAGGATAATGAGCTTTGGTACTCCACCACTTTTGACGTACCCCGCAATTGGGGCAAAAAAGAAATATTGCTCCATTTTGGCGCTGTAGACTGGCGAACGGATATATGGTTAAATGGTATAAAAATAGGTTCGCATGAGGGCGGTTATGATTCTTTCAGCTTTAATATTACCCCCTTTCTTAATGGGAACAATCAACAGTTAACGGTGCGTGTATGGGATCCCACCAACGACGCCCAGCAACCCAGGGGAAAACAACAGAATGATCCTGAAGGGATTTTTTATACGCCTGTGACCGGGATCTGGCAAACGGTATGGCTGGAGCCGGTAAATAAAAACTATATCAAAAACCTTAAGACCACCCCAGATATAGAACATAATAGGGTAAAAATCTTAACAGAAACCGACCAGCCGGAATTTGGTGATATCATAGAAGTCACCGTTAATGATGGAAATAAAAATATTGCAAAAGTAAGTGCAGTAGCAGGCGAGGGGCTTGAAATCCCAGTGATGGATGCCAAATTATGGTCGCCAGAAAACCCGTTTCTTTACACCATAATGGTAAAATTGATGCATAACAATAAAACTGTGGATGAGGTAAAAAGTTACTTTGCCATGCGTAAAATCTCCACAAAACGCGATGATAAAGGTGTTGTGCGCATACAACTGAACAATAAGGATTATTTTGAGTTTGGTCCATTAGATCAGGGCTGGTGGCCTGATGGTCTTTATACTGCACCCACCGACGAGGCATTAAAATATGATATCGAAAAAACAAAGGAGCTCGGCTTTAATATGATAAGAAAGCATGTAAAGGTTGAGCCAGCCCGCTGGTACACACACTGCGATGAGCTGGGCATGCTTGTCTGGCAGGATATGCCCAGCAGTAGTGGCGGTAACGGCTGGCAGAGTAAGACCTATCATACAGGCAATGAATGGGACCGCCCAGCGGCTTCAGAAAAAATTTACCGTAAAGAATGGAAGGCTATTATGGATCAGTTACAGCCCTATCCCAGTATCGTGGTATGGGTACCTTTTAATGAATCCTGGGGCCAGTTTAAAACTAAGGAAATTACTGAATGGACCCAAAGTTATGATCCTTCCCGCTTGGTTAATTCCGCCAGTGGAGGAAATCATTTTGAAGTGGGCGATATGCTTGATCTGCACAATTATCCCAACCCCGGCCTGTACCTTTATGATGGCAACCGCCCGACCGTACTGGGTGAATTTGGTGGGATAGGCTTACCTGTAGAGGATCATCTGTGGAAAAATAATAAAAACTGGGGTTACGTGCAGTTTAAAAATGTAGATCAGGTTACCGATGAATATGTAAAATATGCCAAGCAGCTTAAAGATCTGGTTAAGGCTGGTTTTTCTGCCGCGGTGTATACGCAGACGACTGATGTAGAGGGAGAAATCAATGGTTTTATGACCTATGACCGCAAAGTGGAAAAGTTTAATGTGCCCGAAGCGCGCCAGGCCAATCAAGAGGTGATTGGAGTGCTCAATAAATCTGGAAAATAGGTATATAGGTGGTACATGACCTGAGTGGCAATCTCGTCCCGGGTGGGCTCTAGCATAGAATATTATAACTACATTCGATAAAAACCATGAAAAAACTTTTTAGCTATCTATGCTTTTTCCTTGTTCTTATTCCCTTTAGGGGCACTGCTCAGGAAACTACTTACAAGACCGCAAAGGATATTCCCTATGATCTTCTGGACAGCAGTGGCGACCAGGCCTATATCAAAGAGCGCTGTGTTGTTGATATTTATTATCCGGAAAATAAAAAAAATGTACCGGTTATTGTTTACTTCCACGGAGGTGGGCTTACAGGGGGCGCCAAAGAAATTCCGGATGCCTTAAAGGAAAAAGGCTATGTAATTGTAGGGGTTGGCTACAGGCTGTCACCAAAAGTAAAAGCAGAAACCAGTGTAAGCGATGCGGTAGCCTCGGTCGCGTGGACCTTTAAAAATATAGCGAAATATAACGGTGATCCAGACAAAATCTTTATTTCCGGTCATTCAGCTGGTGGATATCTGGCGTTGATGACCGTAATGGACAAAAGCAGGCTCAAGAAATTCGGGATAGATGCCAATAAGGTTGCCGGGTTGGTGCCTTTTAGTGGTCACACCATCACTCATTTCACCATACGTAAAGAGCGGGGAATACCCGGTGAACAGCCCATAATAGATGAATGGGCACCATTGTATTATGTGCGCGGTGATGCACCACCCATACTCCTTGTTACGGGAGACCGTACTAAGGAAATGTTGGGCCGCTATGAGGAGAACGCATACTTTTACCGCATGATGAAGGTAAACGGTCAAAAAGACATTACACAATATGAAATGCAGGGTTATGGCCATAATATGACCTATCCGGCCTTCCCACTTCTACTAAATTTTGTAGCTGAAAAAACAAAAACAACCCAATAAACCAACTGGACTTCATTAAATATGGGGCACAAAGTTTGGAGCTATTTTGTTTAGCATATAATCATTTCATTAACCATGAATGATCTGCTGCAGAACAAAAAATGGTCAGCTAAGGCAGGTTTTTCTATAATAGCATCTGTTTTTCCTTCACAATTCGCTGTGCCTTTGATCTACGCTAACACTAGTATAATTAGACAATTCGCTATAAGATAATTACGTTTTCATCATGATTTGCGCCGTTCTTTTTATATTATAGTCATGTAGGCCCTACATAAAAATAAATGAGAATGAGGGCAACTGAGCTTCTTTTTGGTATTTTCGTTTTAAAAAAGAACAATATTATACACACATGACAATAAAGGAAATTGCAAAACTTGCCAATGTGTCTCTGGGTACAGTAGATCGCGTTATCCACAATCGAGGTAAGGTTTCACCAAAAACCCATAAACGAGTTCTCGATATTTTACAGCAGGTAGATTATCAACCCAATATATATGCCCGTGGGCTTGTACTCAACAAATCGTTTACTATTGCTGCTTTGGTTCCTTTATTCGATACCGGGGAATATTGGGAAGGACCCCAGCTGGGTATTAAAAAAGCCGAGGAAGATTTTAAGCAATTTGGTCTTGCGGTCAAGCTTTTTTTATTTGATCAAAATTTACCTGAGTCCTTTAAAGAGCAGGCTCAAAAGGTTATAGATTCAAAACCCGATGGCGTAATATTAGCTCCTGTAATTAATTTTGAAGCTGTAAAATTGACCAAAAGACTACAGGAACTGGGCACACCTTTTACAATTATAGATTCAAATATTGCAAACAGTGGCGCATTGTCTTTTATAGGACAGGATGCTTACCAAAGCGGCAAACTCGCCGCAAAACTGCTCAAGTCAGAAATTTCGGGAAATGGGGGAATTTCCATTATTTCGATTAAAAATAATGAAAACCACAATAAAACGCTACAAAAGCGTATCGAGGGGTTTAAGGATTATTTTTTAGAGAGTGACTTTTTACAGACCATTAGCCTTAATGAATATGATATTCACCAGCGGAGCAAAGATTGGAAAGAAGTTCTGTTAGAAACATGTAGGGCTCAAAATACAAGCGGCATTTTTGTACCTAGTTCTAAAGTGCATTATGTAGCAGAAATTATAGATGAATTAGGCCTTGATGTAAAACTGGTTGGCAATGATCTTATTGAACGAACTAAATTTTACATAGAAAAGGGAATTATCCATTATGTAATAGGACAAAGACCTGAAAATCAAGGTTATTATGCTTTAGAAATTTTTTATAAATTTTTAGTGCTCGGTTTAAAAATTGAAAAAGAAAAATACCTGCCTTTGGATATTATAACCTTAGAAAACCTCATCTATTATAACGAAATGAAAATAACTTAATATTTTGGTAGAAAATGTGTACGTATATTATTTATTAAGTAATTATTTGCATTGTAGTTAAATTATGTTAACTTGCCGCCTTGATTGATTTTTTTAAATCGTTATAGTAAAACTTATTTAGATAGTTTTACACCAAATTCAAAAGTTTTGTTTAATAATGTGCACGTACACATTTAAATATTTACGCTTTTAGGATGCGTTTTTCCTATCGGTGATTTTTAACTTAAAAGTTGGATTAAATATGAAATACTATTCTCATAATTTCCCAAAGGTCTATAATAAAGTTCTGGTATTTGCGACAGTTTTATTATCCTTTAATAGCCTCCATGCCTTGAATCTAAATTCCATTGGTAACCGTTTTGCCATCAGTATGGTTCTCCGCGAGAGAATGGATGACAGTCCTTCAAGAAAACAGGATATTACTGTTACAGGAACTGTCTTGGATGAAAACGGAATGCCCTTACCAAGCGCCAACGTTGTAGAAAAGGGTACGAGCAATGGTACCTTGACCGATTTTGACGGCAAATACTCTATAACGGTTTCTGGTGAAGCTGCGGTCATCGTAGTTTCCTACGTGGGTTTCGTGACTCAGGAGGTTTCGGTTGAGGGCCGTAAAAACATTGACGTTAATTTAAAACAGGATGCTGCAGCGCTGGATGAAGTGGTCGTTGTAGGGTATGGGACAAGAAAAAGACGTGACGTCACCGGTTCAGTAGGTAGTGCTAATTTAAAAGATTTTAGGCAAGCTCCCGTTAGTAATGTTGGGCAGTTGCTTCAGGGAAATTTGCCCGGTCTTAATGTCGGTCAGGTAGACAGTGCGGGATCTACTCCATCGCTGTCAGTACGCGGCAGAACAACGATATCTGGTAATCAAAATGTACTTATTATTCTCGACGGTGTTCAATATAACGGATCCCTTGAATCAATTAATCCCGATGACATTCAATCTATAGATGTACTTAAAGATGCGAGTTCTGTGGCGGTATATGGCTCCCAAGGTGCCAACGGTGTTATCTTAATTACAACAAGACAGGGAAGGAAAAATCAAGCGCCAAGGGTATCCATATCAACTTCTTATGCCACTTTAGAACCTTCTGAAGATTTAAGACCCCTTGATCGCGCTAATTATTTAGAACATATCAAAAAACTTTATTATGAAGATGCTTACCTGGGCCCTGCTTATACGAGCCCTAATCCTGACTTTAATTTAACTGATTACATAGATTCCTCCATGCTGGATGAAAATGGAAATATCGTAGATACGAATTTTGACTGGTGGGATGCCGGTACCCAGGTTGGTTTTATAAACGAACAGAAAATAAGTGTTTCGGGCGGTTCTGAAAATGTTAGATATTTGATATCCCTTGATCATACAGACCAAGAAGGATTTATAGTAAATGATAAATTTCAGCGTAAGGGGGCAAGGGTTAATCTTTCTGTTAATGCAACTGATTGGTGGGAAGTAGGGGTTCAAACCTTCGCCTCTTTCGTTAACAAAGATGGTGCTGAACCCAGTATAACTGATCTGGTCAGAACCTCCCCATTACTGGAACCTTTTGATGAGAATGGTGACTTGATCCCCAACCCAGCCAATACCGCCGTTTCAAATCCTTTTTTAGGTTATTACGTTGATGACTATGAACGTCATGATTATTTCTTTGCCAACTTTTTCTCAGAAATAAATTTTCCTTTTTTAAAGGGACTTTCTTATCGTGTTAACTTTGGAAATAACTACCGGATAAATAAGAACTATGGCGCAAGTGAGTACGGTTCTGGTCTGATAGGCTCTGCCTATAAAAATCATGATTTTTATTATGATTACAATCTGGATAATATTGTCAATTACAACAAGACATTTGGCAAACATAATATTGATCTTACTCTTTTATACGGAGCGATAGAAAGAAAGTTTGAATATACCGGTGCCAATGCCAATGATTTTGCCAGGTTGGATCTTGGTTATAACAGTTTGGAACAAGGTGTAAATCAATTTACCAATTCTGATGCCTGGAGAGAGGCCCTAGCCTATCAAATGGCACGGCTCAATTATAAATTTGACGATAGGTATCTCATTACGGGAACTATTAGGAGAGATGGGTTTTCTGGATTTTCCGAAAAAAATAAATACGGGTACTTTCCCTCCGTTGCTGTCGCTTGGAATATTCAGAACGAAGATTTTTTTAAAGCAAAATGGGTAGATAATCTTAAATTAAGAGCAGGTTACGGTACCAGTAGTAATCAGACCAGTAGATATAGTTCACTCGCCGGGGTTACCACCCGTGCTGCCTATGTTTTTGGAGACGGGGGATCAACCGTTTTTGGTCAACAATTGACTTCACTGGCAAATCCAAATTTAAAGTGGGAAAGGACAACCGGTATTAATCTGGGGATAGAATATGCACTGCTGAATTCGAGGATTAATGGTACAGTTGAATATTACCACACCAATACAAATGATCTATTATTTGATGTCGCCATTCCTGACATTACCGGTTTTGAAACTATACGGACCAATATTGGTGAAATAGAAAATCGCGGTTTTGAATTTTCAATTTCCAGTCACAACATAAAAAGCGAAAATTTTAACTGGAACTCTACCATTAATTTTTCAACAACCAAGACAAAGGTGTTAAAGCTAATAGGAAGAGATAATGACAATGACGGGGTTGAAGATGATCTCGTGGCAAGTAATCTATTTATAGGGCAGCCCATAGGGGTCATTTATGATTATGAAACCGATGGTATTTATCAGTTGGGAGATGAAGATATACCTGAGGGATATTTTCCCGGGAGCTATAGAATCGTAGATCAAAATGGTGATGGTGAGATCAACCCTGCAGATGATAGGGTGATTCTAGGTCATTCCAACCCGGGGTACAGGTTTAGTGTTTTAAATACTTTTCAATATAAAGGACTCAGCTTAAGGGTTTTTGTGAATTCCATTCAGGGGGGTAAGAATGGTTATATGCAGAACAATATATATCCTATTAATCTAGATGATAATAACATTAGGTGGAATTATTTGAACAATAGGGATTTATGGCAACCCAACAATCCTGATGGAAAAGATCCCGTATTTTTAGGGAAGAGCCCCACGATTTCCCCAGCTGTTTACGAAGACCGAAGTTTTATACGGTTGCAGGATGTAAGTCTTACATATGATTTTAACAGGAAATTGGTCGAAAAACTACATATGGAAAATCTGCAGATCTTCATCAGTGGAAAAAATTTAGCGACTTGGACAAATTGGAGAGGATGGGACCCAGAGAATGGTACCGGTCTTGGGTCTGGTGGTAGACCGGTTTTGAGAAGTTATTCCCTAGGACTTAATGTAACATTTTAAAAAAAAAAGAGATGAAAAAAATATTATTAGTTTTTGCGGCACTTCTTTTAGTGGCCACTTCGTGCAAAGATGATTTTTTAGATGAAAAACCTTTAGATTTTTTAAGTAATGTCAACGCTTATGATACTTATGAAGGTCTCAATGCAACGGTAAATAATTTGTATTGGTTTGCAAGAAGGATATTTTATGATAGAGATGAGAGCAGGCCTTTTGACTTTATATATGGTACAGACCTCGTTTATGATGGCCAATCCAGCACCAATAGACATACCAATATGGTCGCCGCATATGACCCCACCAGCGATATCCCCGCAACACATTGGGATAACCTGTACACCATGGTGGTAGAATCAAATATTGTCATAAGCAGGACACCTATAGCTGATGTGACCGAGGATCAAAAAACTGAACTTCTTGCCCAGGCACGTTTCTTTCGGGCTTTTGCATATAGGGCCCTGGTATATATCTGGGGTGGTGTTCCACTTGTTACAGAAGAGATCACTGAGCCCAGGACCGATTTCGTGAGAGCTTCAAAAGAAGAGGTCCTTAACCAAATAATAGAAGATTTGGTTTATGCCAGTGAAAACCTTCCAGGAATCACTGAAGTTCAGGATGGTAAACTGAATAATCTCGCAGCTGAACATTTACTTTCAGAAGTTTATCTTGCGGCTGGGCGCCCTCAGGATGCTGTTGATGCAGCTTCTGTGGTAATCGATGATCCTGCAACAGCACTGATGCAGGACAGGTTTGGGTCTAGAGCAGATGAAACTCCTGGTGATGTATATTGGGATCTGTTTAGGATGAACAATCAAAACCGTTCCTCGGGTAATACCGAAGGTTTATGGGTCATTCAATTTGAAACTGATGTATTGGGCGGCAGTACCGTATCAGGAACGCGAAACGGTTCTTATATGCTAGAAAGGCAGCATGCGCCCTTTATTCGCAACGTGCGAATCAACGGTGAAACACCCTTTCTTTGGCCCAGAAGCGCCTATACCGGCGGGAGGGGGATTGGATGGGCCGTTCCTACATATCATTTCACTAATGAAATTTGGGAAAGTGATTTTGATACTGATATGCGCAATAAAAACAATAATTTCGTACGTGAATTTGTGGCAGACAACCCAAACTCCTCACTTTTCGGTCAGACTATTTCCACAGAAAAAGTATATGAAGGTGTAGATACCACGCGTGATTTTTATGCTTACCAATCTAAAGTTACGACACCTTTTAACCATCCGGATGGTCTTTATGATAATAAAGAGCTGGGAACACTTAAAAGCTCTGCAGGCGCGACCTATACCGATCAATATATGTTTAGACTGGCAGAAACTTATCTACTTAGGGCTGAGGCATATATGGATTTAGGGAACAATACTGAGGCAGCCAATGATATTAATGTGGTTCGCTCTAGGGCAAAAGCTTCTCCTGTTGCGCCAGGTGATGTAGACATTGATTATATTTTGGATGAAAGAATGCGCGAATTGGGCGTTGAAGAAAAAAGGAGGCTCACCCTAATGAGGCTTGGGCTTCTATACGATAGGGTAAAGGAATACAATCCCTATTATGCTGACGAGGTCTTGCCAAAGTATAATCTCTGGCCAATTCCCGCCGCTGAGATAGAGCGCAATATTGACGCTGATTTAGAGCAAAATCCCGGTTACTAAAATTGAATAGAGATTGAAAAAGGAAGATGATGGATATTAAATTGGTAATGCTTTTTTTATTAGGTTTTTACTTTATCCCCTGTAATGCGCAGAAAGATAAAAAGTCTCCAAATGTTTTATTCATATTTGTAGATGATCTACGTCCAGATTTGGGATGTTATGGGAATTCGATTGTAAAATCTCCTAATATTGACAAACTAGCTTCTGAAAGTAGAATATTTAAAAATCACTATGTCCAGGTCCCTACTTGCGGAGCCTCTCGGTATAATATATTAACTGGACTACTTCCTAGAAAGGAAATACACCTTAGCAACAATGCAATTCGTGATGAAATATCACAGAAAAAGGAAAATGAAAAACCTGAAACTTTTATTCATCATTTAAAACGTAATGGATATTACACGGTGGGTATGGGTAAAATAAGCCATTATATAGACGGTTTGTACCCCTATACTGGAAACCCTAATGGAGCACCTCCAGAATTGCCATATAGCTGGGATGAATTTATGTTTAATTCTGGGAAATGGGGTACAGGATGGAATGCTTTTTTTGCTTACGCAGACGGCTCTAATCGCCAGAGCAGAGATAAACAGGTGAAGCCCTATGAGCATGCAGATGTTAGTGATGAAGGTTATCCGGATGGACTAACTGCTAATCTTGCCGTTGATAAATTAAAGGATTTGTCTAAGCTGCACCAACCCTTTTTTTTAGGAGTGGGATTTTTTAAGCCACATTTACCTTTTAATGCACCTAAAAAATACTGGGATTTGTATGATGAATCCAAAATAAAACTTACACCATCACCCAACATTCCAAGAAATGTCAATCCGGAAAGTCTGCATAATAACACAGAGTTTAATCAATATCTTCTAGGGGAAGAAAAACCCACACTTGACCAACCCGCTTCTGATGAGTATGCACGTAAGATAAAACATTCATATTATGCTGCTGTAAGTTATGTAGATGCTCAAATAGGTAAAGTTATAGATGAGCTTGACCGTTTAAATCTGACAGATGATACGATCATTGTTTTATGGGGAGATCATGGGTGGCAACTGGGAGATCATAGGGAGTGGGGTAAACATACCATTTTTGAGAAAGCGCTTAACAGTCCGTTGATCATAAAGGTCCCGGGAATGAAAAAACCGGGTGTATCTACTCAAAACATAGTAAGCACGATAGATATATACCCAACGCTAATGGAACTGTGTAATGTCAAAATGCCCTATGAAACAGATGGTAAAAGCTTGGTGAGATTACTGCAAGACCCATATACCAATAAGTGGGACAATCGTGCTTATAGTTATTTCCGAAAAGGTATTTCACTGAGAACAGATAAATATAGGTATACCAAATATTTTAGATCAGAGCAACCAGTGATCGAGTTATATGATCATAAAACTGATCCTAATGAAAATATCAATGTAGCTGAAAAATTCCCCGGTGTAGTTAAGCGGCTGGATAAAATATGGAAAAAAGGAGATACAGGTATTTATGATAAAGAACCTTCTAAATAAAATTGAATTTTTGCATAGGAGCAAATATGTAAGAGGAATAGATAAGATGATGAGAACTATTTGTGTTGGGCAAATGCGATTATAAAGCTATGAAGACAGCATCACTTTTAACATTCCAACTTTTGCTGTGCGTTGGTTTAAACGCAAGTGCACAAAAAAATAAAACACAGCACCCTCCTAATATCCTTTTCGCGATAAGTGATGATCAGTCTTTTGCTCATACAAGTTTTGCCGGCTGTACCTTTATTAATACACCTAATTTTGACCGGGTCGCAGAAGAGGGTGTTTATTTTGCCAACTGTATCGCAGGTTCCCCTGGTTGCGCGCCTTCCCGAAGTTCTATCGTGACGGGACGCTACCCCTGGCAGAACGAGCAAGTCGGGTCAACATGCTTCCGCTTGGTTAAAAAAGTATGTGCCTTTTACAGACGTATTGGAAAAGGCGGGATACTGTATCGGGCGCACAGGAAAAGGCGTCGATCCGTTTCAATATGCAAGAAATGACAAAGATTCGCTGTGGAGGAAAACCAATGCTGGTGGCGTCCTGCATTCTGACATACAATATAAAAAAGACAGTTTGAACAAATTGCCTAATTACGCTAGCGGTATTAGCAAGACTGATTATTTTGGAAATTTTAGATACTTTATGGATACCATAAAGGGGGACAAACCTTTCTTTTTCTGGTTTGGCGGCAGAGAACCGCATAGGCCCTATGAGCAGGATTCTTATAAAAGATTAAATAAGGATTTAAACGATGTAAAAGTACCGGGATTTTTACCTGATAATTCGGTGATTCGGGGAGATTTATTGGATTATGCGGTAGAGATCGAGTGGTTTGACCAGCAGTTGGGCTATATGCTGAAATATCTGGAAAAAAAAGGGGAACTGGATAATACTATCGTGATCGTGGTAGCAGATAACGGAAAACCCTTCCCCAGCGCTAAGGCCAATGGTTACGAATATGGAATTCATGTACCCTTGGCGATTCGCTATCCAAAGGGATTCCCCGGTGGAAGGATTATAAAAGATCCTATTTCCTTTGTAGATTTTGCACCTACTTTTTTAAACGTTGCCAAGGCAAGCTTCCGCTAAAGGACAAATGATGCCTATGACCGGGAAAAGTTTTCTAAAGATTCTTCGATCTAAAAAAGAGGGTTTCGTCAAAGCAAAAGATGCTTATGCTTTTTCGGGAAGGGAGCGCCATTCATCGTCCAGGTATAAAAACTGGGGCTATCCACAGCGCATTTTACGCAGTAGGGATTATCTCCTGATCTGGAACATGAAACCAGATCGATGGCCCGCTGGGGCCCCTCAGGAATATGCGTCGCGTAACAAGGTCCTTCTTAATAAGGCTTCAAAAAATGAGAACTATATGTATGGAGATGCTTATACAGATATAGATGCTAGCCCCAGTAAAGATTATCTATTGAAGCACGCAGGAGAAAAGGAAATCAACCCTTATTTTCTTATGTCGGTGGGCAAAAGACCCGAGTTTGAATTGTTCGATATCAATAAAGACCCTTACTGTTTAACTAATCTTGCGACCGATAGCAATTATGATAAGATTAAAGGAAAGTTTAAAACAGAACTGCTCAAGGGTCTTACCAAAACTAAAGATCCACGGGTAGTAGGGCCCGATACTGAAATTTTTGATAGCTATAAACGGTACATGCACATTAGGAAATTCCCTAAACCAGATTCTACGGCAATGAAATTAAAGAGTATACGATAATGCCAATTAAATTGGAAAACGAACCTTTTTAAGACCATCAGCTTAGATCTATCAATTAAAGCCATGAGAATTCTGATCACGATCATTAAATAAGTGAAAATATTTGATCAAAACCAATCTGTACTTATAAATTTTAAGATTATTGCATTGAGTGAAAATGATATCTAGTTCTGATTAAAATATGTATTTAAAAAATTATAAATTCTATTGAATGTTAACGTCAATGAAAAATAGAATTGCCGTTGCGTTCACGAATATTTATATTAACTTAGCCTAAATTCTAAAGTTAATTAAATCGTTGTAGTTTTTGATAATTAACTTAAATTTAATTTTAAATCACCGCGGTGGCTTTTTAATGTGTACGTACACATTAATTTTTTTAGCGAAACGAAGTTACTATTAACGAGGAATATTAATTAACTATAACTCTATATAGACTTAAATTAAAGACATATGCAAAACTATTTATTCCGATTTTTTCCATCATGTGTTTTTTGGCGTAATATGATTTTTCCGATGGCCATCCTATCCAGTTTTTGGGTACATGCCAATGAAGATCCCAATGATTCAGCTATTACCAATACTTTCAAATCAATTCCCCTTATGGATAATGGGATTGAAACCTTAAAGGATACAAAATCTGTACAGGATATTAAAATTACGGGTACTGTAGTCGATGCCTCAGGAATGCCCCTTCCAAGTGCAAATATTATAGAAAAAGGAACAAGCAATGGCACTTTGACTGATTTTGATGGTAAATATTCCATTACTGTTTCAGGAAATGATGCCACATTAGTAATCTCTTATGTTGGCTTTGTAAGTCAGGAGATTCCTATAAAAAACAGGCAAACCATAGATGTGACCCTTGAGGCAGATGCAGCCGCACTGGATGAAGTAGTGGTGGTTGGATATGGTACACAGCGTAAATCAGATGTTACGGGTGCAATAACATCAGTCTCTGGTGATGATCTTAACGTAACACGTGAAAGTAATGCCCTTAATGCCCTTGCCGGAAAGGTGGCAGGTCTTGATGTGGGGATATCCAGTGGGCAACCGGGTAGCAGTCCTTCTTTATTGGTCAGGGGAAGGAGTTCGCTCAACTTCTCAAACGAGCCACTTATTGTTCTCGATGGAATCCCATTAGAAGGAGGGCTTAATGATATTAACTCTGCAGATATTGCCTCTGTAGAAGTGCTTAAAGACGCTTCTTCCGCAGCAATTTATGGCGCAAGGGGTGCAAATGGTGTGATTTTGATAACCACAAAGCGAGGTAAAGTGGGAAAAGCGCGCTTTACTGTTGACACGTATTATGGTTTTTCTTCCTTGACGAACAAATATGATACATTTAATGCGGATGAATATGTCAATTTAAGAAGGGAATCACGAAGGGCTGCTGCTGAAGAGAGTCAGGGCTTATTGCCAGGTACACTTCCCATTCCTAGTATTGAAGAATCTTTAGAACCCCTTCAGTTAGAAGCATATCGGGCAGGGATCAACACTAATTTTATAGATTTAGGAACGCGATCTGGTAAACAGGTCAACCATCAGTTGGGGGTTTCAGGAGGTTCTGACAAGGTGCGCTATGCACTTTCGCTGAGCTACTTTGATCAGGAAGGCGTTTTCCGTCTGGCAGATTATGAGCGGGTTACCTTTCGTGCCAATATTGACGTGAACGCAACTGATAAGCTGAAATTTGGGATTTCCCAACAGGCTAATTTTTCAAAAAGAAATAATTATGATCCCTTGAATGATCTCATAAGGGAATCGCCATTGGTAAAACCATTTAATGCAGATGGCACACCCACGTTAGACCCTCTTGCGGATGGCCTGGTCTGGAACCCGCTGAGTAATGAAGCCCCGGGTAATTTCGTAAACGAAACTTTAAATTATAGATATCTGGCCAATATTTTTGCCAGTTATCAATTTACGGATGGTCTTAAATATACACTAAACGTTCAGCCACAATTTGAACTGGTTACCGATAACGATTTTAGGGCCTCACAATCTGCCAGCAGGACGGGTGCGTTATCTTCAGCGGCCAAAGAGCAAAGAACTGTAACAGCTTATACAGTGGAAAATATCGTAAATTATAATAAAACTTTTAATGATATCCACGCTTTGGATGCAACGCTGCTCTATAGTTTTCAGGATACCAAAAGAGACTTTTTGCAGCTTGGTGTTTTGGGCACTGCCTCAGATAGTCAGTTGTTCAATAACCTGGGGGATGCTTCCCAGATCGATTATAGAGACAGCTCACTGGAAAAAGAGGGCTGGACCTCTTATATGGCTAGGGTCAATTATAGCTTTATGAATAAATATCTTTTAACATTAACAGGCCGTTTTGATGGTTCTTCAAAACTTTCCAAAGGAGAAAAGTGGGGCTTTTTCCCATCAGCCTCATTCGCTTGGAAGATCGATGAGGAGAATTTTCTTAAAGATCAAACTTTTATAACTAACCTAAAACTACGATCGGGTTATGGGCAGGTGGGGCGCAACCCCATTGACCCTTACAGTACCTTTGGGCGTCTGCAACGTTTTGAGGGATCCTTTGGGGATCAACCTGCCGTAGGTTTTGTGCCAGAAGAAATTGCAAACCCAGATCTTCAGTGGGAGCGTACCACTACTTTTGATCTTGGTCTTGATTTCGCTTTTGCGAAAAATAGGATATCCGGCTCTGTTGATTATTATACAGGCAATACCACAGATCTACTGCTTAACCGCGTGCTTCCCGCTACTTCCGGTTTTTCAAGTATACTTCAAAACGTAGGGGAGACTAAAAATTCAGGGATAGAGGTCGTTTTGAGTACTGTAAATATTGATGCTGGGGATTTTAAATGGACAACAGATTTTAACTTTTCGGCAAACCAGAATAAGATCGTTAAGCTTTTAGACCGCAATTCTGATGATGTAGGTAATGGTTGGTTCATTGGTCAGCCATTGAGCGTATTTTATGATCGCGTTTTTGACGGTATCTGGCAACTTGATGATGCTGATCTTGCCAATAGTTATAGTAGGAGACCCGGTGATATAAGACTTGCCGATCTTAATGATGATGGTGTGCTCAATGATACTGATAGAAAAATTCTAGGGCAGAGGGACCCCAAATGGATAGGTGGAATTACAAGTAAATTTGACTATAAGGGTTTTGACCTGACTATTGCTGTTTATACACAGCAAGGACAGTTGGCACGTTCCAATGCTTTGAATAATGCAGTCCTTTTTGGAAGGTTCAATGATTTGGATCTAGATTATTGGACACCAGAAAACCCTTCAAATACTATCCCAAGACCTAACAAAAACAGGGAGCGGCCATTAGATAATGGGGTGTTGGCCTATGTTGATGGCTCTTTTGTGAGGATTAGGAATATAACATTAGGATACGATTTTAAAAGTGACATTGTCAAAAAAATCGGTCTTGAAAAATTCAGGGTTTATGCAACTGCACAAAATCCATTTCTATTTACCGCGTATGATTTTGATGGCTTTGATCCAGAAACTGGAAGTAACCAAGCTCAAGCAAATGATGATAATGATTTTACCGCTGCGCCTACGACCATTCTTTTTGGTCTAAACCTATCGTTTTAATTAAATTTTAAAGATTGTGATATGAAAAATATATCTATTATTCTCCTTATGCTTATAAGCCTTTCTTCCTGTACAGATGTGCTAGATGAACAGTTGACCGGTGGTCTTACTGCAGATGGTGTGTTTACTGATGAAGAAGGTATTGATTTTGCCCTTAATGGCGCTTACGCCGCAATGACAACATTTATTGGAGGTTCTGGAGATATTGAGACGGGATGGACCTTGATTGCCTTTGGAACAGATACCTATACGAATGGATCTGATGGTAATTACAAATATTTCAATACCTATACTTCTGATCTTAATGCGAGTTCGCCCATTGTGACCGAACCTTGGAATGTGTTTTACCGGGGTATCAATTCGGCGAATGCCGTTATAGGCCGGGTAGAAAATGCGATTCCAGATCAACCGGACAAAGTGACCAATATTACTGCCCAAGCCCGTTTTTTAAGGGGATATTATTATTTTTGGCTGGCCCGTGTCTACGGTCCGGTACACTATACGGATGAAGAGACCTCGGGAGCTCAGACCGAAGCTACGCGCATGCCCCTAGATGAGTTATATCCAAAAATAATTGAGGATTTACAATTTGCGGTAGATAACCTTCCGGGAGAGCAGGATGAATATGGGAAAGCCACATCTTGGGCGGCAAAAGCGGCTCTGGCCGACGTATATCTTAATTTAAAAAATTACGATTTGGCCGCACAATATGCCGAAGATATTCTCAATAACGGGCCTTTTCAATTGGTGACACCATTTTCAGATCTGTGGGAGATCGGTAATGAAAGAAATAGTGAGGTTATTATGGCTGCACAGTTTTCCAATGATCTGGAACTGGATAATGGAGGAAATCCCGCCCATGTATTTTTTCTTATGGAATATGACAAGCTGCCTGGTATGAAGCGTGACGTCGTCAATGGAAGGCCCTACAAAAGGTTTAGGCCCACTGATTATCTTTTAAACCTTTATGATGCAAATGATAAACGATATGACGGATCATTTACTACGGTCTGGTATGCAAATAACGCAGATAATGCACCCGCAGGGGTGCAAGTAGGGGATACGGCGATATACCTCCCTCGAAAACCTTTTACAGAAGCAGAGAAAGATGCAAAACCTTATGGCGTAAATATTTATAATCAAGATGAATACACCGAAAAGATATTTCCCTCTTCAAAAAAATGGGTGCAGCCCAATAGACCTTCAACCAATGAGCTATCAGGGGATCGGGATTTTATTTTGTATAGATTGGCAGAAATCTATCTGATCGCCGCAGAGGCTAATGCACTTAAGGCAACCCCAGATCAAACCAAGGCGCTGCAATACCTCAACGCGGTACGCATGCGTGGTTATGGTGTTGATGATATTTCTTCTTTACCTGTGATCAACAGTGTTGATATTGACATCATTCTTGAAGAGCGTGCTAAAGAGCTTGCACAGGAAGGTAAGCGTTGGTTTGATTTAACACGGACGGGAAAATTGGTTGAGCGGGTTAAATTACACAATGCACAAGCAGCCCCAAATATTCAGCCGTTCCATGTACTGCGACCTATACCCCTTACTCAGATAGATCGTACTTCGACTGATTTCCCTCAAAATCCAGGTTATTAAATTGTAGAGGAATCGGCATTATCAATGAATATGAATAGTGATTATCAATAATTAGCTAACCTGTTAAAAGCTCACTTCATCTTTTGGCAACAATTACAAAAGTCCTGAGCACTGGGAAAAGAGTATAATTTTAAGAGTATTTATGTATCGAATTATAAGTATCAATTTATTAACCCTTTTCACTTACAATTTTATAAGTTTAAAGAACTTTTAGTTCGACCATAATCATAAAGATTCAAATCAAAATAAGCGATAATTCAAACACTAAACATGAAAACAAGATTAAAAACCGGTATCAGTAGTCTTATACTACTCTCGCTCCTAATGACATTGAGCAGCTGCGATTCCAAACCAAAGGACAATACACCCTGGGTCGACCTATTCAATGGCAAAAACCTTGACGGCTGGACGCAAAAAGGCGGCGATGCTAAATATGAGGTCAAAGATGGTATGGTGGTAGGGACAACGGTGCCCAACACGCCCAACTCTTTTTTGACCACTAATAAAATGTATGGCGATTTTATTATGGAAGTGGATTATAAGGTGGATAGTACCATGAATTCGGGCATACAGATCAGGAGCAATAGCACGCCACAATATCAAAATGGGCGCGTACACGGCTATCAGATCGAGATCGACCCGTCAGACCGGGCCTGGAGCGCTGGCATTTATGATGAGGGCCGCCGCGGCTGGCTGAATACCATGGATAATAACCCAAAAGCCCAAAAAGCCTTTAAGCAGAACGACTGGAACCATTACCGTATCGAGGCCATTAGTGATACCATCAAGACGTGGATCAACGATGTGCCCGCGGCTTATTTGATTGATGATAAAGATGCAAGTGGCTTTATCGCCCTGCAGGTACACAGCATTGGCGATAATACTAAAGAAGCCGGCAAGCAGGTCATGTGGAAAAATATAAGGATTTTGACCGATAGCCTTTCAAAATATGCTCAAAAGAGTCCGTTGGATCCCATCAAAACAGATAATATGCTTACAGCTGATGAAAAAAAGAACGGCTGGGAACTACTTTGGGATGGAAAAACAACAGATGGCTGGCGCGGTGGTAAACTGGATAAATTTCCAGAAAGCGGCTGGGAGATCAAAGATGGGGTGCTAAGCGTCCTTGCAAGTGGTGGTAAGGAAGCTGCTGCTGGTGGAGATATCGTTACCCGAAAAAAATATGGTGATTTTGAACTGAAAGTTGATTTTAAGATAACCAAAGGTGCAAACAGCGGAATCAAGTACTACGTAGATACAGATTTAAATAAAGGTGCCGGTTCATCCATAGGTCTGGAATATCAGGTTTTGGATGACAAAAACCATCCCGATGCAAAACTGGGCGCACAAGAGGGAAGCCGCACTGTGGCCTCTCTCTATGACCTGATCAAAGCCGATCCTGACAAACCTATACATCCCATAGGAGAATGGAACACAGCTCACATTGTCTCAAAAGACGGCCATGTAGAACATTGGTTAAACGGGATGAAAGTGCTGGAATATGACCGCTACAGTCCAGAGTTTCGCCAACTTGTGTCAGAGAGCAAATTTAAAGACTGGCCAAATTATGGTGAGTTGAAACAAGGGCAATATCCTGCTACAGGATCACGGCAATTTTGTTTCCTTTAAAAATATAAAAATCAAACCTTTAAACTAAAATCATGACCACACGAAGAGGATTTATAAGAAAAGCAGCACTGGGCAGTGCAGGTATTGCAGTGGCAAAATCGGCGATGGCCATGCCCGCGAGCAGTTACCGCCGCATCATAGGCGCCAATGACAGGATCAATATTGCTATTGCGGGCCTGGGGCGTAGATATGGCGCTTATGTGGATGCCATCTCCCGTAAGGAGAGTAATGTGCAGCTGGTTTATCTATGTGATGTCATGGAGAGCCAGCGCACAAAAGCCTTGGCAAATTTCAGAAAGCATATCGATTACAATCCTAAATTAGAGAATGACATCCGTAACGTGATCAATGATAAGGAGGTTGATGTACTGTTCAATTCAACCCCAGATCACTGGCATACGCCGGGCGCGATTATGGCGCTCAATGCAGGGAAAAATGTTTACGTTGAGAAACCCTGTAGCCATGATATGAACGAGAACGAGATGCTCGTCGCTGCCGCGAAAAAAAATAATGCAATTGTTCAGATGGGCAACCAGCAGCGTTCCTCAGATCATACGATTGAGGTCATTAATATGATCCATGAAGGCAAAATAGGAACGCCTTACAAAGCAGTGGCCTTTTATGTCAATTCACGTGGGGAAGTACCTGTGCAAAAAAAGGCACCGGCACCAGAAGGGCTTGATTGGGATCTTTTTCAGGGGCCTGCGCCACGGCGTGAATACACAGATAATACCTGGGATTACAACTGGCATTGGTATGGCTGGGATTACGGCACCGCCGAAGCTGGAAACAACGGTACCCATGAGCTTGACGTGGCTCGGTGGGCACTACAGGTCAATTATCCGCAGCACGCTCATGTGGAAGCGTACAAAAGAGAATTTATGGATGATGGCTGGGAAATGTATGACAGCATGGAGGCCACCTTTAATTTTCCAGATGATAAAATCATACAGTGGGATGGCAAAAGCCGTAACGGGCATGATACCTACGGCGCCGGCCGGGGTACGATCATTTATGGAAGTGAAGGAGCTGTTTTCGTTGATCGGGGCCGCTATGAGATGACTGATCGCAGCGGCAAAGTGATCAAGGAGAAAAAAGCGGGATCTGTTGAAGCAGGGACTGCACTGGGTGGTGGTGGCGATACCTCTACCGCGCACGTGGTTAATTTTTTCAACACAATAAGAGGTAAAGAAAAGTTGCAGGCGCCCATCGCAGATGCTTCCATCAGTATGGCTATGGTACATTATGCAAATATGGCATTCCGTACAGGCAAGGGTTTTGATATTGATGATAAGACAGGCCACGTCTTTGATCGTGATGCCAAGAAGCTTTGGAGCAGGGAATATGCTGAGGGTTGGGAGCCGAAGGTGTAATGACCAATATTAACTGAATGCTTTATCTTTGACATTATATAGAATGGTTAATTGCACAGCGCCCAATGGTAATATGCTCTAGTTTGGAAATTCGTTAACTAGCAATTGTTTTAACCTTATTTGAGTTGAAGAAAACCATAAAAGAATCAACCTGCTCAAAAGAATATTTGGGTAGGTTTGATATGCTTTACCCCACAAATTTGTTTAAATGAGATTGAATATCGGTTTACTGGTTATCTATGTTTTGGTATCCGCTTGCCACCCTTCGTATGAAGAACCCCGAATCCCTTTAAAAGGGTATAAAATAGAAAAAGGTTTTGACCTTAAAGTGATCGCTTCTGAGCCTCTTTTAGACGCTCCCGTTGCTATGGATTTTGATGCCAAAGGAAGGATGTGGGTTGCTGATATGCCCGGTTTTATGCAAAATCTGGATGGCGGTGGCCAGGATAAACCCTCAGGCAGTATTAAAATCCTGCAAGATCTGGACGACGATGGCGTTATGGATCACACCAAAATCTTTTTGGATAGCTTGGTAATGCCACGGGCCTTGGCACTGGTGTACGGCGGATTACTCTATGTAGAACCCCCTAATCTTTGGTTTGTAAAAATCAATGGGGATGCGCCGGGTCAGCGTACCTTAGTAGATTCTCTTTACGCACCTGAAGGTAATCCTGAATATCAGCCCAACGGGCTTGTGCTCAATATTGATAACTGGATCTATAGTGCTAAATCCAATTTTAGGTATCAGCTCAAAAATGGTAAATGGCTTAAAGAGCCAACTCCTAATCGTGGCCAATGGGGTATATCCCAGGATAACTTTGGTAGATTATATTATAACCATAACTCTGAGCAGCTTTTAGGGGATTATGTTTTGCCTAACCGGCTCGTACGGAATAAGTACTTGGTACCCAAGTATGGTATAAATCGACTGTTGACCCATGATCAACGGGTGTACCCTTTGCATCCTACTGCTGTAAACCGGGGCTATGCAAAGGGTGTCCTGGACAAAGATAGCCTGCTGATCAATGTGAGTGCCGCCTGTGGACCTCTTGTGTACCGGGGTGGCGCTTTCCCCGCGGGCTATGATCAGAATGCTTTTGTGTGCGTGCCAGAGGCCAACCTAATTAAAAGAAATATCCTAACCTTCCACGGGGATAGCACCAGTGCAGAACAGGCATGGCAGGGCAAGGAATTCCTAGCGTCCACTGACGAGGGCTTTCGGCCCGTAAAACTTGCTAATGGACCCGACGGGGCTCTTTACGTTGCTGATATGCACCGCGGTGTCTTACAGCACTATGCGTTTTTGAGTCCGTATTTAAAAAAGAAATCCAAAAAGGAGCAATTAGATACTCTAACCGGCTACGGAAGGATTCTTAAAATTGAGAAAAGCGGTAGCAAAGATTCAAAAATGCCTGATCTGAATGATTTATCGGGACCTGATTTAGTTAAACTGCTGAGTGATAAGAATGGTTATATTCGGGACCATGCGCAACATTATTTAATTTTTAGAAATGAAAAATCTGCGGTTCCTGAATTAGAACAACTTGCGGAAAATACGAGTAACCCAATTGCTCAAATGCATGCTTTATATACATTAAAAGGACTTGATTCTTTATCATTTGTGCTTGTAAAAAATGTTGCGCAAAAAAGTGATGCAGAGGTAACTTCACACGCTATCACGCTAATGGAGGATTTTGTTTCCAAAGAAAATGCACCTTTGGTCAAAGCCGTTTTTCTAAAACTTATTGCGAAAAAAGATGTCGAAATAGATCTCTATCTGGCTACGACCCTTGGGATTTGGGCAGCAGAAGCTCCCGAAACATTTGCTCCATTAATTTACACGTTGTTTGAAAGGTACAAAGAGAATGCTATAATTACCGAAGCATTGGTGAGCGGCAGCGGTAAAACTGTGGAAGAATTATTGCCTTATCTGCAAAAACATCCCGATTTTCACGACAGTGATCTAAATACCCATCTTGCCCAGAATATTGAACGGAAAAAGGAAAATAAGCTCAATGCCATTTACGAAGACAACGTGCATAAAATGGATAATCGTACGAATGGAGCTAAAATATTCCGGCAGATCTGTGCGGCCTGTCACGGTATTGATGGTAAGGGGATAGAGGGAATTGCGCCCCCTTTTGTAGGGTCAGAATATTTAGCGGGCCCTGTAGAACGCGTGGGGCTCATCGTATTGCATGGCCTTAAAGGCCCTTTGCATGTAAACGGGCAGTTGTACAAAATCAATCAGGCTATGCCAGGTATGGCGGGCAATAAATCCTTAACAGATAGTGATATATCTGATGTGATTTCCTATGTGACAAATGCCTTTTCAAAAAAACCCAAATTTTTGTCCTCTGAAAAGGTAAAGAAACTGCGTGAGCGACAGCCGGATGATGAAGGGGAATATACAGAGGCCGAACTCATGGAATATGTAAAGAACCTGCGCTAGTGATTGGGGTTTGACTTTTGACCCCGTCGCTGGTCGGGAAAGTTATTGTATTGCAGATCAGAATTTCGCCAGTGTGAAACCTTTTAAAATAAAAAGGAGTCCGCCTTTTCCGATCGAGACCGCTGCGCAGCCTGTAGCCAAACCAACTTTAATAATTGATCCATGAAAAAATTTTTAGCATTTACCATTGCTTTTTTTGCGGTTGCCTTTTCGGCGAATGCCCAAGAGGGAAAATTTACTAATCCATTGCTGCCGTCGGGTCCAGATCCTTACAGTACCTACCATGACGGTTATTATTATTATACCAGTACCAAGGGTAACCGGCTCGTGCTCTTAAAAACAAAAAACCTGGCCGACCTAAAAAATGCAGAGCGTAAAACGATCTGGACACCGCCTGCAGGCAAAAGGTATTCTAAAGACGTTTGGGCGCCCGAGGTTCAGCTTTTGGATGGTAAATGGTATTTTTATTTTGCTGCAGATGATGGCAGTAACGAAAATCACCGAATGTATATCCTTGAAAACCCCTCTCCAGATCCATTTAAAGGGGAGTGGACACTTAAAGGAAAGCTTGCCACGCCCAGCGATAAATGGGCTATTGATGGTAATATTTACAGGTATAAGGATCAGCTGTACATGATCTGGTCGGGCTGGCAGGGAGATGTAAATGGGGAGCAGGATGTTTTTATTGCTAAGATGAAAAACCCCTACACGATGGATGGGGATCGCAGCATGATAGGCGCTCCGGAATTTGACTGGGAAACACATGGTACATTGGGAGAAGGAAAGAATAAAGAACAAGTCAATGTAAATGAAGGCCCCCAGTTTTTAGAACATGAAGGTCGTTTATTCATTGTTTATTCAGCGAGTGGGTGCTGGACGGATTATTATGCGCTGGGCCTCCTCGAGTTAAAAGAGGGCGCTGACCCTATGGTAAAGGATTCCTGGATAAAATCTAAAGAACCGATTTTGAAGCAATCCAAAGAAAACCAGGTTTACGCCACAGGTCACAATTCCTTCTTTAAATCGCCAGATGGTACTGAAGATTGGATACTTTATCACGCAAATGCTAAACCGGGTCAGGGATGTGGTCGCGAGCGTTCACCGCGCATGCAACGGGTATATTGGCGTGAAGATGGCACTCCCTACATCGGACTTCCCGTCCCGGCCGGAGTGTTGTTGGATTTACCTTCTGGCACTGAATTATAATAGGAGCAATGTACAGTAATTTATTGAATTTGAGTGAATTTTTAATCTTTTGATTTTTGAAAAATCAGAAGATCTATATAATCTTGTTTGTGCTCGTCAATGTTTTCGCGACAGCGAAAGCGCAGGGAACAGATCATAGACATTGGTCTTGTGAAAGTCTGTATTTATCCCAAGCTGATGAGGAGTCAGGCCAGTCGGATATATGTGATATGGGCTGGTGAATTTTGGCAAAATCCTCAGAAGAACCTGTTTTCATGGAAATGAAATCTTGATTATTGATCTATTCCCTTAATTTAGGAATTTTCATTATTCCGGCAACAATGGTTTTAGCAAAGACTCTTATTTTTTAAAATCTTGAAAGAGTTACAAATCAAAATAACTTCCATAGGTTTACTTCCTCACCCTTCTACCATCCAAAAGATGTATTGTGTTTTTGCCATAACTGGCATTAGATTCAGAATGTGTGGCCTGTATGATCGTTACACCTTCCTTTTCGTTAAGTTCTTTAAAGAGCTGCATGATCTCATCACTTTGGGTAGAGTTGAGGTTGCCCGTAGGCTCATCGGCAAGGATGAGTTTTGGCTTCGCGATCAGTGCCCGCGCCACACCTACCAATTGCTGTTGCCCCCCGCTCAACTGGGTGGGGAAAAGATCTTTTTTACCCACGATATTAAATCGGTCCAGCATATCGGCCACAAGTGCTTTACGTTCTGAACCTTTTATGTTTTTATAAAGTAGCGGGGTCTCAATGTTTTCATACACGGTAAGTTCGTCAATGAGGTGGTATGCCTGAAAAACGAAACCTATATACTCTTTGTAGAGCTTTGAGCGGTGTTTTTCTTTCATAGTATGTACGGGTTCCTCAAGAAAAGTATATTCCCCTTCATTAAAGCCGTCCAGCATTCCTATCACGTTGAGCAAGGTAGATTTTCCCGATCCTGAAGGCCCCATGATCGAAAGGAAATCCCCCTGTTCGATTTGTAGGTTGATGTCGTTGAGCAGAAAGGTACGTCGGCCGCCGGTGGTGACCCATTTGTATATATTGTTAAGTTCTAAAAGCATATATGAATAGTTTATTTTTATTATTTATTGATTTTCTGAATTGTATGATACTATAGCCAGTTTAATAAAGGGTTATTTTGTTTATTAAAATCGCCTATTCTTTGAGATTTTCTACGGGATTATTCATTGCCGCCCTCAGCGTTTGCAACATTATGAGCAGCACGGTTATCGCGCTTATGGAAATAGCCGCAATTAAGAATGGGTCAATCCCTACGATAATTCGATACGCGTAATCGCTTAGCCAACCTTGCATCAGCAGATAGCTTATGGGGCAGGCGAGTGCAATGGCCACGCACAAGGTTATTAAAAATTCTTTTAGGAACAGGAGACTTATACTGCCCATCGATGCCCCTAACACCTTTCGGATCCCTATCTCCTTGATACGCTGTTGAATACTTAGCGAAATAATACCAAAAATGCCCAGTAGAACGATAATCAGTGCAATACCGGTCGCTGTGTATACCGCTTTTTTAAGTTGAATTTCATTGGCATAGACATTCTTTAGCGTGTCATCCATAAATTTATATTCAAAAGAGGAACCGGGCATTAATTCAGACCATTTATTCTGAATTGCCGTTAGGCCCGCATTAACGTTGCCAGGGTTTAATTTAAAGGAAAGATACCGGTATTGTGGTACAGCCCTTACATTAAAAAATACTTGCGGTTTTATAGCTTCGTGCATAGATTCAAAATGAAAATCATCCGTAACACCTTTGATGGTAAGGGCATTGGTTTGCCCATTGATCCTCACCTGTTTGCCCAATGCTTCTTCTGGATTTCCCAAATGAAGTGCTTCGACGGCATTTTTATTGACAACTATATTATTTGGGTTGTTGCCCGTCGCGTCAAAAAAGGAACCGGTGAGCAATTTTATCCCGTAGGTATCCAGGTAATTTTTATCGCTCACAAAACCCTGCGCCGTAAGGGAAATATCCGGATTTGTTCCTGATTTATAGATGGGTATTTGAAAACCGTTATTGCCATCTGGGATTTCGTAAGAAAGAGTTGCACTTTTTACCTCGGGCAGTGTGGCCAATTCATTTCGTATCGTTTCCATTTTTTTTACACCTTCTGGTGACCAATCTCGCGGTACTGTCGCTGATACCACATATTCCTTGTCATACCCCAGATTTTTACCGAAAAAATAATTGACTTGCTTGCTGACCAGCAATGCGGCGATGAGGACGATGAGCGCAAGGGTAAACTGGAAACCTACTAAGGCCTTACGAAAAAGGAGTCCGGTAGCTCCCACCTTTAATTTCCCTTTGAGGGAATCGATAGATTTTAAGGAGGAAAGGGCCAAAGCCGGGTAGAGACCGGCCAAAATCCCCATAAACAGGATGATGCCAAAAGGAATAAAAGCAAAATAAAGCGGAAATTGGGAAAGCGAAATGATTTCCTTCCCGATCAATTGACCAAACCACGGCCGCAAGAACTGATAGGCAATTAATGCCATGATCATAGCGATCGCAACAAGTACGACAGATTCTGTCAGGAATTGAAAAATCAACTGCTTGCGCTGTCCGCCCAACACCTTACGGATGCCTATCTCCTGCATCCGGTTCCCGGAATGGCCCATGGTGATATTCACAAAGTTCATCATCGCCATCAAAGTAATAAACAAGCCTACAAAACCTAACGTATACAGCATGCGCTCTACCAGGTTATTATCTTTTTGTAGGTAATAATCGGTCAATTTAACGGGTAAAACGCTGAGGTTTTTTTGAATGACTTCGGAAGTGTTGTCCTTTATAATTTCCCGTAGGGGAAGCCTAAGATCTTCGGCAGAAACCCCAGGTTGCAATTCTACATAAGAGGGATAAATGGACGCGTTCCAATCCTCATAACTATTCCGTTGAAAATAATCGGAAGTGTTCTTCGGAATAAAAAAACCATTATCGTTGTTTGCATTGAGGTGCGTTACCGAATTTTGGCCCTGTTCAGCCAAAATCCCGGTAATTTTAAAATTGTGTGTTTCCCCTGAATAATTTTGTAGGGAAAGCGTTTTGCCCACCACATCGGTTTTCCCAAAGTATTTAAAGGCTTTTTTAGCTTTGATCACTACCGAAAATGGTTCATCAAAGGCTGTTGTGGCATTGCCATATAAAAGCTTAAACCCAAATTGCCGTAGAAAAGACTCATCTCCCAGCTGTATCCCTTCCCTAAAATTTGTGTCCCCTTCAGAAATCACGGAAGTAATGCCGTCCCACCGGTAATAATCTGCCACTAGGTTGGGGTAATTATCGCGCAAAGTTTTGGCCAGTGGGCCCAGTGTGGTAAAATCCGCACCCATGTTTGGGTCTTTCCACTGACTGGTCAGTAAATATTGATTTTCAGCATTTTTAAGATTTTGGTTCACCTGGTTTTCCTGCCATATGTAGGCCGCGATCAACAGCGCAAAACTGATCCCGGAGAACAAACCGATTATATTTATCGAAGTATATAACGGGTTTTTGGTCAAGTTTCGCCACGCGACTTTTATATAATTCTTGATCATTTTTTATTTGTTTTATGCTGTTTATGATGGTTTTCACCGGTTTTTTCATTATATCTTCATGCGTCAGAGGTTTTATTCTGCTCTTAGATTTTCTGCAGGATTTTCTTTCGCGGCTGCTTTGTAAGTGTTTGACACGATCGTGATCAGGCCTATCAGCAGCAAAAACAGAAAGCAGAGCAATAGGGAACCAAGACCAAAGGAGATCCTGTTTGCAAAATTCTGAAGAAAAAATGCTGAAGCTAAATATCCTATGGGCATGGCGATCAAACCCGAGATTACCAATAATTTTAAAAAACCTTTGGAAAGCAAAAACATGAGCTGATTAACACTGGCCCCTATTATTTTCCGTATGCTGATCTCTTTCTGACGGGTTTCCACCGTATAGATCACAAGGCCCAGCAGTCCCAGTGAGGCGATCGAAATGGTGATAAAGGCCAGAAAGCCCATGGTGGCGTAGGTACCGCTCTGATCTTCGCGGTGGTCGATCTTGTCTTCCAGCCACTCATATTCAAACGGTACCGTAGGGTTTACTTTTTTCCAGACCGCGGCGATTTGCCGGACGGTAGATTCTCTTGCAGACGCATCTACCAGAATATTCATATAATCATAGGCATGGGCTTTTCTTCGGAATATCAGCGGAGTAATAGCTCGTGCGGCCCCCTTATCATAAAAATCCTTGAAAACACCCTTGATCTCTACGGGGGTACTGTCCTTCAGCCAGACCCGGTTTCCCACGGCAGCTGCCGTATTTTTAAAACCCAGCATTGCGGCGGCTTTCTGATTGACCAAGATTTCCTGTTCAATGGAATCGTTTTTGGACGCTGAAAAATTAGACCCCGAAAGAAGCTGTAGCTGATGTAAGGGGATTGTGGCGGCATCAGCAAAATAGAATTCACATTGCAGGGCGTTGTTCCCATCTATGGGCCTTTCGGTAAAGAGTGAGGTAGATCCCGTTCCACGAATGCCAAAATCGTTAGAGTTCTTCGAAATGTTCTTCACCCCGTAAATACTGCTTATTTCATTGGCCAGCACGGTTTCGTTACCAGAAATGGGCAGGGTGATTATATTTTTTGATGCAAAACCGGGATCAAGGGCATGTACATAGCTGAATTGTTGATAATAGGCCGATAGGAATATAATGACAAAAAGAGAAAGACTAAATTGAAAGACCAATAAACCCTTTTGTAATGAAAGACCGCCCATTAATTTATGGGTCGTTATATTTTTTAAGACCTGTACCGGTTTAAAGGAGGATAAAATCCACGCCGGAAACGCGCCTGCGCCCATACCGGTGATAAGGGTAAATAACAGGACGAGTGTAAAAAGAACGGGATCAAGTGTAAGATCAGGCTTGAACTGCATCAGCCCGATAAACGCCAAAACAACTGCGAACAATACAACCAGAACCGATTCGATAACGTATTGCGTAAAAATCTGAAAACGGCTCGCCCCGGTCACTTTGCGTATGCCCACTTCCTTTGCCCTGATAAGGGCCCGGGCAAGGGTAAGGTTGATGTAGTTGAAACAAGCGGCCAGTAAAAGGATAAGACCTACCCCTATAATGGTGAGCACTTTGGTCCAGACGGTGCCTTTACCTATTTCATTATACATGCCATCGGTGCCCGGCGTTATGGAAGAAAGGGGCTGGGCGGTAAAAGTGATCGTACCTTCACTGGATTTAAGCGCTGGTATTTCAGCAGTTTGTTTCAAAATTTCATCCAGGTTTGCTTCGGAAACTCCATTTTTGACCATAACGTAAGTGTACGCATCGTTCATCGTGTTCCAGCTGCCTTCTTTGTCCGGCAGGGCCTTTGTTTTTTCTAAACCTGGTATGGCCACTGCCGAAATATAAGCGTCAAAATCCAAATGTGATTTCCCGGGCGGCGTTTTTAAAACCCCCGTTACCTGAAACAGGCCTAAATGCTCAAAGTCCAAAAGCTGTCCGATGGGGTTGTGATCACCAAAAAACCTGGCGGCCGTCTCGTGGCTCAAAACAATCCCATTGGCGGCCGCAAATGCTGTGGCAGGATTACCAGATGAAAGTTCAAACCCAAAAACATTGAAAAAAGAGGAAGAGGTAAACGCTCCCGTGACGGCAAGCCTTTTTCCTTCAAAAGTGGCTTTTTCCCGTATGGCGGGATAGAGTTGAACGACATCGGCGACCTTGTCATCATAACGCTTCAGCTCTTCTTGTAACGGCAAGGGCGTACTAGCGAGCTCGTACCGGTTGTTATTGTGCTCTACGATATCCGAGAGGACGCGGTACGTGCGTTCTGGATTTGGATGAAAAAGGTCGTAGCTCAGATCGTCCTTAACCTGTATCATGACCAGGATACAAACCGCTAGGCTCAGGGATAGCCCAAAAATAGTAATAAAGGAGAACAGCTTATGTTTCCATACATTCCGCCACGCGATTTTCAGGTAGTTTCTCAGCATACTTTCTGTTGTTTTAAACAACGGGGTATATGGGGTTTTATTCGGTTCTTAAGCTTTGTACAGGGTTTTGTACCGCTGCCTTGATCGCCTGAAAACTTACCGTTATCAGGGCAATACCCAGCGCGGCAATACCTGCCGTTACAAATACCCACCAGGGGATGTCAATCCGGTATGCAAAATCCTGTAACCAGTGATTCATCGCGATCCAGGCGATGGGTGATGCTACGATCAGGGCGAGAATGACCAGGCGTAAAAAATCTAAGGAAAGCAATTTTACAATTCCGGCCACGTTTGCACCCAGCACTTTGCGAATACCGATCTCCTTGGTACGCTGCTGTGCGGTAAAGGCCACGAGACCAAAAAGCCCAAGGCATGCGACAAAAATGGATAATGCCGTAAATATACCAAACAGGGATGCAAGCTGCCGGTCTGAACGGTAGGCGGCGTTGAGGTCTTCGTCAAGAAACGAATACTCAAAAGGCACGTCCTGCTGGTAATCTTTCCATTTATTTTGGATGGTTTGTATGAGCCTTTTTGGATCTTTAGATTGATACTTCAGCGTTATCAAAGAGGTGCCGGTATCGTAACTTTTGGATTTTTTAGAAAAAAGCGCAAAAGGCAAAATGGACTGATGTAAGGATTCCAGATTAAAATCCTTGACAATCCCTATCACGGTATAATATTCCATATTACCACCCGGATACCGTATTTTTTGACCTATGGGGTTTTTCCATCCTATCTGCTGGGCCGCCGCTTCATTGAGCACCACAGAAAGTGAATCGTTAAAGCGGGCATCAAACCCCCGGCCCTGTTTAATTTTAAGATTAAGTGTAGGTATAAAATGATCATCGATCAGGTAGGAGCCCAGGCTGATATCCTTAGCGACCGGATGATCGGTTTCGGTGGTCTGTGGCACATAGAAATCGCCAAAAGAACCTTTGGTAAATATACTGGTTGAGCTGGTAGCATCTTTTACCTGAGGAAGCGCGGCGATCTCCTGCCTAAAACTTTCGGCTCCCTCATCCAGCTTTTCGGTATTGTTGATCACCAGTATGTTTTCTTTGTCATAACCCAGATCCCGCTGCTGTGTGTACCGCAATTGCATGAAGACAATAAATGTGGAAATAACCATGACAATGGCGATGACAAATTGAAAAACCACCAGGCCATTTCTCATAAAACCCGTTTTGGTCTTGATACCAGCCCCTTTTAAAATGTCCACAGGTTTAAACGCGGTAAGATAAAAAGCGGGGTATATTCCGGCTAAAAAGGCGGTAAATACCGTCACACCAAGAAGTATTGCCCAAACACCGTTGTTGAAAATGGATCGGAACAGGATCGTTTTCCCCGAAAGGGAATTGAAAAATGGAAGTATCAAAGCGACCAAAAAAATGGCAAAGCCAGCAGCAATTAAGGTATATAATATAGCTTCAGCCAAAAACTGTCTTATAAGCTGGCTGCGGGGCGAGCCCAGCACCTTCCGTACCCCAATTTCCCGGCTGCGTTTACTGGCTTGTGCAGTTGCCAAATTGGTGAAATTCACACAGGCCAAAATGATGATGGAAAACGCGATAAAGCCGAAAATATAAATATTCTGAATATCACCCTGATCTGAAATCGCCGAAATTATGTCACCCGAGTGCAGGTGTATATCCGCCAGGGGCTGCAAATGAATATTCCAATAATTACCATTTTTAAGAAACTGATCATAGGGCTGACCGATTCGCTCAAATGCCCCTGCCGCCTGGGTTCGCAGCATTTCTGGAAATTTGGATTCCAGGCGGGCAAGCGCGGCCGGGTCTTTTGCCGCCTGATCGGTAAGTTTTACATAGGTGGCTATATTGAGCCAAACCCAGCTCCAGTTAAAATAGGTTACATCACCAAAATTCAAAACCGGCATCAGCATATCAAACTTTACCGTGGCCGGTAGCTTGCTGAGGTCTTTTAGTACACCGGTAACTTTGAATGGTTTTTTTTCTTTTCCGTAATAAAGGGTTTGTCCCATCGGGTCAACATCTCCAAAGTATTTTTGGGCAATTTGTGGTGTGATCACGACGCTATTTGCTTCTTCCAGGCAAGTTTTTGGATCACCTTTTGCCAACGGGTAGGTAAGGAGCTCCAAAAAATTAGGATCTACGGCATATATATTAGTCTCGTTGAAAAAGTGCTTGCCGTGCGCAGTTTTAGATTCCATGACATCTACGTTGGGCCGGTAAATGCGCGTATAACTTGCTACTTCAGGAAAATTATCTACCAGAGCTTTCCCGGCAGGTGGCGGCGTATAGCCTGCGTAAAAGGAATTATCGCCCATTTTCCCATCAATATTAACCCGGTAAACATCTGCCGAATCCTTGACAAATGAATCATAAGCCAATTCATTTTGAATAAACAGCACAATTAAGATTACACACGTCAGGCCGATGCCCAGACCGAGGATGTTTATAACGCTATTGGTCTTGTATCTAAGGATATTGCGCCAGGCGATTTTAAGATGATTCTTGAGCATTTTAGGCTGATTTTTTATTTTGAATCGGACATTTCTACTTTATATTAAGAAAGCAGACATTGATTGGAATTGAATAGATGTTTTGATAATGTAAAATAAACATTCCCATATCCCTATGAATATAGATAATTATGCCAAATTTATAAAAATCTGAAAATCAGTTACTTATTTAGTGTTTAATTAGTAGGGGTGTTCGGTTTTAATACATGAACTGCGCGCTTCTGATACAGAATAACACCGTGTAATGCTTAGTTGCGACCTAATTAAACCGATTTTCAATATTTTTAAACCGCTTTTTAAAGCGCTTCTATTATTTGCGAAATCCAGTAAGGGTTATATAACTATTCTGTTCTCAAACTCTCCACTGGATTGGCCCTCGCAGCTTTTATAGCTTGTAATCCTACCGTGAGCGCCGTAATACAAAGCGCGATAAACCCGCCAAGGGCAAACATCCACCAGCTGAGGTCGATGCGGTATGCAAAATCCTGCAACCAATTGTTCATCAAAATCCAGGAAAGCGGAAAGGCTATGATACAGGAGAGGCCAACCAGTTTCATAAAATCTTTGGAAAGCAACATGATGATCTTGGTTACGCCCACGCCCAGGGTTTTACGGATACCAATTTCTTTTATCCTTTTTTTCGCGATAAGCGAAATCAAACAAATGAATTATTTATGCTCTTTAAAATGACCTGAATTTTTTTTTGATAGAATCATAAAATGGTAATGAAGATCATAATTTTATTTTGACCAATGCTTTCAGAGCCGGTAATTTATTCTGTCCTCAGGTTGTGTGCAGGGTTTTGTCTGGATGTGTTTAAGGTTTTGAGTCCCACGGTGACAATTGCCAATGCCAGGGCAGCAAGGCCACCCAAAGCAAAAATCCAAACATTCAATTGAATACGGTAAGGAAATGCCATAAGCCATTGCCTAGCACCATAATATGTTATGGGTGTTGCGATCAATATAGCAAGCAGAACCAGTTTAATTGAACCTTTTGATAATAGGGTTATGAGACGCAGGCTAGATGCGCCCAGTACCTTGCGTATACTGATCTCTTTGGTCCGGCTTTGCGTCATAAAAGTGATAAGTCCAAATAATCCCAAGAGAGAAAGAAAGACCACCAGTAAGCCAAAAACCCTTAAGATCGTCTGTAATTTTTGTTCAGCATTAAACTCCTTTGCTATGTTTTCATCTACCCAAGAAAAGCCAAAGCGCTCTTCAGGATAAAATGCATTATATTCTTTCTGTACAGCTTTTAATATACTGGCTGTATTCTTTGCGTTTATGCGCATTAGAATATTACCAAAATTAGGGGCTTTTTCTATGCTGATAATGGTGGGCTTTAGCGGATTGCGCAATGATTCATTATGGAAGTTTTCTACAATGCCTACCGGTATATAGCTGAGATTCACCATTGGTTTATGGAGTTCGGTAACACCCAGTCTGTCAGCAGTGTATTTTGTTATGACAACCAAACGCTGATTATTATTTGAAGGTTCCGTTGCGCTATCGCTATTTTTTTTCTGATTTGTTTGTTTTGCATTAGTAGAAAAAGGGAATTTTCCCTTTATTAAATTTAATTGCAGTGTTTTGCCAAAGTCGGGATCAGCAGTTATGTTAGTGATTTCTATATTTTTGTTAGGGTTTTTTGGATCTGTGATTCCAGTCGTTCCATTTCCTCCGAATTTTGATCCGGGAGCCCATGGTGCAATGCTTACCGATTCAACCCCTGGAATGTTTTTAAGGGAATTTTTAAAGGCTTGACCTTTTTCGTTCCAAAAAGTGAAATCCAAAGAGAGCAGGTTATGCTGATTAAACCCAAGGTCTTTTTTGTTGATGTAATTCAATTGTCTGTCAACAACCAAGGCAGATACAATCATGCCAATAGTGATCGTGAATTGGAGCACGACCAGCGCTTTTCTAAAAAATTCTGTACGGCTGCTTACCTTGTAGTTATTAAAGAGGATTGTTGCAGGTTTTGGTCTTGAAAGTAAACGGGCAGGATAAATTCCCGTAAGTACGCTTACCAAAGCAATCACGGCCAAAGTGGTCAAGAAAAGGCTAGCATTATCAATAATATTCAAACTTAGTGGATGCCCGATAAAGCTTTCTAAAACAGGAAGTGCTAAATAATAAATGAACGTCGCAATAATTAAGGCAATGCCAAAAAACAAAACAGTTTCTATCAAATATTGAATAACGATCATATTCCTGCCTGCTCCCAGCACTTTACGCATGCCGGTTTCCTTGCCCCGTTTTGACGTACGTGCTGTGCTAAGGTTGATAGAGTTGATACAGGCGATCAGGAGCAATAAAAGCGCGACCCCACTAAGTATTTTTACGTTGATCAAACTGCCCTTAACAGACTGTCGAAGATCATCTGAATGCAGGTATATTTCATTAATGGGCTGCAAAGAAAAAGAAGTGCCCACCTTTCTGCCATCAAACGCTGTCTCTATTTTTCCTTTGTACCAGTCGTTTAATTTTGAGGCCATGGCGTTTGGTGAGGCCCCGTTTTTAAGTACTATATATTGTTGGCTCTGGGTACCAATATTTTTTGAGCTTTCAAAAGTTTCTTCATGATCAGGTTTTGACAGTACGATTACATCAGATTTGAGATGGGTATTTGACGGGATATCTTCTATTATTCCCGTGATCATACATTTATTGAGATCTTGATAAAGCGAATTGTCGAGGATTACTTTGCCCACGGGATCCATATTGGGGTAATGTGACTCTTTAAAACTTTTTGTGATTATAATATTCGTATAACCTCTTTCAAATTTTTTAGGAGTACCTTCTAGAATTTTAAAATCAAGAATGTTCCAAATATTAGGATCTGCAAAGAGACTGTTTACTTTTACCTTACCATTTTCCTGTCCTAATTTTAAGACGGCCTCCACTGTAGATATTTTGGCCGAAGCTTCCACTTCTGGAAAGTCATGAACCATCTCTGGCCCGAGAAATAACGGGGAATATGTATACCGCTCGCCTGTATCATTACTGGTCGAAATGATTCTATAAATATTATCAGCCTGCGACCATTGGGTGTCATAGCTCAGATCATTTAGTACTACTGTTGCCACTAGCAAACAAGATGTCAACCCGAGACTAAGCCCTGCAATATTGATCACGCTATAGATCTTATTTACTTTGACATTGCGCCAGGCAATTGTGAAGTATTTTTTTATCATTTTCTCCTGATTTTTGATGCTTCTGGATGGTTTTTTAAGTAAAAATTATTCATAAATATCGGTCTGATTTGAATAGATTTCTGACTCTTAGAGACCAGTCCTATTTGTTTTTTATTTGAGTTAAAACCATTTATTTCCTCATTTTGAATTTATTTCAGAATCCCATGTAATCAATTCTCAATCTACAGGGAATCTGAAACGCTTCAGAAAGCTTTTGGGATAAGTTGACGCCCAGGTTTTTCAAATATATAGTAGTGCATACTTGTTCTCCTTTTTGAGGGATTACTCCGTCTTCAAACTTTTTACGGGATTGGCGATCGCTGTTTTAATGGCCTGAAAACTGATGGTCAGCAGGGCGATCAAAACGGCCGCAATGCCGGCAAGTGCAAAAATCCACCAGTGGATGGTGGTGCGGTAGGCAAAATCCATTAGCCAACGGTGCATGAGCCACCAGGCGACGGGGACGGCAAGGATAAAAGCGATCAAAACAAGTTTTAGAAAATCTTTAGTCAACAGTCCGGCGACCCCTGCAACACTTGCACCCAAAACTTTGCGTACGCCAATTTCTTTGGTGCGTTGTTCTGCTGTAAATGCGGCAAGACCAAAAAGGCCCAGACAGGCAATAAAAATGGCCAAAACCGAAAAGACGGTCGCGGTACTTGCGGTGCGCTCTTCAGAAACATATAGGTTTTTTACATGGGTGTCCAGAAACTGGTAATCAAAGGCCGAGTTGGGCAGGTCGGTGTTGAAAATTTGTTGTAATTCCTGGATGAACCGGGAAAGGTTACTGGTATTGTACCGCACCAATAGCGTACGGATCGACTCGGGGCCATCGTTCATTTTATAATACATATAGCCGCCAACGTCTTCTTTTAAGGAACGGTAATTAAAGTTTTTGACCACGCCCGTAACAATGGATTTATCCCCGAGTTCGGTATTGATGTATTTTCCCACGGCATCTTCTGGATTTTTAAACCCTAAATAAGAAGCGATGTTTTCGTTGATAAGCGTATAGCAACTGGTGTCCCCCATAGCAAGGGATTCCGGCAGTTCACTACCCGCTAGCAGTTGTAGTTGCATCGTTTTTATAATAGCGCCATCGGTCCGGTTGGTCTGTACCGGAAGGCCTTCGGTGTCAGTTTTCAACTTTCTGACCGATCGGCCGCTCTCGTTTTTCCCCGGAAGGGTCTGCACCGCCGAAATATCCTGGATATTGGCCTGGTTTTTTAGATCGGTGATCACATGCTGGATCTGTTGTTTGCTTTGTGCCGATTTTACCGAAATTGCAATCAGGCCATTAGGATTGTAACCCAGGTTCCTGTTCCTGATAAAGTCCATTTGCTGTAGGATGACCGTTACCGCAATGATCAAAATAATGGAGGCGGCAAACTGAAAAACAACGAGTCCTTTGCGCACCAGATCTGCTGCGCTGTGCTTTTGTTTGGTTTTGCTCATTAATGCCAAAGGCGATATACGCGACATAGAAATAGCCGGATAACTGCCCGCGATGCCCGTTACCAAAACCCAGATCAAAATCAGGCCAAACAGGATGGGTAGGGTATAGAGATCTTGCTCACTTAACGTGCTTCCCGTAATATTTTGAAATAAAGGAAGCGCCAGGAATGAGCCGCCATAACCAATAAGGATGGAAATAAAGGTCAAAATCCCGGTTTCCATATAAAAAAGTGCCAGCATTTGGCCTTTATTTGCCCCTAAAACTTTGTTCATCCCGATGCCCTTTGCACGTTTTTGTGAATGTGCCGTAGCGAGGTTCATGTAGTTGATACAGGCAATGAGCAGCACTAAAATAGATAGGAAAACAAGGCTTCTGACCTGAGATATACTGCCCAGCCGGGAGGTATAACTTTCTCCCAGCGCCGCAGAATAGAGGTGTATCTGTGTAAGGAGCTGCAAGTAAAATTTGGTAAAATACTGCTCATCTTTTTCCACATATTTATCGATAAGGCCAGACGCCTGCCTTTGCACATATTCAACGTCGGCATTGGGCTGTAACAGGGCATAGGTCTCATAGCTTGCGTTGCTCCAGTACACTCTTTTGCCCATCCAGGAATCCAGAATATTGTAGATCATCGCACAATCTATCACGCTGTTTTGGGGCAGGTCTTTATAAACGCCCGAAACCTGCAGTGTGTCCCGGTTGTTTACCGAAATGATCTTTCCCAGAGCAGATTTATCACCAAACAAACGCTCTTTGGCCGATTGCGAAAGCACGATGGAATTGGGTTCTGCAAAGGGATTTTTGGCATTTCCCTCCAGAAATTTAAAGTCGAACATTTTAAAAATGGTGGAATCTGCCAGATAAAGCCGGTCTTCATTGAAGTTTTTGTCTCCGGTCTTTAGGGAAGCGGTGGCGCCAAAGTCATCTTTGATCAGGCGCGTTGTCATTTTAACCTGTGGAATATCCTTTTCCAGTGCAGGCCCAACCGAATTGGGGAGTTCTGGCCATACCTCATAGTTATATTCCGCGGTCGTTTCCATATTGACCCGGTAGATATTTTCAGCGTTACTGTACATCTGGTCAAAACCCAGTTCATAGGAGACATGTGCAAAAAGAATGATGCACACACCAATCCCGATCGCCAATCCGGCAACATTTAAAAAGGTGAAAAGTTTGTTGGCCAGTATATTCCGCCAAGCGGTTCTGAGGTAATTTTTAAACATTTTTTACTTGTTTTAAGCTGTCTTAATCAACCAATTTATATTATAATTGATGATTGACAGGCCAATTACAGTCACTAGAGAAATAATAATACCAAAATTTTAAATTTCTGGAAATCAGTTGATCATATAATTTATGGAACCGCTAGGTGTTCGGTTTTAATACAATGGCTGCGCGCTTATGATACAGGTGTAACGGTTTTAAAACCGAGTAATTTGTTTCGATTTAACCTAAATAATCTGCTTTTTCAACTGATTTGCCCTTTTTTATGAGATCTCACAAGTTCCTAAAACCCCTGATGTTTGAGGGATTACTCCGTTCTTAGGCTTTTTACAGGATTTGCGATGGCAGCTTTAATGGCCTGAAAGCTTAGGGTGATCAGCGCCAGAAGTAACATGGCCAAGCCACTTATGGCAAAAACCCACCAGCTCATGGGCGTTTTATACGCATAATCCTGCAACCATTTGTAACTGGCATACCACGCTAAGGGTGCGCTAATAGCAAAACCGATCAATACGAGCAGCATAAAATCAGTTGATAATACGGCCACTATTTGGGTTACCGAGGCTCCTAAAACCTTCCGGATGCCTATTTCTCTTATACGTGCGTTTATGGTAAAAATCACCAGACCCAACAACCCAAGACAACTGATGAATATCGTAAGGCCTGTAGACCATTTTAAGAGGCTTGCCGTGCGTATTTCAGTCTCGTACATGCTGGCAATGGTTTCATCAAAAAATGCGTAATCAAATTCCTCTTCGGGATAGGTTTGCTTAAACACTTCTTGAATAGTGCTGATGGAGCGCTGCCAGGATAAGTGACCGCCTTCCCCAGATTTTAAACGGATATGAAAGGTCGATCCCGTATTCCCTCCAAAAAACACCAATGGACTGATGCCGGCCCTGGTGGATTGATCATGAAAATCCTGCATCACGCCAACAATGGGCATCCGTTGATCATTAAAATTCAGGTCCTGACCGATAGCCTTTTCAGGTTTATCAAAACCTAACATTTTGGCGTATGTATTATTAATTAAAAATTCTTTGCTGTTATCGGTGTGTGCAATATTTCTGCCTGCCAGCAGCCTTAACTTATACACATTTATGTAATTAAAATCGCCCCAGCGTATCTGTACGTTTGCCTTTAGATCGGGTTTGGCTGGGGATGATATATTGGCGAATGCAACACCCTTATCGGCTGGTGATAAAAAACCGAGGGCGGCTAGTTTCACGCCGGGAATTGCATTGATCGCATTGAGCATTTGCTGCTTGTGGGAAGCGATGGAATCCCGAGGCGTATTAAAGGTGATGATGGCCTCTTTATCGAATCCCAGATCCGCGTTAAGCGAATAGTTGATCTGTTTGCTTACCATAATGGTTACGATGATAAAGAACTGGGCAATGACAAACTGCGATACGATCAATGAGCGGCGTATCCAGATATCCCTGCTTTTGCCAGCGACGGCGGTGTTTCTTTTTAATACTAATACCGGTTTATACCCTGCCAGGATCATCGCGGGATATAAGCCCGAAAGGAAGCTTACCAGGACAATCAATACTGCTAAAAATAGGAATAGATAAGGCTGGTGAAAAGGATTAAAATACAGCCCTGGCGGGGTAAAATCTGAAAAGATCTTTAATAAAACCGGGATCAGCGCAAATGCAATACAGGCGGCAATGGTGGTAATTAAAAAAGTCTCACCTAAAAACTGAAGCACCAGCTGTCTTTTTGAGCCGCCCATCGTTTTCCGTATTCCTATTTCTCCTGCCCGTTGAGAAGCTTTAGCCGTGGTGAGGTTAATAAAATTAATACATCCCAGCAGCAATAAAAAACCCGCTACCGCAAGTAAACTGTTGAGTGTAGGTTTATTGGCCAGTCTTTGACCGGTGCCGGGGTACATGGGGTTAAAATGCACATCGCTCAACGGCTGCAGGTGAAAGGCCATGGTATTGCTTTCATCGCGATTAACGTCTTTATTATATTTGCTCATCAAGGCTTTGAGCTGGGCTTCTGTCTGCGCAGGAGCAGTGCCCGGTAACAGTTTTACATACAATTGTGAATTTGACATCCAGTCATTCCATACCGTCATCATGAAGTTTTGCTGCAGGCTGGTTTGGGAGATAGTGGGAAGTGAAATAAATTCTAATGCCTTAAATGTTGTTTGTTCATGGAGATCTTCTACAATACCGGAAACCGTCGCCACAAGGTCTTTGTTGTAGGTTATCTGTTTTCCAATAACTTCGGTAAAGGACAGGTTGGGAAAATATTTCTTTGCCCTTTTAGCGGTTAGAACTACAGTAAATGGATTTTTTAAGGCCGAAGTAACCGAACCCGCAATCCACTGATAGGGCAGGAGCGAAAAATAATCGTCATTGGTGAAAATCACATTATCCTGATGTTTGTAGATGCTTGGATCTGCCGAATCATCACCGATGGTGATCATTGTTGTTGCATCTCCCTGAAACTGAAAGACGGGGATTACCTTATCTACGCCCGGTACTTCGTGCTCAATTGCGGCACCCAATGGCGACGGTACTGCGGCACTGTGCCCTTCACTTCCATTAAACTTGGCGTCGAGCACAACGCGATATACATTTTCATTATCTGGAATAAAACGGTCATAGCTCAATTCATAATACACGAGCATAAAAATGACCATCGCCGAAGAGATACCAATGGATAGGCCTAAAATATTAATTGCGGAGAAGGCCTTATTGTTGAGGATGTGGCGAAAAGCCACTTTGAAATAGTTTCTGATCATGATTATTCGGTTCTTAATGATTTAACTGGATTGGCGATCGCCGCTTTAACGGCCTGGAAACTTACCGTTGCAAGGGCGATAAAAACTGCGGTAAGACCTGCAAGCACAAATACCCAAATGGAAATATCTATTCGGTAAGCGAAGCCCTGCAGCCACTGTTGCATAGCCCACCAGGCCAGGGGTACCGCAAGCACAATGGCGATGAATACCAGCTTCATAAAATCTGCTGACAACAAGCGTACAATCGTAGTGACATTGGCTCCCAATACTTTGCGCACTCCTATTTCCTTGCGGCGTTGTTCGGCGGTGTAAGCCGCCAGACCAAAAAGCCCGAGGCAGGAAATGATTATGGCCAGACCTGCAAAAATCTGGGACAAGCTGCCCACCAGTTGTTCGCTTTTAAAACGCGCATTGAAGGCATCATCTACAAACTCATACTCAAAGGGAAAGGCTGGATTGTACTTTTTCATGATGTCCTCCATAGTTGCAAGTACTTCTTTATAGGCGATTCCCGCTTTGATTTTTACGTACATAAAACGGGCATTATCATTATTGTTGAAGAACAGCACGGGGTCACTTGTGCCATACATATCTCCATAAAGATAATCTTGTACCACACCGATGACCGTGTAGGTGGTTCCACCTCGTGTGACGGTCTTGCCCAGCGCGCTTCCTTTACCCATCAATTTGGCAAAAGACTGGGTGATCAGGACATTGGTACTGTCTTTGGCGCTATTATCACTAAAGTTCCGTCCATCGGTAATCTGCATACCCATGGTTTCAATAAATTCTGGACTGCCAAACCGGAAGGAAATCAAAACATCTTCTGTATCCGTACCACCCTGCCATTGTAGTCCGGAACCGTTATTGCCGCCAGAAAGCACCTCTGAGCTGTTAAGAGCCACATTTTTTATAGCACCCGTAGCAATCATATCCTGGCGAATGGGATCAAAATTTTTGACCATAGCTCCATTTACGGGCATCCTGATCAGGTTTTCGCGGGAAAAGCCCAGACTACGGTTTTTTACATGTTGTACCTGTTGATAAACGATTATGGTGCTGATGATAAAAATAATCGAAACCACAAACTGTGTAATCACGAGCCCTTTCCGGATAAAACTTGCGTTACCGGCCTGTCTGCGCGTGCCCTTCAGGACATCTACGGGTTTAAAGGATGAGAGGTATAAAGCCGGGTAAAGTCCGGCAAAAACCCCGCATAATACAGTGATACCGAGTATAAAAAGATAATGAGAAGGAATAGCAAGACCTAACGTAAGCTGTTTCTCAATAAGCGCATTAAACGCCGGCAATATGATTGTGATGCAGAGTACGCTTAATACTCCCGCAAGCACTGCCGTGAGCAATGCTTCCGTAATAAACTGTACAATTAATTGTTTTTTACCCGATCCCAGGGTTTTGCGAACGCCTACCTCATTGGCCCGTTTCTCACTTCTGGCCGTGGAAAGGTTCATAAAATTGATACAGGCAATAAGCAGTATAATAAAGGCGATTACGGTAAAGAGACGTACATAGGTAATGCGCCCCCCGGCAATCTTACCATCCTTAAAATCAGCGCGGAGATGCCAATCTTTTACAGAAAATAGAAATGCATAGGTACCGGCCTGATCTGTTTTTGAGGGAATAAGGGCACGCACTTTTTCATCCACATTCTTAAAATTGGCCCCAGGGGAAAGTTTTACGAAAGTTCCGGCAAAATTGCTTCCATATTCGGTCATCCATTCGACACCCTCAGCATATTTTTTAAATGGGATGAGCCACTTAAAATTAAAGCTGCTATTATCTGGAAGGTCTTCAACCACACCGGTGATTTGGTAGGATTCAGCATCGTTAACAAGAAGTGCCTGGCCCAGTATATTTTTAGTCTCCCCAAAAAGTTGTGCGGCCGTTTTTTTAGTGAGCACTATCGAATTAGGCGCCGTTAGCGCATCAGAAGCATTGCCCTGAATGAAATTGAGACCAAAAATAGCAGTGAAATCCGGATCGGCATATTTTCCGTTTGAGTTGATCTTCGTTTCTCCCTTACTTAAAAGCACATCTTCACCCCAAGTTCTGGCCGCTTTGTTGATGCCCGGTATACTTTGTTTTAGGTCCTGTGCCAGGGGTCCTGGCGTGGAGTAGAAGGTGCGCCATTCCCCTTCATATTTTTGATTTGTGGGGAGAAAAAAAACCTGGTCCTGATCTGGGATTGACTGGTCAAAGGTCATTTCATCTTCTACCCATAAGAAGATCAGGCTGGCGCAGGTGATGCCAATGGCCAGGCCAAAAATATTCAGTGCACTGTAACCTTTATTTTTCCAAAGGTTGCGGAAGGCGATTTTAAAATGATTTTTACCCATTTTTGTGTGATATTAAAGGTTTTTTGATTGATTATTGATGAATGTGAGTGGTTTATTTATTCGGTCCTTAAACTCTTTATGGGATTTTGCACGGCAGCTTTTATCGTTCTTAAACTAATCGTAAGTATGGCGATAAGGGCCACAAGGATTCCTGCCAGGATAAAGATCCAGATATTAAGATCTATACGATTCGCGTAATCCTGCAGCCATTTTCCGGTAAGCCACCATGCGATGGGCGCAGCGATTAAAAAACTAATCGCAACGATCTTAAGAAAATCTACAGTAAGCATTACGGTAATGGTAGAAACACTTGCGCCTACCACTTTGCGGATACCTATTTCTTTACGGCGTTGTTCAACAACTAATAAGGAGATTGCAAATAAACCAATACAGCTAAGTAAAATCGCGATGATGGAACCGCTGGTTATCATGGTAGACATGGTGCGCTCCCGTTTAAAGGTGCGATCAATGTTTTCATCTAAAAAAGAACCCATAAACTCCGCATTGGGTTCTATATTTTTCCAGGCTGTTTTTATATCCTCAAAGGACTGCCCAGCATGTTGAGGAGCCACTTTTAAATATGCGTACCTCATATTCCAGTTAGGTTTTAAGAAAAGCGTAAGCGGCTCTATCGCTTTGTTGAGTTCCTGAAAGTTATAATCTTTAAGCACCCCTATTATCGAATAACTTATGCTGTCATCAATCATTAGGTGGGCTGATAATGGATGTTTTTCCTGAAGCTGGCGCGCCATGCTTTCATTAATCAGCACCGCCAGACTGTCTGCAGCGTATTGACGATTAAATGAGCGCCCTTGTGCTAGTTTGAGGTCAAGAGTTTCCGGATAATCATAATCTACCATGAGAATATTGGTAGAGACCCCGCGCCCTTTATAATCAAAACCCATTGAGTTGGTCATCCTGCTTCCATCCTTTCCAAGACCTAAAATGTTATTGGCAGCGGTAATTTCCAGAATTCCCTTTTTATCGCGCAGTTGATTTCTGAGCAGTTGTATGGCCTGCGCATCCGGTCTTTTACCGTTAAGGGGCAGCGATATGACCTGTTCTTTATTAAAACCCAGATTTTTAGAGCGCATGAACTCGATTTGACTGCGCAGTACAAGCGTGCCACAGATCAATAAAATGGCAATGCCAAACTGAATCACCATTAATAAATCCCGCACGCTGTTTTTTCGGCTTACGTTTATTTTTCCTTTTAATGCCTGGAGCGTTCCCAGTTTTGAAAGTAAAAGCGCCGGATATCCACCCGCGATAAGCGTGATCAGGATTAGGCCAAAAGAGAATGCTAAAAGTACAGGCCAGTGGGTAAGCGTGTCGAGACTGGCTGTGGTGGCAAAAAGTGTTTTAAAAGGATCGAGCAGGAGCAGGGCCAACAAAATCCCAATGCCTGCAGAAATGAAAAAAACCAATATGCTTTCGCCCCAAAACTGAAAAAACAACTGACCTTTTGCCGCGCCCAGCGTTTTACGCATTCCTATTTCGCGCAAGCGTTGTGCACTTTTTGCAATGCTCATATTAATAAAATTGACGCTTGCGATAAATAGGATGAGCAATGAAATTCCCAGAACCAGGTAAGGCATTGTTTTGTTTGCCTGGGCCAGACCGCCGTTAAAGCGAGCCAGATATACATCAGTTATAGGTAATAAACGCACTTGTTTGTATGTTCCCTGGGCATTGAGTTGCGCTCCATCCCGTTTGGCATCTGCCATTTCCTGTTTATAATGCAATTGCACGAAGGGTTTAGTAGCTTTTTCAAATTGAGCGGGATCAATACCAGAAGCGAGTTTCATATACACCTCGTGATTTTCTTTAGTCCAGTCATTAAGATAATCCGCATACGCGAAATCTGATTGATTTGTAAAATCGACCGCCAGATCAAACTTGATGCTGCTTTGCTCCGGCATATCCTCAAGGATCGATGAAACTGTATAAAGCTTTTCCTCACCATCTGAAAGTACCCGTATGGATTTACCTACCGCATTTTGATCTCCAAATATTTTTTTTGCTGCATATTGGGTTAGGGAAACGGCAGATTTATCCGCTATTGGATCCTGTTTTTTACCTTCAATGACGGGAAAACTGAACATAGAAAAGAAGTCAGGATCTACATAGGCAATACTCATAGATAATTCCTTCTCGCCGTTAAGAACCAAGACACCTTTGCCATTATAGCGGGTTATCTCCTCAACGCCGGGAACTTCGGCTTTTAAAGCACCGGCAAAGGGAATCGACTTTGAGGTACTGGCTTCGGGGCCGTCTGGCGTTTCGTCTGTAGTGTAAACCTGATAGAGGGAATCTTTTTGGGTATGAAATTGGTCGTAAGAAAGCTCAAAGAGGGCATACATGCTCAATAAAATGGCTACGCCAAAGGCCACACTTAAACCTAAAATATTGAGTGCGGTAAATTTTCGGTCCTTCCACAGGTTTCTAAAGGCGATTTTGATATAATTTTTAAACATAATTGGCGATTTTTGTCCCGATAGCTATCGGGAGATAAATTTATTCGGTTTTTATGCTTTTTACGGGATTTGCCATTGCGGCCTGTATGCTTTTAAAACTTATGGTGATAAGGGCGATCAACAGCGTGATCAATGCAGCGGTCATATATGTCCAAAAACTTATCTCTATACGATAGGCAAAATCCTGTAGCCATTTGTGCATAAAATAATAACCCAGCGGGAATGCGATTAAAAAAGAAAGCAGGATTAGCTTTATAAAATCTTTGGACAATAAGGTCACGATCTGGGTAACGCTTGAACCTAAAACTTTACGAATGCCTATTTCTTTTACCCGCTGCTCAGCGGCATAAGTAACTAAACCAAAAAGACCCAGACAGGCCACAAAAATGGTGAGTAGGGCAAAAATGTTGAGGATATCCCCCATCTTGCGGTCTGCGAGATAGGTCTGGTTGTAAGAATCATCAAGAAGGTTATAGCTAAAGGGCTCACCGCTTTTAAAAGCATCCCATTTAGTTTTTACGCTACTGATCAGCGCGGCCATCTTACCCGTTTTTGCCCTTATGATCAGTCCGCCATAATTGCTATGGACCATAATGAGCGGGTCGATCCTTTTATGTAGGGATTTAAAATTAAAATCCTTTACTACCCCGATCACCTCGAGAGTCTGTTTACCTTCATTTGTATCCCGGTTGATAAGTTTGCCTATGGGATCCTTACCAAAACCCAGCGCTTTTACGGCTTCTTCGTTAAGGATTACCTTTGTATTTTCTGATCCATATTTATCTGAGAAATTTCTCCCCTTTAAGACTTTCATTCCCATTGTGGGGATATAATCATCGTCTACATTGTACACGTACATTCTACGCTGATATTGCTCTCCCAAGAAAATCCCGGACATGCTGGTGCTGCTTTCGCCGGTAGGCAGGTACGAGGATTGGCTCACGCGCTCGACCCTGGGATCATCGCGGATTTCATTCTTAAAAGCGTTCTCGTCTGTGCCCAGCAAATTAGAATTGTTAAGCACTAAAAGCTGGTCTTTATTGTAGCCCAGATCCTTATCCTGTATAAACTTCATCTGCTTGTTTACCACCAGCGTACCAAGGATCAGGCCCGCAGATATTACAAATTGAAACACCACCAGACCACTCCTTAGATTTTTTGTGCTCCCGCCGGTAGAAAACTTGCTTTTAAGTGCCAGGAAGAGGATTAAAAGATGAAAGAAAAACTGCGGGATAAATTCCTGAAAGCAGCGCAATTAATATGGAAAGACCTATTAATAGCAGGATAAAATTGCCGTGAAGAATATCGCCAAAAATAAATTCCTTACCAGATAGATGGTTAAAAACAGGTAGGCAAAGCGCGTACAGACCTATGGCGATCAGCAGGGCGAGCAATGAGGAGATTATGGCTTCTGCCAAAAATTGAAAAATCAGTTGATCCTTCTTTGAACCCAGCACTTTTCTAATTCCCACTTCCTTGGCACGTTTTGTTGCCGTGGCCGTAGACAGATTCATAAAATTTATGCAGGCGATGACGATCATAAAGATAGCAATAGCGCCAAAAATGTAAAGGTACTGTATGTTTCCACCCTGTTCAAGTTCCGTTGAGGCTGTAAAGTCAGAATGCAGGTGAATATCCTGAAGCGGCTGCAGGTACAGGCCTATCTCATTATCCCGCGTAAATTCTGCAAAACTCATCCCAACGGCCTCTTTCATCTGCGGGCCCATGTATTTTTCACAAATAGCGGGGAGTTTTTCTTCTACCTTTTTAATATCAGCACCTTTTTTAAGCAAGATGTACGTGAAGAAATTAGAATTTACCCAAGAATTGTTCTGTGCGAGGTCATACCCCAGCATAGAGGCAAAAATATCAAAATGAAAATGTGAATTTCTGGGTACATCCTCAATCACTGCGGTAATAAGATAATCTTGCTCATCGTTAAGCTTTAACCGCTCTCCGATAGGATTTTTTTTACCGAATAACCGCCTCGCCTCACTTTGGGTAATCACCGCGGTATTGGGTTCTCCTATAGGATTTTGAGTTTTTCCCTTTAAGGTATTGAGCGAGAAAAGTTCAAGAAAATTAGGGTCAACAAAAGCAAATCGGGAATCACGGTAAACCTCATTTTCATTAGTAATCTTTGCCTGGTAAATTCTTCTTAAGCGTGTTGCATCGGTTACTTCAGGCAGGTCATTCTTTAAGGTTTTTGCCACAGGCGCCATCACCACGGCCTCTTTCATCTGCTCGCCATTTACCTTTGCATTAAAGACCACACGGGCCAGCTGAGCGGCATTTTTGCTATAGCTATCATAGCTTGACTCATCGTGTATAAAAAGGAGTATCATGATACAGGCAGCAATACCTATGGCAAGCCCCAGAATATTTAGACCAAAAACACCTTTATTTTTTTGGATGTTCCGCCATGCGATTTTGATATAATTTTTGAGCATATAGGTGCTGTTGGATGGGATATCCTCAATAACAGCACCTACCTTATAGGACTGATTGTTGTTATGACTAATAATTTTGTTCAATGGATCTTTATCACCAAAGAGTTCTTTGGCGGTCGATTGGGTAATTACGATAGAATTTGTTTCCTTGAGCGCGGCTACGGGATCGCCCTCCACCGCCGGAAATGTCATAATCCGGAAGTAATCCGGTTCTGCGTAAACCCCATTTTCATAGATGTTCTTATCATCAACCGATATCAACTGTTGTTTGGCGTAGCTTACCCGCGCTGCATATCCTATCTCTGGCACCTCCGTTCGCAGGTTTTCGGCCAAGGGACCGGGAACAGAATGTGTGGTCAATACTTCGCCTCCCTGGTTTATATTTTGCATAACGGAATATAGCTGAGGTAAATCTTTATGGAAGGTATCATAACTTACTTCATCCTTTACCCAGGCCATTATAATGAAAGCGACAGCCAGGCCAATACCCAACCCGCCAATATTGATAACAGAAACAAATTTGTTTCCTATATGGCCTTGACACTAATGGTAAATAGGGCAATGCCCAAAGTTACCAGCGCCGCCAGCAGCAAAAAAACCCACCAGCTTAAAGTGGTTTTATAGGCGAAATTCTGTAACCACTCGTTCATCACATAATATCCTAAGGGAACCGCGATACAGGTGGCCATAAAAACAGGCTTTAATAGATCTTTAGATAATAAGAGAACAATGCTCTGCACGGAGGATCCCAGTACTTTGCGCACGCCGATTTCCTTAAAGCGTTTGGTCGCGGTAAAAGAGGCCAGCCCAAAAAGACCCAGGCATGCTATAAAAATAGCCATGACCGCAAATACCGTTAAGATGCTCTGTTGTCTCAGATCCTTTTGATATAAAGCGTTAAACTGCTGATCTAAAAAGCGGTAGTCTAAAGGAAAACCGGGTGCTACCGTAGTATATTCCCTTTTTATAGCACCAAGACCTGCTTCTAGCTTCCCTGACGTTAATTTTATGAGTGCCACTCTTTTATCCCTAGAAGGGGCTATTAACAATCCTTCTATATTTTCTTTAAGCGACAAAAAATTAAAATCCTTAACAACGCCTACGATCTGTCGTTTTATGGAATCGCGAACGGTGTTTTGAACCCATTTCCCCACGGCTTCTTCGGGCGTCCATCCCAGCTTTTTGGCCGCCGCCTGATTGATGAGGACCGCATCTGTACTGTCTGTAGAAAACTGGGGGGAAAAATCACGACCAGCCACCATTTTTAGTCCAAGGGTTTTTACATATTCAAAATCTGAAAATTCAGATCTCAACTGTATGCGATCGTGATGACCTTCTACACTAAACATTTGTCCATCAAAAAAACCGCCGGGCTCACCAGACATCATAGAGACGGATTGTATGTTATTATTGCGCTGCAGATTTTTCTTAAAGACATCCATATTTTTATAAAAATCCATATTGTCTATAGGGATCACCACAGTTTGTTCTTTATCATAACCCAAATGTTTGTTTTTTACATAATTCATCTGTTTAGTAATGATAATGACACCTATGATGAGAAATACCGAAATGCTGAATTGTACCACCACCAGTGCCTGCCGGAAAAAGGAACCATCCTTGCTCAGTTTTAATTTTCCCTTTAAGGCTTGTACCGGCGAGAATGCAGAAAGAAAAAATGCGGGGTAGCTGCCGGCCAAAAAACCTACGATAAGAATTACCCCCAGAAGAAATAAAAGTATGGCGGGCCATGAAATGGTTAAGGTGTAGCCCAGCAGATTGTTATAAAAGGGCATAAATAGCAGTAGTAAAACAATAGATAGTGCGCAGGAGATTGCTGTGATCAAAAGGGATTCTCCTATAAATTGCCAGATAAGACTGCCGCGTTGTGCACCTAATACTTTACGCAAGCCTACCTCTTTAGAACGCTCTGCTGCCCTTATCGTAGAGAGGTTCATAAAGTTGATACAAGCGATCAGAAGTATAAGTACAGCAATGGAAATAAAAATATACACCGTTGTGATATCCCCGTGTTTTACACCATCAAAAGCCGTATTTTCAAAATAAACATCCTTAAGTGGTGTGAGGGAGAGTGTGAATTTATAGCCGTATTTACGCATAACACCGCCCATATATTTTTCCATAAAAGCAGGCAGTTGACTTTCTATTTGCCGTTCAGTCGCCTGCTGATCGAGCATTACATAGGTGTACATCCCATTATTGATCCAAGTGGTCATATTGCCGCTGTTCTTATAATTTTCCAGCGGTACGATCAGGTCAAAATCAAGATGTGAATTAGATGGAACATCTTTGGCTATACCGGTAACCTGTAAGGGAAGCTGTTTGTCAAGTTCCACCGTTTGCCCCATGGCCGCATCTATACTCCCAAAATATTTTTTTGCTGTTGTTTCTGTGAGCACAACACTATTGGGATTTTGTAAAACACTTTGAGGATTGCCTTTTATTAAAGGGAAAGAGAAGAAGTTGAAAAAGTTGTCATCTACATCATAGACTTTTTTCTCATGAAAGGATGTATTGCCAATGCTAACAAGATTATCTGTGGGATTTACACGTACAGCCTGCTCAATCTCATCGTTAAAATCGTTTAATAATGCCGGTGCATAAGGCCCGGAAAGATAGGAAACATCGCTTTCCTTCCCGTCCCTATCAAAATGACGCATAACGCGGTAGATCCGGTTTCCTTTAGTATGAAAGTCATCCGTGCTGAATTCATTGATGATGAATAAAAAAATCATCATACAAATCGTGATGCCGATGGTTAATCCCAAAATGTTTACAATCGAAAAAATCTTGTTCTTTCTAATGTTCCGCCAGGCAAGTTTGATATAGTTTTTAAGCATGATTTTGATTGATTTTAAGCGGTTTTTATCTGGTTTTAGGTGCTTTATTATGACTTTATTTAATTTCGCCCTTTGGGGGTTAGGGGGATTATTCTGCCCTTAGATTTTTTACGGGGTTTGATCGGGCTACGCGTAAACTTTGTAGGCTTACGGTAACCAGCGCGACGAGCATCGCTATGAACCCCGCGAGCGCAAAAAGCCAACAGTCCATATCTATTTTATAAACAAATTGAGATAGCCACTTCTGCATGACAAACCAAGCGATGGGAATGGCCATAACAATTGAAAGTCCTACCAGTTTTATAAAATCAATATTCAATAAATGTAAAATCCCCAGGGAAGATGAACCCAGCACCTTGCGTATGCCGATCTCTTTTTTACGCATTTCGGCATTAAAGGCGGCAAGGCCCAATAAGCCCAAACAAGAGATGAGAATCGCCAAATAGGCGAAATATCCCGCTAATTTAAGGATGTGCTGCTCTGTAGTGTACTGCGCCTGAAAGGTATCATCCAGAAATTTAAAGTCAAACGGGTAACCGCTGTTATATTCCTGATAATAGTTTTTAATGGCATCCAGGGTTTTTCTTTTATTTCCCGGTTTTATGCGCACCATGGCCATCGTTGCCTCTTTGGGGCGGTAATGAAAAACCAGCGGGGGTATACTTTGCATGACTGTACCGGTGTGAAAGTCCTTTATAACCCCGAGTATCGTTTTATCTTCACCCCACACTTTGATTTTGGTCCCTACCGGATTTTTAAGGTCCATCATCTTTATAGCAGTTTCATTGAGTAGAACGTAGGAATTTAAGGCACCTAAATCTTCCGTAAAAGGTTTGCCGGCGATCATTTGCATGTCCAGGGTACTCATGAGATGTTCATCAATGCCCCGTATCAAAAAATCAATGAGGTTACCTTCTTTTTCACCCGGCCAGGAGATACCATAGGTTGAAGATCCCCCATCTTCCCGAATGAGCGTCTGGTTGATCCCACCCGCATCTACAACTCCGGGTAAATTGCGTAACCCACTGAAAAATGAAGCGTTGTCTTTACCTGGTTTGCCCTCCAGTTCAAAATGGATAATATTCTCTTTATTATATCCTATAGGCTTATTGAGCGCAAAATTGACCTGTTTATTGATAAACAACACAGAAATTATCAGGATAATGGAGGCCACAAATTGAAAAACCACAAGCCCCTTTCTAATGAAAGTTTCGCCCATTTTCCCTTTAAAATTTCCCTTTAGCGTGGTCAAAGGCGTAAATCCTGAGAGATAAAATGCAGGATAACTCCCGGCAAGTAGCCCCGTCACAAGCGTTATACTTAGTAGTAAGATGATGTTATGCAGCGAAAACTCAAGCGAAAGCGCTTTACCTGTAATGTAATTAAAGGTAGGGGTGAACAGAAGGACAAGCCCCAGTGCAAGAACCATAGCCAGTAAATCTAACAAAACTGACTCGGTCAGGAACTGAAACACCAAAGCCCTTCTGCTGGTACCCACCACCTTTTTTATACCTATTTCTTTAAACCTGCTGGAAGCCCGCGCTGTGGAAAGATTCATGAAATTGATGCACGCGATGAGCAGCACCAGGATTGCAATAAATGAAAACAACCTGACATAAGTAATCCTTCCACCGCTTTGAACCCCATTGTTATAGTTATCATACAGGTAGCCATCTGAGAATTTTCTAAGGAAAATGGAAAAGATATTTCCCTGTTGGTACTTGTCAATAAAGTTTGTGACCTTTCCTTCAAAAAGCGCTGCATCGGCATTGGGTTTCAGTAAAACATAAGTTTCCGGACCGGTGTTGTACCACTCTTTTCCGTTAGTCCATATGTCTTCCAGAAGTTTGGTTTTCGTGAAAACGTAATCAAATTTTAAGGTAGAATTAGCGGGAACATTCTTAAAAACACCGCTGATTTTAGCAACCTGATCTTTACCGAAAAAAGTATAAGATACACTTTTATCCATAGCGTTTTGGCTGGAGCCAAAGAGCTTATTGGCCAGGTCTTCAGAAACCACAACATTGTTTTTTTCCTGTAGTGCCTGTGTTTTATTCCCCTCAATTAGTGGAAATGTGAAGGTCTCAAAAAATGTGGGGCTGGCAAAAACTCCGGTAGATTTATAAGTGTCGTTTTCATGCTTGATCGTAATTGCCATGTTTTCCTTCTCCAGGTTCATGACCGTGACCGCATGCTCTACCTCTGGGAAGTCGTTTTCAAGTGCTTCGGCGAGTGGGCCCTGGGTGTGGTCATGGATGAGCAGTTTGCCGTTTTCTGTGCTTTTTTCCATGATTTGATACAAGCGCGCGTCATTTTCATGAAAACGGTCTGTCATCAGTTCGTCATTAACCCACATGTATATAAAAAACGTACAGGCCAGCCCCGTGGCCAGTCCCACAATATTGATGCAGGAGAAAAGCGGTTTCTTTTTTAGGTTCCGCCACGCGATTTTAAAATAATTTTTGAGCATCGTTTAAGTTTTAACTTGTTAACGCCTATTTGCCAACACCCAAAGAATCAAACACATGTTTAGTGAGCATCTGCTTCTCCTCTTTGTTCATGCTGCTGATGTCGTAATCTTTTTTAAAATCAATGTGTTTGTTGTTAAAATTGCCATTTACGGTTATGGTCATTGTTGTACCATCATCTTTAACAGATTTCTCCGTACGTCCATTTCCGTCACACGCAGTAAACAATGCTAAGGATGAGAGCAGGAAAATTGTTGTTTTTACTATCTTTTTCATTTTTCTAATATTTATAAAGAGGTTTTTACTCGGTTCTTAAACTTTTAATAGGGTTTGCAATGGCCGCTTTTATGGTGGTATAAGCAACGGTTATCCAGCCGATAATAAAGGAACACAAGATTGTAACTATAAAAAAGCCAGCGCCTAGGGGTATGCGATACGTGTATTGCTGCAGCCAGCCATGCATAAAATACCAGGCCAGCGGTGCGGCTATGAGAAAGGCTATTCCTATTAAAATTGTAAATTCTTTTGAGAGCAATATGACAATATCCCTTACGGGTGCGCCAAGTACTTTGCGTATGCCTATTTCCTTTCTTTTCTGAACGGCCATAAAGGAAATAAGACCATACAAGCCCAGACAGGAAATCAAAATTGCAATGCCTGAGAATATTTTATATAAGTCTGATAATCTGTTTTCCTGATCATAAAGGTGTGCGATAGATTGATCAAGAAATGAATATTCAAAAACGTAATCGGGAAAGTATTTGTTCCATGTTTGCTGCAAAGCGTTAATTACGGGTTTAGCTTCTTTTAAATTGATCTTGATATTGGTCAATCCATAATTATTTTTAGACGTTGTCATCACAATGGGGCCAATGGGATCACGTAAGGACGAAGCATTAAAGTCTTTTACAACGCCTACAATAGGCAATTTTTGTCCATTTACAACGATCATTTTGCCTATCGCATCCTGTGGTTTTTCAATGCCCAGGTTTTTTACTACTTTTTCATTGACCACAAATTCACGCATCGTATCAGAGGGATAATACATACGTCCTGCCACTATTTGAAGACCATAAAGCCCAAAGAATGATGTGTCGGCAGGTTTCATATTAATAATCATATCGGGAGTGGGGCCTGAATTTTCGGGCAATGAAAGATCTGTTGCCCAGCTACCGTTAGAAGCAGTGGGGGTGAATGTACTGAAACTCACATTTTGAACCCCCTTGATCTTCATCAACTCATTGCGCAGAAAATCCACTTTTGTGCGGCTTAGGCTATCGCTGGGGAAACCGGCATTTATAATCGCTGTTTTGTTATAACCCAGGTCAGCATTGCGGAAGTAATCCATCTGGGAAGCAACAACAAGTGTCCCGATGATCAAAATTTGAGCAATAACAAATTGAAAGACTACGAGTGCACGTCTAAGGGAAATATCCTTGTGTTGACTTACCTTAGAATTTGTTTTTAATACATGGATTGATTTGAAGCCAGATAAGACCATCGCTGGGTAAAATCCGGACAATAAAGTGACCCCTATACAAGCGATCAAAATAAAAGCGGCAAATTTAAAACTGAAAAAAGCGGCGCTGACAATGTGAATATTCAGGAGGTTATTAATTAAGGGAAGACATAAAAATGCGATAGCGATTGACCCGACGATAGCCAGAAAAACGGTAATACCTGTTTCTCCCATAAATTGAATGACGAGATTTTTTCTACTACTGCCCAATACCTTTCTTACCCCTACTTCGCGTGCCCTGTTAATGGCTTGGGCGGTGCTCAGATTAATAAAATTGACACAGGCTATGATTAAAAGGAAGACAGCTATTAGACTTAAGGCAAGGATTAGATCTGTGCTAAAAGTGCGACCCTTATAATTACCGAACCGCTCATCAAAATGTATTTCGTTTAATGGTTGCAGGGACAGGCCATAACCGGGATTTACCGGTGTTATATACTTATTTACGAATGCATCTAATTGCGATTGAAATTGATCTGGACTAACATTTCCCAACTGGACCATGCAATAATTATCATCATCAATGCTTGCCCAGTCATCACTTTTAGAATTTGCGGTAAGGCTAGCGTATGATATTACGATACCCAGGGGGAAATCTGTATTAGACGGAGTATTTTCAAGAATACCGGTCACTTTAAGTGGCTTGTTGAAAATGCTAATGGAATTACCGACTGCCTGCTCCCAGTCACCAAAATATTTTGAAGCGACCTCTTTGGTTAGCAGTACCGTATTGGGATCGCTGATCGCGGTTTTTATATCCCCTTTTAACAGGGGAAAATCAAACATTTGGAAAAACTGTGGCTCAGCTAAAAAAACATCAGGCTCCTTGAATTTTTTAAGTATCGTTCCGTCAGTAGCAATGACATTGATCTGCCTGCTACCCAGATTTAAAATGGAAGCTGCATTTTTAAGACTGGGATAATCGTTTCGCAAGGTAGGTGTCACGGGCGTGGGCACACCCGTTCTGTATTCGCGGTTTATGGGATTTTTACCTACCCTGACGACGCGGTAAAGATTGCTGGCATTGGTATGAAAGGTATCAAAACTTTTTTCATATTGAACCACAAGAAAGATCAGGAGAAAGGAAGCAAACCCTATGGTAAGGCCTACTATATTGATAAGCGAGCTGTGCCTGTGTTTAACGACATTCCGCCAGGCAATTTTGATATAATTTTTGATCATTTTCAGCTGATTTTAGGTTTTCCTGTAAGGTATTCCCTGTTTTTCACAGAGTTCCTTGTAGGTGTTTAAATACATGTTTCATAAATGTCCTCATTAAAACCTACAAGGAGGTTTTTCGTTTCTCAAAACAACATACTTCGACTCGCTCAGTATGGCGCTTTGCAGGTCATAAATGATTATTCCGTTCTTAGGCTTTTAATGGGATTTGCATTTGCAGCCCTTAACGCCTGAATACTTACCGTTACAATGGCAATGAAAACGGCCGCAGTTCCTGCCAGGACAAAAATCCACCAACTTATATCAATGCGATAGGCAAAATCCTGAAGCCAGTTGTGCATGCCCCACCAGGCCAGCGGGACGGCGATCACAAAAGCAATGAGCACCAGCTTTAGGAAATCTTTTGATAATAGAGCGACAACTCCTTGAGCACTAGCGCCCAGCACCTTCCGTATTCCTATCTCTTTTCTTCTTTGTTCCGCGATAAAAGTCGCCAGGCCAAAAAGACCCAGGCAGGCAATAAAAATCGCCAGTACAGAGAATAGCACAGCAATCTTGCCCACCCGTTGCTCATTGTTGTACATCTTGGTGAAGGCATCATCCAGAAAACGGTAATTAAAAGCCATTCCGCCTGCCAGTTGATCCCATTTTTCTTTGATCTGAGGTATTAGGGCACCAATATTTGCCGTGGAAACCTTAAAGGATGCTATTGAATTGTTTTCGGAAAGACGTAGACTTAATGGACCTATCTTTTGCCGTAAGGTTTCAAAATTAAAATCCTTTACCACACCTATGATTTTATACGGGGTATTCCCGGCGCCCTCATGAGTATAGATTGTTTTTGAAAGCGGATCGTCATAACCCAGCATTTTTGCAGCAGTCTCGTTGATGATGATGGCCGTGGAATCAGAAGGGAAATCTTTTGAGAAACTTCTTCCTGCCGCCATTTCCATCCCCATGGTTTGTATATAGTCGTTATCTACAAACCAGGATTGCATCTGCACGCTATTGTGGGTGTTCATCACAGCATCTTTAGAATACGAATCATCACCTCGTGAAGCACCCGCAACGGGCAGAAATCCTGAAAGCGTTCCGCTGGTTACTCCGCTTAGCTGTAGCACTTCATTTTTAAAGGTCCTGGCATTTTTCCCGAGATAAAAACTGTCATCCACCAGCAAGACCTGATCTTTTTTATAGCCCAGATCTGTGCTCTGTATATAATTGAGTTGGCGATAAACCACTATCGTTCCGATAATCAAAACAATAGAGGTCATGAATTGAAATATTACAAGCGTACTTCGCAATCCCAGAGTTTTGTTGCTTTTAATGAGTTTGCCTTTAAGTACCATAACCGGTTTAAAGGCTCGAAAGGAAAAATGCGGGATAGCAGCCTGCCAAGAGACCTACAACGGGTGCGATCAAAAGGATAATGATCAAAGTGGGACCTGTAAAAATATCCTGGAAGGAAAGTTCTTTAAAAGCAATGGCGTTGAATACCGGTAAGACGAGATAGGTGAGTGCCAATGCGATTAAGTAGTGAGATTGAAACCAACAAGATTGACTCCACCAGAAATTGACTTATCAGGTGGTTTTTGGAAGTTCCCAATACCTTACGGATGCCAACTTCCTTAGCCCGGTTTGCAGATCGGGCCGTGGTGAGGTTCATAAAATTGATACAGGCAATAAGCAGGATAAACAGGGCCACGGCCGAAAAAATATAGATGTACTGAATGTTATTTGATGGAAGAATCTCAAACTGACGATTTGAGTGCAAATGGATTTTTGTCACCGGAAACAGGGAATATTCCATCTTGTTTCCAGCATTCCTGAACTCTTCCATGCTCTTAACCTCCATAAACTTTTGGGCTTCAGGGAGCACATATTTTGAAATGTAATCCGGAAAATGCTTTTCAAAATCCCTGGGATTCACTCCGGTTTTTAACAGAAGGTAGGTGAAGAAATTATGGCTTGTAAGAGCGCCCCATGGATAATCTACATTTTCCATAGAAAAGAAAAGATCAAAATCAAAATGGGATTCCTTGGGAACATCTTCGATAACGGCATTGACTTTATAAAGCGTGGTGCCATTTTCCTTGATTTCCAGTTCTTTTCCCAGCACATCCACCGTGCCGAAATACTTCTTGGCGGCACTCCGTGTCAGCACGACTGTATTGGGCTCCTCAAGGGCTGTATCTGTGTTTCCCTTGATCGCGGGGAGCGTAAAAACCTCAAAAAATGTAGAATCTACATGAGCTACCTGGGACTCGCTGATAAACTGGTTTCCTTTTTTGATGAGTTTGCTGCCATTTCTATACACCCTTGTATAATTTTCAACTTCAGGATAATCTTTCATGAGCAGCTCTCCCATCATATCTGAGGTTGTGGGAAGCCTCAGATCAGAATTTCCTATGGTAATATCGCTGTTTACCCTGTAAATTCTATCGGCTTTATCAGTGTACTGGTCATAGCTGAGTTCGCTAAAAACATACAGCGCGATCAGCAGAAAACAGCAAATTCCTATGGCAAGACCTGCAATATTGATAAAGGAATACATTTTGTGTTTTCCTAAGTTCCTCCAGGCGATTTTGATATAATTTTTGATCATTTTTGATTGATTTTAGACATTCCTGCAAGATATTCCCTGTTTTTCACAGGGTCTCTTGTAGGCATTTTAATACGTATTCCATAAACGTCCTCTTTAAGACCTACGGTAACACCTTGCAGGTCAAATCTATTCCGTTCTTAAACTTTCTACCGGGTTTGCCATGGCCGCTTTCAACGTTTTTGCACTTATGGAAAGGATAACCAAAAGAAGTACAACCACTGCGGGAACCGCAAACAGCCACCAGGTAATATCTATCCTGTTTGCGAAGTTTTGAAGCCAACTTTTGGAAATGAAATAAGTAATGGGCATCCCAATTATTATGGATAAGCCTACCGTTTTCACAAAATCCTTTGACAGCAGAACCAATAAATTTGCGGTGGTGGCACCTATCACTTTTCGTATTCCGATCTCTTTTGTTCGTTTCAATACTGTAAATGATGCGAGGCCAAACAATCCTATGCAGGCGATTAGGATGGCAAAACCTGTCAATATCCCAAAGACATTCTGAAACTGAACATCTGCCCTGAAAAGCTGCTCATATTTAGCATCCTGAAAGAAATAATTGAATGGCGCTCCGGGAAAATTGGCTTTATAGATCGCTTCTATTTCCGCTATTTTTTCTTTGGGGTCTCCGCCGGAAAACTGTATGCTTGCGTTTTGACTGAAAACATTATCATTGAACATTTCAATAATGGGTATTTGAGCAGATTTTGGCGTTTCCTGATAATAATCCTTTATAACGCCAAGAATAGTCCAGGTTTGTCCCCAGAATTGAAGTTTTTTGCCAATCGCTTCTTTCGCATTTTGAAGTCCCCATAAGCGTATAGCTTCTTCATTAACAATGACTTCATGATTCTCACTTTTTGAAGTTGGTAAAAAGTTTTGTCCCGCCAATAATTGCATACCCATCGCCGGAATATATTCTGCATCAATACTATTGATATAAAAATTGTAATCGTGCTTTTCTAGGACTTCAGCTAAATTAATTCCTGTTGTGGTACTGAATTGGCTGGTAGGTTCTCCGGGAACAGCACTGGAAAGGGCAACGTTTTTTATAGTGGACCTTGACAATAAATCTTGTTTAAAATGCGGATAATGCTGTCTTAAATTATCCTCGCTGGGAGCGGTTACCACAATGGTTCGGTCAATATCCACTCCTAGATCAATGTCCCTCATATAACTCAGTTGCTGGTCTACCGTAAATGTTTGTATCAACAGGATCGTAGTTATCGTAAATTGAAAAACAACAAGTGATTTTCTTAATAAAGCCCCTTTTGTAGAATGGCTGAAACTGCCTTTGAGTACCGAAACAGGTTTAAAAGAGGATAGGATAAAAGCGGGATAAGCGCCCGATAAAACCAAACTCAAAACAACAAAAGAAATAAGGTACAGCCAGAAATAGGCATCCCCAAAAATGCTGAATTCACCTGGCAGGCTGGCTACATGAATAAAAGTAGTTTTGAAGATAAAAATAAAAAGCACCGCAACTAAGCCGGCAAGAAGATTAAAGAGCAGGGCTTCTAACAAAAATTGAATGGTCAATTGCTTTTTTGAAGCGCCCACCACTTTGCGAAGTCCTACTTCTTTAGCACGGTCCAGCGCTCGCGATGTAGCCAAATTTATGTAGTTAACAAAAGCGCTTAAAATAACCAAAATGGCGACCCCTAAAAGTATAAACACCGTGGAAGCGTCGCCATTGGGTTCAATTTCAAAAGTTTTTTTAGAATACAAATGAATGTCTTTTATCTTTTGGGCAATCATTTGTTTATTATTGAGTTTTTTCTCGCTCTTGAGTTCTTTGTTCAGGTCTTTGAGTGCACGGGTAAAATTTTCATAATTCGCATTTGGCGCCAGAAGCAGATAGGTAAGCGTATTGTTCCCATTCCAATTATTCTCTGTTTCCCCATTAATAACGGGAGCTGCCAGCATACTTGGGTAAGAAAACACCATGTCAAATTTAAGGTGCGTATTTGAAGGGCTATTTTCGGCTACGCCCACTATTGTAAAGAGTTTTTTATATTCTGGAATTTCTATGGTTTCGCCTATAACCTTGGTGCTGTTAAAGAGCTTTTTGGCAGTATTTTCAGAAATCACAGCTTCTCCGGCCTGCTTGAAAATATCTTTGGTGCTTCCTTGAATTAAAGGATAGGTGAACATGGAAAAGAAGGAAGAATCTACGGCAAATACTTTCTCAAGTTGAATCTGATCATTCCCCACTTTTACGTTTACATTGGGTTCACCAATGGGATATGCTCTTGTAAAATCAACAACTTCCGGAATTTCAGCAAGCGCTCGCGCTCCCAATGGCGGGTTGGTTTCAGAATCCTGCGTTGTTACCGTTTCACCATCCATATAGTCGGTGGTCAGCCGTACTATATCATCAGCCTGGGCATGCGGGTTTTCATAACTGAATTCAAAGCGCACGTATTGAATGATCAGGAGGGTCACTGCAAAACCTGTTGCAAGGCCCACTAGGTTTATTGCGGTGAAAGCTTTGCTTTTCCAAAGGTTCCTCCAGGCGATTTTGATATAATTTTTGATCATAATTGACAGTTTTTAACCGGTTTTTAGCCGTTTTTTGGTTGATTTTATTCCATTTCTCCTTTTGTCTCCGACGAGGAAGTATGAAGAGAGGAAGACACAGTTGGGAAGATTATTCCGTTCTTAAACTTTTTACCGGGTTTTTCATGGCCGTTATTAAAGTTCTAATGCTCATGATCAACAGTGCAAGGACAGTCATTCCCACACCACTTACCGCAAAGACCCACCACTGAAGGCCGGTCCTATAGGCAAAATCCTGCAGCCAGTCATTAAGTACCCATGCCGCGATGGGTGCCGCGATGAGAAAAGCAATACAGACCAATAGTAGGAAATCCCCGCACAGTAAAACATTGAGCTGCGCCAGAGAAGCTCCCAGCACCTTGCGTATGCCTATTTCTTTTGTTCTTCTATTTGTTGTATAGATCACCAGGCCTAAAAGCCCCAGACAACTTATTAATACAGAGAGTCCCATGGCCCATTCCAACAATTTGGAAAGGCTTTTTTCGCTCTGGTAAAAGTTGGCAATGGTCTCGTCAACAAATTTTATATCGATATCAGCTTCAGGATATATGGTTTTCCATTGCTGTTCGATCTTTTTTGTTACTTCCGCCAGCTGCCCATCTTGTATACTGCCAATGTTAAAATGAACGGTGTTAAAATTTGACCAGTTTTTGCGGTCCCAGTCGCCCCTTAACATCATGGGGTTTATAGAGGTCTTGGCAGAGCGCTGGTTAAAATTTTTCACCACCCCCACAATAGGAACGTTCTCCTCACCATCTTTTACCATCTTGTTCAATGCATCTCCTGGGTGCGCAAAACCCAGCGCTTTTAAGTAAGCTTCATTGATCACAATTTCATGAATGGTATCGTTCAATGGTTTGCGCCCTGCCAGAAAATCAAAATCATAAAGATCCATAAAATCATTGCTGGCGATTAAAATTTCAACAGGGGTCTGAATCTCCTTGTCATCATGGTAATAGGTAAACATATCAGACCAGGTGCTGGTTGAAGCCGGTGGGTGACCGCCCAAGCTGACCTTATTGATCTTTGGTATTTGTGCAATCTCCCGTTGGAGACGTTCGATCTTTTCAAAGGAATTATTTTTAAAAGGCGTGGCGATATAAGCAATGGCATCAGTCTTAAAGCCCATATCCTTGTTCAATAAATGTTTGATCTGCTGACTCACCAGTAAAGTGCCTATGATGAATAGTTGCGCTATGGTAAATTGAAAAACCGTGAGGACACGGCGCATGGTGGGCTTTCCCGTCTGGCTCAACAGTTGTCCCTTAAGTACGGAAACCGGTCTAAAGCGTGTTAAAACCACGGCGGGATAAATACCGGCAAGAACCGTAATAACGAGTATTAGTAGTATAGCGATGAAAATGATACGGACTTCCCCAAAGACTGAAAATTTCAGTCCCTCGGGGATGAACTCCCGAAATTCGTTGAGCAGCCAGTAGGCAAGAAAAACGGAAATGATCGCTGCAGTGAGCGTCAACAGGAATGTTTCGCCCATAAACTGGATGATGAGTTGTCTCTTTGAACTTCCCAGGGTTTTCCGTATCCCTATTTCGCGGGCACGCTGATCTGCCTGTGCGGTGTTGAGGTTGATAAAGTTGATGCAGGCCAGAAGCAGCAGGAATAGGGCCACAAACCCCAGGCTTATCATCACGGTTTTATTGGTTACGGCAGGGCTATTGTCAAAGATGCCCAGTAGGGGATCAAAGTGCAATTCGCCAAAAGGCTGCAACCGGAATGTTCTCTTATTATTATACTGTTTGTCAAAATCTGATGTTTTATCCTGTGCAATTTGATCCAGTTGTTTTTGTATGCTTGCCAAAGATGCATTGGTACTGGTCTTGATAAATAACTGCGAGTTTGAGTTTGTACCGTCCCAGTTGGGATCTTTTAAATTGATCCCCATATCTGCATTCCTGGCCGACTTTTCAGAAAGAAACTCTTCAAAGATCAAATCTGTTCGCTGCTCAGGATCTGCCACCACTCCGGTAACATTAAAGGAAAGCGAGTCGTTGTAAACAAGGGTTTTTCCCACGATATCAGCTGGAGTTTCACCCGGAAAATATAGGGCGGCTCTTTTCTGGGTGAGCACCAGCTGAAAGGGATCCTGCAAAGCCGTTTGTGGAGCACCGGCAAGCCATTTGTATTTAAATATCTCAAAGTATTCCGGATCGGTAACGATCATATTTTCGAGATGTCTAAAGGTTTTCTTTGTTTCCGGGTTTTCGGCTTTTTCCAGCGAACTGGTAAAAAAACCGCTCGCCACTGCTACGCCGGGCAACTCTTTTTTGGCGACCTGCATCAGCGGTATGGAAACACCCCGATTTTGAAACGATCCCTGGGGGTTTTCAAAATGCGTGGTGATCCTGTAAATTTGATCGGAATCTTCATGAAACTTATCAAAGGTAAGGTTGTAATAGATCACTAGCCCAATCACAAATGAGGCACTAAAACCAATGGAAAGGCTTATGATGTTAATAAGGGAAAACACCTTTGATTTCAAAATGTTCCGCCAGGCGATTTTGATATAATTTTTGATCATTTTTGAAATGTTTTAACCGGTTTTCAGGTGTTTTTTGGTTGATTTTATGCTGTTCCCCCTTTGGGGGTATGGGGAATTATTCCGTACGTAAGCTTTTCACTGGGTTTGCAATAGCAGCTCTGATGGCCTGAAAGCTCACCGTTGCAATAGTGATGACCAGCGCCCCAGCCGCAGCCGCAATAAAAATCCAGAAGGAGATAGTGGTTTTGTACTGGTACTGTTCTAACCAGGTATCTAGATAATACCAGGCCAGGGGAATGGCTACAAGGCATGATATGAGTACCAACAGTGCAAATTCTCTTGACAACAACTGCCAGAGATTATAGACCGAAGCGCCCAGAATTTTTCTCACCCCAATTTCTTTTTTACGCTGCTCGGCCACAAAAGACGCCAGGCCAAATAGCCCCAGGCAGGAAATAAAAACGGCCAGTATGGTAAAAAACGTGGCTAATTGACCTACGCGAGTTTCATCGGCAAACTTTTGGGCGTAGGTTTCATTATTAAATGTGTATTCAAAAGGCGCACTGGGATTAAATTTTTTAAACACAGATTCTATTTGGCTCAATGCCTGTTGGGCAGGAACACCTTTTTTTAGTGCTACCGTAATGGTACCCACATTTTCGGGATTAAATATAAATACCGTGGGAGACACGGGTGTATAAGGAGATTCCATAATCATATCTTTGATCACGCCAACAACGTGATAATTTGTGCCGTCAAACTGAATGGTCTGGCCCACGATATCCTGCTTCATGTCCACCTGTTTTACGGCAGCTTCGTTTAAGATCATGGCTAAACTATCAGTCGCAAATTCCTTAGAAAAATCCCGACCTTCTATGATGTTCCATCCTATGGTTTTACCAAACTCTGTGGTCACCCAGATAACACCGAATACGGGCAATGTGTTGGGGTTTTTTCCCTGCCAGTTAAAACCTATCTGATGGGCTTGTAATTCTGTTGTGGCACTTGAAGATTCCGCCATATTATCAACAACCCCGGTGCCCAGTAATTCTTCCCGTAGGGCATCATAATGGCCATAGAGATCTGAAGTTGACATATTTATAGAAATGAGCCCTTCTTGTTTATAGTTTACCGGCCGGTCCTTAGCAAATTGAATCTGTTTGAAAACGATGATGGTTCCTATAATCAATGCTATGGAAAAGGTGAACTGAATCACCACAAGTACTTTTCTGGGCAGGGAGGCAAACCGGCCCACCCGAAAAGTGCCTTTTATGACTTTTATGGGTTCAAATTTGGAAAGATAAAACGCTGGGTAACTTCCCGAAACCAGACCCACGATAAAAGTGAACGCCAGGGTGAGCAGCCAGAAGGTTAAACTCGTCCATGGAAGGCCAAGGTCTTTCCCGGCAAGGTTGTTAAATAAAGGCATCAGGGCGAGAACCAGCAGAATAGAGCATACAAAAGATAGAAAAGCAACCAACACCGATTCGCTTAAAAACTGCCCGATCAATTGTCCGCGTAAAGAGCCTATGGTTTTCCGTATGCCCACTTCTTTGGCTCTTTTTTCACTGCGGGCGGTGCTGAGGTTCATAAAGTTGATGCAGGCAAGCAGCAGCACAAAAACACCTATAATTGCAAACAGCCAGATAAACTGAATGCGGCCTCCGGTAGGTTTTCCATTTTTAAAATCGCTGTACAGGCGCCACTTGTCCATCGGGAAGAGCACGGCCTGCTCTTTCCCGTCGGTGGCGGCAACCTTGTGGTCCATTACTACATTCTTTATTTTTTCGGTTTCCTGGGCCATATCCACATTGTCAGCCATCTGTACAAAGACCTGCCAGGAGTGGTTATTCCACTGCGTGGCCGCATCTTTTAACCACTGCTGTGTGGTAATGTATTTTTGCCAGGGAAGAAAAAGCTGGGCATCACTTAAAGTCGTATTATCGGGAAGGTCTGCAAAAACCCCGGCTACATTGTAGTTGTCTTCATTGTTCAGTTTTATTGTTTTATTTAAGGGATCTGCGCTGCCAAATAGCCGCTTTGCCAGCGAGGCACTGATAATGATTGAAGAAGGATCTTTGAGCGCATTCAACTGGCCCTGTAGCATATTGAGCGAAAACATTTGGGGAAAATCAGCTTCTACCCACATACCGCGTTCGCTGATTTTTGTTTCGTCTACAGCCAGTACATGGCTAAAATTCCAGGAAGCCATAGAAACGTTTTTAAAATCTTCCCCATATTTAGTACGCAGTTCATTGCCTATGGGCATCGCTACCGCTGCACCGGTTGACATTTCATCTTTGTCATCAAAGAACGTGGTCATGACCTGTGCCAGTTCTGCATGATTTTTATGGTATTGGTCATAGGTAACCTCGTCCCAAATCCATAGAGCGATCATTATGGCAACCGCCATGCCCGTGGCCAGTCCCAGAATATTAATAAAGGAATACACTTTGCTTTTAAGGAGGTTCCTCCAGGCGATTTTGATAAAATTTTTGATCATTTTTCAATCAATTTTGATTGTTTTTAGTCGGATTTTTGCCATTTTCGGAGGTTTTCAACCGGTTTTTGGAAGTTTTAGGTGGTTTTTTGGATATTTCTGACTAATTTTTGACCATCCTACAAGGTATTTCCTGTCTCGATAGCTATCGGGATTTAGGGTTCCTTGTAGGTGTTTATATGTATTTAATACACCTTCCATAATGTTCCCATTTAGACCTACAAGGAGGTTTTTCGTTCCTCAAAACAACATACTGCGACGCGCTCAGTTTTAGACCTACAAGGAGGTTTTTCGTTCCTCAAAACAACATACTGCGACGTGCTCAGTTTTAGACCTACAAGGAGGTTTTTCGTTCCTCAAAACAACACCTTGCAGGTTAGGATCATTCCGTTCTTAAACTTTTTACCGGGTTGGCGACTGCGGCTTTTATGGCCTGGAAGCTTACCGTAATCAGGGCGATGATCAAGGCTCCTACACCTGCCAAGAGGAAGATCCAACAGGTGATGTCAATGCTATAGGCAAAGCCCTGTAGCCAATCGTGCATCAGGTACCAGGCGAGGGGAGTGGCGATCAGAATGGCAATGACCACCAGTTTTAAAAAGTCTTTTGAGAGCAGTGCCGCAATACCACTGGTCTTTGCGCCAAGTACTTTTCGTACTCCAATTTCTTTTCTCCGTATCTGCGCGGTGTAGGTGGATAGACCAAAAAGGCCAAGACAGCATATAAAAATGGCGATTCCCGCAAATGCCTCAAATAAGGTCTCCGATTGTTCATCGGCTTTGTAACGGGCATCAAACTGGTCGTCTATAAAGGAATACTCAAAGGGTTTATCTCCCGGATATTCCTTAAAGAGGGCAGCTAAAGCAGCGATTGCCTTATCTTCCTTGTTCGCTTGGGTACGTACAACAAGCTCATTTTTAATGTTCCAGAAAGAAAATAGGATTAGGGGGGAGATTTTTTCTCTCAGATGTTTAAAATTAAAATCTTTTGTCACACCAATGATTTTTCCTTTTTTAGAATGAAAAGTGATCTCCTGTCCGACATAGGGTTTTTTAAGGCCCATTTGCTTTACCGCGGTTTCATTGAGAATAAACGAAGATGTATCTGCCGGTGTACCCCGAAAGTTGTGCCCTTCCAAGAGCTTGATCTTCATCGTAGGGATAAAATCTTTTTCGGCATACACCTGTGTAATGATAATGGAACTGTTCCTTGGTTTTCCGGGCCAGTCGAGATCACCGGTAGAACCATCAATATCGCTGAAATCTGATATGCTGGTCACCGCCACATTTTCAATGGCGTCATTATCGCGAAGGGTAGTTTTAATGACATCCAGGTGTCTTTTAGCATTGGTATTTAATGGCACGGTCAGCACATTTTCTTTGGAATAACCCAGGTCACGGGTCTTCATATATTCCATTTGATGCGACATGAAAAGCGTCGCAATAAGCAATACAATAGCCATGGTAAATTGAAAAACAACCAGACTCTTTCTAAGCAGACCAGAAGACGCCCCAGACTGTAACCTGCCGCACAGATTTTCAATAGGTCTAAAAGAGGAGAGAAGTATTGCCGGGTAAAAACTGGACGCGATAAGCGTCGCAAAAAAGCTTATCGCCATAATTTTCCACACGCCATAATCAGCCATAGAAAAGACAAGTTCATTGCCCGTCACAAAATGATAAACCGGCATTAGGGCATAAATAAGAACAATTGCAAGGATGATCGCACAGACAAACAATAAACTGGTCTCCAGGATAAATTGAAAGAACAATTGCTTTCGGCTCGCGCCTATTATTTTTCTTACGCTTACCTCTTTAGCGCGCTTAATGGCCTGGGCGGTAGAAATATTGACATAATTGATACTTGCGATTGCCAGCAACATGATCACAACCAGCATAATGATATTAACCTGCGTAGCAGAACTGGTGTTGCCATCTGCACTCACCAGATGAATATCCGTGAGGGGTTGAAATTCAAAAAAGATATTAAAATCACCATCATCGTCAATCGCTTTTGCTAAGGATGAGGTCATTTTTTTGGCTGCAGCGGAAGGCAAGGCTTTTTGGGAAAGTCTGACGAAAGAAGTAAATGTATAATTGCCCACATCGGTGTCTATGGTTTTCCACTTTCCATTCCCACCACCAGCTTTAAACATGGCCGCGTAGTAGGACATTGGGATTATTGCATTAAACTTAAGACTGGAATTTTCGGGAATATCTTTGAGAATCCCGGTGACGGTAAAGTTTTCCCCATTAGAGATCAATTGCCTGCCAATGGTATTCTCAAGATCGATCTTAAAGATTTTTTCAGCTGTACTTTTGGTAAGCAATACTGAATATGGATTGGCTAAAGCATTCTTTTTATCACCATATAAAAGAGGAAAACTGAAAATATCGAAAAAGTTTTCATCAGCAATTGCCACGGCATTGTTGTAAAACTTCCGCTTACTTTCTTTGTCACTGATTGTAATATCGGATGCCATATTGATCCTGACCAGATCTTTGATTTCCGGTATTTTTTCGGCATAAACCTTTACAGGGCCAGGAGCTGTTGGCCAGACATTGTCTTCGGCCTCCGTTTTAAAATGGGAATTGATCCGGTAGATATTATCCGAATGCTCATGAAACCTGTCAAAACTCCACTCATTCTGCACCCACATCAGCAGCATGATGCTTGTTGCAAGACCCACAGCCAGACCAAGGATGTTTAGGAAGCTGTAAAACTTCCTGTTCCAAAGATTTCTGAAAGCGGATTTGAAATAAAGTTTAAACATAATTTCATTTTTTGATTGATGAATGAACCCCTGATGAAAAGGTTTGGATTAGCCCTATAAAGAAGACCTTTGGCAATACGCTGGGGATGCCAACAGGTTTAAGATACTTTCGCCTGAGTTTGCGTTTCGTTTTGCGGAGAAGGGGAAACCGGCCCTTTAAACTCTGCCAGAATATTCTCGGTAACCTTTTCCCCATCGAGCATCCTAATAATGCGGTGGCTGTATTTGGCATCATGTTCACTGTGCGTAACCATAATTATCGTGGTCCCCGCCTCGTTGAGTTCGGTGAGCAGATCCATCACCTCATTACCATTGCTGCTGTCCAGGTTACCGGTAGGCTCATCGGCAAGAATGAGTTTAGGATTATTGACCACGGCACGGGCGACGGCCACACGCTGTTGCTGCCCACCCGAGAGCTGCTGCGGGAAGTGCTTGCGGCGGTGCATGATCTGCATTTTCTCGAGAACGGCTTCCACACGCTCTTTACGCTCAGTGCCTTTCACACCGGTATAAATGAGTGGGAGCTCCACGTTTTCAAAAACGGTAAGCTCATCGATGAGGTTAAAGCTCTGGAATACGAACCCAATATTGTGCTTGCGCAGGTTTGCGCGCTTACGCTCGTTAAAACCGGCAACCTCGATGCCGTTAAAAACAAAACTTCCCCCATCGGGATCGTCAAGAAGTCCCAAAATGTTGAGCAAGGTGGACTTGCCACAGCCAGAGGGGCCCATAACGGCGACAAATTCGCCTTCCTGAACATTAAACGAAAGCTTGTTTAGCGCCACGGTCTTTACCTCTTCGGTGCTGTAGTATTTCTCTAAGTCAGTGATTGTTATCATTTGAATAGGATTTCTAAAAGTGTTAAAATTAATAGTGCGATCATGATTGTAAGTAATTATGGTTATTGATATTTTTTATTTATCCGTAATTAGGCATGAGATGAGTTTTCGTTTTTGGTTAATCTTTTTAAACCGAATTTTATGTTGCTTTAAATAATCCAACTTATGCGATTTTCTTATTGAGATTAAGGGGTGTTACCACGCCTTCGGCGCCGTCAGTCCCCAAAGTTTGGTTGTAACTAAATATTTTTGTTTGAAAAATGCTGATTAAACTGTAGAATAATCTTTTTGCTTCCTGCAAACTGTGACTTTTTATTTCTGAAGTACAAGCTCTTGCACATCGCCATAATTGTCGTAGCTGCTAGTGATCACTTTATCACCTGGTTTTAGCCCACTTAAAACTTCATAATATTCGGTATTCTGGCTGCCCAGTTGAATATCTTGCTTATAGGCGGTCTGGCCATCGGCACTCACCTTAAAGATCCAGTTGCCACCTGTCTGCTGAAAAAATCCGCCCTTTGGGATTAGCAGGGCCTGTTTTTCTTGACTTAGCGCCACGCGTATTTGTAAGGTCTGGCCGCGGCGGATACCTTCGGGAGCATCATCTGCAAACTCCATATCCACTTGGAAACGGCCATTGGTAACTTGCGTATAGACTTTTTTGATCACCAGTGTATATTCTTTTCCGCTAAAGGTAAAAGTGCCTTCTTGACCGGTATAGATTCGCGAAATGTAATGCTCATCTACATCCACACGCACTTTGTATCCGCTTAGTACATCGATCTGGCCCAGGCGCTCCCCTTTGTTTTTACTCTGGCCTATTTCCGCGTCAAGCGAGGTTAGCTGCCCATCTACAGGTGCTTTTACAACAAGATCCTCCACTTTTTTGCGCATGAGTTCTAGGGCGCTCTGTGTTTGTGCGTAAGAGCGCTGTGATTGGTTTTGCTCCTGGTTTACGGCAATGGAATCTTGCTTAAGGATTTGTTTGGTAAGCTTCATGCGCTCTTGCTGATAGTTGTAATCATTCTGAGATTTTTCATAATCCTGACGGGCGACCACTCCTTTTTCAAAAAGTTTTTTGTTCATTTCATAGATGCGCTTGGCCTCGATGAATTGATTTTCTACATCAGTCATCTGGTTGAGCTTATTAATGGTGTTCTGCCTTGCCGCTGTTTTCTGAATCTGCATTTGGGTCAGGAGGTTGTATACTGACGTTTCCTGATTTACCAGACTAAGTTCAAGATCGGTATTGCTCAGGCGTAGAATGGAATCTCCTTTTTTGAGCACCGAGCCATCCTCAACATATTTTTCTTCTACGCGGCCTCCTTCAAGAGCATCCAGATAAATTGTAGTGAGGGGGAGTACAACTCCGTTCACAGGGATGTCTACTTGAAAGGGTCCTTCGCTTGCCGTATTAATAGAGATGCGCTCCGTCTCAACATTGAGCTTTGACCCGCCGCTGGAAGAAACGATCACAAAAACAATGAGCGCGGTTAATAGTAGGATACCGCCGATCATTATAAGGCGTTTAGTTGTAAATCGTTTCTTTTCTAAAGGTATGTCCATATAATTTTTAACTTTTCAATAAGAAGTATGTGAATTTTATGCCAAAGATAAAAGTTATTGATAATCAATGTTTTATCATTTTTAATTTTAGTCAAGGTGTTCGGTTTTGATACAGGGGGTGTACGATGGCAGTACAGTCTTTTTAATTCCGGTTTTAGATTGCTGAAATGGAAAACCAGAATTGTGTAATATTGTGAATTGCTTGAAGGGAAAATCAGAAAAAAAGGAAGGTTTTTAGGGCTGCTAATCGTTTTGTGACAGGAAAATAAAATTTTGTGGGATTCACGTAATTCTTTACACTATCCGCGAGTCTTATAATTAGACTTTTTTGCAAGCCCTATGAGAACGAATAGCCGATATTAAAAAGGCAGCAAAGAATTAAATTGATAGCTTAACCCATTGATGCAGAAGACTAAAACAGGCCTATGCTCTTAAAAAACGCTAACATACTTATTATAGATGACGATGAGGATATTCTTATCGCATTACGGCTCCTGCTCAAGGCGAAAGTGAAAAATGTGGTCACCACTAATACGCCAAACAGTATCAACAGCCTGTTCGAGAAACAATCCTTTGATGTGGCGATCCTGGATATGAATTTTGATGGCGCTGTAAATACGGGTAATGAGGGTATTTTTTGGCTTAACAAGATCAAAAAAATCGAACCCAAAACGGCAGTTATACTCATCACAGCCTATGGGGATATCGACCTGGCCATCCGCTCGCTTAAGGAGGGTGCCTCTGATTTTATTATCAAACCCTGGAAGAATGAGCGAATTCTCGAGGCCGTGAGCGAACTTGTAGAAGACAAGAAAAAATTGAAGTCCTCAAGCCTGGCAGCGGCTTCTAAAACCACGATCATTGGTGACAGTGCACCTATGCGGGACGTGTTTACCAAACTTAAAAAAGTGGCCCCCACGGATGCTAACATTCTTATTCTAGGTGAAAACGGAACGGGAAAAGACCTCATTGCACAATCCATACACGAGCATTCGCCACGCCGGGACAAACCTTTTGTAAAAGTGGATGTGGGCGCACTGACCTCTACTTTGTTTGAGAGTGAATTGTTTGGCTATAAGAAGGGCGCGTTTACTGATGCACGCGAGGATCGCAAGGGCCGTTTTGAATCTGCTAACGGCGGGACCCTTTTTTTAGACGAAATAGGTAATATTACCCTACGTCAACAGGCCCGGCTGCTCACCGTGATCCAGAACCGGGAGGTCACACCCCTGGGCGGTAATGAAGCTATCCCCATTGATATTCGCCTGATCTGTGCGACCAATCTGGGACTGTCCCATCTTGCTGATGAATCCAAATTTCGCAAGGACCTCATTTACCGGATCAATACGGTAGATATGACCATGCCGCCCCTGCGTCAAAGGGATAGCGATATCGAAAAACTGACCCATTATTTTTTGGATCTTTATTCTGAAAAATATCAAAAAAGCCAATTTGAGCTTGACCAAACCTTCCTGCGTAAACTGAAAAAGCACCGTTTTCCCGGTAATGTTCGTGAACTGCAATATGCTCTGGAACGTGCGGTCATCATGGCTGAGGGAAAAACATTGACTGCTGAAGATCTTGTATTCTCGGCTATGGAGCAACCTTCGGCAGAGGCGACTGTGCCCAAGACCACAAATCTTGACCTGGTCGAAAAAAATACAATTCTCAGCGTAATCGAAAAGAATAAAGGCAACATTTCAAAATCGGCAAAAGAACTGGGTATCACCCGCACCGCACTCTACCGTAGACTTAACAAATATGACCTATAAAGGCTACCTGTTTTCACTTTCGCTACGCGTTTTGGGACTCTGCGTTTCGTTGCTGGTGTTTGCTTTCGGCGTAAGCCTAAAAAATACCTATGCAATCAGTTTTGCGGCTTTGTGCTCCATTTTCGCCGTATATTCCCTTTACCGGTTTGTGATTCGCCGTTTTGTGGAGATGGATGATTTTTTTGAGTCGGTCAGGTACCGCGATTTTTCACGATGGTTTGTTGAGGAAAAAGGTCCGCAGGACATCCGCACTCTTCATAAAGGCTTTAATTTGGTCAACAGCACCATCAAGGAGATCAATAGCGAGCGGCAGGCACAATTTATCTACCTGCAGAAGATTTTGGAAATGGTAGATGTGGGGATCATTGCATATAATTTAGAAAATGGGGAGGTGCTTTGGGTCAATGATTCTATTCTCAAAACTTTGGATTTTCCCTCTTTCAAAAACATCAATTTTGTCAAAAAAAGACGGAGCAACGCATATACAGAGCTTTTTGACACCTATCACGCTTCGTCAGATCCTATAAAGCTTAAAATGAATCAGGAAATGCTGGAGGTTCTGATTTCAGATACCGTCTTCCGGGTCGAGAAGGATTCTTTTAAGCTCATTGTACTCCAAAATATTGAGGATACCCTTAACCGCAACGAGAGTGAAGCCTGGAAAAAACTGCTCAGCGTTATGACCCATGAGATTATGAACAGTATTGCGCCCATCTCCTCACTTGCGGAAACTTTACAGCATCACATACGTCAGGTTCAGGAACAACCCATGCAGAACACACTGGATCTTGAAGATCTAAGCGATGGTATCACGAGCATCAAAAAGCGGAGCGAAGGACTGATGAAGTTTGCCAAAACCTATCGCAGCCTCAATAAGATCACGCAGATTAACCGGGAAAAGATCAGTACGAAAGCTCTTTTTAAAAACATCGGCGATCTGATGCAATCCTCATTGGTCAAGATCAATGTGCATTTAAAATTCGAGCAGAAAATCCCCAACTTGTATTTGGAAATTGACACATATTTGATCGAGCAGGTGCTTATCAACCTGATCAAAAATGCCATTGAAGCCTGCGAGGGGCAACAGGATCCAGCGGTTACGGTTTCTGCCAGTCGCACTAATAAAGGGCAGGTGCAGATCAAGGTTTTGGATAATGGGAAAGGTATTCCGCAAGAAGTCATGGAGAATATTTTCGTCCCTTTTTTTAGCACCAAAAAAACCGGGAGCGGTATCGGCCTAAGCCTTAGCAAACAGATCATGACTTTGCATAGTGGTAAAATACAGGTAGAGAGTAGGGATGGTGATGGCACGCTGATCCGGCTAACTTTTTAATTCCACCGCATATCCTCAAAAATGGACTTTTATTGAACGCTTTCGCGAAAGCGATCTATTACTGCTTCTGACTGCTCCACAATTATTTGGATAAGCAATTTTACATGAAACTGGGCTGCAAATGGCCCTTGCTTAAATGTTACGAGTACAATTAATTGGAGGGCATAATTGCTGTATGCGTCTCTGTGTTAATTTTATGCAAGTTATTTGCAGCATATCTTACTTTCATTATAACTTTAAAAGATATTGATGGCATATGATAATCTATTATCATAAACGCAATGATTTCCCCCGGTCATAGTCATTTATCTTCAAGCATTTCTCACTAAGTAATTTTTTTGCTAATTTTTTATGCGATTATGATAGGAACTCCCAAAATGCGCGTGGATGGCCCCGAAAAAGTGTCTGGGGCTGCCAAGTATGCCGTAGAATACAAAGTGGATAAACCTCTGTATGCCGTGCCCATTAAAAGCGCTATAAATAAAGGTAGCATCACGTCTATAAATGCGGATGAGGTAGAGGGATTGCCCGGCGTGGTAAAAGTATTACATTCTGGCAATGCCATGAAGCTCAAATCCTTTGTTGGGGCGCCTCCGGGTATTTCCGTGGGTCATAAAAGGATCCCGCTGCAGGATGCAAAAGTATCCTATATCGGTCAGGATGTCGCTCTTGTTGTTGCTGAAACTCTGGAGGATGCCGTCTGGGCAGGCAATCAGCTTAAAATAGAATATGATAAAGAGGAAGGCGAGGGCAATACAGCTGATCTTATTTCTGGAGCGCTCATAACGCCCGATAAGGAGATGCTCCAGTTTACGATGGGATCGTATTCAGAAGCTTTAGCACAAGCCTCTCGTAAGATAGATGCTACTTATACCATCCCTTCTGAACATCACAATCCTATGGAGATAAGTAATTGTATCGCTTTATGGGATAATGAAAAATTAACGATTTATGATGCCACGCAGGGGGTTAATAATTATCAGGCCGCAACTGCCTGGTGCTTTGATTTGGATAAAAAAAATGTGCGCATCATCTCTAAATATATCGGTGGCGGTTTTGGGTGTAAGGGAAATTACTGGTCACACACCACGCTTGCGGCAATGGCTGCAAAAATGTTGGGTAGGCCTGTAAAATCTAATCTAACTAGGGAGGACATGTACACCTCTTGTGGCAACAGGCCAAAAACAGTTCAGCAAATCGTCATTGCGGGGGGCGAAGACGGGAAAATAGCCGCGATTCAGCACAAGACCAATTCCTATACGGATATGGAACAGAAATATTTTGAATCCTGTGGCAACCTTACCCGAATTCTTTACGATATCCCAAATATGAACATCGTTCACCAATTTAAAACACTTAACCTGCCTCCTCCCACATTTATGCGTGCCCCGGGAGAGTCGCCCGGTTCTTTTGCACTTGAATCCGCGCTTGATGAATATGCTGATAAGTTAGGTATGGACCCCATAGAGCTGAGGCTCAAAAACTATGCGGAGATCTGCCCCTTTGATAAAAAGCCCTGGTCGCTTAAAAACCTAAAGGACTGTTATGAAAAAGGAGCGGAGCGTTTTGGGTGGAATCAACGAAAGGCTAAGCCTAAAAGCACGATGCGCGATGGTAAATGGGTAGGCTATGGCATGGCTACCAGTACTTATCCTGCTAATAAGGCTGGGGGCGCGGTAAAACTGATCATGGATGCTGATGGAATACTTACCGTGCAGACTGCGGTACAGGATATCGGTACCGGTACCTGGACGGTCATGGGCCAGATCGCGGCTGATACGCTGGGCATACCCTCAGAAAATGTTCATATGGAATTGGGTGATAGCGATTTCCCACAGGGATTTATGTCCGGTGGATCCAATCTTACAGCAACTGCCGGAGATTATATAATGGTCGCCGTCAAAAAATTTAAAGATCGGCTTTTAACGATGAGCATCGGGCAAAAGGAAAGCCCACATAAGGGATCTTCAATTGAAGATCTTTCCATAAACGAGGGTATGATAGTAGGCAAAAATAGTGATAAAGAGCCCCTAGCAAATATTATTAAGCGCAGTGGTGACAATAAATACGAATTTACGGATACTTCCCAAGTGGGAAAAGGGGGTTTTGGGTACCATAAAGAGGCCAAGTATTCCTCCCACTCCTTTGGGGCTATTTTTGCCGAAGTAGAGATAGATCCTGATCTGGGCGTAATTACCGTACCGCGCTTAAGTGGCGTTTTTGACGTAGGTAAAATTATAAATGAAAAAACCGGTAAAAGCCAGCTTTACGGAGGTATGGTCTGGGGTTACGGCATGGCCCTCCTGGAAAAAACAGATTATAATCCCGAAGGCCGCGTGGTCAATGCAGACCTAGCCGAATACTATGTACCCGTAAATGCTGATATTCAAGAATTTACCGTAGACTACATTGATGAACCCGATTATAACTTTAGCCAGCACGGCGGGCGGGGAATTGGCGAGATAGGTATTGTAGGTACCGCCGCAGCTATTGCCAATGCTATTTACAATGCCACCGGAAAACGTGTGCGTGATCTGCCCATCACTCTGGATAAATTAATATAAGCCCACCCTTACAAAAATATAATTTTATGAAAGAGGAAAATAACAATGAAGCGTTGTGGCCCGAAGAAAAGTCCCTGATCAGCGCAGAGATAAGTCGGCGCAAGTTTATTATGAGTGCAAGTCTCGCGGCCGTTGGCCTGGCCGTAGCACCGTATGCCACCTTTGCGGCAGAATCCTTACAATCTAAGCTTGATTTTGCATCTTATGTCGAGATAAGTACAATGATCAACGGGCAAAAAATGAAAATGAAAATTGACCCGAGAACAAGTTTACTTGATCTTTTAAGAGAACAGATGGGTCTTACTGGAACCAAAAAAGGGTGTAATCAGGGGGCTTGTGGGGCTTGTACGGTACATTTGGGAAAAGACCGCATCAACAGTTGCCTCACCCTTGCAGCTCAAATAGATGGTAAAGAGGTTACCACCATCGAAGGAATAGGCTCAAAAACTGAATTTCACCCCGTTCAGGTTGCATTTATGGAACATGATGGCTTTCAGTGCGGGTATTGTACCCCCGGCCAGATCATGTCTGCCATTAAAACTCTGGAGGAGGATCATGCTGGCAGCGATGCCGAGATCCGCGAGTGGATGAGTGGTAACATCTGCCGCTGCGGGGCCTATAAAGGTATTGTTGAGGCGGTAAAAGCCGTGCGGGATAAGACTTATGATAAAAAACTGATCAAACGAACCCAAGAAAAAGCCATTTAATACGATGAATCCATTTCAATACTCAAAAGCTAAAAACATCGAGGCGGCCATTAGTGGTTATATGCAGAACGATAACACCGCCTATCTTGCCGGCGGAACCAATCTTGTTGATAGGATACGCCGCGAAGTCACTCATCCCGATTATCTTATCGATATTTCCAATCTGCCCCTCGCCAAAATCGAGAAGATTGATAATGGATTACGCCTGGGTGCTATGGCCAGTAATAGTGATACGGCTGATAATGGGGATGTAAAAAAGGATTATCCCATGATAAGTGAGGCCATCCTTCTCGGCGCGACTGATCAGCTGAGAAATAAGGCGACCAATGGCGGTAACCTTATGCAAAAAACCCGTTGTTCCTATTACATGTCGCCACATTTTGCCTGCAATAAGCGTGAACCCGGTAGCGGTTGTTCGGCAATCCACGGCCATAATCGCATTTTATCCATTTTGGGCACTTCTGAAAAATGCATCGCTTCTTACCCTTCAGATATGTGTACTGCCCTTGCTGCGCTGGATGCCGTAGTTCAGATCCAAATGGCTGATGGTGGCACACGCAGCCTTGCATTGGTTGATTTTCGCAGGTTGCCCGGTGATACGCCAGATGTCGATACCAATTTAAAGGAGGGTGAACTCATAACCTCTATTGACCTTCCCGCGTCGAGCAAAGCTTTCGCGAAAGCATCTCATTACCTTAAAATACGCGATAGACATTCCTATGCTTTTGCCCTGATTTCAGTAGCCGCCGCCGTCATAATGGAAAATGGTATGATCAAAGATGCGCGTATGGCGCTGGGAAGCGTGGCTGCAAAACCCTGGCGCGACAAAGACGTTGAAGCCATGTTTAAAGATAAAAAGCCCAGTAAAGAACTCTTTAAGCAGATTGCTGATAAAGCTATGGAGGGCGCGAAGGGCTATGGAGAAAACGATTATAAAATCGAACTTGGCAAACGGGCAATTGTAAAAGCATTTACAAAAGTCTGCGGTCTTGCCTAAATTGGATATATTAAAAATAACCCAGCCAGGTTTTTCCTATTTTTTAGTCTGAGCGATATTTCCCTTTGGGTAAAGGATGCTTCAAGTCTGGAACGGAAGGCAAACTGCAAAATCCGATTTTTATCTTATCTTTCCTTTATTAACCGTACAGTCTCACGAGCATTCATGACGCACGAACTCAAACATATCATCGGCGAAGCCCTTATAAAACAGCAGGCGGGCCATATCAGTGTACTGGCCACCGTAGTCGCGCTGGATGGATCTTCCTACCGAAAACCCGGGGTACGTATGTTAGTATCAAGTGATGGCAGTATCACGGGAGCCATAAGCGGTGGTTGTGTAGAAAAAGAGGTCCAGCGGCGGGCTCAGAGTGTTTTTAATGATGGTCGGCCCAAAATGATTACCTACGATGGCCGGTATCGGCTGGGATGCGAGGGCGTTTTGTACATTCTTTTGGAGCCTTTTTTGGTTTCAGATGGATTAAAGCAGGGATTTGACAAGCAGTTGGTACAGCGCGAAGATTTTAGGATCAGATCCTATTTTAAAAAAGGAGATGAAAACCCAGGGGATTTTGGGTCGACTATTATTTTTGGGAAACAGCATTTTTGGGTTAGTCCAGCTTCCGCAAGGGCAGAAAATGCCGAAAATGAAGTCTTTGAGCAGACCTTAAAACCCAGTTTCCGCCTATTCCTAATTGGTGCTGAACATGATGCCGTAAAATTATGCACAATGGCTGCAAATCTGGGTTGGGAGGTTGAGGTGGTAAGCTCGGTCAAAGATCCTAAAAGCACAGTCAATTTTCCCGGGGCCAAGGCAGTTCATGCCAGCACACCAGAACAATTTTCATTTGGAGATTTGGACGCCGAGACCGCAGTTGTGCTTATGACGCATAATTATGCAACAGATCTTGCTTATCTGCTCAAACTTGTAAACACGCCCGTAGCTTACCTGGGTATCCTGGGCGCCACACAGCGTCGGGAACAGCTTTTTAATGCACTTCTTGAGCGTTGTCCCGAGATAGACGAAATGTTTTTGGATCGTATCTATAGTCCCGCTGGCCTCAATCTGGGCGCGGTAACAGCGGCAGAGATCGCACTTTCGATCCTTTCAGAAATTCTTTCGCTTACGCGAAAAAAAGAACCATTTCCTTTAAGGGAGATCATGGGTAACATACATTCTTAAGTTTTGAAGTCACGTACGGCAATTTTGATTTTAGCTGCCGGAAGTGCATCGCGTATGGGCAGACCCAAACAGCTCTTGCCTTTTGGCGAAAGCCATTTATTGGATAACGCGATAAATCATGCTGTAGAAGCCGGTTTTGGCCCGATTTTCTGTGTTTTGGGCGCAAATTATAATGCGATTGCAAAAACCCTCGACACGCAATTGCTAACTTTGGTTTTTAATGAAAAATGGAAAGAGGGTCTGGGTTCCAGTATTGCCAAAGGCGTTGATTTTATTCAGCAGAAGGATTTAAATACCGAAGCGATCCTGATCATATTGGCAGACCAGCCGCTGGTGGATGTAAGTTACCTGAATAGTATTCATTCCTTAAGCAAAAAACATCCTGATACCATTATTGCCTCTGATTACGGGGATTTTAGTGGCGTGCCAGCGCTTTTTCCCAAATCATATTTTGAGGAGTTGAAAGCATTGAAAGGAGATTCTGGAGCCAAAAAATTATTAAACGGAAACATCAAAAATTTGATGTTGGTTGAGGCAAATAATAAATTAAAAGATATCGACACGCCCCAGGAATATCAAGCGATTTTAAAAGAAGGTAAATCATGATTTCGGTAGCCGAAGCATTAGAATTGGTTCAAAATTGTACGGAGGCAGCTCCCATAACAGAGATTGCCCTGGCAGATGCTTATGGCCTGGCTCTTGCCAAAAATGTAATCTCACCCATGCATATGCCGCCCTTTAGACAATCATCAATGGATGGCTATGCACTGGCTCTAACACTTGATAACACCTATACGCTAGTGGGTGAAATACAAGCCGGCGAGGCCAATCGAATCCATCTGCAACCTGGTGAGGCCGTACGTATCTTTACCGGTGCCCGTGTGCCCGATGCCGCTGATACTGTGGTAATGCAGGAACATGTTTTTAAGGCCAAAAACAGTATACAACTTGAGCAGCGACCAGAGCAGTTCGCCAATGTAAGACCTGCCGGAGAGCAGATCAAACAAGGGGATATCGCCCTGAATAAGGGCACTTTTTTGAATGCAGCTGCCGTAGGATTTTTAAGCGGTCTGGGCCTGCAAAAGATACCGGTACACTCTGCACCCCGTGTAAGCATTCTGGTTACTGGGGATGAGCTTGCAGAACCTGGCGAAATACTGCTGGAAGGCCAGGTTTATAACAGCAACGGGGTAACCCTAGAATTGGCCCTTAGACAGATTGGAATACGGCATATCGAGATCGAAAAGATAAAAGATACACGGGAAGCCACAACGCAAAGCATTAAAAAACACCTCAAATATGCCGATATGATACTCATTTCTGGCGGTATATCTGTGGGAGACTATGATTTTGTGCGGGAGGCGCTGCTGGAAAACAGTGTGGATGAAAAGTTTTACAAAGTCAACCAAAAACCTGGAAAACCGCTGTGGTTTGGTAAAAAAGGGGCTCAAATGGTTTTTGCCCTTCCTGGAAATCCCGCATCGAGCCTCACCTGTTTTTATGTTTATGTAATCCCAGCATTGTATAAAAGCATGGGTTTTGAGCAAACAGCGCTTCCGCGAAAGCGTACTGTTATTGCTGAAAACTTTCAGAATAAATTCGGAAAAGACTTATTTTTAAAGGCGGAAATAAAAGAGGGCAAAGCCTATATATTATCTGGCCAGGCATCATCAATGCTTCGGTCTTTTGCTGTATGTAACGCGCTCGTTCATATTCCCGCAACAACGGGGGCATTATCTGCCGGAGATAAAGTCAACTATTTAGAACTGCCCAACAAACATTAGTTTATGGATTTTTCACAACCTTATTTTATCGGTTTTTTTTTAATTTTGGCTGTAGTTGCTTTTTTGTACGCTAGCGTAGGGCACGGGGGTGCCAGCGGTTATCTTGCACTCATGGCGCTTTTTTCCTTCCCGATGATGGTTATGAAACCCACGGCGCTGTTGCTCAATATTTTTGTTTCAGGTATTTCATTTTGGTTTTTTAGAAAAAACAACCACTTCCGGTGGAACCTTTTTTATCCTTTTGCGATCACCTCGATCCCCGCTGCATTTCTGGGCGGATACATTACCATTGATTCCACGCTCTATAAGCAGATTTTGGGATTTTTTCTGGCCGTTGCCATTGTACGCATGTTAATCTCTTATTCTGAAAAAGAGGGCAGCATACGTGATAATAATCTGATCGCGTCCTTATTTATAGGGTTTGCTATCGGACTTTTTTCTGGGATGATCGGTATAGGCGGTGGGATTATCTTGAGTCCCGTAATCATTTTATTGGGTTGGGGTACAATGAAACAGGCTGCAGCTGTTTCGGCACTATTCATTTTTGTAAATTCGGTATCGGGGATTGTAGGCTTCAGTGTAAAGGGCGGTGCGGTTCCCGTTGAGGCCTGGTACTTGATCCCAGTTGCTGTTTTGGGTGGTAGTCTGGGCGCGATGTACGGTAGCAAAGAGTTCAGTGGGCATGTGCTTAAATATGTGCTTTCGGCCGTACTGGCGATTGCTTGTGTAAAATTATTTTTAGTATAAGATTATGATCACGTTGCATTACTACGGGGAAGTTGCTGAAAAAACGGGCTGTAGCCAGGAAGGTTTTCCTTTGGAAAATAAAAACCTTGCTTCTGTTTTAGACCGCTTTCGCGAAAAATATAACATTGATATGGATGCTATTCAGGTAGCCGTCAATCAGGAACTGGTCACATCAGCTTCCTCAAAAACCATTTCAGAAAATGATGAGGTAGTGCTGTTATCTGCTTTTGCCGGGGGTTAACATCATTTCATTACCGAGAGTCATTTTTTCCGCAAGCTGACCAGTAACTTTTATTAGGGTACGAGGATTTAAAAGAGGTTTTATCAGCATTTAAAAAATATGCAATCATGAACACTGAATCCCGATACATCAGGCAGACCAACCTCCCCCAGATAGGTGATGACGGACAAAAAAAGCTAAAGGCGGCAAGCGTGCTAATTATAGGTGCTGGCGGTCTGGGCCATGCATTACTGCCTTACCTGGCGGGAGCGGGGATAGGTGTTTTGGGCGTGATGGATGGTGACTGGGTGTCTATGAGCAACCTGCACCGGCAGATCCTTTTTCGCGAAAGCGATATTGGGAAAAATAAAGCTGATGTTATCAAAAAACGTTTAAAAGACCTAAATACTGACATCAATGTTCAAAGTTTTAATGAATACCTCACCGCCGAAAATGCGATTGATTACTTCAATAAATTTGATCTGATCGTTGACGCGACAGATCATATCACTGCTCGTTATCTGATCAACGATGCTTGTGTACTTACCGGAAAACCCTTTATACATGCTGCTATATACCGCTTTCAGGTGCAGGTTTCTGTCTTTAATTATCGGGGTGGCCCGACCTACAGGTGTCTTTATCCAAAAGCACCGGTAAGCACGCAGAGTTGTGCCGAAGCGGGCGTGATGGGCACCACGGTGGCGCATGCGGGAAGTCTGCAGGCTAACGAGGTGATCAAGGTTATTTTGGGAATAGGAGAGGTTCTTTCCGGAAAGCTGCTGATTGCCGATCTGTTGACCGGGGAGCATACAATTTTTGGCTTTAAAAAAAATAACGCACTTAAAATAACACGCCAATTATATGAGCAGGAACATCACGCGATTGAGCCTTCAGTATGTTTTGTTTCCACCCCCGGTGAAATAAAGGATAAAAAAGTCGAAAATGTGGTCTATCTGGATGTAAGGCAGCCGGACGAACTCCCCCAGGTGAAAGGAGAAAACGTGATCCAGATTCCGCTAGGCCTGTTGAGTGAGCATTTGAGCAGGCTTTCTAAAGATGCCGATTATTATGTGTTCTGCCAAAGCGGAAAACGCAGCCGGCGGGCGGTAAAATTATTAAAGGACAATGCATTTAAAAGAGTGTTCCATTTAAGTGAAAATGCGAAGGAACTCAAAGAACTATTATGAGCGAAACAACACAAAGTATCAAAAGTATATTCCGTGACGGGCCGTTGACTCCAGTATTTATCGCAGAAGCCATCGCCAAACACCAGACAAAAATTGGAGTGGGAGCTCATAACATTTTTCTTGGCCAGGTACGTGCTGACACAATTGATGGAAAAACGGTTGCTGCCATCGATTTTTCGGGCTATGAGGCAATGGTTGATAAGACGGTACACCAGATCAGGGAAGCTTGTTTTGATAAGTTTGACCTGAGCTGTATGCATATTTACCACAGCAACGGCCGCGTTCCCGTGGGGGAGGTTTGCTTTATGGTCATGATCTCTGCCGCCCATCGCCCCGAAGTTTATGAAGCCACAGAATATGCAGTCAACCGCATAAAAAGTGAAGTTCCGATTTTTGGTAAAGAGATTTTTGAAGACGGTAATTCTCAATGGAAAGTGAATAAGAAGTAAGGATAGCAGACGATATTAGACAGGTTTTTCCCCAATCCTGACATGTCGTAGAACCCAATTTTTGATATAAGAACCCGATCAATGCAGTAAAAAATTGATAATTTATCAGGTTGTCATTGTAGAATAACAGAAAACTAAAAATTACGGCATAAGCCTATGGTTGATATCACTAAAAAAACGAACACCCTGCGCACGGCAACGGCTCAGGCCATAGTGGCCGTAAGCAGTATTGAAACAATCAAAGCCATCCAGGAAGACCGAGTACCCAAGGGAAATGTATTTGCAATGAGCAAGGCCGCAGGACTTTTGGGCGTAAAAAAAACCCCGGATATACTGCCAGATTGCCACCCGCTGCCCATCGAATTTACGGGGATAGAATATAACATCACTAAGCAGGAGATCGAGGTGACCGTTACCGTTAAAACCATTTATAAGACAGGCGTTGAGGTAGAAGCAATGCATGGGGCCAGTGTGGTTGCACTTAATATGTACGACATGCTCAAACCCATTGATAAGGGTATCGAGATCAAAAATATCAAACTGGTAACAAAGTCGGGAGGTAAGAGTTCGTTTAAAAAACCGGTTCCTGAAGGAATAAAAGCGGCGGTAATTGTTTGTTCAGATCGCGTTTCTCAAGGTCTGGCCGAAGATAAATCTGGGAAAATGATCAAAAACCGATTGAGGGAATATGCGGTAAACTGCGGCGATGTTACCGTACTCCCCGATGAAAAGGAGCAGATTGCGGAGAAGGTTAGCGCTTTCGCGAAAGCAAATGACCTGATCATCCTTACCGGCGGTACGGGCCTCTCCCAGCGCGATGTAACCCCTGAAGCGGTGGCACCTCTGCTGGATCGCCGCATTCTGGGCGCCGAAGAAACCTTACGGCGATATGGGCAGGAGCGTATGCCCTTTGCCATGCTCTCACGGAGCCTTGTGGGAACCATTGGGCGATGTGTGGTTATTGCACTTCCCGGATCATCAAAAGGGGTGGAGGAATCAATGGATGCATTATTTCCCTGGTTTTTCCATGTTTTTTCTATATTGAAGGGGGAGAAGCATTAAAAAGTACGGTTATCGATCGGGCCAAAAATTAAAGACATATATTTTGAATGAAAATAAAATAAATATTTCTGGCAGTTATTTGATAAAGGCCATGCTGGTTTTAGGTGGGCTTCTGGCTTTTTTTTACTTGGGCGCCTCCATTTTGTTGCCATTGGTGGTTTCTGCCATCATTGCCACTTTACTGGATAAACCCACCAAAAAATTCAAGGACTTGGGTCTTCCGGGCTGGGCAGCGATCTTGCTTTCGATCGTGATCATGGTCGTGGTATTCTCACTCCTTACGTGGCTTATCTCGTCACAGTTAAGTGCCATGGCGAATGACTGGCCTACTATTAAGCAAAAGGCTACGGGTAAATTAAGCGACCTTACAGCCTGGGCCCAGAGTAATCTGGGTATAGATTATAAGGATTATATAGATAACAACAGAAACAAGCTTATGGGAAGGATGGAAAATCTCATCACTGTTTTTGTTTCCTCACTCTCCAACCTATTATCACAATCGCTCCTGATATTTGTTTATATCGTGCTGTTGCTGCTGCAGAAAAAGATGTTCATCGGTTTTTTTGAAAGACTGGTTACCAATAAAAGCGCAATGGGTACTATTTTAAAAGGATCAAAAAAAATAATAAGCAGTTATCTTTTTGGAAAAGGCCAGATCATGTTTTTTCTGTTTGTCATCTATTTCATCGGTTTTAAGGTGGGCGCTGTACCCTTTGCATTATTTTTGGCGTTGTTTGCCTCTCTATTTTCCATAATACCCTATGTGGGTAATATCGTAGGTGGTGGCATAGCGGTACTATTATCGTATTTATATTCTGGCGGCACACCTGCGCTGATCGTCATCGGGGTGATTGTAGCGGCTCAACTTGTAGAAAATTATGTACTCACTCCTTGGATCATAGGTGATGAAACAAATTTAAACCCCTTTACAACCATATTCGGCATCATCCTTTTATCTTTAATCTGGGGAACGGTCGGCGCCATTATCGCACTGCCTATAATGGGTGTTTTAAAAGTGCTTTTTGAGCACACAAAATCCATGGATCCCTATGCCCATTTGCTTAGGAAAAACGAATGATTTTTTATATTTTATTTGCGCACTCAGATATGCAAAATAGAGTTAACTTGATATGATTTTAAATGAAAATCAAAAGCACATCAACTTTTTAAACTTGCGTCAATCACATCAATCAATTCCATATCTTAATGTTTATGGATATAGACTTTAAATGGTAAAAACCACAAAAATACTGGAGGACAGCCTTGGCAGGCAGCACAATTACCTGCGCATCTCGCTCATCGAGAAGTGCAACCTACGCTGTACCTATTGCATGCCCGAGGATGGAGTATTGTTGACGCCGCGCGAGCAGCTGATGACCGCAGAAGAAGTGATCGCGATTGCTAGGATTTTTGTCGAAAATGGGGTGGATAAAATTCGTTTGACGGGCGGGGAACCGCTGTTGCGAAAGGATTTTAACATAATTGCCGAAGCGCTTGCGCAGATGCCCGTAAGCCTATCTATCACTACCAATGCCATTTTAATCGACCGTTTTATAGAAGACCTGAAGCGTTTTGGGATTTTTGATATCAACGTAAGTTTAGATACGTTAAAACCCGAAAAGTTCAAAACTATCACCAAACGCGATCAGTTTAAGAAAGCGTACGATAATATTTTATCACTACAGAAAGAAGGTTTTAATGTCAAGGTCAATGTGGTGCTGATGACCGATTTTAATGAAGATGAAATCGTTGACTTTGTACGCATGACGCAGCATGAATTAACTAATGTTCGGTTTATCGAGTTTATGCCCTTTGATGGGAATCGCTGGAGCCGCGAAAAATTGGTCACTCAAGACGAAATTTTGATCAGATTGGGTGATTTTTTCGGCGAAAGCCAACTAGAAGCGCTCCCAAACGAATCTAATTATACCGCCCGAAACTTTAGAATTAAGGGCTATCAGGGTACTTTTGGGATCATTAGTTCTGTAAGCAACCCTTTTTGTGACTCCTGTAATCGCATCCGGCTCACTGCAAACGGGAAGCTGAAAAACTGCCTGTTCTCCAATGCCGAGACTGACTTGTTGAAACCTTTTCGCGCAGGCGAAAATATTGAGCCACTCATCGCAGAACGGCTCTTGAAGAAAAAAGCCATTCGCGCCGGTATGGATACTGCTGGAAAATTGAATGATCCGAAAAGACACTCCAAAAATAGGAGCATGATTACTATAGGGGGCTAGATTTTTTTTTTAACCGCAGCGTTGTCCTCTCTTTTGACAAAGGGAAATCTGGGAAAAATCATTTCCGCTCTGGATTGAGCATGCTGTTTTTCCTGCTATATAGAAAATAAACCACAAGCCCCAAAACCAGCCAAATTATAAAACGAAGCCAGGTAAGTAAGGGCAGAGAAAACATGAGATAACCGCACACCAGTATCGCCCCAGAGCAGATGAACTTATAGGCGGGCACTTTAAAAGCCCGTTTTCTCAAGGGGTCTTTAATGCGCAAAATCCATATCCCCGCTGCAACAAGCACAAATGCAAAAAGAGTACCTATATTGGTCAGTTCTGCAACTTCGCCTATATCCATAACGCCTGCCATAAGGCCCACCACCATACCTATAAGCACGGTGGAATAGACTGGGGTTTTAAAACGTTTGTTCACCTTGCCAAATTTTGTGGGCAGGAGTCCATCACGGCTCATCGAGTAAAAGATACGCACCTGGCCCAGCTGCATAACCAGAAGTACAGTGGGCATGGTGAGGGTGATCCCCAGCGAAATGATAAATGCTGCGCGATCTGCGCCCACGGCATTTAAGGCCGCAGAGACGGGATGACCATTTGCAAGTACATCAAGTCCCACCATTCCCGTAAGGAGTGCGGATACCGCAATATAAAGTATGGTACAGACGATAAGTGCCGCAATGATCCCAATGGGCAAATCACGTTTTGGGTTTTTGGCTTCTTCTGCGGTTGTGCTCACCGCGTCAAAACCGATATAGGCAAAAAACACGAGGGCAGCACCGGTCATGATCCCACTCCAGCCGTTGGGCGCAAAGGTCTTCCAATGGGTGCTCGCATCAAAATGCGGAAGCCCGAAATAAAGGAATATACCCACCAGCGCCAATTTTATAAGTACCAAAAAAGCATTGGTGCGGGCTGATTCTTTGATACCTATCACCAGGAGAACGGTAACCAAAAAAGTTATCAGTACCGCCGGAAGATTAAATAGCGCAGTACTATGGGGCATCGTCGTAATCAGGGACCCGTATTCTGCTTCAAGCCCAGAAGTCATATGCTGCCATTCTCCAGAGGGAAGCTGAATCATTTTTGTTCCTGTAGCCTCAGTGATGAGGCCCGGGAGATGCCAGCCCATACCATCTAGAAAACTCTTGAAATAGCCTGCCCAGCCAATGGCGACGGCCACATTGCCCACGGCATATTCCAGAATGAGATCCCAACCAATGATCCAGGCGAGGACTTCGCCAAAAGACGCGTAAGCATAGGTATATGCACTCCCGGAAATAGGGATCATCGCCGCAAACTCTGCATAGCACAGGGCGGCAAACCCACAGGCCAATCCCGTGATCATAAAGCTGATGGTTATCGCTGGGCCGGCACCCATTGCATGTTCAGTGCCTGCCGCCGCCTCCCCGGTGAGTACAAAAATTCCCGTGCCAATAATCGCCCCTATGCCCAGCATGGTAAGATCAAAGGCAGTAAGGGAACGTCTTAGTTTTGAGGTCTGGGACTCTTGAAGAAGCTGGGCTTCAGATTTCTTGCGAAAGATGGAGGAGAGATCAGATGTTTTCATCTGTTCCGAAAAAAAGCGGTTGATAAGTTGTTTTCAAAATCGATAGGATAATTTATCATTGTTACCGAACACCTCTATTTACCGGGTTTTCAGTTTTTATTTTACTTTGACCGGAAGGAATGTTAACGATGTACTTTCCTCTGTCAAAACGTATTTAAATATAGAGGAAAAATCGATTCGCAATTTTAATTTTTGCGGGAAAACATATTTTTTTTATTTATGTACCAAAAGTCTGAAAATCCTAATTTCCTTTAATGTAAACCAAATTTTATGATCGTTTTATTTAGAATAGTTGTGCTTTGTAATATTCAGCTGTATAAACAAAATCCAAAACATCAGAAAACTGACATACAATGCCCTTCGTTTGTTTAACACTTGGAGCAGAAATAAACGCAACAATGAGCGCAAATTGATTCACTCCAGGATCATGATCTATTGACCAACTAAATTTTTAGGTTATGTTGTTTTTTCGCTCAAGCGAAATCGGAAAATTGCAGTAGTCCAACGGCCATTTTCAGAACGGGATTTTCACCGTTTCTGGGCTGTTTTTCGCTAAAAAGTGGGTAAAAAAGACTAATTTATAGGTATTCCCAGTAATTCTGAAGTCTTGTAAAGCTAAATTCAAAACAGTTTTAAAGTTTCTTGCCTTTTTCCTCAGGCTCGGCAGGTATGATGGGCTGTGGCCTGGCCTGCTGCATAAACTGTTGTTCTATGGCCTCTATCTGCTTGCGCATGTCATCAAAATCGGATACCTGGGTGCTATCGTTACCAAAAGGCCCATTGTTAAAAAATTGCCGTATTAAATCTGATTGTCCCATTATTGACGGCATATTTCCCATTTGTGCCGAGAACTGAGCCTGCATCGCATTTACGATACTGTCCATATCCTCCGTTTTAAGCTGCCCATAATTGCCTGAAGAAGAGTAAGTATAAATGGAATCGTATTTTATGAGGTTTCCATTCTCATCAGTCTCTTTATTGACCTTCCATCTTCCTTTGGGTTGTTGCTGTGCGGAAGTTCCCGAGTTTTGGGCGGTGATGTTTCCGTTCTGTTTATCCTGCGCCTGACAACTGGTCGCCAAAGCTGCCACCAGTGCCACCATAACAATATGTCTCATGGTTACTGATTAAATTTAATTATGTCCTTTGGTTTAAAGACGCATTTAGGCCCCCTAATATTACACTATGAGCGTTAAAAATTTTTTAAAAAACAAAGCCTATGGGTCACCAGTATAAATGGTAGATTTTCCGCTGGTTTTATGGGCAAATGTGTATAAGAAAAAGCTGTTGCTCTATTTCATTACTTAATCCAAATATAAAAATCGTTGAATGGCAAAATATCAACGATTTTATATAAGTTTTCCCATCCGGGAATTATTTCTTTAAGCCTTTAATTGCCCATTACCACCTTATGAATGTGTGGAATTTATAAATGCAGCCACATTATCGTGCAGGAGTTTAAGGGATTCCTCATGCAGATAGACCATATGACCAGACATGTACTGATGATACGTAATATTTTTCTGTAATTCAGTGGGCATGGGTAGATGGTGCATTTCATAAATTCCCTCAAAGTAGGGGGTGCCCAGATCAAAAAAGCCACCATTGAGCATTATTTTTAAATCTGGGTTGTAGATCATTGCCTGTGCCAGATCGTTCATCACATTTGGAAAACCTATGTATCCCCGCTCACGCTTCATTTTCCAGGGGTGTACGTTTCCATACACTTTATAATCCATTCCTTTGCCAAAATTAAGTTGAGTCCTACTATAGTTATTGAAAGTTGCGGTGAATGCAGCATCTATATAAGAATCCATCGGATCATATTCTGCATTTTCACTTAAAGGATCAGCAGCGGCACCCTTAAACCTGGAGTCCAGGCGACCTGTTATCTCACTGGAATCACCCAAAAGTGTTTGTTCAAACTGAGGCCCTGTTACCCTTAAGTTTGCCTTTTTAATATAATCAAGGGGCAATCCCGTATAATTATGCAGTTTTTGTGCTGTACTGTTAAAAGCTTCCGGTGTGATCATGGAACCCTGCTTGAGCGCCATCGCATAGTCTGTAATGGCAAAATGCTCAACTTCCTTTAAAAAAGGTTTTAAATCCCCGGGCTTATTGGGCAGTTTATCATGGTACCAGGCCGTGGCCGCAAATGAGGGCAGAATAAGTTCATATGCCTGATCGTCACCTGGGTTTTCTCCGGCGGCCTCGGTCATGTTGCCGTATGTTAATAATTGAGAAAGCAGTACGACTCCATTAAGGCTAATCCTTTTTTGATCCTGAAGGAGGTTTGCAACCACGGCAGAGCGGAAGGTGCCATAGCTTTCCCCAAATAAGTATTTTGGCGAGCTCCAGCGATTATATTCCGAAATAAACCTTTCAATAAAATTGGCAAAGGCATGACCATCCTGATCAATCCCATAAAAATCTTTGGGATCGCCAGCCCCTCCCATGTTTTTGGTAATGAGCTCACCATAACCAGTACCTGGTGCGTCTATAAAAACAAGGTCGCTTGCATCTAAAAGACTGTAATCATTGTTAATCGTTGTATAGGGTGCCCTGGTCCGGGCGGTATCCTTGAGCGCCACTCGTCTTGGGCCCCAGGCCCCCATGTGCAACCAAAGTGTGGCGCTGCCTGGCCCACCATTATAAATAAAGGTGAGTGGCCGATTTTCAGGATTTTTATCCCCTGCCTTAAAATATGCTGTATAGGACATGCTTATAGTGGGCAATTCCTTGTCGTCCCTCAAAACCAGCGTGCCGGCAATAGCCTGATAATCTATGGGTTTTCCTTCAACCGTCACAGTCCCTTTGGTTACTACTTTTTGAGGGGTTCTATAGGCTTTATAAATACTGTCCTGTATTTTGTTGTTTTTTTGGGAATCGTCCTTTTGTTGTGCAAGAGAGACAGGCCCGAAAGCTAACAGTACAAGACTGCATACGAAGATATTGATCAATTTCATCGGAAAAATTTAAGTTAGGTTAATAAGATAAGGTCAAGTTAATCATTAATTCGTTGAAACTTAAGTTTGCCTGAGCGTTTTCAATTTTTGGTAGGATAGGGCTATTTTTTTATTTGGTTCACCAATTTGAGGCTGTTTATTTAAGATTTTTTAAAAACTTTAAGTGTGATCCAACCCGGTAACCACCGCAAAACTCAAGAAGCCGAAATAGGTTTTATGATTATTAGTTTCAAAAATTAATATTTCCTTTAGAGTTATTGAAGATATTGCAGATTCTTCGCTTTGCTAATTCGTGAAGTGTTGGATTGTCCATATCGCTGAAGAGGTATAGCAGGGGCAAAATTTTTAAAATTACCCAGTTATGCTAAAATATTTGGATGAAGTCAAACGAAGGATCATGGGCTCTTTCACCTGTCATATCGGCAAAAATGCTGAATTTGATCTTTTGCAGAGGGAAAGGCTCCTGATTAAAAAAGTATTGATCGTAAGGCCAAACCATAGGCTAGGCAATCAATTGCTGACTATGCCACTGGTTGAGGAAGTGGCCAGCACATTTAGCAACTGTAAAATAGATCTTTTTTTAAAAGGCAATCTCGGGCCGGTGCTCTTTAAGAATTTTGACTGCGTTGATAGGATTATAACATTGCCAAAAAAGCATTTTAATAATCTGGGCAGTTATCTGGGCAGCTGGTTGCGGCTAAAAGCTAGACGCTATGACCTCGTGATCAACGTGGTTTCTACCTCATCCTCAGGTCGGATCGCAGTGCGATTTTCCCGGGGCAGGTATAAATTATTCGGGGATGGGAATAAGGAAATGGTGTATAAAAAAAATGAGCATATTGCCAAAGCACCTATTTATGCGTTGAGAAAATGCCTTCAAAAACTTGTCGCTGACTATGCCACCACTGTCCCAACAATGAATCTTGGGTTATGTCAAAAGGAATTGTATGCGGGTAAAAAAATGCTTGAAGATCTCGTTCCGCAAGGAAGAAAGACAATTTCATTATTTACATATGCGACTGGTTCAAAATGTTATTCTAAATCATGGTGGATGGAATTTTACAGGCTATTAAAGTTAAAATTCCCTGATGTAAACATTTTGGAAATCCTGCCTGTGGAGCGTGTTTCCCAAATTGACTTTAAGGAGGCTTTCCTATATAGCACAGATATCAGAGAGATGGCATCCGTGATTGCCAATACAGATATTTTTATAGGTGCAGACAGCGGTATTATGCACCTGGCCAGTGCAGCGCTTGTGCCAACGATCGGTTTGTTTTCACGTGCAAATTGTGCCAAGTATGAGCCCTACAACTTCCAAAGTGTAGGGATAACTACAAATAACTGCACCAATGACCAGATCTTGGACCACGTGGAAAGGATACTATTAGGAAAATAGTAGTCTAGAGCTACTAATAGGGGAGATTTAATGCTAAAATAGACGGCTAAATGTTAGTATTTAACCCTTTCGGTAATCTCTAGCCCATAGCCAATGATGCCCACGCGTTTGGTAGTTTCGGTATTGGTCAAAAGTTTAAGTTTTGAGATGCCAAGGTCGTGCAATATCTGTGCACCGATGCCAAAATCCTTAAGGTCCATCGAGACCTTAGGTGCTTTAACCACGGTTTCAGCCTGTAATTTTTTGAGTTCTGAAAGACGACTGAGCAAGAGATCTGGCGCATTCTCCTGATTGATAAATACAATGGCACCTTTACCCGCATTGTTGATGGCCCTAAACATATCATCAAGTTTTTCGTCGGCATTGTGCGTTAGGGTTCCCAAAATATCATCATTGACAAAGGTGGAATTTACCCTGACCAGTACAGGCTCGTCCTTGTTCCATTTTCCTTTGGTTAATGCAATATGTAGCTGATTATTAGTGGTCTGAGCATAAGCGCGCAGCCTAAAATCACCAAACCGTGTCTTGATCTCAAAATCTTCCTTTTTGGCAATAAGGGAATCATGTTGCATGCGGTAGGCCACCAGCTCTTCAATGGATATAATCTTAAGATCAAAATTTTTGGCCACCTCGATCAGGTGGGGCAAGCGCGCCATAGAGCCGTCTTCATTCATGATTTCTACAACGACACCAGCTGGTTTTAGACCTGCCAGCCTTGCCAAATCTATAGAGGCTTCAGTATGTCCCGTCCTTCTAAGCACGCCGCCCTCTTTTGCCCTTAGGGGAAAAATATGGCCTGGGCGACTGAGATCCCATGATTTTGTGTTTTCTTCAGTGAGTGCCATTATGGTCTTGGCACGATCAGAGGCGCTGATCCCCGTCGTCACCCCATGGCCCTTTAGATCTACCGATATGGTAAAAGCGGTTTCCATGGGATCAGTATTGGTTCCCACCATCATATCCAGCTTGAGCTCTTTGCAACGATCTTCGGTAAGTGGCGTGCAGATAAGGCCACGCCCATGCCGGGCCATAAAGTTGATCATTTCTGGTGTTACCATTTCGGCGGCAGCCAAAAAGTCACCCTCGTTCTCCCGGTCTTCATCATCTACCACAATGACCACCTTGCCTTTTTTGATGTCTGCAATGGCCTCAGGAATAGTATTGAGTTCTATGGAAGTTTCGGTCGTCTCGATCTTCATTACTTCTTTTTAAGGCAAAGGTACATTAATCCTTTTTTTTAAATTTTGTACCTGCAATCTTTTGGAACATTTTCTTAATGGGATCCAGGATGCTGTCTATATCAAATAGTCCCTGATCTGTTGTGGCCCGGTAGGTTAGGTATACTCCAAATGGAAACATGATAAAGGTACTGAGCCAACAGGCCAGCCAAGCCGAAATGGTCTCATCTTCAGCGCTGTTTTTTGCAAAAATATTGATGTAATGATAGGTGAGAAAAAGCAAAACACCAATTACAATGGGTAGTCCCAATCCCCCTTTTCTAATTATAGCGCCCAATGGCGCACCCACAAAAAACAGTACGATACAGGCAATGGCCAGAGCAAACTTTTCATGCAACGCAACCTCATATTTGGTCAACATCATGACGCGTTGTGAATTGTCTACCTTGCGGCTCTTAAGGTAATTTATCGTTGATCGTGAGCTTGTCTTGGCAAAGTCTAAAATCTGTAGCTGATTGGCAAGATCAAAATTCTTCAACACATCTTTTTTGGGCACCTTGGTCGTATCAATGGCATGGCGTGATCGGTATAGAGTATCCTCTTTAAGGCTTGCGCGTCTCAGCTGGGTTTCTCCAGTCTGCTTGAGGTATCTGCTATAATTGGAGGAGAGGTCCACCAGCGTATCCTTGAGCTCGCTCACATTCAGCATGGTATAAGCGTTGTCTATACTTTTGGCATCCATATCTACATTGCTGATCTTAGAAAGGTCTATGTTTATGGTATAAGTCTTAAAATAGCTTTTTACGAACGGCACATTATCCCGCTTGCGATAATCTTTTTCCTCTACTTCATTGTAATAATTCCCATCCATGAGCTTTAACGATAGGTTATTGCTGTCAGTACCGCTGATGAGTTCTCCTTTCTTGGCTTTTATTACGGTAAAATTGCCCACTCTAGATGGATCGGAGTCTTTTTCGTAAATAATGACGTCATGTAAAAACTGGTCGTTATCACCACTTTTATCTGCAATTTTGATGGTATATTGGTCCCCTATGGAATTATACTGCCCTTTGCCCAAGGCCATGGCGGGTTTAACCTGGGCTATATTGCGGCGCAAGTTCAGGGATTCAAACTCTGCGGCTGGGATCACATGATTGGCAAACCAGAAAGAGACAATTGCAAGGCCAATGATAAAAATGATAAGGCTGAGCATTGCCCGCTGTAGCGAAATGCCAGAGGATTTCATCGCGGCAAATTCATAACTTTCAGCAAAGTTACCAAAGGTCATAATGCTCGCCAGCAGAATGGTCAGGGGTAAAACCAGCGTGACCAGGCGGGGTGAGAAATAGACCAGAAACTTAAGTATGATAATAAAATCGAGGTCTTTGCCCGCCAGGTCTTTAATATATAGCCAGACCGTTTGTAAGACAAAAATGAACATCAATATTATAAAAGTGCTCAGGAATGTCTTGACGAAACTGCTTAAGATATAGCGGTCAAGTATCTTCAATGCGGTCTAGTCTAGATTGTTGATATAATAATCGGGATATTTTGCCTTATCAAAAGTAAACAGGTTTGTCGGAACGGGCTGGTCGGTTTTAAAACTATTGACCGTGATGGTGATTTTGGTTCCATTGGTTTGAGACATGATCAATCGGTAGATATGTTTTGTCTGCTCATCTACGCCCAGTAGCGCCTGTTTGATTTCACTTTCAGAATCCATCGGAGTTAATTTGATGTACTGGATCATCCTACCGTTGACATTCTGCTGTATATCCCATTTATAGGTATATCCCTTATTAAAAAAAGTGAGCATTTTAGAAGGGGTAATGGCATCGCTGTCTTCTGGTGACTGGGTGCTTATGGTCACCTCTTCATCTTCCGGAACGATCGTGTATAATTTTTGACCATCATAGATCTGGGTTGTACCCATGAGGTTGAGTTTGTATTTATCACCCATTAGCGTAACATCTCCACGGGTATCCTGGTTAACGTTTTGCTCCTCATTAGTAAGGGAATACTTAAAATCGATGTACATATTGTCATAACTTTTGACCTTGGCACTTACATCATCAAGCATGTTCTTGGCTTTTTTGTCCTGAGCCTGAAGGCAAAGGCCAAGGGAAAGGGTCACGACAATAAAAAAAATCGTTTTTAGGTTTATGGTTTTCATGGAGAATAATAAATAGTCGGTTAAATTTCATTTAAATGCTGATCCAGTGCACTGAGATCTGTGATGAGCACCTGCCTGGCCTTACTGCCCTCAAAGGGGCCTACAATCCCGGCGGCTTCGAGCTGGTCAACGATGCGTCCCGCGCGGTTATAGCCCAGTTTTAGCTTGCGCTGTAAAAGCGAGGCGCTGCCCTGCTGCGCGGTCACGATTACCTCTGCGGCCTCCTTAAAGAGCGCATCGCGGTCACTGGCATCTATATCAAGGTTTGTGCCACCATCCTCGCCCACAAATTCGGGCAACAGGTGGGCATCGGGATAGGCTCTTTGATTGCCTATATATTCTGTGATTTTATCAACCTCAGGTGTATCTACAAAGGCACATTGCACCCGCACAAGCTCATTACCCTGTGTAAAGAGCATATCGCCGCGGCCTATGAGCTGGTCAGCGCCCTGGCTGTCAAGAATGGTACGGGAATCGATCTTTGAGGTAACTCTAAAAGCGATACGCGCGGGGAAGTTAGCCTTGATGATCCCGGTAATCACGTTAACAGATGGCCGCTGTGTGGCGATGATCAGGTGTATGCCAATTGCTCGGGCAAGCTGTGCAAGACGGGCGATGGGCGTTTCTACCTCTTTACCGGCGGTCATGATGAGGTCTGCAAACTCATCAACGACAAGGATGATGTACGGCAAAAATTTGTGGCCATCATTGGGGTTGAGCTTACGTTTTTTAAACTTGGCGTTGTACTCTTTAATATTGCGCACCATTGCGTCCTTAAGCAGGTCGTAACGTTCATCCATCTCGATACAAAGCGAGTTGAGTGTGTGCACCACCTTAGTGTTGTCCGTTATGATGGCATCTTCAGAATCGGGAAGTTTCGCCAGATAGTGGCGCTCTATTTTGTTGAATAGGGTAAGCTCAACCTTTTTGGGGTCTACCAGTACAAATTTGACTTCAGCGGGGTGTTTTTTATATAAAAGGGAGGTCAAAATAGCATTTAAGCCTACCGATTTTCCCTGTCCCGTTGCCCCGGCCATGAGCAGGTGCGGCATTTTGGCCAGATCTACCACAAATGTTTCATTAGAAATGGTTTTGCCCATAGACAGCGGGAGTTCCATCTCGGCGTTCTGAAACTTGGGCGACCCGATAACAGAACGCATGGATACGATGCGCGAATTTTTATTGGGCACTTCAATACCTATAGTTCCCTTACCAGGGATGGGCGCGATTATCCGTATGCCCAGTGCAGACAGGGAGAGCGCGATATCATCTTCAAGATTCTTGATCTTTGAAATGCGTATACCGGCTTCTGGCACGATCTCGTAAAGCGTTACGGTAGGGCCCACTGTAGCCTTAATGTGCGCAATCTCGATCTTATAGTTTTTCAGTGTATCAACAATGCGGTTTTTGTTCTCCTCAAGTTCCTGCTGATCTATGGTGATGCTCTGCCCCTGAGTGTAATCCTTCAGCAGTTCAATACTGGGAAACTTGTAATTGCCCAGCTCCAGCGTCGGGTCAAACTCTCCAAAATCCTGTACGAGTTTGGAGCTTAGGTTTTCTTCAACTTCCTCTTCTTCAACGGTCTCTTCGATCTCCATGGCCATTTCGCCTTCTTCGGTGAGGTTTTGGGGTTGTCTTTGTGGTGAAAGGATTTCATTACCTCCAGATGTTCCTGTAGTTGTAGTGGTGACCGGTTCTTCTTCTTTGGGCGGGACGATCTCGATATTGTCTTTCGCGAAAGCAGTATCTTCCATAGGAATACGCTCTTGCTCTTCCTCTCCGCTTTTAAAGGCCTCTGTAAGGTCATTTTTGCGTTTAATAAAATGACCACCCAACACTTCAGGTGTGAGGCCCCAACGTAGCACGGCATATGCAATGGCCAAAAAGGACATCAAGATAACCGTACCCGCAAAACCAATATAATCCTGCAAAAAATCGTTCATCTCAAGCCCTACACGACCTGCGAGCAAGGGATTTTCCTGGCTGAAAAATCCAAGAAATATACAAAGCCAGATCATGACGAGTATACCCCAGAACCAATAGGTGCGCAAAGCTTTTATGGGTTTGTTGAATGTGTAGTAGAAACCCGTGAGCATGGTGAGCAGCGCCAGGGTAAAGGCGGGAATACCAAAACCTTCATATATGAAAAAATTGCCTATCGCAGCACCAAATTTATTGAGCCAGTTGTGCGCAGGAGCTTCGCGGTCAGATAGATGATTGAGCAGGCTTTGGTCTGCCTGCCAGGTCGAGAAATAAGAAATGAAAGAGAATAGCAGTGCCAGGCCCAGCGCAATCAAGAACGTACCGAGGACCACCTTCTGGCGCCTGGTTAGGCCACGTGAGGCTTTTTTAGCCTTTGAGGCAGGTTTTGCGGTTTTTTTCTTGGTTCGGGTCTTTTTTCTGGCCATTAAAAAGTATGAAATAAGGGGGTAAAAATACAACTATTGAACGTCAATTTTGGGATAAAATTTTGATTTAGACCTTCTAAGTTATTTTTGTGGACAGCTGCCTGACTTCCAAAAATGTAAGGATTTTACCAAAGGAATACGTATAAATATGCGAGCGCACACCTTTATTGGAAATGGATTGTGGGCATATTTTAAATGACTGGTAAGTATATTTAATGCAGGATCGAGGAATTCGGCTAAAGCAATGCTGTTATATTTCCAAGTTTAACCGGATCATTAAAATAATTCGATTAAATAAGGGATATATATGATACAACCCATAATGGCGGCTGCGATGGCAGCAAAAGTCACCGCCCCAGCAGAAACGTCCTTGATCAGGCCAATTTTTACGTGATAATCAGGATGAATAAAATCAGCGGTTTTCTCTATCGCTGTATTTATACCCTCAATACCCATCACAATCCCTATGGCGAGCCATTGAAAAAGCCATTCGGTACGGGTGATTTCGAATACAAACCCGGCAATAGTCACAATGAGCGCGATGGTGAACTGCACCTGAACGCTGGGTTCATGCTTGAGCAGCAGCCATGCCCCGCGAAAGGCAAACCTGAAAGACCGCAGCCGGTTGAGTAAAAATTGTTCTTCTGCCATTAATCCAAATGCTTGAGGGCGGCATCATAGTCCGGTTCCTGGCCTATCTCCGGCACTTGCTGCGCATACAGTATAGTCCCCTCTTCATCAAGCACGATAACTACACGAGAGAGCAAACCTTCAAAGGGCCCATCGGTAATCGCAAGTTGATAATCTGCACCAAATTTGCCCGTCCTGAAATCAGAAAGATTAACAACCTTATCCAGACCCTCGTTACCGGTAAAACGGGCTTGGGCAAAAGGCAGGTCTCGCGATATACAGAGTACTGTGGTGTTTTCAAGACCCACTGCTTTTTTGTTAAATGCACGCACCGAATTTGCACACACACCAGTATCAATACTGGGAAATATATTCATTATGATTTTTTTGCCGGCATAATCAGCCAGTGTGGCATTTGTCAGATCATTTTTAGCAAGATTAAAATCGGGTGCCTGTCCGCCTTTTTTTGGGAGATTTCCCTTTGTGTGAACGGTGTCACCGCCCAATGTGATTGTAGCCATTTTTTGTTTTTATAAAGTAAAGTTACAGTTCTGGGCGATTTTCGGCAATAAACTGCACTTAAAATATGATCCAAGGCCAAAAAGTGGCTGTATACGTATGTTTTTTTTCGCTTTAAGCGAAAGGGATCGGTACAGTCTCGGAATCAAAAGTCAGTCACGCTAGTTTGTATTTATTATTGCGGTTTTATAATGTATTGAATATGAGAAGAGTTGATCACCGGAGGATATATATTTTAAAAAAAAAAAGCCCTTTCGTTTTCGCGGAAGGGCCTCATTTAAAAACGCTATATTTTTAGGGTCAAACAACTCTTATTGTATTAACCTCAAATTTATTGATCTATTGATCCCAGTACCTTTTGTGCAAAGCCATTGGCAGCCTCGGTTTGGCTCATGCCACCAGCGATCATTTCGTGCATTTCAATGGCACCACAGATATTGGTAATCAGTTCACCGATCACATCCATCTCCTGATCTCCTACAGCGCGGTGCTCTGTAAAAGATTCGAGGACTGAGACTGTCTTTTCCAGGCTTTCCCGATCATTGCTTTTCTGTAAATGTTTAATTACTGGTAACTTCATCTACTAGGTTTTTGAGGATATCAAACTTGTTGGTCTGTTCCTGTTTAACAAAACTTCCGGCCTTAAAGGTTGCGAAAGTGGGCAGGTTATCTACCGTTGCCAGCTTTCTGGATTCGGGATACTTTTCTGCATCCACAAGTAAAAATGCCGCATCTTCATGTTCTGAGGCCAGTCTTTTAAACTTTGGCTTCATCAGGCGACAGTTTCCGCACCAGCTGGCCATATATTGCACCACAACGGTGTCATTATCTTTAACGATCTCCGCAAGGTTATCTTGATCAAGTTCTTTTAGCATGTTTTGTTTTTATTTTATAGATTCTTAAGATTTCTGTTTTATGAGAAAAACTCCATCTAACAGAAAACTTATACAATAGCCTCTTAAGCCTCTTTATTAGAAGCCAGGTAAGAGGCTACACCATCACGGTCTGCATTCATTGCATCTTTGCCTTCTTCCCAGTTTGCGGGACATACCTCACCTTTTTCTTGTACATGGGTATAAGCATCGATCAGGCGAAGAAATTCTTTGACATTACGTCCCAGAGGCATATGGTTTATCCCTTCATGAAATACTTTTCCTTCCTCATCGATGAGATAGGTCGCCCGGTAGGTCACATTATCTCCATCTACGGTGAGTACCCCTGATTCCTCATCATAGCGCTCATTGGTCACATCAAGAATACCGAGACGGTTGGCAAGATTACGGTTAGTATCGGCTAAAATTGGGTAGGTAACGCCTTCAATCCCACCATTATCTTTTGGGGTGTTCAACCATGCAAAATGCACTTCTGGCGTATCGCAGGAAGCGCCTATTACTATGGTATTCCTTTTCTCAAATTCTTCAATTGCGGCCTGAAAGGCATGAAGTTCCGTTGGGCATACAAAGGTAAAATCCTTTGGGTACCAGAACAGCAACACTTTTTTATTGTTGTTTTTTGCTTCTTCCAGCACGTTTATCTTAAAAGTGTCGCCCATTTCATTCATAGCGTCTACATTAAGATCGGGAAAATTTTTTCCTACATGTGTCATATACGTCGTGTTTTTTTAGATTATTGTTTGATGCAAAAATAAAAGACAATCTCTTTTTTTAATAGTTTTCAGGTATTCTAAAACTATCAATTCATAGGTTTTGTCTATCGCTTTCGCGAAAGCGTGGCTAAACTAAGAAGAACGTAAAAAGACCTTTTATACCTTACAATTTTAAAATAAATAACGCTGTATTTTTATGGAATATGAAAAAGTGAAAACAGGGTTAATTTTCTGCGGGTACCATATTTCGAGAAGGTTTAGTAGAAAGCTCCCTGATCTTAATGCTGAAGGCCGCAAAAATCAATGTCATAAAGGGGCTCAGATAGTTAAAAACGGCATAGAATATATAACTGGAAGTAGGCACTCCCAGTACGCCGCTATGGTAGGCGCCTCCTGTGTTCCATGGGAAAAGTATTGACGTAACGGTACCTGAATCTTCCAGTGTACGGCTCAGATTTTCGGGCGCGAGCCCCTTATCTCTATACGCTTTGGCAAACATTTTACCGGGCACAACAATGGCAAGATACTGGTCTGAGGCCGTTGCATTGAGCGTGAGGCAGCTTACCACGGTACTCGCAAAAAGGCCAAACGTGGTATGAAAAAGGTTTAAAAGAGAATTACTGATGCGCTCCAGCGCCCCGATAGCCCCCATAATACCACCAAAGACCATGGCGCAGAGGATCAGCCAGATGGTATCGAGCATCCCCGCCATACCTGAAGAGCTAAAGAGATCATTCAGCGATTCATTGGGTGTTGCGATCGATGAGCTTACCGTCATTGCGTTCATGATGCCACGATACCCAGAATTGAAACCTAAGCTATCACTGCCTCCCAAAGTCGCAACAATACTGGGCTGGGCAATAAGGGCAGCTATAGCACCCAGCAATGTGCCCACCAGTAGACCGATGAGTGGGGGCGTTTTTTTGATGATCAGTAAGATCACCACCCCGGGTACAATAAACAGCCACGCGCTTATATGGAAAGCGTCTTTTATAGAGGTAACGATCACATCAGTGCTCGCGGATCCTTCCGGATCGATATTAAAACCAATAATCACAAAAACGATAAGGGTCACGATAATTGTGGGTACCGTGGTGATGAGCATATAGCGTATGTGGGTAAAAAGGTCTGTACCGGCCATGGCGGGTGCCAGGTTTGTGGTGTCGCTCAGGGGTGATATCTTGTCTCCAAAATAAGCCCCTGATAAAATGGCTCCGGCGGTCATGCCCAACGGTACGCCCAGTGCTTTTGCGATACCTATCAATGCGATGCCCACCGTTGCCGATGTGGTCCAGCTACTGCCCGTTGCCAGCGAAATGATACAACAGATCACTACACAGGCAGCCAGAAAAATAGTGGGGTTTAGAATCTGAAGCCCATAATAGATCATCGTTGGGATGATCCCGCTTACCATCCATGTGCCTGCCAGTGCGCCCACCATGAGCAGGATCAGGATAGCCTCTGACGTAGATTTAATATTTTCTGACACCTCATTGATCATCTCTTTGTAGGTCACCTTGTTGAAAGCACCCACAATAGCGGCCACCGCAGCACCCATCAGTAGTATAAACTGGTTAGAGCCGGCCAGCGCATCTTCACCAAAGATATGTACATTAAAGCTCAACATGGCCACAAGGGCTATTACGGGGATCAGGGCCTCCCAGATATTCAGTTCTTTATTCTCGATTATTTCTTGTTTTTGTTGGTCTTTGGTCTGACTTTTCATGTAGGTTTTTCAATGGATGTTACAATAATACAAAACTATTCTAAAGCATGTCGTATTATTTAAGCTAGCGGCCGCCCGGTGAGCGTTACGAACTGAAGACTTTGTTTCTTTAGTATTTATTAGTCTCTAAAATCAGTATAGCTCCCGCTCTGGTTTAAACATTGTAAACCAAACCCTATAATCGTAACTTTACGGCTCTAAAAATCGAAAACACTGTTTATGAAATCATACGATGTCGCCGTTATAGGTTCTGGCCCAGGGGGCTATGTGGCCGCCATACGCTGCGCACAGCTGGGCTTAAAGACTGCAATCATAGAAAAATATGCAACCTTGGGCGGTACCTGCCTCAATGTAGGCTGCATCCCTTCAAAAGCACTGCTGGACTCCTCCCATCATTATGAGGATGCCACCAAACATTTTGAGGAGCACGGTATTGACCTGCCCGGTGAGGTCAAAATCAACCTGGAGCAAATGATGAAGCGAAAATCGGGTGTGGTTGAGCAGACCACTAAGGGGATCGAGTTTTTGATGAACAAAAATAAGATCGATACCTATCAGGGCCTTGGTAGTTTTAAGGATAAGACCCATATAACTATCGCTTCCGCGGAAAGGGAAGACGAGGAAATAGAGGCCAAAAATATCATCATCGCCACTGGGAGCAAACCGGCCAGCCTCCCTTTTATAAAAATCGATAAAGAGCGCGTCATAACCTCTACCGAAGCTTTAAAACTTAAAGAAATACCGAAGCACATGATCGTCATAGGCGGTGGGGTGATTGGGCTTGAGCTGGGTCAGGTCTATCGCAGGTTGGGTGCCGAAGTTACCGTGGTAGAATATCTTGACCGTATCATCCCCACGATGGATGCCGCCCAGAGCAAAGAGCTGATGAAGGTCATGAAAAAGCAGGGTGTCAAGTTCAACCTGTCTCATAAAGTTAATGCTGTAAACCGAAACGGTGAGGAAGTTACCGTGACCGCAACCGATAAAAACGATAAAGATGTTGAGTTCAAAGGGGATTATGTACTGGTTTCCGTAGGCCGCAAAGCATATACCGATGGGCTCAACCTAGAAGCTGTGGGTCTTAAAACAGACAACCGCGGGAGAGTAACGGTCAATCAACAATTACAGACCGAAACCGAAAACATTTACGCCATAGGCGATGTTATACGCGGTGCCATGCTGGCCCATAAAGCGGAAGAAGAAGGCACTTTTGTGGCAGAAACCATAGCTGGACAAAAACCGCACATCGATTATAACCTGATCCCGGGTGTGGTCTATACCTGGCCAGAAGTAGCCTCGGTGGGCAAGACTGAAGAAGGGCTTAAGGAAGAGGGCGTGGAGTATAAATTAGGCCAGTTTCCCATGCGTGCTTTGGGCCGTTCGCGTGCTTCGGGCGATACCGATGGGTTTGTCAAGATCCTGGCCGATAAAAAAACGGACGAGGTACTTGGGGTACACATGGTAGGAGCGAGAGCCGCAGATTTGATCGCAGAAGCCGTTACGGCTATGGAGTTTCGTGCAAGTGCTGAGGATATCTCCCGCATGAGCCATTCACATCCTACTTATGCAGAAGCTGTTAAGGAAGCGGCACTTGCGGCCACAGATGATCGTGCGCTGCATGTATAGATTTAATAAAAATCATGTCTTAAAACCTGCTCATACAGCAGGTTTTTTATGTTTAACAAGGTTTTTTACTGATATTTCTCTAATTTTTTAATTACCCTGTCTTTATAACTTCTGCTAATTGGGATAGAATTGTCCATGACCACAAGTTGCTCATGCGTGTAAGATGCTATCTGTGCTACCGAAACAATAAATGAGCGATGCACCCTAATAAACTTTGCTTGACGGTAACTTTTCTTCGATCGCGCTTATTTTTTCGCGTAGCGTAAATGTTTGATCCCTAGTGTGAATTTTGAGGTAATCGCTCAGACTTTCCACAAAACAAATATCCACAAAGGCGATTTTTACCATTTGCCTATCGATTTTTACAAATATAAATTCATCTTCTGGCTGCTGTTTTGTGCTGCTTAATGGTGGTTTTTGATACAATTTGAGGTAGGTTTCCACTGCTTTGTACAAACGTGGAAAGGATATAGGTTTCAATAGATAATCTACCGCTTGAAGGTCAAAACCTTCTACGGCGTACTCGCGGTATGCGGTGGTAAAAATGATCTTGGTCTCTGGGTTGATCGCTTTCGCGAAAGCGATACCCGTTATTCCCGGCATATTAATATCCAGAAAGATGAGGTCAATGTTGTGCTGAATTAGATGATTGAACGCTTCTGTAGCATTGTTGCAGGTGTGCACAAGATTGATGTAATCTATTTTAGATAGGTGATTTTTTACAATCTCAAGCGCCACGGGTTCATCATCAATGGCCAGGCAGTTTATTTTATGGGGCATGGAATTTGGCTAAGGTTAATGCGACTTCGTAATAATGCGACTCATTCTTTATATTGAGCGTATAGGCGTTTTTGTAAACTAAATCCAGTCTTTTTTGGAGATTATGCAAGCCGATTCCGCTTTGTAGAGTCTGATTGAATATAGCGTTTTCTTGATCAAAACGGTCGATTTTTGAATTTTTCAGCCAAAAATGAATACGTTCTGCAGTGATTTTTAGGGATAATTCTATATGCAGGCTACCATCATCTAGCCTGCCGTGCTTAAAACTGTTTTCAATAAAAGGAAGTAAAATCATCGGAGCAACCTCAATTTCTTCGGCAACGGGCTCACTTTTAAAATGAACATGTAGCTTGTCTTTAAATCTCATTTGCTCAAGGGAGATATAATCTTGTATATGCTCAAGTTCCTGTACCAAGGGGACTTTTGATTTTTGCGTTTGATACAGGATATAATCAAGTAAAGTGGAAAGTTTTAGGATCAATTCTGGGGTTTCCTCGCTTTTTTTTAAAGCAAATCCATACAGTGTGTTTAACGTGTTGAACAAAAAGTGAGGATGAATCTGCATTTTTAAATACTGCAATTCCTGCTTTTTAAGCTGTAATTGGCCCACGAGCACCTTATTTTTCAGAATCTCATTTGCAGTATCTGTCTTATAGTTTTGCCTAAGCAAACTGAACGCACAGGCCAAAGCGACGACCAGATAAACCGCTATATTGATAAAAAGCATGCTTTTTTTTATGGGAAAATCTGAGCCCCTAGCAAACTGTGCACTTAGCATCAGCCCATAAAATGAGGAATAAATGATAAAACAAGATGAAATTACTATTGTATACAAGGTATATAATCCAAACACAGCATATTTTTTAGGGAGCAAATAGTGCGGGATTAAGTAATACACAAATGTGTAAGTTGTGCCGAGCGTTACCGGAAGTAAAAAAGCAGAAAAGCTAATAACGGGTTTAAACGAAGAATCTTCAAGACCAAAGAAAAAAGTGAAAAATAGCAGTATGGCTACCCAAAATAGACCGTGCAGCCCAACTTTTTTTATAGCATATATGACCAAGGCTTTCTTATTCATGCGATGTATAAAGATGGTGTTTACAGCTTATATTTAAAAACTTTTGCGATAGATTACCGGTTTTACGGATCAATCAACCGATTTTATATTATACATGGCAAATTATGTAGAATGAGGTGCAAACGCGGTCAATGATCGCAAAATACTCAATGGCTGTTAGGTACTTTTTACTTTTGATCCTGTAACCTTAAAAAATAAACTCATGTTGTTAACATCACTTATCACAGTAGAAAGGCCAGGTTTTTTTGGAATTCTGGCCATGCGTATTCAAGAAGGCGGTACTTTTGCCATGAGCCTTATTTTGATCAGTTTTCTGATCATGCTTTTTCTTATCGTGCGGGCTTTTCTCAAACTTAGGGCGCTCCATTCTGTTTTTAATAAAGCGCTAAAGCTGATCAATCAACTTGCCCTGATCGCACTGATGGTAGGTTTGTTTAATCAATGGCTGGGGCTCATTCAGGTATTTGATGCATTTGAGTCCATCAACGATATGAATTCACAAGTTTTTGCCGGGGGTCTTAAAATCACATTGCTTTCACCTGTTTTTGGAGGTTTTGTTTTTATTGTAGGTAGAATAATGACGTTTGTACTGACGTGGATCCGCCGGGACCATGAAGAGGATATAGAGGTTAAAGCTGCATGAATAAGGTGCTTAGGGGAATCTCAGTTAAAAAATCTTCAAATTGTATAGAATTGATCCAATAAGATTTAATCTCGAGACAAATTCTATGCAATAGGAAAAATCGGGTCGGCCTACGGGAACACTAACGAAAGAAAACTGAGGTAAAATGCGCTATTATCGAGGATTTTCACTTGATTTTCAAAAAAAAACCCTCACAGGTTTTAAAACCTGTGAGGGTTTTTTGTCAAAATGCACATGAGGATTAATGCGAAATAAGTTTTGAAAAGAAAACCTAATAGAAAAAATCGAAATTATTATTTAAGGTCATTTTAATTTGTTTTTGTTTTTATACTTAAAATATAGGGAATAATCTCTAGTTATAAGGACTTAAATGGTCTATTTCAATGTGCCTACAAGTGATACGCTGGGTAAAAGAATTATTGAGCCATGTTTGTTTTAGAACAATGAGAAACATAAAAGCGCAGTGTATTCATTAAATATTCTTGTAAGGTGGTTTTAAATATTATTTCAAATGATTGTATGTCAATTGGTTTATGGTTAAAAAAAATCATTTATCGTATTTACAATAAAAAAAACTATTATTTTTAACAGGTATAATTAAATGAGCAGAAACCTAAATAGGTTCTAACTGCAATTTTTTTTCTGACCTTAGAACTATGATTTTTAGGTGTATTTCATTTGTAGTTTTTGTTTTGATCAACGGCATTCTTCATTCACAAGAAGTGAATAGTCCACTTTTTTTAAAGTCTTTGAATGGAAGTGATGATTTTAAAATTTTTAATGCGCCGTCCAAAAATTTTGTTCCAATTGTTTTACAAACTCATGATGATAAAATAAGGTTTGGAGTCCTAAACGAATATGTTTTTTATCCTGACGGAACCTATATTGACAGAGATTTTAGAGCATCAAGTAATGCAGCAGCAAAGCAAGAAGTTATTATAGAAGGTAGAAATGCTTTTGAAACTTTGCTTGAAATGAAATTTATGCATGTTGCATATGAAGATATCGATCGTCAATCAATAACTGCTAATAAAAGCTTCTCTGAAGAAATTGAGCGCAACTCTGTACAGGCACAGCAGCACTTGCTAAAAGTTGCAAATTTAGTATTGAAATATCAAAAGCTTTTTGATTATTTCTGTAATTCAGATGTGGAAAATTGTTTATACGACCCATCGAAGTATTACGGGAGAGCACCGAATGCCAAAATATGGGGAGGAAAAGGAGCAGATGAATTTGAGAAGAAAGAGGCATATACCAAATTCGTTTCAGACAATTTAGAGGATTTAAAATCCTGGAGCAAGCAGTTTCCTTCTGAAAATATAGAATCTTTGATGGTGCTTAAAACAACATTAAGGGATTATGATTTTGATAAGGGTGGTTATTGGTTGTATCCTAGAGAAGCCCAGAATAAACTGTTTTTTATAGATTATTTTTCTTTAATTCCAACAAAAGCTATTGAACGTGATTTTATTACTAAAGACATTAAATTTTTGTTTAAAATCCCACCCGAAGAGGCACCTCTTTTGAAGAAGAAATCACCCGTTTTATATTTGGTTTTTAATATTTATGTCAATATTGATGGTTATGATAACCGTATGAAAAAATTAAATAAATCGTATTCATTTGCTGACTCAACATTTGAAATATTTCAAGATGAGGGCTTATTATTTAAATTAAGAGAAATGAATCTAGACAATGTAATCACCAACTAACACAATTTTGAAATGAGAAAAAAACTACTATTTATTTTTATTATTTTTTGTTTTACTTCTGTTGGATCAAATAAAGCCGATGCTCAGGTTTTTAAAAAACTTCTTAAAAAGGCGGAAAATGCAATTGGAAAAGCCATAGATAAACCCTCTGATAAAAAGCCTACCTCTGATGTAGAATTGAATAGCCAGACAAAGAAAACACAGCTGCCGGAAGACTCCCAGGAAGAACAAAAAAATGAAAATTTAAAAACACCAGCGGATGTAAAATTTTTAGAGCCTTCCAATAAAGTTTTTAAGCCGATGGCCTATCAGATTCATAAGGGCGTGAAACGTACAGGATTAATTAATATATATAGAAACCCTAAATCATTTGAAGGGCAGTCCTACCAAAGCTATTCTGATATAAGCAATAAACTTGTTGATGGAGATAATATGTATGATTATCTATTGAGGATTAGATTTTTATCGGATTATTTTGAACTACTGGACCCTGATTCAATATTCAAAATGCAGGGCAATCGATCAGATAGTGAGATTGAATCCAGAAATAAAGAAATTGCACAACAGCTATTTTTAACAAGCGCCTTTAATTTAACATCTGAAGAATCACAGAAATATTTTTTTGTAAACAGTGATGATCCGGGGAGTGGATCCAGACCCGCTCAAGAATGGGGAGGCAATAGGAGCAATGAGTTCAGAAAAAGGAAATTTTATAATGAATTTTTCACTAAGTATAAAAAAGACCTAATTAAATATGGTGAAAAAATATTTATAGATGGTACAGAGGACTTTTATATAGTGACCAAGGCAAGTTTAGCCAATTACGATTTTAACAGCAAGGGCTATTGGGTATCGATTGGAATTAATAATAAAGGCATGGGAGGAGGATATATAAATAATCGATATGGTTTTTATGAAGATTTTCAACCGACCACAAGTTATGGTAATAATTACTTAAACAAACAGGTTGTATTGAATAGAAACCAGCGAAGAAATCTAGGTCTTCAAATGTTACTAAAGATGAGTGAAAGTGATGCTGAAAAACTTATGGAGAACAAAAAAGTTCAGCAAGTTTTTTATACACTTAAAACAAAAGTGAAATTTAAGAAAATTGAAGATAAAGGATTAATTCATCCTGATATCAAATTTTCTTATTCTCTTTTAGACCCAATCATAACATTTTATACTAACGAAGCATTAACAGAGCCCATAGGCTCAATCTCTTTAGAGAATCCTATTATTAAAGCAGATTAAATATGTAATCAGCACCTAAAACAGGTTAAAGTAGAATTTATTTAGGGCATTTTCTTGGTTTTTTTACATATTTTTTAAACCTTAAATAAAAATTATCACTATAGCGTTTCATCCTCAGGAAAGCCAAATGCAATTGGAAAAATCGGGTCGGCCTACGGGAACATTAATGAAAGAAAACTGAGGTAAAATGCACTATTATCGAGGATTTTCACTTGATTTTCAAAAAACAAACCTTCACAGGTTTTAAAAACTTTGAGGGTTTTTTGTCAAAATCAGGAATCATTTATCCTGATCCATTTCGTGTTTTAACATTCCGGCACCTATCAGGAGTATAACGCCGCTCAGGGCGAGCCCCAGACCCGACGTAACACCATCCAATACCCTTATGCTTCCAAAAACCGGATACAATGGCGAGGCTAAGGCCAGAGCCAAAAAGTAAAGCACCCAAGAATCCGTTAAGCCACCACTTGCCACGTTTAGAAAGTGCCATCTTAACGGTCTAACATTTTACGGAGTCCGGCCGCATTTGTGCTTTTTCCATAAAGTTTTTGATCAGGGTCCATTATATGGGTCAAGCTTAAATCACCAATATACACTGCGTCAAACCCGATGTTTTCTATAAGTTGTTGTGTAGTTTCTTTAGCTTTATTGCCCTGTGCGGCAAATGGGATAGCAAGCTTATCGCTGTCGCGGAAAGCACGGCCCTTTAAATGATCTGCATAGATGGTATTAAAGGCTTTTGCGGTAAGCGCGGTACTGAATTTCATAGCTGTATATTCAGAAGCATTTCGGTTTGAATCCTTTATTTTCTGTGCCATGTCACCATCGCGCTCGGGATAGGGGTTTGTAGCGTCGATCAATACTTTACCACCAAATTCGCCCGCATAGGTTTCGGCCAGTTCATCGATCGCCTTAAAGGGCACTGCAAGCAGGTAAACGTCTACATTTGCCTCAAAAGCTTTAGCCACGCTCACTGCTTTGGCACTGCCTTTCGCGCGATTGACCAGATCTTTTAGTTGATCGGGATGACGGCTGCTAAACAGGACTTCATGTCCCGCTTGCGACCAGTGCAGACCAAGGTTTCCACCAATATTACCGCTTCCTATAATTGCTATTTTCATGATTTTCTATTTAATTTTTTTTAAATTTTATTTTTGAAAAGATGTAATACTTATTTTTAATACTGCATGCAGTTTAATTTATTTAGAAAACTGGACTTTTGGATTCAGGTTTGATATCGCCCTAATTTCTAAATCTCGCTGCGCTTCAACCTAATTATTTATAAAGATGTAGTAGGTTCATCCTGAGCAAGTTTTCTCAGGATGGTATGGCGATCATCTTCTTCAAGATCAAACTGTGGTTTTCCGTGCAGCGGTAAAACATGTTCAAAATCGGAATCAAAATTCTTCCAACTTTCAGCAAGACCAAAATCTTTGGTATGCTCTTCAATGATGGGGCGCACAAAAGAATAGTCGTCCAGTTCATATCGAGAACCGATAGCGCTGTCGCCCGTAAAGAGCATGCCGCCATTAAGACCGGAATGTATGATCGCGCTGCCCCCAGTATGGCCGGGAAAATGAAAGATACTTATATCAAAATGCTTTAATACATCATGTTTTGCCGTAATATCCTTGAGATCTTTTTCCTGACCGTGCATATCAAGCGGGTGGATAAAAATAGGAGCTCCGCCAAGGTCTTCTTTTATTTGTGCCATTGAACCGTAGGCTTGTGCCAGAAGGTCTCCATGGGTAAGCAATACAGCGCTGATTTTATAGCCTTTTTCTAAAAATCCCTGCAGTGCCATTTTATTTTCAGGGCGTACCGCGTCAACTAATATAATTTCTTTCCCATTGGTATGGCGAACAGCATAGGTATTTCCAAAACGGTGCTGAAACTTTTCGGTTTTCATTAAAAAGGTCTCTGGCAATATTTTATGTACCGTTCCAAAAATGGCGGTTCGCAGTTCATCAAGTCTTGAGAAAATTTCGATTTTTTCAGTTTCCATAAGTTGCTATTTTGAGATCCCGATTGGGGGAAAATCCATTGCCTTGAAGTTAGGCTTTTTGTATTTTCCAGATTCGTAATTCCTTAATCTGTCATTGGTAATTCATTATCAGCGTTTCCTTAGCCAGCTCACGGCAGGCCGAAATCTGATAGTGAAAAGTTACGGGATGATAAGGTAAAGACCATGAGCAATAGGCATATTTTAACGTAATCGAAAAGTATTATAAGACTGGATTAACAGCCAAGTGGTAGTCATTATTGCGTAGGTCGAAGAGCATGAGTGTGTAAGCAATCGGGAATTATTTGATTAATGGGTGATTTAAAAGCCAATTGAGCCCGGTATTTTTAAACAATTTTGAACTTCTTAACTACGCTTTAAAACCAGATTTTTCATCATAAAAACCGGTTCCAATCATGAATATAAGCGATGCAATAAAGGGGTGTTTTTCCTTAAAGATCATCGGAAATTCACCCTTTAAAAAAGGGGTTTTGAATGGATGGCGCTTGAGCCGATAGTTCATAATTTTCATTTCGCCAAAAATGAGTTTTATGAGTCTTATAATAGATGAGGCCTCCAGCCAGTTGGGCGTTAAAGAATTGTCGGGACCCAATGCCAATCCTACAATCCTGCAATATGCCAAAGACTGTGGTTTTAATAACTACCATTCTGATGAAACGGCGTGGTGCAGTCTCTTTGCCAATTGGGTAGCGCTAAAGACTGGTCTGGAGCGATCAAACAACCTTTCAGCAAGATCTTGGCTAAATGTAGGTCTGCCTATTACCACACCTGAACCCGGGGATGTCGTTATTTTCTGGAGAGATCAGCGAGAATCCTGGCAAGGTCACGTTGCATTTTTTACCGGTTTTTCTACTGACTCCACACGCATTTATTGCTTGGGGGGCAACCAGGGCAATCAGGTTTCCATAACAGCCTACCCGGCTTTAAGGTTACTTGGATTTCGCAGGCTGCGGCCCATTGCAGTAACCCATTTTTCGCAAAAGGATTTAAAACTTGGTGACACGGGTGCGGCAGTGGTCAAGTTGCAGGATAGTCTGAAGCAATTGGGTTTAAAAGTGGGCACTTCTGATGGCGTTTTTGGCTCAATGACCGAAAGCGCACTTAAAGACTTTCAATCCACCAATACGGAGCTTAAAATAAATGGTATTTTTGATAATGATACTCGGGCTTTTCTTAGTGCTAAAATCCCTTTACAGCAGACATAATCAATGGTGCAAAAGGATTATGAGAAGGGGCGTCCCGATTCTTATTGCTGGTTAAGAAACAGAAGTTCTTCTAAATATTCCCTGGTATTGCTCAAACGTGGAACTTTATGCTGGCCACCCAGTTTGTTTTTGGTCTTTAACCAGGTATAAAACAAGTGCTGCCTCCCGTAATGGATGGTTGGGGGGTTAAGGGTTAGGTTATTAAAACGTTTGGCTTCATAATCGCTGTTGATTTCCTGTAGTGCCTTATCGAGCGCTTTTTTAAAGATTTCAGGTTCCTTTGGGGGTATTTTAAACTCGATGATCCACTCGTGGGCCCCTTTAGTTTTCCCTTCCATAAAAATTGGGGCGGCGGTGTATTCCACAATTTCGGAATTGGTATGCTGTGCTGCTTTCTTGAGTGCCTGCTCCGCATTTTCAATAATAAGCTCCTCGCCAAATGCATTGATGTGATGCTTGGTCCTTCCGCTCACGCGTATCCGGTAGGGGGCAAGATTGGTAAAACGAACGGTATCACCTATTTTATAACGCCAAAGCCCTGCATTTGTAGTAATAACTACAGCATAATTGATCCCAAGTTCGACTCCGCTCAAGGGAATTACTTTTTGTGATTCTGTACCATAGTGCGACATCGGTATAAATTCATAAAAAATACCATAATCCAGCATGAGCAGGAGATCGCTAGACCCATTACGGTCCTGGATGGCAAAAAAGCCTTCGGAGGCATTGTAGATTTCATAAAATCTAAAATCCTTACGGGGTAATAACCTGTGATACTGCTCCCTATAGGGCTCAAAACTTACCCCACCATGAAAATAGACCTCTAGGTGGGGCCACACCTCTAAAATATGTTTTTGTTGGGTTGTTTCCAGAACGGTATTGAGCAGTACAAGCATCCAGGAAGGTACGCCGGCCAGACTGGTCACGTTTTCGCTGATGGTCTCATCCACAATGGCCTGCATTTTTATTTCCCAATCACCCATCAGGCTAACCTCGTTGCCCGGTGTACTACTGAATTCGGCCCAAAATGGCATGTTATCGATCAATATGGCAGAAAGGTCCCCATAAGAAGTACCGTTGCTCTGATATAATTTTTTGCTGCCGCCCAAGCGGAGGCTTTTGCCTGTAAAGAGCTGCGCCTCGGGATTGTTGTTGAGATAGGTGCAGAGCAGGTCTTTACTGGCAGCGTAGTGGCAATCCTCAAGTGATTCCTGGCTTACGGGGATGTATTTGCTCCGCGCATTGGTCGTACCACTACTCTGTGCAAACCACCTTATGGGTGACGGCCAGAATATATTGGTCACGCCCTTACGTCCACGTTCTATATTTTCCTGTAGGGCTTCATAATTAGTGACCGGTACGCTCGCTGCAAATTGCTCATAACTCTTAAGGTCCTCAAAACCGTAAGTTCTGCCCATCTCGGTATTGCGAGCGCGGTAGAGGAGTTTAAATAGGAGTTCCTGCTGTACATCATGAGGATATTTAATGAAAAGCTCCATCTGATGGATGCGTTTCTTAAGAAACCAGGAAGCGACGGAGTTGACAAATGGAATAGGCATTTTGTTAGTATCTTTGATCCTTTACGTGATTAAAAATAGTGCCCGCCAAGCTGGGTTACCGTACCCAGAACTAAGCGGGTTCTAAATTAAGTTTTTTATAATGCAATCGTTATAACTATTCTCAATTTTATGCAGTATCAAGGTGTGCTTACCAAAATGAAGACCGAATTTACAGATCCCATTCAGTATTATTTGCTTTTTGAAGATGATTTTATACAGGTTAACCAACTCCTAAATAAGAAAGTACGTATAGATTTTTTGCGCTATCAATGTTTGGCCTGCGGAATGAACAAAAAAATATACCGGCAGGGCTATTGTTATGAAGATTTTTACAAAGTGCCCCAAGCTGCCGACTGGATCATGCGCCCTGAACTCAGCACCGCCCATCTAGGCGTGCAGGACCGCGATCTTGAATTTGAGAAAAGAGCGCAGCTACAGCCGCATATCGTTTATCTGGCCAACAGTAGCAACATCAAAGTAGGTGTTACCCGCAAGACACAGGTACCCACACGTTGGATCGACCAGGGGGCGCATGAAGCCATCGAGATCGTAGAAGTGCCCAACCGTTATTTGGCCGGCATCACCGAAGTTGCCCTGAAAGAGCATGTGGCAGATAAGACCAATTGGCGCAAAATGCTTATCAATGATGTGAAAGATGAAGATCTGTTCCACTTTCGCGAAAGCTTAAAAAAATATATTCCCGAGGAGGCCCAAGAGTATTTTATCGCCAACAATACCGAGACCCACATCCATTTTCCCGTGCGGGAATACCCCAAAAAAGTAAAAAGCTTAAACCTGGAGAAAACACCAACGTACGAGGGTGTGCTCACAGGGATTAAAGGACAATACATGCTCTTTGCCGATAACACCGTTTTTAATGTGCGCAATTATGAAGGGTACGTGGTTAGCATCGCCGTGGCAGCGGGATAATTAACTTTTAGCTGTGCCTATTAAAGCATGGTATATTTTGAAGTAGGTGCCTTTTGGTTAAATTCCTAAAAAGAGACGAAAACAAAATAAGATCTTTAAAAATACAGACAATGAAACACGAATTACCTGCACCCCCTATTAAAAATTATCGATTTCTTATCATATTATTGTTTTTTGGGATGGCTCTAAATGCCCAGCAAAAACCGGCGATGTATTATACAGACAGGTCGTCTGGTAAACCCATTGCCAAAGATCCTACTGTTGTCTTTTTTAAAGACGCCTATTGGATGTACTATTCTATTGCGGCCAACGATAATAAAGGGTGGAACATCGGTATTGCTAAAAGCGACGACCTTACCCACTGGGAAAAGGTGGGAGAGATAGATCCCGCGGCTGAGTATGAGCAAAAGGGACTCTGCGCACCTGGCGCTTTGGTACGAGACGGTAAAGTACAGCTGTTTTATCAGACCTATGGTAATGGCCCCAATGATGCAATCTGCAATGCCTGGAGCAGAGACGGGATTTCGTTTACACGAAACAAGACCAATCCTATTTTTCATCCCACCGGAGACTGGAATAACGGGCGCGCCATCGATGCAGAGGTGATTCCTTTTAAAGATAAATACTTCCTTTATTTTGCAACACGCGATCCCAAAGGTAAAATTCAGAAGCAGGGGGTGGCCGAAGCACCGAAAGACACTGATTTTAATCGTGCCGACTGGAAACTTGCCATAAATAAGAGCATTCTGGAACCCGAATTGCCCTGGGAGGGCCAATGTGTGGAAGGGGCCTCAATTGTAGAGCGCAATGGTACTTTATTTATGTTTTACGCGGGCAGTTACAACAATGTACCGCAACAGATCGGCGTGGCACGAAGTCAGGATGGGATCTCCTGGGAGCGGTTAAGCGATAAACCTCTTTTGACTAACGGTCCTGAAGGTTCCTGGAACAGTAGTGAGTCTGGCCATCCCGATATTTTTGAGGATCAGGATGGGGATTATCATCTGTTTTTTCAGGGAAATAATACCAATGGGCAATCCTGGTACCTTTCGCAGAAAAAAATAGAGTGGGACGGGGAAAAGCCAGTTATAAAAGAATAATAGATTTGAGAGCGTCCTGTTATTTTTGAATTTGACTTTGGGAATATAGTTTCTTTAAATATATGCACGATTTCAAATTACGAGAATTACCGAATTTATTGAATAGCGGTTTCATTGGTCACAATAGGCTGCTTCCAATACGCTCAAGCGTCCTTTTTTAATGGCAGCTTTGGCAACATAATTAAATAGCGGTTCAGCTATTTTTTGGAAACCTACCATTTTCGAATTGTTTAAGTGCACAAAAATGGCCAAGTCTGAGAATTTACTGGGTGTGCCAGCAGCACTTGCCAGGCCATCTTTTGCAAGACCTTTTAAAATGAAAAGGGATTTTTCAAAGTTTTTGTTGCCCGGGTTAAGGGTTGCTTCTATAATACATTCTTCCTCAGAAATATTGTGGTAGTAGTGTTTTTCCTTTAGGTCAATAGTCGCAATATCCCCCTTTTTAAGATGGAAGATCTGTTTACCATTTCCCACTTCTAATGTGCCTTTTAAAATTTCAAAGGTTTCAGAAAATAAGGTATGATAATGCCAAGGGGTTTTTTCACCAGGCAGAATATTCATTTCCACCGTACTTAATTTATTGGTGTCAACTGATTGAATACGTTTAATATATCCCTGTGTTTTCCTAGCGTTTTTTCTTTGGATTTACTGTATAACAAAATAATTCCAGTAATGGAGCAGACAATGACGGCTGCAATGTGTGGGATGGCTTGCGATATACCGTTGTAGTCTTTGTTCAAAACGATAAGCATATCAGCAAATGGAATAATTGTGCGGACTATCAAGGTTGTGGCCAGCGCTTTTGTTTGCCTGGTTACAATAAAAAGGCCTAATAGCAAACCGGTAAATACATCACGGATTCCCTTAATGTAATGAAACGCGTAATCCCCGTGTGTATCAAAGTGAATTCCATAACCGGCTTCTGCTGTTTGTGGTGAAAGAAGAAACCTAGCGCCAATAAAAATCAATCCCAATCCCGTAAGAAAAGCTATGGCTAAAGCAATTTTTTTTATCACAATTGTATCTTTTTAAATTGTAATGTAAAATTCTAAAGCCTGCCCCGGAATTCTATGCACCTGGGTTAATAAATCATATTAATCAAAAATCCTTTTCCGGATACGACTGAGAGACTGAGGTTTTACCCCGACATAGGATGCGATATGATATTGAGAAGTGCGTTGCTGCAGATCTGCGTGTTTTTTTAAAAAGTCTTCATACCGATCTTCAGCCGTATCGGTATAAAATGAGCTGAGGTCTTGTAAGGTCTCAATAAAAACCTGTTCAATGACAAGCCTTCCAAAACGTTCCCCTTGTTCTATAGTTTTATAGAACACTTGTAGATCATCATACGAAATCTGCAAAATCTCGCAGTCTTCGATGGCCTGAATATTTTTAGTTGAAAATGTTTGAGGGACGAAGCTTTCATTATTGCAAACAAAGTTGTTTTCTTGTGCAAAAGCGTACGTTTTTTCTTCACCATCGTGATTAATATAATATCTCATTAAGCCTTTTACAATAAATCCTACATAAGTGCAAATTTGTCCTTCCTTTAGAAAAAAACCGCCTTTTTGGATAGATTTTTCCTTAAAGAGAGATTTATACAGGCTATCTCTTTTGGAGTTACATGTATTAGAGATTGAATGTTTTTGATTAATTCTTCCGTCATAGTTAGGTCGTTAACAGAATAATATGAAAGTGTTATCCACATAGGAATGAGGAGAAGATTGAGTTGTATATTTTAAGGGCTTTTTTTCGAAATATTAATATATAGGTATTTCTTGATCATGCTAAATTTAGCGCTTTTAGCGTTAATTTTAACGTGATAAGACACGGTTTTGGGAAATGTAGATAATGCATTTTCTTGCTTACCGGAGCTTTTTTCGCACCCAGGCTCTCACCGGTATATCGTACAGTTTTAAGCTCGCATAAGCCAGGACGATAGCTCCCACAAATGTAAGCAGTGCATAAGGCCAGGCCTGCACTAAGGTAATGCCACTGTTGTCACTTACCCATCCCACATAAAAATAGACCAGCACATAATGCGTCATATACAAAGGGTATGAAAGATCACCGAGAAACTGGCAAAGCTTGGTTTCTTTTTGATTATACACCACACCACTTGCGCCCAGATAAACAATTAGGGGGAAAACGATGATTATGCAAAAGGCTTCATACAAACCATTCATCCAGAGATGCGCTTCACCACCTATTCTGGGCATGAACAAAACGGCCACAACCAGCAGGCTGCACCACAAGAAAGCGTTTTTAATATAGGTGGGCCGCGCTACCCGGGAGAGGAGCAAACCAGCAAAAAACGGGAATAAAGTACGCGTTATCCCAATGCGCATATGTTCAACATTTAGGGTCCAGCCACCGGCAATGTCTCCATTTGGACTGGTTACCGCAAAATGCAAAAGCAGTACGCCGGCCAGAAGTACAAAAATGGTCAAGGCTTTATTGGATAATTTTCGAAGTCCTACGGCATACAGAATGTTTGCTATATACTCAAAGAATAAGGACCACCCCACACTATTGAGCGGATGCATCTCTTGCCAGCCGCGTATATCCATAGACAGGGGTAAGGGTAAAAGCGTATATCCTATGAGCATGACCACGATCAGTTTCCATAGGGGAACGGTATGAATGAGTGGCCATATCGTTGAATCTGTAAAGTAAAAACCAATGGCGCCAAGGGTCATTCCCAACACAACAAGGGGTTGCAGCCGCTCAAACCTGCGACGCAAAAAGCCACCAATGGTCAATTTATCCCAGCGGTCATCATAGGCGTAACCAATCACAAAGCCCGACAGGAGAAAGAAAAAATCAACCGCAAGGTAACCATGGTTTACTATATTGTCAAAGCGGCTTTTTGCAAGTGGCTCGGCGAGGTGAAATAATACCACGATGATTGCCGCTACACCTCTTAGTCCATCTAATATTTGATAATGCGGCTTTTTGACAAGTTTATTATTGTCCATTAAAATGACATATGTTTACGGGTTATCCTTTTATACGGTGACTTTGTAAATAATTCACCAAAACAATAATATAAAAATATGTCTGCTGAAGTGAGCAATTAATTCAGAATTTTGGTGTGTTGCCTATAAAGTTTGTAGTTGAGAGGTAGGGTAGAAGGTTGATTCTTGGCATGCAAATCAGGCCATTTTTTATATTGTGTAATTATTTTTGGAAGGTAATAAACTCTTCAAAATTGCTCAATAGAGTTGATTCAGTCTTAATGCCACCAGGGAACATTTAAAGAGGTTTTGTCCCTCAGGGGTTTTGTTTTTCCGTGTTGTCAGTTAAAGGATTGTCTAAATTGTGATGGGGAAAGCTTCGTTTTTGTTTTAAACAGTTTGCTGAATGATTGCGAATGTTCAAAGCCCAATTCAAAAGCGATTTCGCCTACCGTTAAGTTGGTAAGACTGAGTTTTTCCTTGGCTTTTTCGATCAGCTTGTTGTGAATATGTTGTTGGGCGCTCTGTCCTGTCAGCACTTTTAGCAACCCACTTAAATAGCTTGGCGATATGTTTAAAACTTCTGAGATATGATGTACGGTCGGCAAACCTCTTGTCACCAAATCATCGCTGTTAAAATAGTCTGTAAGTAATTTTTCCACTCGGTCAAGAATTTGGTGATTGGAAATTTTTCGGGTGATGAACTGTCGCTGATAAAACCTTTCAGAATAATTGAACAGGGTTTCCAGTTGAGAAATGATGATGCTCTGACTGAATTTATCAATGTTTGCGTGATATTCCTGAGCTATATTTTGGATAATATGGTGGATGGTTTTTTCTTCTTTTTCCGAAAGGAATAAGGCTTCATTTACCGAATAATCAAAATATTCATACTGTTTTATGATTTTGGCCAAAGCGGTATTCCAAATAAAATCAGGATGAACAAGCAATATCCATCCCGAGTGTCTTGGTGCAGCATTTGGATTAATGGTAACGCTAAAAACCTGATTGGGCGCCATAAAAAACATCAAACCTTCATCAAAATCATAGGCCTGTTGGCCATATTTTATTTTGGCATTAGTGGTTCTTTTTAGAGAAATGGAATAAAAATCAAGTACCCAGCTAGTAAGGTTATTTTCCGGAGTATGCTTGAGATTAGCATAATCGATCACGCTGATTAAAGGGTGTTCCGGCTTAGGCAAACCTCTAAAGTGATGAAATTCGCTAATCGTTTTTATTCGGTAAGGTTTTTTATTTGCCACGTAATGAAACTTATTGTTGTTTATAAACAGCAGCAAATTCCTTTGCAAAATCAGTTAATTTCACTTTGCCCAAGTTTGGTTTATGTCGATTGTAATCGTCAAATAATATTCCGTTGTCCTGCCGGGCAACGTTCATTGCTATTAAGCCTTTTGCGGCCTGCGGATTAAAGCCAGCAGCCAGCAAACCGTCTAATAATTGATCGTCGGGTATTGCCGTCCATTTTAAATCCTTTATCCCAATGGTCTTGCCTAAAGTTTGTGCTATCTCATCACCTGTTAGTTCATCGCTTGCAATATAGCGGATGCTTCTTCCTTCAAAAGGCGATTCCATTTCTTCAACAACCACACCTGCAATATCCAAAGGGGAAACCCAGGGTTCTTTATAGGTGGCCTTATAATTCTGCACGATTGCACCCTGTGATTTTATGGTTTGGATAAATGAAAACATATTGTAATAAAACCCAACGGGTCGCATTGTTTTAATGGAGACATCAGGAGGCAATGCCCCCAATATCTTTTCTACCAAATGATGTACGGCCAACATGCCAACCCCTTTGTCTGTGTGTGCACCAATACTGCTTAAATGGATCACTTTTGTCACTCCTGAGTGCTCAATTGCCCGCACATAAGCTTTGGCAATGTTTACCCAATACGCTTCCGTATCTATGTCTGGGTCAAAGAAGTTAAAGGGCGGTTCCATTAAATACACAATATCTGCACCTTTGAAAACGGTAGTTAAAAAGTCTACCTCTGCTATTGAGCCGATTGCTGCCTTTGCGCCGATATTTTCTATTTCACTTTTTCTTTCAGCTTTACTGCTAATTACAGTAACGGAATGTCCCTTTTGTACCAGTTCTTGTGCGAGTGGTCTACTGATATGCCCCAAGGAGCCTGTTATTACTATTTTCATTTTCTGTTTTTTTGATTATCCAAAGGTCTATAACAAATTACTGACAGATGTAGCCAAATCCACTTTAATTGTAGTCAGAAAGGACATTGATACAGGAGCATGAAGGTTTCTGGCTATTTACGGTAAATGTATCTGAACCTTTCTTAATTGGCGGACTTAAAAAGAAGATCGACTAAATTACCAAAAATGTGTATGCTTGCGCGGCCGTTTTCTAAGCATATAAAGCATCAAGCGATGATATATATGCTTAAGGTTATGTAATTAGTTTTCTTTTATCTCCTTCACCTGTAAAAGCTCATTAAATTTATCCTTATAACCTGTTATTGATAAATATTGAAGCTTATCTATTTCTATTTCATAGAAATACATTGGAACATTTATAACGGAATTTCAAAAATATTGTCTGATTTTGATTCAAATCTTTGAATTCTTTTAGAGATTTCTGAATTCATCGCTGCTTCCATTATAAATTTTTTATAAAGGGCGGCAGATTCCCAACATGCATAATTGATCAAGACCGTTCCTTCCTTATTTCTATGAAGTTTAGCTGATATAAACCCTGCAACTTTACTTACTTCCTTTTTAAAAAATTCTTGAATTAGAGGGTACAATTCCTCAATTTCTCCATTTTTTAGTTCAAACCTAACAATAACATACATTGGATTTTTCATCTTTTTTAGTTTAAAATTTATGATTACGCAATTATGCTTTGACCTCCGCTTACAAAAACATTGTCACCCGTGGTATACGATGCCCTTTCTGAAACCAAAAAGGCAATCATTTCTGCCATTTCTTCAACAGTTCCTGCTCGCCCTTGAGGGATTGCAGAAAAGAATTGCTCCTGGGTATAACCCAATCCTACTGTCAACAATTCACGCCCTTTATCACCGCCAGGAGTTGCAATGGCTCCGGGTGTCACAAGATTTACACGAATATTTGAAGAGGCAAGTTCTTTAGCCAGTGATTTTGTGTAACTATTAAGGGCAGCTTTTGCAGCTCCATAATGCGCTAGAAATCCATGAAAAGGAAGAAGTCCACCGGCAGAAATGTTTACTATGGCTGCGGAATTGCTTTTGCGAAGTGCATCTAATAAAGGATTAGTGACACGCACTGCACTCATAAAATTTATCATCAGTGATTCAAGCCATTCTATGTCTGTAATACTTTCTAAACCAGAAAGCTTAGGCGTAGTCGCACCTACATTATTAACAAGAATATCCAAACCCCCAAGTGCCTTTAGCGCCTTATCGGCTATTGTATGAGCACCCTGCAGAGTACTTACATCTCCTTGTATAAATAGTGCATTTTTAGGATAGTGGGCAGTTTTATTTCTCGCCACCACAACCACGGTAGCTCCTCCATCCATTAATCGTTTGGCCGTGGCTGCCCCAATTCCTTTTGTTCCGCCTGTAATAAGTGCTTTTTTTCCTCTAAATTCTGTTAGGTAATTTTTCATCGCTTTATATTTAAATAGTTATAAAGCAAATTTCTAAATTGGAAATAAGTTGTTATGTGAAGTAGATTACCAAATTATAGTGAAGTTGTTCAAAATTATGTGTTTATTGAAAATCTAATTTATTATTGCGGATTTTTGACAAAAACTCACGTGTCATGCCTAAATAAGAAGCGATGATATAAAGTGGAAAGCGATTTATATACTCGGGATGTTTTTGCATACATTCATCATAACGTTGTTCTGCCGATAAGCTTAGGTGTGCAATAACCCTTTTTTGAATATTTGCTGCGATTTCTTGCGCCTTTTGCATCATAAATGAGGTCAATGTGGGGATATTTTTCAAAAGCATTTGTTCGTCTTTGTAGTTCCATTGTATCAAAGTGCTTTCCTCCATGGCTTCTATGAATAAAGTTGAAGGCTCTTGCAAATTGAAACTACTGGCATCACCCGCCCATCCACCATCAATTGCTAAACTGATCGTATGTTCCTTTCCTTCTGCTCCAACTAAAAATCCTCTAAAGGCTCCTTTAACGATAAAGCTCCTATTTTTTGAAACAAATCCTGGTTGATCTATATATTGTCTACGTTTTACCGTGGTCCATTTCATAACAGAAAGAAATAAGCTTTTTTCTTCCTCCCTTAGCATTACATCAGCGGGAAGATGATCGAGTATCGTTGAGAAGTCCTGTTTCATTTTTGTATCTAGTTTTTGCTTGCAACTCAAGGGTGTCTTCAAGCAAAATTTTTTAGTTTAACATAATAAATTGAAAGTTAAACCCTATTGCAAGGAGAAAGAGGGGAATATGATAAAAGTTGTTATTTGATAAGAATACCATGAGCGAATTGAAATCATTTCAATTCTTACATAAATATAACTTGTGGTTTGGATTATCGGGTAATGATTCAACTAAGTTTAGTAGCCATTCAACTTGTTTAAACATCAACCCACTTTCTTAATAATATATTGACAATCGCATTTTTTTAATGTGTATTTATATTTGATGTTCGAGATACCCAGCTTGGAGCGTCATCAATTTCCTGGCGTAAGATCAAATTTAGTTGTGCGGCGTGATGTTGAACGTGTCGTAAATTGTAAATCAAAATTTCAAACATTGAATAATTCATTGTTTTTGACTGATTAATCCATCGGGATTCTAAAAGTGTCTCTGTTGCATCCGTAATTAAATCAAAGCATTTCTTCCTATTTGATTTTAAATAAGCAATGAGTTCATTTTTTGTATAGACCTTTTCAGGCATTCTGTTTTCAAACTCCGAGAACGAAAAAGGTTTGGGCGGTTTAAATTCTGAAGGTTTACGGGTCAAATAATAATCTAAAAAAAATAAACAGTGGTATGCGTTGTACCAAAACTTTTTTTCATTGTTCCAAAGTTGAGGAGGACATAAATTAATTGCATTTTCCAGCATATCAATGCTTGCACCGAATTGATTCCAAAGGGATTCTTTTATTATTGCGTGCATCGTTTTCTTATTTAGCTTTTTGCCAAAGGTCCCTTAAATCAAATGAATGAGTTAAATTACCAATTTTCCGATATTATTACTTGATTTTAAATATAAAAATCAGGTTTTTACATTTTCACTCTTCTACGATTTCCATTGAAATGTATCATAAGCAGTAATCCAATCGTGAAAAGTTATATTTGGTTTTGGCAAGCGTTTTATACTTTTATCTGATGTCTATCCCCAAACTGGTTCCCGCTATCTGTCGCACCAGAGCGCAGTTCTCCTTTTGGTAACAATTCCTAGATTTCTTATTTTTTATTTCATTTCCTACAGGTAATCCAGATTATTATGCATCATTTTTCACCTGGCTTTTTATACTGCTTTGCTGCATCGTCAAGTACAAGTACCCAATCATTATCAGCATTTAGTTGAGGTGGTGTAAACCATTGCGCGCTTTTTTTTCGGAAAGAAAAGTCATCCACTTTTTGTCCTGTTCTTGGGTTATAAGTTTAGAAAATATCCATTTTCTCCTTCTATATCCTTTTCTTTAATTTTTTTCTCCGTGTTATTTACCAATCATATTATTCTATTAATTGACCGTCTAGGGAATATTTTGTGATGTCAAATCCCTCTTTTAGTGGAATGGCAAGTTTGTAAAGTTCTCCACTTCTGTAATATATTCTCAAAGTGTCAATTAGTTTCCCATTTTGAAATGTGCCTTCCTCTCTTTTATTTCCATTTCGAAAGTAATCTATTACTCTACCATTGGCAAGACTATCAGGATTACAAAGAAAATACTGAGGTGGTAAATAAGAAGTGTTTTTATTGAGTTTTTTAGATTCTACAAAAATTATATAATCAAGTCGTCTTAAGAAAAAAGTGTCTTTAACTGTTCTATTACTGGCAATGCTTATATTAATTGGTGCCTCTGAAATAGCCATACAAGTTAATTTATAATTCCCTTTTTTGGGAAGTGTAGCGATAGGCATCCCATAATAATCATTTCCATAAATTTTAGTAGAATCTGATATCGTCCAGAATAGACCTTCAACAGGTTTTTTTGTACATTGATTAATGAATATAGGCTTGTAAATAATTTGTCCAAATAGAGATTGGGATAATATCAGTCCTAAGATGTACAGTAGTATTTTCATCTTTTGAGCTTAAAGTTACAGCGTTTGTATAAAATTAATTGCGTTGTTTAAGTATCATCTTTTCCAATATAAACCGAAAAGAAAATCCGCGAGAATTTTCATAAGTAGGCCAGAACAGGCAACGCCTCAGAACGACTCTATCGAGCTCGTTACTTATAGCCATTGCTAGCATTGCGTTGTTTTTATATAGTTGGCACCTTTTCAATTAATATTTCATTTTCAGGCTTGTCATAGTAGGTGCAATTCATTTTATTAAGATTCACAACCCACTTTTCAATTCCCGTTTCCGCACAATGTTTACAAAATGTAAAATAGTCTGTTTCCCCTCTTTGATGGCTATTCAAATATTGACTGAACCTATCTTTGTCACTTTTGTCGGCTATTTTCATAGCATCATATTTCGCCTTTGATTTTGTCTTAAACCCATTTTTTCCGAAATAATTTGTATGACTGTCAGTGACCCAAGTTTCAAATGATGTTACGCCAATTCCTTTAATTTCCTTTATATATTTTGGAAATTCTGCTCCTGATTTAATTTTGCTGTGAGCTATTTCAATTTGTTCGATGGTAAACATTATGTATGCATTTTAATTGTGCAATGAATGCCAACAATTCAATAAAGATAATTGTATTTATTCCTTTATTTACTCTAAATATAATCAAAGTCAGCGCTTTATCTATTTAGACAGTTTGATTCGCTTAAAAAATTTCCATGGAAAATGATATTTGCACCTATTTTTAATGGTAATTTTGCCTGATTTTAAACGGTTTTCGTCAACTTTTGCACAGCATAACGTGGAGGTATAAAAGCATAAAACCGCTTCTCCCAAGTGTAGATAGCGGTTTAAAATATATTCTTCCTCAAAATTTTAAAAAAAATACGGTTAGCAGTTTTTCTTTTTCATTGTTTTAGATTGTTTAATAACGATCCAAGTTCATTTAAGGTCGCTGTAAATCCTTCTTTGAAGCCCATTTCAATCATTTTTTCTAAACGCTCAAGAGACTCATTGTAAATCGTTATACTAACTTTTGTCTTTCCGTTTTGTTCGGTGAAAGTGAGATCCCAATTCGATCCGGGTAAATCTGGATTTTCATCTTTATCTGCAAACACACTCAGAAATTTGAAATTTGTTTCTGGTGTAATCGCTGTATATTGTTGAAGTTGCCACATCTCTTGCCCTTCAGGACTGACCATTGCGTAGAACCTACGCCCACCCACCTTGAATTCCATTACTTTGGTTTTTGATTCAAAAGGTTTAGGGGCCCACCATTGATCAAGATTTCCTGTTTTGTAAAGGCATCCCATACTAAAGATCGCTCAGCTGCAAATTCTCGTGTTACGAATACCGTTTTTGCTTTTTTGTCAACGGTAAAGTCAAATAGTAGATTATTCATTTTTATTTTTTTTAATTGTTGATAATACATTGTCCAACTGGTCAAAGCGCGATTCCCAAATCTTTCTATATTGTTCAAGCCATTTATCTATTTCTTTCATCTTTTCGAGTTCAAGGGAATAGTATATTTCTCTCCCCTGAGGTTCTTGTTTTACAAGTTCACATTCTGTCAGGATGCGCAGATGTTTTGAAACGGCTTGTCTAGTGGTATTAAAGTTTTCAGCAATGGCGTTTGGTGTCATGGCCTGTACAGCAATTAAAGCAACAATGGCTCGTCTTGTTGGGTCAGCAATTGCTTGAAAAATATCTCTGCGCATTGATTTTATTTTTTATGAAACTAATCGGTTGCTAATTTATGCGCAACTTTTCGGTTTCGCAAATTTATTTTTACTTTTTTTTTAGAATTGTGTTTTTGGGAATTTCAACAAGGCTACTTTTCCGTGATTTTGAGAGCCTGGATAAGTTCTTTTTTTGTCGCTTTCCAATAATCAAAGTGCAGAACACATTACTTCGCTTGCCAAACTCTATCTATCTATCCTATTTTATTCCACCGGCTACTGCTGCAATAAACATCAAATCCTGAGAACTAAAACTACAGCATTGGTTACATAGTTCTAGTCAGCTAAATTCCTGTCGTATCTATTTTTTATATTTTTTTCTGTATTTGCCACTGGTGCCCATATGGGTCTTTAAACATTCCTTGCCGGTAACCATAATCGTGGTCTGTCGCAGGATTAATTTCTGTTGCGCCCGCCTGGATAGCATTGTGCATTACTTCGTCTACATCGGGAACAAATAAACCGATAATAGCAGTTACCCCATTTGCACTAATGGGTTCAAGAGCGTCGCGCATGGTCTCATGTACATGAAAAATTGCACCGTTGATTTCCAATTCGGCAACGTGAATGCTTTCGTCATCGTTCCTTAAACAAAAGTGTTCAATTGCTCCAAATGCGATGTAAAAATCAATGTTGAATGTCTTATTGGGAATGTGCAGTTCGGGGGCAAAGTGGGTAGTTTTGGCTATAGCTGTCATAATATTTTCATTGAGTATATCTTTATTACTGCAATTCTAAAATAATGTTTTCTACTGTAATAAGGTTAATCGCGCTTGATCCTTTACTGGCAACATTTTTGTAAATGACTATTAAATATAACCAAAGCCAGGATTTTGTCTTATCAGAAAGCAAAATCAGTTACTCCTCCAATAAAAATCAACCTATTTTTAATACCATTTTGCCTGATTTTGAATGGTTTTAGTCAGCTTTCGCAAAAGCGTAACTGGCAGGTATAAAAAGAAAAAAACCGCTTCTCCCAAATAGAGATAGCGGTTTCTATTATTTGATATATCCAATGCAGTTAAAAAAGGATTGTGTGTAAATTTATTTATTGTTAATGGCTTCGGCCATTTGTAAATGCTCTTTTAAAACAGGCAACCCCTTTTTTGCAAAGGCAACAATCTCCTGATCTTTTCCATTTTTTACCTCTTTTTCAAACTCATCGATATCATCATGGTGATCACTTACCATAAAGTTTATGTATTTCTTATCAAATTCGTCGCCTTCATATTTTTCCAGCTCGTCGATGTGTTTCTGAAAATCATCCGCAGGCCTGTCGGGAATGGAAATATTTTTCTTTTTGGCCAATGCTTCGAGCGTCTGTCTGTCTTTGCTATGGTCTTCAACCATTTTGGCTCCAAACTTTTTCACCTCCTGTGAAGAGGCATGTTCTTGCGCATACTTGCCCAGTTCAACTTCCATTAAAACGCCGCTACTCACTTCTGTCACAAATTTTACATCATCATCGATGTCTTTGTTTAAGGTGCCCGCGTCTACCTTATTTTCATTTTTGGTATCTGCGATCTTTTCGGGATCTTTTTTACCGCTATTGTTGCAGGCTACTGCGGTGAGCATAATGCTGATTGCTAAGAAGAACACATTTTTTTTCATAGTTGAGATTTTAAAATTATTTGGGTGAAAAGTTGTTTTTATATATTATTAAATAATAATTATTATCTTCTATAAAGATAGTTGTTTATAAAAGGTTGGTGTAATTTCAGTTTTAAAACTTAGTTAATTTATTGTTTTTTTAACGTGTAAGGGATGCGTTTAGAAAGGGGTTTCCTGATTCTCTGAATTATGATTTTTCGGTAAAATATGTTATCGTCACGCGGCAGGTTTACAATTGATTAACCTAAGCGATGTTTCATTTTAATTCCAGATGTGCCCTATTCCAATGGGAAGTATTTGCAGCCGCCTCATAGGTACTTTGCAAAAAGTTATATAAGGTTTTTGCGGGTTCTTCAGTATTGTAGACATCCTCATACTTCAAAATAAATTCTCCCATTTCTGGACTGTAAAATGCCTGTTTTGGCAAAACTTGCTGGGTTGCAAAACTTTCCTGGCTCGGGTAGGCATAGGAATAAAAAACGGGATACGGAAAATCTTTGGATCCCGGCCAAAATCCTGCACTTGACACTTCTTGAGAATAAGCTTCCTGCATTACATCCAGCGGCATATTGGGCGCTCCACCGCCATGAAGCGGCGCACTATTTCCAGAAAACCGGGTGACGGCCAGATCAAAAGCGCCCCAGAATAAATGTACTGGGCTCGCTTTCCCGATAAAAGAGGATCTAAACTGGCTAAATACTTCATTTATTTTAAGCATGGCAGTCCACAAAGTATGCGCCTGATTGGGATCATACTGTTTTTGAGACGTATTTTCTTTAAATGGGATGGCCGGTTCTATTTCATTGGGCTTGCCATTAATTTTAATATCGACCCCTACTTGTTTTAACTTCATAAATAATTCCTCATAAAAATCAGCTACGGTTCTGGGTTTTAGGTCCATTTTAACCGATTTTGTATTGGAACAACCAATTACCAATTCATGTTTTTTGAAATCAAAATCAATCTGAAATATGCGTCCTTGGTAGGGTATTCCATAAGTGGAAAAACCACTGGATGTAATATAAAGTGTGGTATGCCAGGAATGATTTTGCCATGGCATCGTTTTTAACCTGATTTTACCTACTATTTGAATCCATTGATGCAGAGTTGCTAAAGTAGGTTGTAAATCGGTGAAATTTAATGCTGGCCAACTGGTTTTATTTTCCATATTTTAATACTGATCTACATCGTATCCAAAAATACCTTTCATGGCTAGTTGTTGGATAAAAATGCAATATAAAATCGATTTTAAAGCAGCTTTAAATACTGTTTGCAATAACCATTAATGCTTATTTAGCGTCATAACTCACCATCCATTCTATGCCATATTTATCTCTGAACATGGCAAAAAATACACCATTGCGGCTGTCGTCATTAAGCACTTCAACCACACCGCCTTCTGATAGACCTTTAAAGATTTTACTGGCTTCTTTTAAATTATCGGCGGTAATGGATATTTTGGATCTGTTTTCATTTTCATTTACGCTCCCCATACGTTCTGGGACGTCATTGGCCAATAAAAGATTTTTGCCAATGGGCAACGCGATATGCATAATTTTCTCCAACTCTTTGTCATCTACAGGATATTCAGCGCTTGCTATTTCCTTGAAGCGCACAATTTTTTCGAAGGTTCCACCAAATACGGATTGGTAAAAATTAAATGCTTCTTCGGCATTACCATTAAAGTTGATATGTGGGTTGATCACTGCCATATTGTTGATTTTAAATACGATATAGCAGTTGGTTGCTACTGTACTAAAGTATCAAATAATTCGCTTTATAATTTATTTTGGTCATAATTTTTTATCCTATGGCTAAGGGTAGTGGGTATGGATTGCGGCGTGGTGAATCCTTTAATTATACAGGTTGTTTGCCCATAGCATTTCATTTGATCTTGTTATTATAGTTTTCAATAATCAATTTTGCCACTAATTCTGGATTTTGATAGTAGATACCGTGACTATATTTTGGAAGTAAAATGATCATACTGTTATCATTGTCTTTTATCATTTCTGAATAATGCTGGATTCTCAAGTTATCATACGCCTTCCACCATGGCTTAAAATCAATTCCCAGGTTAAGCTTTTTGTTCATTTCTTCATCAGGTTGTTCTATATGCTTGTTGTATGATATAATTACCGTTACCGCAATATCATTATCCAATCGTGGCAAATTGCGATATTCATGAAAGTAACCGGATACATTGTTTTTTAAAGCTCTCTGTGCATCATTTCTTGTACCTGGGTTAAACTCTATATTTTCTGACATCATTTTCATGATGATAGTTGAAAGTTCTTGATATCCCGTATTGCTTTCTGATTTTATTCTGGCTTCTTCATTTTCTGTAGCGGTCAGCATAAAGTCTGTGGGATCTGAGAAAACGATGCCGCAAACTTCCTCTGGAAATTTGGCCGCAAATAGTCTGATGTAGGGTCCGCCTATGGAATGCCCTACCAGTAAATATGGCGGCTTTATATGCAGCGTTTTCAGTAAATTATGCAGGCGTTTTACGAGCTGCGCATCGGATACTAGTTCAGCATCAGATTCGGATTGTCCAACTCCGTTTCTTTCGTATTGAATGCCCGAAATGTTTGCTGGTAGATACGGAAGAATTGGGTCAAATGTCCCGCCACCTAGTCCGGACTCGAAAACAAGAATGGGTTCGCCTTCTTGTCTGTTTTCAATATTAAAAGTTTTATATGACATTTTTTTGCCGTCAACAATAACGGATTTCTGATCGCTCTTTTGGGCATGCATAGACAGATTAAGAGCAATTAAGAAGGAGATGCATAAAATCAGTTGAATAGAACTTTTCATCTGTGCCAGGATTATTAAAATGTTTTTTTCATTTAGACCCCGATATTGATAAAAAGGTTACAGTTTTTTATATACGTTTTGGTAGTCCGTTATTCTTATCACGCAGCCATTGTATACATTTGAATCTGTCTTCCAAAATCTTTAAAATTTTCATTATTGTCACAAATTATGTTTTGCTCTGTCAGATAAAGTTTTGCACAAACTGGTTGGGCTAAATCATGTTTTTCTCGCAATTTTTGTCATTCCAATTTTTTCCGACCCTTTTTCATAGGTATAGTCCCAAATATCATTCAAATCATTTTTGGGTTCTTGTTTAACATGAATTGGTAAAAATTGAAAAATCCCTCATTTTCTTATATGTTCTGCTTTAAAATAGAATCTGTTTTCTAATATTAGAAAACTTTGCAATCTCAAGATCAGGATTGCATAAAGGTGAATAATAAGCCTGACTTGGGAAAAGAATAGATTGCAACCGCGAGATAGCAGTTACGATCTGGAATTATAGATTTTAACAAAGGATATTTAATCTCTAATTTACTGAAGAAAAAGAGTTGGTTTTTACCTCAGTTCTTTGTTGTAAAACGTTTTTTAGTGTTTAATTTTAAACGGTTATGGATAAGTTTTCATCTTATCTAGAGAAATATTTAATTTTAAAGTGTCAGAGGATTCTTTTTTTATTCCATTAAATATCCGGCATATTTTTAAAAGTAAATACTGTAATTTATTCATTTCAGAAGTTACTGAAACCACAAGTTTTTCTGGTGATTCAGAAAATTTTTTGTCCTGTCCATCATTCTCTAAGTCGGTTCTCAGTATTTTTTGCAGTTGGCTAATAGGATAAATTTTGTCTTTGTAGATGCTATTATCATCAATACTTAAAATATTTCTGAATTTATGCATGGGCGGAATTTCTCCACCAAAGTTGGTGGAAACTTTAATGTAAAATTCTTCTTTATTGGATTCGATTTTTAAATAGGGTTTTTGAAGGTGATATTTTAGATTTTCAAGGCTATCAACAAGTTTTCCAAAATCTTCAAATGATTCTAAATTTATTAATTTGTAATCCTCGTTCTTTGAAAATTCAGTATTATTGGGATAATAAAATTTTTTTTGAATACTATTTTTTACTTCATTATCGCAGGACGAAATTATTACAATCAGTAGTAATATTTTGATTGGATTCCTCAATTTTTAAAAATGTTTTACAACGGCCCTGGCTATGGCAAGTGCGGGATTTTGAAACCGCTTTCTTGTATGCCTACCGAAATTTTATTTAAATGTAATATCTTCATATTTAAGCAGACAGCCCGCATTTGCTATAGTCGATGTTGTGTGCAGTTATCCGTCAATCCAAGTTTCAATAACCCATGTAATTCCAACAGTGTTGCATAAAATCCAGTGCGTTCTGACGGGTTCTAGGATTTTTATTACTAAAAAGCCACATCAACTCATTTACTTCTGTGTAGTCTGCATTGCTTTTCATATCCTCGTATATTTTTACTATTACATTTCTTAATGTCTGAGTGTAATTCCCTGAGGTGAAATTCACATTTGGCACATTATACACTAAGCATTCAATAAAAAACGATGAGGCCAGCTTATCTGAAATAGTTCCATTGTCAATAAGTCGATAGTTTATAACTTTTAAAATCCTAACCATACGCTTATATAATCGGAATGTCTGCTCAGTCTTTGCTGTTCCATTGGAGTAGTGCTGGTTGGGGAAACTAATAATTTCATGGCTATCATCTGAATAGAATTTGATACCTTCTGCTTCAATTGTTTGCAACGTTTTAAATCGTTTCAAGACAAAACATGGAATAACATCAGCGGTAACACGGTTAGTATTTCCGTTTACTTGAATACATTTATTTTTTCTTTCAACATCTGATGTAAAAACTGCAGTCAAAGCGCTTTGAGTATCGGCTTTTAATTCATCGAAGTTGTATCCTGCAGATGTCCTTTTAGCATTATATGTAGCCTTGTCATCTTCAGACAATCTTTGCAAATCTGGATAAAATGCATCATCATATCTCATAACAATGTCTACATCGCTGTTCAGTCTAACATTCGTGTTGTTTCTGTACGATCCTTGAAGAAATATTGAAATTTTGCTGCCAAATTTTGCTTTCAAAGCAGCTGTAATCTGGCTAATTGCGTTTTGGCACTTTTGATCTTCCGAGGTGCTTACCGGTTTAGACCAAGTTATTAGTTGTTGTTCAGTAAAGTTCATTTTTAAGTGTTAGTGTTATAAATTTTCATTTGATTAAAAAATGAAAGTACCTCTGGTTGAACCGCAGAATGATACCCGGCTTGATCACCCATGCCTTTAAGAGTTTTTAAAGCACTACTATGAGCAATGTCCATATCAATTAAACCTATATGCTCTTTTGAAAGTTGTGGAGTAGGTATTCGATAGTATGAACCCGATGGTTGTATGTGGTCAATTATGTTAGTAAGGAAAAAGTCATTGAAATAAGCTTGGCCATCCATTGACGCTTGAAAAATCTTATTTCCCCAATGTCTAAACGATCTATTTGGTTTTGAGTTTGAAGGCCATCCACTTGGTTGGGTGACGCTGGAAACCGACAGGATTTTGAAGTTCGAAAATTGCTTTTGGGGTCCGACAAAAAATTTTAAAGCTTCCAATAATCCGCAAAGGGATGGATTATTGGCCCATAAGCCCCCATCAGCATATAAGATATTGTTATGTTCATGTAAAGGGAAATATGTTGGTGCAGCCGATGTCGCTAAAGCTACATCGACCATTTTTATGTCTTTGTCCATAAAAAAATTTCCCTCCTTATGAGGAAATTTAAAAACCCTAGGCATGCCATTGATAAGGTTATAACTTGGGATACATAGTAAATTTTTCGCTTCTCCCATGGTTGTTTCGCCAAACATTCGCTCCAGTATTATCCTCAAAGGCTCAGCGGAAAATTTCCCTCTCCATAAAAGCTGTTTGAAAAACCGCCATTTTCGTTGAACATTACGAATCGACTTATTTTCAGATACCGGAAATATCTTTCGTCCTTCATTGAAGTACATATCAGCGATTTCTTGAGCAAAAATCCCTTTGCTCAGAGCCAACGCAATTAGTCCGCCTGTAGATGTCCCACAAATCATGTCAAAATGGTCACCTATCTTCTTGCCTGTTTTTTCCTCTATCCTAGCTAGAATTGATGCACTATATAATCCCTTAATACCTCCACCATCTATAGTGAGAATTTTAAAAAGGTTATTTTCCTCTGCTTGCATTTATTTTGTCTTGGTTGCTAAATGTTCTTGGTCGCTATATAATGGCACACAACAATCGAATATACGCAATTACGTATATATCCTATATAACACTAAATATACTGAGTCTTTCCGCCTATTCTCCGGATCCTATATAGAAAAACCGGTAAAACCCTCCTAAATCGTCTCAAAAATGACTCATAATGAGTAGTTTTCGGGCGTTTTGGGAGGTTTTTGGCGCTGGGCGGGGAGATTACGGTCCCGTTTAAGAGAAATCCATCCCAAAGGAAAGGTCGATCGCGTTGGGTTTTTCGGCGTCCTTGGTCCTTACAAAGCCAAAGGCGCTTGTGGTCTGTTTCACCAGGTTTTCCGGGAGTTCCTCAAAAAAGTAATTGGACAGCGCAGCGCTGCCGCTTCCGCTTTGCGCCACGGCATTGATGGAGTTGGTGTCCCGGGTGATGATCAGTTCGTTCTTGGCCCGTGTGAGCGCGACATAGAGTACGCGCCGGTCTTCCTCCAGCTTATCCTCTTTGCCCAGGTTCCAGGAACTGGGGTAGACCTTAGGCGAGACGTTGAGCACAAAGCAGGTGTCGGCCTCCAGGCCTTTGGCAGAGTGTACGGTAGAGACGATCACGTGATCCTTGATTTCGGCCTCGTTCAGCCGGGAACCTTCCAGCACGGGGTTTCCGTTGAGCTGTTTGGCATTCTCCAAAATGCCTTCCGAAATAAGCTGCCCGATCGAGGCATAATTGTCGCCCAGCATTTCCAGGACCGGGAAATCGGCCTTCCGTTTTTCTTCCCAATCTTTGCGGTATTTAAAGGCCAGGTTCATTTCCATATCTGCATACGCTTCCTGAAGGGCGCGCTTTACATCGCCGCTATTGAGGTACACCTTATTATAAAGCGAGCTTATTTTCTCACCGTCTTTCCCGCCAATGACATCGGCAAGGTTTTCGGCACACTCCAGCGGATCCTTAAAATCCAGTATTTTGGTCAGGTAACGGCTCGCCCTGATCTCCCCGATGCCGTCCCAAAAGGTGAGGAACCGCATCCAACCGATCTCGTCAAAGAGATTGTTGACCACGCGCAGCACGGCGATGACGTCTTTGATGTGAGCGGCTTCCATAAACTTGCGGCCCCCGTAGGTGACGTAAGGGATTTTTTTCTGTATAAAAACCGCCTGCAAGGGTTTGGTATAATACTGCGATTTGGAAAGGATCAAATGGTCAAGAAATGTTTTATTCTCTTCCGAGAAGTTTTTAAGGATCGTTTCCGCGATAAAGTTGGCTTCCTCCCATTGACTGGAAATATTGATCAGCTTCGGCTTTTTGCCGCTCCCGCGAACGGCTTCCAGTTTTTTCTTATAATCGATGGCCGAGGTTTTCAGAAGCCAGTTGGAGAGATCCAAAATCTCTTGGGTAGAGCGATAATTTTTGTCTAGGATCTGGACTTTGGCATCGGGCACCCGCTGCTTAAAGAGGTGCACGTTCTTAAAATCGGCCCCGCGGAAGGAATAAATGGACTGTGCGTCATCGCCCACACAGAAAAAGCTGGCGATCTCCAGAAAGGGTTCCAGCAAAAACCATTGCAGCGGGTTGGTATCCTGAAACTCGTCGATGAGCAGGTGCCTGACCTCCTTGTTGAGGATCTGCCGGGCATTGGGGTCTTTGCGTACCCTGTTGGCCACGACAAGCAGCAGATCATCGTAGTCGATATAATGGCCTTCGCCCTTTTTTTCCTGATAGGCCTTCAGCAGTACTTCTACCTTTGGTTTGATCATTTCGATCTCATCTTCGGTCTCCTCATCGGTTTTACCGTTAAAGACCTTTTCGCGCAGCGCATTGGTCAGATTGGTACGCGTATTTCTCCCGAAGGAATAAATATCGATCAGCTGTTGTGGTTTAATCCGGATGCCCTTATACTCGACAACCTGATCACCACACACCATTTTCATAACGCTGTTCTGGTCATCAGGGTCAATAACGGTATAACGGGAAGCGCCAAAGAGGTTGGGGTATTTTACGATCAGCTGGTTGCACCAGGAGTGAAAGGTGGCGCCATTGAGGTTCTGGGCAACGTTGCTGCTTAAACTGGATTTTACGCGCTCTACAATCTCACTCGCCGCGCGCTTGGTAAAGGTGAGGATCTGTATCTTTTCTGGCGGTGTGCCAGTCTCGATCAGGTGCGCTGCACGGCCTATAATGGCCCTGGTTTTTCCCGTTCCCGCACCCGCGAGCACCAGCAGGTGCTTGCCGCTAAATGTTACCGCTTTCTGTTGGTTTTCGTTTAAAATTTGGTTCTCCATCAGTCTCGTTCTTGCCTGGTTGTGGTGCTATTACAAAAGTACTATAATTAAACTGAATCGGAATATTTCCCAAAAGAGGAATATTTCCTATTTTTGGAGTCAAAAATTTTCCAAGTTTGGTTTATATTTTTTTAGATACCGTTGCAACAGGAAAGCGCCGCAAATTGGTCGTCAGAATTTCTGTGGGTCTGGAAAGGGATGGTTATCTGGAGGAAAAAGAGTATCTCATTCGGCCCACCGTTCATATCAAGAAAGCCGCCCTTGACCATTTAAGAATTAATAAAAAAGAGCTGCTGCACGCCGCCCCGTTTTGTGATCATGCTAACGAACTTATCGAAACCATCGGGGCGCAGTCCGTCCGGTTGCTGTCTAATTTTCAATACAGGCTGTTTGTAAGTGAGTTTAAGACGATAGGGTACAACTGTGCACTCAAGTTTCAGACCCTGGATTATCTCTTAAAACAGCTCAGCTTACCCTCGGCAGACGCGGAAATACACGATGTCGCGCAAAAATTCTTGCCAGATGATTCTCGGGATTCAGAAAATGCATCCAGCGTTTCCCAATTGTACCGGTGTTTTCAAATTAAAGAAGAGGGTACGGCCATCGATTTACCCGCAGCATTAGTTCAGAAAGATCGCCTATTGCAGCTCAGCATTACGGGACCGCTGCTGCGGAAACCCGGGGTGTACTACTTTAAAAATGCCGAAGGTGAGGTGATCTATGTAGGCAAGGCCAAACGTATTCGGGAACGCGTGCAATCGCATTTTAATAATGCTTCGGGCAATCTGATGTACGATCAGGTTGCTACCATCGACCTTCAATATACCGGGAGCGATCTTATCGCACAATTGCTTGAATCTCATGAAATCAAGCGCATCCGGCCAAAATTTAATACCCAACAGGTAAAAACGCCCAAGCCATATCAAATTTTGACCAAAACAAGTAAAAAAGGGATCACGCGTTTTGTGCTGGAACAAAAGAACTATACCGATGATACCAGCGAAGTGTACTTTAATCGAAATTCTGCCAGACAACGCCTTCGCGAACTTTGTGCCGCGCACAATCTTTGTCCCAAGTTCTGTTCTTTAGAGCGTGTCTCAGGGCCCTGTTCAGCGCATAAAGCGGGAAGTTGCTGTGGGGTCTGCGCGGGTCACGAGGAAATTAAGAAGTATAACCAGCGCGTAACTCAAGCTTTACAGGCATTGCCCTCTACCAAGATTAACAGGATTATCCAGCTGCCCGGGCGTATAAAGGGCGAGCATGGTTTCGTTTTGGTGACTAATGCTATTTATCAGGGTTTTGGTTTTTATAATGACAACGATACCATTGGCAACATGAATGACCTTGAGGCCTATGTAAGGCGATATTCCAATAATTATGATACTGCACGTATCATTGCGACCGTACTTAAAAAAATACCGAAGGAACAGATTCTAAACCTCGAGGATGCCGCAGTCATCTAAATTAATAGTACGGATTTTCCCATAGGGTTTTTGATTAGGGCGTTTTAACGCCACCCTGCGTACTCCGCTATCGCTTCGGTTATTGCTGCGGTGCCCTGCGCAATGAACAGGCCCTAAAAAGGGCCTTACTCCGGTCGGCTAACGCGGGTATTCAGCCAGGGCAAAACATTTGGGATTATCAATAGTTTTAGTTCTCTCTATAAAAATACATTCCGAAGAATTTTAAAATCGCTTTTAAGCTTTACCTGCTGAATAGTTATAAGGATTTTGCGAAAACTTTAAACCTTATCAGAAAGTTGCTGATCTATTTTTTTGTTCATTCGCGAGCATGGAGCAAATAAGGGACAACAGGATGCATAAAGGAGGCTATGTTACAGTGCGTGGGGCAAGACAACATAATCTTAAAAACATATCGCTTGAAATACCGCGGGATGCTTTGGTCGTATTTACCGGGATTTCGGGATCGGGAAAATCTTCCCTAGCTTTTGGCACCTTATACGCCGAGGCCCAGAGGAGGTACCTTGAATCGGTTTCGCCCTATGCCAGGCGGCTTTTTCATCAGATGCCCATCCCAGAAGTTGATGCAGTTGAAGGTCTGCCACCGGCTGTCGCCCTTCAGCAGCAGCGCGGTTCTGGAACTACCCGCTCTTCGGTAGGATCTGTGACCACTTTATCAAACCTGTTGCGCATGTTATACTCGCGCGCTGGCGATTACCCGGCAGATCAACCGCTTTTGTACGCAGATTCTTTTTCGACCAACACCCCTGAAGGGGCCTGTCCGCAATGTCATGGACTGGGCAGGGTATATGAAGCAACAGAAAAGAGTATGGTGCCCGATGATCGCCTGACCATAAGGGAGCGTGCCATCGATGCATGGCCCAAAGCCTGGCAGGGTAAAAATTTTCGTGACATCTTGGTCACCCTGGGATATGATGTGGATGTCCCGTGGAGAGAGCTGCCCAAAAAAGACCGCCACTGGATCTTGTTTACTGATGAGCAGCCCCAGGTGCCAGTTTACCGCGATTTAGGCCGTGAGAAGGTGCAGGAGGCCATTAAAAATGAAATAGAGCCAAATTATATGGGCACATATATGGGCGCCAGAAAATATTTATTGCACACGTTTGCTACCACTAAAAGTGCAATGATGAAAAAACGCGTTTCTAAATACATGCGTAGCACCCCCTGTCCCGTATGCCACGGGAAACGCTTAAATCTCAAATCGCTCTCGGTAACTTTTGAAGGCTATGATATTGCCGATATCTCGAGGTTACCGCTAAAAAAATTACTATCCATTTTTTCTCCCTACAGCGATGGCTCGGCACCGGCTTTGGTTCAGTTGGCCAAAAAGTACCGCGAGAAGGCCCTCGTGGCACAGCGCATTGCCGAAGATCTTGTTGCAAGAGTTACGGTTCTAATGGAATTGGGCCTTGGTTATCTATCCTTAGAGCGCAGTACGCCTACGCTTTCTCCCGGCGAGCATCAGCGTTTACGATTGGCCACTCAAGTACGCAGTAATTTATTTGGGGTGGTATATGTTTTGGATGAGCCCTCCGCAGGCCTGCATCCCGCTGACACCGAGGCCTTATTAAAAACCTTGGATCGGTTAAAGGCCAGCGGTAACTCCCTTTTTATTGTGGAGCATGAGCTCGATGTGATCCGCCATGCCGACTGGCTGGTAGACGTAGGTCCGGAAGCCGGGGAAGGTGGTGGAGCAATTTTATATAGCGGTCCGCAGGAAGGTTTAATGCATGTGCAGGGCTCTAAGACAAAGGAATTTCTTTTTGATGAAAAGCTAATTGAAAAAGCTAAAACCCGCGATCCCGCTGGATGGTTGACATTAAGTGGCGTTAACAGGAATAATCTGGTTGACCTCGAGGTCGCTTTCCCCATCGGTGTTTTGACCAGTGTCACCGGCATTTCTGGCTCCGGAAAAAGCAGTCTGGTGAGTCAGGTTCTGGTAGAATTAATGTCCATCCAATTGGGAAAAGTCCCCTATGCCGAAGAAGAGGACGAGGAGGTACTGCAAGAAGACAATATAGCAGGCGTCGGCGGTAAAATTTCGGCAGGTTCAGAACATATAAAACGCATGGTCGTTGTCAATCAGAAGCCCATAGGCCGGACACCGCGCTCTAATCTTGCAACCTACACCGGTTTATTTGATGTGGTGAGAAAATTATTTGCCTCAACGCCATTGGCTAAAAAACGGAAGTATAAAGCCGGCCGATTTTCGTTTAATGTGGGCAAAGGGCGGTGTCCCAATTGTGAGGGTGAAGGTTTTGTGATGGTAGAGCTGCTATTTTTGCCCAGTGTTTATGCGCCATGCCCGGTGTGTAATGGAACCCGCTATAATGAGCAGACTTTGCAAATAAATTATTCAAAAAAAAATATTGCTCAGGTTCTGGAAATGACGGTAGATGAAGCTGCGCAATTTTTTAAAGAGGAAGATAGAATCAACCGAACTCTCAACGTACTGCAACAAGTAGGTTTGGGCTATTTGCGTTTGGGTCAGCCGGCCACTGAACTTTCCGGAGGTGAAGCGCAACGTATTAAGCTGGCCAAAGAACTGCAGCGCACAAACAGAGGCAATACCCTCTATATTCTGGATGAGCCTACAACGGGTCTGCACCCAGCCGATGTAAAAAAATTACAGCTGCAGCTGATGAGTTTAGTGGAAGCAGGGAATACGGTCATCGTGGTCGAGCATGATATGCAGATCATCGCGGCAAGTGATTGGGTTATTGATATAGGTCCGGGAGCCGGAGAGGAGGGTGGAAAAGTGGTTGCCCAGGGAACCCCGAAAACAGTCTCAAAAAGCAAGCGAAGTAAGACCGCACGCTATCTAACACGAAAATTAAACCCTTGAGCTCAACCAAGCTTAAGCGACTTAAGTTTTGGGACAACTAATCAAAAAAGGCAAACGGCCGGAGAAGGCGCGCCAGCTTATCTGAGGTAGTGGAGGAGTGGTGAATCTTTAGGTATTCCCTGATCCAGTACAATTGTTCATTTGTGGTAACAATATGAAAATTGGAATGATAGCCCAAGAATACCGGTTTGGCCGTAGAACGGTTGTACACCTCGAAAACCTCACCGTGCCGTGGATCCTCAAGTATTTTCTTATAAAGAGCAGTAATGTGATCTCTGCCGCCCTCCAGCACCTGGAAAAAGCTGCCCAGGGAGTGTAACAGGATACCATTGACCTCGCAACCGTTGTTCGCCTCTGCTGCTTGCTCGAGAACCTCGGCGATCTCTTCTTGAGAAAGACTTTCGCTTGATTTACTGATGTAACAAATGGTATGCGGTAATTTCATGGTTTTTGGCTTTGACAGGGCGATTTTGGTGTCGCTTTTACTACTTATTTCTAAAGCCAAAATTAAAAAAGGTTGAATTACCCACTTGTTACATTTTTCATAAAAGTGCCGTTAATCGTATTTATTAATATTTTGAGCGTATTTTTTGCGTGCAACAACGTGTTGGCGGTCTCTTTTTATTCCACTAGAAACTACAAAGATAGAGGTGATGAAACATAACGTATGAACAGATTTTATCGCAATTTACATCGTATCACTATTCGATTTTTCGGATAAACTTTCATGGAAATGAACCCTTGAAATTTTAAATAAACTTCTACAAGAAATAAAACGATTTGAAGCGATCACGATTGCCATCTCAAGGGATTTTGGCCTGTTTTGAATCGATTACTCTTTAAAAATACAAGGTATTTACATAGATCGATGTTGGGCTGTACGTTTCTTAAGAGCATCATACATTCCGGCTGCTTTTTTGTCAAAGCCTTTAGGATCGGTAACGTTGAATTTTACGTCATCTTCCCGCTGCTCTCCGCCTAAAATCACCTCAATCGAATTATTTTTTAGGCCCTCAACGGTTTTTTGTGCTACTAGGGCAGGGGAATCCATATTGCCAGTTTTGGCAGATTTCATCATAGACGTATCGGTTGCTGTGGGATAGACGGTGAGCACCTGGATAGGGAAGTGACCCATTAATTCCCTTCTGAGCGCTTCTGAAAATAATCTTACCGCGCCTTTAGTGGCGGCATAAGGTGTGTAAAAGGGCATGCCAATAAGGCCCAGACCGGAAGATATATTGACGATCGCGGCTTCCTCGCTTTCTTTTAAAAGCGGAAGGATATGTTTGGTAAGCAAGATCAGCCCTGTAAGATTGATATTTATTTGATTGATGATATCTTCATCAGAAATCGTTTCCAAAGCGCCGGCACTTACTACACCTGCATTGTTGATGAGCAGATCCACAGCGCCCCAGCTTTCTTTGATTTTAGTTCTGAATTCAAGGATATTTTCCGGTTTTGATACATCTCCTTGCAGTAAAACGAAATCTGCTTCAGGAAAAGCGGTTTCCAGATCTTTCAATTTGTCATCATTGCGACCTATTACCGCAAAATCTGTAGCCCCTTCCTGAAGGAGTTCTTCTATCAGCGCTTTACCGATTCCGCTGCTTCCACCGGATATTAATACCTTTTTGTTTTTGAATGTTTTCATTGGTCTTTTATATATTTTCTAAACGATTATTTTTGGCAATCATCAACATCATGCTCTTTAGCGTTTTCTTTGTCTGCAACGGCAGGTAAAAATTACAAATAGCCTTGTCTGAATTTTATTCTTAAGAATCAGGTATGCTGTAATCTGTAAATATCGTTTTGATTATTACAGAGCAAACCACTAATTTTCATATCTTTAAATGTCGCTATTAGCTGAATAAAATATAAAACCGTCATGAAAGATAAAGCAGAAAAATGGTCTAAAGAAGAGTTGCAAACCTATATATTGTTGCTTTGTGCCAATGCTGATAATAATGAGACGGAAGAAGAGCTTGCATTTATACAATCTAAAGCATCCATGAAAACCTTTGTTAAAATGTATGAGCTCTTAAAAAAGGATTCAGAAAAGAAGCAGCTTAAACGAATCCAAAGGGCAGTAGAAGCGAATGAATACACGGAGATGGAACTTGCCGCTTTTCGCAGAGAAATCCAGGATATTTTCTTATCAGATAAGCATTTTAAAATGCGTGAGCACCGGCTGCAATCTGTACTTGATAATATATTGTATTGACTGCCCCCCTTTAGAAAATCTGTAGCTTTTTGCGTAATTAACGCCTCGAAGGTCTGTTGCAGTATATGCAAGATTGTTCATTCATATTTTTTGTACAGTTTTGAAGTTATTCTTTAGTACGTTTAGTACCAGTTGACTTATTAAGGGCAGAGTGACCTGTCCTCTCGAATTTAAGAACTTAACGTAACAAATTACGAACGTTTATATTTCAGAGAAAGAATTATAATCTTTTGGAGGAGAATAGGTTTAAATCCTCTTTTGCCAAGAAGCTCCCCTGGTCCAAATCACCAATAAACAGGAAGATCAAAAAATGGGAATATTTACACGCTGATAGCTATGATACTTCACTAGCTGACCGGAATGCTAATGATAATAACCTGAACAAATGGAACAAGGAAAAATAAACACCTATCACAGCCATAACATATCTGTCTACAAAGCTTGTTGAAAAGATGATCCCCAGAGTAGATAGCGGCAAGGATCAAAAAAGATTATCTCAAATTCCCAGTGGTGCGTATTTTCCCTTAAGCGATCTATTGGATATATATTCTCACATACAGGCACGATTACATAAGAGGTTTATCAAGCTACCGTCCTGTCAAAAAACAAAACGCAACAAAGCTTGTGCTAAATTCAAAAGAGGCTCTAAAATCAAAGATTATATCAGCATTGAGCAGACAATTCTTACATATTGAAACTAAGCAGGGATAAGGCGAAGGCATGGTGACCGGGTCATAATCAAGCGCGGAATGACAAAAATTAAATATTATTCCCAGTTACCGTAAAATCAGTTTAAACCTATTAACATTAATGAATTTAATATGTTCTTTAACTAATTTCAATGTTTTTATTCAATTCAAGAGCAATTCAGGGATCTACTTCAACAGCCACATTACCTCATTGATATTGTCCCCTTCGGGATATTGTCGCTGTATTGCCGCATTAAGGTTTTTGGGGTTGTTGACCGTCTCGCTTGTGGGGTAAAGAAAGCGTTTTGGGATGCGCCCATTATTCAAGATACCGCCGCCTCCGACATTAAATTCCGGGAAACCGGTGCGGCGATGCTCATAAAACATTTGCCAGCCCGTGTTGAGGAAAAGTGCAATATGTTTTTGAGTCATGATCTGTTGTATCTCATTGCCCGTTTGCAACTGGATATCGGGATTGTCCAGATAATCCCCAAAGTCAGTAATGCCATAGAACTGCATGGAGGATGCAATGCCTTTTTTGTAATAGGTTTCGGCATCGGCATCGATCCATTTGCGGGTGGCGGCTTCGGCCAGAATAAACTGGAGCTCTGCATTGCCCATGAGCAGTGAGGGCTCGTTGACGGGATCGAGAAAGTATCGTGGGTCCAGTCGAGATGCTTCTCCTGCAACGGCCTCAGCACCGTTATCGCTGAGCGGTGCACTGCCCAAAAGGCCGCCGTAAGCCGTAAAATCGGTCTCTGATGAACCTCCCGCGCTGGGTTTCTTTTCGGCCATGGCAAAAAGACGGGGATCTTTTAAATTTTGTAACCGCTGTACAAATGATTTTTCCATATAATAGGCGGTCTGCAGGTCGTTACTGTTAAAGAATGGATAGCGGTTGTTTTGTGTATCTACAAAATGCAGTGCGCCATTATCGGCATTGGATTCAAAAATGGGGTATTGGCCGGGGTTATTGACGATCTCCCGAAAACGGTTGACCACATTGAGGTCTGCGTTGTCCATTTTCGCCGAAAGGCTCATCAGCACACGCAACGTATAGCTGTTGATGAGTTTTTGCCATTTTAGAGGGTCGCCGCCATAAATGATATCCCCGCGAAAGGCATCCGTATCAGCTGCCATGGCAAGGGATGCCTTGTTGAGTGTGTCGAGCACTGCTTTGTATATATCCTCCTGCTTGTCATAAACGGGCATGTAAACACCATCTGTGGCCCTAAGCGCATCTTGATAAGGAACGTCGCCAAAAACCTGGGTAAGCTCGACCGCATAATAGGCGTCAAAAAAACTGCCCAAGATCTCATAGGCCGAAAGCTCATTGCGCTTGGCCTCCCCGATCATTTTTTGTACCTGCTTGAGGTCGTCATATTCCCCATAATCTGCACGCTGCCAATTGTAATATTGATATTGATCCACACCATCGGTATAGGTAATGTACCTGCTTGCAAGTGCGGCGTTGAGGCTCACATTATTGAATGCGCTCGCCTCAATATGGGTCAGGATCAGATCTGGCGTTACCGCTGTGGGCCGGTTTGGGTCGTTCTGCAGGTCTTCTACCTGGGAGCAGCCCACCAAAAGCAGACCGAGCACGATGGGAAGGAAATATTTTTTCATCTCTGTATATTTTTTAATTAGAAATTTGCATTGATATTAAACCCGATGTTACGGGTAGAAGGAGCCTGCAGGTTATCGACCCCTGGATCTGGATCTACATTTGGAATTCTTGAGGCTAGCCAAAGGTTTCTGCCCACGAGTGAGACGTTTAACGCACTAAAAGGTGTCCTTTCCAAAAAATCATTGTTAAAATTATAGGTAAGGGTGATCTCCCTGAGCTTAATGAAGGTCTCTTTATAATAATGGTAGTTCCTGTAGGGATAGTTACTGGTGGTCTGCATAAAGTTGATATAGTTTACCGGGACATCGTTGGGGGCATAAGTACGTGTATCCGCGCTAATGTTCCCATTTACATCATAGGTTACAGAACCGCCCGTGACCATGACACCCGGCCCCACATAGGTGCTCTCCCCATTGTTTGCATCAACCCTGAACTGGTTGAGCGTTCCCTTTGAGGTGCCGCCCCACCACATCTTCTGGTTGGTGGTGGAATACATCAGACCACCAAGACGCCCGTCAAAAAGAAAGGAAAGCCGCATGTTTTTGTAGGATAGGGTGTTTGAGATGCCATACGTAAGGTCCGGTTCATCATATCCTATAAATCGAGCATTAGGGTCAGAGACCGGAAATCCGTTTTCATAAATAACCTGGCCTTCCGGATTGGTCTGGTAACCTCCGTTGTAAAAAATCCTATCAGTACGCTCACCTTCCCTAATATAGTCTTCCGTTTGAGTACGGTCACCAGTGATCTCGGTCTGGTACCTGCGGTAATGGCTTAAATTGATCAAAATATCCCAGTTGAAATTCCCAGTTTTAATAGGCGTGGTATTTATGGTGGCCTCTATGCCCTTTCTTTTAAATTCATCACCATTGAGCAAAATACTGCCATATCCGGAAGCATCTGAAATGGAGCTATATATCAGATTATTGTAGTCCCTTGATTCGTAATAGGCCAAATCTATGCCCAAACGATTTTTGAACAAGCGAAAATTTGTACCTATTTCCCAAGTGTCTGAAGTTTCAGGTTTTAAACCTGAATATATGAGATTATTGGGAAAATAATTTGAAGGGGTCCCGTACCAGGTCGTTCCATTATTATAGGCCTGTACATAGGCATAGGTATCGTCATTTAGCTTTCCTTCGGATACACGGGACCAAGAGCCCCGCAGTTTGGCAAAACTGACCCACTCTGGCATAGTGAACAGGCTGGAAAGCACGAGCGAACCGGATGCAGATGGATAGAAATAGGAGTTGTTGCCCTGAGAAAGGGTGGACACTTTATCGTTACGGCCGGTGACTGAGAGGTAAAAGGCATTGTAAAACTCAAGGTCTGCAAATGCATAAAAGCTGTTTATGACCTCTTTCTCATCTTGGTTTTTCCCCACAAGGGTACTGCCTGCATTATTGGCCAAATTATAATAACCGGGAATGTTAAGTCCATCAGTAGAGGTGGAAATAAATTTTTGGTTTCTGTAAAAATTGGAATATGCAGCTTCTCCGGTAAGCGCAAAATTATCAGAAAACTGCTTCTCGTAGCGCAGGCCAATATCTGAGGTTATGTCCAGGTAATTGGTGGTTTCTACCCTAAAATTCCCCCTAGATTTTGAACCGTATCCAATGTAGCTTTTTGGTTCTTCAAAACTTCGGTACAGGCTATATTCGTTCATGCCCGAACGTCCCTTAATACTCAATGCGTCCGTAACCTTATACTCAAAGGAGGCATTGCCAAAAACATTGGTCTTGTCATAGCCCCTCTTATACTCGTAGGCCTGAAAATAGGGGTTGTTGTAGTATGAAATATTAAAATGGCGCTGCTGGATACCCACTTGATCTTCCCTCCAATAGTTGCGAAGGTCACGCACGTCAACATCGGTACCCGTCCAGAGGATCAGGTTGTAGAGGTAATTGGTTGGGCCGTAACCCACTTCGGGGAAATTGCTCGTGAACTGTTTATTGTAGGTCAACGATGAACTGATACTCAGTTTGTCTGAAGGTTTCACGGTACCATTGATGCTGAAAGAAGGGTTTTTGAGATCGGTATTAGGTACGATACCTTTTTGATATACATTAGAAAGTGACATCCTTACATTGGCCATATCATTTCCCCAGCCCACACTAACGTTATTGGTCTGTATCAATCCTGTCTGAAAAAAGTTTTTGATGTTATCTTTGCCGCGTGAAGTATATGGAATAGGAATAAGTGCGCCGGTCTGGGGATCACGTGGACTATTATACTGTGTGGTCTCAAAGAAGCCGCTGGGTGTTGAAGGGTCCTGCTGATCAAGGCGTGGACCCCAGATCCAGCCGCCACCCTCAGTGCCACTGCCACTGCCGTCAGCATAGGCGTACGTACCCTGGTTGCCATTGCCGTACTGGGTCTGTACGTCTGGAACCCGGATGAAGGAGGGCTGAAAAAGGGTGGAATTATTGAAGCTCACACTCAGTTTGCCCTCCTTGCCCTTTTTGGTAGTGATCATGATCGCCCCGTTGCGCCCCACCGACCCGTAAAGAGCTGAGGCCGTCGCCCCTTTGAGTACGCTTACGTTGGCAATATCATCGGCATTGACCTTCCAGATATCCAGTGTCCGGTCTGGAATACCATCAATGACTATCAGTGGAGTGGCACCACGCAGTTCGATCTGGGGATTTTGGAAGAGATCGGTGGAGTTTTTGATGCTCAAACCCGCCACGCGGCCGGTGAGCGAATTTACAAAGTTGGGCTCTTTTGCTTTTTCCAGCGATGAGCCCTGTACCTCCTGCACGGCATAACCCAGTGCTTTGGTCTCTTTTTTTATACCCAGTGCGGTTACAACGACGGCGTTCAGTTGCTGCTGGTCTGCCTTAAGGTTGACATTGATCTCTATCTGATCCCCCACCACAATTGACCGCGCGGTAAAGCCTACATAAGAAAAAATGAGCGTATCGCTGCGCACCGCCTCAATATTGTAGTTGCCGTCAAAATCAGTTATCGTACCACGGTTTGTGCTGGCAACGGAAACCGTTACCCCACCCAGAGGGAGGCCATCGGCATCGGTCACGACGCCGCTAATATGCTGTTGCGCAGATAGGGAAAGCGAAAACAGAAAGGTCAATAAAAATAGAATTTTGCCCATGATTTTATTGTTTGGTGTTTATTGGTCAAAAAATGGTTTATTCGGTGATCCAGGTATTAAGGGTTGTATTGGGGGATTTAAATAGGATTTTTATGTATTTCCCAGAAAAAGGGTTTTTCGCCTTGAGCGTGAGGGATATAGAGCTATCTTTGAGCTTTGCGGTACCCAGTTTTATATAGTTATCGCTACCCCCTGTTTTAAAATCGTTTGAAGTTGCGCCGTAGATGGTTACGGGTGCATCATTCTGGCTCAGATCTTTCCAGGACACTTTAAGTTTTCCTTTGTTTTGCTCCGCTTTAAGTTCTATCGCATCAACGGGACCTAAAATGGGTACTCCATCCCATTCATCTTTAACTTTTTCGGGGGGATTAATACTGAGAAAACGCGCCATGGTGGGCGTGAGGTCGACTATGGCCGGAATCTGTTTTTTGAAATAGGCATTGGTGTTTTTGCTGTTGGTCACGATCCAGGTGCCTCTCTCACGGTCGGTCTGCCCACCGTGGCCCCTGCCATCTACCGGGGAGCGGCCATGGTCTGTCGTTACAAGTAACAGCCAGTCTTCACCGTTTTCCTTTTCCCTCTTTTTTACCGAATTATAGATATGACCCACCAGACTGTCCTCAAAATGGATGGCGTCCATCAATTGTGGACTGTCGCCAAAACCGTGTCCCATATCGTCAGAAAATTCAAGATAGACCCACGAAAGGTCGGGAGATTTTTCACTTATATATTGGGCAGCTTCAGTAGCGACAAGCTGGTCAATGTTCCTGATATATTCACGCTTTTGATCATGCGGAAAACGCACCGTGTCCAATTCAAAACCGTCAAAAGAATAATCCACCTTTAGGTTATGGGTTTGGGGCAGCCCCGCCCCCAGTAGTTTTGTCCTGTTATCCTCCCATGTGGAAAAAATGGCTGTCTTCCGGTCGGGATATTGATCTTTAAATAGTCTAAAAATAGTGGGATAACTATAATTGGGGTTCTTGATACTGTTACCGAAAACGTTGTGCTTATTGACCCAAGTACCGGTCAAAAGACTGTTATAACCTACGGCAGAAATAGTGGGCGTTTCAGAATAGCCGCCTTTTTCCCCGCCCACGGCTGCATCTGTATAGGCACCCTCCTTGGCAATGGCATCCAGATTGGGAGTAGCAGCTGCCTTTAGCATATCTGCAGCGATGCCATCTACGATGATAAAGACGACCTTTTTATTGCTGGGTATCTGGTTTTGTAAATTTTCCTGCGCCCAGCTGGGCGAAAGGAACAATGCAAGAAAAGCGGGGAGGAGTTTTCTGAAAAGAAGCATTACAGGATTGGTTTAAGTTGATTGCCCAAAAGTATTGGGAAAAAAAATAGATTGACCAGCTGTTCAATTAAATAATCTTTATATAAATGTTTCGGATTTGTTATCAAAAAGGGGTTTAAATTCATAATCAATGGAAATACCTATTTTTGACCAAATTTTTTATAAAGGATGGGAAGGAAAAACCTTGGCAAATTGCGCAGAAAGGAGATCATAATCTCATTTTATGAGGTCGCGTGCCGAGTTGGGCTGGAGAATACCTCTATTGCAAAGGTTGCCGCTCAGATGCAGATAAGCAAAGGGCTGGTGCTTCATTATTTCACTAACCGCAACGAACTGCTACTTGGCTTAGTGGAATATATCCTGGAGCAGCACCTGCGCGTGATGGCCTCAGATGATATAGGGCCTATTGATTCCAAAGAAAAATTGTCCAATTTTATAGGCCATCTGTTTTCACGGAAGTGGAACAACTATTTTGATGACGGCGTATTCTATAGCTGTTATGCCCTTATCTATAGAATGCCCTCTTTTAAAAGGAGCTTTAAATCCTATCTGGAAGCATTGCACAAAGTCCTTTTGGCAAAACTGGAGGAAGCTTTTGGTAACGAGGTGATCCACAACCGGGACCTCATTGAGGTGACAGAAGTGATTTTTGCGCTTATCGATGGCGCATACTATTATTTGGGTATGTTTGAAGAGTCTGAAAGCCTTTATAATGAGAAAGTGGCAATCTATACGAAATATAGCTTAAACCTACTCGACTTCAACGGGAGGTGACCCTTTCTTTTTTTCGGCCCTTCTTCTATAAATGGCCAATAGGGCAATAAGCCCCCAGACAGCATTAACCACGATATTCGGGTTGTCCCTGAGCGACCATGCGTTGATGACCAGGCAAACAGCGCCCAGCACGTTGAGTACATGATATAAATTCCTTTTTGCGGAAATAAGCTGCAGGCTCAGCAGCAGGTAGGCCACGATGAACAAAACCGCGCCCAGCCATCCTATGAATTGCATCCTTTCTTATTTTAAGATCTGGTTCAAATATAAAATTTGATGACCGGTTGTTGTGAAAACTACTCTTACTTTATCAGAATTAAACCACTATTGTCCGTATAGATATCATATTTTTTATCATTCAGAATCTTATTCAGTTCCTGGATTCTCCATAACCGCGGATTGCGGCACCAAGGGTTTACTGCGGACGGACCTAAATCGCTTTGATTTCAACACGGCAAACGCATTAAATAACGACCAAAACGGCCAGGGTTGAGAAAGATATTAAAATAGGCAGAGATTACTTCTATAACCCTCTTAAAAAGTACCGCCTGCTCATCCCAAATACCAAAAGGGCATAGATCACAACAAACTCAAAACCCTTATTCTGATAGGTGCAGAGCAACTCTGGGTAATTGATATCACCTCTATTAAACAGATGGCGGTAATGCTTATCTGGCAATGGTAACGGACGCTCAGTCCAAAAGATTATGGGAGCTGGCCTCCGCACAGATGCGCTACAATTGGCTTTAACACAACGAAAATATCCAGTTCAAAAGCTCATCACTACTAGGATCGGGGTTTGTAATACTGTAATCCTACTTATACCAATCTCTCAGGGAGAAACGGGATAAGCATCAGTATTACACAATATACGATCCCAACGAGAATGCGGTAGTCGAACGAATCAACGGAGTATTAAACCAGGAATTCTGACGAGGTAAAATAATTATCAATCTAAAACGAGCCCAAAAATGGTTAAAAAGACAGTCATAATCTACAATTAAAATGAATGTCTTATAGCGCGAAATTTAAAGCACCTGACGTTACCCACAGCAATCAAAACCACATTATAGATCAGTATGGAAAAATAATGCTATTCGTAACCTTGTAAAAACAAATGCAGTAAACCTAAAATGATCAACCTATTTCAAGGACAAGACATTATAGAATTGAAGAAGTTATTAATTAGATACAATTTAATTTGAGGAATATCTTAACTCAGTCGCAAGAATATTCAATTTATTAATCTGTCAATGCAGGACTGATTAAAAAAGATAATGGTACACCTTATAAGCTATAATTACCAAGTATGAATTTTGAAGACTTTTCTAAATTTTCCTTAGTAACAGTTACGGATTCAATATTTTTTTCAATCTTTGTGAAATAGAATAGATTAGTATAGATTTAAGCGTATGAAGAAAAAAAACACCTTTTTGCAATGGCTTCCTTTCATTTTGGTTATTCTGGTTTCTTTTTCAGCAACGAGTCAAACCACAGTAGTAGAATTAGAAAACGGAACCTTATTAAATGGAGCCTCTATTCAGAATTGCAGCACTTGCTCCAATACGATGGTGGGGAATCTTGGAGGTTCTTCAAACGGGGGAGTCTCTATAGTTGTCAATCTGGAAAAAGCGGGATCGTATAGCTTGAAATTGTTTTATTGTACAGGTGATCCCAGAACCATCTACATCACCTCAAATGCAGAAAATCATCTAGTGGTTCCTTGTTCTGCTTCTGGGGGATGGACAACAGTAGCCAATAAATCTGTGATTCTTAATTTAAAAGCAGGAACAAATACGATAACGTTTGATAATTCAGATAATTGGGGTCCTAATTTAGATGAAATTGAATTAACTGCTCTCACTACTTCAAATATACAGTCTATTTCATTTGGGGAAAACAACCATATTGATTATGATCTAAACAATGGGTTTTATGATATTTATTTTGGAGAGGAAAAAATAATCGATCATGCTGCACTGCTTATGCTTCCAGCGATCAGACTTATCAGAGTACAGATTATCAAAATGCAACCTATACTTCCTCACCATTTACTGATGATCTCGGATCAGGAACTAGGCATATTATTACATTATCAGCAAGTGGTAAGCTCGATATGCAACAGGTATTTTATACCTATAATGATTTTGATTACCTGGTTACCCAGGTGATATTAAAGGGTGCCGGATCTAATTGCTATAAGATGTCACCCCTCACGAGTAGTTTGCTTTCACCACATCTAGGTAGCGGTGATACTAGGGCTTTAAATATACCCTATGACAACGATGCCTGGGTACGTTATGATGCCATGAATTTAGGGGCTGCAAATTTCACGAGCTCTGAGGTAACTAGCATCTATAATAATACAAATAGGGACGGAATTTTAATAGGTTCGATTGAACATTCCGACTGGAAAACCGGAGTTTCAATCACAGGTTCTGGTTCTAGTGCAGCAGCCGTTTCAGTAATCGCCGGATGGACTAATCCCCTTATTACTCGTGATAAGCGCGGCCACGGATGGGTGGGGGTGGGGGCGACTTCCTGTGCTTCGCCAAAAATTATGATCGCCAAAAACACCGATTGGCGAGCTGCCTTTGAGGATTATGGAGCTGCAAATGCAAGCCTCAATCCAAAATACATTCACGATTGGGTTGATGCCAAACCCTTCGGGTGGAATAGCTGGGGGGCGATTCAGACAAATATTGACCTGTCAAAATCTAAAGCAGTTGTTGACTTCTTTGATAAGGATTGTACCGAATATGTAAATGGAGATCATACGCTCTATTTAGACCTGGATTCATATTGGGATAATATGACCGATCAGCAACTGGCACAATTTGTCACCTATTGTAAGAGTAAAGGTTTTGAACCTGGAATTTACTGGGCACCTTTTGTAGATTGGGGAAAATGGAACCGAGGTGTAGAGGGAAGCACCTATTATTATGAGAATTGCTGGACCCAAGTAAATGGACAACCCTTTGAATTAGATGGGGCTTATGCAATGGATCCTACACATCCTGCCACAAAAGAACGCATTGATTATTTTGTAAAACGGTTTAAAAATGCAGGTTTTACCATGGTGAAGATCGATTTTCTAACGCATGCGAGTATAGAAGCTGATAGTTTTTATGATCCGGTGGTGCATACCGGAACTCAAGCTTACAATGAAGGAATGAAATATCTTATCGATGCGTTAGGTGATGATTTTTTAGTATATGCCGCCATTTCTCCTAATGTAGCTACAGGTCCATATGCTCATATGCGCCGTATAGCCTGTGATGCCTACAAATCTATAGAGGAAACAGATTATACCTTAAACAGTACAACCTACGGCTGGTGGCAAAATCAAATGTATGATTATATAGATGCCGATAATGTGGTTTTTGATAATGTTTCGCTTGGCGAAAACAGGGCACGTTTGGCTTCAAGTGTTGTCACCGGCACGGTAATGGTGGGGGATGATTTTTCGCAGGATGGAGCCTGGACTTCTAAAGCGAAAAGTTTATTGCAAAATAAACGCATACTCGATCTGGCTAAAAAAGAAACTCATTTTGTCCCTATAGAAGGGAATACAGGCAGCAATGCCAGTGAACTTTTTTCTGCCATTGTAGGGGATTCTTTATATCTGGCTGTTTTTAATTATTCAAAAGACAATAGCAAAACCTATTCGATTAACCTTGATAGGATAGGTTTAAACACTTCTGAAACCTATCAGATTGATGGGCTCTTTCAGGGCACGACCACTACGGCAAGCAATGCTTTTGAAGTTACTTTGCCGGCCGCAGATGCCGAAATCTATGCCTTTTATAATGGCAATAGTTTGTCTGTTTTAGATGAAAAAAGTATAAAAAACGGGATAAGCCTCTATCCCAACCCGGCCCAGGATTATGTGCAACTACTTTTACCTTCTTCGGTACAAGGAAAAATACAAGTGCAATTGTTTGATATTTCGGGTAAGGAAATTTGGAATATCCATCAACAAGTTAACAGTTCAGAAATTAGAATTCAAAGGGGCATTGACAACCTTCCTTCAGGATTTTATGTTTTAGCTGTTTCAACTGTAAAAAACCAAACTCATTATTTGAAGTTACTTAAGAATTGATCCTTCCGTTCGGCATTTAAGATAACGATATTAATTTAAGTATACCTACTAAAGTTAAGACATGAGAATAAATTTATTTGTATAATTGTGGAATAGAATAGGACAGGTGTATTTTCAGAATAAATTCAATTTCAAATTTCATATGAATTTATACAATGATGCCGGATTATCCGCATCTCCTTTTAGAACTGATAATTGGCCAGGCATAACCGATGAAAACCACTAACTAACCATAAAAATAAATAACGTATAATATGCATACATTTTTTAAAACCAGCAGAGGGCAGTCCTTGTTGATTGTTTGGCTTTTGGGAATTGCTTTTGCACAATCGATTGTTGCTCAAGAAATTATCACTGTAAAAACAAAAAGTAATGCGCTGGTATTGCAGGTAAACGAGCAGAAAGAAGTAAATACTATCTATCTTGGGGAAAAATTAAATAAAGATGCCGAGTATGGGGCAGTCCCTCAACAATATACTCAAGGAAATGATTATACCACCGTTTACAATTCCAGCTATACTCCCGCGGGCTCTAAAAATCTTTTAGAACCTGCGATCAATATTACCCACGCAGATGGTAATACCTCTTTAAGTCTAAATTATATAAGTCATAAGACCACTAAAATTGATGATGATATTTCCCAAACAGAGATTCTTTTAAAAGATCCGGTTTATAATTTTGAGGTAACCCTTTTTATCAAAGCATTCTTTAATGAAGATGTTATTGAACAATGGACGCAAATTACCAATAAGGAAAAAGGAGATGTTGTACTCCATAAATACGCTTCGGCAAATCTATATTTTAAGGGAAATAATGATTTTTGGCTAAACCAATACCATGGTGACTGGGCTAAAGAAATGCAACCGGAAGATTCCCGACTTACTCACGGAATTAAAGTATTAGATTCTAAACTGGGGACCCGGGCCAATCTTTTTCAACCTTCGGTCTTCATGATTTCTTTAGGTAAACCGGCCTCGGAAGAGCAAGGAAAAGTGATGTTTGCCGGGCTGGAATGGTCGGGGAATTTTAGAACCGATCTCGAGATTGATCCGCTTAATAATTTGCGCATCGTCTCCGGGATTAATAATTATGATTCAGATTATACCCTGGCTAAAAACGAAAGTTTTACTACCCCTAAATTTTGGTACACGCTTTCTGACGAAGGAAAAGGGAAGGCCAGCAGGAATTTACACGATTGGGCCCGGAAATATAAAATCCTTGATGGGGAAGGTTCGCGTTTAACCTTATTAAATAATTGGGAAGCAACATACTTTGATTTTAATGAATCCAAACTTAAGTCACTTATAGCAGATGCTAAAAAACTGGGGGTCGATTTATTCTTACTCGATGATGGTTGGTTTGGAAACTCTTACCCCCGTAACGGTGACAATGCCGGCCTGGGAGATTGGCAGGTAAACAAGAAAAAACTTCCTAATGGAATTGGGACTTTGGTAGAAACTGCCACAAAAAATGATGTTAAATTTGGTATCTGGATCGAACCTGAAATGGTAAACCCTGATAGTGATTTATATCATGAGCACCCTGAATGGGTCATTAAACAACCCGAGCGGCCGGAACATTACTTTAGGAATCAATTGGTGCTGGATTTATCTAATCCAAAAGTACAGGACTTTGTATATGGGGTAGTAGATGGCCTTTTTACCCAAAATCCCGATTTGGCTTATATTAAATGGGATTGTAACGCGGTAATCTATAATGCTTACGCGAAACATTTAAAAGATAAACAATCACAATTATATGTAGATTATGTAAAAGGACTTTATAGGGTGTTGGAGCGCATTCGCAGCAAATATCCTAAAGTTCCTATGATGCTTTGCTCAGGCGGTGGTGGCCGTGTAGACTATGGTGCTTTACAGTATTTTACCGAGTTTTGGCCCAGTGATAATACAGATCCTTTGGAGCGTATTTATATGCAATGGGAATATTCTTATTTTTATCCTTCGGTTGCCATATCAAATCATGTGACCAACTGGGGGAAACAACCCATTAAATTTAAAACTGATGTGGCCATGATGGGTAAGTTGGGATTTGACATTGTGTTGGACGATCTTGAACCTGATGAATTAAAATTCTGTCAAGATGCTATAAATAATTACAATGCGTTAGAGCCCACTATTTGGCAAGGTACACAGTATCATTTGCAAGATCCCTGGAAGCACGATGCCGCATCTTTGATGTTTGTAAATAAACAACAAAATGAAGCCGTCATGTTTAACTATTTAGTAAATAGTAGATATGGAGCTGGAACCCATAATCCTATAATTTTAAAAGGTCTGGATGCTACTGCTACTTATAAAATAGAAGAAATCAATGTTTATCCGGGAACTCAGCCTACGATGAATACGGCAGAATATTCCGGGGATTTTCTTATGAAAGTTGGGCTAAACCCTAACGTAAATCAATACCATACGAGTGTGGTCTTAAAAATAACAAGGGTTAAGTAACATTCAGATAATAGTTGTATACTGGGGGTTGAAGTAATGGCCCTTATAATCAAAATAGATTAAAAGAATAATAATGAAGCACATTATTGCGCAGATTCAGGCTTTGGAGTCGGTTAACTCGTTATCCAAACATGAACAAATCGTACAGGGAATTCTCAATACTATCAATGAAAAAGAGGTTTCAAAAGGAGATTTACTTCCTTCTGTCAACACGATGATCAAAGAATTGGGGTTTGCACGGGAGACCATCGCTAAAGCTTATAAAGAATTAGTGCATAGCGGTATTATTGAGTCTAAAAACCGATTGGGTTATTTTGTGGCTACCGAAGATATACAGCAGGAATTAAAAGTAGCCTTAGTATTATATGCATTCGATATATTTCAAGAGACTTTTTACGAAAATTTCAGAAATGGACTGGGAGAAAATGTTCAACTGGACATCTTTTTTCACCATAATAATTTTGAGGCTTTCGAAAATGTAATTGATAGTATTAAGGGGAAATATGGCATGTACGTCGTAGCGCCCATTCCTCATCCTGATACTCCGAAACTGTTGAAGTTATTACCGGAAAGTCGCCTTTTAATGATAGACCGCTATATAAAAACCGAAGAGGAGTATAGTTATGTGGTGCAGGAGTTTAAAGAATCTTCCTATCAGGCTTTTGTAGATTTAAAAGATAAAATTAAAAAATTTGATCAGATTGTATTTTTCTTTAAACCTGCTTCTGCAGAACCCGAAGAAATTTTAGAGTCCTTTAAACGGTTTATAAAAGATTATGATATTAACGGAGTTATAAAAGATGGGTATAAACCGGGGTCTTTAGAAAAAGGCAAAGTCTATTTTACCATTCATAATCTCGAGCTTTGGGAAATGTTGAAAGACTCTAAAGTGAAAGGTTTGCATTTGGGGACAGATATTGGCTTTATTTCCCATAATGATGATATTGTGAAGGAAATAATTTTTGATGGTGTAACTACCTTTTCGACAGATTTTTCTGAAATGGGCGCAAAGGCAGCAGAATTTGTATTAAAGCGTGAAAAAATACAAGAAGTGATTCCCACTGTTCTTATTAAGAGAAACTCCTTATAGGAGATGAATTTATGGGCTCTGATCAGTTTTGGTTTGTTCACCGGCCTCGTTGCCTGGATTTCTTATATAAAGACCAAAAAAGAATCGACCCGCACTACAGCGGGTTTATTTTTTGCCAATCGCAAAAATAATTTTTGGGTAATAGGAGGAGCTCTTTTTCTGAGCAATATAAGCGCAAACCAGCTTATAGGAGAAAACGAATCTATCTACATCAATAATATGAGTGTAATTGCCTGGGGCTTGAGCTCGGTCCTGGCGATGTTACTGGTTGCAGAATTTATACTTCCTGTTTATTTTAAAACAGGAGCGATGACCATACCGGACTTTTTGGGAACCCGCTATGATAAATCTACCAAGCGTTTGGTCTCTTTAATTTTTTTAGCAAGTTATCTGGTAAATTTACTGCCGGCTGTGCTCTATGGAGGCGCAGTTGCCTTTACTGGCATGTTTGATATTCTTGAGCCTTTTAATCTGGATTACTGGCAACAGATTTGGGTGATGGTTTGGGTTATAGGACTTATAGGAGGAGCTTATTCTATACTTGGGGGCTTAAGGGCAATTGCCATATCAGACAGTGTACTGAGTATAGGTTTATTCATCGTTGGGTTATCTTTTCCCTACTTTGGATTTAAATATTTGGGAAATGGAAACTGGACAGCCGGAATTCATAAGATATTATCTTCTCATCAGGAACATCTTAATGCTATAGGGCTTCCAGGGGATGAAGTTCCTTTTGGAACTATTTTCACAGGTATGTTTATTATGAACCTCTATTATTGGGGGATGGAACAATATATTGTACAACAGGCGATGACTGCAAAAAGTCTTTCGCATAGCCAAAAAGGAATGGCTTTGGCCTGTGTAGGAAAATTGTTATGCCCTTTTTTGATCAATATCCCAGGCATAATAGGAGTACACCTGTACGGGAATTTAACCAATACGGCAGAAGTTTTCCCATTGGTCGTAAAAGATACACTGCCTGCACTTTTAACGGGACTTACCGCAGCTGTAGTCCTGGGCGCCGCAGTAACCACCTTTAATGCAGGACTCACCAGCAGCAGTACGCTATTTGTTTTAAACTTTTATAAACCCAGATTAGAATCCCGCGGTAAAGCTGTTTCAGAAAAAAAACTGGTGAAAACCAGCAAGCGTTTTGAGATCATTGTTTCCCTTGTTGCAATGTTTACTGCGCCGTTTATCATTTTTGCAAATACTGGTTTTTATACCTATTTACAACAATTATCAGGTTTATTTTGTATCCCCGTATTTACCATAATACTTTTTGGGTTTTTAACCAAAAAAGTATCTCCACAGGCCGCAAAATCGGGAGTTATCTTTTTTATAATTACCTATATTCTTTCAAATTATGTGTTTGAAATAAATTTACACTATCTACATTTATTGGGTATTCTATTCCTCCTCACTTCCGTGTGTATGTTTGTTGTAAGTAAGTTCTATCCCAATTATAGCTATACGCCCTTTCCAATACAAGATCAGGACTTTACACCGTGGAAAAACAGGTATTGGGCTGCAGCCATTTTAATTGGTTGTATGATTTGCATTTTTTTATTCTTTTCTAAAATGGGAATCGCTTAATCTAACTATCAGCCAATATTTCATTTTTAGTTCTTTCGCTTTTGGCTAAATTTTTTAAATGAAATTTTCTCCTAATTTTTTTATGGATTCATAGTTCAACGGAAAAAATATTTGTATCATTGTCTTATGAATAGAATAGTATAGTACAATAAAGTTATTGTTGTTTGAGTTTTTTATAAGCTCGAATCACTTTATTACGCTGACTTTTCATTAACCCGGTTTATTAACTTAATACATAAAGAGACTATGAAAAAAGGAATACAATATTTGTGCACGCTTTTTATCATGTTTTTAAGCTGCACACTTTATTCTCAAACCATAAGCGGAACTGTTACAGATGAATCTAATGTGCCTTTACCTGGTGTGAACATTCTTGTCAAAGGGCAGACACAGGGTACTGCTACAGATTTTGATGGACATTACACTTTAAACAATGTTGATCAGGATGCGGTGCTCGTATTCAGTTTTCTCGGTTTCGAAACGAAAACGATTGAAGTAAATGGCAAAACTACGATCAATATGACTTTAACCTCTGAGTCTTCAGCTCTGGATGAAGTTATTGTAGTGGGGGCCTCAATAAAAAGAGGGGATCTCACAGGTTCTGTTTCTAGTATTTCAGCTGAAGAAATTTCAGAAATACCTACCCCAAACGTTACTCAGGCACTTCAGGGTAGGGTACCCGGTGTCTATATTCAGCAGAATCCTTCTCCTGGAGCAAGTTCGTTCATAAGGATTCGGGGAAATAATTCGATTCAATTTGGAACAAACCCCATTTTTGTTGTAGATGGTCTGATTATACAAGACGGTTTCAATTCGATCAATCCAGATGATATCGCGTCCATTGACATACTTAAAGATGCTTCGGCAACTGCTATATATGGATCACGTGGCTCTAATGGTGTAGTGGTAATAACCACTAAAAAAGGCAAAAGTGGGGAAGGAAAGATATCTTATGATTCATGGGTAGGAATATCAAAGTTTGCGAACGATGTATCAATTTTAAATGCGCAGCAACTTTTTGATTTAAGAGTTGATGCCTATGCCAATAAATATATTAATGATAACCCAGGCGCAGATCGCCAATCGTACATTGATCAGATCACATCAGACGATTCTGATGTTTTTGCTGATTATGAACTTGAAAGTTATAGGAGTGGTAGCAGCTATGACTGGCGCGATGAAGTTATGCGCACTGGAATTCAGAATAATCATACGCTCAGTTTTTCTGGAGGAGGAGAAAATGGAAGTTATTATATAAGTGGCGGCTACACAGATCAAAAAGGTACTTTGATCAACTCAGGATATAAAAGATATAATGGAAAAATAAATCTATCTCAAGATGTTAAACCATGGCTTACGGTAGGTACAAATACCACCTATTCCCATAGCGGGACAACTTATCAGGAGGGTTCTGCATTTCCTAACGCTGTAAGGGCAAACCCCCTTCTCCCCATAGATTCAGAGGCATTTTATCTAAAATACGGTGATATAGAAAGTCAAGATGCTTATAACCCTATCAGAAGTCTTGCAATTGATGATAATAGCTTTAAAAACAGATTGCTCACCAGTAATTTCATAAGTGTTAAGCCTATAGATGGGATGGTATTTAGGTCAACCTTTTCGGCTGATATAACTGACCAGGCAAATTATTCATACATACCCAATGATACGGGCCAATCCCTGCGTAATTCTTACGATGGGCAAGCTAACCATTACAAAGCCAGGGAAATCAATTATCAATGGGATAATACCGCTACTTATAATACTTCCTTTGGTAAACATAATGTTGATTTTCTCCTGGGCACATCTCTTACCAAGAATACCAATAATTTTAACCAGGTGATTGCCCGAGGGTTCATAACCAATGATTTTACGTATAAATATCTTGATGCGGCATCACAGAAGGAAAACTTTCAGTTGTCATCAGATTTTGTAACGACAACCTTAAATTCTTATATAGCTAGGGCAAATTATAATTACGACCGTAAATATTTTGCCACACTTACAACCCGGATCGATGGCTCTTCCCGGTTTGGGGATAATAATAAATGGGGGACTTTTCCCTCGTTAGCATTAGCATGGGATGTCTCAAGAGAAGGACTTTTTGATGAAGTAAATTTTATTAATCAACTTAAACTAAAGGCTGGTTATGGCATCGCGGGAAACCAAAACATCCCAAACTATGGTTATGTGACGCAATATAGGCCTACATTCACTAACAATACCATAACGTATGTATCAGATGGTAGATTGGGGAATCCGGATCTGAAATGGGAAAGGCAAAAACAGTTGAATGTTGGCGTAGAGCTTGGTCTATTTAAGAATAGGTTCACCCTTACCGCAGAATATTTTAACATCAAAAATGAAGACTTGCTTATGGTGAGAACACTTCCGTCTATTGTAGGTTTTGCTAATCAGGTGGATAATGTGGGAGCCCTGAAAAATAAAGGATTTGATATCAACTTAAGTACTGATATAATACAGACACCTGACTTTAGGTGGAATGTTTCCGCTAATATTTCATCGGCAAAAAGTAAAGTTACCGAGCTCTATGACGATTTAGAAGCAATTTACAATCAAGGAGGTTTTACCGGTGTGGAAATTCAGCGCACAGGGAATCTTTTTCTAAACGAATCCCTTAATACCATTTATGTGTATGAGTTTGATAAGATTGCTCAGCAAGAAGATATGGCTGCAATCAGTAATATTGATTTTGGTGGTAGGATCGTACAGCCAGGTGATGTACTACCGGTAGATCGAAACAATGATGGTGTCATCAATGATGATGATCGATATGTCGTAGGTAATGCCGACCCAAAAATTTACGGTGGTTTCAGCACCCAGCTTGAATACAAAGGCATTGGTTTGAATGCAGTCTTTAGCTATGTTGAGGGTTCTAAAAGAACTAGTTTTCTCTATGATGGATTTATGAGCAGTTCAGGCTTGAGTCAGGGCCACACAGATCTTTTAAATCGGTGGACACCAACCAATACAGATACAGATATCCCCCGAGCTTATTTTGGCGGTGGCCGTTACAGTTTGTCTGAAACAAGTGCCGGAATACAGGACGGATCTTATTTAAGATTGAATACTTTAACCTTATCTTATAATCTTCCCAATAGCTTGTTAGAAAAAATCTCACTTGACCGATTGAAATTATACTTGACCGGTTCCAATTTATTTACACTCACTGACTATAAAGGTTATGATCCTGAAGGGGGAGACTCTTATCCCATTTCAAGAATGATTGTTATGGGACTAAATCTATCACTTTAAATTATTCGTTAATCAAAAGATTAGTTTATGAAATTCAAAATTATAATGTTGATAATGCTCGGGGCATTAGTCGTCTCCTGCTCAGATTTTCTGGAAGAAAATCCCCAGACTTCTTTAACTGAAGAACAGACCTTTGCAAAACTGGAAAATATAGAGCCCTTATTGCTGGGTGCTTATACAAATTGGCGAAATCTCCAAAAAGACCGAAATGGACTTGCTTTTCAATTAGGTACAGATGAGTCAAAGCAGGGTACCTTTCAGGTAAACAATGATCCAAATCAGGCGGGACTGGATTATTATAACGGATTTCTCTCAGAAGAAAATACTGCGGTTACTGCTTTATGGAATGGTAGATGGCCCATAGTCAATACGGCGGCACAGGCAATTTTCGCCCTTAGTAGCAATACGGAGGAGGATTCAGATAGAAGGAGCAGACTTTTGGGGCAGGCTAGCTTTTTAAGGGCAGCGCTATCATTTACACTCGCTCAGTATTGGGGCGAAATACCAATTATTGATAAATCTTTGGATTTAGGATACGGTCGCCAGCCGCTCCCAGATGTTTATGATTTTATCATAAAGGATTTAGAAGTAGCAGCCCAAACACTTCCGGAAACACAGGAAAACAAAAGTTTTCCTACTAAAGGTGCAGCAATGGCACTATTGGGAAAAGTGTATATGTATGCCCCTGAAGAATCTAATAAACGCGATTATGCGATGGCAGCTTCTTGGTTTGAGCAGGTTATAAATTCAGGAAATTACAGTCTGGTTCCAAATTTTAGTACTTTGTGGGATCCCAATCAACCTAACCCCGTTGAATCAATTTATGCTTTCCAGTTTGGTAATACTTCTCCTGATAATAATGTATTACAATGGCAAGCAGGTTCTCGTGCCTTGGCCAATATAGATCAGTATGCATATTTTGGAGGTTACGACCTGCTACTTCCCACTGAATATTGCTATAAAGAAAAGAGCGAAGGTGGAATCTGGGAACCGGGTGATCAACGCAGATTTGAAAGTATAAGATATGATTTCACCTATCAGGGAGTCCAGCCCACTTTGCCCGCTGGGTTTGGTGGTGATGAACTAGATCCACACATCAAAAAATTTGAAGATATCAGGACACAGGGTAACCTTTCTTTCTATTATTCGGGAAAAAACAAGTTTTATTTAAGATATTCTGATGTTTTGCTTTGCTATGCAGAATGTCTTAATGAAATGGGAAATACCGGTGAAGCAATTTCAGTAGTCAATCAGGTTAGGGAAAGGGCATTCGGTGGAAGTTTACCTTCCGAAATGGCTTGGAACGGTTTTTCTCAAGAAGAGTTTAGGACTCAAATACTTAATGAGCGAATGAGAGAACTGTGCTTTGAAGGGTGGAGAAGAATGGATCTTATTAGAACGGGAAACTTTGTTGATTACATCAGCTCACGTAATCCTTGGGCAAATCAGGCGGGACAAATTGGTGAAAACAACCGTAGATACCCAATACCGCTTACAGAAATTCTACAAAACCCCGATATAGGACCAGAAGATCAAAATCCTGGATACTGATAACCGCTCTGGCTTGTATTCCCTTAAGCGATCATATTAAAACTATTCCCCATTTTCTAAAACCATAATCATGATTTTTTTTCCGATAAGGACCTCCAATAAACTACGTATATTTTTTGGAATTTTAATTCTGGCTTCAGGTTGTTCAGAAAAACGGAATGATCAGCAATTAAAATCCATAGATGGCCAAAATGAAATATCCATATCCTTGAATGAAAATGGTGAACTTCATTATGAAGTCAAACATAAAGGGAATATTGTAATTCAAAAATCCCCGATGGGTTTAAAATTTAAGGATCAGGATTTTACAAAGGGCATGGCTATTACTGAAGTTTCAGCAATAAAAAAACAAAGGGAAAACTATCAGTTAAAAATAGGAAACCAGAGTAAAATTGATCATATTTTTAATTGCCAAACAATCAGTTTTAAGAATAGCACAGGTGCATTGATGTACCTGGATTTGAAGGCTGGTCAAGAAGGCGTAGCTTTTCGTTATCGGTTTCCTGCGTCCAAAAATCAAAAACGTGTGGTCCAGGAAGAACGTACAGGATTTCATATTGAAGAAAAAGCAAAGGGCTGGTTACAACCGTATAATAAGGCGGGACAATATACCCCGGCTTATGAGGATTTTTATTTTAAGGTAAGTCCCGGGGACAGCATCAGTAATCCGAGAAATCCTTCAATAGGATGGTGCATGCCCGCGCTTTTCAATGTTAACGATCAGAAAAACTGGATTCTAATTGCTGAATCCGCAACAGATGGCTCTTACCCTGGATGTCATTTAGATATAGATTCTAATGGGGGAATTTATAAGATTGCCTTTGCAAAGGAGGATGAAAGATACACCGTGCCAATTGATACAACTTCAAGTGCGAAACCTCAATCTAATTTACCTTGGACAATGCCCTGGAGAGCCATAATTCTAGGTGATGATGCGGGGGATATTTTGCTTTCAAGTTTGATCACAGATTTGGCACCAGCCTCGAAAATTGATGATACCTCCTGGATTGAAACCGGGAAGGCCTCTTGGTCCTGGTGGTCTCATAATGATGATAATTCGCCTGAAATTTATAATGAATTTACGGATCTTGCTACCTCTTTTGATTGGAAATATACACTTTTTGATGCTGGATGGCAGGAAGCTGATAAAAAGGGAGGTATTATTGATTATGCGGTTTCAAAGGGGATTAAGCCTTTAGTTTGGGGTTATTCCGCGAACTATTTTGATCAGAAAGAACGGCAAAAAAAGTTTAAAGAGTTGGCAGCCAAAGGTGTTAGTGGAGTTAAGATTGATTTTTGGTGCTCGGATAGACAAGAAGTTATGGGGGTGTTACAATCCTTATTTAAGGATGCCGCCAATGAGCATTTAATGATAAATCTGCATGGTAGTCCCATGCCCAGGGGCTGGCAGAGAACATGGCCCAACTTTATTTCTGCAGAAGCTGTTTTGGGAACAGAAAGTTATTTTTATGACTCAAGATTTCCGGATAAAGCTGCAGAACAAAACACCATATTACCGTTTACGAGAAATGTGGCAGGCCCTACAGATTATACACCTTTTGCTCTGACCATCAGAAAATTCCCCCGACTAAATACGGCAGTGCATGAACTGGCAACGTCTATGATATATACTTCAGGAATTATACATTTTGCTGATTCAAAAGAAGTATTTGACGCATTGCCTAAAGAGATAAAGACCTTATTTAAGGAAATGCCGGCTACCTGGGATAATACAGAGAGCCTAATAGCGGAACCGGGAAAGGCTATAGTACTTTCTCGACAGAAAGATTCTCTTTCTTATGTGATAGGAATAAATGGAACTAATAAAGAATTACCCATAGATCTAAATTTCGATAAATACAAAGAGCATTTCAGAAATTTTAGAATAATTACTGAGGGTAAAGATCCCTTGATGGAATTTGCTACGGAAACAAAGCCTATGGTCTCAGATTGGTCTTACACTATAGCTCCCAAAGGAGGTTTTATCATTCAGTTTACTAATTGAAATCCTTTATCCTATAAATCAAGGATTCCATTATTTGGAATTTATAAAGCAGCTTTTCTAAACTTTTGTTATAAAAAATAAATGATCGATCGTTTTTTTAAAATAATAAACCTGTTGCTATTAGGTACTTTGTTTTTTTATTCTAGCAGAATTCAAGCCCAGGAAAGTCAGTTAAAAATTTGGTATGATAAACCTGCAACCCGTTGGGAAGAAACTCTGCCTTTAGGGAATGGTCGTCTGGGAATGACCCCTGATAGCGGTGTGGACACAGAAAAAATTGTACTAAACGATGTTACACTTTGGTCTGGAGGGCCACAGGATGCAAATAATTATGAAGCCCATACCTATTTGCCTGAAATTAGAAACCTGTTGCTCAAAGGTGAAAATGACAAAGCAGAAGACCTTATCAATGCGCATTTTATTTGTGAAGGAGCCGGCTCGGGAAGTGGGAATGGAGCCAATGTTCCTTTCGGCTGTTATCAAACTTTGGGTGCGATCTCTATTAATTTTGATTACAAGAGTAAGGATCCTGTTGCGATCAAGAATTATAAACGGGAATTAAACATAGAAAACGCCTTAGCGGAATGTTCATATGAGATTGATGGAGTGCGCTATACCCGAGAATATTTCACCAGTTTTAATGACGATGTTGCTCTAGTAAAAATAACCGCTGATAAACCCGGTAAGCTCAATTTTACGGTAGATCTTGATCGGCAGGAGCGTTTTAAAACCCACATCCAACAAAATAACTTGGTTATGAGCGGCCAACTCAATAATGGCACTGATGGTAAAGGAATGCGCTACGCGGTAAAAGTGGGGGCAAAACTTACGGATGGAAAATTACAAACAACTGACACGTCTTTAAAAATACAAGATGCTACCGAAGTGATTTTATATATTTCGGCGGGAACCGATTTTAAAAATACTGATTTTGAAAATCGTATCGATAAGCTTTTAAAAGATGCAGAAGCTAAACCTTATGGGAAGCAAAAAAAACAGCACATCACCAATTTCCAAAAAATGTTTAAACGGGTTTCCCTTCAATTAGGACAAACTTCCCGTACTGATTTGCCTACTGATGAACGACTTCTCGCTTTTGCCAAACAACCGGAAGCCGATGATGCGTTAGGAAAACTCTTTTTTCAATTTGGTAGGTATCTAAGTATTTCCAGCACACGCGTGGGATTGTTACCTCCTAATTTGCAAGGACTGTGGGCTCAAAATGTACAAACCCCTTGGAATGGGGATTATCACCTGGATGTAAATGTGCAAATGAACCATTGGGCTTTAGAAGCCGTTAACCTTTCTGAGTTAAACCTTCCTTTAAAAGACCTAGTTGCGGGAATGGTTCCAGATGGGCAAAAGACGGCAAAGGCTTATTATGATGCTGAGGGCTGGATAGCACATGTGATTACCAATGTTTGGGGCTATACCGCTCCCGGCGAAAGCGCATCTTGGGGAATTTCAAATGCGGGCTCCGGCTGGGTTTGTAATAATTTATGGCAACATTATGCTTTTACCGAAGATGTGGATTATTTAAAAGAAATCTATCCTATTATAAAGGGTTCTGCCGAGTTTTATACCAGCATGCTCGTCAAAGATCCGGTGACCGGTTGGAGTGTTACGGCGCCGTCGGTATCTCCCGAAAATTCCTTTTACCTGCCTAACGGGAAAGAAGCGCACGTATGTATGGGGCCTACCATAGACAATCAAATTGTACGGGAATTGTTTACCCACGTAATCCAGGCTTCAGAAAAGTTAAATATGGATGCCGCTTTTCGCGAAAAGCTAAACCAAAAACTTAAGCAATTACCTCCTCCGGGAGTAGTGGGAGAAGACGGCCGGATAATGGAATGGCTTCGACCCTATAAAGAAGTAGATCCACATCACAGGCACCTCTCGCATTTATATGGGCTTTATCCCGCAAATTTAATAACTCCTGAGCACACACCAGATTTGGCAAAGGCTGCGGCTAAAACCCTTGAAGTAAGAGGGGATGATGGCCCCAGTTGGTCTATCGCTTATAAAATACTTTTTTGGGCACGGCTCAAGGATGGCAACAGGGCTTATAAATTACTTACCGATATACTTCGCCCAACCTTAGCAACAAATATTAATTACGGTGCCGGGGGAGGAGTTTATCCCAACCTCTTGTCTGCCGGTCCACCCTTTCAAATAGATGGTAATTTTGGTGCCACAGCAGGAATCGCAGAAATGCTTTTACAAAGTCATGCCGGTTTTATAGAATTACTCCCTGCTTTACCAGATAGCTGGAAAGCCTCTGGAAATTATAAAGGGCTTAAAGCCCGTGGTGGATTTACACTTAATGTAAAATGGAAAGATGGAAAAGTGACAGATTATGAAGTGTTTTCAAAAACACCACAACAAGTGAAGGTAAAAGTGAATGGAGTATTGAAAACCGTAAAATCTCAAAAATTATAAGTTTACAAAACCTTTACCATTAACTATAGCTAACTACAATATAGAATTGAAAAATAATTAAAATCTACCTATAAAAATCCCCCTTCATTTTGGCATAAGCCTTATAAAGGGGGAGGGGTTTAGGGTAAATTTTAAAGTGTTTTAGGAAAGTACAGGATGCATAAATTCGTTATTTTCTAATAACTGGATTAAATTTCTATGAAGGGTCACTCCCATATGGGCTTTTTCCAGAAGAAGAACTTTATCAAAAAGGGATAAAGCTTTTTCTCTTTTTCCGAGTCCTAACAAGCCCAAACCTTGCATATACAGACAATGCAGTTGGTTATTTTGGTCTAAATCTCCTTCCCAAATCAATAAATCAGGTAAGGAAACCGCAAAATAATCGATGCTTATCGTGTCTTCTAGGTGATTTTTGCCGTAGGAAATAAGCGTATTGAATCGTTCCTGTGCTTCTGGCAAACGGTCTAATTTTAACAGCGCCAGCCCTTGGTAGAAAATTTTATCGGGTTGCTGATCGTTATAAAAAATAGCTGCGGAAGGCTCTGAAAGTCCGCTGGCGGCTTCTTCCCAGTAGGTTTTGGCTTCATGAACCTGATTTAATTTTTCATACGCTACTCCCAGCCAATAGTGGATGTCATTTTCACTTGCTCCTGCCAATTTTCCTTCTCCCAGATTTTCAGGATAAATTTGGGCTTTGTTTAAAGAATTTATGGCACTTTTATAATTCCCTTGTTTAATTTCTTGTTTAGCAATTTCAACCAGGGCAATTACATATTGGCCCACCACTTTACCTTCACCTCCTTCCCAAGGATGAAATTTTCTATTTTTTAAAAGGGTGTAGGCTTTTTCAGGTCTTCCTAAAAGATTGTAGAGACTGGCACGTTCCAGGTATAAATCATCTCGCTCCTGTAATACTTCAAGGTGTTCTTCCATAAAAATTAACCGGAAAATTACATCATAATTGCAGCGCTTATACAGTTGATCGAGTTCCATTAAGATACGGGAATCTTTAGTATCTAATGCGAATGCTTTTTCCAGACATTTTACAGCCTCTTCTTTTTTATCTGCTTTGTTAAAATAGCCCAACGCCAGGTTTCGGTGCGCCGTAGGGAATGATTCGTCCAGCTTTATAGATGCTTCCCAGCAGGAAATTGCTTCTTTATATTGTCGTGCTGCATACCAAAAATTCCCTAAATAATAATAGGCTTTCGCATCTGTAGGATTTTGAACTAAAGCTTGTTGTAAGGCCGTTACCGCTTCTATTTGATTAGGAAAGCAATATTCAGGATTGGCCTTGGCTCCTTTTAGATAGTACGCCTTGGCGTTTTTAAGATCTCCATGCGCTTCATAAAAACTTCCCAGATAATAAAAAGACATTGGGTAACATGAATCATCCTTAACTATGCCGGATTCTAATAAGGAAATAGCGTCATCGAACATTCCGGCAGCAGCATAATCCAGCGCATATTCAATATAATTATGAATATTTTGCCGAATAAGAAGATGCAGGTTTTCTAGATCTGCATTATCATTTGTCAACAGGTATTTTTCATACCACAATCCGAAATTAAATCCATCTTCTTGTAAGTAGTTATGTGCTAATTCCTTGGCTTTGGTGGTGTTTCCTAATTTCCGTAAGATAGCAACCTGTAGATGCAGAGCTTTGTGATCTTGGGTGTTTTTTGCAATAGATTTTTCAATGTGGGTTAATGCCAGGGAAAAATCTCCGCGTTTAGCATCTAATTGCGCTATATTCAGGTAGCCACTATTTTGCCAGGCGGCATTCCAGGTAGCTTTATAGAAATAGTCATACGCCTCCTGATTTTTATCCTGGTATTTTAGCGCTAATCCCAAGTTATATAGTGGCTCCCCATCATAAGGATTTGGGTTGCGCTGGGTAAGGGTGGCTATAGCTTTTCTAAAATAGACTTCAGCTTCCCTAAACTTGGCTTTTCGCATCAGCCAAAGTCCCATTGCATTATTACAGCGCACATCTCCTGCATCCCGTTTTAAGGCTTCTTCGTAATAAGGAAGAGGACTGTACGTGGCGTGACGATATTGTTCCAGATGTAGTCCCGTAAGAAAAAGCTGCTCATTATGTTCTATTTCTTCGGGTTGCTTGGCAGGTTTTGCCGCTTCAGGAATTTCATTTTCATTAGGGCCTTCCCATTGCCAGGCTACTAAAATTTTTCCTTCAGCATCAATCACTTCAATAGAAATGCCTTCTAAATTATTTTCGGTAAAAGGAATTTTATTTTCAAAAGATATTTTTGGGGAAGCATCATATTTTTTAGAAAATAAAAGCTGGTTTTCTTTTTTAACTTGTACTTTACTCTGAGGAAAAATACCTGTGGTGTATGCTTTTACCAGCAAGGAGCCATCTTTAAGTTCAATATTAACCATTGCATCCCGGCTTGCATTTTTAACCACCCCCAAATCTCGATAAGGCATAAAATACTGAACAAAATCCTTTTGCTCATTGGGCATTAACCACGTGAAATCGGGTTGATTGTCAGTATAAACACCGCACATCAATTCTATATATGGACCATCATGATCTGTAAGGTTTCGATCCCACGCCTGACCGAAATCCCCATTTCCCCAGGTCCACTGTTTTTTACCAGGTGATACATGGTGGTTGGCTACATGGAGTAAACCTCCTTGTACATCATTTTCATAACCACCTACAAAATTATATTTTGAAGTAATCGCCATATAGGATGTAGGAACAGGAATGTTTTTATAGCGGGATATATCGGTTCCTGGGGAATAATCTACTTTATAATAGGTTCCTTTTGCAATGGGGAAAGAGGAAACATCTCTTTTACCATGATCGAAAACTGCATTTACATCTGGTGGAAAAACTGACTGATATGCATCATTTACTTTCACAGCGGGGTTGGCCCACCATAAAAAGGTTTGCGGAAAAGAGGTTTTATTATATAATTTCACCTTGATCTCCAGGTAGTTTTTATCAGGATATAAGGTGAAACCAGCCATTCCTTTTGTGCGGAACATACGCTCTAACTCACTACACCATACCGTAGCACTGCCATCTTTATTTTTTTTAATGCTAAAATCGACCGGACTATAGGTGCTGGGACGGTGATGTTGTGGCCAGTTAAACTCAATTCCTCCAGATATCCACGGGCCGGTAAGGCCTACCAATGCCGGTTTAACCACATGATTGTAATAAACAAAATGGCGTTTTTTGGTTTTATCATAGGCCATTTGTACCCGTCCGCCCAGTTCGGGAAGGATCATGATTTTTACAAATTCGTTTTCCAAAAAAACGGCCTGATACTCTTTATCAACTTTTTCATCTTCGATCTTCTCCACGACAGGATAGGGATACACGGCCCCACTACTTCCCTGATACACTCTTTTTTCTATAAAAACAGGATTTTTTTCAGGCTTGCCGGTTTCATAAGTAGGTAAAGTGACGATTTCCTTCCACACATCGACATTTTTCATAATATTAATTTAAGTAAGAGTGTATTGTATTATTTATTTGTTTTTGATTTCTCTTCGGGTAGAAGCAGCTCTTCAATTTCTTCCAGGCTTTTATTTTTGGTTTCCGGAAGTTTTCTATAAACGAAAAGAAAGCCTGCTGCACATATAAGTCCGTAGAGCCAAAAGGTCCCGGAGGTTCCTAAATTTTCATTGAGATATGGAAAAGTTTGAACCAAAAGGGCAGAGGCAACCCAAAGGGCAAAGGTGGAAATAGACATCGCTACACCTCGTATGCGGTTGGGGAAAATTTCCGATAACACCACCCAGGTTACCGGAGCCAAAGAAACCGCATATACTGCAATTGCTAGTAATACCAATAGAAGCATCGGCATTCCGGTTAAGTTTATATAATAGAAAAATCCAAGGACGCCATAAATTATGGTGAGGGCCCCTGCTCCATACAGCATCATTTTTTTACGCCCTAATTTATCTACAGTTCCCATAGCTATTAATGTAAACAGAAGATTGATACTTCCGGTAATTACAATATTCATAAATAGGTCATTAATGCTATATCCTGCAGAGACAAAAATTTCTTGTGCATAATTAAATATGATATTTATACCACACCATTGCTGAAAAGCGGCCAATACAACCCCGATGGTAAGTATGGACAAAGCTCTTTTGTCAAGTAAGTCTTTAAGCGAAGGTTTTTTGGAGTTGCTGCGCAGTATTTCCTGTATTTTATGAATTACTTCCTGTGCATAAAACGCACCTCCTATTTTAGCTAAAATTTCTTCCGATTTTTGGTATCTCCCTTTTTTGGCAAGATAACGGGGGCTCTCTGGGATAAAGAAAATCAATAAAAAGAAGAAAACCGCCGGGAAAAGTTCTGCCCAAAACATCCAGCGCCATCCTGTTTGTCCATTCCAGGAAAGTAATATTTCGTGAGGACTAAACCCTTCCGGAATAGGTTGTGTGATAAGCATATTGGTTATTTGCGCTGCCAGAATTCCTATAACAATGGTAAGTTGGTTTATAGAAACAAAGAGGCCCCGGGTTTCGGCGGGGGCTATTTCTGCTATATACATTGGAGAAAGGGTAGAGGCCATGCCAATCCCCACGCCGCCTATAATGCGATAGAGTATAAATAAAGAAAAGGTGGAAGCCGCTCCCGTGCCAAATGCTGATATGGCAAATAAGGCTGCAGCAAGGAGAAGTAAATATTTCCGGCCATAGCGATCTGCAAAAGTTCCTGCAACTACAGCGCCCAGGATGCAGCCCAACAAGGCACTGCTCATGGCCCATCCCTGAGTTGCTGGCGAATTAGTTATGTCAAAAAATAATTCGTAAAATGGTTTGGCACCACCAATGACAACCCAATCGTAACCAAACAACAGGCCTCCTAAAGCCGCCACCAGACTTATAGCTATTAAAAATGGATAATTATACTTTTTCATCGTAATATTTGAATTGTAAATATATACGATATAAAGAGCGTTCTATATAGAGAATGATTTTGAAAAAATGGACTATACTATGTTTTTACAACGTTTTCATTAAAAGTAACAAAAACCTTCCAGTTAATGCTTGTAAATATTTCTATACCGCAAAGGGGGGACACCCATTATTTTTTTAAACAAACGCGAAAAATACAAAGGATCATTAAAACCAAGAGTGTAGCTTATTTCTTTGACACTCATTGAAGTAAAACTAAGATATTGACACGCTTTTTGTATTTTAAGATCATTAAAATAATTGATAGGAGAGAAGCCGGTTTTCTTTTTAAATATGGAAAAGAAATGAGAAGGAGAATAATTAAAATACAGGGCCATTTCTTCAATTTTTAAAGCTTTGTCAAGTTGACTTTTCATATAAGTTATGATAGAATCTGTAATATTATCCTCATTTTTCCTTTTCCCTACTTCGACGAAAAATCCTGATACAAAAACGAATTAAGCAGTTGCCATAATGAAAGGTTTACATATTCTACATTTGAGGTTCTGTAACCATCTTCCAGAACATCCATTAGGTTATCAAAGAGGTTCAAGCGACGTTCTACAAAGGATACCCCGGGAATTTCAGCAGCATATATATCTAGAAATTTTGCATACAGAAATTTTGCCTGACTCCCGGTAAAATGGACCCAGTAAATACTCCACGGGTTTGTTTTGCTCGCCTGGTACAAATGGGGGGTATTCGGGGGAATAATGTAAAAGGTATTTGGACTTAGGGTGTTCTTTTCTTTGTTTAGGAATAATTTACCTTGTCCTTTGTGACAATATATTAACACATATTGCTCGCTTCCTTTTCGACGGTGCACATAATGGTTTTTCGCTTTTGGGAAATAGCCAATATCGGTAAAATATAACGAATTAATAAGTGGATCTGTTTTACAGATAGTAAGGATCCTATGTGGAAGAATAAACATCCGCTGCCCCAAAAAGCCAGCTTTTACTTTGATTGTTTTTCGTTTTTCATCAGTTTTCATACGTGTGGGTGCTTAATCTTAATAAAGTGTAATTTAGTCCATATTTTTTAAATTAAAATCCATTTATTCATCATAAAGGAAGTTTAGATTTGAGTTTAATAGTTTGATGTATTACAATGGAATCCAATTTAGAACCTATAATTAAAGAGTCTTGGGGAGAATTTAATGGTCATCCGGTCGACCTCTATCGGTTAAAAAATACACAGTGTGCTTTTGTTGAAATTATTACCTATGGAGCCATAGTAAAATCCATAAATGTTCCTGATAAGAAAGGGGAACTTGGGAATATAGTAGCGGGATTTGATAATGTAGCTGCTTATCTGGAGGACTCCTGTTATATAGGAGCAACAGTGGGACGTTTTGCAAATCGTATTAAAAACGGATGTTTTAAAATGTCTAAGCAAAAGTTTGATCTAGATAAAAATGATGGCGTGAATACAAATCATGGAGGTTTTCATGGTTTTAATTCTAAATTTTTCGATGCTAGAATAGAGGATGATAAACTTGTTTTAAGCGTTGAAAGCAAAGCGGGAGAAGGCGGGTTTCCCGGGCACGTTACTTTGAGTGTAAGCTATAAATGGACGGACGAAAATGTCTTGGAAATTCTATATAAAGCTGAAACAGATGACCCCACCCCCCTGAATATTACAAACCATTCTTATTTTAATTTGAGCGGATTTCAGGAAGATATAAAAAGACATAGCTTACAAATTGAATCTGATAAAGTAGTAGAAGCAGATGAGAATTACATTGCTACCGGGAAATTAATACCGGCAGGAAATTTAGCTTTCAATAAGGAAAGTATATTCTCAAAAATAAAAGATAATAAAGGAATAAACTCTTACTATATTTTTAAGGAAGAAATTCACTCTGCCAAACCTAAATGCGTTCTTTTTGATAATTTTTCAGGAAGGACCTTAGAAGTATATACCAGCTATCCGGGAGTTCAAGTGTATACTGGGGACTTTTTAAAAACCAAAGATATAGGCAGCCATCACAAGAAATATACTCCCTTTGATGCCTTATGTTTGGAATGTCATCACTATCCGGATTATGTGAATAATACAAACTTCCCATCTGGGTTAATTTCATATGATAGATCATATTCTGAGGTCATTAAGTACGAATTTGGAATATAGCTGTTATTTCTTTTCATTATGAAACATTAAAAATGACAAACTAACAGGAATATTTCAAACTGGCACGAACTGCTTTAACTTTTCACAAAATGACTTTATAAAGGTGGAAAAGAAATCGATGAATTCAATTTATCCCTTCGCTAGGAAAATGAATGAGCGCAATGAAAAACGAATTAAAACCAACCGTCAGGCGCAGCTTGAAGCCGTTACCGGAGAACTTTCATAAGAAGAACGAGCAGAACGCAACCGCCCGGACAAGAACGTAAAACTTACCCTGTTCAAAAAGTCGCAAAAACTCATAGACCGCTTTCTGTTTATCTTCTTTGCCTAAGATCGCGGACTTTTACCACCCAACTCAACCCTTAAAACACTGGATAAATTTGACAAGCTAAAAAAGTTGGATGTACACGTGCAGCTGTACGACCGCTTTTAACTCTAGTTCAACTATCCGGATATGGGCAGGAAAGGTACCGATAAACACGCTGAAATTTACGCCTATAATCGTGGACTCTTTGAACCCGATACCATTCTTAATCAACTGGAAATTACCGATACTCTACTCTTGACGCATACGCGAAAACTGGCCAATTACGATTTTGCAAGTCAGGTGGATGTCAACATTCTGGGGGCATATTTTTGAGAATTCGCTCAATGAGATTGAGAGCGTAAATGCCGAAATAGAAGGTGATACTTTTGATAAACGAACCAGTAAACGCAAGATGGCGTTTTTTACACGCCTAAATACATTACCAAATACATTGTAGAAAACACCGTAGGCAAACTCTGTGAGGAGAAAAAAGCCGAGCTGGGTTTTGAAGAGGCCGAGTATTTTAAAAGCAGAAAAGGGCCGTAACAAACACTCTTAAAAATACTTAAAATGATGATCTGCATAGGGTTTACAACGACTATAAAGTGTGAGTCCTAAATTTTCTTTATAGTAACTATTATAATTTAATATCGATTTTTAGATTGTTGAAGAAAACCGCAGGATTTACAGCATCTATAGGGTATATCAGCCTATAAGTTGGGGATAACAGTATGGAAGTCTTATTTATATCCTATTAAAGTTTCCCGCGTTTCAATAACCTTGTCCACATAAGCCTTAAATGCAGGATATTCTTCAGGTTTTATTCTTTTAAGATCAGGCTGGGCCAGTAGTCTCACTTTCAAAGTACCGGGGTCGATAAGTTTATAATCCATACGATAGGAATGACCTTGATAGCTCAGATCCACATTTTTGGGCATCTCCACAAATTGCTTTCCCTTCTCCAGTTTTAAAATATACTCCTCGTCATAACGGTCGTAGATTTCATATTGTCTATAATCTATGGGTAGTTTTCGTTCTTTGAGCGCGACGATATCCCTGTTATATGGAATGCTTATAAACGGAATTTTTATAGTGTTCAGCGCACCTATTTTCTGTCCTTTTTCATTCCAGGCTATTTTGGCATCCAGGGCAATAGCGGCATCGCGCTGTTTTGTTTCGGCCCGCCCTACTTCCAAAACATTTAGGTCAAGACCTGAAAAACTGCGTATCCCATCATTGAAATCCTTTTTGACCTTCTCTGGGTTGGGATTTGCAAATAAGCTTCTGCCATATGAAGCAACATGTCCCTTATACTCCGCATGCAACTGTATAATATTGCCCGTATCATTGATATTTACCACACTCCTGCCATAAAACCCGCCTTTGATCCTGTTGGTGCTTTTCAAATAGTGAAGTTCTGACGTTATGGCCGAAGCGTCATCAATGGGAACATCCAGTACGATTGCCCCTTGGTCTGAAATGGGAAGGGAACAGAAAGGTAGAAATTTATCGGTAAGCTCGATATAGTGCTGTTGACCGTCAATATCTACACTGGCCAGACAATGGTTAAAATCCGTACACGGTAAAACGAGTCCTTCTTTGCCATGATCTGCGGTCAGCGTGAGGACAAGATGGGCCTCTAGCCCCGCTTTTCTTGCCAGACACACAAAGAGCGTTGAAAAATCCTTGCAATCCCCCAATTTTGAAGTCAGTGTCTTTCCCGGTTTTTGGGGTACATAACCACTTTGCTTAAAATTCACATAACTATAACTGAGTTCGCCGGTCATGTAATCGTAAATCTTCTCAGCAATCTGCATTTGGGAAAGCGACTTCACACCTTCAGGGAAAATGGTATCAAAAGTGCGCTGCACCTCTCCGTCGTATTCCATTTGGTTCCTTACCAGGTCCGCATACCAGTCTGCAATATCATCCCAGGATTTTATAGAGCTGATATGAAGGGTTCTTGCCATATCGTCCAGTGCGGGTGAAAACTTTTCAAACGCTGGCAGCCCCTTGATATTTTGGCCACTCCATTGATAAAGGGTAAAATTCTTTTCTTCGGTTTTTTTAAAGTCCAATTCCCCATTACTTACTTTATAATGGACCGTATAACCCTTAGGGACCAAAAGTTTATAATTTGATTTTAGGGTGGGATGATGGTAATCAAAACTTCGGTCTGAAATAAAATCTTTATAAAAGCGGCCCGAACTACTAAAAGCGGCCTCATAATCTATCAGAATAACATCGCCCACTTCAAGTTTGTTGAACACAAAATTGCTTCCGCTCCTTTCTGCCGGGACTATACTGCCATCGGGTTTTACGGTCTCAGACTTCAAAATCGTGTAACTTCCACCCAGGTTCAATTTATATTCCTTGAGATCTTCCACACCGTCCTGCGAGGTCACCTCGTAAATCATAGTGGTAACATATTTTCCCCCGCCTTCTGAATAAACAAGGATATCGCTCTCTTCCAATAGGATATTAATTCCGTAATTGTTCTGCTTGATTTTACCTCTGTTTTTAGCTATATATCCGTAATGGTCCGGGGTACGAAGCGCATCCAAAGGATTAACTATATTTTTTAAATCATAGATTTTATTACGCAGATCAGTATTAAGGCTGTTATGACTTAAAGCTTTTTGATACGCCTGGACCGCTTCCTTTTTATGGCCCAACTGCAGTTCAGCATCGCCCATGGCGCTGTAAAGTAATGCTGAAAACGGGTAGTTTTTTAGGCCTACCTGTATAATATCGAGGCTTTCAGCATACTTCTCCTGCATTTGCAACAGGTTTACATAATCCATTATAAAATTGTTGTCCCCACCCATATCGTTTATCGTAATGGCAAAGAGAGAATCGGCTTTTTGCTTTTGATTCGTTTTATAATAATGATTGGCCAGACTGGTAAACACGGCGTAGTTTGAATTTTTGCCCAAAAGCTTTTCAAGTTCATGAATGGTCTTCTCCTCATCGTGCAAAACATTATCATAGAGCTCTACGAAGATATTTTTGAGATTGGGGAAGGCACCCTCATTTTCCATTAAAGTATCCAGGTTCATCCGCAGCGTTGAGATATTATTATCTCGAAGGCTTTCTAAAAGGTCCGCAAAGGTTTTCATTACCGGCAGATCGGTAACCGTTTTTATGCGCATCAGAGTTTTTTCAAAGGCAACCCTGTCTTTTTTAAAGAGCTTGTCCACCTCACTGATCTCGTTGAGCACCGATCCAAAATAATCAGGATCTTCCTTGCGCATGTTCTTCTGCACTTCATTGCTCAGTTCGGCCCTGCCCTCCTGAACGTATATTGTGTTCAAGATTGATGCTAGCGTAGAACTTTTGGGGTATTTTGCCAACCATTTATCTAGGACGGGCCTGGCGCTTTTATAATCAGAATTGCGCAAATACGCGGCGATCAGCACATAATCATTTACAAACCGCGAAGTGAGTGTACCATCCTGTTCACTCTTTGTCGCAAGATAATCTATCAATACGTGCTTAAGAATTTCGGAATGGGGAGCGGTTTCGTCAGGTTTTTGGTAAGCTTCCGGCTTTAGGCTTACGCTAAGATTTTCCAAAGCTTTTCCTTCGGTATCAATGGGGGATACAATAAAATATGGCGTTTTGCTTTTCGATGCAGATTTTATCAATAGTCTGTTTACCCCCTTGTTAAGTTTCACTTCAATATTCAAGGCTCCCATTTCGGTGACGGCCTCCTGACTCTTGGCGGCAATTTCAATATCGTTTAAAAAAACCTTAATAGCTCCTCCATATCCAATTTGAAGGATTATAGACCGCTCCATGGGAGAGGTTATGAAAGTCTGTGCATAATTAACCCCTGTTCCATACTCCAATTGATTTACAAAATATTGATAGGCTTCGACATCGCTGTAAAGCGGCGTATACCAGCGGACTATTCCATGACCTTCTGTATCAAAATCGGTGAAGGTATCTGCAACGCGCTCAGGTGGATAATCCCTATCAATTCCACTCCCGTTCAAATTTTCGAAAGGGCCACAGTACTGCCATTGCCTGATGGCATTAATTTTATTATTGTATTTTCTGTAGCCTTCCCAATCGCCAACATCACGTGATTCAATGGCTTTTAGATAGTAAATGGCATTTCTTATGATAGGACTCTTGATTTCCCGTGCAGTGAAATAATCCAGGTTTTCCCGGGCATTCTTGTCTAAACCGTTCTTACGGTAATCATTAAAAATAAAAGGTGCGTTCCATAAACCGAACAAATAAGGTTCATAGTGGTCAAAATCGGTCAATTGGTCTGAAAAAGAAGAACTTTCGTTAAAAAGTCCGTTTTCAGATTTGATAATCTCTAGCATTATAAGGTCTTCAATAGATTTTGGCGATTGATCCTTACTGAGTTCCAACGCTGCTTTATGGTTGTTTGCTAGAAGTTGGTGCAATGCTTTATCCAACTGTGCCGAAGCAACAAAAACGGACAGAAAAAGGATAACACTTAAAAAAGTATTTTTTGACATGTAATGATATATGGGGTTGTGGCCCGCAAATATGGGAAAGTTGAGAATTTTTTCAAATTATTTAACATTTAAAGCCCCTCCACGACAATTTGGAGAGAAGAACGTGCATTTCTCCCCGGTAATCGACCGATTTTTGCCCTTCACGGACCGGTTTAGCGCATATAACTTCTGAAAAACTTTTTTCGAATAAAAATTTCACCTAATTTTTGGTAAGATTTCCGTACATAATGTGGATCAGGTCAATGGTAACTATTTATCGAATTTTGATGTGCCCTAAGATGGATATGGCTACACCTGAAATGCTTAGAGAATTAAATCAATCCCACCTTGAATCTATTAAGAGCTACGCTAAGGTAAATATCGAAATCAGAGGGGTAGATGAAGAAACGGTTAAATAGATCAGGTTAAACTTATCATTGGTTTTTATTTTATCAAATAGAGAATTGCATTAGAGAGGCAGAGCTGTTTTTCGATCTCAATATCATACTTGTAGTTTTTAGCCAAGATGTAACTTTCATTACTATGGATTGAATAAAACAAAAAATGAAAAAATTTAAATTGAATAAAAAGGATGATCGTCGACTATTACCTATTGATAAAAAGATTTAAGTCTTTATTTATCAAAAAAAGAAAATGGATTATTCATTAAAGCTGCGTTTAATTATTATTTTTTATCTTTTGATCTGAACAAAAAACTAAGGGCCAACGAGGTATCTGGAATCTAATACGATGGGAACTTATCTTAACGACAAAGAAAAGGAACAAATATTGTCTACTCTAACCTATGCTACCCATAAAATGATAAATGAGTTAGAACAAAATAGGATGGTTGGCAATCTAGACTTTTATCATGTTTGCGAAGATCACTTTGAAGGAGGGCCATGGTTGGGTTTTTTTATAAAACTCGATTATTATCACGATGATTATACGGGGTTCTGTGTCAAAATTATATGTAAATATTTAGGTGTTAAATTTAAAGTTTTTGTTTCAATGTTAAGGATTGATGAAAAGAACACAAGTAAAAAGTGGAAGATTTCTCATTTACGATGTTTCTGAAAAAATAGATTTAGAATAAAACAGGCTACCAACCCTTTATTAAAACTCGCTGGATTAAGATTTTTATGCTAAACAAAATGATCTAAAATCCCAATATAAATGCTGTTGCAGCACCAGAATGGATTTTGGTGGTATTAAAAACAGGAATGCCCAAATCTTCTGGAAAAATCATTAACGGGAACTCTGTACAGCCCAAAACTATACCTTCTGCGCCATGCGTTACCATATCTTTAATGATTTTTAAAACATAGGCTTTAGATGAAGGAACCACCTTACCATAAGTTAGCTCTTCATGAATGATCCTGTGCAGCTCATCGATTACAGCTTGATCTTTTGGTACATCTACCTCTATCCCCTTTTTTGCTATTCTCGAAGTGATGAAATCTTCTTCCATCGTAAACTTGGTGCCAATAAAGCCCACCTTTGTCAAGCCTTTATCTTTAATGGCCTGTGCAGTGGCATCGGCTATATGTATTACGGGAATATCCAGCATGAGCCTCGACCTGGTCATAAACTTTATGGGGTGTATTAGCACAGAACAGCACCGCTTCGGCTCCTGCATTTTTCAACCTTTTTCCTGCATCGGAAAGCACATAAGCGATAGAATCCCATTTGTTTTCTCTTTGAAATCTATGGACTTCAGCCTGATTTAGGGTATAGACGCTTAGTGGCGGGTTCGTATTATCACCATAATACGCGTTGACCGAAGCGTTGATATATTCATAATACTCTACCGTAGAATGCCAGGAAGTTCCCCCTATCAATCCCAAATGCTTCATATTTTCCGGTTTAAGAAGGGGCTCACCCCTTAGCATGTCGTGCTGCTCCTGGCCATATACATTAGATATTATCCCAAGACAGCTATTGGCGACAATCAAGAAAACACTGATTTTTTGAATCATTGTAATTATGCTGCTTTATTTAACTTCTTTGAACCTATCTTTTAATTTCTGATGTAAATCACCTATTATCTCCTTATTATCGGGGTTTTTGGCAATATTCTGATTTTCCTGGGGATCATTGCTATGATCAAAAAGTTCTTTTGACATTAATGCACCAACAGTTTTTTTCTCTTTGACCCATTGATACCATTCTACATAACGGTACCTATCTGTACGTACCGTATAACCCATTACCTCTCCAGGTATACGTTCTATCTTACCAAAACGGCCCAATAAAAACTGACTGTAAGCTGCATCCTTCCATTGTTGATCCGGCTCTTTTAATAAGGGTACAAAACTTTGACCCTGTAAATACTTGGGCACATCAAATCCGCTCATTTGCAACAGCGAAGGGTAAATATCAACAAACTCGGTCAAGGCATCAGTACTTCTGCCTTTGGCTTCAACGCCTGCCCCAGAGACAATTAAGGGCACATGGGTATCTATCTCATAATTGGTCTGCTTGCACCAGGCATTATGCTCCCCCAGTTTCCATCCATGATCCCCCCATAGCACTATAATGGTATTTTCTGCAAGGCCCAGGCTGTCCAGAGTTCTGGTTAACCGGCCTACCTGCTCATCGATATAGGATACGCAGGCATAATAGGAATGTACCAGTTCGCGCTGGCGTGCATCAGGGAAAGGTTTGTCCTGTGGAAAAGGGGTGTCGCGCTGATCTATATACCAGCGCAATTCCTGACTACCGTGCACAGCGTAAGAAGGGCTTCCTTTAGGGATATACTGATTGGGCGCGAGAGGTATATCTTTATCGTCATAAAGATCCCAATACTTTTTTGGTGCGTTTAGGGGCAGGTGGGGTTTATAAAAACCTACCGATAAAAAGAATGGTTTCCCGGACTGCTTCAACCCTTTTAACAGCTCGATCGCTTTGGTGGTCTGAGCACCATCATAATAGGCATCATCGGCTACATCCGGATGTTCAAAAGATTCTGCCTTAGTATAATACATGCCCAGTGCATCCGGCTTTTTACCTTCAGCTTTCATTTTTTCTATTCTACCCTTGAGAATTTCTTTGTTTTTATCTGAAGCATAGCTCGCATCTGCGTCAAAAGGATACCCTTTGAGGTGATACCGCTTATCCCAGGAAATAGAATCTGGAATATTGTTATGAAAGGTCTTGCCAATGGCAAGGGTGGTGTAACCATGTTCCCTGAAAAATTGTGGTAATGTAATGATATCTGGGAGCGCATCCCTGAATTTTGTTTTAAGATCCCATACCTGAAGGGTATCAGGCCGAAGCCCGGTCAATAAACTTGCCCTCGAGGGATTACATACCGCTTGCTGGCAATAGGCCCTGTTAAATACTACACCACTTTTGCCCAGGGCATCAATATTTGGACTTTTTATGATGTTGTTTCCATAAACTCCAAGTTCAGGACGGAGATCATCAACTGGTATAAAAAGTATATTTGGTCGCTGCGAAGCTGCTTCCTTTTGCTGGGCAACTTTTTCTTTCTGTGTGTTCTTGCATCCCATAAGGGCTAAAGTCCCAAGGATCAATAGGAAGATGTGTACTAAATTTTTCATCTATTGTAAAATATCCAATTCGTTAATGACCAGGTTTTCTGCAAAATTTCCAGTTATAAAGATTTCATCTACGGTAATTCTGAAATATCGTGCTTTTACCTGATGGTCAAACCGAAATTTGAGATCAGCGTTTTCCTGCGGTACGGTATAGTTTAAGACGGTATCGTAATCAATGTTGTCATTGCTCACATCGATCACGATATGCTTTGGCCGAAACTGTGGATTTGGTGTTCTTACCGAGTTTATATAAATACCATTAAAGGTATTCTCCTTCCCCATATCCACATGGATCACATGCGGACCATCGTCTTCGAAATGATGGGGAAAATCTGAAAACCAAAAACTTGTGGAATCACCATCCACCATTTTGTCAGCTCCCTGACCGGTAGGATCACCATGATTGGTACTACTTGCCGTTACGCTCCATTCTGAACGGTCAGAGAGTTTAATCAATTCCTTATTGATGTTGTCATCGGGCTCGGGTTCTGTAGCTGAGCTAGTGGTAAAATCATAAGAAAGCACTACGGTCCTAAAACCATTTTCGGAAAGTACATCTACCGAAAACTCAATATCATTATCAATTTTAGAGGAAGAGGAGTAGCCATCAAAAAATTCTCCATATGGCATAACTACCTCAGCTTTATATTCATTAGGATTACCGGTCGGGTCTACTTTAGCGCTAAAGGAAACCTTATCATAATCATCATTGACAGTAGACGGTTCGGCATCCATAGCTGTGTACACATACTTAGGGGTCACATCTGAGGTAAAGGTGAATTGTGCCCTGGTAGCTCTAATGCCATTGTCTTTTTTAATACTGTAAGACGTTAAATTAATAGTTGGCTCCTTGCCATAATAGTCAATACCATCGTTGTTTTTGTTAAAAGCCTCGCTTACATCAAAAATTGCGGCCGAAGCTGGAACCAGAAATACTGAATTTAAATCTTTACCTGAATTATAGAGGTTGGCGCCGCCGCCGCCCATCATGCTCCGGCCAGGGTTTTCTGAAGCCCTATGTGCAAAGTGGGGCGAGTTGAACGCATGGCCCAATTCATGTATACAGCCCCCTGCCGTGCCCCAATGTAACAATTCTAAATCGTCAAGAAACTGGCCGGTTTCAATAATGGTAAAATCATCGTCAGACCGACAAAAAGCCATTCTTTCAGGTGTTGCATTATTGAAGCCGCTATCTTTGTCTGAAAACACCATGGTGTGTTCACCACCTTTTAAAGAGGGGTTCTTTTGAAAATAAGCCTCAATATCCCCTTTGGCTTCTTTATTTCCGGAATATTCTGTACTCGCCTTTTTCCCATAAACGGGTAATATCATCACCAGAGAATTGTTGGCTTTGGTATAAAGGGCAAAGGTTTTATCCTGATAGCCATTGAGCTCCATCTGCTTTTTATACCATTCTTGTTCAAACAGCATTATTTTGCTGATTCTTCTTGTAATTTTATTGGAGTCTTTTTTATAAGCATCCACCAGATCTGTAGGGATAAAATAAACCACATTGACCGGATCCTGATCCATTCGGTTTGATTTGAACACATTTGCGGCAGCTTTTGGGTTCACAATGCTATTTGCCGT
>CBDCNG010000004.1:0-15000 GCA_965219335.1 Leeuwenhoekiella sp.
TGAGGCTCAACATTTCCCTATTGAGTTCGTCAAATTCGATAATAGTTGATTCTTCTAACTTTAGACTTGCTGTGCTTTCCAGCGAAAAATCCTTGATACGGCCCAGATTAATAAAAAAGGGGCGCCATAATTTTCTGTTCTGGGATCTATTTATGAAAAAAATGGAGATAAATGCCAGTAAAATGATCAAAAGAAAGGTAAAAACGATGGCCAGCAGTATACCCTCGCTTTCGATGACCATAGCTCGAATGGTAATTTTATAGAATCGCCCATTCACTAACCGGGTGCCCGAGAGTTGTCTGAACTCTTCATCCTCGTTTTGAGAAGGATCAAAGATCATGGTGTCGAGTAACCGGTCTGGCCGCCTTTCATTGGCAGGTTCAACCACAATGAGCGGTGGCACACCTTTGAATTGGGGTCTGCCTTTTAAAAGCTGCTCCACGCGAGCTTTGTCTGAATAGAGCTCTTCTTCAATCTCATTTCTGAGCAATCGCTGTGTATAGAAATATAGGACAATACCAGAGAGAAAAAGCACAATGACCCCTGATATCAAAAAATTGACCGACGCTTTTTTAAGCAGGTTGGTTTTACTCATATTAACAGTCTATTGTTCTTCGGTAAATCGGTAGCCCGTACCATATGCAGTCTTGATATATTTTGCGCCAGCGGCGGTCAATTTTTTTCGCAAATTATTGATGTGTACATAGATGAAATCAAAACTGTCCAGCAGGTCGCTATCGTCACCCCAGAGATGCTCTGCAATAATTTCTTTGGAAAGTACACGTCCACGGTTAGTCACAAAAAAAAGCAAAAGGCTATATTCCTTTCGGGTCAGATTTATGGAATTTCCGTTTACATAAGCGGTATGCGCCATGGTATCTATACGCAGCTCATTAAAATCAATGATGTGGCTTCCGCCAAAAGTACCGCGTCGTAATACCGCCCTGATCCGTGAGTTCAGCTCTGCAAGGTGAAAGGGTTTTGTCATATAATCGTCTGCACCGAGATCAAGGCCCAGGAGCTTATCTTCCAGAGAGCTATTTGCCGAGATGACAATAACCCCAGCTTTACCCCTATTGTCTTTTATATTTTTTAAAATATCCAAGCCGCTACCGGTCACCAGATTGATATCCAGAATGACAATATCATAACTGTAAAGGGCTGTTTTTTCAGCTGCTTCCCTATAATCTGAGGCGGTCTCGCAGACATGACCGTCACTTTGTAGATAATTTACAATTGATTGCTGCAGGTCTATCTCATCCTCTGCGATTAATATTTTCATGGGAGACGGTTATGGTAAAAGTTAATTATCTGTTCAATCTTATTTACTTTAATAAATTAATCTTGAAAGTATTGTGGTCATAAACTTAAAATATCATGTATCAGCTTGCACTGGTTCAAGGTTTAAATTTAACCAGACATCCTAAACTATTTCTAAAGCGTAGCGGTTTTAAAAGTTTGTAATGCCATAACTCATATTTCTTTCCTACTTTTGAAATATGGCAAAAAAAAAATTAAACCAACTGGAAGCCACGGCGATCTGTGGCAATGATATTAGTTCTTCATGCTTATATGTGTCTGCATTGGCCATTGTTTACGCCGGGCAGTACGCTTGGATTTCCTTACTTATTGTAGCTGGAATTTTATTTCTGTTTAGGAAAATTTATGGCGAGGTCGTCGGCGCACTTCCCCTAAACGGTGGTGCCTACAATGCTCTCCTCAATACTACCAAAAAATCCACAGCATCACTTGCAGCCGCGCTAACCGTACTATCCTATATGGCCACAGCGGTAATTTCTGCAAGCGAAGCCATAAAATACGTTTATAATATCTGGAATATACCTATAATACCGGTAACAATTGTATTGCTACTGATCTTTATGACCCTTGTCATCTTGGGTATTGGCGAATCTTCCAAAGTGGCTATTGCTATCTTCATATTCCACCTGACTTCGCTTACGATCCTTTGCAGTTATTGTATTTATTTTTTCATACAAAATGGTATTAGCACCCTATCGGCCAATTTTTCAATCCCAGTAGAAGGTGGGCTCGTGACCTCACTCTTTTTGGGGTTTTCCGCAGCTATGCTTGGTATCAGTGGTTTTGAAAGTTCCGCCAACTATGTAGAGGAACAAAAGGAGGGAGTTTTTCCAAAAACCCTAAGAAACATGTGGATCGTCGTGACCATTTTTAACCCATTGATCGCATTTTTGGCCCTCGCGATCATCCCAATTGATTCTGTAGTTGACAATCAGGATGCACTCCTCTCGTATATGGGTGGCCTTGCCGGTGGGAACTGGCTCTCCCTGCTGGTAGGTGTTGATGCCGCCCTGGTATTGAGCGGTGCCGTTCTCACCTCTTACGTGGGTGTGGGCGGCCTAATGGAACGTATGGCCTTAGACCGTATATTGCCCCGCATTATGCTAAGAAAAAACAGCAGGGGCAGTTCATATGTGATCTACCTTATCTTTTTTGTACTCTGTACTTCTGTACTACTTGTTACTGAAGGTGACCTGGCCAAATTAGCTGGGGTTTATACCATAGCGTTTCTTTCGGTCATGGTGCTTTTTGGCATAGGCAACCTGCTCTTAAAAGTTAATAGAAAAAGCCTTCCCAGGCCCGAACGTTCTACATGGATAGGTCTCATTGTGGCCATTATTGCCGTGGCCTCTGCAATTATCGGAAATATAGAGCTCAACCCATCTTATCTGGTCATCTTTATAGAATACCTAATCCCAACCCTTCTGGTGGTGTTTTTTATGCTCTATAAAATGCGCATTTTAAAGGCAGCGCTCTTGGTGCTCAAATATACTTTTCCTGGTCATGGAAAAACCTTTTATTCCCTACACTCCAAAACAATAAAAATGCTTAAGGAGATAAACAACCAGCAGTTTGTGTTTTTTACCGCCAGGGATAATGTTGCTACCTTAAACAAGGTCATGCAATACATCACCCATAACGAGCCCACTAAAAAGCTGAAGATCTGCACCGTAATGGGCGAAGATGATATCATGCCAGACCAGTTGATAAAAGATATCGAAGTACTGAACCGAGCCTATCCCAATATCAATATCGAATTCATTCAAGAATCTGGAAAATTCACCCCTGAGAAGATTCAGGAACTTTCTACCAGGTGGAACATCCCAACAAATTTTATGTTTATAGGTTCTCCTGATGATCAGTTTCCCTATCGTATTGAGGAACTGGGTGAAGTGAGATTGATCATATAAATCTATGCCTTTCGGCCAAAAGTAAAAAAGCCAACTTGAGAACCACAGAATGATTATCAAGCTATAGATATCCTATCCTCATCGCAGGATTTATTATGATGTCTTAGACGGCTTATTTTCCGTTCGCGGAAAGCCTTTCCTAAACACAAAAATTTTTGACCGAAAATAAATTTAGATATAAATACCACACAGGACGATTATCAATAATCTTAGGTGCGCAATTTTCGTTCGAGTTTCGCTAAATTTTCAAGGTTAGGGAGTTTTCCAAGATATACTTTTTTAGACCACGATAATAAGATTTAAGTGAGTAATGCTCCAATCCCGTTTGACCGAGATGGTTTGAGAGGATGATCAATAATATAATGGAACTCTGATATACAAAGGCAAGCATCATCTTTTTAAATCTCCAAATAAAAAAAAACCTCCGCCTATCTTACCTTACTCCTTTATGATCTTTAAAATCGTGGGTAATACAACGAGTAGCAATGGGAGCGCGAAAACCATCCCACCAATGACCGCAATGGCAAGCGGCTGATGCAACTGCGCACCAGCGCCTACGCCCAGAGCCAGCGGGATAAGTGCCATAATCGCGGCAAAAGCGGTCATCAATTTTGGTCGCAATCTGGCTGCAATGGAATATTCAATCTTTTTTTCGTGCGACAGGGACTGATCAACTTCTAGGTACTGCCGGTAGGTAAAAATGGAGTTCTCCCCAATAATGCCCACGATCATGATGATGCCCGTATAACTGCCCACATTGAGCGGTGTTCCCGTTATAAAAAGACTCAACATACAGCCGGCAACACCCAAGATAGCAATAAAGACGATGGCACCGGCTATTTTTAATTTCCGGAAAAGAAAAAGGATAACGACAAAAACCAATAATACTGCAGAAATCAAAATTATCAAAAGTTCCCGGAATGCCTGCTTTTGCTGCTGGTACGATCCGCCATATTCAATATGAAAGTTGGCTGGCAGGCTTATGTTTTTTTTCAATCTACTCTTAATATCTGATAACGTTGAGCCAAGATCACGGTTATTGAGACGCGCGGTGATATAGCCCACCGTTTTTTCGTTCTCTCGGTTCACTTCGGCTACACCCTTTTTGATCACAATATCGGCAACTTGGGCAATGGGCACATTGGCGCCATTGGGCAATAATAATTTTATGTTTTTTAAATCCTGTACAGAGGTATTATAGGTGTCTGGATAGCGCATCCTGATATTGAGCACCTTTATATTATCGATCATAGTGCTAATTACGGTACCAGTAACCTGCGTCTGTAGCTGAAGCTGAAAATCGGCGGGGGTAAGACCTAACTTTGCCAATGCCGGTACATTGGGTTTTAACTGAATCTCCGGCCCTGCGATCACAATCCCGTCAAAAACGTCAGCAGTGCCGGAGACTTGCTCAATCTGCGAAGCTATTTTTTTTGAAATATCTTCCAGTTTTTCACTGTCATCACCAAATAATTTAACCTGTATAGGCTGTACCGAACTCATCAGGTCACCTAGCATATCACCGATTACCTGTCCAAAATCGGCTGTGAGCTGTGGTACTTTTGACTCGATTTTAGAACGTATCTCATCAGAGACTTCGGTTGTAGTTTTAGAACGTGAGTCCTTTAATTTTATGAGATAATCTCCCCGGTTGGGCTCAGTGATAAAAAATCCCATCTGCGTGCCCAGCCGTGCAGAAAAAGCTTCAACTTCTGGTTGATCGCGAAGGATATTGTTGACAATGGTGAGCATCCTTCCCGTTTCTTCAAGGGTTGTTCCCGGCGGGCTGTTAAAATCAAGGACTATGCTTCCCTCATCCATTTCAGGAAGAAATCCCGAAGGTAGTTTTGAAGGTATAATAACGATAATCGCCATACAGATAAATGTGGAAACGATCCCGATGAAGGGCTTTTCCAGAATTTGATGTATCCATTTGGTCTTGGGCTCATGCTTATGATCCACGGGTTTATTTCGTGAAAACAAAATAGCCAGCACGGGCACCATAAACCAGGTCACAAAAAAAGAACAGGCCAAGGCAATGATCATGGTAAACGCCATTACTTTAAAATAAGCCCCTGCAATACCCGTCATCATCACAAAAGGAACAAAGATCAACAAAGTACTCAGCGAAGACCCCACCATTGCTGGGAATAGCTTTGAAATAGCCTGGCGGGCACTCCAAGTTACCGATTCTTCTGGATGCTCCTCCCTGATTTTATAAATTTGCTCAATAATGATCACCACGTCATCGATCATCAGCCCGATCGCCGCTGCAATGGCACCCAGGGTCATAATATTAAAGGTGTAGCCTATCCCGTCGAGCACGATAAATGTAAGCGACAGCGTAACTGGGATGGTAAACAAAACAACCATGCTAGACGAAAACGATCTTAAAAATGCTACAACTACAAGTAATGCCAAGACCAAGCCGATCCATAGGACATCCTGAATGCTTTTAATACTGGTATTAACAAAATTGGCCTGGTTATAATAGGGAACCAATCTGACATCTTTGGGAAGTATTTTTGCAAGTTGTTGCACTTTGTGCTGGATACTATCATTGACGGCGATCAGATTTGCGCTAGGCTGTTTAAGGATTGCAATAAGGGGCACATCCTTTCCATTTGCAATGATCTTTACATACTGTTTGGCTTCGGCAACAGTTACATCCGCAACGTCTTTTAGCTGAATTAGTCGTGTGGGCGAATTTTTAACGACAAGATTTTGCAGGTCTTGTAATCCTTTGACTGAATTGTCAGTTAAAGTCAGATACATCCGGTTATAATCGCTCAGGTAACCATTACTTTGAGTAATGTTTGAGTTTGTCACCGCATTTTGAACAGTAGTAAGGGTGATACCCAAATTTTTTAAAGTTTCCGGTTTAAGGATAATCTGATATTCTTTATCCTTACCCCCTATTATCGCAACGTCCGAAACTCCGGGTGTCGCACTCAAGTAGGGCCGAACTTGATATTTTGCGATGAGCTTGAGATCTACCTGAGACCTATCGCCCTCTAGAGAATACCCCATTACCGGTAGAATGGAGGGGTTCATCTTCTCAATCGTAAAATTGGTGTTGGGCAGGATTGTTCCTTTGGACTGATTGATAAAGGATTCTATCTGGGAACGCGCGACATCAATATCCATATCCCAATTGAGAAAAACCGAAATTTCCGTGCTGCCACGCGAGGTGGTGCTTCTGATGTAGCTTAGGCCCTGCGTGCGCCGTATTGCGTTTTCTAGCGGAATGGTGACTGCCGCCATCATCTTATCCACCGGTTGCTGGCCAGAATCAGCGATCACTTTGATCTTTGGAAAGGTTATATTGGGGAAAAGCCCGGTTTTTAGATTTTGATAGGCAAAAATCCCCCCCCCAATAAGTAAAATACCGATGATGAGCAATGGATATTTATAATTATTAAAGGTGTTTTTCATCGTTCCATGATTTTCACCCGTGTGGAATCTCGCATCTGGTAACTGCCCTCCGTAACTACCTGATCCCCTTTTTTAACATTTTCCGAACTGATCTGCACTATAGAATCATTTTGTAGCTGCGGGGTGACCTTTTCCTTTATGGCCAATGTATCGTTGACCACCTTCAAAACCCAGAATTGGGTCATCAATTCGTTGGTCTGCAGCGCACTTTGTGGTATGCTCAGCGCGGTACTGTCCTGCCTAAGCACGGTCCTGATCTGTACATTGAGCTTTTCGGGCAATTGCTGATCGGGAAGCGCGATGAGGAAGGCCTGCGTCTGATTGATAGAATCAATTACTGGGAGTTTACCGGTAACTTCAGCATCAATAATATCGATAGCCTTTTTTTTGGGTACCACTATCTGGCAGGGTGTTCCTACTTTTATATTATTGTTATTGGTAAACGGCACATTTACCATAACCACAAGGGTCTTGGGCTGTGCGATCACGGCGAGGATATCCCCTTCGGCTACATAATCGCCCTTAACGACATTGAGTTGAGTGATGACTCCCGTGGCATTGGTTGTTACACGAAGTGGCTTGGCAAACTGTGCGAGCGAACTGTCGATTTTTACCGCTTCTGCCAACGCGCTTTGTTCCTTGGTACGAAGGCGTAAAAAAGTTGCCCCACGTTGTATCCTGTCTCCGCGCTCAAAAGGCAGGTATGAGATATACCCAGTGATATTGGCCCGTAGTATCTCTTTCTTTTGATACTGCGTAACCCCGTTAAAATCCTGATATTCTACAATATTTCTCGTGGTGACAGTCGCAGTATGAACATCGATGGCGGCTCTTTCATGATCGGTCTCCTTTTCATTGCCCCTATTACAGGAAACCACTAGGAACATGAAAAAACCCATAAATAATATAACAACCTTAAAATTAGAATATTTCATGATCACCAGTTTACATAATCGTATTGATTTTGGAGCAGCCAGAGGTTAGTCTGCATCTGTATTCTCGCATTTTCCTGCATTCTATAATCTTGGATTACATTTAAGTAATCGATTACCGAGACCTGGCCCCTGACCAGCTTTTCCTTATAAAGCTTCTGTAATATCTCCTGCTTTTTTAACTGTTGTGTCATTAAGTCAAGGTTTTCTCCTTGAGCAGCAATCTGATCAAGCAGGCTCTGTAGATTGTTCATTTTGGTGATCTCGCCGTTTTTTCGAGAATTCAGCAATGTCTCCTGCCGCAATTCGCTTTGCTGAGCATTGATCCTTCTCTGGTTGCCGTCATAAATGGGAAGGCTGAATTGTAGGCCTGCGCTTGCACCAATTTTTCGATATATGTTAGGGATTTCCACCGCATTCAGCCCACCATCCACGTATGCAGTAATTTTAGGTTTATATTTATTGTTGAAAACCTCACGGTTTGCCTCAATTTGTAAGCTGTCGTTAAGAAACCGTTTTTCAAAGAAAAAATCTTCTTTTTTTGGAGTGATTTCTAAATCGGGAAAAGCCAATGTGGCGTTCTGATTGAGCGGGGTAAGACTAAGTGAATACAATTGCCTCAGCGATTCACGCAAATTATTGCGCACCTGCCGCAGTGTTATTTTGGTCTGATCCAGATTGACCTGAACGAGTATGTAATCGCTCTGTAAAAGGATTCCGTTTTTAACCAAAACCTCAATTACCTTCAAGCGTTTTTGCAAATCCGTAACGAGGTCTTCATTGAGTTTTTCCTGAAGCTGATAGCCATAAGCCGTTACATAAATACGGGTGATATTATTTTGGAGGTTGTGGTATATCTCCTCAAAAGTCAGGGCCAGCCCCTGATTTTGAATTTTGTTCTGGAACAATAGATTATTGGTAATCGCCTGGTTAAAAAGTTGCTGTGTGACCTTTAATTGCGCAGCATAAAGACCTCCGTTTGTAATGCCAACATCATAGCCATACGCACTGGGGGATGGGTTGGTGGTTATATCGACCGCTCTGCCGTTATTGTCAAAAAATGGGGCAACGATTACATCTGCGGTAACATCCACCTGTGGCGCCTTGGTCTGGGCCTGGATCATCTGTTGCTGTAACTGCCCGATTTTCTGAAGGTTTACTACGCTGGACAAGGAATCGTTGGTCTTGCGCGCATTATTCAGGAAGTCATTGAGCATTACTTCCTGTGCCCGGCCTAAGGTTACGACGCTAAAATATATCAGGAAAAACACAAGCCTTCTCAAAAGAAACAATTTATAGATCAAAAGTAGCTAATTGTTCTTAAGCCTTTCTAAAGCGTACAGTGGATAAGTATCCCTGTAATTTATTATCGATGTTTTGCTAGAAATTAATAATACAACAATAATTGAAAAAAACTTGATAAAGGCTGAATTAATTCCCCTGTTCGCTGAAATAATTAAGCAGTTTATCATGCATGTCAGCGGTATAATCGTAATGGGTCACAATCCTCAGTTTGCCCTGCCCCATCGCGCTTATATGAATATCATCATTTTTCAGGGTATCCAGAAATCGGAGTTCATCCACAGATTTTTTCAAATAAAAGATAAGGATGTTAGTCTCAACGGGATCTACCTTGAGCACATCTTTATGCCCACTGAGCACGTTGCCCAGATCCTTCGCTCGCTGATGGTCCTCCTCCATGCGCTGCCAGTGATTCTCTATGGCATAAAGCCCGGCCGCAGCCATAAAACCCACTTGACGCATCCCCCCGCCCAGGATTTTTCGCACCCGTATGGCCTTGTCAATAAATCGTTTTTTACCAACCAAAACCGAACCCATGGGAGCGCCCAACCCTTTAGAAAGGCAGACGGAGATCGTATCGAAAACCTCACCATAATCTTTGGGCGATTCATTAGTGGCCACAAGGGCATTCCATAGTCGCGCACCATCAAGATGCAGGCCCAGATTGTGATCATCACATACTTTCCGTATATCCAGAATTTCGTTAAATGCGTAACAGGCACCTCCCCCTTTATTGGTGGTGTTTTCCAAACAGACGAGCGTGGTTAGCGGACTGTGGTAAAAATCTGGCGGATTGATAGCGGCCCTCACTTGCTCTGCCGTTACCATCCCGCGGTGCCCATCGAGCAATTTACAGGACACACCGCTGTTAAAAGAAACTCCACCCCCTTCATAATTATAGACATGAGCATACTTATCAGCTATGAGCTGGTCACCGGGCTGTGTATGCAGCTTGATCGCAGCCTGGTTGGTCATGCTTCCCGTTGGGAAATAAAGCGCAGCATCCATCCCAAAAAGATCTGCAATTTTTTCTTCCAGTTTATTAATGGTAGGATCTTCTTTATAAACATCATCGCCCACTTCGGCGCTCATCATGGCATCAAGCATGGCTGGGGTTGGGCGGGTCAGGGTGTCGCTGCGTACGTCAATTTTCATGGTTGGAGATATATTATATGTATTTAAGGTTGTAGGTTAAAATTATAAAACCTGACCAAAACATATCCTTTTCGGTTTAATAATTATGAGATTTTTCCTATAAATATTTCGCAAATTAGCGATTTTTAAAGCGCTAGATATTCACCGCCGTCGACCGGAATTATAGTCCCGTTTACCCAATCAGCTTCTGGCCTTGATAAGAGATAAACCATATTGGCAACATCTTCTGGGGTGGTTAATCTTTTATTTGGGTTTCGGCTTTTGGCCCTTTCTAATATAATTTTACTATCGGGGATCAAACGCAGGCTTTCGGTATTGGTTACGCCTGCCTGAATACAGTTTGCAGTGATTCCTAGCGGGGCGAGTTCATAAGCGAGGCTACGTGTGATCGCTTCCAGGGCTGCTTTTGCGGCAGAGACCGCTGCATAATTCGGCAATGGCTTTGTGCTGCCCTCACTTGTAAACGAAAGGATTTTGCTTCCTTTGGTAAGGCATGCACCATCAAGCAATGCTTTGGCCCAGGCATATAGACTTGTTGCCATACTATTAATGGTCAAATCAAAGTCGGTTTGAGTCAAGGTATCCATTTCCCGATTTTTACTATAAATAGGCTTAAGGTTTCCTTTAGACAAACTATGCAAAAGTATCTTCACGCGGCCATTTTTTTCTTTGATCGCCATCAGGGTCTTTGATTGAGTTTCCTTTTTTAGCGCATCCAGATTAAATTCCAAAATTTTGTTACCGTGATCCCCTATTGTTTCAAGGGCTGCTTCAAATTTGCCGATCTTGCTGCGGCGCGTACGGTGAACGATACAGATATGCATCCCGTGGGCTGCTAATTTTTTCGCGGAAGCGAGACCCAGACCGGAGCTACCTCCCAGTATTATTGCCCATTCGTTATCATTATTGCTGTTAAAATCCCTGGTTTTCATGGTAAAATCGGTTTTAGGGTTCAAAAAAGGATCTTGCCGCAAGAGTCTACCACTGCAACAAAACACGCTGTGCGGAAAAGCCGGGGCCAAAACTGAGCATGAGACCCGTATCTCCTTCTCTCGATTTGTTGAGGAAACGTTCTAAAACATAGAGCACGGTGGCGCTGCTCATATTTCCATAGCGTCGCAGAACCTCTCTGGTATCATCAATATTTTTGCCCATTGCACCAAAAAGCTCTTCTACGGTCTGCACGATCTTTTTCCCCCCGGGGTGAAAGATCAGGTGATCCAGTGCATCAATCTTCATATTGTTCCGTTCCAAAAATGGATGAATAATCGCAGGGAAATGTTCGGCAATGGCTTCGGGCACCTTTTGATTCAAAACCATTTTAAGGCCCATATTTGTAAGTTTAAAGCCCATCATCTGCTCAGCATCGTAAAAATGATACATGCCCGTATCAACGATCTTGGGGCCCGTATCATTCTCATGCGAAGACAGTAACGTACAGGCCGAACCATCACCAAAAATGGCAGCGCTCACTACATTGGCCATACTGTAATCACCCAATTGAAAAGTTGCCGTAGGACTCTCTACTGCGATCACCGCCGCGCGCTTACCGGGATTTGCCCGCAGGAATGCATTGGCATAAACCATGGCAGATATACCCGCCGCGCAGCCCATTTCGGTCACGGGCAGGCGTATGATATCCTGCCGAAGTCCCAATGTATTAATGAGATAAGCATCCAGCGAGGGAATCATAATCCCGGTGCAGCTTACGGTTATGATATAATCTATATCTGTGGGCTGCCAATCTGCTTTTTTTAAGGCTTTCACCAAAACATTTTGTCCCAATTTGATGACCTCTCGGGCATAAATGGCATTTTTTTCTTCAAAAGAGGTCGCGGTAAAAACTTCCTCGGGCGACATGATACTATAGCGCTTGTCCACGGCGGCATTACCAAAAATCTTCTTTACCTTTCGGCAAAAACGCTCGTCTTTGCCCTGTAACCAATCATCCAAAAAAGGGATGATTTCTGCCGTCTCCCGTGAATACGGCGGCAGTTCTGTTGCAGCGCAAACTATTTTTGTGCCTTCATGTCTGTTATCCATAAATATCTAAAAGCCCATCGCCAGCCAATTTTATATTCGGTAAGACCGAGTTGAGCTGCGAAAGTTGTTAATTCTTTTTTGGTGAATGCCCGTTTGATGGAGACCAGACCATCGTAACGCGCGATATATGTATTCATAAAAATACTACTAAAAGCACGAAAAAGTACCGAGGCGATCGAGCTACGGTGTAGATCGTTGACCACCCACCCTAAGCGGGACAGTTGGCCAAAACATTTCAGAAAGCCCACGATCTCATTATCTGTGAAATGGTGCATTGTTAGCGTAGTCGTAATGATGTCTAATCTTGCTTCAGTAGTATCCAGCTCTAAAATATTCTTTTGGCGATATGCAATTTCTGGATATTCCTGTGATTGATCTATGGCCAAAGCAACACTTTTTGAATTAAGATCTAAGCCCAAAAATGTAGCCTTTATACCCTTTTTTCGGCAATAATCAGCCATTTTTCGGAGCATTTCGCCATCTCCGCATCCCAGATCGGCAATGCTGTACTGATTTTGCGGGTATTTATTAAAAAAGTAGTCTAGCCCATCAAGGGTAATTTTTTGGCCCCCGAGCCATTTATTTACGAAAGAAACATCTGCCAGTGCATCCTGAAGACGCATTTCATCAAGCGCGGGATCGTCCATAAGTTCTGGTGCAAGGATACGCTTTTTCATACGGTGAGCGGTTTACCATGCGTGGCCTTGATCAACTGTTGGAAAAGGTAGGGTGTTTTTCTCAGCAAATCGATACCCAGATTCGTGGCGGTTTGGTTGCCAAGAAGTGTCTGTAACTTTCGCCCCATCCCAAGCCTTTTCTGAAACTGAGACTTCCAGGCTTTTTCATAACTCACCTCCAGTTCGGTCCTTGAATTGTTATTGTTAATACCGTTTTGGATCGTATCAGCCAAAATTTTCGCCCCTAGTATGGCCATGGCCATCCCATTCCCACACAAGGGATGAATCAGACTAGCGCTGTCGCCGCACATCATTATATGATTGTGTACGCGCTCTTTGGCATCAAATGAAATCTGACTTATGGTGATCGGTTTTTCAAAAAGCGAAACGGCCTGCTCAAAAAATTCCCGCAGATGCGGATTTGCACAAAGCACTTTTTCCCGGTAATTCTCTAAATCTTTATGCTTTTGGAAAGATTTAAAATCTGCTAAATAGCAAACGTTAATTATGCCATTTTCTACCTGAGAAATCCCGCAGTAACCACCTTTAAAATTATGCAGCCCGACTACTTTTGAATCCCAATCGGCCCAGTAATGGGACTTTACGGCAAGCCAGGGCGATTGACGTTTTATAAATTTTCGCGTAAGCGATACATCCAGATTTGACCTTTTTCCGTAAGCACCTATCACAAAATCAGCCCACAATTCTTCACCAGAATTAAGCGCAAGGCGAAAACGATCTTTTTCATAGAAAACAGCATTGACCTGTTTGCGCACAATTACTCCTCCCGCCTTCAAAACAGACTCATATAACTTATTATCCAAGTGATATCGGCTGATCCCAAAACCGCCCAGAGGAAGTTGTGAAGTCAGCATTTTTCCTGAAGTATTTGAAAATTGGAGCGTGTTGATATTCACGGCTCCCCACTCATAAGGCTTCACGCCAAGGCCTTGCAAGTATGGCAGTACCTCGCTCGATATATATTCCCCACAGACTTTATGGCGTGGATATCCCCCCTTTTCAACCACACTGACCTCAAGCCCTTTTTGGAGTAGGTCAAGCGCCAGGGTCAAACCGGCAAGGCCCCCGCCAATAATTATGATTCGTTGCTCCCCCATTCGAGCGTGAAGTTACTAAATAGGCAAGTCTTTAACGGTTAAAAATATAGCTTAGGTCAAAAGATTTACAGAAGAATACATTGACTATATCGCTCCCAAAGGCCAAATGATCGTCCAATCTTAAGATTCTAATTTCAATCAAATTGCAACAACAAAGGGGGTTTTTCCCTATGAAAACCAAGTGAAAATCCTGTTAAATACCTAATTATTAATAGCTAGTTTTAAGGGTATTCAACTAACTTAAAAACAATATTATGAAAGCACTATTACCTTTATTTATTTTTGCTCTGACTTTTACATCTTCTTGGGGCAATAATATTAATGTAAGCAACATAACCTTAGAAAATCAGAATGAGGCCCAAAACTGGATTCAGGTGGAATTTGATCTAAGTTGGGAAAACTCTTGGCGTATCAGCTCAGGACCGTCTAATTGGGATGCGGCCTGGGTGTTTATAAAATATCGTGTGAATAGTGGCGACTGGACTCATGCCACACTTTCACAGACTGATAATAGGGCCACTTCAGAAAGCACCATAGATGTATCGACAGATAATCTGGGAGCTATCATCTATAGGAATAAAGATGGCAGTGGAAACATCAACTTCCAAGATCTCCGCCTACGCTGGAATTATGGAAGCATAGGAGCAAATGATGTAATTGATGTGCAGGTATTTGCCATCGAGATGGTTTATGTGCCAGAAGGAGCATTTTATCTCGGCGGTACTGAAGGCGACGAGAAAAATAAATTTTATTCCGGTAGTACCAATATTTCCTATCAGGTCACTTCAGAAAATGCAATAGACATATCACCCGGTGCGGGCAAACTATACTACAATTTAGACGTCGGCAATGGCGGCGATCAGTTGGGCCCTATCCCCGCCAATTTTCCCAAGGGTTTTGCCGCTTTCTACGCAATGAAATATGAGGTGAGCCAAGGACAGTTTGTAGCGTTTTTCAACACACTTACGGAAGCACAGAAAATCACAAACGATGTGACCGGACCCAATGGTAAAAATAACGATGGCCAACTGGCTGGAAATACAATTGCATGGTCTGACGGCACATCGGCAGCCACGACATCCACTCCTGATATTTCGCTAAACTATAT
>CBDCNG010000004.1:20000-60162 GCA_965219335.1 Leeuwenhoekiella sp.
TATCGGAGTCGAACCGATGACCTCCTGCGTGCAAGGCAGGCGCTCTAGCCAGCTGAGCTAATCCCCCGTCTGTCCCTAAGTGATCAGTCAACAGTTATCAGTCAACAGTACTTATAACGGCTACTCAACCTCTAAAATTTCCTTCAATATGCAATCAATGAACTTCTGCCTCGGGCATTGAACCTTCGACCATATGCACACCGGTGCACAGTAGTCTCAGGCAGACTCGAACTGCCGACCTCTACATTATCAGTGTAGCGCTCTAACCAGCTGAGCTATGAGACTGTCCCTTTTCGCCGGAAAAGGGCCCCCGGCCCGTGGGCCGGGGGCATCCCCGGGTAATATCCTGAATTGACAGCAACAAAGGCCAAAGGGCCCACCACGGGCGCCGGTCCCTGCGGACGCGCGTCTCTCCCCCCGCACGCGGCGGGGGGGAAGCTCTAGAAAGGAGGTGTTCCAGCCGCACCTTCCGGTACGGCTACCTTGTTACGACTTAGCCCCAGTTACCGGTCTTACCCTAGGCCGCTCCTTGCGGTGACGGACTTCAGGTACCCCCAGCTTCCATGGCTTGACGGGCGGTGTGTACAAGGCCCGGGAACGTATTCACCGGATCATGGCTGATATCCGATTACTAGCGATTCCAGCTTCACGGGGTCGAGTTGCAGACCCCGATCCGAACTGTGACGGGCTTTTGGGATTCGCTCCACCTTGCGGTGTGGCAGCCCTCTGTACCCGCCATTGTAGCACGTGTGTGGCCCAGGACGTAAGGGCCGTGATGATTTGACGTCATCCCCACCTTCCTCGCGGTTTGCACCGGCAGTCTTGCTAGAGTTCCCGGCATTACCCGATGGCAACTAACAACAGGGGTTGCGCTCGTTATAGGACTTAACCTGACACCTCACGGCACGAGCTGACGACAACCATGCAGCACCTCGCACTGTGCCCGAAGGAGGGCCGCTTTCGCGGCCTGTCACAGTGCGTTCAAGCCCTGGTAAGGTTCCTCGCGTATCATCGAATTAAACCACATGCTCCACCGCTTGTGCGGGCCCCCGTCAATTCCTTTGAGTTTCATTCTTGCGAACGTACTCCCCAGGTGGGATACTTATCACTTTCGCTTGGCCACCCAGCACACCAATGTGCGCCGGACAGCTAGTATCCATCGTTTACGGCGTGGACTACCAGGGTATCTAATCCTGTTCGCTCCCCACGCTTTCGTCCATCAGTGTCAATATACCGTTGGTGGCCTGCCTTCGCAATCGGTGTTCTATGTGATATCTATGCATTTCACCGCTACACCACATATTCCGGCCACCTCACAGCAATTCAAGGCCCCCAGTATCAATGGCAGTCCCACGGTTGAGCCGCGGGCTTTCACCACTGACTGAGGGGCCCACCTGCGGACCCTTTAAACCCAATGATTCCGGATAACGCTCGCACCCTCCGTATTACCGCGGCTGCTGGCACGGAGTTAGCCGGTGCTTATTCTTACGGTACCGTCACCGGGCCACGCGTGGCCCTTATTCTTCCCGTACAAAAGCAGTTTACAACCCGTAGGGCCGTCTTCCTGCACGCGGCATGGCTGGATCAGGCTTCCGCCCATTGTCCAATATTCCTCACTGCTGCCTCCCGTAGGAGTCTGGTCCGTGTCTCAGTACCAGTGTGGGGGGCCTCCCTCTCAGGACCCCTACCCATCGGTGCCTTGGTGCGCCGTTACCGCACCAACAAGCTAATGGAACGCATGCCCATCCCGTACCGTAAACTTTACCATCCATATGATGCCATATAAATGGGCCATGGGGGGTTAATCCAAGTTTCCCTGGGCTATACCCCGGTACGGGGCAGGTTGCATACGCGTTACTCACCCGTGCGCCACTCGTCAGCGGGAGCAAGCTCCCCTGTTACCGTACGACTTGCATGTGTTAGGCCTGCCGCTAGCGTTCATCCTGAGCCAGGATCAAACTCTTCATCGTAGTCTCTTGTATAATGTCCACGTGTCCGAGGTCCGGAGCCCCCCGGAGGGGGCATGCCCATGATGGTCTCTCTAGTCTTTGTTTCTTAATTCGTACCGCCCCACTTATGGGGACGGTTACGCGCTGTCAATTCAATATGTCAATGAACCGCCCCATATTAAATAGGGGCGCCTGGGCAGATGCGAAGGGATCGAACCTCCTTCCCGAAAACAATCGGAAACCAATACATCTTATTTCTTTACAAGAACTCCGCTTCCTGTTTTTGAAAGCGGCTGCAAATATACAATACTTTTTATTTACTAAACAAATCTTTTTTCAGATTATTTTTCAAAAATATAAAGTACGTTTTTTTAAGAACTTATCCGCTATCTGAGCGGCTTATTTTAGCGAGTGCAAACTTAGGTTAAAAAAACTAACTTGCAAGCACTTTAAAACAATTTTTCAAATAATTTATAACGCGGTAAAACACCTTCTGTTATGGGATGGCAAATATACAACCGTTTTACGGTTAACAGTATTTTTTTGAACTTTTTTTTGAATCAACAAACGGCTTGAAACATAGCTTACTACGCCTGAAACAAAAATTAATTGCTTAAAAAATCAATCTTACAGACATATAATAGGCAAAAAAAAATCCAAAAGGAATCAAATCAACCGCATCACTTCCTGAACTATCGTTAAACGGCAGACGCTACAAATCTCAATTTTATCTTTAACAATAAAAATTATTTAGAAAAAATAATCCTACGATTCCCCGTCAAGAACAATTTTTATACGCAAAAGATGTAAATCTTCGAAAGATCAATTTTAGATATCTCCACATAAGTCGAGATGCTGACATATAGTACATCATAAAAACAAGTTTGCCTCCAAGTTGAAAGATTAATTTACCTGCAAGTACTAACACAACAAAATCGGATGCCCCTTTAGGAGATTAATTCCTTCGTCTAGCAGAAAGTATATTTTTGATGGATGTATAAATCAACATTTCTATCTGTTTGGCAGAACAAAATAGATTATTCCTTCCGTGAAAACGGAAATGCGTCAACAAAAAGAGTTATAGAAAGAAATTCCATACGATGCCAAAACGGATATTAAAATCTCGATAAGGATATCCCGGAGCACTGAAAAAATTACTTTTACCCAATGAAGAATTTAAATGTTCAGCAATAAAAAAGATCCTGGTCTGGCGTACTTTCATATTAAAGAAGAAATCTATAAGTGGAAAGTCGCCAATCTCTGTATCGTTCTGCACATAGAATTCAGCCAATATGGGATCATAGCCATCCATATTATATTTAGTAAAATACTTGAAGTTGATACCCGTTTGAATAAAAAGGGCCTTATCAAACCAGGCATCTGTATAATAGAGCGTGTTACGCGTTACAATTTGTGGAGTATTAAGATATTGTTTGCCGCTACTCACTTGCTGATAAGCCAGCGTATTGTTTAAGGCAAATTTGCCAAAGCGGAATTCCTTGTTCACCTTAATCTTAAGATATGTGAGATTTTCAGAAGCCTGAAAGGATTTGATTAAGTCATCTGCCGGATCGAGCCCAAAGTAGGTGTAGTTACCAATATTAGTTAATGTTGCCGAGGCATTTAGCCACTTTTCTGAATTTATACCAGCTTCAATTGACCGGGTCTTCACATTATTGTAAGCATCTGCATTGTACCAGTTATAATTGCGGTAGCTGCTTTGGTACAAAAGATGATTATAATTGGCCGGAGCGGAATTTACTGAAATGCCTGCATAAAATCGGGAAGCGTTTCTAAGATCATACGATGCAGTGGCCTTTAAATTATAACCATCAAAATCGCCGGCAATATTAGCCTGAGCTTCGGATTTAAGATTAAAACCACCAATATTTTTCGTATAACGCGCACCTGCTGCAATACTATTTCCGGTCAAGCGATTGGGTATTGTACCATCATTTGTAACAAGAACGGAATTATATCCATAATCATAGTGGGTATAATTTGCCTGGATGGCCAATTTACCCAGAAGCGCATTGTCAAATTGAATATATAGCTGATTGTTGAGATCTAATAAGTCTACATGATCATTAATATCAGCTGCCTGAAAGGATGGTCCAAACAGGGTTGTATCCGGAGCTGCTTGTCTATACTCAAAAAACTTATCCCTAAAGGTCAAAATATGTCCAATTTTCAGGCTATTATACCTCTTGATCCCCACCATTTTATTTTTTATGGTATCGGTATGGGTCCTACTGGCGCTGTCAAGCTCAATATTATTTAGGTCTCTGACTGTATTCTTCCCTTTTAAACTATCGCCCTGTGGAAGCAGTTCATAAGATTGGTTGACATAAATGCGCTGTCCTTTCAAAATACTCTCGGCATCCTCAAAATTAACCTCTAGCCGAGAACGATCGTTAAACTGCCCATCATTGCCCGTGAAGTTCTGTAATGCCGTTGGTGTAAGCCCTCCATTTTCTTCATTAAGCAAATCTTGTGCGACATAATGTGCCTTGAGATCGTATTTATTATTTTTTGAATGATAATTAAAAGTGAAACGGAAATTACCCGTACTGGTAAGTATATGCTGATATTTACCTAAACTACGCAGTCCCTTATAAGCAATAGAAAAGTTAAACTGCCTGCTGGTATTCATTGTAAAAAATGCGTCAAGTGTCTGGCCTTGCTGAAAAGCACTCTTGTAATACAATTCAGTCAATGGGGTAGGCACCTCATAATAATCAATATCATCAATTTCCATATAATTAAAGTGCCTTGCGCGAGCACCAAATAGTGGTCGGGTATCCTGCCCATCAAAAGTATGAACGAGTGTATTGTTTGTTTGTCCCGTATTGGCAAAAGGCAATAGATCAAAACGATCTCGACGCAGGTAATTGTATTTATAAAATTTATGAACGGTAAGAGAAGTATCTACTATTGTTGTGTCTCCCTCTCTAGAAATTATCTTATAGAGATCGATGGGCGGGCGCTCTTTTTTGGGTTTTTCCAGTTCACGGAGGCTTTTAGGTTGTTTTTGCCCATTTTGTAAGCTATCATTCTGACCTTCACGCGGTCGGACCTGGGCATGACCCCAAAAGCCGATTATAAAAAAAAATACAAGAAATACCAGAATCTTCATATAATGTATTTGTGCGCAAAAATAGGTTAATTATAAGAACAAAAAAGAATCAACAATATTTCTATAAAAACAGAAATTTTCAAATTTAATTACCTTGTTGGGCCAATAGAAATAAAAAAACCGCCCTTCCGGGCGGTTTTTTTAGACGATGATTTCTCTTTTGTTAATCATTAAATACAATACTTTGATGATATTCTAACATTTTTACAATATCCTCAATGTGCTTGATTTTATGACTTTTAAAATAGTTTTCCATTTGCACAGAATTTTTAAATTGATCATCTACATCCCTCTCCCTAATTTTGATCTCTTGCAGGGGTTTATCCTTAAAACCCAAAAAATATCTATTTCTAATTCTATATCTGGAAGGTCTATTTTTCCCATAGCTGGTTTCGGCTTTTTCCCCAGGGCGTACCTTCACCGAAGGTTTATCCAAAAATACAACAGAACCCTTGTCAAAATATTCTACAACATATCCCAATAATAATTCGCCATCTTGGGTTGAAAACTTTTTGAGTGAATAACTATATTTATTCAAATCATACTGATAGGTTTTTAATCTTGGAAGGATAAATACATCTTTATCCTTTTTGTTGATTTTTATTTCTATTTGATCTTTAACTACATTATATCTAAAGAAGCCGCTTAAAATTTGCTTACCGTTTTCTGATATTTGGCCTGGTAAAAATTCATCTTCGAAATAAGGTGAACCCTCGATTTTAGAATCCCTATTCCCATCCCTTACTATAACAAATTGCTCCTGCAAACTGATATAATCATGCGCTATCTCTTGTGTAAAGGCTGGAAAATTGACTATTAAAGATAGAATCAATATTAATCTAATTTTCATAAAAAGAAATTTAAAAAAGGGTTTAAACCAATGTATAATTAATAAAAAAGCCCGCTTAAATACAAGCAGGCTTTTTATAGTTGCACTACAATTATTGCTTCTCTACAATCAATTCATAACTTCCAAAGGATCCCGCATCAACTGTATTTTCTAAAGTAAGCTGTATTTGACCAATACAAGTAAGAGCTAACCCGCCGCCCTCAACGCGTCCTTCTCCATAATCTGGTGAAGCTGCAAAGTTTGAATAATGCCAAGCAGCTTGTTTCGACACTTTCGCAACACCGGTTTCAGGATCTATATCTATAGTTACCATATAGTTTTGCTCGCCTCCTGCATCTGGATTGGGTTGGTCAAAAGGATTTACCATAGTAACCTGATTATCCCCGGGACCGGCAATCATCTCAAATTGATCATCACCTACTGAAGTTCCAAAATCATCGGTGATGATTTTATAGGTACCCGGAATGCTAGCTATATCTGTAGATGGACACTTTACACTTAAACCTATCATCAGGTCTGCTTCGCTTTCTGAAAGTATTTCGGCACCTTCTACAGAGTTAAGACTTAAACCGATAACATCACTTGACCCAGGTAAAGTGCTACCTGATATGGTAGTTACTATAATATCGGTAGTAAAATCTCCGGCTTTTATTACCGGTGTCAGCGTACTTATCTTATAAAAGGAAGGATCAAGTGTCGTTATGGAATCTACAATAGAAAGTTGAACAGTGCGATCACTCGAACTTTTAGTAGACACCCCGACCGTGATTATATTCTCAGTATCCGCCGATGGATTAAATATGATTTTAGGAGTGGCGTTGTTACCATTGAACCCAGCAATTGCCCTGCCATTTGTTGTGTCAAACATCGGGATACCATCATCCTGACAAGCGTTTAATCCAAACACTACAAGGAGTGCAACTATACTTTTAACTATATTTTTTCTCATGATATTCATTTTTAATAACCTGGATTTTGTTCAAGATTAGCATTGGCATTTGTCTCTCCAAGAGGTATTGGCAATTGAAACTTATTATCTCCAGCTGGAAGGGTCTTAACCTCCGCTGGTGTACCTCCTCCATCGGCAAAATCACCAAAGTTAGATCTCGTGACGGCCTCACCTCTTCTTTTAATATCAAAAAAGCGGTGGCCTTCAAAAGAAAGTTCAACCCTTCGGTTAAACTGAATGGCCTGCTCCAGGGCAGCACCTGTTTCCGTACCTGGTATAAAATTCTCATAACGAGCAGCCCTCAGCGTATTTAATGTCGCTAAGGCATCTCCTTCATTACCTAGATCAAATTGAGCTTCAGCTTTATTTAAAAGCACCTCACCCTTACGCATCACCTTAATATCCAAAAGACCATTTATCTGATTACCCTCGCCAATAAATTTATTAATTGCATTATAATCGTTACCGGCATAAGTAGCCGGTTTAACCATGATGGGCTTTCTAATATCATTATCAGAAACGCTTTGATAAAAGGCGTAGTCAATGACATACTCTGACCGAAGATCCCCGCTTACAGTTTGGCTATAAATCACCCCTACATTATCAAAACCTGACTCAGATGAAGTATTTACAGACCATTCAATCACAATTCCTGCATTGTTCGAATCCGTATAAACTCCAGGAAGTTCATCCATAGTTGCAAGAGGCACATCTACCATATTAGCTGCATTTATAGCCTCTTGATATTGGCCGTTATAAAGATAAACCCTTGACAGCATACCATAGACGCCGTTTTTATTTAATCTGCCCTCACCATTATCGGCTGCGATCAACTGGCTTGCGCGGGTAAGATCACCTATAATCTCCTCGTAATTGCTTGCCACAGTTTCCCGAGAAGGTTCAGCCAATGGATCTTCGGTATCCCCATCCTCAACCTTTATATATATTATACCTTTTGATTGATTTGCATCACTACTTTGGGTAGGGATTTTAGCATAAAACCTAGCGAGGTCAAAATGAGCAATTGCCCGGGCAGCAAGAGCCTGGCCCAGTATATTATCTTTATCATTACCGTCAGGAAGATTGTTGATCTGCCCAATAACGAGATTGGCACTATTAACAGCCTCATAGGCTTGACTCCAATATAGATCTACCGGACCACCTGTATTGGGCTGATAGCGATAGTCATAACTTGTTTCGTTCGACTTTCTGCCCGTAGCGGCAAGCACAACATTGTCTGAAAGTATGTCAGGCATTCCCTGATAACCAGCATTGGGTGCGTAATAGCTGTAGAACTTATTGTAGGCCCCATCTACTCCATACTGAAAAGTCTGAACTGTCGTAAAAAATGTTGAGGGATTCCCCTGCGTGAAAGGTTGCAGATTTTTAAGTTCGTCATTGCACCCAAAAATAGTGAGCGAGAGAAAAACCAATGAAATATGTCTAAAATATTTTTTCATAATTGATACTGTTTTTTTATTAAAATCCGACTTCAACACCTACTGTAAAAGACTTGGTCTGTGGATAACTGAATAATGAAAATTCACCTGGCACAAAACCTGGGGTTGCAGCACTATTTCGGTCACCAGCATTTGCAGTCTCTCCTGAGCCTATACCAATCTCTGGATCGCCGTTATAGTTGGTAAAAGTCAATATATTTTGTCCAGTAGCATAGATTCGCATTGAATTAATGCCGAGATTATCAGAAATAAAATTGGATGGAAGATTGTAGCTTAGAGTCAATGTACGCAACCTTACATAATCCCCCTTTTCAAGAAATCGTGTGGAAGTCTGGTCAGCTGTGGGCTGGTACAATGGGTTAGGCAGGACATCCTGATCACCAGGGTTTTTCCAATAATTAAAGACCTCTGTCCTCAAATTACTGTTATAGTTACCTATGCTAACACCAGAACTGCGCTGATAATTCAGTATGTAGTTCCCTGCTTTTCCTACAAAGTCGCCACGCAAATTGAATCCTTTATAACTAATACTTGTATAAAACCCTCCTTCTATATTTGCGAAAGGGGATTTTCCGGATAAAACCGTATTATAGCTCGCTAAATAGTTATTAGTAACATTATCATCCTGATCGAGATATAAGGGCTCCCCATTCCCTGGATTAACACCCGCATAGCGCACAAGATTAAAGGTATATAATTCCTCACCTTCCCTTAGAATAGTTGTTCCATTATCTATATCCTCTCCGTCAACTAATTTTTTTACTTTGCTGTCTAAAAATGCAATGTTGCCGCCTAACTCCCACCTTACATTTTGGGTACGGATTACATCACCGCTCAGCGTTAATTCAAAACCTTTATTTTCGATCTCCCCAATATTAGATAGGATTGAATTGTTGTCATCACCTACCGTATAAGAAATTGGGCGGTTCAATAAAAGATCTTTGGATGTTTTCACATAATAATCTGCCACACCCCTGATCCTTCGGTTAAACAGAGCGAATTCTGCACCAATATCCAATGTGGCTTGTGCTTCCCATTTTATATCGGGGTTACCCACACCAACAGGCAAGGCCGTTGTATTACCGTTGTATGTAGTATTGAAGCGCAGAAGGTCAAGATAATTGAAATCCCCTATATTCTGATTTCCAGCGGTTCCGTAAGATCCACGTATCTTGAAATCATCTACAAAACTACCATCCAAAAAGTCCTCTCTTGCAATGTTCCATCCCAAACTACCACTGTAAAAATAGCCGTACTTGTTTTGAGGGCCAAACCTTGAAGAGCCATCGCTTCTTATAGAGGCAGAGGCTAAGTATTTTCCATCATAATCATAATCTACAAACAAACCTTGAGAAAATAAAATTCTCCTAGATTCGGTAGTCCCTGCCAATGTAGGTTCTGCAGATATATCCTGATAAGGAATATTCGGCGTAGGAAAACCGCGAGAAGATGCTCTCAAATTGGTATAAATACGTTCATTGTATTCTAGTAAGAAATCTGCCCTTAAGTTGTGTAATTCAGCAAATGTGTCGGAATATGATAATACATTATTGACATTATACTCAAAGTCTAAGTTGAACTCATCACGCTGGGTTCCCGGAAAATTTGAGTTACCCACTATACTGTTTAAAACACCGCCAGCCAAAGAGCGCGCCGTAATATTTTGACGGTTACTTGTTCCACCCACCTGAAAACGATCACTTAGCTTATCACTAATCTTGAGATCTGCAAAAAGACTCCCAGTGATCAAAAAATTTCGAGTGTTTTCAGGCTCCGTAGTCAAAGCTTTAGCTACCGGAAATCCACCTATAGAACCTGCAGTATTGAATACAGGTGTGCCATCAGGATTCGTTACTATACTCCCATCATCATTTCTCGCATATAATGGATCATAGGGATTATATTGATATAAACCTACAAAGGGGTTTTGCACGTTATTTCTATCCCTTGGCAGGTCAGTCGTATTACGTGAAAGCGATATATTTGTCCCAATGGATAAATACTCCTTTGCTTGATAGGTTGTATTTATACGTGCAGAAACACGCTCAAAGCCTTTTATCCTATCTATTATCCCTGTGTTTTTATCGTACCCCAAAGAAAGGAAGTAATTGATTTTATCTGATCCACCGGATATACTGAGGGAGTTAGACTGTATATAAGAATTTCTTAATAAAGCGTCTTCCCAATTAGTGTCATAAGATTTTAATTGTGCTAAACGCGCAGGGCTAGCTGTTGCTCCCGGAAGTTGTGATGTTCCCGGTACACCCAATGCGGCATACTGTCTCTCTATCTCCAGTTTTTGACCTGCATCCATCAAATCAAATGGATCTTTGATTTTTGAACCAGAACCAACAGATGAGCGAAATACAATTTTTGCCTCTCCAGAAGTACCTTGTTTGGTAGTAATCAGTACAACACCATTTGCACCCCTAGAACCGTATTTTGACACGGTCGCTGCGTCCTTAAGTATTGAAAACTGCGCGATATCATTTGGGTTAATATTATTGACATCTGCCTGGTTGATCGGAATACCATCTACAATATATAAAGGGGTTGTACTAGCGTTTATGGATCCAGAGCCACGTATCGCTACAAAAGCCGTTTGACCAGGACGCCCATTTGCCGCAGTGACCTGAACCCCTGCTGCTTTACCCTGTAAAATATTATCGACACTGGTTGAAGGTACCAAATCCTGAATATCACTATTTGTGACCGTTGAAACCGCGGATGTTGAAAGCTCCCGAGAGCGCTGTCCATAACCGGTTACAATTACTTCATCAAGAGATTCTCCATTTTGCATAGTTACATCAATGCTATTGGACTGTCCTATGACAATTTCTACATCTTTAAAGCCTACGTAGGTAAATATTAAAGTTTGACCTTCATTAGCATCAAGATTATAATTCCCGTCAAAATCTGTTTGTGCACCACTAGTAGTACCTTTAACAATAACATTTACACCAGGTAATGCAAGTCCATCCTGATCCGTAACTTTCCCCGTCACCGTCTTCTGCTGCGCAAAAGATAACTGTGTTATGAGAAAGAACCCCATAACAAAAAACCATGTAATCTTTGTTTTCATGTAATTTGTATTAAATTAAATTAGCCGATCGCAAACATCATAAACTTTTCCCAATAATCCAAAAAAAATGTGAAAATAAAATTAATTGTTCGATTTAGTTTTTATGAAAAATACAAGGATAAAAATTATATATAAAATATTATATGCCCTTTTAGAACTTCCAATTTGCCTAAAATACTATTTTATCATAAATAAATTATTGATTATTCAAAAATACCTTTTTCATATTTATTAATATTCTATTAACACATAGAGTCGAGAGGATTCTTTGATCGTAAATATCACGCATATGATCCAATATAATTTTCATAAACTATTTGCGGGAACAGATGAAGCTGGCCGTGGCTGCCTTGCGGGTCCTGTTACAGCTGCGGCTGTTATACTTCCGGAAGATTTCAAATTGGCCTTTCTTAATGATTCAAAATTGACTTCCCCTCAAAACCGGGAAAAATTGCGGATTCTCATAATGCAAAAGGCGCTCAGTTACGGCGTCGCCCATGTTTTTGAAACTGAAATCGACAGTATCAATATTCTAAATGCTTCGATAAAAGCTATGCATCTCGCACTAGATCAGCTTCATCTGAGACCAGAGCATATTTTGGTAGATGGCAATAGGTTTAAGAATTATCGGGATTGTACGCATGAATGTATGATCAAAGGGGATGGCCGCTTTATGTCAATTGCGGCTGCATCCATTTTAGCTAAGACAGAGCGCGATCATTATATGGCGCAGCTTGATCAGGAATTTCCTCAATATAAATGGTCCAAAAATAAAGGATACCCCACAAGGCAACACCGGCAGGCCATTAGGGAGTATGGTAGCACAAGCCATCATCGAAATAGTTTCCGGTTACTTCCGAAACAATTTAAGCTAGATTTCTAAATATGAATTTTTTAGAGCTTAAATGTTATCCAACAAGTAACGGATAAGTATAAAAAGACCGACCATAAAATTAAAGATTTTTTGTGAGGCTGGTTTTCTTGAAGTCGATTTGACTAAATGAAAACCCTTTATGGAAAAATCTGATATTTTATGGACAGTCTTACTGTAGTTTACTATGTATTCGAATGTACTAGTTCATAAGAAACAATGCCGCGATATTGCCAGCGTCATTACTGGTCAATGGCTCGTCATATGCCTCAGTTGAAGACTCAAATTCAAATGGGGATCCATCGCCCAATGAGGTGACATCCACGCCGCCCTGCATAATATTATCTTCATTGATATATACTGCCTGTGCAATAGGTGGCACCCCCATACCACGCTCGCTACCGGTTATCCAGCCTTTCATACCGCGCAGCCTGCGTATCTCTGAAGCATGCCTTGCCTCTACAGAATGGATTTGCAATGCGGTGGTAAGGATGTCAGGATTGCCCTGAATATTTAGCGCTTGGCCTTTATAGGCCCGTACACCAGTATCCTCAAACGCTTGCGCAAGTATAAGTAATTGCGCATAAGCTACTGCATCGTTAGTGCCATCTTCACCAAAAGGATCAAAATTACCCCCGGCAGTAAAGTCAAACTCTGGCGCATCGAAAGCTGCATCTCCCAAAGCTCCTTTAAGTAGATTCACATGAGCGGTCTCATGTTTCGAAATCTGCATGTAGACAGCCTCCGCTTTAGGATAAGCACTAAGCACACCAGAATCCAAAGCTTTCATATAAAAGTCGGCCTCAAGATATTCAAGAACGAGGGCCAACTGTAAAGCTGATACAGGATTGGATTGCATTGCTGCAGCAGTTGTAGCTGCTTTGGCATCACTGGTAGATGCAGCTAAGCCAAAAGGCACTGCTGCTAAGGCCGCACGTTTAGTTAAAGAACCAAGGGAACCGAACATATCACGCCTTGAAGACGCTGCTGTGGTCAGCTTTTCCGTAGTGAAATCTTCTAAAAGTTTTATTATACTCATGATATTTTATTTTTATAAGTTAAAGATTGATTAGGGTAATTTATTAGCAGTAAACTCTGTGGTTATAAACCCTCCAGCGGCAGCCAGGATAACAGATGGATCTTCAGCACCGTCTAAACCAGTTGCGGGATCTACAACATCGTCTCCAGCGAAATAAGAAAAATCATCCATATGGTCTCCTAAAATGCTGCGAATGGCTGAAGCATGTCTCGCCTCTACTGAAACGATCTTTCCGGCAAGTACAAGGTAATCACCAGAAGTGATCAACTTTCCTGCACCATTATATGCCTTAACACCTGTATCTTCTAATAATTGGGCAGTTTTCAATACAGATTCCCTATCATTAAAATCAATGGAACTAAAGTCAAATTCCAACTCTGGAAGTACTTCATCAGAAGCATAATTAGCACTTATGGCCGTCTTAAAAAATGTTCTGTGGTTGATCTCATGATTATAAAGATCCTGGAATAGTGTTTTCTCTAGAGAATTCGCACCAGACCAGTAACTCCCGTTCAAGACATTGGTATAAAATGCAGCTTCCAGTTGTTCTAGAGCGTATGCATAGTTGAGCACACCCAGATCCCCGCCACCCAAATCAAAAGGGCCATCATTGCCATAAAGGTCTTTGTCATCAAAACAAGCCACCAAAAGCCCAGAGGCCGCAACGGCCAGACCACTCGTTTTGATAAATTGGCGCCTGCCACGACCATGCTCTGTAGAGACTTTAATCTTTTGTCTTTTCATAATAATAAATTGTTTAAAGTTAATGTTGTAATATCTACGTTAATACCTAGTTGTAAGTTTTTGGTTTTCAGTATATTAACATACTATTGTGATTTTAACAAATATACTATCGACGAATTGCACAATACCATATGTTTATGCGATTTTAATCGACGAATTCTTTTCTATTCATTGTTATAATTGCGAATATGTTAAAAAAATAAAACAATTTTTTAAAAGTTGATATCGTTAAAAATAGAAAGATGTCGAATATTTTATCTTCAGCAAATAAATTGTTATTAGATTAAATATTAAAGCGGGCACCGGAGTTATGATGGAGCACAATTTTTTCAATTTAACCTCCTCTCCAAATCGATCCTGTATCCTACGGGGTTGGCCTACCAGAAACTTTTCAAAACTGAAAAATCATGTGGGATATACCTATCCATAGGAAGATGATCGAGCAGAAATAAAAATCGTAAAGGGCTGAAATAAGCGGTAGGGAATTATTGGACTTGAAAAAAGTGATTATGCAGGTATCACGAAATCTTTGTGAGGATTTATACTCTTATAAATGAAGCGTTCTTATTATTTTTCGCGATAGTAAAAGAAAGAATTAAAATTACGGAAACTCCTTAGCGCATATTCCAAAGAAGTTATTCTTAATTGATCAAATTCGCAGATCATAAATATCAGTTAAAGCCCGTTTAGACGGGTATGTTTTCTAAACATGTAGGAATTTTTTTATAAATAATCAGGAGGCGGTTGCTTCAAAAATTGAGAGGAAATTTTTAATAATCTTACCTTTTACTTGTTCAAGATCGATTTCTTTTTTACCCAGTTCCATATTTAAGGAAGCTACGGCTTTCCCTTTGATCCCACAGGGCACAATATTATCAAAATAATTAAGATCAGTATTTACATTGAGTGCAAAGCCGTGCATGGTTACCCACCGGCTTGCCCGTACACCCATGGCGCAAATCTTCCTGGCGTAGGGTGTACCCACATCAAGCCAAACCCCTGTTTCGCCCGGTGATCGCATTGCTGTCAGATCATATTCCTTTAAGGTTTTAATGATCACCTCCTCGAGAAAGCGCAGGTATTTATGTATATCAGTAAAAAAATTTTCTAGGTCAATGATTGGGTAACCCACGATCTGGCCAGGGCCGTGGTAAGTAATATCACCACCACGGTTGATTTTATAGAACACAGCCTCTTTTTCTAACAGCTCTTTCTCTGTACAGAGCAAGTTTTTGATATCTCCACTTTTGCCCAGAGTGTACACGTGCGGATGCTCCACTAAAAGAAGGTGGTTGGTAGTATCAAGACCCACATCCTCTCGCCGGTTTTTGACCTTAATATTAAGGATTTCTTTAAAAACCTGTTCTTGATAGTCCCAAATTTCCTTATAATCCTTAAGGCCCAGATCCTCTATATATATTTTCTTATTTATCATTTGTAAATGTGTATGCTAAAAGCAGACTTTATTACGCTTTTTTCAGATAGATTACAATCTTCATAAATAATGTAGCCCCTGTTGTGGCAATATTCAGTCAAAACCCCCACTCATTATAATAGTGCAAATTTACGACTTATAGAGAGATATGAATATTTTTGGCACATAGTGCTTGTCAAACTGCAACTGATAAAATCTACGACCATTTGTGCGCAAACTTCTATCTCAATCAAAAGTCTATTCTCTTTTCCCATCATAAGAATCTCATGGATATCTCACCACCATAAGTTATATTTGTGGGCTAAAACCTAGAGTAAATGCAACTTTCAGAACAGGAGACCATACGCCGGGAAAAACTGGTAAGCCTACGTAAAATAGGGATAGACCCCTATCCCGCGCCAGAATATAAGTATAGCCATACCGCACAACAAATCAAGGATAATTATAAGGAAGGTGATAAGGTTATTATTGCGGGTCGTCTCATGACCCGCCGTATCCAGGGCAAGGCATCCTTTGCAGAACTTCAGGACGCCACCGGGCGCATTCAGGTTTATTTTAACAGGGATGAAATCTGTCCGACAGATGACAAGACACTTTATAACGAAGTTTATAAAAAACTGCTTGACATCGGTGATATTATAGGTGTAGAGGGTGATCTGTTTACAACCCAAGTGGGCGAGAAAACAGTCATGGTCAAAAAATTCGTGATCCTGAGTAAATCACTCAGGCCGCTCCCCCAGCCGCGCACCGATGCCGAAGGTAAAACCTATGATGCCTTTGCCGATGCCGAACAAAGGTATCGCCAGCGCTATGTAGACCTTATCGTAAACCGAAAAGTACGCGATACGTTTATTAAACGTACAAAAATCACTAATACCATACGGGAGTTTTTTAATGATCAAGGCTACCTCGAAGTAGAAACACCTATCCTTCAGCCCATTCCTGGTGGAGCTGCCGCAAAACCATTCTTGACCCATCACAATGCACTGGATATTCCCTTATATTTAAGAATTGCTAATGAACTTTACTTAAAACGACTTATCGTGGGTGGTTTTGAGGGGGTTTATGAGTTTTCCAAAGATTTCCGCAACGAAGGCATGGATCGTACCCACAACCCGGAGTTTACGGTAATGGAACTCTATGTAGCCTACAAGGACTACCACTGGATGATGGACACCACCGAAATACTTCTGGAAAAGGTAGCAATAAACGCCACGGGAAACAGTAAAATCGGCGTTGGCGGCAAGGAAATCGAATTTAAACCGCCCTATCCGCGCGTACCAATCCTGGCAGCGATCAAAGAGCATACAGGTTATGATCTTGCCGGTAAACCGGAAGAGGAATTGCGGGAAATTGCACGAGAACTGGACATCGATGCAGATGAAACGATGGGCGTGGGCAAACTGATCGATGAAATCTTTGGTGAGGCCTGTGAGCGCCATTATGTGCAGCCCACTTTTATTACCGATTATCCTAAGGAAATGAGTCCGCTAACCAAGCAGCACCGTGATAATCCGGCATTGACTGAACGCTTTGAACTTTTGGTCAACGGTAAAGAGGTTGCCAATGCTTATTCTGAGCTCAATGATCCCTTAGAGCAGCGTGCCCGTTTTGAAGACCAATTAGCTTTAAGCGAAAAAGGAGATGACGAGGCTATGTTTATTGATCAGGATTTTTTGCGTGCTCTGGAATATGGCATGCCCCCTACCTCGGGTATCGGTATCGGCATTGACCGCTTGGTTATGCTTATGACTGACAATGCATCCATACAGGAGGTGCTCTTCTTTCCTCAAATGAAGCCTGAGAAAAAACCACTTGATCTTACAGAGGCCGAAAAGGCGGTGATGAAAGTTATGCGCGAACACAAAGAACTTTCCCTGGATGATTTAAATGCCAAACTTGACCTAAGCAACAAAGCCAAGGATAAAAGTTTCAAGGCGCTGACCAAAATGGGGGTTATTGATATTAAGAAAGAAGAGACAGGGATGGTATGTGTTTTAAGAGAATAGTCTCTTAAGAGTGGAATTTCTGAAAGTGTAAGAAGGCTGAGAAAGACCCATCTATTTTATGAGAGATTCATTTGAAATTTCAAAAAATCGAAGATCAAGAAGAAATAATATAATCTTATTCCTTTCTTAAAGCAGAATGAATTTTGGCACTGCCTTTCAACATACCGAAAGGCAGGTTTGCCAAAAAGGCTTTGGTTGCATTTAATTATATAGCTTTCAACTCATCGGTTTACTAATCCTCCTAATATCGCCATCCCACCAAAGAGGAAAAGAAACAGTAAAACTATGATGAGCGCGATGACAAATAATAGCAGATAACCGCGCGCAAATTCCCTCCTGTTAACATTACCCTCATTGGTAAACGCCCAGACCAGCAAAAGAATAAATCCAACAAGCGGTAGTGAGGTTAAAAAAATATAGAGTGCCCATTCCTTATAACTGAGCGGCCGCTGATTTTCAGGTAAGTTTTTCTCCATAACCTTTTGTTTTTCAGTTTCTTTGACCAAAATACAAAATAATTAATGTAAATGCTTTTCTCTTAAAAACAAAAAACCAGCGGCTCTTTCAAAAACTAAAGGTCCTTTGCAACCTCCTCAACCGCAGCAATTGTTTCATCCAAATCCGCGTATGTTAGCGCATCTGTGATAAACCAGGTTTCATAAGCACTTGGGGCAATGTAAATACTCTTGTTCAACAGGCCGTGAAAGAATTTTTTAAAGTTCGGGTTGTCCCCTGCTGCTGCCGATTTAAAATCGGTTACCAGGGCATCGCTAAAATGAACCGAGATCATCGAGCCTAAACGGTTTATAGTGTGTGCTATGTTAGCTTTCGCGAAAGCGCTGCTCATACCTTTATGAAGATATTCGGTTTTTTGGGCCAGGCGTTCATAAATTTGCCTGTCGCCATCTAGGGCATTGAGCATAGCCAGCCCCGCTGCCATAGCAAGCGGATTTCCGCTCAGGGTACCAGCTTGATAAACAGGACCTGTAGGGGCAAGATGATCCATGATCTCGTTACGTGCGGCAAAAGCTCCTACAGGCAGACCGCCACCTATAACCTTACCAAATGTGACGATATCGGCATTAACGCCCAGCAGTTCTTGAACGCCTCCCGGAGCCAACCTAAAACCGGTCATAACCTCGTCAAAAATGAGCAGAGCACCATGATTATCGCACAGACTGCGCAGTTTTTCCAGAAAGCCTTCCGCCGGGGGGATACAGCCCATATTTCCCGCTACAGGCTCGATAATGATGGCTGCAATTTCACCTTTATTGGCCTCAAAAAGTTTTTCTACCTGATCCGGATTGTTATATGCTGCCAATAATGTATCCTGCGCTGTTCCCCGGGTTACACCAGGGCTGTTGGGCGATCCAAAAGTAACCGCACCGCTTCCTGCCTGGATTAAAAAACTGTCGGAATGACCATGATAGCAGCCTGCAAATTTGATGATCTTGTCTCGTCCGGTAAAACCACGAGCCAAGCGTACCGCGCTCATACACGCTTCCGTACCACTGTTTACAAAACGGATCTTGTCAATATTGGGGACCATAGATACCGCTTTTGCCGCGATCTGTGTCTCAAGTTCAGTGGGCATCCCAAAGGACGTGCCTTTTTTAGCCCGCTCTATCACAGCGTCTACCACAGGTTGATAAGAATGGCCCAATATCATGGGACCCCAGCTATTTATATAGTCGATCAGGCGGTTGCCATCCTCATCATAGAGATAGGCCCCTTTAGCTTCTTTCACAAAAATGGGATCGCCACCTACAGCTTTAAAGGCTCGCACCGGTGAATTTACGCCGCCAGGGATCACTTTTTGAGCATCAATATATAAGGTACTACTACGGGAATAGTTCATAGGATTATTTAAAATTAAAATATTTTATTATTTGCGTTTTCAACGAAAAAATTGAAAGGGCATATTTGCTACCGTCTTAGGCAATAAGTCCTTAAGTCCTACGATGTAATTTTAGCCCTCAAAATCCATTATATTGCGGTTTTACGTTCAGCTCCTGACCTATTGAGATGGTATTGCCTTTTAGGTTATTATTACTTTTCAGTTCATCAACCGTGAGATTATACATACGTGCGATACCATAAAGCGTTTCGCCTTTTTTCACCGTATGAATATTGACAACATGCTTTGCGTTTTCGGCAAATTTTTGCGGGTCTGACCCTAAAACCGCACTATCGAGCAGGTACAGTTTATACCGCTCAATGATTTCGATAAGTTTATCGGGATAATGGCGGTCAGTAGCATAACCAGCTTTGCGCAAACCTTTGGCCCAACCTTCGTAATCATCTGGATCCAGTTTAAAAAGATCTGCATAGCGGGCCCGCCCGGTAAGAAATATAGAATGATCCTGAAAGGAGTACTTGGGATCCTTGTATTTCCGGAAACATTCACCACGCTCATCGTCGTCGTGATACACATGGTCACCCGTCCAATCGTGGCACTTAATGCCAAAATGGTTGTTGGCTTTTCGCGTAAGCTCGCCCTTCCCGGCACCAGATTCAAGCACTGCTTGTGCCATGGTGATGCTCGCGGGTATTTTATACTGCCGCATTTCGGTCTTTGCAATTTCTGAAAAAGCATCTATGTAAGCCTGCACACTGCTATACGAGGTGGTTTCTATCTTGTGCTCGGTATTTTTGCTGGTCTCGGCCGGCGGTTCTCTGCGGTTGGGCGTGCTGGAGATCCCAGCATGTTTCGTTTTCTTATAGGTACGCTTATGGCTACCGCAACCCGTTGCCATCAAAACCAAGACCAGAAGAGTGAAGATCTTTTTAATCATCTATATGTATTAAACAAGGGGCATTTTTAGCCCGAAGCCGATCATTAATACCTTTAATGCCCTGCAGCCCGCCTGTATGAATGGCCAAAATACGGGTATTTCTGGAAAAAATCCCATTTTGGGCCATAGCCATCAGGCCGTACATCATCTTGCCCGTATAAATGGGATCCAGCTGGATTTTATGCTTTTCTTTAAAAGAATTTATAAACCGGATGAGGGCTTCATTTACCCTGGCGTAACCTCCAAAATGGTAATCGGTCATCAATTGCCAATTGGTTTTTGATGTATATTTCCTAATTTCCTCTCTTAAAAAATCACCTTTTAGGGCCGAAAAAACCAAAATCTTTTGGTGCGGTGCAGAAGCCTCGATTATTCCTGCGGCCGTCCCCCCAGTACCGCCAGAACAACATATATAATCATAGGATTCGTCAGCTTGGGTTAAAATTTCTTTACAGCCTTTAACGGCAAGCTCATTTGTACCCCCTTCTGGCAATTCGTAAAAAGAACCCCATTGGTCATGCAGACTTTCAGATAGATAAGGCTTGGTCTTCTCTCGATAGTCCTGACGGGTAATAAATTTTAGCTGCATCCCCTGTGAAACTGCAAAAGCCAATGTTTTATTCTCTTGTAATGTTTTGGCGATATTGCTGCCCAATTCCTCCCCACGGATGATCCCAATGGTCTGCAGCCCGGCTTCCCTACCAGCGGCGGCAGTGGCTGCAATATGATTTGAGAATGCACCGCCGTATGTGATGATGAGCTTATGATCGTTAGCTTTCGCGAAAGCGATATTATACTTCAACTTACGGTATTTATTACCCGAAATATGAGGGTGAAGGAGATCCTCCCTCCTTATGTTGATAATAGGCCCAAAATCACCGATATCAATGGATTCTGTCCTGATCAGACTTTCAGAAAGGATAGGTGCTGGCAAAACGGTAATTTTAATTGCGGCAAAATTAGGCATTCATATTAATAATACATTGGGATTGTTGATTACAAATCGATATTACGTAACATCAAGTGCAACGGTAATGTGTTAAAGCTTTAAAAATTGTAGGAATGCCCAAAACCTGCGTTTTCTTAAATAATCATGGTTGTTTTCAAATGTATAGGCCTCACGCTCAAAGCTTATATTTTTATACGCACAAAATGCATTGCGACACCTCAACAACCGGATCAAAAACTCAATGCTATACCATAAGTAGAATGGCAACACCAGCATTTCTACCTGTTGCCTCAAGTGAATGCGCTCATGATTAATAAATGTACTGTCAAGCAATAAAGCCTTTTGCCTGATGATTATAACAGGCCATAATGCAATACCGGAGTATTTCTTGGCCAAAAATCGTTTGGAAATAATATAAAAGTACATGAATGGTGTAAAGGTAACGATAATGCACAGTTATCTTTAGAAGAAATTATGAGCAAAGCGGCAATTATCGAGCATTTACACGTAAATAATTGTCTCTTTTAAATTAAAAAAAATCGGTGATCCTAAGTGAATAGTTGCTAGTTGCATAGTTTAAAAGCACTTAAAAACAGTTGATAAACGTTTTTTTTAAAATAAAATTTGATAATTGATTGATTTAGACTAATCTTGCACCTTATTTCCTGTTAATGAAAACATAATTACAACAGTTAAACCCCAATCATGATAGATTTATCGTTAAAACCAAAAAAGGTGCTAATTTGCTGCGCCCTATTTTTAACCTACGGCCTCTCAGCCCAAATTGGTATTGGCACAGATACTCCCCAAGAATCGGCAATCTTAGACATTGTACCGGCTTTAAATGACAAGGGCGTTTTAATCCCAAGAGTTAACATTGCTAATCTGAGTACACAAGCGCCAATTACTGGTGATATTACAAACAGTGAGAGTTTACTGGTTTATAATACCAATACTACCACCGGCAAGGGCTTTTATTACTGGACAGGGACAAAATGGGAAAAACTAACCGTGAAGGGTGATGATGTAGATACCAGCGTTTATAAAAACAATGGAACAGTAGCCGATAACTTTAGAACCATTAACCTGGACAATCATATATTCGGCTATATCAATAATGCTACTGACAATAGCTACCTCTATTTATCTCCAGCAGGTGTATATTCTGATGAGTTTTACTGGTCCTCAAGTACCGGCCACGGCTTTGCCGTAGGCACTGATGAAGCATTCGTACTCGATGTCAATAGGATGGCTTCGCTAGTTTCTAATAACTCGCCAGTAACACCAACTACAGGTTCCCTGGTAATCAGACATGAAGTGACAGATGGGACTGGAGTCTCATCAATAGTATTTCCGAGCTCAAGTAACCGAGGCAGCGATTATGGTTACATAAGTTATGAGGATGATGGCTCCACTAACGGAACAACCGATGAGAATGGACTGCTGACTATTGGTATTGCAAATGATGGTACGGGAACTTCTGACAATGATCGTGACAATTTAAATATAGTAGCCTCGGGTTCAGTGGGTGTCTCCAACAAAGCACCTAATCAGCAAGCGGCTCTTGACCTTGGCCAAACCAATAAAGGACTCTTGATTAACAGGGTGGCGCTGACCTCAACAACTTCTAAAGGCCCTATATACGGTAATCAGGCAGATATGCCTGAGTCGCTATTGGTTTACAATACCGCTACCGCCGGAGCAGGCTCCAACAATGTGGTGCCAGGATTTTATTTTTGGAAGAATAATAAATGGAACAATTTGCGCAATGGAGATCCAGAAAATATATATACTACAAATGGAACGATCAGTACAGACCGTACCCTAAATCTGAACAATAAAACTCTCGATTTTAAAAACGGTACAGATGACTTGTTTAGTTTCCAATCTAACGGAAGTCTTAAACTTAAAAAATATGGGGCAGCAGCATTTTTGGGAAATCCCGCCAATCTACTTGGCGTTACGAGTACTGGAGATTTGATTGAATTAAATGCGAATACCGCTTATGCCGCAGCAAACCAAGACTGGCTTAAAGAAAATACCACTAGTATTCCAACCTCAGTAGACGATAATATATACACACACGGTAAGGTTGCCATTGGTAAAAACAGTGCTTATGGTGCGCTGCATCTCTATGAGGCTACAGGATCCACATCAACTTTTAATGGTGGGACCCTAACCCTTGAGCATGGCAATGCTGGCGGCGAGTCTTCTATAGTTTTTAGAAGTAAAAACAATGGAAATAGTGACTATGCGTACTTAAGGTATGAGGAAGACTATGACGGGAGTGACACCAGATCAGCAGAAAATGGTAGATTAACCTTAGGTATAGAAAATGATGTAGAAGGAAACGTTCAGGATGACATCAATATAAAAGCAACAGGTATCATTGATTATACAGTGGGAGGTACTACAACCAGCACATACACCATGACCACCAATGCTTTTTATCCCCAGTCCAACCGGCTGAAAGATTTAGGCCTTAATACTAATAGATGGAGAAATCTATATATAGACAGACTATACTATCGCCAGTTGACCCAAGATTCAGACAGAAGGCTAAAAAATCATATTGCTAACCTTGGTAAAGGACTAGAAGAAGTTATGAGAATGAACACCTACTCATATAATTATAAAGATGATAAAGCAGCCGTAGAGCATTACGGCTTTATAGCCCAAGAACTTAACGACGTGCTCCCTAAACTCGTTAGCTCTATTGACGATAATGCTAATGAGACGCTTACTGTAAACACTACAGAAATCATCCCGGTACTTGTTAATGCGATCCAAGAGCAAAATAAGCTTATCGAAAACCAAAAGTCGCGCATTGATGACCTTGAGAAAGCTATTGAGCGAATTGAAAAGAAACTTAAATAGTCATTGAAAGTGCTCATCCAATAATTGCAATAAGCTTCTAATGGAATAAGTACAAGTTAAAATCATCAGAAAATCTTCTTTAGCAGTTCCTGAGGTTGCATAAAGTTTGTCTTTAAGGCATAATAGTTTAAGTCCAATCTTTGGATTATTCATCGCTAATATCTGGCACAATTACCAGTACTCAAAATTGATTTATAAACTCAGAACAATCCATTTTCTGATTATTACAAGTTAATTTTATTATTAGTAATAAATTGTAAGTATTATCAACAATAATACAATATCATTACTCAAATTATAAATTATTCATAAAGTTTTTATAAATATATCCGACTAAATACATATATTGCCGATGTAAAACCTAACTTAATTATTTATAACATGCCTTCACTTCAAAAGGGAATCAAATATTTGCAATGTTTTTTATTTATTCTTCCTCATTTTCTTTTATCCCAAGTAGGAATAGGCACCACTGAAATCAATAATGGAGTTATGCTTCAGATAGAAAGTACCGATAAAGGAATCCTCATTCCCAGAATAGGCCTTAGTAGCATTACCGATGTCACTACCGTTATGGGGCCACTTACCAATGGCACTTTGATCTATAATACCACAGTAAATACTACACTTGATGAAGGTTTTTACTATTGGCATACCAACAAATGGGTGGCCACAACACCAGCAAGCACCACAAACATCTACAATAGTGATGGTACTTTACAGGGCGATAGGTCAATAACGGCGGGAGCAAATACGTTGCAGCTTGAAGGCGCGGCGGGTAGAAATGCCCTTATTATTAAACGTACAAATGATGAAATCAGTCAGGGTATATCCTTTAGAAACAGCGGTAATTATTACGATGCCAGTATTTTTATGGATAAAGCCTCAACAGCTAATAGCGGACTGGTGTTTGCCTCCGGGGGTAATTATGCAGACCAGAATTCGATTTTGAGCACAATGACGCTTAACAATGATCGCAGCATCGTTTTTAATGATTATGGTACCGGAAAGCACAACGGCACCGTGGTCAATCTGCTGGGCGTTGATGCAAGTGGCAACTTGGTCGAGACAACAAAGACAGCTGCTGAGGCCAATATTTATAATTCAAACGGCACATTAACCTCCGATAGGGTCATATATAGCAATGATCATTTACTCACCTTTAGAAACTCCGCAAATAGAGATTTTAGCATTGTACCAGCAAGTCCCAATGACATCAATGCCCCTTTTATATTTAAGACAGATAACGCCTTTACCCTTCAGGTTGACAGTAGAGATGCACTCGCCATTGATCATAACAGCCACATTAGACTAGGCGCATATGGTCAGGGCAATATTATGGGAAGTGCGACCTACAGTCTTGGAGTTGACGTTAATGGTAATATTATAGAATCCCCGTCATCCCTAGCAAATTCCGGATTGCAGTACTATAAATTCGATCTACCGGATTTCACAGACCCACCCAATATAACAACCATTCGCACTAGTGAGACCGCAGATTCCTACGGGAGGTTCTCTGGGCCTTTCTCTTTGACTGGTGGTTCTTCAACAGGTACACAATCTCCTCAAGCTGATTTCTTTGTGCTTAAGTTTACCGGTTATTATGTTGTAAATAATGCAGGCCAGTTTAATTTCTCATCGAGTTCAGATGATGGGGCGAGAATATATGTAGATGGATCCTTGATTCTAGATGCCTGGCGCAATGGCGGTGGCAATACCGGATCCGGCACGGTCAACTTGGCAAAAGGTAAACATCGATTTGAGTTTTGGTATTATGAATATAACGGGGGGCAGGACTTTTCTTTTGCATGGGGAAGCAACCCCGATGGCAGATCTGGAACCATTAATACCAACAATTTCACAATAGATTAGGACCGCGTCAATGTTAAAAATACTTCTTTCATACCGTAAAATCAATATTTGCTCACTTTGTATCTTATTAATTTTAATTAAAGTACAACCAGCAGTAGCACAATCTGGGGTAGGTATTTCTACTGAATCCCTGACAAATGGCGTGATCTTCGAGATGGGCCAGCAATGGGGCGGGCTTTTGATCCCTCGTCTTTCTTTAAAAAAATACGCTGACATAACCACCGTGCCGCTTCCTATAACAAATGGCACATTGATTTATAACATAAACAGCCCCATACCAGAGGGATTCTATTTTTGGAAACAGAATAAATGGAACTACTTGACGACGTCTGTCTCCAATGTATATACTACAAACGGCACTCTGGATTCTGACCGTAGCATCAAGCAAAACGGCCACACACTTCAATTGGAATCTGCTACAGGTAAAAAAGCACTGACGATTAAACGAACGAATAATAAGAAGGAACAGGGCATTAGCTTTAAAAATAATACAGGAGAGTTTACTGCGTCTATGTTTATGGATACCCCCAATGGATCCGCGTTTAAGATAGCCACTGGTAAAGATACAGATGTTACCGCTTTACCTACGACCGTTACATTTAACGATGATAGATCAATCCTTTTTAATAACTATGGTCAAGGTATTAATACCGGCAACATGGCCCAAATTCTGGGCGTTGATGCCACTGGACTTGTTTATGAGAATCCCTCAACCACTATTACCAATAATATTTATATGAGTAATGGTTCACTTACAGGCGATCGGATTATCAGCACTTCAGACCTTCCTTTCCGTATTAATAATTCGGCAAGCGGTAACCGTGGGATGGAAATACAATCACCAACAAGCCCTACGGATGTGACAAGTCCATTTAAATTTTTTACAAATAATTCATTTACATTTAAGGTAAACGCTTTAAACTCATTTAATATCTATGAGAATTCTAAAGTACAACTGGGGAGCTTCGGTAAGGGCACCATTACTGGCACAACAGCTTATCTACTGGGCGTTGATGCAACCGGAAATGTAATCGAACTGTACAGCCCATCTGCGGGTATTCAATTTTATTCATTTAGCCAGACAGCAACGTCCACTCCGTCGACTACAGATACCGAAACTAATCTTGTTGCATTAAAATCAGGAGGTTATCAGGGACTGCTGGATTACGCTAGTGGTGCTCAGGCAGCAATGCAGCCGGCAAATGACCGTTTTATGATAAAGATGATAGGCACTTATACCGTTAAAACCGCAGGTACATTTTCAATAAGCTCAAACTCAGATGATGGTGCACGAGTGTATGTAGATGAAGCCCTTATACTAAATGCCTGGCAAGATAGTAGCAATATACGCGGCGATGGCTCTGTTTACCTAAGCAAGGGAAAGCATAGATTCACCTTTTATTATTATGAAAATGGGGGTGGCGAGCATTTTACCTTTAGGTGGGAAAATAATCCCGACGGTCTTACCGGCACCATGCTGGGCGCTCAATTTACCATTGAATAAGTTGATTTGAATGCTTTCACGGAAGCGCCAATTATTCAATTTAGGGAAATCTGAAGAATCATGATTCTTACCTTATCGTCCATTTTATTTTGTAATTTTAAAAAGCAAAATAATTCTATGCGTTTAAATAAACCGCCTAAACTAGAAAAGGATGATTATTATCTCACTCCAGAGGGCTACCGCTGCTTTACCGAAAAATATCATCTCAAGCGCGGATATTGTTGCGAGAGCGGTTGCCGCCATTGTCCATATGGCTTTGACAAAAAGACATTGAGCTATTCAAAATCCAAAAAATAATTATCTTTCTGGATATGAAGTAGCGGCCCTATCATCACCTCATTATTATAAAAAAGTTTTATTATCTTTAATATCATTAGTGAAATTGATTAGAATCTAATTCCTGAAATATTCGTTGCCAGAAAGATGATTTTTTATACTATATCCTTTTCGACTACGGTATAATTGTTGATTATTATATTAATGAAAAAGGCAAAGTTGCCATTTTTCGCTCTACCTAATTTTAAATTACATATTATGAAAGCAATAAAACCCATTGTCTTGCTGGTATTTTTGACCGCTTTTTTGTCATGTAGTACCGTGCGTGTCGCAACAGATTATGACCAAAGCGCAGATTTTAATAATTATAAAACGTTTGCCTTCTTTAAGCCAGGTATTGATAAGGCTGAAATCTCTGACCTAGATAAAAAAAGAATTTTGCGCGCGATAGAAAGCGAACTTATTGCCAAAGGTTTTAAAAAATCAGATAATCCCAGTATGCTCGTGAGCATTTTTACCACTGCCCAGCAGCGTGTGGATGTTTATAACAATTATGGCTGGGGCTGGGGTGCTTATGGGCCCTGGGGCTTCGGGTCTTATGGTTTTGGCAATACTGTTAACCGCACCACTGAAGGCACCTTATATATTGATCTAATTGATGCCAGTAAAAAAGAACTTGTTTGGCAAGGACAGGGTACCGGATATCTCGCACAGGCGGTAAGTGAAAAACAAGCGCGTATTAATGAAATTGTCAATCAAATTATGGCTGAATATCCACCAAAGATGGCGAGTAATTAACGTGTAACATCGATTTTTAAGAAAGCCTCGACCTTTATAAGATCGAGGCTTTTTATTTAAATTCTTTCAAAATACCGTATAAAGTGACAGGTACAGGTCATATAAGAAACTAAAAACCAAACAACCAATTATTTTGTAATCAATTCCTATGGGAAAGGAAGATAATTGGTACCCCAATTATAAGCTACATTATTTATACTTTGCTAAGGCTTTTAAAGTAAATGGAGAAAGCACTAGTTTTCCGCTTATTTCCGCCCGTTTTTTTAGGAGTGTCGGCCAATTTTCTGTTCCTTCCCAAAAGATCTGCTTGCATGCCTCGAGAGCCCCTGGATTAAGATTGACCAGCTCTTCAGCCTTTTTCTGAACTTCCATATCCAGGTTTGATGCCGTATCCAAAACCTGATTATAAAGGCCCTTCTGCATCGCCCATTCCGCACTATGAAAACTTTGTGGCTCAAGGGTCAAAGCAGCCATGGTTGCATCACCCATCTTCCTACCTACAGCGGGCGAAATCACAAAAGGTCCGATCCCAAGGCTGATCTCACTAAGTTTTATAGAGGCATACTTGGCTGCAAAACAATAATCACATGCAGCAGCAAGCCCTACCCCTCCTCCTATAGTCTTACCCTGCACCCGGCCAATGATCAGTTTTTTACAGCTGCGCATCGCCAGGATAACTTTGGCGAAGCCCATAAAAAAGGCAGCACCCTCAGTTTCATTTTTAATGGACAACAATTCATTAAAATCAGCCCCGGCACAAAAGGTGCGATCTCCGCCACTTTTAAGTATGATGATACGCGTTTCGCTAGATGCATCAGCGGCGACAATGGCTTCCCGCAATTTTTTTAAAATACGGGAAGGCAGCGCGTTGTGATGTGGTGTATAAAAAGTGATCGTTGCAATCCCAGACTGGTTTTCTGTATTTACATATGAGGTAGGCATAATTTGATTTTAAATATTTTATTTTAAGGATTTCATAAATGTTCCTTTAATAATTTGTTTATATATATTAAATACAATTAAATCATCGCAAACGTTTTAATTTGCAACAAATTCTGACATTTATTTTAAGCCGTTAGAATTATAACATTCCATAAAATCAAAATACTTTTAATTGATTTAGGGCGATCCTTAATTTTCATTAATGAACTTTATAATTATAATTTATAAGAAAAATATAGCGATATCTATTTGCAAAAAATTGTAAAAAAAAATTTAGCTCAAATTAATGGGCACCTTGGCAACGCATAACTGAAAAACATTCTGTGACAAAAAAAATAATGTGCTGTATAAATGTCGTTTATCCTACTGTTACACTTCTCTTACTGGCGGATTAGATGATCTCTTTTAATATATTTTCTACACTAAAAGAAGTAGAACTAGATGTACAATTATGAGTGACAATTTGGACAAAGATATTAAAACCAACCCATTGATTGAGGGTCTTCCCCCCCATCTTAAGCAATTTATAAAACCGCAGAATTACGAGTTGTACACGCCCATCAATCAGGCAGTCTGGCGTTATGTTATGCGGAAGAACGTGGAGTATCTCAGCCAAGTAGCTCATAGGAGTTATTTAGACGGTCTTAAAAAAACGGGTATTTCCATAGAGCATATTCCCAATATGTACGGGATGAACCGGATTCTCAAAGAAATAGGCTGGGCCGCTGTGGCAGTGGACGGTTTTATCCCGCCCAGCGCCTTTATGGAATTTCAGGCCTACAATATTTTGGTCATCGCTTCAGATATTCGTCAGCTGGATCATATTGCTTATACCCCTGCCCCCGATATTATTCACGAAGGTGCCGGCCACGCCCCTATCATTGCAAATCCCGAATATGCCGAGTACCTTAGGCGTTTTGGCGAGATAGGCAGCAAGGCGATCTCATCGGCGAGGGACTATGATCTGTACGAAGTTGTGCGTGAACTTTCCATTTTAAAAGAGGCAGAGGACGCTTCCGCGAAAGCGATAGAGGATGTCGAAAAAAATCTGGTGCACATACAAAACACGATGGGTGAGCCCAGTGAAATGGCCCAGATACGCAACCTGCATTGGTGGACGGTAGAATACGGTCTTATAGGCACACCAGAAAACCCAAAGATTTATGGTGCCGGCCTCCTTTCCTCAATTGGGGAGAGCAAGAGCTGCATGAGCGCTTCCGTTGAAAAGCTTCCTTATTCCATAAAGGCTGTCGCCCGCGAATTTGATATCACAAAACCTCAGCCCCAACTCTATGTTACGCCAGATTTTGCCTATCTGAGCGAGGTGCTGGAAGAATTTGCAAATACCATGGCGCTGCGTACCGGGGGCCCGGATGGCTTGCAAAAACTCATCGATTCCCAAAACTTGGGCACGGTAGAGCTAAGCACTGGCCTACAGATTTCAGGGATTTTTACAGAGATGATTACGGCAGATGCTAAGGTTGCTTACCTACAGGCTGACGGCCCCACTGCGCTCGCTTATCGCGAAAAGGAACTCGTGGGGCATTCCACAAAAAATCATCCCAATGGTTACGGCACTGCCTTGGGCAGGTTAAAAGGCATTAACCTCGCTATTGAGCACATGAGCCCCAAAGACCTTAAAGCCTATAAAATTTATGAGGGCGAGGACGTAAAATTAGAATTTGAGGGCGGTATTACCGTAGCGGGCACGATCATAACCGGAACACGCAACCTACAGGGTAAAATAATCTTTATAAGCCTTGAAAACTGTACGGTAACTCATGGTGAAAAATTGCTCTTTAAACCAGAATGGGGTACGTATGATATGGCTGTGGGCCGGAAAATCGTATCCGCATTCTCCGGTCCGGCTGATGATGCCTCGTTTGATAGAGTGATCCACAAAATAAGCTCAACAACACACAAGACCGAAACGAATGTGCAGCGACAACAACTTGAGTCGCTTTACCAGGCCATACGCGACTACCGGAATGGCGACACAACAAAATTTTCGCCTGAAGCGGTGTTAGAAATTTTAAAAAAAATACATCCCCAGGACTGGTTGCTTTCCGTTGAGATTTTAGAACTTTCGGCAGAACGTGAAAACAAAACCCTATGGGAAGAAACCTTGGGCCATCTAAAAGACCTAAAACAAAAACGACCTGAAATAGCAGGCCTTATCGATGATGGCATCGCACTCGTAAAAGAGTAACAGGCCAATGCTTAAAAATCCAATCAAATAATGATTAAAGCGGCAGTGCATCGAGCCGTTGTTCTGTCTTGATGATTTCGCCTTTATATGTCAAGGTCCATCCCAGGCTCTTCGTCAGCAAATAAATGTTTGAGAGTTCGCTGATCAACCTATTTTTTGCATTGCGTTCCAGCCCAGATTTTTTCACTTTATCCATAATCAAGTCGTTTACCCTTTTTTTGATGGTATTGTAGTCAGTTTCGTTAAATGGGTTTAGATAATCTTGTGCAATGTCGTAATAATCGATATCAGGGCTAATATCAATTTCAGCCTCTGGGATATGGTTTATGGTAATGGTTTTGCTATCCTGATCTATGGTTGTTTCTAATTGACGCAGATCATACCCTATACTTACTTTGGCATTGATGATGATCAGCGCTTTCTTTTTTGCGGAGAGCACGCTGAGATTAAAGATATTTTTTGATTTTTCGTAGGTGAGTATCTGTGCAAATGTACCCTCGGTCACAACAAGCTTGCCCACACTACGAACCTCTTTCTCGATCATGGCGGTAGATTCTTCCAGCTTAGCCTTGTTATCCTGGGATTGCTGAAAATATCTGACGCTATAAACCACTGCGAGGGCGATAAAAATGCCTAAAATGATCTTGCGCATACCGTAATTGTATAAGTAAAGTTGCTTGTTTACGTTTAAGGATCTCCCTTCGAAAAATCAAACGGATTAAATGTGCAACGACCTTTGTTTTAGCATAACACCAGCAGTTTTTTACAAGCCGTGTTGTGATGCGTTTTTTCCTTCATATTTTGTTCCATTCCCAAATTCCTATTTCAGTTCATTTAACAATTTAACTTAACATAATTTCAAAGTTAACAGAATATTGCCCCTGTGACGTGCCTTATGGTGAATAAAATATCCTAAAAGCGGAACCCCCCGCCACATTTTAATGTCGTCAATGGCAAATATTCCTCTTTTAGAGCATTGATTAGCACTAAATCACTCCTATGATCAATGAACAGGGTATCTATGATTTGTTGTTCTATTCCAATCGTTATATCATCCATCAAACCTTGATTTCTCTTTTCTTCGAAGATGTTTTTGCAGATGCATAACGATTTTTATAAGGTTAGCAGCCAGCAAATAGCCGATAGACTTTCCGTCATAATCAATCCGAATTTTTGCTTTTGAGTTTTACTTTTTGTTCTAAACAACCAAAACAAAAATTGGCTAACTTCTATAAAATATACCAAATTTTCGGTTTAAATTAACCCCCTATTTACTGTATATGCGTTTGTGCAAATGTTTTAATTCATTGAGATTTGAATTTTAAGTTTATTTTGAATCTTCCATTGCTTCAATCACTTTTTTAATACTATTCTTTGAGATCTTTTTTACAAAAGGTCTAAAAATAAAATACATTGCTCCTGTAAAAAGAGTAATGCTCATGTAGCTTAAAATCAATTGAGTTTGATTCTCTTTACATTCTTCATAAATGAAAAACCCATAACCGATTGCTAAAAAAAGAACTGAAATAATTAAATGCCAATTTGTTTTTGACTTTTTCTGATAAGAACTTTTAATTAAATCTTCAAGATAGTCTTTATTGGTTTTCAATTCATCTTTTGAAATTTTTTTTAGCGTTTTAAGTTTTAAAATTATTCCTAGTAAAAAACCTAATGATATTAATATTTCACCAAATGTAGTCGTCCAAAGTAATGGTTTATGAAAAATAATAATCAACAGAAAACTAATACTACAAGCAATAAATAAACCTGTAAACCAAAAAGCATTTCGCTTTTTCTTATTTTGGTATTTCTTGAAAATATTTTGTATTTGCTTTACGTTGGGTATTCCTGAAGTGTTTTCAGAATTCCAAAGTCGCTTTATATCTTCAAAATCTTCCATTTTCTTTAAATTTATCAGTCAGTTTTGCTTTAATTCTATGAAGTTTTACCCGAATATTAGAATGAGAAATACCAACAACTTCTGCAATTTTTTCTTGTGGAATATCTTCTAATGAAAGTGTGATAATTATCTTTTCAAGTTCCGGAAGTTCTGAAATGTAATTATGTAATCTCGAAAGTTTTTCTTCTTTCTCAAAATTTGGCTCTATATATTTTAAAGATGAAGGAAGTTCCGAAGTGGGATTAGATTTTTCTTTTTGAATTTGCCGCAAACACTTGTTGGTTGCTATTCTATAAATCCAAGTTCCAACAGAAGAACGGTTTTCAAATTTCTTGAGATTTTCCCAAACTGAAATAAATGTTTCTTGAGTAATATCTTTGGCTAAGTCATAATCGTTAAAATAACCAAGGCTAATACGAAAGATTTTGGGCGAATAAATTTTATAAATTTCGTCAAAATCCATAGAACTGATTTAATAAAACTTGCTCCAAACTTCTTTAAAAATTTTCTATTAGGATTTATTGTCTTTCGTTTGCCTTCTTTCTTTGTTAATTAGGATTAAACCAATAATTTCTATTCCAATTCCCGTTCCCATTAACACACCTTTGAATAAATCTGTAATATGCCAAGAACTTAAATGTTCAATAGAATTTGTAATTACAACTATTAAAAGTCCTATTGAAATTAAGGGTAACCATTTTGATTTTCTTTTTGTACACATTTTTTAATTTTTTGTATTAATATCCTTTAGATACAATACCAAGTAAAATGTTACAACTTAGTTTTATTTTTTTTAAATGTTTGCCAACGGTCTCATCTAGTTGGCGGAGTGCGGGACGCGGACTTATCGGCTTAGTATTGGTGAAACCACATCAACAGAATGTGGTCTAACTTTACAGACGACTGTTTTCTGACAACTAAATAAATATAAGTAAGAGATCCCTTCTGGATTACATCTTCCTGATAATGATTTTCCTTTTGGAGGAGCTGATAAATGAGAATTATCTTTATCGATATAATCTCCAATCCTTGCTCTATAAAAATCCATCTTTGTATAATCAGGAAACATCCTTATCGTATTGAATTTATCTTAAAGGTTTAGTATTTCTTTTCCTGCAAAATATCTATTTCTTGAAATGATGTCAATTTTGAACTGCTCCCATAATTTCTGAACTGCAACTTCTTCTTTATTCTGCATTTTAGTTTCAATTATTGCAGCGAGTTCAAATTTCCTAAATTTTTATTGAGCTAACTCGATCTGGAGCAATTTTGCCTAACGGGTTTGTCTATGGTTTCGTTGCGTGAAAATCTGCGAGGATTTTCCGGTTAGACACGAGCCGAATTTTTAAATTTTTATCATTACCTTTTTTTCTCAATAAGTGAAATTAAAAAATTTGGCGGACTTGCAAATATGTCTTAACTTCTATTAAGCAACTAATTAGCTATGAGCAATATATGGTGTTGCCCAACGTTTTTTTATTCGGTTACAGAACTCCAATTTTCGCCAGTTTTTATTCTGTGGATTTGCATATCAGAAACTCCAAAACGTTTTGCAATCATACTCAGCCTGTTTTTTTTATTTTTTAATTGACGTTTGATAATTTTTACTTTTCCTGCGTTTAATTTACCAATATTTTTACTCCTTTTTCTAACAATTTCATCCCAATCTGGATGGCTGAATTGATGAAGTTCCTTTTCTCTTTTCGTAGCCCACTTTAGGTTTTCTATTCGATTGTCTGTTTTGTCATAATTCAGGTGAATAACACAGACTCCATTATTTTTTTCCAGAAAATGCTCCGCAACAAGTTTGTGAACGTATCTACTTGTCTGTTTTCCGTTCTTTTTCTGTTTGACTGGTAAATTTTGATATCCGTTTATAAAGTATTTTTTTACTAAAAAATCCACATCGGTTTTACAGTTTAAAATTCTACCGTAATTAGATATTTTAAATTTTTCTTTTTCCGAAATCTTGTCGTCAAATTCAATATCTTTCCATTCTTCTTTCCAATAATTTCGTATCATTCTCAATTTTTTTTAAATGTTGGGTAACGGCTCCGGCTATGAGTAGTTGCGTGGTTTAGCACTTAACTTTGCAAGTACGCACCAAACTGAAAATCCGCGAGGATTTTCAGAAGTAGGCGAGAACGAGCAATTACTTATAGCCATCTTAAGTTTGATTTTTCTTGAATCAATTAATTTTAAGTATTAACCAGAAAGAACAAAAGAGCGGAGTAAGGTTACTATAGCCATTGGAAGTTTTCATTCCGTCAACATTGATAATCCCCGCTCTTTTCTACTTTAATTTCGTTCAGATCTTTGAGGCCCTGACCTCGTTTTTAAGTTGGTGAAACCAGAGTAGACCGTCCTTTCGTCATTTGTTTTCCTATGAATAAATATAGCAAAATTTACGGAGTGGACATCAGTAAGGATGTCTTTGATGTGGTGTGCTCCGATGGTGCCCACCACCAGTTTGCCAATATCCCGCAAGGATTCGGTTCCTTTTTAAAGGCGATCCCGCAGGGCTCGCTCGTGGTGATGGAGGCCACGGGATACTACCATTACAGGCTCGCACAGTTTCTTTACAAAAGCAATGTGGCGGTGTCGGTAGTAAACCCCCTGTCGGTAAAGCGTTTCATCCAGATGAAGCTGGCCAAGGTGAAAACGGACAAGAGCGATGCCAGGGCAATCTGTGAGTATGCAAAGGTAAATGAGGTGCCCCCATATACCGCCCTTACGGATGTACAGGCCGAGTGCCTGCAGCTCTTCCGGTTGCTGGACAGCTACCTAAAGAAGCGCACGGCCACAAAGAACAAGCTGCACGGTGAGGAAACTTTGGGCGTTCCCTCCAAGTTTGTCCATCAGTCCCTCAAGCGCGACCTCAAGCATTTGGACAGGGAGGTAAAGGCACTGGAGGAAAGGTTGCTGTTGTTGGTAAAACAGGACCAACAGCACCAACTTACGCTTTTAAAGGGAATCCCGGGGCTTGGCACCAAGACAGCCCTCTTCCTCATTGTTATAACAGATGGCTTTGGCAAATTTGAGACTGCGGGCCAATTGTGCAGCTATGTGGGAATTACCCCCACGATAAGGCAGTCGGGAAGCAGCGTGCGGGGCAAGAGCAGGATATCAAAGGTTGGCAACCAGAAACTCAGGAACCTTCTCTTCCTCTGCGCGTTCTCGGCGTGCAAGCACAACAAAGCCTGTAGGGAGATATATGAACGCATCGTTGCAAAGGGAAAGAGCAAAAAACTGGCTCTTATTGCGGTGGCTAACAAACTGTTGAAACAGGCATTTGCAATCGTAAAAAGCGGTTTGCCCTATGATGAGAAATTTGTATCCAAATTGAATTAAAAGGATTTGTTTTTTAACTCAGATCTTTGTTGTGTGTAGTTTTTTATCCGATTGAAAATTGTCCGTTACTTCTAATCCAAATTCCAGTTTTCATTCCGCTAAATGTATTTCCACTCATTATTATTCCACCAATTTGAAGTGAGTTTCCATTAATATCAATCAAATCAGGTTTTGGCGAATCAGTACATTTTACGAAATGTCCAGTAGGCGTGTACAATTCCGCTTGAGTTTTAAACGAGTTTGCAGATTGTTGATGAATCTCAAATAAAGTCTGCTTTTCCATTTGACACTCCCAAACATTAGCCTTTTTTTCAATCTTCAGTCCAACTTTTTTTCCGTCATCAGTCAAGAATATCCTGTTTCCGTTTACTTTCGCTAAATATGTTCCATCAGGATGATAAATCGGAATTTGAGTTGTAAATCCAACTTGTTCTTCTTTTATCAATTCTATCAAATTGATGTCATCAAATTTTAATATTACGGGACAATTTATAAATATGTTTGTCGCTATTGTTACTTGTGGGATTTCGGAAAATATTAGTTGGTTCATATATTTTTATTTATTCAGATTATCGTTTTTTCAAATTACACACAACGTCTCGTATAAAAACAGTGCGGCGATTGCCGGCGATGATTTTTCCGCAGGAAAATCAGACGCAGCAAGTACCCACAGACTTTCGATTCGACACTAAGATAGCGTTGTTTTTATATATTGTTGCCTACAGTGTTTTTTCGGCGTTTAGGTTAATTTACAATTCTTATTTATCATTAGATAATCCCAAAATTTCACCATTTTTATTCAACTCTAGATTTTCCACAACATATCCTTCTTCTGTTTTAGAATCGAATAACGAAAACTGAGAAGCCATATCAAATGTTGGAGTCAAAGAAACCAAGGAATTTATCTTGTTGTTTATATAATAATCAAGAATAATTTTTTCTTCTTGATGGTTAGTTGATTCTTCTTTTATTTCAATTAATCTCTCGTTTTTTAATGTATTATTTATATAAAAGGTTCTTTTTGATTCTCGGTCGTATATGAGAGCCGTAAAGTGATTAGAAACCAATGGCAAATGATTTACCCAAGAAAAAATGTAAATAAAATCATCACTCAAAACATTGTCCAGTCTGGCAAAGATTTTCTTAGATGGATTAAAGCCCCTATTTGATAAAATAATATTTCCGTTTTCAACATTATGATGCGATTGGATTCGATCTATAACTTGATAATTACTACTACAACTATTTAGGGTTAACATCCAAAAAATCAATAGGATAAACGTTCGAATATTTTTATTGGCTGCCATATGATATTATAATTTAGATATCCCTGTAGTCAGTTATGTTTTCCTTCTTCAATTTCGGCAATGTTTTAGTGTTTATTAACTGCTTTATAATTTTCGGTCGCTGCAACTTCAAACAACAAATGTTTGTTTCACATTGTAGGCAACTCGGGATAAAATCAACATAATAAAAACAGCCTTTTAGCTTATAAAAACTAAATATCAAGCCCATTTCCTATTAAACACTTTAAATTTAATAAAACTAAGGCATCTATAGTCGCAAGATGATCATTTGCTTTTTTAAGATAAAAATAGACTGTCAGATTTTAAAATTGGACATGTGGAATTTCTTGTTTTAATAAATCAATTTTGTGATTCAGCGCAAAAATAAATTTTCCATGTTGTTCAGATTTTGGATTGAAGGGGCGGTGACCAAGCCCATTTTGTATTTCTGCAATCTGCTGAGCGTATTTTTGTGCCTGTGGCGAAAGAGATGATTCTACAAAGCGTTCCCAAATATAGTCAATAGCGGTTGCACTGGGATGCAGCATATCTCGATCATAAAAACGATAATCCCTAAGTTCATCCATCATTAATTCATACGCCGGGAAATAACGTGCTTTTTCTGAAGTTTGCACCATCTCATGGACGGCCGTGATCAGATGCGCTTTGCTACGTTGATTTTCTACAAAACCATCTTTGAGATGGCGCACGGGCGAAACCGTAAAAATGATTGATGCTCTGGAAAATCGCCCAATAACATCTACAATATTGCGTAATGAGAGTATAATTTCAGCGACGCTGGCCAGTTCTTTTTTAAAAATTATTTTGGGGGATTTTATGGCAGTTGGCCACGATATTTTCAGTCATTTTAGATCGGTATCCCCAGGCAGTGCCCAATGTGATAAAAACATGCGTTGTTGATTTAAGATAAGCACTGATCATCAAAATCGCACTATTTAGGTTATCGATCACTTTTTGTGGGTCGATATCGCTCAGGGCGGAATGAGCCCCGAAAACTATGCCAACGCTCTTGGCTATACACCAAGTCCTTTTTTGAGTAAATGCGTTTATTAGCTACGTCATCAAAAAAATTAGCTAACGCTTCAGGATGAAAAAGGATCCCAAATGGAATTGGAAATATGTTGCAATTTGTAATAATCCAGTTTTCCGCTCAGGTTTTCAGCAAAACAAGAGCCCAGCAGCAAAACCCTTGAACTATAATTCGATGGGATTGGCTAATGGCAAAAGCGGTATTTTGGTCTGTAAATTCAAAAGTTGGATTTATATTTTAAGCTTTAAGGATCTTACCAGAATGTCAAACAAACCCGATCGATCCTTGAAGATTTTATTTAGATTGTTGCACGGCTAAAATTTAAAAAGTGCACATAGTCTCAAACTTGGTGTTTATATCATATCATCCAGTAAGCCTAAAAGGTGATTAGATCGCTGGCAAACTATCGCCAGAATGGGAAATGCAGGCGCCTGGCAAATAAAATGAATGATATACTTTAAGCTTCGGTCTTTAAAATATAAGCTTGAACTTCATCCAGAGCCTTTTGGATTCCATCGGGGTTCTTTCCGCCTGCGGTAGCAAAAAACGCCTGGCCACCACCGCCTCCCTGAATGTTTTTGCTCAGGTCTCGTATGATCTTTCCGGCATTTAAATCTTTCGCGGAAGCGAGCTCCTTGTCGATATAACAAGCTTAACAGTGCTTTACCGTCACTGCTGGCTGGCCAAAAACAGAAACATGTTATTCACTTCCCCGCCCAATTTAAAAGAGATATCCTTCATCCCACCTGCATCCAGATCAACTTCTCGAGCAAGGAAATTGATCCCATTGATATTCTTTATTGTGGTTTTCAGTTCATTTTTGAGATT
>CBDCNG010000005.1:0-1115345 GCA_965219335.1 Leeuwenhoekiella sp.
ATCGACCAAGTAGGAACAGCCTGTGCAGAGCACAGGCGTCCTAACAATGATTTGGTCGATTTCAAAAACTGGCGATTTTCTAAAACCTTATCAGTGCTATTAGCTTTATATTTTATTATTTATTGAATTTCTATCTTATAATTGAATTTACTGATTGACACAAATCTAAGAATTAATAATGCAAATTGATATTTTTTATAGCTTAATGCATTCGTCAAATAAGGATATTAAAACCTATAACCGCAATCTAACATTTTACTATTCTTACTTTGTGGTATTGTGGTTTTACAATATTGCAATAATGCCATAAAATCATAATATATATAACTGGAATAACTATCTAATTCTTCAGCCAGTCTTTATAACCCTCTGCTGAATCTGTGTTTTCAGTTAAAAACCTATTCATAATACTTATTTTATTTTTTAGCTCATTTCTTTCCTTAACAACAGATTGGTATTGAGTTTTATCAATAGCCATATAAACGGATTGCGTTGCTATTGAAAAGAAAAATACATTTAAGACTATCAGATAAAGCAATGACTTTGAACTTACTTTTTTATTTATTTTAGTCTGAGCGTTTAATGCTTCGAAGTCCTTTTTAAGCTGTTCTCGGTTCGATTCTTTTATTGCTTCAAGCTCAGTACTGTCAAAATCAACTTTTATATTTCCTAATTTAGAAATAGCGTTTGTTAATGTCTGATTTCGTTCAGTCAAGACATTCTCAAATTTATTCATTTGCTGGATGAGGATTTCTACCAGGTCAGATACTTTCGGTTGTGTTTTCTTGGCCATATACCTAGCGATTTATTGAAGTTCCCTTTCTTTTTCTATTTCTTTTTGAATGCTCATCCGCACTTTCACCAGCATCGAAAGCCAGTTGAGAAAGTACAGAGCTGAAAGCCGATGTATTTAAGCTGTGCGCTTGAAATTGATCTCTTTCAATAGCGTTTTCTACTGAAGGTGTTTCATTTGTAAATAATTTGTTGAGTCCTAATTTCCGGTCTACCTCACTGGCTTTTAAATTGGTTCCTGTTTCTTGGTGTACAAATCTAAATCCTTGAATTTTTCCCTGTTTATTAATCGTTGGTAAGACTTGTATTCCAAATTTTGCCATTTCCTTTTGATAGACTTTTAGATTTTTCGGCTTCCTTTTCAAAACAAGTGTGTGCGCCTTGCGTATAACATTCTTCACTTCTTTATTGGCATTTTTCCGTGCCCGCTCCTTAGCCTCTTTTAAGTCTTTAGCTGAATTCAATCCTTGTGCTATTGCAATCCTATGAGCTGCTGCTTGTGCTTTCTTACTAATAAAACTGTCATTTATCAATGTGCCATCTGGTTTTACCCGATTAAGAAGGATATGCACGTGCTTGTGCTCCTTTTCAGTATGTACAAATGCAATGAATTGAGAAGCTTTGGGATCTAGTTCCAATTCCTTTAGAAAACCGGCTGTAAGCTCCTTTAACTGATCAAAAGTCATTCTGCTACTATCTTCTATCGTTGGAGATAGGACAACGCTAATTGTATTGTTTGAGCACCTCAAATTTTGTTGTTGTATAATTGATATATCTGAGTACAGCTCTTTTGGAGTTATTCCTGATAGACCATTACGTAAAAGTTCATATCCTTTTAGGTCATTAACTACGTAGTTGAATAGCGCTGTTCCTCCAGGACACGATTTAGCTTTACTTATCATTTAAGTTTCTTTAGATGCTCGCGGATCAGTTTTGCAGTTTCGATTGACGTTTCTTTTACTCCAGTAACATCGCCTAGTTTGAATAGATTGCTTATTCTTCTGAAGTTGTCGCTATATTTATTGAGCTGTTGATACACTTCAATTTCTTCTGGGGTCAGCTTATAGCTTAATGGATAATCTAGGGCTGTACTTCTTAAATATTCAGAGACAGAGCATCCAACTCTACAGGCTTTATTTTTTATCATAAGATGTTCTGTAAGGGAAACTCTGAACTCAATTTTTCTAGTTTTTTTCATCAATTCCGTTTTTAAAATTTTGCGACCTTCGGGAGAAAAACGAGACGTTCAAGGGCTGCCAAATTGGAAATTTGTCAGGACGTTGACACCTCTCGATATATTTTCACGTTAAATAGCTACCGGCTAAGTGAAATGAGATAATCGTTCACGTCTTTATGATTTTTGAATTTCAGGCTTTCATTTAAAAACATCTTTTTGCAATTTTCTTGAATGAGCTTCGTAGCCATGAGGCCTGAAACGTCTGAATCAAAGAAGGTTTTTACCGTATTATAATCAGGTAAAAGTTCTAGAGTGTTTTTTACCAGGGCGGTGGAATTTGTGATGATGAAATTCTCTTTTTGCAATTCAGGATAAAGTGTTAAGTAGCTAAGGAAGTCTATGAACCCCTCAAAAAGATTAAGTGTGCCTGAACCATTGTTAATTGTTGTTATTGCTTTTGAGCCTATACATCCTTTAAAATATTTATTGCGAATTTCATACCCACCATTATCATTTAATATGGCAATAGCATAATATGGTTTTATGGCATTATCATATTGTTGTTTTGTTGCATTAGGTGAATGTGGTTTTATTGTATTATAAGAGTGATATATTTCTTTACAATATGTCTTAGCAACGGAAACATCAATTTTTCTGCTATGTAAATAGCTAATCAATCCTGGCTTTTGGATTTTACATATCTTGTTTATATTAAAACTCGGTTCAAGATTAGTAATTGGTAGAGTTTGCTGGCTAAAAGAAAAAGATTTAGCTCTCAGTATATCTAAAGCTCCAGCTATCGAACAATTATTAAGTTTCATAATTAAATCGACCACGGTGCCGCCCATAGCTTCTCCGAAATCGTACCAAACATTTTTATTTACGTTTACGTTGAAGGATGGTTCAGTTTCATTCCTAAAAGGACTGAAACATCGAGCTTCTGCTTTTTTTTGGATTCTTGGATATACTTTGTAATTGGCTAGTATTTGGATAATATCTAAATTATTGGCTGTTTTACAATTCATTTTCTGTCGGATTAAAATTTCAATTAATTTGATGCAATGATGTGAAAACGGTATAAGTGTCTGTTATTCATTATTTTAAACTGCATCAAATTTGCATCATTGCATCAAACTTTTTCTTTCTCTGCATCACTCTTGCATCAAACTTTGCCCTTTTTTAGTTTGATGCATACTTTGATGCAGGTTTATTTTTCTGATATTTAGTTAGTTATACTCTCTCTGCATCAAAGTATCAAATATTTTATAAAATGAAATCTTATCTATAGTGTAAAATCGACCTCTTCTATCAATTTTTACATATTCTCCGTGAGAAAGTAATTCAATACCAGAATAAGATTTTGAGTTATCTTCGGGTTCAAAATTCCATTTCTTCAAAACATTTCTTATATCGTTTAAAGAAATTTGACTTCTGTGATTATGCTTTTTCAAAAGTGTGAAAATGTCTTTTGGTGCTAGTCGCAATTCATCCTCTTCCATTTTTTCAAAGCACTCGTGTATTTGCTCTAAAATTCTTGACGAGGCGTTATTACGGTTTAAGAGTTTAAGTAATGCTGTAGTCATTATTTCATCTTTCTTAAACCACATTCTCGTTGAATGTTTAGAAGCATATTTTCTATCACACAGGTATCTCAAGAAATAGGGGATTTCTTTATTTAGCTTATCGTTAAAAAAAACATCCTCAATCACTATTGGCTTAATTTTTCTAACCCAATATCTTATCTCTTCGTCATCAACTTGTATAAAATTGTCTTCATTATTTGAGCACAAGATAAATTTCGCAAAGAAGTCGATCTCCTGTCTGTCCTTACCTTTAGCTTCGACTTTATCTTTGTCCGTAGTAGATAGGTATTTTAAACGTTCAGTAATTTCCTTTTTATCAAAAAACACTTCATCAATAGCTACTACAAGCATACTAGCCCAGTCTGCATTAAATTGCGAACCAAATGAATCTCCTTTTATGTAAGTCATATTTAATTCAAAAATCGACTTCATCCACTTTATAAATGAGCTCTTTCCAGTACTCCTTTCTTGGCTTACAAGACACAGAATAGGAAGTTTTTGAGTAGGCTTTTCATATAAGAGTTTTATGTAATCTAAGCCGTAGGGGCTTTGAGAACCAAAAATGTGTTTAATAAATTTTAAAGAGTTAGGAATTAATTTTTCTAGTTCCTGAAGTGTGTATTCATTTTCGACTGGTTTCTTTTGTAATTCGTGATAGGTGTTGTAAAAGCCATTTACAATCTTCTGATAATCGAAATGATTGGGGATACAGCAAAAACCATCAAGTTTTAAAATTTCATTTAAATATGTTTTACCGTGGTCGGACACAATTGTCTCACGATTCCACCTTACCATAATTTTCACATTATCCCCAGATATGAGAGGTTTTTCTATGGTTTTATAGTAATAGGTTCCAACCCTTTTATAAGGTACTTCAGACATAATTATTGGATTAAAAAACCGTATTTTTATACACGGTTGAATTAGAAGTTAACTGGTAAAATCTCAAAAAAGCATCGTGCGCTAACACGATGCTTTTATTTTTTTCTAGAATTATTTACATAATCATTAGCCTGCTCTTCTATTTGAGAAATAGACTGGCTTTTATTCTGAAGCAACCAGGCGTCAATTTCTGATTTTTCAAAAAACAATGTCTTCCCATTAGGTTTTGAAAATGGGAGTATGTTATTGTGAACTAACTTATAAATATAGGAGCGTTTATATCCTGTGTAGTTAATTAAGTCTTCAACATTGAGTATTTCCTTCGTAGAATTTACTATAAGTCTTTCTATTCGGTTGAGTTTTTCTAAGATCGAGTGATTTTCCATTTGTTTCGTTTTTATTGTTTACGAAAACAAAGGTTAGGAATGTCTTATCTAAAAAAAATAAGGCAAGAAGCAATTATCTAAAGATCAGATTATTGTCTTATCTGTTATTATTTAACCAAGTAGTGTAAGCTGGGTTTAAATTTTTTTTAATTATGTTTTCGTCTCCTCTTTGAAAATTTTGAATTATAAATGACAAAAGTTTCTTTCGCTCACCTTCCATTAGGTCAAGAATACCATTCTCGGATAAATCGTGCATTAAATTAAATATTTTCAGGTATCCTATTTTTTTGCTTCTATGTACTTTATGGGTGCAAACTAATTTAGTTGCGCTTGTTTTTTCTTCAATAAAAATTTGCTTAAAGTATTTTAATTCAGAACGAAAGCAATTAGTATAATCATTTTGAATTAAATCCATCAATTCATCTTCAGCAATAGTCTTCAAAACAAATTTTTCACTTAAAAGAATTTTCGAATCAGATCTTGTTACTCTGAATGGTTCAAAAATTTTAAATTTGGTATCATAAAAAATTATTTGAGTTGCGGTCAGTGCAAAAATTAATATAGAAAGGGCATAAGCCCACGGAGTATTACTATTTTCAAATCCTTGAATTAATAAAATACTAATAGTAAGAAAGCATAAAAATTGAAAAAGTAGATAATTATCTCTCTTGTTTATCCATCCTTTTTTTATTGTGTTACTACAAGTAATCCATTTTTCAAATGAGTACTTATTATGAGCACAAAATGTAATTATCTGTATGCCAAGTAAAATTATAGATGTAATTTTTAAAATCATTACCATTTTATTTCAGGAATTAAGTTAGAAGCTTCTTTCATTTTTTGATCAACAATCTTGGCATAAATAGCTGTAGTTCGTATTTCTCGGTGTCCTAAACGCTTCGATACGGTATATATATCAGCACCATTCTCTAGTAAGAGTACAGCATTGGTATGCCTGGCACTGTGGAAGGTAATGTGCTTAGAAATACCGGCTCGATTGCACCAGCGAACTATCTCGTTATTATATACTGCTGAGTATTTTAATCCAACAAATACCCTATCAGTAGATTCTTTACGATCACCTAAAAAGTCACGTGCCTGTTTAGAAATATAGAGATACTCTACGCCGTCAGTTTTTTCTTGTCTAAAGTTGATACGACTTGTATCACCTTCGTCTCTAACTTCAGACCATTGCATTTTATTAATGTCAGACCATCTTAAACCTGTTAGACAAGAGAAGAGAAAAGCAGATTTTAAAATTTCATATTTGCAGGGTGTTTTAGCCAGTTTCTGCACCTCTTGAAAAGTAAGGTACTCTCTCTGACTTTCTGCTTGCTCAAAAGATTTGACTTTACTTGCCAAGTTTATAGACAAATACCCTTCATTAAAGGCAGCTCTTAAAGCTGCTTTAAACTTATTAAAATAGGAATATTTTGAATTTAATGATAGAGGAAGGTCGCTCTTAGTATGTGCTTCTTTATCAAAATAACGACGTACTCTTTTTACGAATTTATCATCAACTTCGTCGAAAGTTGTATTTGCAGAAATGTGACGCTTTAAATGTACTAGAGTAGCAGTCCAATTGCCATAATTTTTAGGACTATCACTTTTCTCCTCAACTTTCTCTATAAAAAAGTCTAAGAAGCGTCTTTTTGATTTTGCTGTATTCTTAATATCGAAACGTCCTTGATAGTATTCTGCTTGCTTAATGGCCAGAATCTTTTCAGCTAGGGCAAGCGTTTCTTTATTCTTTTTCTTTTCGCCCGCATTTTTTGGGTCTGTGTGAAGGAACATTTTGAGATTCTCATTATCCCTTATGTGTCTTCTCTTTCCTTCCGGCGTAGTTTCAGAACCTTTATAATATTCAATTGACAAACTTGTTTTACCGCTTGAAAGCTTTCGTTCTTTAAGTGTGATTTTCATTATGTAGTACGTTTGTACAGCGTAAAGATAAAATGCGGTACATATGAGGTAACAAATATAGCTACAAAGTAAATCAATAGAAAACTAAAAACACTCTAATGTATTGACAGTAAAGTAAAAGAAGCAAAAGCAAACAAGAGTAAATGTAATTTATTTGCCAATACAAAAATTAGCAAAGATATTCCCCAATAATTCATCATTTGTCACCTGCCCGGTAATCTCTCCAAAATGGTATAAAGCCTCACGAATATCGATGGCCATAAGATCGCTGGTGAGGTTATTATCAATGCCCCATTGCACTTTTTTGATCTCTTCAAGCGCTTTGAGCAGCGCGTCATAGTGCCGCGAATTGGTTACGATCGTTGCATTGCTGTGCAGGGCTCCGGTATTTACAAATTCGAGGAGTTTGGTTTTAAGTTGGTCAATACCTTCACCCGTCTTCGCAGAGATAAGTAAATGCTGCGTACCTGCAATCGCGCCTAAACGAAGGTCGATTTCCTGGTGTTGTCTGGCAGTAAATAAATCCATTTTATTTACAACCAGCAAGACAGGTTTTGAAGGAAAATTCGCTTTAATCTTATCAATTTCAGCTATCACAGACGGTGCAATTTTCCCGTCGGGGGGCAGGGGACATAGGTAAATGGTCACCTGGCTGTTTTCGATTTTTTCAAAGGTACGCTTGATTCCCAAACCTTCTACAACATCTTCGGTCTCGCGTATGCCAGCAGTGTCAATAAAACGAAAGCCTATACCCCCGATGCTGATCTCATCCTCGATACTGTCGCGTGTGGTACCGGCGATGTCGCTCACGATGGCTCTTTCCTCATTTAAAAGGGCATTGAGGAGGGTAGATTTTCCCACATTGGGTTCACCCACAATGGCTACCGGGATTCCATTTTTGATCACATTGCCTGTGGCAAATGAATCGATCAGGCGTTTGAGCACCCGGCTAATTTTAATGATTAACTGTTGAAACTGTTCGCGGTTAGCAAATTCTACATCCTCTTCGGCGAAGTCGAGCTCAAGCTCGATAAGTGAGGCAAAATCGAGTAATTCCTGCCTTAATTTGGCAATTTCACTGCTAAAACCGCCACGCATCTGCTGCATTGCGATCTGGTGGCTGGCTTCATTATCACTGGCGATCAGGTCGGCAACGGCCTCGGCCTGGCTTAGATCCATCTTGCCATTGATAAAGGCCCGCAGGGTAAACTCGCCTGCTTTCGCCGCACGGCAGCCTTTTCTTAAAAGCAGTTGTATAATTTCCTGCTGGATGTAGGCCGATCCGTGACAAGATATCTCTACCGTAGGTTCTCCTGTATAACTTTTGCTTCCGCGAAAGAGGGAAACGAGCGATTCATCTATGACGCGGTTCCCATCCATAATATTCCCCAGATGCAAGGTGTGCGACAGCTGATCAGCGAGTAGCTGGTCATTTTTCATCTTAAAGATCCCGGAAACGATCGGCAGCGCATCTTTGCCTGAAACGCGTATGACGGCGATTGCGCCAGCTCCCGGGGCGGTGGCGAGCGCGGTAATGGTATCGTTTATTTGCATACCGCAAAATTACGAACTAAAACAGTATTCCATAACGTCTTTTGGCCTCCTGTAAATTCGTTTTTATGCCTGGTGTGAACCTTTTCGCGAAAGCGCACTTTCAGTAGGTTTTTAGGATTTTATCTTTAGGGAACGGAATATAAACCCAAGAAAAAGAGCCAACAGTATTGCTGGCCCTTAGCTCATTATATACTATTAAATTCATTCCTGCGCTTAAGGATTTTCTTCTCCTTCAGGTTTATCAATAAACTTTTCACCCTTAGTTTGCCTGCTGATTACGGGCTCTTCGTACATCATGCCTTTTTTCAGCCCAGCGGAATCCACTTCTATAAATTCTTGTATTTGGGTTGGGTTAGTGATTTTTTTCATTTTATCACCTAAAATCGCGACCGGATGTACAAAAAGTTTAGGGTTATTGCTGAGGATATTAATAATATCATTCTCATCAAAATCACCTTCTGATTCCTCTTCTTCGTCTTCATCCACCTCGTCATAACTTATAAGGTCTTTAAGCTCAACACCAAGTCCCTGGGCAATTTCTGCCCATTGGGTACCGGTGAGTTTAGTCTCTGCAATATCTATAGTCTGCAGTTTTGTATCCTCAACGGCAGCAACATGTGCCCGGGTGCGCTCGCCAACACGGGTGGCACTGCTGTAAATGAGGGTGAGCTGGTCATCATCTCTGGCTATACTTTTCATCGTCATAACAATTAGTGTGTCTTCATTTTATCTTTCCTTTTTTTAAGCTGAACATTAAGTTCTCTTATGACCTCTTTTACCGCCTCGTGGAATGTTTTGTTGCTGCTTTCTGCAAATAGACGCGGGCCAGGTGCACTCAGTCGAATGCCGCATTTCATGCCAGTCTGGTCACTACTTGTGTTTTCGGTTTTGAAAAAAATATCTGCACGCACAAGAAAGTCATACTTATTTACAAGTTTGTCCAGATGTTCGGTGGTAAAATTCTCAAGCGCCTCGCTTTTTGAGACATCATGATATTCAAAATTATAGTTCATAAGTCTAATTTTTAGTTGAAAATAAAATTAGTAAATGCCTTTTAAAGACCATTGGTTTTAGGCTTTCTTTGTGAAGAAATCTTATTAAGGCCTGCTATGCTGAAGCGTCATCAGTAACCCAAGAAATACTTGTGATGGCTTAAACAACACACTTTGCAGCGAAATAACACCTTATCACTGACATATACTAGATTGCTCTGTATTATTTAGAAAGCTATGGGTCTGCATCTGCGTCGTTGAGCAGCAAACAAGTCTCCCGATCCATAAAAGTCATTCTCCAGTCTGTTGTTCTTCTTTTTCACCTCCGGGAATAAGCCGTGAGGCGATTATACCGCTGGTCAGTGCCACGACGATTACTGCAAGGGAAAGCCATTCCGGAACTTCAACCAGCTCACTAAAGATCATTTTTAAACCCACAAAAGCCAGGATAACCACCAGGCTATAATTAATAAAGCGAAACTTGGAAAGCATGCGTGAGATAAGAAAAAACATAGATCGCAGTCCCAAAATAGCAAGAATATTGGAGGTAAAAACGATAAAAGGATCTGCCGTGATGGCGAGTATGGCGGGTATACTGTCAAGGGCAAAGAGTACATCAGTAAGCTCAATGATTATCAGCGCCATAAATAGGGGGGTGGCCGCACGTTTGGCATTTTCAACAATAAAAAAATCATGGCCCTGCATGCTATTTGTCACGGGAAAAATCTTTTGTACATATTTAAATAATACGGAATCTTTTGGCTTAAAATCATCGTCGTCAGACCGTAACATTTTATAAGCAGTATAAAGTAAGAAGGCGCCAAATACATAAATGATCCAGTCAAACCGATTGATCAGGGCAACGCCAAAAATGATCATAAGCGCCCTAAAGATGATCGCCCCCAATATGCCCCAGAAAAGTACGCGATGCTGGTATTTAGGTGGGATGGCAAATGCCGAAAAAATAACCGCGATCACAAAAACATTGTCAATACTCAGGGAAAGTTCGATCAGGTAGCCCGTAATATACTTAAGTACCGCTCTACTGGCTGAAATCTGGGAGGGATTTTCTACAAGACCAGCGCTAAAAAGCCAGTAAATCACCCCACTAAAGGCCATGGCAACCGCAAACCAAATGGCCGTCCAGATACCGGCCTCCTTGCTTTTGATCACGTGATCCTCACGGTTAAAGACGCCAAGATCCAGTGCAAGGCAAATGATGATAAAAACGATAAATAGGACCCAGGTAAGCATATATCGATCTGTTAGTTTGTAAAAATAGGCAAACGGGCGAATGGGCTTGTTGCGCACTTTCTAAATTGCTGTTAAATAATTGTGCGCCATACGTATTGTAAGTACTTTTTAAATCATTAATTTTTGGCAGCAGCAAATGCCCAGTTATTACACCTTTTTTGCCTTACGGCGAGAACAATCATGTTGCCGTACTTGCAATTAAATATCCATAAAAACAAACACCAATCAATAATCAACTTATTGGTCAAAAAACCGTTCAAAACCTGTAAAAAAGAGTGGTTTTTCCCAGTAGGGATCATAAAACCTTTACAACATGAATGCACTTAATGTTACTCAAAAACTTATAAAAACTCACCTGATCAAAGGGAAAATGGAGCCGGGAAGCGAGATCGGGCTTAAGATAGACCAGGCCCTTTTACAAGATGCTACCGGTACACTGGTGCAATTGGAACTTGAAGCGATGAAACTGGATCGTGCAAAGACTGAGGTGGCCGTACAATATGTAGATCACAACCTGTTACAGACCGATTTTAAAAATGCTGACGACCATGCTTTTTTGCACAGCGCGGCACAGCGCTTCGGGCTCTGGTTCAGCCGGCCTGGCAACGGCGTGAGCCACCCTTTACACATGGAGCGTTTTGGTAAGCCGGGTAAAACCCTTGTGGGAAGTGACAGCCACAGTTGCGCTGCTGGTTCGCTAGGTATGTTGGCCATAGGTACCGGAGGGCTCGATGTAGCGGCGGCAATCGCAGGGCAACCTTACTTTGTAAAAATGCCGCAGGTTATGGGTATTAAACTCACGGGAAATCTGCCTGATTGGGTGAGTGCCAAAGATATTATCCTTGAGATGTTGCGCCGTTATGATGTAAAAGGAGGCGTCGGCAAGATCATTGAATATTATGGGGATGGCCTCAAGCACCTCAGCGCGATGGACCGCCACGTAATCGCCAATATGGGTGCGGAACTTGGCGCAACCACAACCGTTTTTCCCAGTGATGCCGAGACCAAACGTTTTTTAAAATCACAAGAGAGAGCAGAGGACTGGACGGAGCTGCTTGCAGATAAGGATTGTACCTATGACGTGCATGATGAAATAGTGCTTGACGAACTTGTACCCCTCATCGCCAAGCCCACCAGCCCGGGTAATGTGGTACCGGTGAGCGAGGTTGCGGGCAGTGTCATCAGCCAGGTGGTGATAGGCTCTTCGGCAAATCCCGGACTGCGCGATTTTTGGATCGCCGGGGCCATCGTCAAAGGGCATTCCGTTAATCCCGATGTTTCTTTTGATATCAATCCCACCAGCCGGCAGATCATTCAAAATATGATCAAAAACAAAACTTTTGCCAACCTCATTACCGCCGGGGCACGCTTTCACCAGAGCGGTTGCATGGGGTGTATTGGAATGGGCCAGGCACCGGCCAGTGATACCATAAGCCTGCGTACCATGCCACGTAATTTCCCTGACCGTTCCGGCACCAAAGACGACAAGGTTTACCTCTGCAGTCCAGAGACGGCAGCAGCTTCTGCCTTAACGGGAAAAATCACAGATCCACGCGACCTTGAAGAATTATATGGCATAACCTATCCAAAATACAAAGCACCTGAAATGCACATCATAAATATGGATATGCTGGTGGCTCCCATCGATGACAATAAAAAAATTGAACTAAAAAAGGGACCAAACATCAAATCCCTACCGCATATCGATGCATTACAAAATGCATATGAAGTGCCGGTCCTGTTAAAAATGGGCGACAATATCTCTACAGATGAAATTTTGAAGGCAGGGGCAGAGGTGCTTCCCTTCCGCAGTAATTTACCTGAAATCAGCAAATACAGCTTTACGGTGATCGATGAGACCTTTTACGACCGCGCCATGGATGCTAAGGAAAAATTTGGAGGTCACATTGTGGTTGCGGGTGAAAACTATGCACAGGGCAGCAGCCGGGAGCATGCTGCTCTCGCACCTAAGTTTTTAGGGGAGGTTGCCGTAATTGCTAAGAGTTATGCGCGCATTGCCTGGCAGAATTTGGTGAATTTTGGTATTCTGCCGCTTGAATTCATCAATAAAGAGGATATTGATAAAATAGAACAGGGCGATATGGTCATGTTTAAAAACCTGCGCAAAAACGTTGAAAACCTGGAAGACGTAGAAGTACTTATTAAGAAAAAAACCGGGGATATCACCATACGCACCAGACATTCTTTAAGTGAGCGCCAGATAAGGGTATTGCTTATTGGTGGGATTATCAATGATTTTAAAGAAAAACTTACCGCCTGATTTTTGATGATTATAAAAAAAATCGTTTTACGAACCCTACGTTATTGGTATCTGGTTCGCTTTCGCGAAAGCGATAAGAAATGGCAACTGTTTAGCATAGGCCTTTTTGCCATAGATAAGCATATTTAATCTTAATTTTTTCAAAAAATAGTATTTTGGACTCCATCTTGGACTACTTTATTCAGTGGTGGAATGCGATAAGAGAATTTTAGTTTGTAGTATATAATTTACGTCCCATTGAAGAATAATTATACTTCTTGTATCATCTTGCTCAGAAAGGGCAAAAAGCTATATAAGGTTTATGAAGTACACAATATAGTAAGCCTATGAGCGAAAATGATAAAAAACAAGAGCAGATAGATTCTGAACTTGAGCAAACAGACAGTAGTGAGGGCACCTCACGAGCAAAATCGTATGGGGAAATCCTCAGGGAGCAGATCACCGAGGCTGAAAAAACATATGATCTCAAATCAAGCGCGATATGGATGGGATCCCTGGCGGCAGGGCTAGAGATCAGCTTTAGTTATTTTTTGGTATGTACGGTCTATGGTTTTTTTGAAGGAAGAGTGGGAGAGACCACTATTTTTAAACTTATGGGGGCAGTCTATCCCATCGGGTTTATACTCGTGATAATGGCACAATCGCTTTTTTTTACAGAGCAGACCTCTCTATTAAGCCTGCCCGTGCTCAACAAAAAACGTACGGTACCGGCTCTATTAAAATTATGGGGTCTGGTGGTTTTTGGGAATTTATTGGGCGGTTGTTTCATGGCCTTCGTGCTGACCTGGATAGGCCCAAAGTTGCATTTGTTTGACCAAACAGCTATTACTAAAATTGCCGATCACGTGGCATCGGTCCCTCCCATGGTACTTTTGGTCAGTGCCATATTGGCCGGATGGCTAATGGGGCTGTTGTCCTGGTTACTGACCTCTGCGCAAGAATCCATTAGCCGGGTAGTTCTCATTTTTATTGTGACTTCGGTTATAGGCTTTACGGGGCTGCACCACAGCATCATTGGTAACGTAGAGGTTTTTGGAGGACTGATCACTACAAGCTCTATTTCAGTACTTGATTACATCATTTTTGAAAGTCTTGCCCTGGTGGGAAATGCCATGGGCGGGGTCATATTTGTCGCTTTGCTAAAGTATCGCGCTTTTGTTTTTAATGTGGGCGGCAGTGATAATTATGGGGCTTGATCACAGCTTTGTTTTGCTTTATTATTCTACTGCTTGCCGTATTTTTTTCGTGAAAGCCAACCCACGTATCATCAAATGCTACAACGTGAATTGCATTAGATTGGCAATATTTCTAAGCAGGCGGTATAAATGTGATCTTTATGGGTGCAAATAGGCCTAAAATAGGGATATTTGCAGCACATTGTGAAATTCACTATCCCAAATTCAATTTTTGACACATTTACATCATCAAGAACAACGATGCTTAAAATATTGATTCGCGCAGCGTTCATTTTTCTACTAACCCTTATAGGAACAGTAAAGGTTTTTGGCCAATTGTCGTTCTGCAATGGCGTGGGGGGACCACCCATCTACAAAGAGGATTTTGGCCAGGGTACTACCAACGGACCGCCTTTACCGGCAGGGGTGACCAACTATGTTTATAAGGACTCAAATCCTCAGGATGGTGCATATACCGTGACCAATAATATGCAGGTGCTTCCCGCAGCGCACAATACAGGTGACCATACGGGAAATGAAAACGGAAAGGCCCTCGTCGTCAATGCAGACTTTACTCCCGGTATTTTTTACCAAACGCCCATTGAAGGTCTTTGTGAGAACACCACTTATGAATTTAGCGCCTGGCTGCTTAATATATACGACCCCAAATCTAACGTCTGCCCGGACGCAATACCCATTAATGTACGTTTTGAAATTTGGGATGCTACCGATACCTATCGTCTGGCCGGCGGTGATACCGGCGATATCCATGAGACATCAACTCCACAGTGGCAGCACGCGGGTCTTACTTTTACTTCAGAAGCCGGGCAGGGCAGCATCATCCTTAAAATGATCAACAATGGGGCTGGGGGATGTGGCAACGATCTTGCTATAGACGACATTCAATTTAAAACCTGTGGCGATGCTACCGATATAATGACTACCGGCGGGCAACGATCTACAACCGTATGTGCCAGCGCGGGGGCTGCCAACGCAACCTTACAAACTGAGGTAAAAAATTCTGTGTATGCCAGTCCCGTTTATCAATGGGAGGTAAGCCCAGACGGTATAAACTTTACCGATATTAGTGGAGCGGTCAATCCCAGTTATACAACGCCCTTGCTTAACAAAACCACCTACTATCGCGCCCGTATCGCCGAAGATCAGGTCAATCTGACTAACAGCCTTTGCAACAACTATACCTCTATATTTAAATTTGCGTTTGCAGACGATCCGCCTATACCGGTTGCGAGTGATACAGAGTTTGTGCTTTGTGATGGCAACCCGGTGAATCTGAAAGCAGAACCATTAAATGGTGCGGTGATAGATTGGTATGATAGTCCTTCTGGTGGAACTCTTCTGGCAGAAGCGACCGGCACACTGGTAGTTGACCACGGTGGGCAATACTTTGCTGAGGCCCGACTACCGGATGCCGGCTGTACAAGCGAAGGCCGCGCAGCCTTCAATGTGCGGGAAGATAGTAGTCCTCAAGTAAGCGATGAGACCGTTTTTAAATGTGCAAGCGAGACAATCACACTCGAAGCTGGCGCCGAGGCAGATTCGTACCGCTGGGATAGTGGTGAGACGACACCGGAGATCATTGTGAGCAATGCGGGTGCATATAACGTCACCTTATTTTCGCCATTAGGCTGCCAATCCACACGAATAATCACCGTCGTTGATGTGGAGGCGCCCGTAATTCAGGATGTGGTGCGCCAAGGAAATTTTATAGAGGTAATGGCCACCGGCAACAGCGCTTTAAGATATTCCCTGGATGGGATCAACTTTCAGGAGGACAATACATTTGAACTTCCACAAGATCCCATAGGTACTGTTTTTGTGATGGATGAAAAAGGGTGTACAACCGTAAAAAAAGCCTTTCAATTTTTGGTTGTTCCAGATTATTTTACACCCAACGGGGATGGTTATAATGACCTGTGGGAAATACGCGGCCTAAGAGTCTATAAAAAAGTTCATATCGCAATTTTTGATCGTTTTGGAAAATTGTTAAAACAGGTACAGGCACCGCCATATCAGTGGAACGGCATATATCGTGGGGAATCTTTACCGTCTTCTACCTACTGGTATCTCATCGAAGCAGACGATAAAGAAATCAAAGGAAAAGTGCTTCTTAAACGCTGATTTTCACAGGTAATCGCTGTATTTTCACGAGAAGGAAAGAATGAAGTTCTTCGGAAAAGGCAAGGTCCTGTTTGAACTGTCAGGAATTATTAATGTTGTGCTAAATCTAAGTGGTTTTTCCAGGTATAACTTCCAAAGGTTTAACTTTAGAAAAAACAATATTATGGAAACCAACGATAATTCAAAAAACAAAAAGAAACACGCAGACTTTCAGGATCCCTATAGAAGGTCATCAAATTTTAATAACCCCATCAAGGACGAGGAGTTTAAAATAAAGAAGAATGGAGTTTTAAAAATACAGGATAAAAAACAGAAAAAGGAACTGGACGAAAGTCAAAAAGAACGCATCGCGGAAGCTATGGATTCTTTTAAAGAACGTACGGAAAATACCCCACAACGGGGCGAAGATACCACTAGTAAATAAACTGCCGGACGATACACTTTCAGAAAAGAGGTGCGCTAGAGAAGTGGCTTACCTTTTGATGACATCTTTTATTAAAAGATATTATGAAAAAATACGAGCATCTTAAATCATGGGCATTTTTACTTATCGTAATAGCTATGTTAAGTCTTATAGAAAGTTGCTCAGGATCAAGAAATACTACGCATTTATCCTCAAAAAGTTCTGGAAAGTCCATGAGCTTTGAAAGCCTACAGAATATGATTAATGCCAAAAATCTGACGATAACCTCAGACTGGGCATTTCCTTTGGGCGGAAATCGGGTCAACCTGATTGGCAATCCTAATTTCATCAAATTTAAAGGCGATTCGGTCCAGGCATTTTTACCTTATTTTGGTACAGTTCAGGTACTGGCTGATTATGGCGGCGACGGTGGTATTTCGTTTAATGGCATTCCTAAAAGTTATGAGGTGATTCCTCAAATGGAGAATAAAGATATCAAGATCAAGTTTGAAATGAATAACAAGACTGAAAATTTTCAGGTGACGGCGACCTTATTTAAAAACGGATCGGCAAACGTTTCGGTGAATAGTTCTTACAGGAACAGTATTTCATATCAAGGGAATTTCAAAGAGAATGATGAAAACAAAGAAAAGGGTGATAGTAATTAAAGACGAAGAACTTCTTAAAATCCTATTTTACATAATATAAGTTATAGTTTATTTATAATTAATTTTTGATTTGTAGATATTTCTATTAATCTTTTTATAAATAAGCTGACAATCAAATTTATCTAATGTAATTTGGCACTAACTAAAACTAAACTACAATGAAGAATTCAAACAAGAAAACTGGACTTATTGCACTTGTTAGCCTTGCTGCTGGTAGCGCATTTGCCTGGTGGAAATATAGAACTGCATCCCCTGAAGAAAAAGCAAAAATCAAGGATGCCATCAATCAAACCGGTACCAGGATCAAAGAAACTTATAATGATGTTGAGGACTCGGTTAAGGATGCAATCAATCAAACCGGTACCAAGATCAAAGAAAATTATAATGACGTTGAGGACTCAGTTACCGATAGCTACAAAAAATTAAAGACTGAAGCAAAAAAGTAAATCTGATTAAAGATTTCTTTTAACTATTAAAAGTCATCCGCATGGGTGGCTTTTTTAATGGTTTTATTCAAACTTTTCTTTAAACTGTAGTTTGTAGAATGACAAATAACGAAACTATTGAAATAAATAACCATATAGTCATCGCAAGAATTAAAGGTCTTAGCCCTATTCTTCTAAAAGATTTAAAGTTGAGACTTGTGCCTATGAGAAAAAGTACCAATGTGAGTGCTAGCTTTGATCCCTCTGTTATATAAGGAGACACCACATGTACTGCGGGCCAATAGGTATTTAAAGCAGTGGCCAATATAAAAAGGCCTATGAAATAAGGGATTTTGATCTTTTTGCCACTGCCATGCGAAAAAACCACAAAAAGTAAGGATAATGGTAGGATCCAAAGGGCTCTTGCAAGTTTAACCGTCGTGGCAACAATAAGCGCTTGATTGCCATAAACATCTGCTGCACCTACTACAGAACTTGTATCATGTATTGCGATAGCGCACCATAAACCAAATTGGTGCTGGCTCATGGAGAGATAATGCCCAATGGGTGGGAATACAAACAAAGCAACGGAATTAAGTAAAAATACAATCCCTATCGATATAGATATTTGTTTGGTATTGGCTCTTATAATTGGCGAAATGGCCGCAATCGCACTTCCACCGCAAATAGCCGTACCTGAAGCAATAAGCTGCGTTATTTTTTTATCAATCCCGAATATTTTGCCCAAGAGTAATCCCAGGCATAAGGTCAGGCTGATAGAAGCTACCGTAAATAAAAAACCTTGCTTTCCAGCCTCGAGTGCGCTTCCCACACTCATATCAAAGCCCAATCCTACAACTGCAATCTTTAAAAGCCATTGCACTGCCGTATGACTCAGTTCACTAAATGGATTTTTTAAAACCTGTGCCAAAATGATGCCCACTGCCAACGCTATGGGCGGAGAAAGGCACGGAGTAAGACAAAATAGCGCAATGCCTATATATAGGATCTTATCTACCGCTACAGATTTTCGTAAAAGATTAAAAGTTTGTATATGCATCAGTTTGTTGTTTATACTGATGTAAAAGTACCGGCACTTTGGGGCCAGGTCAAATGATAAAAAACTATATACTATAACATGATGTTATAATGATTGGCCAGAAAGTCTATAAATAAACTGGAAAGTGGTGAGCGGTGGCCTTGCTTAAGAATAAAACTAAAGGAGCGCTCAATACTAAAATCCTGAATATCAACGACACCCAGGGCTCCGGCATTCAGTTCATTCAAGATCGTATTGACGCTTAAAAACGCAGCACTGGAATTGTCTTTTAAGTAAGATTTGATCCCTTCAGAACTTCCCAGGCGCATTTCGATTTGCAATTGGGATTCTACAATCGGGACTTTAGACAAGGCATTTTGTACAAATTCTAAACTACCCGACCCTTTTTCACGGAGCACCAGCGGAAGCTTAAGAAGAGCTGTTGTGTTTATTGCAGGGCTGTTATAAAGAGCATGACCTCGCGCCACCACCAATACGATCTCATCCCGTAAGAAATTTTGATAGCTCAATTCCCTATTTTTGGAATATCCTTCTATAAAGCCAATTTCTACATCCTGATCGATCACCGCATGCTCTACAATTTCTGTATTGGCACTGATTAACGTGACCTTGACAGCAGGATATTTTTGATGGAATTTGGCCAGCATTTCTGGCAGAACATACTGCGCAATGGTTGTGCTTGCAGCAATTTTAAGCTGTCCGGCAGTCTTATCAATGAGCGCATTCATATCAAACTCCAGGTTTTTATGAAGGCGCAAAAGTGCTTTTGTATGGGTTAATAATACGGCCCCTGAAGCGGTTAAACTGATACTGTTTCCCTTGCGGTCAAAAAGTTTCTGGTCAAAATGCTCCTCCAGCTGCTTAATGTGCCGTGTGACCGCCGGCTGCGTAATATGCAGTTCTTCAGCAGCCTTTGAAAAGCTGAGACGCATGGCGACGGCCATAAAAACATGAAGTCTATAGTCAAGCATTATAAGCAAATGTACTAGTAAAAGACTTAAATCAATTTATTTTCCTGCTGAAATGAGCATCTGGGGAGTAATGTTTAGCGCTATTTTTATACTTCAGATTTCTAAATAGGTTTAGTACGTTTCGCTTCAAGCGGAAAACACCTATTTAATGGATGCTGTTTTGCCATAAATTCATGATGGGCCGCCAATTATTACGAAATAAAAATTCCTTTTTCCCGTATATTTGTTGGCCAAATTTTTCAAAAAAAATCCAGCTTATGCGTTTATTTTACTTCTTAATTAGTGTTGCATTCTTTAGTTTTTCAGGTTCTGCCCAAGACCTGAATTCTTATTTTCAACCCTTAAAATATCGGAATATAGGTCCTTTCCGTGGGGGGCGTTCTGTTACTGCTACCGGTGTTGTAAGCGATCCCCTCACCTATTATATGGGCACGACCGGAGGTGGACTTTGGAAAACGACTAACGCTGGACAGCGCTGGCAAAATATTTCAGATGGTTTTTTTAAAACAGGATCGGTAGGTGCTGTTGCGGTTTCTGAATCAAATCCCAATGTGATCTACTGCGGTATGGGTGAACATGCCATACGTGGGGTAATGACGTCGTATGGCGATGGCGTTTATAAATCTACAGATGCCGGTAAAACCTGGAAAAAGATAGGTTTAGACAAGACCGCCCAGATTTCACGTATCGTTATCAGTCCTACCAATCCCGATGTAGTTTATGTGGCCGCGCAAGGTGTATACCAGACGCCCACCCCAGAACGTGGCGTTTATAGATCAAAAGATGGCGGCACTACGTGGGATAAAGTTCTTTTTGTTAATGAAAGTACCGGCGCCAGTGAACTTTCTATGGATATGCAGAATCCTAGTGTGCTCTATGCGGCAATGTGGGATTATCAGCGTACACCCTGGGAGATGAGAAGCGGTGGCCCAGGCAGTGGCCTATATAAATCATCTGATGGAGGTACCACTTGGGATACCATCCATAAAGGGCTGCCCAAGGAAATGGGCAAAATGGCCATAAGTGTGAGCCGTGCCAACCCCAATACGGTATTTGCCCTTATTGAAAGTGACAGCCAGCAAGACAAAGGCGGTCTTTTTGTATCGAAAAACGCAGGAAAATCCTGGGAAATGGCGAGCGGTGATAACCGATTGACCCAGCGCGCCTGGTATTATACCGAGCTGTTTACAGACCCCAGTGATGAGAACCTTGTGTATGTAATGAGTGCCTCTGCACTACGCTCTATTGATGGTGGTAAAACCTGGGAGACGCTCTCGGGTACTCATGGCGATTATCACGACCTCTGGATCAATCCCAAAAATTCAAAAAATATGGTCATTGCCAATGATGGTGGCGCTGCGGTCTCCTTTGATCGTGGGGCAACATGGTCATCGCAGGATAATATGCCCACGGGGCAATTTTACCGGATCAATACAGATAACCTATTCCCTTATAATGTGTATGGAGGTCAGCAGGATAACACTTCGGTGAAAATTACAGAACTTTCCTTGGGTCGGTCTGGTATTGGTGAACAGGACTGGACATATGCGGCTGGTGGCGAAAGTGCTTTTTTGGCCTTTGACCCAGAGGATCCGCGTTATGTCTATGGTGGAAGCTACTTGGGCACAATTGAAGTGCTGGACATGAAGTCAAAAGCCAGTACCAATATCATGGCGGCACCCATACAATATCTTGGGCGGGCAGCGCGCGATATGAAATACCTCTTTAATTGGAACGCTCCAATTATCATGTCAAAACATAAACCGGGGACTATTTATCACGGGGCTCAACTCGTATTAAAAACTACAGATCAGGGCCAGACCTGGGCAGAAATATCCCCAGATCTTACCCGCGATCAGGATGATAAACAAGGTAAGGGCGGTGGCCCTTACCGTGTGGAGGCCGTAGGTGCTGAAAATTATGGAACGTTGAGCTACATCGCAGAATCCCCACATGAACCAGGAGTTCTATATACCGGGAGCGACGATGGATATGTCTATCTGACCAAAAATGACGGGGAAAGCTGGAAAAATATTACCCCAAAAGGTTTAAAGGAATGTCTTATCAATGCGATTGAAGTATCACCCAGTGATCCTGCCACGGCATATATTGCCACAACCAGGTATAAATTTAACGATTACACCCCTGCCATCTATAAAACGACCGATTATGGAAACAGCTGGGAGAACATCAGTGCGGGTATTCCTTACGGGGCTTTTACACGTGTCGTGCGCGAAGATCCCGTTAAAAAGAATTTGTTATACGCCGGTACCGAAACCGGTATGTACATCAGTTGGGATAGTGGAAAATCATGGAAACCCTTTCAACTGAATCTGCCTATAACACCCATAACAGACCTCATGGTACATGATGGAGATCTCGTCGTAGCCACATCAGGGCGCGCCTTTTGGATTTTAGATGACCTTACACTCCTTGAGGATTATACCGGTAAAACAAGCGGACTGGCACTTTATCAGCCAGATCCCGCGGTATATGGTAATTGGTCCAGTCCATTAAATGGTAACGATGCAGACTTTACTGGAAGTGATGATTTTGATGGGGTAAACCCGGCAAATGGTGTTGTGTTCTATTACAATCTGCCCAAGCTGGCAGACAGTATACCGGTGACCCTAACAGTGAAGGATCAGAACGGAACAATAATCAACTCTTTTAGTTCAAAAGCTGACGCTACCTATCAAAATTATGAGGGCGCACCGCCCAAAACCCCTACCCTTTCGAAAAACGAAGGGCTCAACCGATTTGTCTGGAATACCCATTACCCAACCATTCCTGGTGTCCCGGAAGTATATATTGAGGCCAGTTACAGCGGTCATAAAGCAGCCCCGGGGGAATATTCCATAATATTAAAAGCCAACGGAAAAACCATCATAACGACGGCGGTTATTAAGGTGAACCCCGTGTATGGAATCAGCGCCGCTCAATATGCCGAGTATGACGGCCAAATGACCGAAATGGAAAAAATTCTGACCCAGATGCATCAGGAGGTCAATACGCTAAAGGGCGCGCAGGAGCAGGTTAAAACTATACTTGAAACTTTAAAAAAGGATAGTGTGAATGATAAGCTTGTCAAAACTGGCCAGCTGCTCATGACCGACCTAAAAAATTGGGATGAAAAGATGGTTCAGCGCAAATCTAAGGCCTATGATGATGTCGAGAACTTTGAGAATAAATTTACAGCAGAATATCTATTTCTGATCAATCAGGTTGCGAGTGACATCCCAAGGGTAACCAAAGCAGCGCTTTCGCGAAAAATGGAACTTGACAAGCAATGGCAAGACCTTAAGACCGAAGGTGATCTTTTAAAAAACGACCGAATGCCGGCCTTTAACAAGTTGCTTTGGGAGGAGGGCATCGGAGCGGTGCACCTAGACTGATCATTTTGAATTATTTGTGTAAAGCCAATAGATTTATAGTATAATTTCTTTACGATTTGGTTAAGCATCGATAAGTTTAAACCCATTCCATTACACGTTAAAATAGCGGAAATTTTAAATGCATGCATATCCGGTCGGTTAATGCATTCCGCTTTCGCGAAAGCTAAGTAAATGCTCCAATTGTTGTGAGCGATTGACTCAATCAAAATCCATATAAATGTAGCGCTATTATACACTTGATCGGATAATAAATCCTGTCATTTTTCCCCGCTTTTGGCCAATATGGAACTGATTATGGGCACTACCACGCCAATACCGCCCAAAGCGCCAATCATGGTCTCAAAATCTTTAAACAGTCCCGGTTTCCCCAAAAGGATAAATATAATAATAGCAAGGATAACCAGATAGAAAACAACGCGCATAGTACCCCAGGAGCCTCCCCCCCTATTTTTGAGCTCCAGTTTAAGTGCTTCACTTGTAGATACGGAAGAAATGACATAATTGGTAAAACTGGAATTGAACATTTTAGGCCGGTCGCGCCAGACGATCAGTCCTTTTTTCATCAATGAGAAAAGTGAATTGGTGTTTTTCATATTCAAAAAACCGTCTCGGGCCAGGTCGTAAAGCATATAGCGTTCTCGGGTGGGGAGTGAATTCCAAATATCTGTATAATACCCGTACGCTAAGTTTTGAATATGCAATATCATACGCTGCCTATCCAACCGGAGGTCTTTTTTTAAAGCGCCGCTCTGATCGCGTACATTTTCGTCACATCGGTCCTCAGGATACCCGATTTTAGAATTTTTGGTCGCTGTATGGTAATTTTCTATAGGATATAGGCATTTTTCAAGAACGATACGAGCTAGTGTAGGCAGAAAAAGACTGTAACCTAGTTCCGCAGCCAGCGAAATTTTAATTTTGGGATCAATCTGATCAAAAGCCTTGTCTTCTAGGCGTTTGTTAACTTTACCCATATCTTGGGTGATGCCCAAAAGTATTTGCGGAAAGGCACTTAGGATATTACGCCAGGAGATAAAATCATCGTAATTCTTGCCTTCAGCACTGATCGGCTGATCTTTATTATCGGTATAAGCGGCCAATATTTGACTGGGATAGATTTCTGAAGTAATTATCAATCTCTTGTTTTGCGCGATCAGGTGGGAAATCAATCTTAATTTGATATGGTTTGATCGTAGAGATCCCGAATCATGCTCCAGATTTTCCAGGATAAAAATCTCATTATCTTCCCATTGCTTTTCTAAATAACAATTACCTGTACTCCCTACCACTAATTTATTGAATATAGTCTCTACGGCGTCTTCCAGACTGAGATCATCTATTCTCAAAAATGATGCAACAGCACAGGTCTTAACCCCAGCCTTAGCCACAATACGCTTTGTAAACCGTGATTTTCCGGTAACTGGCGGACCAATAATCAAGAGACCGGAATTAGCTTCGGACGCATACAGCAGATCAACAAAATTTTTAAGAACAGCCCTATATTTACCATTATCATAATCATTTGGCCGGAGATATCTAAATTTTATTCCAAAGAAACGATTGATATAAAATAGAGTGAGGGACAAAAGAATCCCTAAAATAACGATAAAAACCAATACGGTAATCAGTGTTAAATAAACCTTCAAATCAAGATTTTGGGCGGCACCTCTTTCATTCAATGCAAGCGCTGATTTTTCAGATATAACGGCATTGCCCTCATCTGCCGAGCTCTTGAGTTCAAACCGTACATCACCATACCTTTCAAACGTCTGCCAACTATCATCCCAAGCGCGCTGATAAATAAGCCCTTGATAAGGCCTTACTTTTTCGTCATAAATGGGCCTGGTACGTAGCAGTAAGTCTCTAAAGCCGCTATGGTCACCACTTCCCCTACTCCAATTGTCGCGGTATATCATATATCCTTCCAGCCCATATTGCCCTGCCGCCATTTGATTTGTGTATAGCGAATCGAATTCACTTTCCCGACCGGATATTAGCGGTAGGATTTTACGAAGTTTTTCTTCCTTTTCCGCATAGTTTTTGGCCATAAATAGTTGGTCTGTCTTGGTCCAGACCTGCTCATTTATTCTTTTGGCCTTTTCAAAAAATACAAGCGTAGGTAGCACAGAGGCCAAAAGCAACCAACTGAACAGGAAAAATGCATACCAATATTGATATGAGATATTGAACTTGTCGCACCATAAGCCTATCCATTCTTTAAGGGATTTTCTAATAATACTATTTAAGGAAATTAAAAAATAGATCAGGCAGAGCACCTGAGGCACCAGTGCAAATCTAAAAATGTGCCAATTGCCCGAACCCTCTATCCATAGCAGTAGGTTAAGTGACACTACGGTCAAGATCAATAATGCATCCCGATGAGAAAAAGTTTTTACTCCCTCACAGTGATCTGTATGTACCGTATAATATACCATAAAATACGTCCAGATAATAAACAACAGGCTCGCTATAAATGCAGATGATGGATCAAAATCTACATAGTTAGCAATGATCATACTTACCAGCAATAAAAATGAAAAACTCCCCGTAAGGATAATATATCTAGCCTTAAATGCTTTTTTAGGGGTTAGAAAGTCGAACAAAAAAGTATGTTCTTTATAAAGCCTCCATTTATTTGGTTTTATAAAAATAGTCAGTAGCATCACAAAGGCCGTGAGCAGGAACGCCAAAAGGATGGCAATGCTGGTTATGGAAAGCACCTCTGAGATCTGCAGCCTTAACAAACTGGTGTCATAGAATGTGACCACGCTTAGGTTTGTACCCTTAATGGGAAGGGAACAAAACAGATTATTTTCATCATGGTAACTTAAAAAACCTGCTGCGCGTATACGCGTGCTCAGCGCAGCTTCGAGAATATTAGTGCTACGGCTTACTTTAAGAAAATTTTCTAAAGTCGCCCTACCTGTCTGAGAATGAAACCAAACTTCCCCATCAGCATCAATTATGGCAAATTGAAAGCCAAACGGCAATATGGCTTCATGCACAGATTTTAGCTGTGAACTACCCACTTTATAACTACCGCCACCATTTGTGGCCGGCAAGATATACACCGCTTCTTCGGTCATATCTTCTATCGAGACCACGGGCCGCATAACATAGTTAAGGCCGGCGGGCGATGACCAGATGTTTTTATTGCTTTTTATGTCCTGAAAATAATTACGCTGCCTTAAGCTTTTTGGAGAATCCCCGCAATTGGGCCTTTTAATAAAATTAATATGGTAAGCTACTACTCCGACACTATCGATAAGGCTTAAAAATTTAAAGCTTTCGCGAAAGCGGTCATCCGCCTTACGTAGTTCCATAAAAGGCGTTCTGCTGGGGCAGGCAAGCCCTTTTTTATCAGCATAGCTTATATTATAAGGTTTTAGGTCAAAAAGAGCAAGTGCTTCCACATGCTCTTGGTTCTCCGCTTCAAAATTGGTCTCAATATTTTTCGCGATCGCTTCTAACCTTCCTGGTGTCTCGATGTAAAGGGCATCCAGATAATTTATTAGCGAAAGAAAGGCCGCGACGATTACCGGTGCCCCGATGATTACCGTAAAACCAGCCATGATAACATCTTTGCCGGTAAGCTGCTCATCCTCTGCAATGAATATCATCTTAAAAAACGGGAGCCCTATCATAAACAGTAGTAGGAATATCGCAAGCATTGCGATAATCCAGGGATCAAGTTTGCGGGTGGCATCACTATAAGCAGCTTCAGAGACAAGACCCACTAAGCGAATCTCGAGATTCTTGTTAACCAGCGGGTTTTCCTTCCCCGCTATAAACTGATATCTTTTGGCAAATAATTGATATTTCTTATCCAAAACTTCATATGGCATCACCACCCCAATGTTTAATGCATCTTTGCTGAAAATGGTGTCGAGATCAATTTTTTTGGTAATGTATAATGAACTCTTTGGGGCAATGGCAGTGTGATCATTTTTAAAATCCATCACAAACTCGTCAAAATCCTGGTTCAAGGGAAAACCGCCACTAGATTTTGTGACGATATCGGCAAATCTTTTTGCTGATAGCGAGTCCCTGGTACTTGTAGCAGTAGCCAATTCCCTTAAGATATCGTTGTTCAGTTTCTTTGAAAAACGCTCATAATAAGAGTCAAGAGCCAGGAGTTTATTCTCCCTAAAATGTACCTCATTACTTTTAATATGAAAATAATATAAAGCTCCTAGGCTGGAGATTACGACAATGGTGATGAGGAGGAATCTATACAGTTTTTTATTGTGTACGATGTATTTGGGCACACGTAACTGAGATGATGACATTGCCATAGGACATATAATTACATACAGAGCTGGATAACAATCTACCACGCCGGCACCACATAAAAATACAGCTAGAATCATAAGGAAAACAGGGGGTTTAACACCCTAATTCACAAGGGGTTTGACTACTTGAACTATTATGAAATAAAGGTGATAACCCGAAGAAAACCCGTAATGATCTAATACAATTTCCCCATAAAAAACTAGGGATTAAAAGAAATTAAAGGGGTTATTTACCTGATGTACAATGTATTGACGCTATAGATATTTGATAAAATAAAAGTCAAATAATAACTTCTAATATCAACATCATGGCATTCATTAAAAACTGTCAGCATTATGCGGCATTTCTTTATCCCAACGGGGACAATTCTGGACGGATCAATCTGTACTGTAATGATGGTTACAGGCTCTATCTGATTTTTAAGGATGGTAGTTTACCGGCAAATACATTTAATGAGAGTATCAAAACCGGTGTGGGATATCAGCCCATCGATCGTTTTTCAGATTATGTAGATCTTTTGCGCAATGAAAAACCCATTTATGTTACTTTCAATACTGAAAGTAAAAATTATGTAGTTTATGTTGCTTCAGAGCCTGTAGGCGAAGGCGAGATCTAATTTAAAAGGCCAGGCCCTATAAATTGCTTTAATTATAGGGCTTTAGTATTTCTATTTGGCAATTAAATTTATAGAGCGGGATGATTTTCGCTCCTTACCATTTGGATTTATGGTAAGTAAGGTCGGCTATAGAGATATTTCGTTCCAAATGTTTATTTTTCTTTAAAAAATTTTGCAGTACCAAAGGCTTCTTTACCTTTATTGCAAAGAGTTTTAAAAATATAAACCCATCACATAAATATGAGCGAGTCCACTATTTTAAACGAAAACATCCATTGGTACAAGGATGCGGTTATCTATGAACTGCATATCAAAGCTTTTTTTGACAGTAACGGGGATGGGATCGGCGATTTTCAAGGCTTGCTCAATAAATTGGACTATCTTGAAGATCTGGGAGTCACGGCGATATGGCTGCTCCCCTTCTACCCTTCTCCTTTAAAGGATGATGGTTATGATATAGCAGATTATTATAGCATCAACCCATCCTATGGTAATGTAAAGACCTTCAAAAAATTGATCCAGGAAGCGCATAAGCGTGACCTCAAGGTAATCACAGAACTTGTTATCAACCATACCTCAGACCAGCATCCCTGGTTTCAGCGGGCACGCAGGGCAGCCCCAGGCTCGCCAGAGCGGGATTATTATGTATGGAGTGATCACCCAGAGAAATATAAGGATGCCCGCATCATTTTTACAGATACCGAACCATCGAACTGGTCGTGGGATCCTGTAGCACAGGCTTACTTCTGGCACCGATTTTTTGCCCACCAGCCGGACCTTAATTTTGATAATTTGGACGTGCAGGAAGAGGTTTTTAAAATTATGGACTATTGGTGCGATATGGGCGTTGATGGCTTTAGGCTAGATGCCGTGCCATACCTTTTCGAAAGAGAAGATACCAATTGTGAAAATCTGCCACAAACCCATGCCTTTCTCAAAAAACTGCGCAAACGCATAGACAGTAAATATGATGGCAAATTGTTGCTGGCTGAAGCCAATATGTGGCCAGAAGATTCCGCAGCCTATTTTGGTGAGGGCGATGAGTGTCACATGAATTACCACTTCCCAATTATGCCCCGAATGTTTATGGCTGTAAAGATGGAAGATCGCCACCCCATTATTGATATCATTGACCAGACTCCAGAAATTCCGGAATCCTGCCAGTGGGCCATCTTCCTGCGCAATCACGATGAACTCACCCTTGAGATGGTGACCGATGAGGAGCGCGACTACATGTATAAGGTATACACCAAGGATCCGCAGGCCAAAATCAATGTAGGCATACGACACAGGCTAGCACCTCTTCTGGAAAATAATCGCAACAAGATCGAACTTATGAATATGCTTCTCTTTTCCCTGCCGGGAACACCGGTGCTCTATTATGGGGACGAGATTGGCATGGGCGACAATTTTTACCTCGGTGACCGCGACGGTGTGCGTACCCCGATGCAATGGACGGCAGATCGCAATGCGGGCTTTTCTACCGCCAATCCACAGAAATTATATCTGCCCACCATAATAGATCCGGAATACAAGTACGAGTCGATCAATGTAGAGGCTCAGCAGATGAATGCTTCCTCCTTATTGTGGTGGATGAAACGTATTATCGGGATGCGCAAAAGGTACAGGGCCTTTGGGCGCGGTGACATCAAATTCCTCTCACCATCCAATGCCAAAATCATTGCCTATACGCGATCCTATGAGGACGAGGATATACTGGTACTTGGTAATCTTTCCCGTTTCTCACAGGCTGTTGAGCTCGAACTTAAAGGTTTTGAGGGCTATACTCCGGTAGAGGTTTTTAGCCATAATAAGTTTCCGCAGATCGATGAGGAGGCCTATTTATTTACACTTGCCCCACATGGTTATTTTTGGTTTTCTTTGGAAAAAGAAAAAAGGAAAAATGATAAACGTCCCATGCCTGAACTCAGTTCCAAATCCTGGAAAGGTCTTTTTCATGGTAAAAACAAAAAAACTCTAGAATCTGCCATTCTACCCTACTTTATGCCTGAGCGTAGTTGGTTTGCCGGCGGCAACCGTGTTGTACAGGGAATGAGTTTGGCCAATGTCATTGACATTGACGTCGTGGGACTGCCCGTTGTTCTATGCGTTGTAGAAGTTACCTATAATGATGGTTTACCCGAATCCTATCAACTCCCCCTAGCTTTTGTTTCTGACGAAGAAAGTGAAAAAATAAAAGAACTGCCTGAAAGGGCCATTTTGACAACTGCACAATTAGACGGTCAAAAAGGGGTGTTAATCAATGCATCGCACGAGGAAATCTTTAGAAATTTTTTATTCACCAGTATTCAGAAAGGAAAAAATGTAGAAAGCGGTGATGAATCTATAGAATTTGTAAAGGGCAAGGAACAAATAGTTGTAGAAGGCGATTCGCTCGATTCTCGTATTGTAGAGACTGCTCATAACCATACTTCAATTATATACAATAACCGCTATTTCTTAAAGATTTTCAGAAGACTAGACAGCACGATCAATCCTGATCTTGAGATCACGCAATATCTCGCCGAAACGGCCCATTATGACCATGCTCCCAGTTTTATGGGATCTATGATCTACCATACCAAAGCCGGTAACAGGGTGGCCCTGGGAATGCTTCAGGATTTTGTGGCTAATCACGGGAATGGTTGGGAATATGTAAAGGACGCGCTACAGCGGTATTTTGATAACGTGCTGACGCGAGAAAAGGAAATTGTGGTACCTAAACTAAAAAGTAATCTTACTGATCCCCTTAATTTCAGTAAAGTGCCCGAGCAAATACAACATTTTATGGGTGGCAGTTTTCCAGACCGTATCTCGCTGCTGGGCCAACGCACCGCCGAAATGCACCATGCACTGGCGGCACATCCAGAAATCAAAGATTTTGACACAGAACCTTTTTCCCTACACTATCAGAGGTCAGTCTTTTCATCATTGCAAAGTCTTACTCGAAGTACCTTTGAAAACTTAAGGGCAAAAATGGGTACAATCGATCCTGAATTCCAGTCCTTAGCTAAGGAAATTCTCGGTATGCGGTCTGAAGTCCTAAAAGCTTTCAAACAAATCTACATTCATAAGTTTGATACTATTAAGATTAGGACCCATGGTGATTATCATTTGAACCAGATTTTATGGACAGGCAAGGATTTTGTGATCACAAATTTTGAGGGTGAATCTGCACGACCATTCAGCGAGCGTCGGCTTCGCAGGTCACCCCTAAGGGATGTTGCTGCAATGATACGTTCACTACATTATGCTACCTACAGCAATATCATAGATCATGAATTAAAGAAAATGGATAAACGTGATGAACTGGAAACCTGGGGCGAAATCTGGTTTCATTATGTCACCCGTATCTTTTTGAATGGTTATATGGAGAATGCAGGTAATTTTAAATTTATCCCCAGTGATAAGCAAGATTTTAAAATTCTTATGAATGTGCTTTTGCTTGAAAAAGCAGTTTACGAACTGAATTACGAACTTAATAACCGCCCAGAAAAGGTAATTATCCCACTAACGGGAATTAAAACCCTCCTTAATTTTTATCTGAAAGCATAAATTAACAGCAATTTATTTTTGGCAGGGCATGCGACTGTCTTAAAGATTATTCTGGTGTATCCTTCAACTTAGCTTGAAGAATTTAGCTATGAACAATTTTAATTTTATTCTCGTACATAATATACCTGTCCATTAACGATTTGAGTATTTAGCATACTTTTCTAATACTTTACTTCAGAATTTATTCGCTTTTGCGAAAGCGATAACTCATTTAATTAAATAGCTATACACTTTCTATTATCTAAGCTAAGCCTACATTCTGAGGCTCGAATTAGCAGGGCAATATTATTTCGCATGAAAAATCTTAGAGCGTATTTTGTAAATTTTTAGATAAAATTTGCACTTTATCGTATTTTAGTTATATTTGAACGATTTTTAGATCGTTTTTTATGCTTTTATATTTACAGCTTATCTGAAAAAAGTGATATAAGATAATTTAAAAATCAAAATAATTTACCCCAAATTATGAACCCCAAACACTTCAAGTCATGCAACTATCCTCGTCAAAGACGGCTCTGTGCCTTCTTTTATTAAGTATGCTTACCCTTTTTTTAACTGGTTGTTCCGGTGAATCTGCAGAGGAGACCTTTGTAGATCTACAGAACATCGAAGCTCCACAGGCGATTGCAGAGACCATGGAGCCAGTGGAAGATCTCCCTTATCTACAGATCCCAAAAAAATCATATACCATTGAACTGGATCGCTGGGATATACCTAGTAATGGCACCAATGCTGATAAGACTACGGCCAACCTTCAAAAGGCTATAGACTGGGCCGTTGATTCAGGTTACGGTAGGATACACCTCCCCAAAGGCCATTATCTCGTAGGCCGTTATGGCAATGATATTTATCAGGCCGGTATTGCCCTTAAGAGCAATATGGCATTCTTACTTGATAAGGAAGCGGTAATTGAAATGGTGCCCAATGATAAGTGGAATTATTGCGTTTTAGAGGTCACCGCCCAAGAGCGCGTTGTCATATCCGGGGGTACGATCATTGGCGATCGCGACAACCATACTTACACTCCTCGTCCCAAAGATGGCTATACAGCCCATGATGAGGGACATCTTATCTGCATTCAAAATGAAAGCGCCTATGTGACGGTAGAAAATGTAAAACTCACCCGTGCCAATGGTGATGGTATATTGCTAGTAGGACAAAAGGGCGAGGGCAGTTCGGTAAAACATATCCAGATCAAGCACAATGAGATTGTGGGAAACCGCCGCCAGGGTATTTCTGTAGTAGGTGGGAAGGATATACTTATTGAAAACAACGAAATCCACCACACTAAAGGTATTGCACCTCAATTTGGCATCGATATCGAGAGCGGTATTTACAGCAGTAGTGACATCAGAATTGTAAATAATTACTTTCACCACAACCGTGGCGGCGATCTTGTCAACACCGATGGCAAAAATGTGGTAGTAGATGGAAATATTCTTGAGCAGGGAGCAGGCAGTACATATATCGATGGGCCTATCGTATATCGCAAGAATGCTAATATGACGATACGTCGTAATGATATTACCATGCTCACCCAGTCTGTCAATAACTGGAACGGCATCATAATGTACTCAAGCGATAAGCCCAAAACGAATCCCGCCAAAACCTATATCTATGAAAATACATGCCATAACTGTGGTTTTTATATGTATAAAGGAGCAGATCTGGAAATACGGGACAACGTTCTTGAAAAAGGTCACCTGGCCTTTTTTAAAATGAAAAATGTAACCCTGGAAAATAATGAAGTTAACCACCCTAACAAATGTTGGGCCTACCGCTTTTTAAAGGTAAGTGGTTCTGCAAGTGGCAACACCTACAATGGGGAAGCCTTTGATATTCCGCTCAGCGATACCCCTTGGAATGGTTGCTGGATCGACTAAAACCAAAAATAAAGCCCGGAACTAAATTCCGGGCTTTGTATTTTACTCTAAAAATCAGGCGTTCAGAAATCCGAAAATATAGTTTATAATTTCATTGGATCAGAATAAATCAATCCTTAAATACAGATTTAAATCTTTTTGACACGCACAGCGTTCATTCCCTTTTGTCCTTTTTCAAGTTCATAGGAAACTTTATCGTTCTCTCCGATCTCGTCTAAATGACCACTAACGTGGGTAAAATATTTTTCCTGGTTTACTGAGTCGATAATAAATCCAAAACCTTTTGAGGGATCAAAAAATGAAACCTGCCCTTCATGTACAGGATCAAATTTATCTTCTTCTTTAAACTCAGATTTTGGAACACTTATCTGTATATCCTCAATTTCTACCTCGACTTTTTGATCAGGGTCTGGAGGGGTATCAGTAAGGTTACCATTATGGTCAACATAAGCAAAATCAATGCCTTTGGGCTTGTCTTTAGCCTCTTTTTTACGGGCTTCTTTTTTCTTTTGCTTTTCTTCGCGCTTTTTAGCACGCTTTTTCTCTTTTTCTATTTTATTAAAGGTCTGCTGTGATTTTGACATTAAAAATTTTAAGTATTAGGTTTAACTGGGAAGAAATGCACTTTCTGATAATTATTTTTCTTATAGATCAGCAGTTCAAACCCATTATTGACAAATATAGTATTTAGACTTTGTTTTATTCCATTTTTATTTGATCCAAAAAATTAGAATTTTTGTATGGAGATTTAAAAAAAGGACAAAAATAAGCAGTAGTTGCTTATCTTAAAGCTAGATATGGATTTAAAGAGCAACTTTAGAAAATCTATCTGGCTGGATAAAAGAAACGTCATAGCCGGCAAACTTTTTCATATAACTCTGTATAGATGTACCAAAAGCGTCTCTGAAGCCATCTACCCCACCCGATCGTAAATATCTTTTCACACTTCCTGGTCCGCCCAAATGTGCAGCAGCCAGTATACCGGATTCGGTCACCCGCACGCCATTAATCATTTTGCCCACAGAACGCTTTATATCTTTGCGCAGTACCCATTTATTTCTGGCACAATTGGCAATAAAGGTTTTTTCCTGAAGCACAGGATCCTTTATAAAATTATCGGTATCAGTGACCCCAAGCAGTAATAGGGTACTTCTACCAAATTGATACTTACCGAGATAGCCAAATTTATTGATACGTGAATAGTCGTTCTGGGATTCTTTAAAACCTACAGCTTCCTTAAAACCTGCAAAAGAGGTTCCTGTTTTTGCGAAATTAGTAATCCCCAAATCAGATGGGGCTACATCACTTTCATTGGGCACGGTATAATTAAGATCGAGCCCTTCAGTGGAATATTTAGAGGAATCAGCGGGATCTTTGGTAGATAAACTCAGGGCCACAAGCCCAAATACCGATGGTAATGCCGCTAACTTCACTATATTTTTTGTCATCTTTTAGATTTCGGAAAGCCTGCCGAGGCAAAGTTGTTACCATCCTATTTCAAGTGCAAAAATACATAAAAATCTTAAATTACTGATATTTACAATGTTAAGCTTTATGCAATCCGCTGAAAAACTAACCTTTAGGCATAAAATGATTTGAATATAATTAAATCAACTTCTATTATAGCTTTAAATACGAATATGGTAATATTTTAACATGTGACTACTTACCTATTGATATCCTGCTTATTAATCCAATTTATATACTGTTTTCGATTTTGATTATGCTGTGCCATACTCTTTGCAAATAGATGATATCCCGGGCGGGAAACATCGGCAACGAAGTAGTAATAATTATGATCCTCAGGATTGAGCACCGCATTTATTGAGGATAGATCCGGCATAAAGATAGGCCCTGGTGGCAAGCCTTTCATCTTATAGGTATTATATGGCGAGTCAAGCTCAAGATCTTTATAGAGTACCCGCTTTATCACTTTGTCATAGTTGTTTTCGGCACGTTTTACCGCGTAGATTACAGTAGGATCCGCATCCAGTTTCCAGCCATGCTCATAACGGTTAAGGTAAACGCCTGCCACTCTAGGCCTTTCATCAACTTTGGCAGTCTCCTTTTGTACAATGGATGCTAAGGTATACACCTGCTCAGGATTTAAACCCATCTTTTTTGCTTTCGCCACTTTTTGAGGCGTCCAGAACCTATCGTGTTCCTGTGCCATCCGGTCACGAAATTCCGTTGCATTTGTATTCCAATAAAATTCGTAAGTATTGGGCAAATAAATGGTCAATGCATTTGCCAGATTGAGATTTTCTTTTTTTAGAAATATACTGTCTGTAAATGCCTTCAATAGCGAAAGGCTATCAGCCTCAATCTGTTCTCCAATACGACCGGCAAGATTTTCTAGACGCTCTTGGTTATTAAAGGAAACCGTGATAGGTATATTCCCGCTGCGTATAGCATTGATAATATCATTATTGCCACTTCCATTTTTTATAATAAAATGACCAGCCTTTATATGCTGAATATATCCTTTACGATCAGCAACGGCATCAAAAGAATTCATATCCTTCAGCAGGGGTTTTAGTTCGTTACGTACGTCTGCATAGGTGGCGTTTGTTTTTATATAAACATGGGCTTCCTTATTCATAAAGGCCGTATTTGCGCCAAAAAGGTTTTCATAAATCGAATAGGCAAAAATGCCCGCAATTACGACTCCGATCAATGCGACGGCAGCAAGTATTTTTTTAATGTACATCAGTATCTATTAATTGGTAAAGCAATTCATTGCAATATTTTCCGCGTATGCGGCGCCAGTCTTTTAAGATGCCTACGCGCTCAAAGCCCATATTGGCAAAAAGTTTTATGCTACGCTCATTGCCTTCCAGAATGTTTGCATAGAGCTGGTGCATGTCAAGGTGCGTAAAGCTATAGGTAATGATGAGTTTTAATGCTTCAGCTCCATAGCCTCTGCCCCGCTCTGCGTTGCTGGATATCAGTATGCCCACACCCGCCCGGCGATGTTTTGGATCATAGTCAAAAAGATCTATCATCCCCAAAATCTCCTGTGATGAACGCCTACAGATCGCCAGCCGGAGCTGTTTGACTTCAAAAATATCCCGGTGAGCGTTCTCTAGGTAGTCTTTGATAATAAATCTTGAATAAGGCGTAAGCGTTGTACTTAGCTCCCATAGGTCTTCATCATTCTCGATATCATGCACAAAGTCGAGATCCTCAGGCTCAAGAGCTCGAAGGTATAAGCGCTCTCCTTTTAGTGTTATTCTGGCCATACACCGTTAAAAACTAGGTTTGCGGGGCCTATAAGATTAATATCCCCATAGCCGTTTTCAATTTTTTTAAAGGCTACCTGTAATTTTCCGCCCATGGTATCAATATCCACACGGTCTCGTGATGTTTTTTTAAGGTGGTGCATCGCCAATGCCACAGCAGTAACCCCGGTACCACAGCTTAAGGTCTCATCTTCGACTCCGCGCTCATAGGTGCGCACCTTAAATATATTCCGGTCCTGTTTCACAAAATTAATGTTGCTACCTTCAGTCCCATACATAACAGAATTCCTTATCCTGCGGCCAATGGTACGTACATCCATCACCTCCAGATCATTGGCAAATTGTACATGATGTGGTGAGCCGGTATTCAAAAATACAAATCCATCACCATCCTCAACAAGGTTTACATCCTGCATACTAAGAGACACTATATCACCTACAAAATGGGCACGGTGTATCCCATCAATGGCCTCAAATATCGCAGTATCTTCTATAATGCCCAGCCGCTTTGCAAAAGCGGTAATACATCGCCCCCCATTACCACACATACTGCTAGTACCATCAGCGTTATAATACACCATTGTAAAGTCTAGGCTTAAATGGTCTTCAAGCAGCATCAATCCATCGGCACCAATACCAAACTTACGATCGCATAGAGTTTTGATCAGTTTGGTATCATTTTTGGCAAATACATTACGACGGTTATCGATTATAATAAAATCATTCCCCGTGCCTTGATATTTTGAAAAGGAAATAGCCATATATGCGTTTTACTTTCTGGACAAAAATACATTTTTTAAAAGATTTTGCCCGTCGTTAAAAATGAGTTAAAGTGCAACTTCCCTAAAACATATCAGTCTTTTAAAATGTTATCATTAAAACTAAATTAAACTATGAAGAATTTTGCAAAAATGATGCTTGTGGCCCTTATGGCCGGCGGCATCACTTTAGGTACTTACAAGTATCTGGAACAAGAAAACCTAATCGACACTCAAACCTCTTCAACACATCAACCTATATCGACGACGCCAATGCGGCTGACCCCGGCATCCTACAAGGGTGCGCCCATCAGTAGTTCAAATGCTGATTTTACAGAGGCTGCTGATCGTACTGTGCACGCCGTGGTGCATGTACAAAACGTACAGGAAGCTGTGATACCACAAAACAGATGGGATTATATTCACGGGCGCGGTGAGCTGCAAAAAGCACCTGTAGGTTCCGGAAGCGGCGTTATCATCAGCCAGGATGGTTACATCGTTACCAATAACCACGTTATTGACGGCGCAAGTGAACTTGACGTCATGCTTAACAACGACAAGAAATATACGGCCAAAGTCATTGGTACTGATCCAGAAAACGATATTGCCCTTCTCAAGATCAATGCTGATGAAGATCTTCCCTATCTTCCCTTTGGGGATAGTGATGCAGCACGCCTGGGCGAATGGGTGCTGGCTGTGGGCAACCCGTACAATCTTACAAGTACCGTGACCGCGGGAATTATTTCCGCAAAGGGTAGGGATATTGGCCCCAATGACAGCAGCGGGCAGGCATATATACAGACCGATGCTGCAATAAATCCTGGGAATAGTGGTGGCGCACTTGTAAACATAGATGGTGAACTTATTGGCATTAACTCAGCACTCTTTTCCCAGACGGGCAGTTACGTAGGGTATTCCTTTGCCATTCCTTCTAATCTAGCTCGAAAAATTGTAGAAGATATAATGGAATATGGTGATGTACAGCGCGGGATCCTAGGGGTGCAGGGCATGAATATAACGGCTAAAAATAAGGATGGCCTCAAAACATCAGAAAACAACGGATTTTACGTTGGGGCCGTGGAGCCTGGAAGTGGTGCCGAAAAGGCGGGTATTAAAAAAGGTGATGTTATCAAAGAAGTTGATGGCAAAAGCATCCACACCTTTGACGATCTATCTACCTATCTTAATACTAAAAGACCTGATGATGTGGTAAACCTTAAAGTTTTTCATGAAGGGAACATTAAAGACACACCGGTAAAACTTTACAAACTTGAGACTTATACTATTCAAAAAATAGGTCTTGCGGTCAAAAATATTTCGCAGAAAGAACTCAAAAATTATAAAGTATCGAATGGTGTAGTTATTAACAGTGTTTTGAGCGAAAAATTAAAACGGTATGATCTTACGGGAATCGTAATCAGTAAAATCAATGATCACGAGATTCAAAATATTGATGATGTCAAGCGTCAGCTGGAAGATGCGGATGATAATGATCCTATGAGCGTCACCCTCGTATCACCAGGAGGGGAACAACGCCAAGTGATCATGAATTGATGTGACAGTAATTAAAACCTTAAAAGTCCTACCCCATTTCGGGTGGGATTTTTATTTTATATACACTTAAATGATTAACCTAAAAATAGATTTTTGAAAATACGCCTTTCCGCGAAAGCCAAAAAAAGCTTACAATGCCGGTCTGTTTTTTAATTAACTTAGCGGGGTAAATTAATTACTGAAAATAATATTACTTAAATGAGCAATACGCAACATGTTTCAGATAAAAAACGGCGCGGCGCTAAAAAAAAGCGCTATGTTGTCCCGTTTATAATCATAGTCATCCTGATTGTTTTTAGGATTATGCTACCCAGCATTGTCAAAAATTATGTCAATAAAGTACTTGCAGATATTCCTGGATATTATGGCCAGGTCAAAGATATTGATATCGCCATATACCGTGGGGCTTATGTGATTAATGGGTTATATTTAAATAAAGTGAATGCAAAAACCCAGGTTCCTTTTCTCAATTTCCCTAAAACAGATATTTCGATTGAATGGAAATCCCTTTTTAAAGGGAAAATTGTAAGCGAGATTGAAATGTACAGCCCAGAGATTACCTATATATTTGAAGATCAACAGCAAACAGCACCGGCAAAGGATGGTGGCGAACCCAAAGAAGAAGATTGGACCAAAGCTATTACTGACCTCGTACCCATAGATATTAACCATTTTGAGATACATAATGGCAAACTGGGTTTTGTAAAACTTCAGGAAGATCCCAATATTGACCTGTATATGAATAAGCTCAACCTTGTTGCAGACAACCTGCGCAATGTTAAGCAGGACGGCGTTAACCTCCCCTCTCCCATCGAGGCAACCGCAGAGAGTATCGGGCAGGGAAAATTTAAACTGGATGGCGGCATGAATCTGCTGAAGGAAATACCGGATATGGATATTAATTTTTCTTTGGAAAAAGCCAATGTTACCGCTATCAATGATCTTACAAACGCCTACGCCGGCATCGATTTTAAAGAAGGCGAGATTGACGTCTATGGTGAGGTGGCCATAGCCAACAGTTATCTAAAAGGGTACATTAAACCAATGCTCAAAAACACCAAGCTAATCAGCAAGGAAGATGGTATCTTGGAGACAATCTGGGAGGGATTTGTAAGTATGTTTAAATTTATTTTGAAAAATCAGGGTACCAATACACTCGCTACCCGTGTACCACTAGAAGGCAATCTTGATAACGTTAATGCGGGCATTTTACCCACTGTCTTCAATGTCTTTAAAAATGCATGGATTAATGCCTTTAAAGGTCAGATTGACAAGGATATAGATTTTGAAGATGCTATTGACGACGCCAAGTGGGACAAAATGAGCCGTAAGGAAAAACGCGAATATCGTAAGCAAAAGCGCCAGAATCGTAGAGAGGAACGTCGAGAGGAACGTAAAAATGATAAAGCGGATAAAAATAAAGACTAAAGCCTTAGATAATTACTTTTAATTTTGGTGGGCATTGCACATAAATCCATAAGTTTGCCGCCAAAATCAATAGTATTGACATTAATTGGTCGCTTTGCCTTTTTTAAATGCCGCCAAAAACCAAGTTATCATGCACAACAAGATCATAATCACAGCTATATTTACCTTTTTTCTAACTGCTAGTTCATTCGCACAGGATGAACAGCAAGAACCGGATGCGCCCAACACCATAGAGCGGCAGTTTACGGATCTTATGAAAGAATCCAATAATTTTCAGGAATATAAAGTTGTCAAAAGAGCAGGACTTGACCGTCTAAAAAGCAATACCAATGACAGTATTAACGCCTTAAAAATAGAAATTAACGGGTTTAAAAAAGAATTGGGATCTCAAGAAGCCGAGATCAACAAGTTGAATGCTAGTTTGGCCGATACAAAAACCACTCTAGACACCACACGGGAAAAAATTGATTCCATTAATTTTTTGGGGATACCGATGAAAAAATCTGGTTACAAGAGCCTTATGTGGGGCATCATCGCCCTATTGGGAATTGCACTGGCCTTTTTTGTGTTTCGCTTTCGTGGAAGCAATATCCATACTAAGGATGCTCGTAAAAAACTTGCAGAAACTGAACAGGAATTTGACGTTTATCGTAAAAAAGCCCTTGAAAAACAACAAGAACTGGGCAGGCAGTTACAGGATGAGCGGAATAAGGCCGTGCGCAATAGCAAGGGCTGAGACGTTATTTAAGTTTTAACGGCCTATAAAACCTTAGCAAAAGACAACTCATGCGCATTGACATTATCACCGTTGTACCAGATCTGCTCAAGAGCCCCTTTGAAGCTTCGATCATGCAACGCTCTATTACCAAAGGTCTCGTGGAAATTCACTTGCACAATCTCAGGGATTATACAGACAACAGCTATAACCAAGTGGATGACTATCAGTATGGTGGTGGAGCCGGCATGGTTATGATGATAGAGCCCATAGATAAATGTATCAGCAAGCTGCGATCAGAACGGGATTATGATGAGGTGATCTACATGACTCCAGATGGTGATACGCTCAACCAGAAAATGGCCAATCAACTCTCGATACAGGAAAATATAATTATCCTGTGCGGTCATTATAAAGGTGTAGATCAGCGGGTGCGTGATCATTTTATTACTCGCGAAATCTCTATAGGTGACTATGTGCTTAGTGGTGGTGAATTGGGGGCATTGATTCTTTGCGATGCCATCATCCGCTTGATTCCCGGAGTTTTGGGCAATGAGACTTCGGCCCTGACTGATTCTTTTCAAGATGGCCTCCTGGCCCCACCCATTTACACCCGTCCCGCGGAATACAAGGGCTGGAGTGTTCCAAGTATTCTTACATCGGGCAATACAACTAAAATAGAGGTTTGGCGTGAAGAGCAGGCATACAAACGCACTCTAAAGCTGAGGCCCGACCTTTTGGATTCGTGAATATCACGCTTCAACTTTCAAAATGGCAAGAGTTGAAAATTTAATGAATTCCGTAGCTTTTAGATAATAAGGTGTATCATGCCTACTGCAATTCAACCTTTTAAAGAACTTGGAAAATGATTTTATTATAGCTCAAAAATGTATAAAATAGATTTGATAGCTAAATGTAAATGTGTATTTTTGCCCGCTCATAAGGCTAACCTCTGGCGATAGCCGCGCATGTTGCCCTTTACAAAACAATTAAATCCTGTAAAATGGAAGATTTAATAAAATTCGTTCAAGACGAATATGTGAGTGAAAACTCAAAAGATTTCCCAGAATTCAGTTCGGGTGATACCATTACTGTGTATTATGAGATCCGTGAAGGCGAAAAAACCCGTACGCAGTTTTTCCGTGGTGTCGTGATTCAGGTTAGAGGCGCCGGTTCTACCAAAACATTTACCATCCGCAAAATGTCTGGTACAGTTGGTGTAGAACGTATTTTCCCCATTAACCTCCCCGCTCTTCAAAAAATTGAGATCAATAAAAAAGGTAAAGTCCGTAGAGCACGTATATTCTACTTTAGAGGCCTTACCGGTAAGAAAGCAAGAATAAAAGAAGTCAGAAAATAGATTTTTCTAAACTTTAAAAAAAAGCTTCCATCTTGTGGGAGCTTTTTTTTGACTATAGATCCCCTTTCCACCTAAGTTGACTTAGGCGACATTCATTTCAAAAAAATATTTATCCTAAACTATTTTTATTATTATAAAAAATATATCCATTATCCACTGCATAGCCTTTTTTAAGCCCAATTATTTTTCTATTTCTTGGCGACCCTTACGTCAATTAGTATTCTGCAAACTTAAAGAGTATTGTAACACATTGATGAATAATTATTTAAATATAAATACTATTAAAAGTTAAAAATTATAGAAATCGTTTTCGTGATCTTATTATTATTTCTAAATTGTACTATATAAGAATTAGAATTTCTAGTAAAGAATAAATAAACTGTTTGGAAGAACTAATCGTCCGAGGGTTTTTTTGAATTAAATTTTTTTAAAGGTCTTTCCTTTAAAAACTAATTATCCAAAAAATCTTTTTTGACTTCCATTTATTCTCAAACAGTTCTCTGAATTTGAATTTTTAATTTAAAAATCAAATTCAATGAATGAATTCACGGTTCAGGTACCAATATTCCTGATTTTGGAACTTCAAGGGTTCACTGGTAAAAAATTCATTCGTTAGAAGCCATGTCAAGATATCTTTTATTGGTATAGTGATATGGCTTTTTTTATTATTCTTGGTCGCCCTTCTACCTTCTTCTTTGCGCACTCCAATCGTTACCTAATAATGCAATTTTATGCATGATGGTAGCATTACCTTCACAGCATTAGTGTTCTTAACGCTTGATTAACCATTAACCCAATAAATAAACTCTCTAAAATAGTATATTTGCACTCCTAAAATAACAGTTAATCTATTTAATAAGCTGTTGAGGGGAATAGGCGAATTTTAGCAACTTCTTTCGTTATTAATTTTTTCTCCTTAACCATGAAATATTTTTATGTCAACAACTACCAAGATTGCATATACTTTAACAGACGAGGCACCTGCCCTGGCGACCCATTCCCTACTTCCTATCATACAAAAATTTGTGAAAGCAGCGGGAATTGAAGTGGAAACTAAGGATATTTCGCTTGCCGGTCGCATATTGGCTAATTTTCCTGAACGCCTTTCAGAATCACAAAAACACCCCGATGCTCTCGCAGAATTGGGCGATCTGGTCAAAAAATCTGATGCAAATATCATAAAACTGCCCAATATTAGTGCCTCGGTCCCACAATTGACAGCTGCTATAAAAGAACTTCAGGCCAAAGGATTTGACATTCCCGATTATCCTGCAGATGCAGATACTGACGATGCCAAGGCATTGCGCCAAAAATTTGCGAAAGTATTGGGAAGCGCAGTTAATCCTGTGCTTCGTGAAGGAAATTCTGATCGGCGCGCCCCAAAACCGGTTAAGGAATACGCTAAAAAAAATCCCCATACCATGGGTGCATGGTCTTCAGATAGCCAGACTCACGTCGCCACCATGCAGAAAGGGGATTTTATGCATAACGAAAAATCCATAACTCTTAACGAGCCTACTCCGGTAAGTATCGTACATATTGCAAATGATGGTACCGAAACTGTACTAAAAAATGGGCTGGCGCTATTGAGTGGTGAGGTAATCGATGCTACGGTAATGAGCAAAAGGGAGCTGATCTCCTTTTTAAAAGAAGCTGTAGCTGATGCTAAGGATAAAAACATTCTATTTTCCCTACATCTCAAGGCCACAATGATGAAGGTCTCAGATCCAATTATTTTTGGCCACGTCATGCGGGTATTTTTTGAAGATGTTTTTGAATCTTATGGTGCAGATTTAGACAATGTAGGCTTTGAGCCCAAAAATGGTCTTGCGGCCATGTTAAGCGCAATAAATAGACTTCCGGAAGGTACAAAGGAAAAAGCCGAACAAGCCATATTAGATACCTTAGAAAAACAGCCCGATCTGGCCATGGTCAATTCTGATAAGGGCATTACCAATTTGCATGTGCCCAGTGATGTCATCATAGATGCCTCTATGCCTGCAATGATCCGCAACGGAGGTCAGATGTGGGATGCAGATGGCAAAGAGGTAGATACGGTCGCAGTGATCCCAGATAGCAGTTATGCGGGAGTATTTCAAGAAACCATTGATTTCTGTAAGAAAAACGGCGCTTTTGATCCCAAAACCATGGGTACTGTGCCCAATGTGGGCCTAATGGCGCAAAAAGCGGAAGAGTATGGTTCCCACGATAAAACTTTTGAGATCCCTGCAGCCGGTAAAGTTGAGGTCAGAGACACCAATTCTGGCCAGTGTCTGATCAATCATGAGGTCGAAAAGGGCGACATCTGGAGGATGTGCCAGACTAAAGATGCACCCATTCAGGATTGGGTAAAATTGGCAGTAGGTAGAGCGCGTGCTACTGGTGACCCTGCAGTCTTCTGGCTTGATGAAAATCGTGCACATGATGCAGAACTTATCAAAAAAGTCAATACCTATCTCAATGAGCATGATATTGCTGGTCTTGATTTAAAAATAATGGCTCCTGTTGAAGCTACGCGATTCACTTTAGAACGCATGAAAAACGGACAGGATACCATCTCTGTAACGGGCAACGTACTCAGGGATTATAATACGGATCTTTTCCCAATTCTGGAAGTGGGTACAAGTGCAAAAATGCTTTCCATTGTGCCGCTGATGAACGGAGGAGGCCTTTTTGAAACAGGTGCCGGTGGCTCGGCCCCCAAGCACGTGCAGCAGTTTATGGAGGAAGGCCACCTGCGCTGGGATTCACTCGGTGAATTTTTGGCCCTTGCCGTATCTTTAGAGCATGATGGGCAACGCAATGAGAACGAAAGAGCATTAATTCTTGCGGAAACACTAGATCAGGCGACGATCAAATTTTTAGATAATAAAAAATCCCCCTCTAGGGTGGTCAATGAACTCGATAACCGGGGAAGTCATTTTTATCTGGCAATGTACTGGGCAGAAGCACTTTCGCAACAGCAAAAGGATAAACAATTGATGGTAGAATTCGCCGAAATTAGTAGCGAACTGCAATCCAATATGGAAAAAATACTCAAAGAACTTCTTGATGCACAAGGTCACGAAGTAGATTTGGGAGGTTATTATTTTCCCGATGAGAATAAAGTGAATGCCGCTATGCGCCCCAGTGCGACTTTTAATGCGATAATGGGTTCTTAGCGAAAATAAAACAGGTATTGCAAACGAAAATTGAATTCAAAGGGCCTTTTTCATGGCCCTTATTATTTTGCATTTGTTTTAAAAACCAATTAATCTTTTTGCTCTTGTGCAAATTTACAATATGTTGTTATTTTATTGATATTCAATATTTTAAGATAAATTTTAATTGAACTATAATTTCATCATAAGTTTAAGCGAAAAGCCATTTCTACAGTATTAAATTGAAAATATGATTTCATTTTTCTAAATTCAAAATCCTTATTTTTGACAAAAAGCTGTCCTGAAAAATTTATTTTGTCTTGTAATCCTTATAGTTGTCACTACTGCGAAAATAGATGCGCAGGAAAACTACACCCTGAGCGGTACTATAACCGAGGCTACCTCTAATGAAAGCTTGATCGGCGTCAATGTTATTTTTCCCAGCCTTCACAAAGGCGTAGTGACCAATGAGTACGGTTTTTATTCAATCACCGTTCCCGAAGGTGACTATGAAGTTAGCATAAATTTTCTTGGTTTTTCTACCGTCTCCCAAAGTATTAATCTAGATAAAAACCTTAGACTTAATGTGGCTCTTGAGGAATCAGTAGAATCCCTTGATGCCGTTTATGTAAAAGACAATGTGGAGAAACTCAACATCCGTACACCACAGATGAGTGTCAACGCCCTTTCTGCGGCGACCATTAAAAAAATTCCGGTAGTACTTGGCGAGGCTGATGTGATCAAAAGTATCTTGCTACTTCCAGGAGTCACCAGTGGCGGTGAGGGTGCATCTGGCTTTAATGTGCGCGGTGGTTCAGTAGATCAAAACCTGATTTTGCTGGATGAGGCAATTATTTTCAACTCTTCCCATTTGTTTGGTTTCTTTTCCGTTTTCAATCCAGACGCAATCAAAGATCTTAAACTCTATAAAGGCGGTATTCCCGCTAGTTACGGGGGCCGTGTATCCTCGGTGCTCGATATTTATCAAAAAGAGGGCAACAGTAAAGCTTTAAAAGCCAGTGGCGGCATTGGTGCCGTTGCAAGTCGACTTTTGATCGAAGGGCCAATTATAAAGGACAAAGCAGCTTTTCTGCTTGGTGGGCGGGCGAGTTACGCACATTTGTTTCTGCCTTTATTCGATAATGATAACAAGGCTTATTTTTATGACCTCAATACGAAGGTTAATTACAAACTGGACCCTAAAAACAATTTCTACCTTTCGGGATACTTTGGCCGTGATATTTTTGGAATCAGCGATAGTTTTGTAAACACCTATGGAAATGCAGTGGTCAACCTACGATGGAACCATCTTTTTTCAAACAAAATCTTTTCAAATCTTTCGCTGATTTATTCTGATTACTATTATGGTCTTTTACTTGATTTTGTTGGGTTTGACTATGATTCTGGAATTCGTAATTTCAACCTGAAATATGACTTTCAACACTTCATAAACAACAGTTTTAAGCTGAATTATGGCGTGAACAGTATTTACTATCGGTTTGACCCAGGTTATATAAAACCCAACAGGCCTGATTCTGGTATTATTGCAGAACAGCTAACTAAAAAATACGCCAATGAATCGGCGATTTATATCGAGGCGGAACATACAGTAACGCCTAGGCTAACTTTGCGCTATGGGCTTCGCCTAAGCTATTTTATGCGTTTTGGACAAAAGGAACTTAATGTTTATGAAAATGACAATCCAATCAACTATAACACAAATTTGAGCATCTATCAACCTGCCGATCCCATAGCCACCACGAGCCCTGGTCGTGGAAAGGTGGTGCGCTCTTTTACTAACGCCGAGCCACGGTTTTCTTTATCGTATGCCTTAGATGATAATAAAAGTTTCAAGGCCAGTTATAACCGGATGGCTCAATACCTGCATTTGATTTCTAATACCAACTCCCCCACCCCTCTGGATATTTATGCACCCAGCGGTAAATATATACGGCCACAGCTGCTGGATCAATATGCCGTGGGCTATAGTACTAATATAAAAAATGGTGCCTTTTCTCTTGAGACCGAAGCCTTTTTTAAAAAAGTAAGAAACCGACTGGATTATAGAAATGGTGCCCAATTGATCGCTTCAAAGGCGATTGAAAGGGAAATTCTGGTAGGGAAATCGCGAGCTTATGGCCTAGAACTGCTGTTTAAAAAAAATACAGGCGCGTTTACCGGCTGGCTGGCTTATACACTTTCACGCAGTGAACAGCGCACGCCGGGGAGAACGGCGATAGAGACCGGTATCAATAATGGTAACTGGTATCCTACGGCTTATGACAAGACCCATGATATTAGTATAACGGCAAGCTACGATCTTAATGATAAATGGAATTTTAATGTTAACTTTCTATATCAAACCGGGCAGCCCACTAACTACCCTGTGAGCCAATCCCAGTTTCAACAATTGATCATACCCAACTTTGGCCCCAGAAATGCACAACGGCTTCCCTCCTATAACCGTCTGGACCTATCGGCCACACTAACACCTGACAAAAATAAAAGCAGAAAATTAAAAAGCGAATGGGTCTTTAGCATTTATAATATTTATAATCGTAAAAACGCTGCATCAATCAATTTTCGAGAAAATGTAGATACGGGCGTCAATGAGGCCATTAGAACCTCTATTTTTGGAATTATTCCTTCTGTGACCTATAACTTTAAATTTTGATTATGAAAAAGGTGATCGCTTTTATAATGTTATCGGTATGCGTGCAACTTCAATCCTGTGAGGATGTGGTTGATGTAAATCTTCCGGAAACGGATGAGCGGCTGGTTATTGATGGATTGGTAAGAGTGTCAGGCCAAAATGATGTAGAACTGATCCTTATCAAACTTTCAAAGACAGCGCCTTTTTTTAATCAGGAGGTTCCCATCATTGAAGACGCTAAAGTGGAACTCCGTACCTCTGAAAAAACTTATAAACTCAATTACGGGGCAGGTTTTTACAGTACAAATATTACCCGAAAGGCTCTATTAAATCAAACTTTTGAACTTCATATCAACTATGATAATGAGGAATACACGGGCAATGCACAATTGGTACCCACAGTTCCGATTGATAGTCTTACTCAGGGCAATGGTAGTCTTTTTTCAGGCAATGAAAAAGAAGTGATTATCTCCTACACAGATCCTCCAGATACAGATGATTATTACTTATTTGACCTTGATTATGGATTTTTTATTGTCAGTGAGGATACATTTTATCAGGGTAAGCCTTTCAGTTTTTCTTACTTTTATGATGATTTAGAACCTGAGGATGAGGTAAGGATACATATTTTAGGTGTTGATAGGGCGTTTTATGATTACATGAATATTGTTATCACACAGACCGGCCAGGATTCTGGTGGTCCTTTTGAATCGCCACCGGCAGAAGTACGTGGAAATATGAGAAATATCACCAATCCTGATCACTATCCCCTTGGATATTTTGAAATAGCACAGGAATATAGTCAAAACATTGAAATAGAGTAGCTTTTAAATTTTATCTAAATAAATTATTCAATAATAATGTTGCCTTTTTTGATCATTATATTAGATGCTACAATCTTTAATTAAATTCAATACCAATAGCAACAGATTAATATAAAAACTACATGTCATTTATAAAAACCACAGAACAGGATTCCGAACATCATCATCTAGAAAGCATGCCGCTTGGTGAGATCTTGGAGAAGATCAATAAAGAGGACCAAAAGGTTCCACAGGCTGTTGCAAAGGCAATACCTCAAATAGAGACGCTTACGCGAAAGATTGTCTTACAGATGCAAGCGGGTGGGCGTTTATTTTACATGGGTGCGGGCACAAGTGGAAGGCTTGGTATTCTTGATGCATCTGAATGTCCGCCCACATTTGGGGTGCCCGCAGATTGGGTTGTTGGCCTCATTGCAGGTGGGGATAGTGCTATTCGCAAAGCCGTCGAGTATGCTGAGGATGATATAGACCAAGGTTGGAAAGATTTGAAAGCATACCATATCAATAAAGATGATGTTGTGGTGGGTATTGCGGCGTCAGGAACTACGCCATATGTAATAGGTGCTCTAGAGCGATGTAATAGCCAAAATATCACCACAGGCTGCATTACATGCAATGTAGGAAGCCCTCTAGCAGATACCGCTCAATTTCCTATTGAGGTAATGGTAGGGCCAGAATTTGTAACCGGAAGTTCGCGCATGAAGGCCGGTACGGCTCAAAAGCTGATACTTAATATGATATCTACGGCAGTGATGATTCAATTGGGCCGCGTGAAAGGCAATAAAATGGTAGATATGCAGCTAAGCAATGATAAACTCGTCGCTCGGGGCAAACGTATGCTTATGCAAGAACTGAATATACCAGAAGATAAAGCGGCAGAATTACTGGAAAAATATAAAAATGTAAGAAATGCTATTAAAGGCTATCATCATGGAACACACTGATAAAGAAAAACTTCTTAAGGGAATACAGACACTTGTTATGTCACTTTTATTTATGCTTTTGGGCCCTGGGCTAATTTATGAAGCTTTTAAAAATCAAGGGCATTATTTATGGATACCCGTTCTTATAGGTGGAATCGCTTGTTTTACCGCCGCTATATTTTTTGGTTTTAAAGGCATTAATAAAATAATACAATCCATGTTTGGGAATAAATGAATTGTGGCAATAGCCATAATTGCAGAAAATTTTAGGCTTCTAAACCTCAATTCAATTAGTTGACACCAAAATATGCGCAAAAATCTATAATAGTGATTTTGGAATTAAGTGCATTTAATTTAACAATATTATACAAGAACTAGTAATCCATAAAAAAAAGCCCTCTAAAAATTGAGGGCTTTGCTCTTATAAATATGCAATACTGCTTATTTTTTAGCGAATTTTTTGTACTTGTTCTTAAATTTATCAATACGTCCAGCGGTATCCACAAGTTTAGATTTTCCGGTATAAAAAGGATGTGATGTTCGGGAGATTTCAAGTTTAACTACAGGGTATTCCACTCCTTCCACCTCAATGGTTTCTTTAGTTTCGGCGGTGGACTTGGATAGAAAAACTTCGTCGTTTGACATGTCCTTAAATGCCACTATTCTGTAATTCTCTGGATGTATGTCTTTTTTCATGATGTGCCTATATATAATCTATCAATTTTTGAGGTGCAAATTTAAATATAAAAAACCACCCTTCCAATAAGTTCTTAAAATAATCTTCATTAAAAAATTTTGGGCTTAATGATATACTTATTAAGAGTCAAAGCTAGTAAAACCATCTTGTTAATTAGGATTCATAGAGTTAATAACTTTAAAACAGTAAATCATTAAAAAATTATATGATCCTACGTAATTGCACCAGTAAATAATTTTTGTTAGTTTATAGGAAAAGTACAATTTATGACCATCCTAAAATTCGTAGAACAATTCCCCGATGAAAAGTCCTGCCGTGATCATATGTGCAAAGCCCGAGAAAAGGAAGGCATTGTATGCAAACGGTGCCGGGGCAAAAAGCATTACTGGCTTAAGGCCAAATGGGCCTGGCAATGTGCGAAATGCGATTTCAGGACCTCGCTTCGTAGCGGTACGGTAATGGAAAATTCCAACCTGCCCATCCGGACCTGGTATTTGGCCATGGCCTTTATGAGCTTCACCAAAAAGGGCTTATCTGCCACCGAACTTCAGCGCCAGCTGGGACATTCCCGCTATCAAACGGTATGGTCGCTCATGCACAGGATCCGTGGTGCGATGGGCAAACGGGACGACTGCTATGGGCTTGAAGGAATGATCGAGTTCGACGAAGGTTATTTTGAACAGGCAACCAAGGAGCATGAACACCAACAGTTAAAGCGCGGGCGTGGGAGTCAACGCCAATCCAATGTAGCGGTAATGGCGGAATCAACAAAGCTGGAAAACCCAAAAACGGGTAAAAAGGATAACCACGTGCGGTACTTCAAAATGAAGGTATTGGAGTCGCACAAAAAAGAAGAAGTCAACGAACTAGTATCAAACACCCTTGAAGATAAAAGCATTGTATTCAGTGATAGGAGCACCAGTTACGTTGATATTGCCGATTATGTGGAAATGCACGTCAGTGAAAAATCAAACAGGGAAACAACAAAGGATACCTTAAAATGGGTACACGTGGCTATAAGCAATGCAAAACGAACATTGCTGGGCATTTACCATAAAATCGAAGGCAAATATTTGCAAAATTACCTTAATGAATTCTGCTATAAACTTAACAGGAGATATTTCGGTAACCATTTGTTCGACAGGCTGGTGATTGCAGTAACCCATCAATACTGGTGTAAAAGCGTTTAATCAAAAAAAATTATTTATATAAACGATATAAGTACTGTACCTCATGGCAAAATATAAAACCCCATTCTAAAAATTTGAATAGGGTTTTATTATATACAAATTCATTATTACGACTATCTCCCTATAATCATCTTCATAGATTCAACAGTGTTTCCGGTGACCATTCTTACTAAATAGGCCCCGGAAGCCAGTGCACCAACCTGAAGTGCATTACTACCTATCTTCCCTTCTTGGGTAAGCACAACCTTTCCAGATCCGATCTCAATTACAGAAATGGCAATCGTTGAAGTTACGGTTCTTGGGATATCTAGGTTTACAAGGCTACCGTTACTTGGGTTGGGATAGAGTACGCTTTCGCTCAAAGCGATAGATGGCGTATCGCCAATGCCCAGACTGGACTGCGCCTCAAAAGATCCCATATCACGTCTACCGCCAAAAACAGCCTCACCGCGTTGATCGGGATCTATATTATCTGGATCACCTGTATTATAAGCAATGGAACCTTGCTGCAAAGCATGGGTCATTGTAGGACCGCCATTATCTGCAAGAGGTTCGATCATAGGGTCTATAGGATTATCCATAGTTCCTTCTGTATCATTGGCCTTAGCTGTAAAACCGTTTAAATCATCTTGACCGACGAGATTATAATCATCTGACACGAAACTTCCATCATTGCCCAGATCCATTCCAGAAGATGCCGTATTTAGGGCAACAATTGAACTAGTCATTGTAGTCTGCCCCCCTAGAGGATCATTATCTATACCACCGCCTATACCAGAAGCCGTATTATTAACAATGGTTGAAGCGCTTACCATTAAAGATCCAGCGAGATTATAAACACCGCCGCCGTCGCCATTTGAAGTGTTACCGGATATGGTACTTGTAAGTATATGCATGGATCCAGCCCCGTTCCACAATCCACCACCTTCATTAACGGCTGTGTTGTTGCTTATGGTAGAAGTCTCTACCATGGCATCACCATTCCCCGTAATATGGAAAGCCCCTCCGTTGCCGGGAGCGTTACCGGTGCTGTTGCCATCAAGTGTTACATCTTTAAGATGTACGGTACCGGTCATCATCGCAGAGTTATCCTCAATGCCACCACCAGCGCGCATAGCCATATTCCCGGAAAGCGTGGTTGTATTTACGGTCAAGGTTCCACCATCAACGTTTTGTATACCACCTCCAGAACCTGCAGCACCATCGGCTGTGTTATTGGTTATCTCAGAGTACCAAACGTTCATAATACCCCCATTGTTAAAAAGTGCACCACCACCATTAGTAGCATCAGTACCACTAGCCATATTATTATCTAAATTGGCGTAATTTATGGTCATTTCACCTACGTTGTTCCAGAAGGCGCCACCTTCGGCTGCGGCCAAATTTTCAGATGCGTTTGTATAATTTATCTCCATCGCGCCGGGGCCTGTAATATGAATGGCGCCACCGTTCCCAGGAGCTGCATTTGCCGTGAAATCAGTAATATTTACTCCGGCACTATTGCCCATAAAGTCCACATAATCCAGCGTACTTGTTGTAGTGGCCAAAGACCAATCTTCAATACCCCCGCCTGCACGATTGGCTGCATTATTTGAAATGAGAACCGGGTTGTCTTCTGTTCCTTTGATGGTAAGGCTAGAATTTACGGCCATAAGGATACCACCGCCAGAACCCCCAGCTCCTGTAGCAAAGTTACCCTCTATTTTAGTTCCCTCATTGACGATAAGCGTACCATTATCATTGGCAAATACGGCCCCACCGCCTTTAATTTCTAGTGGTTCTGCTACGGTACTGCCCTGTGCGATATTTCCATAAAGCACAGACCCGTTAATGGTCATGGTACCAGCGCCATTCCATAGGGCACCGCCCTCATTGGTGGCCATATTATTGTAAATCGAATCGCGGGTAGAGGTTACCATGGCAGCACCTGTTACATGAAGGAAGCCACCGTTACCGGGATTGGGACTTTCACCAATGGCGTTCTCATAAATGTTCGAATCTGAAAAGTCTATAGTGCCCGCAAGAATTTCAACGCCACCACCAGCCCTATTGGCTGTATTTCCTGAGATACGGGAATCTTTAACAGAAATTGCTCCGTCAATGCTCAATAATCCACCCCCGGAGCCGGATGCACCACGAGCCCGATTGGTCACGATTCTTGATTTTTGAAAAATATTCACATCGCCACCATTATTATAGATCCCGGCACCACCTTGCCCAAAAGCAGAATTGTTAATGATCCAGGTATACTGAATGTTCATGGTAGCTCCCTTTTGATTCCAAAGCCCTCCACCATTGTTATTTGCAGTACTTTGACTGACGATACCACCTATTAAGTTTACTGTTGCAATACCGCTAACATGAATTCCCCCACCATTACCAGGGTTAGCTTTATCGAACTGATTATTTGTAATTTCTGAATCTGTAATAGTCATTATGCCATCAATGATCTCTATACCTGCACCGGCACGATTTGCAGTATTCGCGAGAATGTTAATGTCATCAATATTAACCTCTCCTGCCGTGGTAAATATTCCTCCACCGGAACCACTAATACCAGCGGCAACATTTTCCTGGATCAGAGCTACGCCAGAAACATCAAGATTTCCCCCATTATTAAAAATTCCACCGCCACCGTTATCTGCATCGTCACCATAAGCCGTATTCTTTGTGATTTTAGAAGCAATTATAGTCATTAAACCTGTGCCATTCCATAATGCTCCGCCTTCAGAGGCAGCTATATTTGAATCGAATGTACCCCTTGTTATATCGGAGCTTCCAGCCCCTGTAATATGGATGGCCCCACCATTACCGGGAGCTGCCGTTGCAGGGGATACACCGGCATTATTACCCATAAAATCTGTATCAGTGAGCATAATTCCCTTTACATCACCAAAAGAACCTTCAATGGCTCCACCGGCGCGATTTGCGGTGTTTTTCTCAAAAAGGGAATTTTTTGCGGTAAGCGTGGCACCTGTACCTACGAGTATTGCACCACCAGAACCAGATGCTCCGTTGGCAGTAGAGTTCATGATTTTTACAGCGTCAAGAGTGAGATCAGCGTCCACAATACTAATAGCTCCTCCATTATCGGCGGTACCATTGGTAAGTGTAAGGTCTATGAGATTAAGTGAACCACCCGTCACTGTAAAAATCCGCGAAGTGTTTTGACCATCAATGGTTACGCTACCGGAAATGGTAAGGTCTTTATCTGTGGTAAGAGAGCTGGACAACATGACGGTGGTAACTCCATCAAACGTTATCGTTCCACCAGGACTGGTATCATTGATTTCGGCCCGTAAGGTGCCATCGGTTCCATCATCGGCACCACTGGTCACAACTTGAGCGTTAACAGACAGCGAAAAGCCGAATAATACGATTAAGCAATACAAAATGTTGCTTTGGGTAATTTTCTGTTTCATAAGTATTTATGTTAAGTTATCTTTCCAGATTTACGAATTAAAACATTGTACGGTTTTTATAAAAACGTTAAACATTTATCAAAATATATAAATTTTGTTTGTATTATCGGTGAAACAATATGACTATTGTTGAACATATACGAAATTACTTACAAAAAAATTCATTTGTAGAGAGCACCTTGGATTATCTTATATCTTCTAATGATAAAAGTATTTGGGAATTTGAATTCTTGTTTGATAATGAGCTCAAGAATTTTCGAATTCAAGAGTTTTTGAGGATTTTTCCATTACCAAAAATTGCATTGATCTCAGCATTCAACTGCCCATAATTATATTTTAAAAAAAAACGGTTTCCAAATACTTAATTTGGAGACCGTTTTCTGAATTTTAATATCCCCTTCTATTTTTTTGTGAAGAAAGATAAAAAATAATGAACGTATTACACTCCTTAAAATCAATCAGTGTTAAACCATTTAATAAACTATTTACTTGTCATTTTAGGTATTTTTAGCGGGCTTACAGCAGTTATTTTTTGATCATCACCCTGAATATAACCCAGTATGCTCATATCCTGAACATCCATATTTTCAGGAATATTAAAGGCGATGTTTCCCTCAGCTTTAGGGGAATCTTTTTCGGCTATTACGATATTAAAATTAGTTAAATCACGGCCACGATTTTCCCCTTTCGCGACAGCGGTGACCACTTTTTTTAAATAAAGAGCCAAATAAATTTTTTCACCATTCTGTAAATCATTCGCGCTGTAATTTACTTTTAGACTTTTTTCCGCTGGCACTGAAAGCGACAATGTTAACCGCCTCGTAACCGCATTGCCGCCACTGCTTCTAGTAATCGCTGTTTGCATCCCAGCACTATCAGAACCGGTGAACTGATATGTGCCATTAACAACGGCTTGTGGTGTATAAACCGAATTTAGGTTAAAGGTGCTGGCATATTTATATTGCTTTAGGGTGAATTTTTTCTGGCTAAAAGGATCTTTCCACCCCAGCCGATCCCAATAGTCTACATGATAAGCCAAAAAATATACATCCTTGCCGTGATATTTATCGCTCATCTGACCCAAAAGTTTATCGGCTGGCGGGCAACTGCTGCATCCCTGAGATGTAAAAAGTTGAACAAGTACATCGCTGCTAGTTGATCGGGTGGATACTATCACATTGTTTTTTACTTGGGGTGCCCCCGAAATAAACAAACAGCCAACAAATAACATTAATAATAGTTTCTTCATAATAAAATCTTTATTTTCGTGATTAATATACCCCACATTTCCTTGAACAGATCAATCAATCTTTTTACGCTCCTGTTTTTATTTGCCGCAACTTTAGTTTATGGCCAGGAGATTGCACTGCTGCATTATGAAGGTGGTGGCGATTGGTATGCCAATCCTACATCACTCAAAAACCTAGCCGCATTCTGTAACAGTAATATAGATACTAAAATTCTGGCCAAGCCGGCGACGGTTACAAGTACCGATGTAGGGATTATGCGTTATCCTTTTGTACACATGACGGGGCATGGCAACGTGTTCTTTTCTGAAGAAGCCGTCAAAAATCTGCGCAATTACTTAAATAGTGGCGGGTTTTTGCATATAGACGATAATTACGGATTGGATCAATATATCCGGCCAGAAATTAAAAAGCTATTTCCAAATACACCCCTGATCGAAGTTCCCAAAAACCATCCCATCTATACCGACGCTTTCGATTTTAAGGCTGGGCTTCCAAAAATACACGAGCATGATGGCACTCGCCCTATTGCCTACGGAATTTTTAAGAAGGGGCGCCTTGTCCTGCTTTACACAACAGAATGTGATCTGGGGGACGGTTGGGAAAATCCCGAAGTGCACAATGATCCACAGCCGGTGCGCCTCAAAGCGCTTAAAATGGGGGCAAATATTGTAAAGTATGCTTTTGAAAATTAAGCTGATCAGCTGTATTGGCCTACAAAACTATTGAAATAGACCTTTATGGAGCGCGAGTCGAAGATAATTGCATACGGCATTTTACGGGCACTTGGTATACTGGGTGCCATTGTCTTATTGTTCTGGTTTTTATACCAGATACAAAGCGTCATCGTTTTTATTGTAATCGCGATGGTTATCTCATTGGTGGGACGACCCATAACCAAATTTCTCAAAGAACGTTTTAAGTTCAGCGATGCACTGGCTGCCGTATGCACCATATTGATCGTCATAACGGTAATTTGTGGTATTATGGCTCTTTTTGTACCAATCATCATAGATCAGAGCAACCATATCAGCCAGATTAATTTTGAAGAGGTTAAACATAACATTAACCGGCTCAATGTGGAACTGAGCCAATCCCTCGGAGTTGATCAGGTCACGCTAATTGACGGGCTCAGGCAGTCCAATTTTATTAAGAATTTTGACATTTCGGTCATTCCCCTCTTCCTCAATGGTCTGATCGGCAATTTGAGTTCTATGCTCATCGGGCTTTTTTCAGTTATTTTTATTTCTTTTTTCTTCTTAAAAGATAGTGGGCTATTGCTAGATAGTTTCCTTGTTTTTGCCAACAAAGGGGACGAGACCAAATTCAGGCATGTGTTTACAAAGACCAAGCATCTACTCTCCCGCTATTTTATAGGTATATTTTTACAATTGCTCATCCTGTTCTTTATTTATTCCATTTTACTGCTGAGTTTTCAGATTCCCAATGCTCTAGCGATCGCACTCTTTTGTGCCCTGCTCAATGTTGTGCCTTATATAGGCCCACTTGTGGGAGGCGTGGTTATGCTGACCTTCGTAGTTTCCGGTTATTTTACCGCAGATTTTGAAACCGTGATCCTGCCTAAGTTGATCTACATATTTATTGGATACTGTATCGCACAGCTCATCGATAATTTTATCAACCAGCCACTAATTTTTGGTAACAGCGTAAAATCACATCCTTTAGAAATATTTCTAATCATTATTATTGCCGGTCTATTGTTTGGCATCGCTGGGATGGTAGTCGCAATACCGGTTTATACTGCCCTTAAGGTGGTGGCAAAAGAATTTTTATCTGAATATAAAATAGTTCAAAAACTGACCAAAAACCTTTAGGTATCTTGAACGCGCTCCTGCTAAATGATAAGGTTCAACAGTATCTCAAACAGCACGAAAAGACTGATCTGACCCGTTTTATACTTAAAGGCAGCCCTTTTAAGGATATAACCGTCAGAGATATGGCCCAACAATTGGAAGGTCTGCAAAAAACCCAGGAAAAACTCCCTTCTTGGAACAGGGCATCAAAAATTTATTACTCGCCCAAAATCAACCTGGAGCAGTCTTCTAGCGAACTCACAGCAAGATATAAAGCGTCTATAGTACAGGCGCAAACAGTGGCCGATCTTACGGGTGGCTTTGGCGTCGATACCTTTTTTTTCGCCCAGAAGGCGAAAAGCGTAGATTATTTTGAATATAATCAAGATTTGGCCAGCGTTTCGGCTCATAATTTTAAACGTCTCGGCGCTAAAAATATTACTGTTAACTGTGGTGATGCTTTAGAAATTCTCAGGAAGGGAGGCCGCAATTATGACCTAGTATATATTGATCCCTCACGGAGAGATAGTACGAAAAAACGCGTTTTTTTGCTTGAAGATTGTGCTCCCAACATACCTGAAAATCTTGACGAGATCTTTGCCAGGGCGCAGATTATAATGATAAAAACCAGCCCGATGCTAGATATTAGGGCAGGGATAAAAGCACTAAATAATATCGCTGAAATTCATATTGTTGCCCTAAAAAATGAGGTTAAAGAGTTGCTTTTCATCCTTGACAGAAATAATAAAGAAAAGGATTTTCAGTTAGTTACAGCAAATATAAATGCTGAAAAAATAGTCTTAACCCGATGTCCTTATCACAAAGCATTGGGCGCGGAAATCACTTATTCAAAACCCTTAAATTATCTCTATGAGCCCAATGCAGCCTTAATGAAAAGTGGGCTTTTTAACTGGATAGGTGAAGCCTATAATCTTCAAAAATTAAATGCCAATTCTCAACTGTATACATCGGCTAAATTGATTGATTTTCCCGGTAGGTGTTTTGAGGTCAAGGCTGTTATCCCTTATAGTACCAAAACAATCTCAAAGACCTTCGGTAAAAGAAAAGCCAATATTACTACACGTAATTTTAAAGAAAGCGTCGCTGCGTTACGTTCTAAATTTAAGATTGCAGATGGGGGGGATGATTATATATTTTTCACTACAGATCTTGAAGAACAGGCTATTGTGCTTTTGTGTGCAAAGGTGTAGATCATTTGGGACACGGGGCCACAAGTTTATTCTCAACATTCCTGGCAACTTTTGGTCAGTGGTTTTGAAAGCTTATGATGTTTATGCGCTTTCGCGGAAGCGAGCCAAAGCTCAAAACCGATATACCGCAGCATTAATGTTCATCCCCGCCCCTACCGAAGCAAAAATGATCACATCACCCTCTGCTATAGTGTGCCCCTCCATTTTATTTTTCAAAATAAGGTCAAGCAGTGTAGGGATGGTGGCAACTGAGGAATTTCCTGACCAAGAGATGATCATGGGCATGACATCAATGGGCGGATCCTGATGGCCATAAAGACAATATAATCTTTTTAATATGGCGTCGTCCATCTTGCCGTTTGCTTGGTGAATCAAAACCTTCTTTACCTCTGAAATATCAATTTTGCTCTTTTTAAGACAGGCCATTATTGCTTTGGGAACAGTTTCTAGCGCGTATTGATAAAGACGCCGGCCGTTCATTTTGAGATAAAGGTCATCAATATTCCCATTTTGAGCATTATAACTAGGCCCCATATTGAGCATTTGGGAGTAATGGTACGTGTCAGACCTGGTTTTGTGTGCTATTAGGCCCTTTTCGCTATTTTCTGCCGCCTCCATAATGGTGGCACCGGCCCCATCTGCATAGAGCATACTGTCGCGGTCGTGAGGGTCAATCACGCGGGAAATAGTTTCTGCGCCGATAACCAAAACCTTTTTTGCATCCCCTGACTTAATGAAATAATCTGCTTGTATAACAGCCTGCAACCATCCAGGACAGCCAAAGGGAAGATCGTAGGCTATACATTCAGGGTTTTTGATCTTCAATTTATATTTGGTCCGGGCAGCCAAAGAGGGCACCATATCCGTACGGTTGCTCCCATGTATTACATCGCCAAAGTTGTGCGCTACAATGATATAATCTAAAGTTTCTGCATCAAGATTTGCAGCTTTAATCGCTTTTTCCGCAGCTAGGAATGCGATATCTGAGGTTACCTGATCATCATCTACATAGCGCCTTTCGCTTATAGTTGTAATTTCATGAAATTTATCAATGATATATCTATTGCTCTTGGTAAGTATTTTACCATTGGACTCATAAAAATGATGGTCCAAAAAATCTTCATTGGTAACCCGCTGACCAGGTATATAGCTTCCCGTACCCGTAATCACACTGCGCAAATCTCTGTTCATATATAAATAAAAAATAACGGGTATTTCAACTCCTTGAAATTAATTATATTACAACGTTTTAGCCGCAAGATAATTATTGTTAATTAAATCTAAAAAATAACTCGGCGAATATACAATCTTATTTTGTTATTCACGCATAGCAAATGGACAGTGTACAAGGTTCAACACCATTTTAAATATTATAAAAGTTTGATTCTTATATGATTAAATTTAAAAAATAATAATATCAAAATGAATTATTCTATTTTGATCAAATGCATTACTTAAAGCTATTTTCTTCCTTCAAAAACAAAAATCCCGGGACCAATTGTTCTTATCTTTACATTTAAAGTACTTTAGTATCGGAAAGTGAATTAATAAATGCAATAATCGCATCTTGATCATCTTTGGTAAGATCAAGGTGATCAAATGGAAGGGTCTGGTGAGGCAGGTCAAATCCCAGACCACCGCCGCCGCCTTTATTGTAAAAATCAATGACCTCTTCTAATGTTTTATAAACCCCATTATGCATGTATGGGGCAGTAAGGGCAGCGTTGCGCACGGTAGGTGTTTTAAACATTCCCTTTTGGATGGATTTACCGTAGCGCCAATAAAATCCGAGATCCCCGTCAAGTTTCTTATTGGCTGCCGTTTCCGGTACTCCAATCACTTCTCTTTCAGATTCTGCAAAAAATGGAGGAACAGTACCATTAGTCAGGGGCATAAAATGACAAGTGGCACATAGTGCCTTGCCCGTAAAGAGGTTAAAGCCTTTTATTTCGGTATCTGAAAACGTATTTTCTTCTCCTCTTATATTCCGATCAAATTTTGAATTGAACGCATTCAATGTTGAAATGTAAGATGATAGTGCCTTAATTACCTCATTATTGGTCCATTGGCTCCCGCTAAAGGTTTCCTTAAACTCTTTAGCGTATGTTGTATCCTTTGTTATATCTAAAGAAAATTCATGCACATTACTGTCAAATTCCTCCCTATTGGTAAATACCCCAGTGATTTGATCCACAATTGTCGATGACCGGCCATCCCAGAAAAAACCTTTCTGAAAAACAGCATTGATAAGGGTGGGGGTATTTCGCGCAAGCGCAGCACCTTTGTTGTTTAAATTTTTGGTAAGCCCATCAGCATATGCTTTTTTTGGAACATGGCATGTAGCGCAGGCCATTGTGCCACTTTTGGAAAGTTTAGGATCAAAAAATAGTTTCTCACCCAAGCTTATCTGGTTATCGCTCGGATTTCTATTAGTCACTGGGGTAAAATAATCTACATTAAAAGCGTTTTTCTCAAAAAAAGTGGGCGCGTCAAAATTAAAGGGTTTTGACTGGGTTCCTGCCCAAAGATTGCTGGTTTTACGTATCGCAACCCAACTCCTGGTTATGGGATTCATGTAATCACGGATGAAAATATAGCGGTCAAAAGTTTCAAAATTGTTGTTTTTCTTTAAGAACGAAACAGCCCTTATAACTTCATTTTGAAAATCTTTATCCAATTTATTATCTTTTTTCTGAATGATAGCACGTAAGCTATGCTCATAAACATCCCAGAGCCCAGCCAGTGACAGCTGAGCCTCATGAAGCCCCAGATGGCTCACGGGCGTGTCAAAACCAGTAATGGAGAAACTTATGATGCGCAGCAATTGTTGATGGGTTGCGATAAAGAAACGCTGTGGATCTATCTTCCGCTTTTCTATGTTTTCTTGCAGTATCCCCATCATGCCCTTAGTGACTTTGACCTCGTAAAGAAAATTCGCATTTGGAACACCACCTTCATAAATGGATTCTCCTAATTTTTGCAGTCCAATAGGCTGTAATATGCGCTGACTATCGTCAGTCATGGTGGGAAGGGCTGGACCATTGGTACTGTGCCCCACCTCTGGATTCAGATAGGCGGCATACGGTTCAGCCTTTTTAAATTCTTCCCTTGCCCTGACAAAAAATATCTTGGCCATAGAATCTTTAACGCTTAATGTTGCCAGTGTATCTAGGTAAGAAATGGAATTTTTTATACTTTTTAGATAATAATTCTGGGCATAATCCCAATTTTGAACAAGTTCTCCATCTGTGTGTTTTTTATTTTCAGTGTTGCAGGATATAAGGGATGCAAAAAGAATTGCAATGGCAATTTTTAGATTTGAAAGCATTGTTTACTATTTTGTAATAAATAAAGACCTCCATTGTTTATGGAGGTCTTTAAAAAAATTATGCTTGAATTATCTGGGAAGACCTTTTAAAAGAACAATCTGGCCGCCTTGATTATCCTCGTAAGAACTGTTAATATCGCCATCACGACCCTTAAAACTTTCATTTTCCCAATAATGGGGCTGCAGGTTTAAAATAAATGTACCTGGCACACCCACTTTATCTGAAACATCAGTAAGGGCACCAAACTCTCCACTGAATCCAGTGCTTCCACCTTCGGCAAGATCTTGTCTAATTACAAGTTCTAACACCACACGGGAGTTATTACCATTAAGATCAGATTGATAAATATAAGCAGCGTGACCACGGTCAAAAGAGTTGGGATCTTCCTGAAAATAAATAAAATTATTGGTGACACAAAGATTATCAGGGCTCTGTAGCGTTGAAAGGTTACCATCGGCCTTATTGGTATCTGTGTTGCCACTGATCACTTGAGTTAAATTTCCTGTAAGTGGGGAATCTTCATCAAGTTCCAGTTTATAAATCGTACCCCAATCATTATATGTGCCTTCGCCAGGACCTCTACCGGTGACGGCAAAATAGACGTTTCTTGCATTTGCATCCGAACCTTTTTGATAATCCACATCTTCAACCCTCATAAAAGCCGAAGCTCCAGCAGCAACACAGGCATCTTCCATCTCACCCAATGTAAGATTCTTACCATTGGGGATCTCTACAAACTCAACTGGATATGTTTTCTTAAAATCAAGACTACTTTCATTATATACCAGACTAGGATCTACAGCTACATGATCCATCCCGTTTTGCGAAACCTCTTTTAATTTAAGTACATACACTTTACCATCATTGAGGTCTGCGTCACCATTTTCAGAATAATAAAGAATCACTTGCCCTTCAGAACCACTACTATCGTCATCACCACCTATGATCACCGTTCTCCCAGAGTAGGTGTCTTTAGGTAATGGTACTGCGTTTTCCCAAGAAAATTCACCTAAAGAAGAAAGGTTTACATCTGCTGTAGGTGTTGGGTTCGTAGTGTAGGGATCAATTCCCTTTACTTTATTATGTATGCTTTCTGAGGCAGAAAGAAACAAATCTGTATCCCCCCCATTGATCGCAGCTTCCCACATGGTGCCAGAGCATTGGCGGGCAAAATCTGCCACACCTGAGTTAAGGAGCCATTCACCCGAAATTGGGTTCAAATTTTTGTCTAGCTTAATGCGTGATACAGCATATGTATCTTCGGCATTAACAATATACAAATAGCCATCACTATCTGGATCTTTTAGAAGACCGGCACCATCTTGAGCACCTACAAGTTTAAAATCATTGCTCAAAGTGTCAGAAGAGCTCAAGAGCGAGTAGGCTTTTACATAGTTAAATTGAGACTGAATTGCCACAAGCGGGTCAAGATTTGACTTATTCGAGAACATAATGGAGTCTGGGGTAAAATTTTCACCGTCCATTCCATCCTCTCCATCTTTACCATCAACCCCATCAATACCGTCTTTGCCATTAAGGCCATCCATGCCATCTTCACCGGTGCAAGAGCTTATAAATGTCCCGGCGGCGCAAATTAAAAATGTCTTTAAGAATAATGAGTGTAATTTTGTCATCGTAGCTATAAATTTGATTGGTTTATAGTTACAAATCTAACGTGCAAAGTTTTGAAGTCGTTTAACTTAATATGGTGGTTACTTTAACTTAGTGTAAATACTACATTATCAAGGTTAAGAATATGTGTCTTTAGAAACGTATTTTGGGTTTAGGAACACGCTGAAGATATTTTTGACGATTTTTTTAAAATAAAAGCTGGGGTAATGATCTTTTTAAATTAAGAAAGCCACTCTTTCAACTCCTCATAAAAGATCTTATTTGAACTGTTCATGCCTACAAAGCCCGATACGATATAAAGATCATTATTTCCATATTTTCTTTCGGGATCAAATTTTATCCGAATAGGCGCCCACCACATACCTCCCCCATTGACTGTCCAGCGGTTAAAAATTTTATCGTAACCGTGATAAAGCTGAATAATGTAATTACGATCGATATTTAGTTCAACGTCAGTTTTCTCAACGATGTCACTACCTGAAAACTTAAGTGCGTTGCCCATATTTGCTATCACACCTTTATAGCGGTGTGGTGGCGCGGCACCCGTAAACAAAGAAGCAGCTTTTTTCCATAATCCCATTTGCTCTAGGTCATCTTTAAAGATCATATACGTATTATGAATCTCCATCTGTCTAGGTTTATATTTACCCTTATTACAATGAGACCGGTATCACTCTCGTGAGAGCAGAACCGGTCTTAAAATGTAATTCATTTTGCTTCTCTAATGTGCCAAGATCTGTGCGGCATGATCTTTAGTCTTGACCTTATCGATCACGCGATCTACCTTGCCTTTTTCATCAATTATAAAAGTGGTGCGATGGATGCCATCATATTCTTTCCCCATAAATTTCTTTGGCCCCCAAACGCCAAACGCATTGATGACGGTTTTATCTTCATCAGCAAGTAATGGGAAAGGAAAATTGTATTTTTCCTTAAAATTAGTCTGTTTTTTTTGAGAATCAGCACTTACACCCAGTAAAGAATATCCTCTCTCCTGAAGGTCCTCATAATTGTCGCGCAGGTTACAAGCTTCCGCTGTACATCCAGGAGTAGAAGCTTTTGGATAAAAGAAAACGATTAATTTTTTGCCTTTATAATCGGTCAAGTTTATAGTGTTTCCTTCCTGATCCTTCGCTGTAAATTCCGGGACTTGATCACCGGCTTTTAATGTCTTCATAATATGTATTTTTGTTTTTTCTAAAAGTAATTAAAATGACCAAAGAACAGCGGGTGCGCTTTGTTATAGATACGTTAAACCACCTGTATCCTGACGTTCCCATCCCACTGGCGCATACAAATCCTTACAGCTTATTGATCGCCGTATTGATGAGTGCCCAGAGTACGGATGTAAAGGTCAATGAGATCACCCCTCTCCTTTTCGCAAAAGCTGACAATCCTTACGATATGATCAAAATGAGCGTGGAGGAGATCCGGGAAATCATAAAACCTGTGGGGCTTTCACCCATGAAAGCCAAAGGAATTCATGGCCTGTCACAGATACTCATCGATAAATATGATGGAAAGGTGCCTGCGCAATTAGAAGCATTGAAAGAGCTTCCAGCCGTTGGGCACAAAACAGCAAGTGTAGTAGTTTCGCAAGCCTTCAACGTACCCGCTTTTCCAGTGGACACACACATACACCGCCTCATGTACCGCTGGGGCCTCAGCAATGGCAAAAATGTAGTGCAAACCGAAAAAGATGCCAAGCGACTTTTTCCAAAAGACAACTGGAATCTCCTGCATTTACAGATTATCTGGTACGGAAGGCAGTACAGCCCGGCGCGCGGTTGGAAATTGGAGCGCGATATTATAACAGCATCGCTGGGGCGAAAAAAAGTGATTCGAGAATTTTACAGCTAGTCTTTAGAAAAACATTCAACGGCAAAAAAACCAGAGAAGTATTTTCCTGTAAGCGAACCAAATCGAAAAAATATCAATATTATGTAGAATGCCGGCAAAGATCTATGCGCTGCTTTCAGGTAAAATTTTGGGTATTCACAAGAAAAGCCCATTATTCTGTAAATAATAATGGGCCTTTTTAATTAATTCAGCAGCGTTTCAAACTTGCCTTGCTTATAATCTATAACACGCAAAGCTTTAGAATAGTTTAAAATAAAATCGATAGTCTCCTTTTTAGGTTTCAATTGTTCGCCGCCCAGCGTTTTTTTCGTAGAGTAAATGTGTGCCATTTAGCGTTTTTTTAGCTTGTTAATGCATTTAAAACGCCAATAAGATAGATTTAGTTTATATTAATTTGTTAAAATTATATTGTGCTTGTCAATCAGTTTACGCAGGTTGATCAATGCATAGCGCATACGTCCCAAAGCAGTGTTGATGCTTACATCCGTTTTAAAGGCGATCTCCTTAAAACTCATTTCTTTATAGATTCGCATGATCAGCACATCCTTTTGATCTTCGGGAAGCTCCTCAATTAATCTGCGTACATCACTTTCTACCTGATCTTTGATAATTTGTTTCTCGGCATTGAGGTCACTATCGCTAAGTACGCTAAAAATGCTGAATTCTCCCGAATTATCAAATTTCGGCATTCTTTTATTCTTTCTAAAATGGTCGATGACAAGGTTGTGTGCTATACGCATTACCCAAGGCAGGAATTTCCCTTCTTCATTATAACCTCCGCGTTTGAGCGTACGGATCACTTTGATAAAGGTATCCTGAAAAATGTCTTCGGTAATATCCTTATCGTAAACCTTTGAGTAAACAAAGCTGTAGATACGCTGTTGATGCCTCGATATAAGGATGGAAAGGGAACCTTCGTTACCCTTAAGATATTCGCTGACAAGTTCAGCATCTGTTGTTAACACGTCTTTCATAGTATTTCTTTTGAGGTTTTGGGTACCCAATAAATTAATTTATAGGGTTTTATCAGTACACTTAAAAGTAATGCTATGCTATAGGCGTTTAGATTTTGTTAACACTGTGCCAAATATAACAACTTTAATTTCAAAAAAACAAAATCAACTTGCAATTTTAACATTAACATCACGTTGGGCTCAATTCTGTGCGTATGCAACAGCATATCAATTATCTTTGCATAAAAAATAAAAATTGGTCCTTAAGGCTTAAAATCACCCGGTTTTCACTCATTATTAGATGCCAGATAATCCTTCCACTTATAAGCTAGTGCTAAAAATGGAAGTCCAATATGTTATTTACGATAGGATTTAATTTCCGGTTTTATAAAAATTCCACATGCAGATAGATGTTACAGCGGTAGATCCCAAAGAGAATATCGTGATCAAGGGCGCAAAGCTCCATAACCTAAAGAATATTAATGCTATTATCCCCCGCAATAAGCTGGTGGTGATCACCGGCCTTTCGGGTTCGGGTAAATCCAGTCTCGCCTTTGACACGCTTTACGCGGAAGGTCAGCGGCGCTATGTGGAGAGTCTCTCCTCTTATGCGCGGCAATTCTTGGGGCGTCTTGATAAGCCAAAAGTAGACTGGATCAAGGGCATCGCCCCGGCCATTGCCATCGAGCAAAAAGTAAATTCAACAAACCCCCGCTCTACCGTTGGCACATCGACAGAAATTTATGATTATTTAAAACTGCTTTATGCGCGCATTGGGCGCACCTACTCCCCTATTTCTGGCAATGAAGTTAAAAAAGATACGGTGACTGATGTGGTGAATCATGTACGTAGTTTTAAGGAACGTACCAAGCTCCTCCTCCTGGCCCCTTTCATCATTGAAAAAGGTAGAAAAGTGGAAGATAAACTCAATATTCTTCAGCAACAGGGATATGCCCGCATCAAGATCAATGATAGCGTTACCCGCATCGCTGAGACAGACAAAATCTCAAAAAAAGACAAACTATACCTGGTCATTGACCGCATTGTTAAGCAGGATGACGAGGATTTTTACAACCGTCTCGCCGATGCCGTACAGACCACTTTTTTTGAAGGAAAGGGGCAGGCCATCATAGAGGAAATGGAATCCGGAAAACAGCGTAAATTCAGTAACAGTTTTGAGCTGGATGGGATGCAATTTTTAGAACCCAACATTCATTTGTTCAGCTTTAATAATCCTTACGGTGCCTGCCCAACCTGTGAAGGCTATGGCGACGTTATAGGTATCGATGAGGATCTTGTTGTTCCCAATACGGCACTTTCGGTTTATGATAATGCGGTATATGCCTGGCGCGGCGAAAGCATGAGCTATTACAGGGATGAACTTGTTAAAAATGCCTATAAGTTTGATTTTCCAGTACATAAACCCTATTTCGAACTTTCCGAAAAACAGAAAAATGTGCTCTGGGAAGGAAATCAATATTTTGAGGGCATTAATGACTTTTTTGCACATCTGGAATCCAAAGCCTACAAAATCCAAAACCGGGTAATGCTATCACGCTACCGCGGAAAGACCAAATGCAGAACCTGTAACGGAAAACGGCTGCGCAAAGAGGCTAGTTATGTGAAAATTGCAGAAACCACATTGTCTGACCTGGTAACGCTTCCACTCAAAAAAGTGGCCGTTTTCTTTAAGGAACTAGAGCTTGATGAATACGACTCACAGATCGCAAAAAGGCTCCTTACCGAGATCAGAAGCCGTCTGGAATTTCTGTCTAAAGTGGGGCTCGATTACCTGACGCTCAACCGCAAATCAAATACACTGTCTGGCGGCGAATCCCAGCGCATCAACCTAGCGACCTCTCTGGGCAGTAGCCTTGTGGGCTCTATGTATATTCTTGACGAGCCTAGTATAGGTCTGCATCCCAAGGATACCGAACGTCTCATTGGCGTACTCAAAGACCTGCGCGATCTGGGTAATACGGTTATCGTGGTTGAGCATGATGAGGATATAATGAAAGCGGCCGATGAGATCATTGATATAGGCCCGGAAGCGGGAACCGGCGGTGGAGATGTCGTGGCTGTGGGTGATTTTAAGACTATACTGGCCAGTGATTCACTTACCGCGAAATACCTGAATGGCCAAATGGAAATCAAAGTCCCTAAAAATCGCCGTGCAAGTAAATATTATGCAGACTTAAAGGGCGTACGCGAAAACAACCTTAAAAACATCAACGTTCATGTTCCATTGGGCGTTTTTGCCGCCGTTACAGGTGTTTCCGGAAGCGGAAAAAGTACATTAGTACGAAAAATACTATACCCAGCCATGCTCAGGGAAACTGGTGGGCAAGGCGAAAAACCCGGGCAATTTAGCAGTATAGAAGGCAATTTTAAAAATATCGGGAATATAGAATTTGTGGATCAAAACCCGATAGGCCGTTCTTCAAGATCTAATCCGGTCACCTATATTAAAGCCTACGATGACATCCGCTCGCTCTATGCCAACCAAAAATTGAGTAAGATCAGGAATTTTAAAACCAAACATTTTTCGTTTAATGTAGATGGTGGTCGTTGTGATACCTGTAAGGGCGAAGGGCAAGTTACGATCGAGATGCAATTTATGGCCGATGTGCATTTAGAATGTGAGACTTGTAATGGAAAGCGGTTTAAAAAAGAGGTGCTCGAAGTAAAATTTGAGGAGAAGAATATTGACGATATCCTCAATATGACCATTGACGACGCGGTTGATTTCTTTGAAAACAACAAACAGGATAAGATCGTGCGCAAATTAAAACCGCTTCAGGATGTAGGGCTTGGTTATGTAACCTTGGGCCAGAGTTCCTCCACCCTTTCCGGTGGTGAGGCACAGCGCATCAAACTGGCCTCTTTCCTTGTGAAAGGGATTACAAAAGAGAAAACCCTTTTTATTTTTGATGAGCCTACCACAGGATTGCATTTTCACGATATTAAAAAGTTACTGGCCTCTTTTGAAGCGCTGATTGATAAAGGTCATTCCATTATTGTGGTAGAACATAATCTTGACCTCATTAAATGCGCCGATTATATCATCGACCTTGGCCTTGATGGTGGTGAGGAAGGCGGCCAACTTATCGCCTATGGAACCCCAGAAGAAGTAGTAAAAAATAAAAAATCCTATACCGCTTCTTATTTAAAAGAGAAGTTGTAGCAAGAAATACGCACCATACCTCACAGCTATTGAGTTCTGTGAGGTTTATTTTGGCGAAATAAATTCGGATAATAATCCTCAATATTTACCTTAAAATCGGTTTTATTTAGCCTTAAAATCGCCATTAAAAACAAAATCATCTAGTGATTTTCTACTTCGTTCAGGGAGTACTTCCTGCTCTTTAAGCGCTTCGGGCAGCTGCTCGTTCGCCTGATTTTCATCACCGTAATAACCTACCGCGATTGCTGTGGCCACGTGATAATCTTTTGTAAAGCCAAATTCTCTCATCGCTTTTTCAACATTGACGCCGGCCATTTGGTGCATGGCGATATCTATAGATTGCGCCTGTAAACTTGCATTGGCCATAAATTGCCCCAAGTCGTGCAACGCGTGAAAATTATCTTTCCCTTCGGGATTGGTCTTTTTATAAGCGCCTATCATAAGTACTGGAGCATTTTTGCACCACGACTGATTAAATTCTACAAGACAGCTCATAATCCGGTCATAAGTTTTTTCGCCTTTAAGGCCATAGATAATTTCCCAGGGTTGCCAGTTGTAGCAGCTCGCGGCCCAGCTACCGGCTTCTAAAATAGTCATCAATTGCTTTTTGGTCACTTCTCTTTCGGAAAAAGACCGGGGGCTCCACCGGGAGGTAATTAACGGAAGAATATCGTTTTCTGTTTTGATCTCTTTTTTTATCATAGCGTTATTTTTGATTTAGTTCCTTCTATTCCCAAAGTTAAAACTTTTGCTCTAGAATAACATCGGGGCTTATTCGCAGGAATTTTTATTAAACTGAAAATTCTTGTTGAAAAATAAAAATAGCTCTATCTTAAATTTCCTAATTAAATAGATGGCGTGATTTGCGGTGCGTTGTTATCTTTCCAAAAAAAAAACCAAGATTCAATTTAAACTATTACCCATTGGTATGTATAAAACTCAAGGATCCCTTATTCTATTTCTTTTCCCTTTACTAATTAGTTTTTATTGCACGCGGGCGCAAGAAGCGAAATTGCCAACTCAATGGACTAAAACAGCCATAGAGGCTACCGTACCTTTATCTCAATATCCCCGACCGCAATTACAGCGTGCAGACTGGTTATGTCTTAATGGATCATGGGATTATGTAGGAGGAAAAAATGCTGCCCCGGCACTAAAGCCTGAAAAACCTATCGTATTTTCTAATAACGCTGAAAAAATACTAGTCCCTTATTGCCCTGAATCTGTAATTTCTGGCATACAGCGTAAACAGGAAATTAATATGTGGTACCATCGGGATATTAATATTCCTGAGGATTGGGAGAGCAAACAAATTATTCTCCATTTTGAAGCCGTAGATCATGATGCCACAGTTTTTGTAAATGGCCATAAGGCCGGCACGCATGCGGGCGGGTACGATTCTTTTGCTCTGAATGTAACGCCGTTTATAAAAAAAGGAACTAATAGCCTTATAGTTGCGGCACATGATCCCAATGATGGTAAAGCCCCGTCTGGAAAAAACGGCCCTCGTGGCGACTATACCTTTACATCAGGAATCTGGCAAACCGTTTGGCTGGAACCGGTAAATAAAATTTATATCAAAAAAATAAAACTCCTCCCCGATCTGGAAAATAAGCGTTTGAAAATTCTGGTAAATACTGAAAACAAAAGAAAAGTCTCCGTTGCCGCGCTTGATGGCAATACCGTGGTTGCGCAAACCGAATCCATTTCTGGCACTGCATTTTATCTACCGATTAAAAACCCTAAGACCTGGTCTCCAGATGCACCTTTCCTCTACGATCTCAAAATCACCCTGTATGATAAGAACGGGAATGTTGCCGATGAGATCACCAGTTATTTTGGGATGAGGGATATAAAATTGGGTAAAGTAAACGGTGTGGTCAGGCCATTGCTGAATGGCAAATTTGTTATGCAGCTGGGTTTGCTCGATCAGGGCTACTGGCCAGACGGTATATTGACCGCCCCCACGGATGATGCTTTAAAATCTGACATTGTATTTACTAAGAAAGCTGGTTTTAATCTGATAAGAAAACACATGAAAACCGAACCCAAGCGCTTTTACTACTGGGCAGATAAGTTAGGTCTAATGGTATGGCAGGATATGCCTGCAATATGGTTTCAAAATCAGGATACTACCGCGACAAGAAAACGATTCAGGGAAGAGCTAAAAGCCATTATCGATGACCATTATAACGCTCCCAGCATTGTTACCTGGGTTCCATTTAATGAAAATTGGGGTGCCTTTGACGTAAAAGCTATCACTGATTGGGTTAAGGACTACGACCCATCACGCTTAGTCAATGGAAATTCTGGTTTTAACAATAATCCTTCCTACCAAAAGGCGTATGGTGATCCCGGCAATGGTGATTTTGTGGATACCCACATCTACGTAGGCCCTTATGGGGCATCAAAGCCCGATGAGCACCGGGCAGCCTCGTTGGGTGAATTTGGTGGTGTGGGGCTGTTTACCCGTGGACATATGTGGCCCGTAGAAAATAATGCCTATGCGTATGAGCCTACCAAACAAGCTTTGACCGATCGCTTTATCCTTATGATGGATCAGATTGAACAGCTCATGAAATATAAAGGCTTAAGTGTAGCGATATATACGCAAACAACCGATGTGGAACACGAAATAAATGGCTTATTAACCTATGATCGAGCCATTGAAAAAGTAGACCTGGAGCGAATAAAAGAAATAACCGAAGCTATTATTAAAGAAAGCTACAAGATGAATCCTTGAGCATCCGGTGTAATCATTGCGCTTTTAGCTTTCGCGAAATGAGATCCAATGAACTTTTTACTGTATCCATATCCTCAAGCTCATCATCTTCAATGGTTATATCAAAGGCATCCTCTACATCCAGAACAATATCGACCAGATGTGTAGAATTAATATTGAGATCATTAACCAAGCGGCTATCTTCGTCAATATCGGCCACCGAAACATCCTCGGGTAGATAGGGCTTAATAATCTCTTTGAGTTGCGTGTACGTATCTTGCGTCATAGGGGATCGATTATTCAGATTAAGAATATTTGCTAAAAATAAGACAACAATTGACATCCCCGAAACCAAAACTGGCCTTAGCGATGATATTAAGGTCGATTTCCATCTTTTTTAAGGGGATTTTTGAGGGGTCAACAAAGCTTTCTATACCCGGGTTCAGTTTATCAAGATTGACATTCGGGAATAAAAACCCGTTTTTAAGCTGCAAAACCGTGGCCACGGCTTCAATACTTCCAGAAGCAGAAAGGCAGTGGCCCACCATACCTTTTAGAGAATTGATATAAGGAAATTCTTTCCCGCTACGCTTTAGCGCCGTAACCCAATTTTTAATCTCCACGGCATCCATTCCCGTAGCGGTAAGATGACCGTTGATTGCGTCAATTTCTTGCGAACCAATACCCGAATTAGCAATCGCTTTTCTGATGCAATCAATTACTGAAGGGGAACTTGGCGCCGTCATGCTCCCACCCTGTCGCTGCCCGCCGCTATTGCTGTTTCCGCCCAGGATTTCGCCATAAATGTTCGCTTTGCGCGAAAGCGCAGACGCCAGGCTTTCCAGCACCATGGCCCCTGCCCCACAACCGGGTACAAAACCCGCGGCATTCGCATCCATGGGGCGTGATGCCTTTTGAGGTTCATCATTGTATTTTGAAGAAAGGATGCGCAACGCATCAAAAGCTGACCAGACATAAGGACCGCCATCGCCCGTACTGCCGGCAAGCATACGGCTGGCATGACCGTTTTTAATATGCTCGTAGGCCATGAGGATCGCCTCGGTGCCGGTACTACACGCCGAAGAATTTGAGGTGACCCGGTTGCCAAGACCCAGCATCCCGCCCAGATAAGCGCTTACGCCGCTGCTCATGATCTGCTGCACGGTCGTGCTCGCCAGGCGACGGGTATGCCCTTTGTCCACCTCATAAATACTCTCGCGATATTTATCAACACCCAGCGTGCCCATACCAAATACGGTTCCGCTATCAAAATCGGCCTGCTCTTCATTGATATTTAAACCGGCATCACTCCAGGCATCTTTGCCGGCAATAACGCCATATAAAATCCCGGCACTGTTAAAATTGCGCAGTTGTAATGGGGTAAAATAATTCGCGAGTTTATTTTCGGGTATCAGGGGCATGCCCCCTATCTGACAAGAAAATTTTAATTTTTGGAGCTCACTAAAAAAACGGATACCGCTTTTGCCATTTTCCAGGGCTTCCTTAAACTGCGGGATACCCACTGCATTAGGCGCACAAACACCCAAACCTGTAATGACCACGCGATTGGTTTTCATTTGTTAGGAATTAAAATTCCGGAAAGAATTCCTGATGCTACCAGATCACCCTCAGCATTTGTCATTTTAACTTTGGATTTGAGCTTATGCATCCTAAAATATTCGAGGTCTGACTTTACATAGACTTTTTCGCCGGGATAGACCGCTTTTTTAAAAAGCACATGATTTTCTACCATTGCCACCTTGGCATTTTTGTTAAGGTCAAAACCTTTTCCCGCAAGAAGGTAAATACCCAAGCAGACCAAGCCAATCTGGGCCATGCATTCGGTAAGGATAACGCCTGGTGTGATGGGGTGTTCTTTAAAATGTCCCTCATAAAAAAAAGAGTTTTCGGTAAACGTATAACTGCCCTCTATGTGTGTATCAGAAATGGAATCAATGCTGTCAGCAAATAAAAAGGGATGGCTATAGGGCAATTTTGATATGAGATCGTCTTTATTCAAAATTATTCATTTTACACTCAAAACTCCCTATGGGCGAACCATCGGGGATTTTTGGTGATGGCAAGGGCTCAAATTTTTCGGGCATTTTGAGAAACTGGTGAATGTCTTCAGCAAGATACATTTTTTCATCGTCCCACGAAGCGTCTGCATGATCTGCCAGGGATATTAATTCCGCATATACTTTCGCTTTGACCTGCGGAATTACTTTTTTATTGACATATAGATTCTTAAGGTATTTGATCACATTGTAGTTGATGGTTTTCTGCACCTCTTTTTTATAATCCCCTTTTTGCGTCTTCTTTATTGTCGCTTTTTCAAGTTGTTGCAGCACATTCACAAAACCTGGTTGAGTGTTATTAATCGCGTGATTTTCTACAAGACGGTTTACCCTTTCAGGATTCAGCAATAATCCTAAGGTCATATCGCTGGCGGTCGCTGCAGCACCCAATGGATCAAATGTGGGTCCTGTGTTGCTTTTAAAACTTTCACGGGTTCGGTTGTAACCATAGGCTCTGGGCGGGAAAAGTTTTAGCTTGTCCTCGGGTACGGCAATCCAATCAGCATCCAGGGTTTTAAGTACATTTTTAAGCGCATTTTCCTGTACTTTGCGATCTATAGGCTCAACTACAAGTTGATCATCATCACCTTTAACAGCGTAATTGTAACTTCTTCCACCGATTATTTTTATGGCAGCTTCAGTCTGGTAACGGTGGTAAAAATAAAGCGGGACAAAAACATCCTCCAATACACTATAAGGCTCTGCGGAAGGTATATTATCGATAGAAAAGTTGTCAATAGCCTTTTTTCGCATTTCCAATACATCTGCCAGTTCGTCCCCAGCGTCTTTGCCGTTATCCCAAAGATGGGCGCTGGGATGGGCGCCTGCTTCATCCCGGGCATCGCTATCGGTGATGAATCGAAGACCCTGTTTTTCCGCATTGGTAAGGGTTTGGTTAAGATATTCCTTTTCGGTCTGGCCGGGTTTGGGATCGCCGTAACTGTAGGCAACGGTAACTTTATCCCAGACACCGATCCCTTTCGCGTAAGCATCATTAAAATTAACCTTTCCATTTTTGAGCGTGAGCGCAGGTGGCGGATAATCCATCACTGAGGCACGGTCGTGCGCGCTTGCAGCAAAATTATGCGCAAATCCCAGGGTGTGGCCGGTCTCGTGCGCGCCCAACTGACGGATGCGCGCCAGGGCCATCTGTAGCATCGGTTCATAATTATCATCAGATTTCGCAAAGGGATGATCCATTAAGGCCTGTGCAATCAAAAAATCCTGTCTTATGCGCAGGCTTCCCAGACTTACATGACCTTTAATGATCTCGCCGGTACGAGGATCGACAACGCTGGCACCGTAGCTCCAGCCACGAGTGCTGCGGTGCACCCATTGTATAACATTGTAACGCACATCCATAGGGTCAGCACCCTCGGGGAGCATTTTGACCTGAAATGCGTTTTTATAACCGATCGCACTAAAGGCCTGATCCCACCAGCCGGCCCCTTCTAGCAGCGCGCTGCGCACAGGTTCTGGTGTGCCGGGATCCAAATAGTAAATAATGGGTTTAACAGCTTCACTAATTTTAGCATCTGGATTTTTCTTTTTAAGCCTGTGACGGATGATATAGCGTTTATTAATATCCTTTTGAATGGGCGTCGCATAATCCATAAATGAGGTGAAAATAGCGCCGGATCTGGGATCAAACTCCCTGGGTTCATAATTATCATCGGGTAGTTCAACAAATGAATGATGCTCAATGACAGAGACGAGACCGGGGTTTGGCACTACAGTACGCAATAATTTCCCAGTAGGGTCACCCTTAAAGGTCAAAAGTGCCTCAAACTCGGTATTTTTTGGGAAGGCTTTGGTACGTTTCATCATCAAAGCACTTTTGCTCGCATCTATTTTATAGGAGCCTTCTTTGACCTTTTTAAGCCGATCTGCGATATTATGGGCATCCTCAAGCAAGAAAGGAGTTAGGTCTATTACATAGCTTTTCCCCTTTTGTTCCTTGATCTCAAAACCATAGAGCACAGATTTGCCAAAGGCTTCTTCTATAGATTTTTTTTCTGCCTCATTATCGGTTACGGCGCGGTAATCTTGGTTGGGTTCCACAAGGAGCAATTTATTGCCAGCCTTTATAAATTTGACAATTGAAGTACCGCCCAGCTGGCCCCGATCGAGACCAATATCATTAGATCCCAGCCCGCTGCGCAGGGAATGCTCATAGAGAAAAAGACTGTCAAGTTTATCTACTTCTAAATAAATTTCCCCGTCCTTCTCGTTATAATGAAAAGTAAAATATCCTTTCTCAGTGGTCAGATCTCCCTTTTTTGAAAGGAATTGAGCATGAACATTCAGAAAGAATAAAAAGGCTGTGCACAAGAGTATTTTTTGAATCATATCTCGGTTTGATTGGGTTTTGAATTCGATCAAAATCTATTTAAATGGACTATAAAGTTAACTAAGTATTCAATTTTTCATTGAATAAAACGGGAATGGATCAAATATTAAATCCATAACTAAAAAAGGCCATCCCTCTTAATTTTTTTTGTTTTTGGCCAAATTTCACAAAAATTTTTACATATATTCTGTATTTAATGATTATTTTCAAAAAAATAATTTTATGCAAAATACTTCATACCCAATTTTCTCCTCTTACCAACGTAATAGTGCCTTTCACGATGAGATTTTTGACAGTTCTGGGGCGGTCAAGGATATTTATAAGACCCTCTTCGATCTGTATAGCGTACATTCTGTGCAGGATTTTGTAAAATTAAATGACAAGGCCAAGGCCTCATTTTTTAATCAGGGTATCACGTTTCAGGTCTATGGGGAGCAGGAGACCAAAGAAAAAATCTTTCCCTTTGATCTTTTTCCGCGTATAATCGACCCTAAAGAATGGGAGCATATCGAACGCGGTGTTATTCAGCGCAGCAAAGCGCTCAACCATTTTCTATGGGATATATACCATGAGAAGAAGATTATTAAACAAGGCATTGTGCCACTGGAGCTCATTAGTTCTTCGGCCAATTATTTGCACCAGATGATCGGTGTTGATCCACCGGGAGGTGTCTATAACCATATTTCTGGCACTGATCTTATCAAACATGCTGACGGGAACTATTATGTACTTGAGGATAACATACGCTGCCCTTCCGGCGTAAGCTATGTGATCTGCAACCGCACCGCTTTAAAACGGGCACTTTTTGGGGTTTTTAACCATTATCAAGCACATAGCGTCACTAATTATGGTGAAAATCTGCTTCAAATCCTAGAGACTGTAAAACCACAGGGGGTAGATGAGCCCAATTGTGTGGTTATCACCCCAGGGGTCTACAATTCGGCCTATTATGAGCATTCCTATCTTGCAAAGGCCATGGGTGTAGAACTTGTGGAAGGCCGTGACCTTTTTGTGGAAAACGATTTTGTGTATATGAAAACCATTAGTGGTCCCATAAAGGTAGATGTAATCTATAGAAGGATTGATGATCAATTTATCGATCCGCTGGAGTTTAAGCCAGATAGTTCACTGGGAGTGCCCGGCCTCTTCTCAGCCTATCGCAAAGGAAATGTCTGCTTGGTCAATGCCCCAGGAACTGGTGTGGCCGATGATAAGGCAGTTTATACCTATATGCCGCAGATCATTAAATATTACCTCGACGAAGAACCTGTACTTAATAATGTACACACGTACCACTGCAGCCGGCCTGACGAGCTCAAATACGTTTTGGAAAATATTGATAAACTGGTCGTAAAACCAGTGGATGAAGCTGGTGGTTATGGGATTTCTATCGGGAATCGCCTCAGCAAAGAAGAGATCGAAAACGTAAAGGTCACCATCAATGAAAATCCACGTAAATACATCGCACAACCCATAATGTCGCTGTCAGTGCACGCCACATATATTGAGGAGACCCACTCTTTTGAGCCTCGTCATGTAGATCTGCGCACTTTTGCCCTTTTGGGCAAGGATAAAGAATTTGTACTTAAGGGCGGGCTCACACGCGTGGCACTTAAACGCGGCAACCTAGTGGTAAACTCTTCTCAGGGTGGTGGGTCTAAAGATACTTGGGTGCTAAAATCCCTGGATCCCGAAGGAAAAGTTTAAGTATTCTTATCTAGATGTTAAAGCTCAAGGCGAAAATAGAAACTTTTCGAAGCAAAACTTCAAACAATAAAAAAGCGCAGGTTTTCAATTTGAAAATTGTCAATCTGCAATGAGTATGCTGATTTTAGAAACGTTGCGGTTTCCTGCAGTATGCTGAATTTTAAATAAATTCATAAAAACATAATCAAAACCAGCCTGAATGTAAGTTTTCTTTTTGGAAATCTAGAGGGCCCACAAATAACCTAAACCAATGCTAGCAAGAGTCGCAAACAACCTTTTCTGGATGGGAAGATACATCGAGCGCGCAGAGCATATCGCTCGGTATATGAACGTCAATTATTTTTCATCGCTAGATGCGCCCAATGAGCAATCTCAATCCCGACAACTGGTCTTAAAATCCATGCTGTTTATGGCCGATGACGCAGTGGGCGAGGATGTGGATCTCGAAGAGGAAAAGGTATTATATGATATCGCCCTGAGCAGTGATCACATGTACAGTATTATCAACGCTGTAAAATTTGCCCGGGAAAATGCCAATAGTGCCCGTGACTTGATCTCAACAGAATTATACGAATCCATTAACAAATTTTATCATTTTGCGCTTAATTATGATGTAGATTATTTTAAGCAAAAAGGGCTCTACGATTTTTGCGTAAATGTGACCGAGTATACCGCTGTACTTCGTGGCAAAATTCGCGGAACACTGCTGCACGACGAGGTTTATGCCATCATCATGCTTGGGCTCAATATAGAGCGGGCAACGCAGGTGGTGCGCATCATTCATGCCAAATACCGCGATGCCGTGAAGGCCCCGGGCAGTTATGGAGATACCTTTAAAAACAGTTATGAGTGGACGACTCTGCTAAAGTGTGTAGAATCGTATGATATGAACCGCCGTTTTTACAAACAGCCACCTACAAGCCTCACCACATTAGAATTCCTCATTCTCAATGGGGACTGCCCCAGATCAGTAATGAACAGCCTAAACCAGGTATATGACCACATACATGTGCTGAGCACTGATAAGCATCCCACTAAAGATTCTGCCGCCTATCTTATCGGTAAGACCCGTGCTGAATACGAGTATAAATCCATTGATCAGATAGAAGGCAAAATCAATAAGTTTATAGAACAGATATTGGACACCTTGCTCCTTATGGCTCAAAAGATAGAAAAGGAATACTTTCATTATTAAAGGCAACTCTTCTCCTAATATCTCAAAAACCAACTTTTCTTTAATTCAAATCCGTTCTAAGGAAGCTGGCAAACTCTTAATACTTGGATTTTAATTGGCTCAGTCCTACAAAAAGTGCAACTTTAATGAAAGAACACATTCCTGTGAAAAATCGTAATAGAAAGCATGGTTTTAAGAGGTAAAAAGAAGGTTTTGGGCCAGTAAATCAGGTATTACTATTTTTGGAAAATGACAATAAACTCACCGATTTTTAGATTTTTTTGAACTATTTTTAGCTAAAACATAACCCCATTTTGGAATATCACATAAAATATAATGCTCATAATAGTTACGAGAATACCGTAAATGAAGCCCACTGGCAGTTTCTTATTGTTCCGGAACAAAATGAAACACAAGTTCTTCATAAAAGTGTATTACAAAATTCTCTGGGCTCTAGCGTGCAGGAATCAGCCAATGGTTTTGGTTTTCGGGCTTACCGCATTCACCCTAGAACAGCCTTTAAGGATATTCATTTTAAAGCAGAGTTTTGGTTGGATAAAAGAACAGTAAATCCCTTTGCACAGATTAAAGAAAGAGACGTTTCCAGCGATCTCGATCAGATCAATTCCTTGGAATTTAAAGTGGAGCACGAGCCATTTCTTAAAAGTACTTCACTCACCCAGTTACCCGATACCTACACTGATATCTATATTTTTGACGGGACCAAAACGCTTTTTGAAAATATATTAAACCTGAATACCACTATTTTTAAAGCATTTAGTTTTAGGCCAGATGTAACCACAATAGATACAAACCTGAGGGAGATCATTGAAAAAAAAGAAGGGGTCTGTCAGGATTTTACTCATTTATTTTGTGCGCTTTCGCGAAAGCAAAAAATACCTACACGCTATGTATCTGGCTATTTACATCAGGGTCAGGGCTATCAAGGGGACTCGCAAATGCACGCCTGGGCAGAATGTTTTTTACCCGGTATGGGGTGGATGGGCTTTGACCCCACCAATAACCTGATCGCCGCTGAAAACCACATTAAAGTATCCCATGGCAAGGATTATACAGACTGCCCACCCATCAAGGGCGTCGTTTACAATACAGGTGGCAATACCACAACCTATAATGTAGAAGTGCGGGCGGTAAATGATTCAGCTGTAATGTCACAAACACAGCATGAGGGGAAAATGCAACAGCAAATGGCCGGAATGACTCAGGGATTAAAACCAATGGAGCCACTGGTCTGGGGAAGCGTACAGCAACAGCAGCAGCAGTAAAAGATTTTTGATATTGGTGAGGTGTACATTACTTATTTTCAAATTCAAATAATTGATTTTCTACCCTTTCTGCCAATTTTGGGCGATTATTTCACTAATTTAAAACCCATTCTAGCAAAATATATAATGAAACCATTTATTAAAATTGTTCTTTTTTTAATTCTACCCCTCACACCTACATTAACCTTTGGCCAACAGAACATAGGGATTTTCCCTTCAAATGAAGATATTGGGAATCCTATAAAAGCAGGAAAGACAATTTACAACGCAAATTCCCAAACCTATACCCTCTCAGGAGGGGGAAGGAATATTTGGGGTGACCACGACGAGTTCCAATTTATCTTTGACACCATACAGGGAGATTTTATAATGACCGCCCATATGAATTTCAAGGGATCGGGTAAAGATCCACACCGCAAAATCGGCATCATGTTAAGGGAGTCCAGTGATGCAGATGCGGCCCACATATGCGCAGTTTTGCATGGCGACGGGCTAACCAGTTTGCAATGGCGGGCTAAAAAAGGAGAAATCATGAGTCCTGAAAATGAGATCAGGGCAAGCAAGTCCGGTTACGGCATCCTGCAGTTAGAGCGAACTCATGATACGCTTATAATGCGCGCTGCCCATTTTGGCGAACCGCTTCAGGAAATTGGTCAGTATGTATCTAAAATAAGCTTTGAGAATGCGCTTTTAGGCTTGTTTATTTCCGCACATGATAGCACCGCTGTTGAACAAGCCATAGCTTATAATGTGAGGTTGGACCAGCCCGTTCCAAAAAATTACAATGCCGGCAAAAATGGTGATCTGGGTTGCAGGCTAGAGACCATTGATATAAAAACAGGTAAGAGAACGGTAGTTTATGAAAGTCAGCAAAAAATTGAAGCGCCCAACTGGATGCCTGATGGCAAAAAATTGCTTTTTAATAGTAATGGATCTCTTTATACCCTCTCACTGGAGGGCGGAGAGCCGGAACAGTTGAATACCGGGGAGCTGCACAGCCTTAATAATGATCACGGGATTTCCTTTGACGGAAAAAAAATTGCCTTTAGTCATAATCGGCCTAATCTTCCCGGTTACGGATCAACGGTTTATGTAATGCCCATAGCCAATGGTACTCCTCAAATGATCACTCCATTGACCCCATCCTATTTCCATGGTTGGTCGGCAGACAATCAGACTGTTGCATATGTTGCCATTAGAGAACCAAGCACAACTTTTAATATTTACACCAAAAATATCAGCGGTGGAAAGGAAATTGCACTTACCAGTACGGAAGAGCATCAGCATGTGGATGGTTGTGAGTATTCCCCTGATGGAAAGTACATATATTACAACGCCAGCAAATCAGGGAATATGCAGCTCTGGAGAATGCGGCCCGATGGATCTGCAAAGGAGCAGCTCACTTTTGATATGCACCGCAACTGGTTCCCACATATTTCGCCAGATGGCAGATGGATTGCCTATATTTCCTTCCCGCCTAACATAGAACTTAACGACCATCCCGCCTACAAACGGGTAACTTTAAACCTCTTACCGGTAGATGGTGGTAAACCTAAAGTGATCGCCTATCTTTACGGTGGTCAGGGCACCATCAACGTTCCCTCCTGGTCTCCAGATAGCACCCATTTTGCCTTTGTAAGTAATTCCAGAAAGTAATCAATTAGAGAATTATTGCGTCTCATTTTATACAAGAGGCTGATTTTAAAATGTGCTCATGAATCGTTGAGCCGATTAGTCAAGATTTTGATTAGGGCTTTCCATTCAAAATACTTTTTAGGCTAATATGAGGGAACAATCTTTAACTTTGTTCATTATTGGATGAAATGGAAATACATTTGACAGTTCAATTTTCTGAAAGCAAATAAGACTTAAATAATATGATCACAACAGATCAAACTAAAAATCTCAACGCGCGTATCATTGCCCTAAAGGGTTATCTGGGAATAGACCAGAAACGCATAGAAATACAGAATGAGGAGGAAAAAACCTTTGACCCAAGTTTTTGGGACAACCCCAAACAGGCCGAAGTTATCATGCGCGCCATTCGAGGGAAAAAGAAATGGGTAGAAGATTATACCAAGGCAAAAACAGGCGCTGAAGAATTGGAAGTCCTAATGGAATTTTATAAAGAGGATGATGCGACAGAAAGTGATGTCAAAAACCAATATGAAAAAACCCTAAAAATCGTTGAAGATCTGGAGTTTAGGAATATGCTATCTGAAGAAGGTGATGACCTAAGTGCGGTATTACAGATTACGGCAGGCGCCGGTGGTACAGAAAGTTGTGACTGGGCCTCTATGCTCATGCGCATGTACCTTATGTGGAGCGAAAAAAACGGGTATAAGATCAAAGAGCTCAATTATCAGGGAGGCGATGTGGCCGGGATTAAAACGGTAACCCTTGAGATTGATGGAGAGTTCGCTTTTGGCTGGCTCAAGGGCGAAAACGGGGTGCACCGGCTCGTGCGCATCTCCCCTTTTGACAGCAATGCCAAGCGGCATACCTCGTTTGCATCGGTTTACGTGTACCCACTTGTGGATGATAGTATCGAGATAGATATCAATCCGGCTGATATTAATTGGGATTTTGCACGCTCCAGCGGCGCCGGCGGCCAAAACGTAAACAAGGTTGAGACCAAAGCCATTCTTACCCACCACCCCACCGGTATCGTGATCCACAACAGCGAGACGCGCTCTCAACTTGAGAATCGTGAAAAGGCTATGCAGATGCTGAAATCACAACTCTATGAGATCGAGCTCAAAAAACGCCAGGCGGCCCGCGATGAAATTGAATCTGAAAAGAAAAGCATCGAATGGGGCTCGCAGATACGCAATTATGTATTGCACCCCTATAAATTGATCAAAGATGTGCGTACCGGCGAAGAAACCGGTAATACAGATGCCACTCTTGACGGGGACCTAGATGCATTTTTAAAAGCCTACCTAATGATGACCGGTCAGGAAGAAGAAAAAAATGAATTGTAGTGGAGATAATATCTACAAAAATCCAACAGAATAAATCTTAAATATGCTCAAAATATATCATAATCCCCGCTGTACAAAAAGTCGCGAAGGGCTGGCTATATTAAAGGAATCTGGATTAGAATTTGAAATAGTTGAATATTTAAAGAACCCACCCTCATACATCGAACTATCCGCCATAATCGGCAAATTAAATTTTCATGCCATTGATCTGGTGCGCACAAAGGAAACTATTTGGAAGGAGGAGTTTAAAGGGAAAGATCTTAAGGATGAAGAGATCGTGCAAGCCATGGTAGACAATCCCAAACTTATCGAGCGGCCGATCGTAATATTCAACAATAAAGCAGTTGTAGGTAGGCCTCCGGAGAAAATCCGGGATTTCATTCAGAATGAGGTTTTAAAAACCTAAAAAATACGTTATTTCGCCGGATTTTTCATTTAATAAATTTCTCCAGGAAATCATTTTTATAGGCTCTTCCCATAGGTAATTTTATATTATTTTCTAAAAAAATCGTGTTTCCCGATACTTTTTGAATTTTGGTAAAATTTATTATATATGATTTATGCGACCTAAAGAACACATTATCGCTTAACCTTGCCTCCCAATATTTAAGGGTTTCAGAGGAAAGGTGTTTTTTATCTCCTAGATGAATTTCTGTATAATCGGCGTCTGATTTGATAAAAATAATATCACTGACATCTATTTTAATGAGCTCATAACCCGATTTTAAAAATAGCTCTTTAGAAACCTGATTTTCAGCCGTTGATCCGGGCGTTTTTTCGTTGGCATTCTGAACATCAGAAACTTTGGACACGGCTTTGACAAAGCGCTGAAACGAAAAGGGCTTCAAGAGATAATCCGCCACATTCAATTCATAACTCTCCAACGCATAATCTGGGAAGGCAGTGGTCAATATAACCTTTGGCGGATTGGGTAGCGTCTTCAAAAAATCGATGCCGGATAGTTTGGGCAGATGAATATCCAAAAATAGAAGGTCTATTTGTTTTGTATTCAACACATTCATGGCGGCCAAAGCATCGGTAAAAGCGCCCTCTAAGGTTATAAAACCTATATCTGCAATGTATTTTTTTAATACGCGCTGTGCCGGTAGTTGATCTTCAATGATAATGCAGGTCATGACTCTTGTATTTTGTTGAGGTCAATTAAAACGTTGACCTCATAATTTTCAGCCGTTTTACGAATTTTCAATTTATGGGATTCTGGATAAAGTAAATGAAGCCTTTTCTTTACATTTTCAAGACCTATGCCCTTTGAAAGTCGTTGCGTATTGGTCTGGGTCATGTAGCTGTTTCTGCATTCAAAATTTAAAACTCCCTTTTTATCAACATTAAGCGAAATGTCGATCACGATATCTTCAGTTTGGCTGGAAGCGCTGTGTTTAAAAGCGTTTTCAACAAAGACCATCAATATCAGCGGAGCTATCCGGTGACCAGTAGGTATATCACTGCATTTGAAGGCCACATCGCCCCGGCCTTCGATCTGAAGCCTGCTTATATTGATATAATTTTCCAGGTGCTCTATTTCTTTGGTCAGCGATACATATTTTACTTTACAATCATAAAGTATATAACGCAGTACTGCTGATAGTTCTAAAATGATATCAGGTGTTTTGGGCGATTGCTCAATGGCATGAGAATAAATATTATTGAGATTGTTAAAAAGAAAATGGGGATCGATCTGCAGTTTCAGGAATTGTAGCTCCCCCTCCCTTACCGAATTTTTCAGCTCCTGCACCTCTCGCTGTTTGACCTGTGCATCCCAGGCAAATTTAAACCCAACCAAAATCATAATAGACGGCATGGTACTTAATAAGGTGTAAAACACTCCCAAAAAATGTTTTCCCCGGGTATCTGGATAAAAGATCTTTTCGAGCACACCTTCCTCCATTGAGATGACCAGAACAACCACGATCATCATATAGCATATGAACTGCAAGTATTTATTTTGATACAGGAATCGTGGCAGTAGGTAATAATTAATAACCAGCCCGGCGATGGCGTAGTTTAAGAAGAAGAAAATCTTAAACGGCTCAATACCTGGGATACGACGATCAAATGAATAAAAAATAAACACCGTCACATTAAGGAGAATTTGGAAAATCAATTCCCTATAGGGCAGGTTTTTAAGAATTGGATTATCATGCATGCGCTAAATTTAATTGTTTGGGGTGAAATAAAATTAAAATTGATGATCATCATCATTTTAAGCGGCCTAAACAGTAAAGCGAAGTCCCTTAACACAAATTAACGTGGGATACAGGTAAAGTTTCGTCGTTCACAGAAAATTGTTGTTTTGAGGCTTCATGTATTGTTTATTTTTGCCAACAAAAAAAAATTGACTATGAAAAACCAACTGTTACTCTTTCTTTTACTGGGATTTTTTAATTTCGGTCACGCTCAGAATCCAATGACTGCTCCTGGTGAAACCATCCAGGAAGCCAAAAATTATAAAATCTCAGGTAAAGTGGTAGATAAGGAAGGCGGCACCCCTTTGGAATATGCGACAGTTACCGTTACCAGCACAACTGATCCACAGGATATTACTGGCGGAATTACTGATACTAAAGGTAATTTTGAAGTCGAGGTTGCTGAAGGTACTTATAATATTAAGGTAGAATATATCTCTTTTTCCCCAATCAATTTCAATAACAGAACTGTTGATAAAAATATTGACTTGGGTACTCTACAATTGGCTTTTGCATCTAATAATCTCGATGAAGTGACCGTGGTCGCTGAGAAGACCACTGTAGATGTGCGCCTTGACAAAAAAATATATAATATAGGTCAGGATCTTACCACCGCTGGCGGTACCGTAAGTGATGCGCTTAACAATGTGCCTTCGGTATCTGTAGATGTAGATGGCGCCATTAGCCTGCGCGGCAATGGCAACGTGCGCATACTTATTAATGGCAAGCCCTCTGCCCTGGCCGGTTTTGGCGGTACGGATGTACTGGGTCAGCTCCCAGCCAGCGCCATTGAACGGGTAGAGGTGATAACTTCTCCTTCCGCTAGATATGACGCAGAAGGAACAGCTGGTATTTTAAATATTATTCTAAGGAAAAAAGAAACCCTGGGGCTTAATGGTTCGCTCACGGTTAATGCTGGTAATCCCGAAAGATACGGTGCCACCGGTAACATAAACTACCGTACTGATAAGTTTAATCTGTTTAATACCACCGGCTACAACTACAGAAATTCACCGGGAAATGCGCAGTTTGATACTCGATATAATCAAGGGGAATTTGATCGCGTTTTGGAAAATAGGCGTTTTGATCGTCTGGATCGTGGTTTTAATACCAATCTGGGTATGGAGTATTATCTGGATGACTCTTCCTCCTTAACAGGTACCGTGTTTTTTAGGTTAGAAAATGATTCAGACCTCACCACAAACAATACGGATAAGTTTGAAGAGGGAGACTTGACCCAGCAAACCATTAGGCGTCAAAGTGAAAACCAGGATGAAAAGACCTATCAGTATTCCCTTAATTATTCAAACGATCTGGATGATAAGGGCCAAAAACTGACCGCAGATCTTCAATACGAGTATCAAAATCAACTGAGCCCTTCCTTTATTACTGAGACCGCCACATTGGATAATACGGAAGGTGCAGCAAGCTTTTTACCTTCAGAGCAAGTATATAACAAGGAGATCCAGAATGAATACCTTGTGCAATCCGATTATGTACTCCCATTTGGTGAAGATTCAAAATCACAATTTGAAGCTGGATACAGGGGCGATTTTGAGGAAGAAGTGACAGATTATAAGCTCAATGTACAGGATAGTATTTCCGGCGAATTGGTATTGGATCCATACGTTTCCAATAAATTCACCTATAACGAAAATGTAAATGCACTTTATACCCAGTTTGGTACCAAATTCGGGTCTTTTTCCTTCCTTTTGGGCCTAAGATTGGAAAATACACAATTGAAGGGGGAAATCGACTCTCGATTTACTGACGAGGAGCTTACAGATTATTATGGTATACCTATAGACACTGATTTTAATAGAAATTACCTCGGCCTCTTCCCAACTGTAAACCTGATCTTTGAGATCTCTGATCAGCAAAATATTACAGTAGGTTACAACCGCAGGATTAACAGGCCCCGTGGCTGGTACATCAATCCGTTTCCCTCTAGAGATAGTAGAACGCAGGTTTTTCAGGGGAACCCCAATCTAAACCCTGCCTATTCAAATGCTTTTGATATAGGGTATCTCATACGCAGCAAAAAATTAACGTTGACGCCATCAGTATATTATCAGCATGAGACCAATTCTTTTGAGCGGGTACAACAAGGCACGGGTAACTTTTTTAATGGGATTGAGATCATTAGGAGCATCCCTATTAACCTGGCCAGCAATGATCGCCTTGGTGGAGAATTGAGTATCATCTATAATGCTGCAGATTGGTTAAGATTAAACGGCAGTTTTAACTACTTCCAGTTTAAGACCACAGGAAGTTTTAACGACATTGATTACGGCTCCAAAAACGACAGTTATTTTGCCCGTTTTAGTTCAAAGGTTACACTTCCGTTGAAAATAGACTGGCAGACCAATGCATATTACCGAGGACCCGATCAGAACTCACAGACAAAAACCGAGGGCCGTTATGGTGTGGATATCGCGTTAAGTAAGGATGTCTTTGGTGATAAAGGTACTTTTTCATTCAATGTGCAGGATCTTTTTAATTCGCAAAAGCGGAATTCTACCACCATTACCGACAGGTTTACACAGGATAGCGAATTTCAATGGAGAAAACGACAAGCTACGTTATCATTTACTTATCGCTTTAACCAGAAAAAGAAAACGCAGCAGCGCGAGCAGGATAATAATAATGATGATGATAATGGAGACTTTCAGGGATAAGAAAAATCCCTCTTCTATCAATAAAAAACCCGCTCTCAAAGAGCGGGTTTTTTTATAGGGTGTGGTTGTAAATTTTATCTTTAAACGTTTAGGAATTTTCAGCCTCCGCACGTTCCAGTTTTTTACGTTTTTTTCGTTCAGCCCAAGCTTCCATAGAAGCTCCGTAAATCCAGTATGGTATTATACTCACAAGGAAAAACATGACCCAAAAGCCAATGGATAATACGGTCAAAAATAAAAGGAAACCCAGATATTGGTCAAATTCAAACATGGTTGTTGTATTTGTTTCGACAAATTTAAAATTTAATATCCAAAAACAAAATGGTTTTAAAGAAATTCTAAATGAAAACACCGATTTTTAGCGGAAGCGCTAAACCCGTTGACAAATAACCACAAAGCCCATTCACAAAAACCCGTCAATGCCTTATTTTTGTTGTATCAAAATAAATTATATATGGCCAATTACCGCATAGAAAAAGATACCCTTGGCGAGGTAGAAGTGCCCGCAGATAAATTATGGGGCGCACAGACCGAGCGTTCCCGAAATAACTTTAAGATAGGTGGGCCGGCATCGATGCCGCTTGAGATTATCTATGGCTTTGCCTACCTTAAGAAAGCCGCAGCTTATACTAACTGTGAACTGGGTGTTCTACCCATTGAGAAGCGCGACTTGATCGCTCAGGTTTGTGATGAAATACTTGATGGTCAGCACGATGACCAGTTTCCGCTAGTGATCTGGCAGACAGGCTCGGGCACACAAAGCAATATGAACGTAAACGAGGTCATCGCCCACCGCGCTCACCAACTGGCCGGAAAATCAATCGGCGAGGGTGAAAAGACCCTGCAGCCCAATGATGACGTCAACAAATCACAGTCATCTAATGATACTTTCCCCACGGGTATGCATATCGCAGCCTATAAAATGCTTTCAGAAACAACCCTCCCAGGACTTATAAAACTGCGCAATACCCTAAAACAAAAATCAGACGAATTTAGAAAAGTGGTTAAAATTGGCCGCACGCACTTAATGGACGCCACTCCCCTGACGCTGGGACAGGAATTTTCTGGTTATACCTCACAGTTAGATCATGGTATCAAAGCCCTGCAGCATACTTTAGAGCATTTATCAGAGCTTGCACTTGGTGGAACCGCTGTGGGAACAGGGCTCAATACCCCACAGGGATATGCCAAACGGGTAGCAGAATTCATTGCAAAATTTACCGAACTTCCGTTTAAAACAGCAGACAATAAATTTGAGGCCCTTGCCGCCCATGACGCCCTAGTAGAAAGTCATGGTGCGCTTAAACAGCTTGCCGTATCACTCAATAAAATTGCCAACGATATCAGGATGCTTGCCTCAGGGCCCCGCAGTGGTATTGGCGAACTGACATTGCCGGCCAATGAACCAGGATCGAGCATCATGCCAGGCAAGGTTAACCCAACACAATGTGAAGCACTGACCATGGTATGCGCTCAGGTGATAGGCAATGATACCGCTATAACTGTAGGTGGCATGCAGGGGCAGTATGAACTCAATGTTTTTAAGCCGGTCATGGCGGCTAATTTTTTAGCGTCTGCCAGGTTGCTGGGTGATGCCTGTTTTTCATTTGAAAAACACTGCGCCGCAGGAATCAAGGCCAACGAGGGGCGTATAAAAAATCTGGTTGATAATTCTCTCATGCTTGTGACCGCTCTCAATACCAAAATAGGATATTATAAGGCCGCCGAAATCGCTAATGCCGCTCATAAAAATGGTAGCACATTGCGTGAGGAGTCCGTAAAGCTAGGCTATGTTACCGAAGATGAATTTGATGAATGGGTAAAACCCGAAGACATGGTAGGAACTATAAAATAAACCCCCGCTGATTTAAACGGCTTTGAAGCCTTCATAAAAGGGTAGTATTAGCCTGATAGATTAAAAATTATCTCCATATTGCCTTTTATAACTTACGTATTCTGCGTGGTACGTAAAAGAAATAGTACTTTTCTGATTATAAAAAAGGATCCGGCGGGATCCTTTTTTATAATATCCCATATTGCTGCTCAAAATTAGAAAATAATTCTAGGGATCCTCATTCGGAAAAGCTGGAATCAATTCCTTGAAATGAATTGCATTGTACCTCATATTCACGTCCCCAAGGAATGATCCTAAGTTAGCGTGATTTAAAAATATGTATGTTTTTATGATAAACACGAAAAAAAATAATTTTAAACAACTATAAATTTTAGGATATCTAAAAATATATTGGATTTTAGATAAAAATTAAAAATTATTTTGATTATTTTTAATAGAGGAAGTAGTGCATAAATTATTAAAATGATTTCTAGAAAAGTTGATTTTTCATTATAAGAAATTCACTCCTTCCAGTTTTTTACCTAACACTTTATAAGCGGTTTAATATTATTGATGAGTTCTCAAAGAACCTATGACTACAAACCAAAGATTCCTTTTTTTAGCTCTTGTGCTCTTACCAGTTTGGGGCAGCATAATTGCGCAAAATAATATTGAAATTCTTCATACGGCCCAGGATATAAATTACACGCAAGCCTCACAGAGGATAGATTATAAACCACTGAAAAACGATAAATATGGTCTTAAAAATGGCATTTATTGGTTAAAGATCAAGGCATTAAATAACATTGGTGAAAACCTGATAAGATTAAAAAGTCACCATATAACAAAGGCAACGGCAATTGATAACACAGGGCATTTAATCAGACCTCAGAGTTATACGCTGTTCCCTACCTTCCGGATCGATGAAAAACCAAATGTTTTTCCAGTTATTATAAAGCTTCAGCTCGATCAGGAAGCTTATTTCACGGTTGATTTTATCTCACAGCCCAGTTTAGAACTAAAACAACAGTCCACGCTCTTTGGTTATGGACTCTTTTATGGGGCGCTGTTTTTTATAGTGATCATGAATTTGATTTTATATGTAGTAACCAGAGAAGGGAACTTCTGGACTTATGCCGCCCTGCTTTTATGTGTAGGAACAGCTTTGGCATTTAGGGATAACCTCCCTTACCTTTTCAATTGGCACAATCAATGGGTACTCGATATTGAAATTTTAAGCCATATTTTAATCGGCATTTTTGGTGGTTTTTTCGCCTACAGTTTTATAGACATGAAGCACAAAAACCACAAATTGGGAAAGTTTTTTATCTTCGGTTTTGGAGTATTATCTATCATCTCAATGATCATCTATTGGATAAATCTCCATTTTATCTATTATGCCCTGGCTGACCTTTTTATTTTTTTATCAATCGTATCCTTATGGGTAGTCTCCTTTTCACTGCGCAAAGAAAGCCTGGAGTTTTATATTGTTTTTGCAGTGTTGGGCATAAACATTTATTTTATCCTTGATTTTTTGGTTCTTCATAATTTTGGTGTTACACTACTGAACCTAAATTCATTGGCTATTAAACTGGGAATTGTAGGCGACATGATTATATTATCTATTGCCATTATTACAGATTGGCAAAAATTAAAGGTAAGAAGTGACGCCACCATGGAAGATCTAAAGATCAAAGCTGCTGAAATAGAGAACCTGAGCCAATATAAAAGGCAGGATGACCACAATGATATGTATCTAGAAAGTCTGATCGAAAACCACGATCTGACCAATAGAGAAGTAAAAATCCTACAAATGCTTGCTGCTGGCCAAACAAAACCAAAAATTGCAAATACACTTAAAATAAATCGCACTGCTCTCGATGAGTCAATTCTCTCGCTATATGCCAAACTTGGTATTCAGGATGATAGTGATCTAAATACAACCTGGGCCTGACTATTTTTTATAATATTTTTTGTATTTAGGATAGGCCAAAAGGGCAAAAAGGATAACGGCGCCAAAAATGATAAAAGCCCTGTTAAGGTTAAGAACGTTATTGCCACTTGCATAACTGTGCATCCCGGAAAGCCAAAAATTCACCCCAAAATAGGTCATAAGTATGCTACCATAGGCTAATATTGACATCAGATTAAAAAACCATCTGCTGCGCAGGCCAGGGACAAGTCGCATGTGTATCACAAAAGCATACACCATAATACTGATGAGCGCCCAAGTTTCCTTAGGATCCCACCCCCAGTAGCGGCCCCAACTCTCATTGGCCCATTGCCCACCCAAGAAGTTGCCAATAGTGAGCATGACTAGACCTACGGTAAGTGACATCTCGGTGATGATGGTAATCTCCTTAATATTAAGGCCCATTTTTACCTTATTTTTTTCAGTCGTAAACAGCATGAGCATAAGCGAGACCAGCCCCAGGATCATCCCAAGGGTAAACGGCCCATAACTTGCCACAATGACTGCAACATGTATCATGAGCCAATAACTATTGAGCACAGGCTCCAGGTTTGCAATGGCAGGATCCATCCAGTTCATGCTTGCGCCCCAAAGTATAAAACCAGCCACAAAGGCTGTACTTGCAATGGTTAAGGAGCTTTTGCGACCAAATGCAAGGCCGAAGAACATCGTTGCCCAGCCTACATAAAGCACCGATTCATAAGCATCGCTCCATGGCGCATGTCCAGAAATATACCATCGCCAAGCCAGGCCTGCGGTATGAAGGAGAAATAAAATCAATACGGATATACCCCCGATGCCCACTAGAGCTTTATTGAACTTATTATCTTTAAATATTCTGGCAATTACAAAAATGAACATGAAAACCGAAGCGAGCATGTACATCCAGTAAAGCTTTGTAAAAATATCATGCTTATTATAAAACACTTCCGCATCTATCTTACTCTGTGAGGGCATAACCGAGCTGCCAAATTTATTTTGAAAATTTTTGATACTGGTCAAAAACTGATCTGCCTGAGAATAATCACCACTAGTTTTACCCTCCCGTAGAGCATTAAAATAAATAGGTAATATCTGTTTGGTGTACACGGAATCCATCCCGCTGAAGTTTGCATTGGCTAGCTCAGGGTAGGAAACCCATTTATTATTGGGACTTTGGGGTATTGGAAATATCTTAAGGATTTTACCACTCAAAGCCTGATCCAGCAGATTGAGCCGTTTTGCAGCATCGATCATATCTTTCTCATAATTGGTCTTTACCTTATCCATCTGTGCATCTTGCAGATATGGACTTAGTATCAGTTCGCCACGGTCGTTGATAAAATCCATTGCACTTACGTACTTCTGATCGCTAGGCACCCCAATAATACTCCTTAGACTATCATTTGCGGGTTTTAGGTAAATAAAATCGGTGTTGAGCCACACCATAGGAGCCTGTACCATCGAGATAAACACCTGATCAGCATCCATCCCTTTGTAGGAGTCGCTTCGGCTCATCTTTCGCAGCAGCTTACTGGCAAAAGTATTAATCGGCATCATGCGGCCGCCCTCATCTTGTATGACCAGCTTACCGAATTTTGCTGCCTGCTCACTATCTACCACGTTGGCCCGGATTATAGAATCGATCTGTACTTCAGTAGCCACAGCGTGATCTTGTGCTTCTGCCGTTTGCTCTATCTCATCGGTCATCCCCTGTGTGTCTTCCACGATAGTGGTATTTCCGTTTTGTACGATGACAGAATCTTGCTGAGCATGCATCATTTGGCTTACGCCGAAAAATAAAAGAAATAGTGGCAGCGCAGCCTTTTTGGCCTTAACCTTATCCAATCTGCGCTTTAGATCACCAAAGCGGCTGCCCTTATCAAAAAGAATGAGCATCAGGCCGGCATATAGTAAAAAATAACCGGCATAGGTGATCCAGGTCCCCACTCTATCATGGTTTACAGAAAGTACTGTGCCCTTTTCATCAGGACTAAAACTTGCCTGAAAAAAGCGGTACCCCTCATGATCCAGCACATGGTTCATGTGAATATTATAATCAAAATCCTTTTGATCGCCGTTGTTGACGCTTATTTCACTTTCATAAGAAGAATAAACTTTCTCTGTACCGGGATATTTTTTGGCGATAAAGTCATTAAGAGTAATTGAAAATGGCAGTTTAATGGCATCACTTCCGTAGGATAAATTGAAAGTAAGATCGCCTATTTTTACGGTTTTCATTTCATTATTAAAACCTTTACCGCCCAAAAGACCCACTTTTTCTTCACCCTGTGCGGTTTTCACAGTAACAAAAAGAGCGTCGGGCTCCCCTTTTTGTTTTGTCTCTGATTTTACGATGCCGCTACTGCCTTTTACCGCCGGCTCCGGAAATACAAATTGCATAGCGCCCACCTGATAAAGTGCCCGCAGTTGCATTTGTTGTGTAGAATCTTTAATTACGGGCACCTTTGTCTGGGTAGCCATAACAGTTGCTTGACCTTCAAAGGGCGATTTCAAAGTATATTCACCATTTTTGAAGGTAATGTTGACTGCTCCCTCGGTGGGCTTGTTTAAGGCAAAAAGTAAGTTGTGTATATTGCTTACCGTCCCGTCCTCTAAATAATGTTCATGTCGCTGGCCATCACCAGCCTCAACGATTTTGAGCTGATATTTACCGTTATCGTCCTCAACCATCCCATCTTCGGCGCCTTCTATAAATTTATCAAAACTGATGCTAAAGGGTTTTCCGTCAAAATCTGAATTCCAGGTAAAATCATTATCAAGTCTCGGTGAAAGATAAAGTTCTTTTTGAAGCTTACGGCGCTGCGGCGTGCCGTCCCTATCTCCATCTACAAAAACATTAAGGTAGGTCTGGTCACTTAAGAAGGTGTTTTCGGTCTGTCCCTCACGTATGGGCATAACCCCTTCAAAGCCCATATAGCGCGTCCAGGCAGCGCCAAAAATTATGAGAATAAAGGCTAGGTGAAAAAGGAGCGTTGTCCACTTTTCTTTTCGCCAAAGCTTAAACCGCCAGATATTACCTACAAAATTGACAATAAAGAAAAGGTGTATAAGCTCAAACCACCAGGCATTGTAGATCAAATAACGGGTATAGGGAGTAGGTGATGTTGCCTGGCCGGCATCTAATATAGTACCTGTGGCCATTGCCACGGCATACACAATAAACAAAATAGCCATAAGACGGGTGGAGAACAAGAAATCTGCAATACGTTTTTGCATGGAAGAGCAATTTTATGGCGCAAAAGTACAACACAAAAGCACGTTGCCCAATGGATTGCCCCATCAATATAAACCCGTGCCAGTACTATGATTACTGAACTTATTTTCATTAATTTTGAAAGATGTTTACAGTTACATTAATCGGTACAGGAAATGTGGCCTGGCACCTTGCCAGCACGCTTGTCCATTCAGAAAAGATCCAGCTCTGCCAAGTCGCAGGGCGTAATGCACAAGCCCTCAAATCATTTGTATCGTTTGCACCCACCGTTGCATCTTTTGACCAGATAAAAAGGACCGATATTGTTATCCTTGCCGTCTCCGATGACGCTGTAGCTGATGTTGCGCAATCTCTTCACACGATAAATTCCCTAATCGTTCACACCTCTGGTAGTGTAAAAATGGATGTTCTCGATAAGTTTGAAAATTTTGGTGTACTATACCCGTTACAGACCTTTAGTAAAGCTAGGGAACTGGATTTAAGCAGTGTGCCTATTTGCGTTGAGGCCAATACTGCAGAAAATTTGGTTATGCTTGGCAATATTGCGGGCGCAATGAGTACAGAAGTTGTGCAAATGTCATCCAGGCAAAGGGAGTCGCTACATCTTGCTGCGGTTATGGCAAATAATTTTTCTAACCATCTGCTCGCATTGACCGAGGTTTTTTGCAAAGAGCACGAACTTCCGTTTCAACTTTTAGAAAATTTAATGACCGAAACAATAGCTAAAGCATTTGACATTGGCCCCGCTGAAGCACAGACCGGTCCGGCACAAAGAGGGGATTATAAAACCCTCAAAAAGCATCTGGAAAAGATTGATCATACTTCATTAAATAAAATATATAATCAATTGACTAATAGTATATTAAAATCAAATGGTAAAGCAAAGCTATAAGGAATATTTAAAGCATATAACGACATTTATATTTGATGTTGATGGTGTACTTACCGACGGTAGCATACAGATAAACACAAATGGTGAAATGCTGCGCACTATGCACACTAAAGATGGTTACGCCCTTAAAACAGCGCTACATCAAGGCTTTAAGGTCTGTGTGATTTCCGGTGGAGAAAATGAAGGGGTGCGCAAGCGGTTAAGGGGATTGGGTGTAACTGATATTTATCTGGGCGTACACGCTAAAACAGAACAGATGGAAGAATATTTTGATATTTACGGTATCAATCCTGAAAATGTGCTCTACATGGGTGATGACATTCCAGATTTTCCGGCAATGCAGCTAATAGGATTACCCTGTTGTCCTCAAGATGCTGTAAAAGAGATCAAGGAAATATCAAAATATATCTCCCATAAAAAAGGTGGGAAAGGTTGTGCCCGCGATGTGATCGAGCAGGTGCTTAAAGTACAGGGTAAATGGATGCGTGAATTTGATGCAAGCTATGATTAAGAACTTATGATGCTATTTTTGACGATTTTAACTAAGAAAATTATAGATCGACAAAATAACATCCTTTTCCTAACTAAAGAACCATATACATAGGTGAGCAATTAATTGAATTTAGCCTGCACTTTTTTTGGAAGTTTTGAAAGTTCGCCTTTCTTCAAAGTCACTTCCACCACACCATCTGTCGCATCCTTACCATATTTTGCTAAGGACGCCTGATTTTTAAGAATGTTTAGACTCTCTATTTGATCTGGCTTGATATTTGGCATAACGTTCTTCTTATCAGTAGTATGAAACGTTTTTCCATCTGCCAAAATTACATATAATGGACTTTTGCTGGCATTAGCATTTGTATTCAAAGTGTTAGCAGATCCGGTTTTTGCAGTTCTTGGTTGCATTAGAGAATTATAATTTGCCTTTTTTTCAGTAATAGTATCCTGTGCAAAGCAATGTAAACTCATAAAAAATATTGCTATAGAAAGCGAAAGGATGTATCTAAATGTCTTCATAATGCATTTTTAAAGTTTATCGTTAGAATAATTATCTAAAGATACCTATTCTGAATGATAATCTTATGATGATTCTCATGCCCTGAAATGATAAATCCTGCGGCGCGTGCGGAGAGGTTATTGCCACTGGCTTTTCCAATCCTTTGCAGGCTCTGTTCATCCAGGTTGCCAAAAAGATTAAGGCTTGCCTCCCTGATGGCAGCATATTCTTTGAGCAAAGAATTAAGGCTTCGGTCATTTGCATTGGAGTAATCTACATAGTCATCCTGATCAAAACCAGGAAAAGCTGTTTGATCACCCCGGGCTATGCAGAGTGCACGATAATTAAAAATCCTTTCGGTATCGATTATATGTAACAATACTTCAAGAATGGTCCATTTATCGGGAGCATATGCTGATCTAAGTTTTTTTTCGGGTATATCCAGAAAAAAACCCACTGTTTCTGCCTTATCAATTTCCAAAACCTCCAGAAGAGTTTTATCCGGATTCACCAAATTGATGTATCCGGAATAAAAACTATTGAACTCTCCCGGTGTCAAATCATTTCTTTTTAACATTTCGCTTAAGCGGAATTACGGCTGGCATTGATATTGCCAAACAGAGAACGGGTAACCATTTTCTGGAACATCTCAAGTTTTTCCTTATCAGCCTTTGGATCCTTCTGTAGTTCCTGTATCTGCTTAAGAGCAAATTGCTGTATCGTCAAGAGCGGTAATACGATACGCTCTCGCTCTTGAATGGATGCTTTACCTGCTGGCTCTTCTTGCATAAGCTCTTTGAATCCGGTTAATTTAAGAAGCAATCTTTTCGTTCGCTCGTATTCGTCATGAATAAGCGTCCAAAAAGCCCCAAACTCAGGATCATCTTTCATATAGGCGGTAAGGCCAAAAAATGATTTGGTTAGGCTCATCATACTGTTTTCCAGTAGAGTCCTAAAAAACAGATTATTTTCATAAAGTTGGCGCACTTTTTCAAATTCCCCATTTTTTTCAAAATTTTCAAGTGCTGTACCTACTCCGTAAAAACCAGGTACATTCTGTTTTAACTGGCTCCATGAACCTACAAAAGGGATAGCTCGTAAATCTGAAAAATTTAGTTTATCACTCTTGCCCCCCCGCTTGCTGGGACGGCTACCTATATTTGTTTTGGCATAATATTGTAATGTACTCATACGCTCCAAATAGCCCAAGAAATTAGGGTGTGCCTTAAAATCGGAATAGGTCTTATAACTTACTTCTGCAAGTTCTTCCATCGTCTTGCGGTCTTCATCGGGAAATGCCTTTTGCTTCTCATTGAAAACCCCATTGAATATACCTGAACTCAACAGTTGCTCCAGGTTGTACTGGCAGGAGTCAGGTGTACCAAAATTAGAACTAATGGTCTGTCCTTGTACGGTAAGCTGAATCTGCTCATCCTCGATCGTGTTGCCCAACGATGCATAAAACTGATGGGTCTTGCCGCCACCACGCGCTGGGGGCCCACCTCTACCGTCAAAGAATATGACTTTAATACCGTGTTTACGGGAAACTTCGGTAAGTTTTTCCTTGGCTTTAAAAATACTCCAGTTGGCCATAAGATAGCCACCATCTTTAGTCCCATCGCTAAAACCGAGCATAATGGTTTGCACATTGCCGCGCGCTTTGAGATGCTTGCTGTATTCTTCAATGTTGTAAAGGCCATTCATAACCTCATGGGCCACTTTGAGGTCTGGCACGGTCTCAAATAAGGGTACGATATCTACAGTGGGGTTCTTCCAGCCGGTGAGGTGAATCATGGCAAATGCTTCCATCATATCCATCATGGTCTCATTATGGCTTATAATATAACGGTTGGCCCCACGCTCACCATTCTTTTCCTGGATGGTCTGCATGGCATAGATCGACTCTAGGGTTTTGCGCGTGATATCATCCTCAATGCTCGATGGATCAAGCTTACCGTGAATGCTCTTTAGAATATTTATTTTTTTACTTTCGCTAAGATCTGCATAATTATCAGGGAATAAATCCTGATTATTGGTACTGGTATGTTTTGCAATTACCTGCATGGCATGTTGATGCACACTGCTATCCTGACGTATGTCAAGCGTAGCAAAATGAAAACCGAACATATGCACCTTGTTTATCAAATCGTCGATCTCTTCTACAAAAAGGCTTTCATGCTCCCTGACCACAAGATCCTTCATCTCTTTTAAAGTAACTAAAAGCTCCTCTTTTGTGATTGTGAGCCCATCTTCCGGTAAAAATGTGCTCTCATATAAGCGCTGCTCAAGATCTGCAAGGGGCTTTTCAGTACCTACAAAAGTGATACGGCGTCTCAACTCCCGCATATCGCGATAATAATTTTTGAGGATGGTACTGCGTAGTCGGGCTGCTACATCCAGCGTAATCTGTGAGGTTACAAAAGGATTTCCATCACGATCGCCACCGGGCCAAAAGCCCAGATCGATAATTTCATTTTCCATTTCTGCTTCGTGAAATACATTTTGCTGCAGATAGTTAAAAATGTTACTTGACGCTTTATAGAATACATTCTCAAGATACCAGATTAAACTTACCGCCTCATCGTAGGGTGTGGGTTTTTTCTTTTTGAAGAATGGGGTTTTACCCAGCTGCGAAAGCAATTTTTTGATCATTTCGAGATCATTTGCGTTTATCGCATCGCTGAGGTCGTTGATAATACCCAAAACGGTACCGGGATAAAATTGTGTGGGATGGGCAGTGAGTACGGGGCGTATTTTAAAATGGGAGAGATATTCTTTGAGTTCAGGTGTTCTATGTTGGGCCTCGGCCTCCTCCTTAATGTTGCGTAAAGTACCGCGGCCGTCCATATTATTGACTATCCTGTAGGAAGCATCCTCAATCGCATCAAAAAGAACAACCTGACGCTCAATATATTGAATAAAGCGAAAAAGTAGTACATAACGGTCTTTTTCGGGCACATTTCTTTGATATTTATCAAAGAAATACATCATGATTTTGGTGGGGTCATATTTTTTCTCATAACCGCGCTTACAAATCATATCAAAGAGGGGCAATAGCACCCCGGTGTCCGATATTTCATCAAAGGGCAAAGTCAAAAATAGGCTGTTGTAAACCTGATACTTAGACTTTACCTGATTATTGAAACGTTCTAATTTTGTTTGTCTTGGCATAGAGTTAGTTTTGAATATTCATAAAAAAACCCTTTGTCAAATAGCCAAAGGGTTCCTTATATTTTCTTTTGGCTTCAGATATCCTGAAATATGGAATGCATGAGGCGCTTTTTATCATTTATACTTTCTTCGAGAGAGATCATGGTTTCTGTGCGGTAAACCCCTTCAATATCATCAAGCATGAATATGATATTTTTTGCGTGCTCCGTATTTTTAGCCCTTACCTTACAGAATATATTAAATTTTCCTGTGGTTACGTGAGCAACGGTAACAAATGGGATCTCACTGATGCGCTCAAGCACAAAGGTGGTCTGACTGGTCTTGTTAATATAAATACCTACATAGGCGATAAAGGAAAAACCCAGTTTGCCATAGTCTAAGGTTAATGAGGAGCCAATTATGATTCCTGCCTCTTCCATCTTTTTGACCCTTACATGTACAGTACCTGCAGAAATAAGTAGTTTTTTAGCAATATCGGTAAATGGAGTCCTTGTATTTTCGATAAGCATGTCAAGGATTTGGTGGTCAACCTCGTCCAGTTTAAATTTAGCCATTTTCAGTTCATTAAATTATATATAATGTAAAAATACTATAAAAATACTGAACAATTCACAAAGATAATGGCAATTTCAACGAAAACGTTATCGTTCTCCCACTAGATAGTTGCATATCTTTAATTTCGCTTCCTATTGACCAATTTGTTAGGTCTGGAAAATTAATATTTTCACCATGGCAGTTCCACTCTTTATGGCCAACAAAGTCTTTTAAACCCCCTATTTTTTCAACCAATGGTACAAAGTGAACTTCGCCATCCCGCAACACTTCTTTATAGTGTACCGCTACGTCTGTAACCCCTCTTTTACCCATATGAACCTTGCGTACTATATGATCAAAAAAACATTTTCGATTTTCTGGGATTTTAAAATAATGCGATGAGGGCAGCTTTACCGTACCTTGGCCAGCAATAGCCTCGATAGTTCTGATCAGGGCAAGATACACCAAAGAGCGTACTTGCTCGCGCCCATAGTCCCCGTCAATATGCCCAGCTTCAAAAAGGATTGTAGGGATATCCATCGCCTGCAGCGTATCGCCCACACAGTTAATATTAAAACTGTCATCATACCTACCCACACTACCGGGTATAAATTCCTGAAGCATAGCATTTATTGAATTGATTATTGACATTCCCCGCTTTCGCGAAAGCGTTACTGTCCTTGTTTTTTCCTGGGCTGGTGACAGAAAAGATAATATGGCAGACTGCGGTATTTTACCCACCCCAAATATGGTGCGCTGCCCGTGAAGGTTTAAACAATAATCCGGTTTAAAATCCTTGTATAGATCGTGTAATAACAAACTCTCCGGTTGTGTAAGTTGTTGCGCATCCCTATTGAGATCTACCGCATTAGCATTGACCCGAGTATAACGTTCGGCGCCATCTGGATTGAGCATAGGCACTAGATAGAGAATAACTTCATCGAGCAGTTTGTGTCCTTTATGAGTATCAAAGAAATTGATAAGATCCATAACCGCCTTTGTGGTGGTGCTTTCATTACCATGCATTTGGGACCATGCGAGGATACGTAATTTACCATTACCCATCTTGAGTCCATAAATAGGTTTTCCCATAATGGAATGCCCCAAAACTTCACTTTGCTGACTATAAACATTTCTTTTTAGAAGCAAAGGCTCAATCATTTCTAGGGTAACATATCGACCGTGAAGGGATTTTTGTTTTATCAGAGAATATTCCTGCTGCAATTTTTTATAATCCATAATACAAATGTAAACACAATGAAATTTACAAATGTAAACAACTAAAATATACCAGTTTGTTTACGTTATTAAACAGAGTGTTCACAAGCGTCAATCGTTCTTTCGGAAATATTCCGAACATCTATTTTAAAGGTATTAAATATCTATTATATAGTTGTTTAATATTATTTATTTAAATATTTTGTTTAGGTTGATATTCTTTATTTTATTTAATGTTTACAAATGTAAAGTGATGTTCATACTATAAATAGTTACATTTGTAATTCGTTTGGACTTCATGATAATTTACAATGGTAAACAGTGAAAAATTTGGTAATCGGCTTCAAAAAATCATGGATGAGTATGATCTCAACGCCACTAATTTTGCTGATCGTATTGATGTAGGACGCTCCTCCATCTCCCATATTTTATCCGGCCGAAATAAACCCAGTCTGGAATTTGTGATGAAAGTGATCGATACATTTCCTGAAGTCGAACTATATTGGTTGCTTAATGGTAAGGGTTCTTTTCCCAAAACCCTTCCAGCACCAGAAAATCCAACAATCACAAAACAAAAAGAGCAAACGCTTTTTGACGTACCAGAATCTAAACTGGGATTGGAGTCTCCCCAGCCTTCATCAACTGGCGAAAATACTTCTTACGCTAAAAAAGATCGTAATGGAAAGACGATCAACCGGATTGTTATCTTTTATACGGATGGTACTTTTGAAAATTACAATCCAGAATAAAGCCTCTCAAAAACACTGATTTTTGTATTTTAGCGCTAATGAAAAAACGATTTATTTGTTATATATGCGGGATTTTGATGACTGCATGCTATGCTCCAGAACGGAACTGTTCTGCCTTCAAAACCGGTACATTTTCTTTTGAAACTTACTTAAATGGGGAGGTCACCAAAACTACTTTTACCAGAAATGATACATTAGAAGTAGATTATTATAAAAATCAGGCAGATTCATCAAGTATACGATGGATCAATGATTGTGAATATATTGCCAGAAAATTAAATCCCAAGAATCATCAGGACCGGATGGCGCTGCACTTTAAAATTCTTGCAACTACAAAGGATACTTATACATTCGAATATTCGCTCGTGGGCGAAAACCAAAAACAGAAGGGCACAGCAAAAAAGATTAGGTAATTAGTGTTGCTGATGGTGCTGCATAATTTAATCCTAAAATAGATGTAGGATTCTTTAGTAGAGTAATATATAGAGGCTTTAAGTGAAAAAGTCCAATCTAGCATTCGCGGAAATAAGCGTAATTTCGCATAAAATATATGTAAATCATTATGCGTATTGGGCTCCAAAATGCATGTCCAGTAGCACTTCTAATTTTTGCTTATCTAAAGGTTTGGTAAGGTAATGATCCATCCCCGCCCGGAAACCCTCATCGATAGCACTTTGCGTAGCATCTGCAGAAAGACCAATAATCAAAGCCTTCTTATGGGTTTCTCGTATGCGTCTGGTGGTCTCAAAACCATCCATCTCTGGCATATGAACATCCATAAAAATTAGGTCAAAATCTTTATTACCCACTTTTTTAAGCGCCTCATTTCCATTATAGGCCAGATCAGTTTCCATTTTCATCATTTTTAATACCTTAGAAAGGATGATATTATTCAGCTTGTTATCATCTACCGCCAGCACATGTAAATGGGATAATTTGGGAGCTTCTGATTTAAAACTGTTTGGCTCTACATGATCAATTTCGACCAATGGAAAATCAAGACCTATTGTAAACGTGGAGCCAACATGATGTTCACTTTCTACTTTAATCGTGCCTTGCATAAGTTCTAGATGTTGCTTGGTAATAGATAGACCTAATCCTCCCCCCGGATGTTTTTTTCTCATCCCTGAATCTAGTTGAGTAAAACGGTCAAAAATACTGTCTTTTTTATCCTCAGGTATGCCTATTCCGGTGTCTGTAACGCTAAGCTGTATTTTAAGTTGGCCCGCAGTCGAGACGACTTCTTTATAGCATATTCCTATAATACCCTTATGGGTAAATTTAATGGCGTTGCCAATTACATTGATCAAGATCTGCTCAAATTTTACACGGTCACCAATTACTTGAGGTGCATTGGCATCAACGTATTTATAGTCAAGCTTAAGGTTCTTACCTTCTATCTGCTCACGATAAAAACTTGACATATTGTTTAGTAGCTCTAATGGACTAAAGATATCTTGAGCCAATTTTTCTTTTCCTGCCTCGATTTTATCCAGAAGTAAAACATCATTGATCAGGGATAGCAAGGCTTTTGAAGATTGTTGCATGAGCTCCAGATAATGCTGTCTTTCCTTTTTGGCGCCATTACCTTTCAGTAATTCGGAAATTCCCAATATGGCATTGAGTGGAGTACGGATCTCATGACTCATATTGGCAACAAATTCTGTCTTTGCCATAGAAGCGCGAGACGCCCTCTCCCGCTCAAGTTCCAGCTCTGCATTAGAAGCTATTAACTTATCGTTGCTTTCCCTGGATGCCTCGATCGCATATAAGCCATTGAGGTAATAAAAAAGTACTGTGCCCAGCATAAACGAAATAAGGAGACCAAAAACAAAGGTTATGTCAATTAATAAAGTCGAACCTTTTGGGTTGTCAACATCTTCAAACATAAAGTCAAAGGTCCAATACTGTCCTTTATCAATGTCAAGGTAAAGTTTTTGATTAAAAATCAAGTTTTTGTCAAAAGCCTCAGGTTCAGGATTATTGAATGAATAGAGGACATTACCATATTGATCGCTAAGCTCTACAGCGTATCCTTTGAGGTAATAGTTCATTTTGGCAAAATATGGTGTGAAATCCATCTCTGCACTTATTGAACCTTGAAATTTTCCATTATAATTGACCGGGGTGTCAACTATAAAAAAATGCTTATCCTTATTATCTTTATCGTAAGAGGTGATATTGGTAGTACTGTCCTTCACATGTCTTCGCCAGTCCTGAAGGCGTTCTGGATAAAGTCTTACTGTTTTATTCAACCGGTGTAAATTCCCCTCTATGGGAATCATCTGTCTGACCACAGAATTAGAATCTACCCATTCTATCGCCTCAATAGAGGAATTTTGAGCAATAATTCTCGCAGCATCTTTCTTGAGGTATTGAAGATACCCCCCGTGACTGTCCTCAATACGTGCACGTAAGTTTTCTAGTGCATTGATATTATGCCCTACAAAACTCTGAAAATCCTGAGAAGCCAGTTTACCTGTAGTTTTAATCTCTTTACCGAGTCTTTTAGGAACATCATGTAAAAAATATAGATATAATAAAACTGTAATCGTAGCTAATAAGACGGTGACAATCAGAGGAATCCAATACCTTTTTTGGGTATAGTTTTTTTGCATAAATCAAGCTAGATATATGATTATCTGCCTAAATTAATGAAAAAAACAACGAAAATATCGGTAAAATAAAATTTTGATTAAATTTTATGATGTATAATCCTACATGAAATTATATCTGTAGTAAATTTCTTATCTATTTTAGATCTATTAAGTTGGTATCTGAAAAGCCTAACTGACTGAATATGATACTTTATCATTTTATTTTTTTAATAGTAAAACTAAAAGGTCGAAAATCTGATATTAATATATAAAAATCGGCTTTTATGATATATTTATTACCCTCAAGATCTTGAATACTTCTTAAAAAAGTTTCTAAAATCTAATTATCTGGCCGATTTATCTATATAAAGGCGCCTGTAACTTCAATTCAAAATAATTTGGTCTGGCCTTCATCGTCCTCAGAATTTCCACGCCTGTTTTCAGTATTCTCCTCTGTATTTCGGATAGTTTCATTTTTCACATATTCTTCCCCTACGATTTCCATATCGTTTACCGGTGTCTTTACAGGGATCTCGTAAGGCTGTGAAGAGATAAGGTTAATCTGTTTCAATTTCTCTGTATAAAGTTGGTTGCCCTGTGCTTTAATACCTTTAACCGCTATAAATTCTTCCAGATCAACTTCTTCATTCTCCCTTTGGTCTTTGCCACGCTCCTTATAGAATACCATCTCAATGACGGGAGTACTTTCCGCACAAATAAGTTCCAGGTGTGAATCGGGGTGATCGCTTATAAATTCTTCATCTTTCTCAGGGTTTTCAATCAGAAAACGCTTAACGAAATACCGTTCTTTAACGCCATCCCAATAGATTGCCGAAATTGGTTTTTCCGGAATCCATTTTTCAAGTACGATCATATTGCTGGAAAAACGGGTAGTCAACTCTGGGGAGATGGTTTTTGCAATTCCCTCCTGGGTAATTACCAGTATTCTGTCTTCTCCCTTAAAAGCGCCCAGAAGTTCACCGCGCCCATCTACATTAAGGCGCTGTACAGTCTCATCAAACCAAATTTTTCTCGGTTTTAAAGTAGATACTCCTTTTTCTTTAAGATCTATGGTGCGTACGGAATGTTTGGTAACGATATTCCCTTTAGCATTACGCCCTTTAATCGCCAGATCTGCAAAATCAAGTTCAAATTTAAGTTTCTTGACTTTTCCCACGGCACGCAGATAGACTGTGACTACTTCTGCTTCGCCATTAGGATTTGCACTAAAATAATAAACCACAGAACCTTTTTTACCCTTGGCAAGATCGTACTCTCGGTCGCGGGTCATACTGGTCACATTAAATCGCTTGACATAGGTATTCCCCCGAATTCCATCTTTGTAGATCATGTTGTAGATGGTACGCTTGTCCTTTTTTTTGAAGACGGCAACATGCAGGATATCCTTGCCCACAAAGGTTTTGGAATCTACTTTGGTAACCATCATCTTGCACTCTTTCGTGAAAACGATAATGTCATCAATATCAGCACAGTCGGTAACGTATTCATCCCTTTTGAGGCTTGTGCCCACAAAACCTTCCTTGCGGTTTACATAAAGCTTTGTGTTGCGTATGACCACTTTTGTGGCCTCTATATCCTCAAAGATCTTGATCTCAGTTTTGCGTTCCCTGCCTGCGCCATAAGTTTCCTTAAGTCTGTTAAAATAGGCTATTGCATAATCGGTAAGGTTTTCCAGGTGGTGTTTAACCTTTTCGATCTGCTCTTCGAGCGCTTCAATCTTTTGCTGGGCTTTATCTATGTCAAATTTTGAAATGCGTTTGATACGTATCTCTGTTAGGCGCACGATATCCTCTTCGGTAACCGCTCTTTTAAGGTGAGTGGTGTGTGGTTTTAGGCCTTTATCTATCGCTGCTATTACCCCTTCCCATGTTTCTTCTTCCTCAATGTCGCGATAGATCCGATTTTCAATAAAAATACGTTCTAGGGAGGCAAAATGCCATTGCCCTTCTAATTCTTCCAGTTGGATCTCCAATTCCTGGCGCAGCAGCTCTTTAGTGCGCTCTGTGGAGAGGCGCAGCATATCGGTCACACCTATAAAAAGAGGCTTGTTATCCTCTATTACACAGCCCAATGGGGAGATGGATACTTCACAATTGGTGAAGGCATAAAGTGCATCAATGGTCTTGTCGGGCGAAAGCCCTTGCGGAAGATGGATCAGAATCTCCACCTCTGCTGAGGTATTGTCCTCGATCTTTTTGATCTTGATTTTGCCTTTATCGTTTGCCTTTAAAATGGAATCGATCAGCGAGCCGGTATTGGTGCTGTAAGGAATTTCTGTAATGACCAGGGTATTTTTGTCCTGCTGCGCGATTTTGGCGCGCACGCGCACTTTTCCACCACGGATACCGTCTTTATAATCACTAAAATCTGCTTCGCCAGCCGTGGGAAAATCGGGTAAAATAGTGAATTTTTTGCCTTTTAAGTGCTTTATCGAAGCGTTTATGAGTTCTATAAAATTGTGTGGTAGCACTTTGGTACTTAAACCCACAGCAATACCTTCCGCGCCTTGTGCAAGAAGCAGGGGAAATTTTACTGGAAGATTGATGGGCTCTTTTTTACGGCCATCATAACTGGCCTGCCACCCTGTGATCTTTGGGCTAAAAAGTACCTCAAGAGCAAATTTAGAAAGTCTGGCCTCGATATAACGTGATGCAGCAGCACTATCTCCTGTCAAGATATTTCCCCAGTTTCCCTGGGTATCGATCAAAAGATCTTTCTGCCCCACCTGTACCATGGCATCGCCTATACTGGCATCGCCATGTGGGTGATACTGCATGGTATGTCCCACTATGTTTGCCACCTTGTTATATCGGCCATCATCCAGATCTTTCATTGAGTGCATGATACGCCGCTGCACGGGTTTGAAACCATCCTCAATGGCTGGGACCGCGCGCTCTAAAATAACATAACTGGCATAGTCAAGAAACCAGTCCTTAAACATACCGGTTACGCGGGTGATAGTTTCACCGGTGTGTTCCTCTTCAGGTCGATCGTTATTGGGGGCTTCTTGTTCTTCGCTCATGGGGTACTTCCGCTGGAAGGTTTTTATGTTTTCCGGATCAAACTATGCGTAAAATTACAAATCCTTTTCTATCCTAATATATGGAATCTTTCCTTTTTTCTTTTTTAATCGTAAACCTTTTTCATCAAAAGATTTGACCCACGCATCAAGATCCTTTGAATCATTCTTGATTTCCAGGTTGACATTATAGAGACCTTCCAAGTGGGTTATTACCGGAAAAAAAATGTTTTTATCAGGATCATTATAATATTTTTCGCTCTGTACAAAAACGAGCTGCTCTTCGATCAAGTGGGCAATTTCTTTGGCAGAATTTGTTTGTTTAACCTTAAAACCTTTATAGCTATGTGTGGTACTCTGTTGTTCTATCCCTTTGGTTATTGTATCGATTTGAGTAATTATTCCCTCATGGGGTTCGATCGCCGTTAGTTCATAATACGTGGCCTCCTGCTCTACTTCCTTGGTTTTTAAACCAAAGGAAACATTGAGCTGCTTCAGCAATATCCTGTTGAAATCGCCAAGGTCATCACTTGCCTTCAATTTTATGGTATACAGATTTTTATCGTCTTTTGCATTAATGTAGCTCAGGCTATCATCATAGAGAATTCGGTCTTTAGTATATTCCTTAAGTACATCATTATAAAGGCCCAAAATGTTTTTGCCAAAAATCTCGAGATAACTGGTGCGCATTAGTTCACCGGGATGCACTTTACTTTCAGAAACCATCTCAATCTTTCTGCTATTGTCTCTCATGGATCCATGAACGGAAGATTTTGACCTGAATGGAAGCAGCTCAAACGTAAATAGGCTCTCGCTAGCCAGGATTTTTTTATAAGCTTCATCGTCTTTGTCGTTGCTCTGAGCGATCAATGAATCGGTTTTTGTCTGACCAAACGCCGATAATGAAATGAGCAGCACAATAAGAAGTCCAGGTATTTTCTGCTTCATAATATATTTATTGAATTCATTCCTATTTCGCTCCGGCGCAAATTAATCCATTACCGGATCAAGTTCTACTTTTAGGTTTTCGATTATAAATTTTTGACGGTCAGGGGTATTTTTTCCCATATAAAATTCAAGAATTTCTTCTGTTGAGACCAGTTTATCCATCATAACAGGTGCCAGGCGAATACTCTCGCCAATAAAATGTTTAAACTCATCTGGGGAGATTTCCCCAAGTCCCTTAAACCTTGTTATCTCTGGCTTGCCCTTTAGTTCTTCTATCGCATCCCGGCGTTCCTGCTCACTATAGCAATAAAATGTTTTCCTTTTATCGCGTACGCGAAAGAGTGGCGTTTCCAGGATATACAGGTGGTTTTCTTTAATGAGCTCGGGAAAAAATTGTAAAAAGAAGGTGATGAGCAAAAGGCGTATATGCATCCCATCAACATCAGCGTCAGTAGCGATCACGATGTTGTTATATCGCAAATCTTCCATAGACTCCTCAATATTGAGCGCGGCCTGTAATAGATTAAATTCTTCGTTTTCGTACACGATCTTTTTACTCATATTGTATGAGTTCAATGGTTTTCCGCGTAAGCTAAAAACGGCCTGCGTGTTTACATCTCGTGATTTGGTGATCGATCCGGAAGCGGAATCCCCCTCAGTGATAAAAAGTGTACTTTCCAGATTGCGCTCCTTACCGCTATCGGTCAGGTGGATGCGGCAATCCCTAAGTTTTTTATTGTGCAGGCTGGCCTTTTTTGCGCGGTCCTTGGCAAGCTTGCGAATGCCACTGAGCTCTTTACGCTCCCGCTCTGCCTGTAATATTTTACGCTGTAGTTTTTCAGCGGTTTCGGAATTTTTATGTAGGTAATTATCAAGGTTGTGCTTAACAAAATCATTAATATAGGTACGCACGGTGGGCAGGTCACCGCCCATATCTGTACTGCCCAATTTTGTTTTGGTCTGCGATTCAAAAACAGGTTCCATCACCTTGATACTTATCGCAGAAACGATGGATTTGCGTACATCTGAAGCCTCATAGCTCTTACCGTAAAACTCGCGTATGGTCTTGACAAGAGCTTCACGGAAGGCTGCCTGATGTGTCCCGCCCTGCGTGGTATTCTGCCCATTTACAAACGAATGATATTCTTCAGAATATTGCGTACGGCTGTGGGTAATGGCAACCTCAATATCATCTCCGCGCAAGTGTATAATTGGATAGAGCATATCACTATCAGCAATACTTTCGCCAAGCAGATCTTTAAGGCCATTTTCCGAGTAAAACTTCTCACCGTTAAAAACAATGGTCAGGCCAGGGTTGAGATAAACGTAGTTTTTGAGCATTTTTTCCACATACTCATTGCGGAATTTGTAATTCTTAAAAATCGTCTGATCTGGCACAAAAGTGACCTTAGTTCCTTTTCTTCGGGAGGTTTCTTCCAGAAATTCCTCGTCCTTCAGTTCGCCCAGGCTAAACTCTGCTGCAGCAGATTTACCATCGCGGGAGGATTCTACCCTAAAATATTCTGAAAGCGCGTTCACCGCTTTGGTTCCTACTCCGTTGAGCCCTACTGATTTTTTAAAAGCGCGGGAGTCGTATTTCCCGCCCGTGTTCATTTTTGATACTACGTCTACGACCTTGCCCAAGGGAATCCCGCGACCATAATCCCGTACAATGACCCGTGTGCCCTGTATACTTACCTCAATGGTCTTACCCGAACCCATGACGAACTCGTCAATAGAATTGTCAAGCACCTCTTTTAGTAAAATATAAATCCCATCATCACCGCTGGAGCCATCTCCCAGTTTGCCGATGTACATCCCGGGCCGCATACGTATATGCTCCTTCCAGTCGAGCGAGCGTATGTTCTCCTCTGTATATTTGGTTTCTTCTGTAGCCATAAAATTTGTGAATGTGGCTAATTTAAGATTTCAAAAAGAGTTCTAACAGGGTAAAACATCAAAGTAATCAACAAAATTTCACGTTATAGTGTTAAGAAAATTGGTCAAGATTATATTATTTTGCGATACTCTAAAAAAAAAACTTCAGATAGAAACTGAATTGTTATGAATAATAAAATCAAACAAACCGAGCAAGACCTGCATCTTATTAAAAGTACTTTCGAAAAAAACCAGGATCTTTCCTACGAAGTATTTAAGCACATGCCCATAGGAATCTGTATTACCAATAAAAACGGGTATTTTACTGATGTTAATGATGCCTATTGCAACATTTATAAATATAAACGGGAAGAGCTCGTTGGTGAAAAATTTGTGAAGGTCGTGCCCAAACCGGAGCAAAATGTGCTAAACAAATTACATAAGGATTTCATAGACAATAAATTTGAACTGCAAGGACAATGGACCGTACAGGACAGTACGGGTAAAAAATTTAAGATAGTTACCAATGCGGCTTATCTAAAAAGCGAGGTGGACGGCAGTGCGCATAAAATGACCTTCGTCGTGCGCGCCAAAGAGATCGAAGATACTTTAGATCAACTGCGACAGACGATAAAACTGCTGGAGCGGAAGATCGAGGCCCAGGATTCTGCCATGAATCTTGCCGAGCATGATATGCGCAATAACCTAGGATCTATAATTTCGATATCCAGTATTTTAGAAAACAGTGATCCCACCCCGGCCCAGCTCAAATGGCTCAAAATGATCAAGGATATTGGGCATGATACGCTTGACCTACTTAAAGCCTCTAAGGATTATACCAAAATGGAAGCCGGCCAATATGAGCCTGAGATTTCTGAATTTGACCTAATAACTGTAATTGATAAGGAACTCAAGATCTTTAAGGATAAAATTGCCGAAAAAAATCTGATCACCATATTAAAATATAATGGGGAGGAAAAACATATTGGTGATTTTAAGTATAAAGTGCGCGGCGATCTCTTTTACATGCACCGGCTATTTAAAAATCTGGTCAATAATGCTATTGAAGCCTCGAGAGCTAAGAAAACCATCGAATTCTGTCTCGAGGACAAGTCTGGGTTAGACATTACGATTCAAAACGATGGCGTTGTGCCCAAGGAGATACGCGCCAACTTTTTTGACAAGTATACCACGCACGGTAAAATGGATGGCACAGGCCTGGGCACCTTTATTGCAAAAATGATCGCTAACCTACATGATGGCGATATAAGTTTTATGACCCACGAAAAAAGGGGGACGCAGATAACGCTGCATTTTCCCAATGGTATGATCGTTAAACCGCTAGATTAGGCTCACCCCATTGAGATCGGTGGTCAAAATCTCGCTCATATACGCGAAAAACGGTTGCAACAGGCGGTAATGCTGCACTACCTTTTCTTTAAAGTCCCGTGCCAGTACCTCGCTGTCATTAAAATTGTGCATTGCAACAAAGTTTTTGTTGCGTATCAGATCAATTGCAGGCTCATCCACGCTAAATCCGCGCGGGGCCGTTTTTACTTGGTCACGTGTATTAAAGCCACCAAAGGCGTCCTTAAAATCGGGATTTGCAATTATTGCTCTTATAGAGCCATCATCAATTTGAAATTCTTTGCGAATGCGCAGTAGATCTGCCGGCTCTGGATTAAAAAAGCCGCCGCCCACCCGGGATTTACCGCCTGGTTCTATACGCAGATAGTAGCCGCCGCGCCGTTGCGCCCCTGCCCTACTGTAGCTGGCACTGCGGTGTACATTGTAAGGCGTTTTATCTGGTGTAAAACGCAGGTCACGGTTGATGCGGAAAACCTTTAATTTTTCGATTTTATCAAAGGTGTTTAGGCCTGTTTCTACTTCTTTATAAAATTCCCTAAGGATTTTTTCATTGTCTCTGTATTCTTTTTTATGCTCATCCATCCAGTCGCGGTGGTTATTCTTTTTAAGATCGGTCAGAAAATGGAAGATATCTTTGGGAAGTTGGCTCATTGGGAAATAATATAAATTTAATGATATCTGATGAATAGTGCACGTACGCCTGCGCTACAGATTGACGCCGAAACCCCACAGGCCCGCTACTGGCACATATTTAAATTTGGCGAGACGGGGACTTGCAGCGGAAAGCCCAGTGCTCGAAATAATCATAATAATGGAAGGTTAGCAATTTTTTACCAGAGGCTCTAATTACATTGATTAATATCCTGATTTTTAAACTTTTACAGCCATTTTTTACGTTTAAAATAGAGCAGCATCCCGCAGAAAACGAGGATCATAGCTGCCCAAAGAACATAATAACCATATTTGTAATGCAGTTCTGGAATATTGTCGAAGTTCATCCCATAAATACCGGCCATAAAGGTTAATGGTATGAAGATACTGGCCATAATGGTGAGCACTTTCATCACCTCGTTCATCTTATTGCTAATGGTGGTCATGTACATATCCATAAGGCCCCAGGTCATCTCGCGGTAGATGTCAATACTATCGGTCACCTGCACAATGTGGTCGTAGAGATCGTTGATGTAGGAAAGGGTGCGCTGTTCTATAAGATTAGTGTCAATTTTCTCCAGGTGGTTCACCACCTCCTTAAATGGATACACCGCCTTGCGAATACGCAGTACCTCCCGTTTAAGGTCCTGAATTTCTTGGGTGATGTCCCTATCATTATTATTAGTGAGAAAAAGAATATCCTCCAGATCTTCTATACGGTCGCTCAGCGCCTCAGTGAGAGTCATATAGTGATCTACCACGGCATCCATAATGGCAAACATGAGATAATCTGAACCAGCGTTGCGTATGCGGCCTTTGGCATTGGCAATGCGCGCGCGCAGGGAATCAAAGATATCGCCGTCAGATTCCTGAAAAGTGATTACATAATCACTGCCCAGCACAAGACTGATATGCTCATTGACAAACTCGCCCTCTTTATTATAATAAAGCATTTTAAAAACCACATATAGATAATCTGGATATTCATCGATTTTAGGGCGCTGATTGGTATCTACGATATCCTCAAGTATAAGCGGATGCAGGTTGTAATGCTCGCCCAGTTTTTCGATCTGATCGGTCTGGCTTAGGCCGTTTACATTAATCCAGGTGATCTCTTTGGCCTTATGCCGCCGGTAAGCAACATCTACTTTATTATCGTGCATCACCTTGTGAATCTCTGGCGAATAGTCAATTACTTCTACCGTAATGTCCTTTTGTTCCTTGGTACCCGTGTAAGTAAGAGTTCCCGGCACATCGTTTTTCAGGTATTTTTCGGCACGCCTAATGCGTGGAAGTTTGGGAAGATGGGGTTTTTTTAATTTCAATCTTTTTGACATCTGAGTTATAGGTCAGGGTTTCTGGTATCAAATATAGGTATTAGATAGGTTTTTTGGCAAATTCATAGCGCATCACTTTTTACTTATTTCTATGACAACTAATAGGTCAGAGGCAGAGGTAAGCTAATGTTTTATAAACGGAGAGTATTACGAATTTAAATTAATCATTTGTGATGGTTAATAAGAACAATTTATATCCGCTCTAAATGATTAATTATGTACATTCGATACTCAATTTATGATTAAACCAACTTCGATGAACTTAAATAAATTAACCCTGCCTTTGTTACTTTTAGGGCTCTTAATTGTGAGCTTATTGTACTATTCTTTCACCACCACAAAAGAAGATTCAACGTATACGGTGATCGCTCCGCCCCAATGGGAAAATCTAAAAGTTCTGCCACAGGATATTTCCAAGGATAGTTTATTTGGCCTGATGAAGGGCTATTCAAAATCTTTGGGGGTGCAATGTAATTTCTGTCACGTACCGAAAGAAGATGATCCCAAAAAATTGGATTTTCCCAAAGACTCCAAAATTCAGAAGGAGATCGCGCGTGGAATGATTACCATGACCAATGAGATTAACGAGAATTATTTTAAACCTCATTATCCAGACCCTAAACCTACACAAGTTTCTGACGTACAGTGTATCATGTGCCATCGTGGCAATTCAAATCCAGAAGAATATCTAGGGGACGTTGGTACTTTTTATCAACCCAAGAAAAGGGAAAAAGGGGAGCATTAAAATATTAATTTCCTGATTGTTTTGCTCAGTATAACTGCTGTCAATGTCAATGCTCACATAAATAGTGCTGTTTTTTTTATGAAAATTGTACTTACCCAAAAAATATTTACAACTACCCATTATATGTTGTTTTAAGGATTTTCAACTTTTTCCTATTTCCTGTAAAGAAATTTGAAGTTGGCATATTGGGAAGGGGCACTTCATAAATATTTTCGGTTTTAAAATCGAAGGAAATCTATCGCATTCTACGTCTATTAACATTTATTGGTCATTCTATAAAAGTTATAATAAAAAATGCATTAGCATCCACTTAATTATTTCTAAAAAATGTACTTTTTATAATCCGTATTTTCAAAAATTGATAAGCTGATTGTTGATACAATTTGACGCGTTTGATTGGCTAATAATATTCCGCTTGCAATTGCATGGATATCTTCAAAAAATCAATCAAATACATAAAAAATCCGCCAGTTGGCGGGATTTTTCAGTTTATTGAATATTTAGGATTAGGCGTGTTGTAACTCGTGCTTACCTTCTTTAACTTCCTCAATTAACTTCGCGTTAAATGCGGGGAGATCATCAGGATTTCTGCTCGTTACGAATCCTTCATCACAAACGACTTCACTATCCTCCCACTTAGCACCTGCGTTGATAAGGTCCTGTTTGATAGATTTAAAAGAAGTCATGTTTCTACCTTTTACGACATCAGCATTAATAAGTATTTGAGGACCGTGACAAATCGCTGCTACAGGTTTATGTGCTTTAAAAAATCCTTTTACAAATTGAACCGCCCTCTCATTGACTCGCAGCTTATCGGGATTCAGCACTCCGCCGGGAAGTACCAAGGCATTGTATTGCTCTGGATTTACTTCGTCTAATGTTTTATCAACATTAACCTCACCAGACCAGTTACCATTAGCCCATCCTTTTATAGTTCCTTTTTTCTCACTAACGATATGCACTTCAAAACCTTCTTTTTTCATCGCATCGAGCGGTGATTTAAGTTCGCTTTCTTCAAATCCGTTAGTTGCTAATATGGCTACTCGCTTATTCATAATATATATTTTTAATTGATTATTATTACTAATGTAAATTTAAGGAAGATCACCGCTCAAGCGGGTTAACAACCGGTTAAAACCCTTGGGGTCATTGGTTAAAGAGCGTTAAGAATACCGCTTAAGTCTTAATTTAAGCCAAATAAGTAAGTATTGCACATTCCTGATAAAACTGTAAAAATGAAATAACTTTAAGTAATTATTGGCCCCATAAAAAATTAAATCAATATGATTTCACTTTTTTTACACTTTTAAAGAAGCTTGGTATCGAAAAGATAGTAGCGTACGTTTAGTATATAATCTAAACTTGGTGCTGTATTTTTATAGCGAAGCGGTCTTCTATGTTCTCCCAAAAATATGGATAAATTTAATTGTTAAAATAAAACGACGGCGCTTTATTCATTGTACTTAAAAGATGTTTCGGTAAAGTCAACCTTGTTTAAGATCAAACCGGAAGGTTTGGCCATATGCGTAAAATGGAAGTTTCTATCGGCGGCTAGCATCTCCCGAAAGCGGTCCATACTCATTTTGCCAGTACCTACCTCGCGCAGCGCGCCCATCATCAGCCTTATTTGGTGACGCTTAAAACCGGCTCCGCACACCCGCAGGACGTAGGATTTTTCGGGAAAAAAACTGGCCGTGTATAAAGTATTGGGTACAATTTCGCAGGTCGTTATTTCCATTACCGTTTTTGTCTTGGGCTTCGGTTTATAGGTAAAATTTAGAAAATCGTGTTCTCCTTCCATCAGTTGGGCGGCCTCTTGCATCCGTGGGATATCCAGTTTTTCAGGTATGTAAACCAGAAATGGAGCACAAAAGGGATGATTTTTCGTGTCAAACGAAAACAGGTAAATATATTCCTTGATCTTAGGATGCTGTATGATATTAAAGTCGGCGGTGGTCTCCTTTATGCTTAGCGCGCGTATATCCTGTGGTAGATTTTCGTTTACCAATTCCAGTAAGCCGTCCAGATCCAGCGCCTGCTCTTCGATAAACAGTTCGATAAAGGTTTCATTGACCGAAACTTTTGCATCGGTACGGCCGGCTGCGAGCAGTTTAAAGTTTTTCCGCTGCAGTATATACTGCAGGGTTCTCTGCACCATACGCTCCACGGTAAGCTGTCCGGGTTGTCTTTGCCATCCGTGGTACCTGAAACCGAGGTATTGTACTCTTAGGATATAATAAAAACGTTTTTTAAACATTTTGCGAAATTAAGGTTTGTAACCCCCATTGCCGTAAGGAATCAAAAAGTGAGGTGTCTTAAGTGCTCACAAATTTAATACCTGTTGGGGAAACTGGCGCGCGCAGGAGAAATAACGTAAATACCTATGACTCCATAACGCATTCCCACATTAATACCTAACTTTGAACTAAAATCAAAATTCCCGTGGAAAAAGACGACATCATCGCACAGATCGCGCGGCACAAAAATCTGGCCCATCTTAACTTTGAGCTTAAAGCGGTCACCCACCGATATACAGACCTGCTTTTTACCACGCTTTTTGATCACAAGGTTAACCTTAAGTCAAATCTGGACACGCTGGGACAGCTTTTTTCACGCCTGGTTGATCTTGCCTGCTGGGAGCCGGATCAGTCCTGCCGTGAGATCTGGAAGGATTATGAAGCCGGGCTGCCCTATTTGTTGGGCCAACTCAACCTAGATGCGCGCGCCATTTATAAAAATGATCCCGCAGCCCGCTCTCTTGAAGAGGTTTACCTGGCCTACCCTGGCTTTTACGCTATCGCCATTTATCGGCTGGGCCATGAACTTTACCGCAAAGGTTTTCCAATCGTCCCGCGACTTATGGCGGAATATGCTCACGTAAAAACCGGTGTGGATATCAATCCCGGGGCTGTAATAGGCGCCCATTTTTTTATGGATCACGCGACTGGTATCGTTATCGGTGAGACCGCCGTTATCAAAGACCACGTAAAACTCTACCAGGGAGTTACCCTGGGCGCCCTGAGCGTTCAGAAAGATATGCAGGGTATCAAGCGGCATCCCACTATCGAGGATAATGTTACCATTTATGCCAATGCAACGATCTTGGGCGGAAATACGGTGATAGGGGCCAATAGTATCATAGGGGGCAACGTCTGGTTAACGAGTTCGGTGCCGCCCTACTCGCTCGTATCGCACGAACCCACCATTCAGATACGGGAACTTATTAAAAAATAAAATGTTTTCTTTATTTTTTCCGTCAAGCGGAAACACTCCCAAACCGATTAATCTAAGTCTCTTCACCATTTATCTCTAAACAATGAATTATTCCCTAGAACGCCTCATCGGAAACACGCCGCTCGTAGCATCTACCGTCTTGCAGACTAATCCAAACGTAAAACTTCTTTTTAAACTGGAAGGCCAGAACCCGGGCGGAAGCGTTAAGGACCGCGCTGCGCACAATATGATAAAAAGTGCCCTAAACCGAGGCGAAATCAACAAAAAATCCAGGCTTATTGAGGCCACCAGTGGCAATACTGGAATAGCCCTTGCCATGATCGCCGGGATTTACGGGCTTGATCTTGAACTGGTCATGCCCGAAAATGCAACGAAAGAGCGCGTGCAGACCATGCGCGCTTACGGGGCAAAGGTAACACTGACCGCGCAGGATATTGGCATTGAAGGTGCACGTGACCATGCCGAAGCCAAAGTGGAAAATGAGGGTTTTTACATGTTTAATCAATTTGCCAATCCCGATAACTGGAAAGCGCACTATAAAACCACCGGCCCTGAAATATGGCGGGACACTAACGGGGAGATCACCCACTTTGTCTCTTCAATGGGCACCACGGGAACCATTATGGGATCATCAACTTTTTTAAAGGAAAAAAATGAAGACATCCAGATTGTAGGCGTTCAACCCACCGATAACTCGAGCATTCCCGGAATACGAAAATGGCCACAAGAATATCTGCCCAAGATTTTTGATGCTAAAAAAGTGGACCGTATTCTTGAGGTCAGCGAAGAGGAATCCCGTGAAATGGCCAAACGCCTGGCTCGGGAAGAGGGTATTTTTGCCGGAATGAGCAGCGGTGGGGCGACGGTAGCCGCGTTACGCTTGTGCAGCAAACTCGAATCTGGCACAGTGGTCTCCATCATTTGTGATCGCGGGGACCGCTATCTCTCATCCGATCTTTTTGATTGATGATTTTCCCTTGCGGCGAAAAGCTATCGAGTCAGCATTAAATTTCTTTGTTGAAATACCGCTCATAATTAATGAAGCTGCTTTGATCTGAACGTTTCATGATGAACTTGTTTCGATACTTATCAGCACAGCATCGCATTTAGCGATTTATGTATAATGACACTTGATCAATATTCATTTTTCACCTAATTCATTTTTCACCTAAAAATCAAGTATTTAATACCCAAAATCATCTCAAACCCTACCTTAAATAATCAGTATCGAGGCTTTTTAAAAACCGAAAATCTCTTTGCAGAAGATTTTAATGGTTTAAAAAACTTTGATATCACTATAAGCGAGCTGGATCAAAAGCTTTTACCGGAAGATTTTAGGATGCCAAAGAAAATCCGACTGGGGCAGCGCATGGAATATTTTATGGAAGCCGCTCTAAAATCGCATCCCAATTACCGGATTTTGGCCAAAAACCTGCAGATAATTCCCGATAAAGTCACTGTGGGCGAACTGGATTTTCTCTTATATGATCTGCCGCACAAAAGGCACGTTCATTTGGAGATGGCCTACAAATTTTATCTTTACGACGACACGGTCAGCGAAAACTGGCAAAAATGCTGGATAGGTACAGATCGCGGTGACAGTCTATATTTGAAAATCCAAAAATTAAAATCCAAACAACTGCCCTTACTCCATCAAAAGGAAACAAGGCCTTACCTGGATGATTTGCATGTAAATCCAGAAGATATTGAGCAACAAATCTGTTTAAAAGGGCAACTTTTTCTTCCATACAAAAAGAATAATACAATAAATCCAGTATTAAATCCAAAGGCCATTGCCGGCCATTGGATTCGGCCATCAGATCTTAGCGACTGGCATGCTGATGAATATCACTTCTATCTTCCCAAAAAGAGTTCTTGGGTTGAAGAGCTGCGCGAAGCGCTTGTGGCATGGCTTTCCTATGAGCTGTGTTTAGAGCAAATGACCCATTATCTCCAGCAGAATTATGCAGCCATGCTTTGGATAAAATCAAAAAATGGATCGCTTGAGCGAATCATGGTCGTTAAATGGGAATAACTTTTCTGTCAATAGTATTTAAAACTATAATTGCTTGATATTAATAAGATTATAATCGAATATTTTTTCTGCAGCCATTACTGATTTAGAATATTATGTATAGCTTATTCATTGAAAGCTGCTGTTAGATGAATTGATTTCGCGCGAGCGAGCTTAGCAGCATTTACAATATAGTAGCTTCTTGTAGCACGTTTTAAATATTTCTTTTCTCTTCTTCACTTCTCTTTAAAGCTTCTTAAGCATCATTAACAGCCATTTGTGAAGTCCTTGGCTTTCCCTTAATGCCGTGACCCTTATATTGAAGAAAAATTCAAATTATGATCAAACCCAACACCAAAGTACCAGAAATCAGTTTAGACCTAATCAACAGCACCAAATGGGAACTTAAGAAACAAGATCCTGACAAATATACGATGATCGTCTTCTACCGTGGACTGCACTGCCCGGTATGCAAGAAATACCTGGAGGATCTTAAAACGAAACTCGACGATTTCAGTCAGCGTGGCGTAAATGTGATCGCCGTGAGTATGGATACTGAAGAAAAAGCGAAAAAAACAGGAGAAAAATGGAAGGTTTCGTCGCTGCCCATAGGTTATGAACTTTCTGAAGATGAAGCCCGAAATTGGGGACTTTATATCAGCAATGGCATCAAGGAAGAAGAACCTGATGTATTTTCAGAACCAGGACTTTTTCTTATTAATAGTGATGGAAGCTTATATTGTTCGGCCATACAAACCATGCCTTTTGCCCGGCCCAATTTTGACGAACTGCTCAAAGCAATTGATTTCGTCAAAAAAAATGATTATCCGGCACGTGGCGGTGAATAACCTTTGAATTATTTTATATCTAATTTTATTAGGAAACCTTATAAATCCATAATTTATAGGGTTTTAAACATTTAAAATGTATCATAACTGGAGAATTCTAACGCGTAAATAATTTTTTAAAAACTGTCGCCTCATTATCACTTTTGGGATTTTCATCATAAAACATTTCCAGAAAATTTTCGGCACTTGTCCATGAAGTATGCAACATGCCCTTATAGTGAGGTCTCATTTCTTTTGTGGCATTTTTTCTAAAATCCTCTAACATTTGGTTTTGTTCTACAGCTACTTCTGGGTTTTTCCATGAGCAGGTAGCCACATCCAGACCGTGCATTGCGAAAAAGGCAGCAGTAGGATCTGGTCTTTCATAATGCCAATCACAGATCATCACATCTTTTGGTATCATATCAATAGCACGGTAGGTTGTATTCATACTTGCTTCCCACATGCCTATTCCCGTAGTTTTTCCGTCGATAAAACGATCTCCCCAGATCCATAAACGTTTTCCCGTTTCTGCAAGATGATTTCTGATCCTGGTCACTTCGCCCGCATATAATTTGGCTTTATCCTTACCTCCACATCTTGGGCACTGATCCATGCCGATATAAAAAACTTCATCCATACCGGCATGAAAAGCGTTTGCATGAAAGGCTTTTGTAATCTCATCAACTAAATCAAACACCACTTTGTGTACTTCTGGATGTAGCGGGCAGTAGCTTTTACAATACAATTCATCATCATTGGGCCATTTATAATCTTGAGGCATTTTTACATCAGGTGTTTCGTCAAATTCAGGATAGACTTCCAACAATTTTCCCAATTTTCCTGCCCAGGATTGATGTCCCAATAAATTAATCTGTGGAATAACCTGTATATTATTTTTTTGACAGGCGGCTACAATGGCATCAACATCCTCTTGTGAAAGAGCGTTTTCTTCTGCTAATTCAGGATGAGATTTATATTGATAATTATAATCAACCCTCAACACCAATGTATTTATTTTTCTCGGTGCGAGCTCTTCATTGATAAACTTCACAAAACGGTTTATATGGGTTTTATGAGGAGCAGCAATCGCCAATCCTTTTAACGGAAGGCTTAGACTATCGTTCTGGGCATGTACCAAAAAAGCAGTACATAAAAAGAAACATAAAATGGCTGTTTTTTTCATCTTTATCTTATTTGAAGTTTATTACCCGCTAATGCTAATAATTTTTACAAACATCATTCTGATCTTGTTCCGATAGATATTGGAACAATATCTCATAAACATTGAGTGCTCAATATTTGTAGATGCGACCTGAATCAAGTGAAGGGTGACAATACATTTGTGACACATTCATCACATTCAAATTTTAAGGTTTAGTTTTTGAAAACGTTTCCTTTTTTATCGGAAGCAACTACATATTTGAGTGCGGCTATGATCATTCGGTTCTGTATGGCTTCCTTAAAAATTCGGCTTCCGTGTCCCATATTCATATAAACCATTCGATATTTTGTATTCGTCCACACCACAGGGGTATCACCCCCTTGAATAATATCTTTTAGACCAAATGGATAATTTTCATCTGAAAGAGAAGCCAGGACTTTTACATTTGGATTTAAACGCGGACTTGGTTTCCATTGATACCATTCGTTAGCTGGAGCTATGTAAGTGTCTGGCATTCCTTTGGTAACAGGATGCGATTGATCATCTATCACAATTTTTGCCGGCATGGGCGGCCAGTTATTTGTGTAAAAAACCGCTCCGCCCAAAAACCTTACAAACCAAGGCCAGTGGGTTGTTTTATCATTATAAGCGGCAACATGAAAGCCCAACCAACCACCACCGTTTTCCATATAATCTTCAAAAGCTTTACGCTGTTGGGTTGTGTATGGAAAATCATTGAGCATCATGATTATGGAATAATCTTTAAGTTTTTCAGGATTGAGATCGTCCATATTGGAAGTAGTGTCCAAAACAAATCCATTTCCAATGGTCAAATCTTTGAAATAGGCAATGGCATCTTCAGCAAAATTTATGTGGGCCTCTTCTACTTTATGACTGTAAAAAACCAACGCCTTAAAACGTGGAAATTTTTGCGCCATCGCAGAAACAGAAAGTAATAGCAATACAATAAGAATGCTTTTCCCTTTACTGAATGAGTGAATCATTTTAAGATTTATTTGATTGATTTAAATTACAGCTTAGTGAGTTGAGAAAGCAACTTTAAATATTCAAAGTGAAAATTGTATCGTGTTTTAAACTAAAAACTTTACTGATTTAGCTTGAATTAAGTACGGTTTCGATTTAATGAGGACTAAAACCTGAAAGGTAATATACTTTTTTGAAACGGGGGTTTTAATAATTTAAAGGAATATAATTAAAAAGTCCGATCAAATGACCGGACTTTTAATTCAATAAGAAAGATTTAAAGCTTACTGTTTCCCAGCACCTTGTTTATCTTGTTCAGTAGTTCCTTGAGCACCACCTCCATTTTGAAGGGCGTCAAGTTTTGCTTTGTATTCATCAGCTTTTGCCTGGTTGCCCAACTGGGTGTTAATGTTGAACAAAGTACGCATCACTTCTACATTTTTAGGATCGCTTGTTGCGGCCTTTTCCAAATAGGGAATTGCATCCTTATAAATAGCCTGACGCTGTTTTTTAAGTTCGTCATACTTTTTATTATCAGCAGCAGAGGTTCCCAAACTGTTCATCTGGTCGACCAATTTTTTATCAGAATCTAAAACCAAGACTGCAGTATTTAGGTTTGCAATAGCGTTATCAGGATCAATTTTCAGGGCTTTGGCATAATATTCTTTAGCCTTATCAGTAGCTCCTGCGTTACCCGCGCTAATACCTAAACTCACCAAAAGATCGGGATTGTTGGGGTCTTTCTCCACAATCTTGTTCATAGTGGCATCAAATTTATCATTCATGCCAAGCTTACGATAGAGTTCAGCCTCATTTTTCATGAGCTCTACATCATCCGGATTTTTTTCACGTGCATCGGCCATGGCATCAAGAGCCTTTTGGTCTTCGCCATTCTGCATATAAATAAGTGCGATTTTCTCAGCGATTTCTGGGCTTTTGGGTGGAGTTTTTTCAGTTTTGGGATCCTTATGGGTTCCCGCCTTAACAAAAAGGTCACGCTGAGCTTCAGTAGCGTAATTTTCGGTCTTTCCTGATTCCTTATTTACTGCGGTATATTTAGTTTCCACACCGCGATAGCCCAAATCTTTAAGTTTTAGATAATCTTTAAGGGCGGTATCATAATCTTTACCATTGACTGCGTTTGATGCTGCGTAATAAAGGTACACAGTGTCTTTTGGGCTCAGGTTATACAATTTGGTCAATTTAGCGGCTGCGGCATCATATTTTTCAGCATTTTGATCCTCAACAGCGCTATTGATTGCCTTGTTGATGGCAACTTGTTTAAGCTCGGCAACTTCGTCACCATACTCTTTACCTTCATTGGTTTTTGAGGCCATTGCAAGGGCATCAAGAGCAGTATCCACTCCAGACATATCCTTTTCTCCGCCTAAATAGGTTTTAGCTTTCAGGTAGTAATATTCCTCTTTTTGCTCATCATCCATTTGAGCCATCATCCCTTCTAGACCATCAATTTCTGTTTTGGCCTCGGCATAATTCTCCTTTCGAAGTGATTTATCTACGTTTCTCAACTCTTTCTTCTGCGCAAAAACAAATGCAGAGGCCGAGAGAGCAGCTGTAATTAAAATTTTGGTTTTCATATTGGTTTAATATTTGGTTCAACTTAATTATTCCTCCTCATCAGAAGGATTTTCTTTATCTTCTATTTTTTTAGTTGTCGTGGCCTGGTCATTAGCCTCTTTTAATGCTTCATCTTCCTCAAGATCGTCCTCATCATGCTTAACTTTCGCAACAGCGGCAATAGAGTCATTATTTTTGAGATTGATAAGTTTTACACCTTGGGTCGCCCTACCAGTAATACGCAGATCAGAAACCTCCATCCTAATGGCTATACCTGATTTATTGATGATCATGAGGTCATCATCATCTGTAACATTGTTAATAGCAACCAAACTTCCGGTCTTTTTGGTGACGGAAATGGTTTTGACACCTTTACCGCCCCTATTGGTCACGCGGTAATCTTCTACCAAACTTCGTTTACCGTAGCCGTTTTCAGAAACCACCAAAATATTCGAAGATGGATCATTAACGGCGACCATACCTACAACTTCATCAGTACTATCTGCAAGAGTTATGCCACGCACCCCAGAAGCGTTGCGGCCCATAGGTCGCGTTTTGCTCTCTTCAAAGCGAATGGCTTTGCCAGATTTTACACCGAGCATCACCTGGCTATTTCCATTTGTCAATTTGGCAGTCAGTAATTCATCACCCTCTTTAATTGTAATGGCATTGATGCCATTGGTACGAGGCCTGGAATATTGCTCCAGCGATGTTTTTTTGACCTGCCCTTTTTTGGTGGCCATGATCACATAATGATTATTGATATAGTCTTCGTCCTTAAGATCGTTAGTACAGATAAATGCCATAACCTTATCGTCTGGCTCAATATTGATCAAGTTTTGGATGGCACGCCCTTTTGAAATTTTGCTGCCCTCTGGTATTTCAAAAACACGCATCCAGAAACACTTTCCTTTTTGGGTAAAAAAGATCATATACTGGTGATTAGTACCTATAAAAAGATACTCCAAAAAGTCCTCATTACGGGTTGTTGAAGCCTTTTGACCGACGCCTCCCCTATTCTGGGTTTTATATTCGTCTAGCGAGGTGCGCTTGATGTAGCCCGCATGGGATATGGTAAGAACCACTTTCTCATCTGGGATCAGGTCGGTAATGGACACATCACCACCTGCATATTCGATATCTGTTCTTCGCTCGTCACCAAATTTATCCCTGACTTCAATCAGTTCATCTTTAATAATCTGCATTCTACGCTCTTTGCTAGCCAGAATTTCTTTAAGATCCTCAATGGTTTTAAGTAGTTGGTCATATTCATCCCTTAACTTATCCTGCTCAAGACCGGTAAGTTGGCGCAGGCGCATCTCTACAATGGCCTTTGCCTGTATCTCGCTAAGGTCAAACCGTTCGATCAGTTTGTTCCGTGCCTCCTCGGCATTTGAACTGGAACGTATAAGAGCGATTACCTCGTCAATATTATCTGAGGCAATGATAAGCCCTTCTAAGATATGGGCCCTGTCTTCGGCTTTTTTAAGTTCATATTCAGTACGCCTCACGACTACCTCATGCCGGTGATCCACAAAATGGTGAATCATATCTTTAAGATTCAGCATCTGCGGCCGGCCTTTTACAAGAGCGATGTTATTAACGCTAAAAGAAGATTGTAATGCTGTGTATTTATAAAGGGTATTAAGCACAATATTGGGTATCGCATCCCTTTTAAGGATGTAAACGATGCGCATTCCCTTTCTATCAGATTCATCACGTATGGATGAAATCCCATCAATTTTTTTATCGTTGATAAGGTCTGCCGTTTTTTTGATCATATCAGCCTTATTGACCTGATAGGGAATCTCGCTAACGATGATGCATTCCCGGCCCTTGACCTCCTCAATACGAGCTTTGGCCCGAAGCACCACGCGCCCACGCCCTGTTTTAAACGCTTCCCTTACACCTTCATAACCATAAATGGTACCACCAGTGGGAAAATCTGGCGCGGTGATATATTCCATTAGGCCATCCACATCGATATCGTTGTCTTCTATATATGCCACGATGCCGTTAATGGCTTCGGTAAGATTATGTGGTGGCATATTTGTGGCCATCCCTACTGCAATACCTGAGGCACCATTAACTAACAGACCCGGCACACGGGTAGGAAGTACGGTAGGCTCCTTAAGCGTGTCATCAAAATTGAGCTGGTGATCTACGGTATCTTTATCGATATCTGCCAGCATTTCCTCAGAAAACCTGCGCATCCTGGCTTCAGTATAACGCATCGCCGCCGGGCTATCCCCATCTACAGAGCCAAAGTTGCCCTGCCCATCAACCAGCATATAGCGCATACTCCATTCTTGGGCCATACGTACCATAGCATCATAAACGGAAGTGTCACCGTGGGGATGATATTTACCTAAAACCTCGCCCACAATCCTGGCAGATTTTTTATGGGCGGTATTGGACCTAACGCCCAGTTCATGCATCCCAAATAATACACGCCTGTGCACAGGTTTAAGTCCGTCGCGAACATCTGGGAGGGCACGTGACACGATGACCGACATTGAATAATCAATGTAGGCCGATTTCATTTCATCTTCAATATTAATGGGAATCAGCTTTTCACCTTCAGCCATAGATAAATTTCTTAGTTTTTAAATGTAACGCTATCGCGCAAGATACGTAAATCAGGTGTTTTAGCCCATATTTATAGCCTTGTTGCACATAATTTTTATTAACAAAAAATAAATGCACTCTTTAATAAGTATGCTTATCTTGTCTTGCGATTATGAAAGTAATTTTGTCAATTTACGGGACATACTTAGCAACGGAACGATTTTTGAAATCTTCCTGTTAAAAAATAGCAAAGATTGAATATTGATATGGATGATAATTTTTCCCCAAGAGTTAAAGATGTAATTGCTTACAGCAAAGAGGAGGCACTGAGGTTGGGTCATGATTACATAGGTACCGAACATCTGATGCTGGGCCTTTTGAGGGATGGTAGTGGCAAGGCCATTGAGATCCTACAGACACTGAGTATAGATTTGAGTCACTTGCGACGCAAAGTTGAGATTCTCAGCCCCGCAAGTCCCAATTATGCGGTGGGCAGCAATGAAAAAAAGAATCTGCACCTTACAAGGCAGGCAGAACGTGCGTTAAAAACGACCTTTTTGGAAGCAAAGCTTTTCCAAAGCACATCAATAAATACTGCACACCTTTTATTATGTGTATTGCGCAATGAAAATGATCCTACAACTAAATTGCTCAATAAGCTGAAAGTAGATTATGATAATGTTAAAGATCAATTCAAGCTTATGATGACTAGTGATGATAATTATATTGAGCCCATTAAGGGAGAATCCCTGAGTGATGATGACTCTACTACCGATTCTGGTAAGGAAAATCCATTTAATTCTGGAGGGGGCAAGACTACCAAAAAGTCTAAAACACCCGTACTCGATAATTTTGGCCGGGATCTAACCGTTCTTGCGCAAGAGGATAAACTGGATCCAGTAGTGGGTAGGGAAAAAGAGATTGAGCGTGTTTCGCAAATTTTAAGTCGAAGGAAAAAGAATAATCCTTTGCTTATCGGGGAGCCCGGAGTTGGTAAATCCGCTATTGCGGAAGGATTGGCGCTTCGTATTATAAAGAAAAAAGTATCCAGGATACTCTTTGATAAAAGGGTGGTAACCCTTGATCTTGCAAGTCTGGTAGCGGGTACCAAATACCGAGGCCAATTTGAGGAAAGGATGAAGGCGGTAATGAACGAACTTGAAAAGAATAATGATATTATCCTTTTTATTGATGAAATTCATACCATTGTAGGGGCTGGTGGAGCTACAGGTTCACTGGATGCGAGCAACATGTTTAAACCGGCGCTTGCCCGGGGTGAAATACAATGCATCGGCGCAACTACTTTAGATGAATATAGACAATACATCGAGAAAGATGGCGCACTGGAGCGACGTTTTCAAAAAGTGATTGTAGAACCTACCACCATTGAGGAAACCATAGAAATCCTGGAAAATATCAAGGATAAATATGAGGATCATCACAACGTGGTCTATACGCCCGAAGCTATTGAGGCCTGTGTAAAATTGACCAGTAGGTATATGACTGATCGTTTCTTGCCGGATAAGGCGATAGACGCTCTTGATGAAGCGGGTTCCCGTGTGCATATTACCAATATTGATGTCCCTAAAAAAATATTGGATCTTGAACGCCAACTTGATGAGGTGCGCGAACGTAAAAATTCTGTGGTCAAAAAACAGAAATATGAAGAGGCGGCCAAATTAAGGGATGACGAAAAAAATCTGGAGAAAGATCTCGCCCTGGCCCAAGAGCGATGGGAAGAAGAATCTAAGATGCATAAGGAGACGGTAAGTGAAGATAACGTGGCTGATGTGGTCTCTATGATGTCAGGTATTCCCGTAAATCGGATCGCCAAAACGGAAACCAATAAACTTGCGGAACTCCCAACATCAATTAAAAATAAAGTGATTGGTCAGGATGATGCTGTTGCTAAAGTTGCAAAAGCTATTCAGCGTAACAGGGCGGGTCTTAAAGATCCCCAAAAACCGATTGGTTCATTTATCTTTTTGGGTCAGACTGGAGTTGGTAAAACACAACTTGCCAAAATTTTGGCTACGGAACTATTTGATAACGAGGATGCACTCATTCGTATAGATATGAGTGAATACATGGAAAAATTTGCCGTCTCTCGTCTTGTAGGCGCGCCTCCTGGATATGTAGGCTATGAAGAGGGTGGCCAGTTGACTGAAAAAATTCGTAGGAAACCCTACAGTGTCGTACTTCTTGATGAAATCGAAAAAGCACATCCTGATGTGTTTAACATGTTGCTGCAGGTATTGGATGACGGTTATCTAACCGATTCTTTGGGAAGAAGGATAGATTTTAGGAATACCGTGATCATTATGACCTCCAATATCGGGGCCAGAAGATTAAAGGATTTTGGTCAGGGGGTTGGCTTTGGTACTCAGGCCAGAAAGGATCAGGCAGAAGAAAATACCAGAAATGTCATTCAAAGCGCTTTAAAAAAGACTTTCGCACCAGAGTTTTTAAACCGTGTGGATGATGTAGTCATTTTTAACTCACTTGAGCGTGAGGAGATTCATAAAATAATTGACATTGAGCTCAAAAAACTTTATAAACGCATCGAAGATTTGGGTTACGACCTTAAACTTAGTGATAAGGCCAAAGACTTTATCGGCGATAAAGGATTTGATAAAGAATATGGTGCAAGGCCACTCAAAAGAGCAATTCAAAAATATATTGAAGATGCCCTTGCCGAAGAGATCATAACCGCCCACTTAGAAGAGGGTGATAGTATTTTTATGGATCTGAAAGAAGGTGAAGATGAGCTAAGTATTCATATTGACAAGCACGAGAACAGTACACAATCTTAGTGATATTCTAACAACTTCAAAAAACCATCCCTTATCCGGATGGTTTTTTATTTAATTTCATTTGGGTTATTCAGTAGTAAACTTATCTAATAAAACCCCTTTAGCTTAAACCAATGAATTACAAAGCCGTTTTCCCTTTTGGCAAAGTTGAAATTTGTGACAGTTATATAATTTCAGAGCCATATGAGGGAGTTACTATAGACAATGAGGAATTACAAACCATTTTAAATCATTGCAAAAACATATTTAAAGAAAAACCCTACGGCTACATTTGCAGAAGGGTAAACTCCTATAGTGTAAACCCGCTGGTATATCTAAAAGATAGCAAAACGCACAATGTTAAGGCTGTCGCCATTGTGGTTAGAAGTAGTAGTGGTAATTCAATGGCAAATATTGAAAAACACTTTTCAGCCGTACCATTTCAAATTTTTAATGAAGAAGAGGAAGCCAAAAAGTGGATTATTCAACATTTGAAAGATTCGGAAGATGCTTAATATTTAGTTGAATTTCAGTTTGGCGATTCTTCCATTTCCAGAAGCATAGGCCGTAGAATCATTGAGAAACCGAAGAGCATAAAATCCCTCATCACTTAATGTTGACCAATGTTTCCCCTCGTCACTACTATAATGTATGCCTTTGAAGCCGGTGGCGACAAGTGCCCTACCCCCATCGTTGGGAACAAATTGAATACAGCTGTTATAGCCTGGGCTTTGTCCCTGCGCCACAAGCGACCAACTTTTGCCACCATCTAGCGTAATCGCCTTATTGGATTCGTTTTCCTCTGGTTTAGTGTAATCCCCACCAATTATAAAACCGATATTTTCATTATAAAAATCAATGGAATATCCTCCCTGAGTTGCTGAACCTTGTAATAAAGGGGTGTCAAAAACCTCCCAATTCTTGCCTTTATCCGATGTGTACAAAACTCTGGATGCCATACCACCTGTGATGATCCAGGCTTTATCGCCCATGATCGCTATATTCGTATTACTCGCTGCAAACGCAGCTTCCCCCTTTTTAGCTTTAGGCAGACCAGAACAGGAAATTTTTTTCCAGGTATTCCCTCCGTCGCGCGTAATAATGATCGAAAGGCAATCCGCTGTAGGGTCGCCCATGGCAATGCCTTCCTGATCGTTCCAAAATTTCATACTGTCATAAAACACCTTCTCATTCTCTTCGGCGTAGACCAGTTTCATCTGTCCGTTATCACCGGTTTTGTATAGAAGGGCCGGATTTGCAACACTAAGCATCAAAAAATCTGAAGAGGTATGCGCAGTGGCCCTAAATTCGGGATTTACACTGTCACCCTTTATCACATTTGTATTCCATAACTTGGTTTTTGGATCATAAAGTCCATATTTTCCTCCAGAACCGGCAAAGGCCAAACTTCCATCGTCCAGTATTTCAAGTGTTCTAATACTCGTGGAATCTTCATAAATGGTCTCAATTTCTACTGAAGAAAATGGAGTTTTAACAGGTTTTTGATCGTTTTTGCGGCAGCTGATTAATAAGGTTAACAGTAATAAGCACAATGAGTTTCGCATCAATTGAATTTTGGTTCAAAATAAAACTTTTCGTTAACAAAAACCTACCTTTGCGGCTTATTTTAAAACTATTCCATGCGCCTACACCGCAACTTGGTATTTGCCGTTATAGACGGACTTCTAGAAATTTTTAACGAGGGTGAATATGCCGATAAAACCATCGCCAAACAGCTCAAACGCGATAAGCGCTGGGGTGCGCGTGACCGCGGTTTTATCGCTGAAACAACCTATGATATCGTGCGCTGGAAAAGGCTTTACGCCGAAATTGCCGAGGTCAGGGAGCCCTTTCAACGAAAAGATCTCTGGCGGATTTTTGCGGTATGGTGCACGCTGCGCGGAATAAAACTGCCTGACTGGCCACAAATCGAGGAAACCCCTACACGCAGAATCAAGGGCCGTTTTGATGAACTTTCAAGTATTAGGAAATTCCGAGAAAGCATCCCCGATTGGATAGATGAGCTGGGTGAAAAGGAACTTGGTAAAAAATGGGATGCTGAGATTGCTGCCTTAAACGAGCAGGCACCGGTGATACTGCGTGTAAATAAATTGAAGGCAACACTGGATGAAGTTCAACAACAACTCAGTACAGAAGGACACGAAACCATAATCCTTAAAAAATATCCTGATGCGCTACAGCTTCAGGAACGAGGCAACGTTTTTATCACCGAAGCTTTCAAAAAAGGCTTTTTTGAAGTACAGGACGCCTCCTCACAATTGGTCGCTCCCCTACTCGCCGTCCAGCCCGGCATGCGCGTTGTGGACGCCTGTGCCGGTGCTGGAGGAAAAGCGCTGCACCTCGCTGCGCAAATGGATAATAAAGGGGTGATCATCGCACTGGATATCTATGCCAATAAACTCAAGGAACTAAAACGTCGTGCGCGTCGTGCCGGGGCGCATAACCTGGAGACGCGCCATATTGATTCTACTAAGGTCATTAAAAAACTTTATAATTCGGCAGATCGCGTATTGATTGATGCGCCTTGTTCCGGGTTGGGCGTTTTAAGCCGTAATCCGGATGCCAAATGGAAGCTGGAGCCTGATTTTCTTGAAAAAATTAAGAAGACTCAACAAAACCTGCTTCAGGATTATTCCAAAATGGTCAAGCCAGGTGGCAAGATGGTCTATGCAACCTGCTCTATTTTGCCCTCCGAAAATCAAGATCAGGTCAAGACTTTTATCGCTTCTGAAGCGGGTAAGGAATTTAGTATAGAACAGCAGAAATCCATATTATCAAGTGAATCTGGATATGATGGGTTTTTTATGGCTTTGCTTTCGCGAAAGCAGGAAGAAAACTAAGGATGTAGCACTGCAATCGTTCAGAAAAGAAAAATGATGTATTAAAGTGGTGAGTTATTTAAGGTTTCTGAACACATAATAGTTTAACAGTAAGCAACTGAATATTCGATAATACAAAATGATTTGAAGGGTGAAAAGGGCACTTTACATACTCTTTATATTATTAGGCAGCACATGCTTCGCCCAGCAGGCATATTACAACGATGTTGACCTGACCAAGCGTGGTCTCGATCTTCGGGATGAACTTGCCGATAAGGTAATTCGCACGCACGTTAATTTGCTCAGTTACACCCCGGGGATTTGGGAAGCCTTAAAAATTATTGATACTGATCCCAAAAACCCCGATAATGTTTTGCTGATGTACGGTTTTGAAGGAGGAAATGATCAGGATCCAGAAAATGACAGGGCCCGGAACAAAAACCAGAACGGAGGCGCTAATGGTGACTGGAACCGGGAACATATCTACCCAAAATCTTTGGGAAAACCCAATTTAGGAACTGAAGGACCGGGAGCAGACGCACATCAGTTGCGAGCTAGCGATGTAAAACGGAATGCCAGACGTGCCAACCGAAAATATGCCGAAGGAAGCGGGAATTCTGGAAATGTGGATGCGTACTGGTATCCCGGCGATGAGTGGAAAGGCGATGTCGCGCGTATGCTAATGTATATGTATCTGCATTATGGGGAGCGCTGCCTTCCTCAAAGTGTGGTGGTGGGTGATGCTAATAGCGTAGATCCCAATATGATCAACCTCTTATTAAAATGGAATGCCGAAGATCCGGTTTCCGCGGTGGAAGATCAGCGTAATGAATACCTTTCAGGCAGCGCAAAGTACGCCCAGGGCAATCGCAATCCATTTATTGATGATCCCTATCTGGCCACCTTAATATGGGGCGGACCCGCAGCCGAGGATCGCTGGGGAATATTTTCAGCGATAACTAAGGATAAGTTTATGGCAGAAGCGATCACGCAGTCCGATAGTTTGGTTCTGGTAAAAACCCCAAAAAACATAGAGCAGATCACTGTCTATGATATGAAGGGACGGCTTGTGGAACGGTATAAAAAAAGAAGTGAAATCAACACCAAATTTTATGCTGACGGGATTTATTTTTTGGTAGTAAGTACTAAAAATGACGATGTGATCATTGACTTCAGGGTTGAATAACTTAAGGAATATCAGCGGTTATTTAATAATAAATCTACGGCAAAAACATGAAAATTATGTTGATTAATCATTGATTTATAATATTTTAAAATGCTTTACTTAATGTATTGCTTATTCAAGTTTTCATCTATTACTATATAATCATTTGAAACGCTTTCATTCTCACGACCAAACTGGGATTACTCATTTAATAAACTTAATTTTATACCCGAAAACCACCGCATTATGATCTATTTTTTCGGCGATCCGGATACTAAAGTATATACTGTACAGAAAGAAGGTGAACTAGCGCAAAAAACCATTGACAAACTCGTTTGGCTTTTTGGCGATCAACCTCAGATTCAGGCGTCTATAATCGACGCTTTTTTTATTGGCCCACGCGCCACGATGATCACGCCCTGGAGTACCAATGCTGTTGAGATCACTCAAAACATGGGTATTACAGGAATATTTCGCATCGAAGAATTTACGCCTTGTGTGGCCGATTTTGATGCGTACGACCCTATGCTTTCGCAGAAATATCGAAAGCTCGATCAGGATATTTTTCACATTGATATCGAGCCTGACCCCATACTTTATATTGAGGATATTTATGGGTATAACGAAAAAGAAGGTCTTGCGCTCAATGAGGAGGAGATCGCTTATCTTAACGCAGTTGCTGCACGCGTTGGGCGAAAACTGACCGATAGTGAGGTTTTCGGCTTTAGCCAAGTAAATTCTGAACATTGCAGACACAAAATCTTCAATGGCACTTTCGTGATCGATGGGAAGCAAATGTCCTCTTCCCTTTTTAAAATGATCAGGAAAACTTCAGAAAAAAACCCTAATGGGATTATTTCGGCATATAAGGACAACGTAGCCTTTGTAAACGGCCCAAAAACCGTACAATTTGCCCCAAAAACGGCCGATAAACCCGATTATTACTGCGAGACAGACTTTGACAGTGTGCTTTCGCTCAAGGCGGAAACCCACAACTTTCCCACGACGGTAGAACCTTTTAACGGGGCCGCAACCGGCGCCGGCGGTGAGATCCGCGACCGTTTGGCCGGCGGTAAAGGTTCACTACCACTCGCTGGGACCGCTGTGTATATGACCGCATATTCCCGGCTGGGGGAAGACCGCCCCTGGGAGCAGGCAATGCCCGCCAGAAATTGGCTTTACCAGAGCCCCATCGATATTTTGATCAAAGCGTCAAATGGCGCCTCAGATTTTGGGAATAAATTCGGGCAACCGCTTATAGCCGGATCCGTATTGACGTTTGAACATGATGAGCGTTTAAATTTCCGCGAAGACGGAAATTTTTCTACTCCACGCCGCCTGGCTTACGACAAAGTTATCATGCAGGCCGGCGGTATTGGCTACGGCAAGAAATCGCAAGCATTAAAAGATAAGCCCAAAACAGGCGATAAAATTGTTATTTTGGGCGGTGATAATTACCGCATCGGTATGGGCGGCGCTGCAGTCTCCTCAGCAGATACGGGCGAATTCCACTCTGGCATTGAGCTTAATGCGGTACAGCGTAGCAATCCCGAGATGCAGAAACGGGCCGCAAACGCCATACGCGGGATGGTAGAAGGTGATCATAACCCCATTATTTCCATTCACGATCATGGTGCAGGTGGTCATCTCAACTGTCTTTCTGAACTTGTGGAAGAAACCGGCGGCAATATTGACCTTGATAAACTTCCCGTGGGCGATCCTACCCTTTCCGCAAAGGAGATTATAGGCAACGAGTCGCAGGAACGTATGGGCCTTGTCATCGATGATAAAGCGATCCAGACTTTGCGGGCCATTGCAGAACGTGAGCGCTCGCCCATGTATGAAGTGGGCACTGTAACCGGTGATCACCGCTTTACGTTCAAATCAAAAACCAGTGGTGAATCCCCCATGGATCTCGACTTGCACGATATGTTCGGTAGTTCACCAAAAACCGTGATGAGCGATTCCACTATTGACCGCAATTATGCCAATTTAGACTATAATTTAGGCGATTTTCACGATTATTTGGAAGCGGTGCTGCAACTTGAAGCCGTGGCCTGTAAGGATTGGCTAACCAATAAAGTGGACCGCTGTGTGGGAGGGCGCGTGGCCAAACAACAGTGTGCGGGCAGTTTACAATTGCCGCTCAATAACTGTGGTGTAATGGCGCTCGATTTTAAGGGCAAAAAAGGTATCGCGACCTCCATAGGCCACTCCCCTATTTCTGGTTTGATCGATCCTGTAGCCGGCAGTAAAAACAGTATCGCAGAAGCCCTGACCAATATTATCTGGGCTCCGCTGGAGGATGGTTTAAAATCTGTTTCCCTGTCAGCAAATTGGATGTGGCCCTGCAACAATCCCGGTGAAGACGCACGTTTATATAAGGCTGTCGAAGCCGTTTCAGAATTTGCGGTAGCATTGGGCATTAACGTGCCAACCGGGAAAGATTCACTCTCGATGAAACAAAAATATCCCGATGGTGAAGTTCTCGCTCCGGGAACCGTAATTATTTCGGCGGCGGGAGAATGCTCAAATATTAATCAGGTGATCGAGCCTGTTCTAAAGGAAAATGAGGGTGCTATTTATTACATAAACCTTTCCCAAGACAATTTTAAACTGGGCGGATCATCCTTTGCACAGACGCAGAATAAAATTGGTACAGAAGCGCCAACGATCAAAAATTCTATCGCTTTCGCGAAAGCATTTGACGTCATTCAAAACCTGATCAAAAATGAAATGATTGTTGCCGGCCACGATGTCGCTTCCGGCGGATTGATCACCACATTGTTGGAACTATGTTTTGCCGAAAATAAGTTGGGTGCAGATATTGATCTTTCCGCTTTCGCTGAAAAGGATACCGTCAAGATCCTGTTTTCCGAAAATGCGGGCATCGTTTTTCAGGCAAAAAAAGACTGCGATGTCGAAAAGATCTTGGCAGAAAAGAAGATTGAATTTCAAAAAATAGGCAGCGTAACCTCGTCAGAAACGCTCAAAATCAGGAAAAATGGCACCGAAATCGGTCTAAATATCCCATCCCTGCGCAGGAAATGGTTTAAAACCTCCTTTCTTTTAGATCAAAAGCAGACCGCAAACAATCTTGCGGAAGAACGATTTGATAATTTTGACAAACAGGCACTTTCTTTTGATTTACCAGCTCATTTTACGGGCAAAAAACCTGCATTAAACACCCAAAAACCCCGTCCAAAAGCAGCGATTTTACGGGAAAAAGGAAGTAATTCTGAACGCGAAATGGCAAACGCTATGTTCCTTGCCGGTTTTGATGTAAAAGACGTGCACATGACCGATTTGATCGAAGGTCGGGAAACACTGGAAGATATCCAATTTCTGGGTGCTGTGGGCGGTTTTTCAAACTCAGATGTCTTGGGATCGGCCAAAGGTTGGGCGGGAGCGATTTTATACAACGAGAAAGCCAATCAGGTCATCAAGAATTTTTTCGCGCGGGAAGATACCCTCTCTGTGGGGATCTGTAATGGTTGTCAACTTTTTGCCGAACTAGATCTTATAAATCCCGACCATAAAGAAAAAATAAAATTGCTGCACAACGACTCCCAAAAGCACGAAAGCGGCTTTACCAGCGTAAAAATAGCAGAGAATAATTCCGTCATGTTGTCCTCTTTGGCCGGAACGACTTTAGGGGTATGGATTTCTCACGGGGAAGGAAAATTTCACCTTCCACTTGCGGAAGAAAACTACAAAATCGTGGCCAAATACGGTTTTGATGCTTATCCTGCAAATCCAAACAATAGCGATTATAACACCGCGATGATGACCGATAAAACCGGGCGTCACTTGGTCACCATGCCGCACATCGAGCGATCCACGTTCCCTTGGAACTGGGCCAACTATCCCGAAGGAAGGGAGGATGAAGTCAGCCCGTGGATTGAGGCTTTTGTGAATGCCCGGGAATGGATCGAGGGTCGGCTCTCCTAAATAACGATAAATAGAGAATAGTGGTTTTTTTCATGGTATTTTGCCGGTTTATTTGTATGAAATCGTTGTGATTTTTCGCGAAAGCGCTAAAAATAGACGCTAAATTTCCTATTTTGCATAAGAAACCTTTTGCCATAAACTATGGAAATTAAACGTCTTTTTGACTTCCCGCAATACCAGCTGGAGAATTATCCGCTACAAGAATCCCTGGTTACCAAATACAATGGGCAATGGAAGGCACTTTCCACCCAAGAATATTTGGATCAGGCCAATCAATTGAGTCGAGGACTTATAAAATTGGGTGTCAAACCCAATGATAAAATCGCGGTCATCTCCACCAGAAATTGTACCGAATGGAATATTGTTGACATCGGTATTTTACAGATAGGCGCTCAAAATGTTCCTATTTACCCTACGATCTCCCAAGATGAGTATGAATATGTTCTCAATCACAGTGGGGCGATCTTTTGCTTTATTTCTGATGATGAAGTTGCGTCTAAGGTCAATCAGATCAGGAATAAAGTACCTACTTTAAAAGAGGTATATTCTTTTGAGACCTTAGAGGACTGTAAAAACTGGCAGGAAGTTCTGGAGTTGGGAAATGACAAAAGCGATCAAAACGAGGTCGAAAAACGTAAAAAAGAAATCACAGAGGAAGATCTTGCCACATTGATCTATACTTCAGGTACCACAGGTAAGCCCAAGGGAGTGATGCTCAGCCATAAAAACCTGGTAAGCAATGCCCTAAATAGTGAAACGCGGTTTCCTATACGAAAAGGAAAAGATAAGGCCTTGAGTTTCTTACCGCTCTGCCACGTTTATGAGCGCATGTTGATCTATTTATATCAATATACGGGGGTAGCGATTTATTATGCCGAAAGTATCGATGCGATCAGCGAAAACCTAAAAGAAGTCAGACCGCAAGTAATGACCGCAGTTCCGCGATTACTGGAAAAAGTTTATGAAAAAATAATCGCCAAAGGCGGCGAACTCACCGGAATAAAAAAGAAGCTTTTCTTCTGGGCGGTCGATGTGGGCCTTGATTATGAGCCGTATGGCAACAACGGCTGGTGGTACGAGCAGAAATTGGCGCTTGCGCGAAAGCTGATCTTCAGTAAATGGCAGGAAGGTCTGGGTGGAAACCTTAAAGTGATCGCATCGGGCAGTGCGGCGCTACAACCTCGCTTGTCACGCGTTTTTAATGCGGCCGGCATTGGGGTAATGGAAGGCTACGGACTTACCGAAACCTCACCGGTAATCGCTGTGAATGACATGCGTAACCATGGCTTTAAAATCGGTACCGTGGGCAAACCCATTCCGGAGACCGAAATCAAAATAGATGAAGATGGCGAAATTTTGGTCAAAGGTCCACAGTTGATGTTAGGATATTATAAAGACAAAGAAAAAACCGAGGAGGCCATTGAGGATGGTTTTTTCCACACCGGTGATATCGGTGAGGTTGACGCCGAAGGTTTCCTCAAGATCACTGACCGTAAAAAGGAAATGTTCAAGACCAGCGGAGGTAAATACATAGCCCCTCAAATCATTGAGAATGCCATGAAACAGTCACGATTTATCGAGCATATTATGGTAGTAGGCGAAGGCGAAAAAATGCCAGGAGCAATTATTCAACCCAATTTTGAGTTTATACAGGATTGGGGACGTAAAAAGAACATCAAAGTAGGGGAAAACAATAAGGAAATCGCCAAAAACCCAGATGTTATCAAACGTCTAAAAGAAGATATAGATACTTACAATGAAAAATTTGGCCATTGGGAAAAGGTCAAACGCTTCGAACTAACCCCTGATGAATGGACGATTGAAGAAGGCCACCTAACCCCTACTTTAAAACTTAAGCGCCGTGTGGTTAAAGAGCGGTACATTGATCTTTATAATAAGATTTATGACCATAAATAAATTCGACCTTCAAAGTGTTGCCGACGGGAGGAGACCTCCATGTAGGTCTTGAATTTTCTCCAACTGCTATAATAGACCTACAAGGATCCCTTTCCCGATTGTTATCGGGATCACTCATACATGCAGGACTTATAAAAAAATAAAAATTCACAGCTATTTATTATGCATGCATAGTATTTTTTCATATTTTTACGATAACGTTAAAGTATGAAAGATCTTACGATAGATTATGCCTTAAGGGCGACCTGGCAGGCCGTAACCAAAATGTATAACGAGCAGGCCTCTCAATTTGATAGTTCGATGGCTGTGGGCTTTGCGCTTTTAAGTATTGATGTTGAAGGCGGGACGCCATCCACCGCATTGGGGCCTAAAATGGGTATGGAAGCCACAAGCCTTTCGCGTACCCTAAAATCCATGGAAGCACGCGGTCTGATAGAACGTCGTCCCAATCCTGAAGATGGTCGTGGTGTATTAATCTATTTAACTGATTTTGGCCGGGAAAAACGTGCGTATAGCAAAGACAGAGTCCTCCGCTTTAATGAGGCGGTCAGGACATCGGTCACCGAAGAGCAAATGAAGCATTTTTTTGAAGTCATGCACAGTATTAATGACCTTATTCAGAACAAAAAGATTTATCCACAAGAAACGAAAATAAAACAATGAGCAAGAGAAGAATCAATAAAGTAGCGGTTATCGGCTCTGGGATCATGGGGAGTGGCATTGCCTGTCATTTCGCTAATATTGGTGTTGAAGTCCTACTTTTGGATATTTTACCCAATGAACTTACCGATAAGGAAAAGGCTGAAAATCTTACTTTAAAAAATAAAAGCGTTCGCGATCGCATTGCAAACGAGCACCTGCAGAGCGCTATTAATTCAAAGCCTGCCCCACTCTACCATAAAAATTTCGGTTCCCGGATAAAAACCGGCAATATTGAAGACGATATTGCTAAAGTAAGCGAAGTGGATTGGATTATCGAAGTCGTCGTGGAAAGGCTCGATATCAAAAAACAGGTTTTCGAAAATCTGGACAATCATAGAAAAGAGGGAACACTAATCACCTCAAACACTTCCGGAATCCCCATTCACTTGATGAATGAAGGCCGTAGCGAGGATTTTCAAAAACATTTTTGTGGAACACATTTCTTTAATCCTGCCCGTTATCTGGAGCTTTTTGAGATTATTCCCGGACCCCAAACATCGCAGGATGTGCTGGATTTCTTAAACGATTATGGAGCTCGTTTTTTGGGTAAAACCCCGGTTATTGCCAAAGATACCCCGGCTTTTATAGGAAACCGCATAGGTATTTTCAGTATTATGAGCCTTTTTCATACCGTCAAAGAAATGGACATGACCGTGGAGGAGGTCGATAAACTGACCGGACCTGTTATCGGTAGGCCAAAGTCAGCCACTTTCCGTACCGTTGATGTCGTGGGGCTGGATACTTTGGTACACGTTGCCAATGGCCTTTACGAAAACTGCCCCGATGACGAGCGCCACGAGCTTTTCAAACTCCCGGATTTCATCGATACCATGATGGAAAAAAAATGGTTAGGCAGCAAGACCGGACAGGGATTTTATAAAAAGGTCAAAAAAGAGAATGGCGATAGCGAGATTTTAACGCTCGACCTCGATAAAATGGACTACCGCGACGGAAAAAAAGCCTCTTTTTCCACGTTGGAAAAAACCAAAAGCATAGACCGTGTTGAAGAGCGATTTACCGTTCTCGTAGAAGGTGATGATAAGGCAGGTAAATTCTACCGAAAGAACTTCGGAGACCTTTTTGCCTACATACAAAACCGGATCCCCGAAATCACCGATGAACTGTACAAAATAGATGATGCAATGCGGGCCGGTTTTGGCTGGGGCGATGGGCCGTTCCAGATCTGGGATGCGCTTGGCGTAAAAAAGGGTATCGAACTCATAAAAGAACAAGGTTATGAAGTGGCCGATTGGGTCAACGAACTTGCAAAGAGTGGAAAGGATTCCTTCTACGAAATTAAGGATGGCAATACCTATTATTACGACATTCCCAAAAAGGAATATGTCAAAAAACCAGGTCAAGATGGCTTCATCATCCTCGATAATATTCGAAAATCCGCTGAGGTTTTCAAAAACAGCGGCGTGGTCATCGAAGATTTGGGCGACGGCATCCTAAATGTGGATTTCCAGTCCAAAATGAATTCCGTAGGCGGGGATGTTCTCGCGGGGATCAATAAAGTGATTGAGCTGGCCGAAAAAAATCACGCCGGCGTGGTGATCGGCAACACGGGCAAGAACTTTTCGGTAGGCGCCAATGTGGGGATGATCTTTATGATGGCCGTAGAGCAGGAATATGACGAGCTCAATCAAGCGGTCAAGTATTTTCAGGACACCTGTATGCGCATCCGGTATTCTTCGATTCCCGTGATCGTTGCGCCACACGATATGACCTTGGGTGGTGGCTGTGAGATGACACTACACGCCGATCGCGTTGTCGCTGCCGCGGAAAGTTATATCGGTCTCGTGGAATTTGGCGTAGGCCTCATTCCCGGCGGTGGCGGTTCTAAAGAAATGACCGTTCGCGCCAGCGATACTTACCATAAAGATGACGTGGAACTCAACCGGCTGCGCGAATATTTTCTCGCAATCGGGATGGCCAAGGTATCCACTTCGGCCTATGAAGCCTACGATACCGGCATCCTCAAAAAAGGAAAGGATATCGTGGTTGTTAATAAGGCCCGCCAGATCGCTGCTGCGAAAGAAGTTGCAAAATTCATGGCCGAACAGGGCTACACCAAACCCATTGAGCGCACCGATGTCAAAGTCCTCGGCAAGCAAGCATTAGGTCCTTTTTATGTGGGCACAGACCAGATGAACGCCGGAAACTACATCAGCGAGCACGACAAAAAAATCGCCAATAAACTCGCCTACGTCATGGCCGGCGGCGATCTTTCAGAGGCGTCTTATGTGAGTGAGCAGTATTTATTAGATCTAGAACGTGAGGCATTCCTGAGCCTTTGTGGGGAACGGAAAACCCTGGAGCGACTTGAGCATATGATTAAGAAGAATAAGCCACTTCGTAATTAGATTTCTAATTATAGAAAAAAGATAATAGAGAAAAGAAAATAGAATAGAAATCGATTAATATCAATCATATGGAAAAGCGCAAGAGACACAACTACAAAAACTTGAAAATTTGGCAATTGGGTCTTGAAATCGCAAATGATTGTTCAGATATTTTACTTGATTTTCCAAAACATGAACGTTACGATTTAAGTTCTCAGATTAGCCGATGTTCCGTTTCTATAGCTAGTAATATAGCAGAAGGTTCTTCAAGAACCAATAAATCTTTTCACCATTATATTGATATTTCTTTGGGCTCTTCTTTTGAGCTCGGAACACAACTTTTAATTGCTCGGCATAGAAAACACATTGATACTAAAACATTAAATCTATTGGAAAAGAAGATCGAAGAATGGCAGAGAATGACAATGAGTTTCCAAAATAAACTCGGCGGTACATCTTTTCTCTCTTATCTTTTTTCTTTTTTCCTTTAAAAAATAAACCATGCAAAAAACCGCATATATCGTTCAAGCTTACCGCACCGCAGTAGGAAAGGCTCCCCGGGGAACTTTTCGCTTTAAGCGGCCTGATGAACTCGCTTCGGAAACCATTCAATATCTATTGGATAAAGTGCCGCAACTTGACAAAAAACGCATCGATGACGTGATCGTCGGCAATGCCATGCCCGAGGCGGAACAAGGGCTCAATATGGGAAGACTGATCTCCCTGATGGGACTTCAAATAGAGGATATCCCTGGGGTAACCGTAAACCGCTATTGCGCGTCTGGTATTGAGACCATTGCGATGGCTTCTGCCAAAATACAGGCGGGTATGGCCGACTGTATTCTTGCCGGCGGGGCCGAAAGTATGAGTTATATCCCCATGGGCGGCTACAAACCCGTACCTGATTATAAATTGGCCGTTGAAGGTCACGAAGATTACTACTGGAATATGGGCCTTACAGCGGAAGCGGTAGCAAAACAGTTTAAGGTTTCTCGTGAAGAACAGGACGAATTTGCCTACAATTCGCATCAAAAAGCGATTAAAGCGCAGGCGGAAAACCGCTTTCAGGATCAGATCGTGCCCATTGATGTACATGAGACTTTTGTTAACGACTCCGGTAAAAAAGAGACGAGAACCTACACAGTCAATAAAGACGAAGGGCCGCGTAAAGATACCAGCCTGGAGGTTTTGGCCAAACTGCGCCCTGTTTTCGCCGAGGGCGGAAGTGTTACCGCCGGAAATTCGTCACAAATGAGTGACGGCGCAGCTTTCACATTGATCATGAGCGAGGAAATGGTCAAAGAACTCCATATAGAACCCATAGCCCGTTTGGTCAATTATGCACCCGTGGGGGTTGAACCGCGAATAATGGGCATAGGGCCCATAAAAGCGGTTCCCAAAGCCCTAAAACAGCCGGAAAGGAGCTGAAAGATATGGAACTCATAGAACTGAACGAAGCATTCGCCTCTCAGTCGGTTGCCGTGATTCGCGAACTCGGTCTGAACAAAGACATCGTAAACGTTAACGGCGGAGCGATTGCTTTAGGGCATCCGCTGGGTTGTACCGGCAGCAAACTATCGGTCCAGCTTTTTGATGAAATGCGCAAGCGCAACCTGCAAGGAAAATATGGTATGGTCACCATGTGCGTGGGTACAGGTCAGGGAGCTGCGGGGGTTTATGAGTTTCTACAGTAAAAAGACATAGGACTTGAGGACGTAGGACTTAAGACTAAAAAAGCAGACTTTAACACAATAATCATAAAGGATAAAACACATGGGTCCTACGTCTTATGTCCTACCGTCCAAAGTCAATTAAAGAAAAGATGAGCACACAAACACTAGAAAAAAAAGACCTGCTTCGCGGGGGCCAGTTTTTGGTCAAGGAAACCAAATGCGAGGATATATTTACCCCAGAAGATTTCTCTGAGGAACAGCAGATGATGCGGGATTCGGTAAAAGAATTTGTAGACCGCGAGATCATACCGTACAAAGAGCGATTTGAAAAGAAGGATTATGCCTTTACCGAAGAAGTTATGCGCAAGGCCGGCGAACTTGGTTTTCTGGGCGTAGCAGTTCCCGAGGAATATGACGGCCTTGGGATGGGTTTCGTCTCCACCATGCTGGTCTGTGACTACATTTCGGGTGCTACGGGATCAGTCGCGACCGCCTTTGGTGCACATACCGGCATCGGTACCATGCCCATCACCCTTTATGGAACCGAGGCCCAAAAGAAAAAATATGTACCTAAATTGGCCACGGGCGAATGGTTTGGCTCCTATGCGCTGACCGAACCCGGCGCCGGGAGCGATGCAAACAGCGGGAAAACAAAAGCCGTCCTCTCTGAAGACGGAACTTATTATTCCATTTCCGGGCAGAAAATGTGGATTTCCAATGCTGGTTTTTGCAACCTTTTCATCGTTTTTGCCCGGATTGGGGATGATAAAAATATCACGGGTTTTATTGTAGAAAACGACCCTGAAAATGGGATTTCGCTGGGTGAAGAAGAGAAAAAATTAGGTATTCACTCCTCTTCTACCCGACAGGTCTTTTTCAATGAAACCAAAGTTCCGGTAGAAAATATATTATCTGAGCGCGGGAATGGTTTTAAGATTGCGATGAACGCGCTCAACATAGGCCGGATCAAGCTCGCCGCTGCCAGTCTGGATGCACAGCGCCGCGTGATCGGTAATGCGGTCAAATATGCCAATGAGCGGATTCAGTTTAAAACGCCAATCTCAAAATTTGGCGCCATCAGGCAGAAATTAGCCGAAATGGCAACGTCCGCTTGGGTAGGCGAAAGCGCCAGTTACCGTGCCGGTCATGATATTGAGCAGCGCATCAGTATCCGTCAGGAAAAGGGCGCTTCTCATCAAGAGGCAGAACTTAAGGGTGTAGAAGAATATGCCATTGAGTGTTCTTTATTAAAAGTAGCCGTTTCCGAAGATATCCAGAACTGTGCAGATGAGGGCATCCAGATTTTTGGCGGAATGGGCTTTAGTGCTGATACGCCCATGGAAGCGGCGTGGCGCGATGCACGAATCGCACGGATTTATGAAGGCACCAACGAGATCAACCGGATGCTCGCCGTAGGCATGCTCGTTAAGAAAGCGATGAAAGGTCATGTAGACCTATTGAACCCGGCACAGGCCGTGGCCGACGAACTGACAGGCATCCCCTCTTTTGAAATACCCGATTTCAGCGAAGTTCTTTCCGAAGAAAAAGCAATGATTTCCAAACTTAAAAAAGTATTCCTAATGGTAGCCGGCAGCGCGGTCCAGAAATTTGGCACGGAACTCGAAGAGCACCAACAAATTCTCTTAGCCGCAGCAGATATTCTTATCGAGATCTATATGGCAGAAAGTGGAGTGCTCAGGGCAGAAAAGGCAGCTAAACGTACTGGTAAAGAATTAGTTGAAAAACAGATCGCTATGGCACAGCTTTATCTTTATCATGCGGTTGACACCATTAACCAAAATGGGAAAGAGGCCATTGTTTCTTTTGCCGAGGGTGACGAGCAGCGTATGATGCTTATGGGTCTGAAACGGTTTACAAAATATCAAAATCAGCCTAATGTGGTCGCCTTGCGCAATGTGATAGCCGATAAAGTTATAAACGCCAATACCTATCCATTTTAAACTCCTGAAAATCGGCCCTCATCTTCCAAAGGGGAATCATAATTTTAGAAGAGTACATTCAAATTTTTATTTGAAATTAGGAGAAATTCTTTAATTACATATTGATAATGGAATAAGACCTCACAAGTTTCAGAGACCTGCGAGGTTTTTTCACACACATTTGTTTTTCGGGAACGGTTTTTGGTCTTTCGATTTACGATATTGAAAACTTATGATCATACTTAAGTATTTTTTTATAATCGGTTTTATGCTATCCGGCAGGAATATTTTCGCGCAAAGCGATGCCAATATCCTCCTTTTTGACATCGTTCAGCATAGGGATTCGCTTACGCTGACAAATGGAAAAGATATTTCCCAAAATACGGGCTATAATAACCAGCCAGCATTTATAGATGAAAATAGATTGCTTTACGCCCGTAATCAAAATGGGCAGACCGACGTTGCTTTATATGATCTGACCAGCAAAAATACGTCAATTATCCATCCCACCATTATAGGCAGTGAATACTCCCCAAAATCCATTCCGGGAACAGACCATATATCAGCGGTACGCCTGGACACTAACGGACTTCAGAGGCTGTATGATTATTCTTTAAAAGACAGCACTACCGTAAAAATTTCTCAACTTAAAATAGGTTATTACGATTTTTACGATCAGAAGCGGATTTTGGCAACGGTACTTACCCCCATGGCCATGGATCTCTATTTCATAAACTTAAAGACCGAAAAAGATAGTCTTCTTTTAAAAAATGTAGGCCGATCCATCCAGAAAATTCCCGGGACTAGATCCTTAAGTTATACGCTTATAAACGAGGAGCAGCAACTTGATCTTTATCTATTAGACTTCAAAACTTTAGAAAGCTATTTTGTATGTACCCTGCCCATAGGGATCGAGGATTACACTTGGCTAAACCAAAATCAAATAATATTAGGGAGCAGAAGCAAATTATTTATCTATGATTTGCTAATATCCAACGAGTGGGAAGAAATAGCCGATTTATCTAAAATGGGAATCAAAAATGTAACCCGTCTTGCGGTAAGCCCATCCGGTAAAAAACTGGCGCTTGCAGCAGAAAATTAATGTATAGTGGCTAATTCTTGCCGGCTGGCCCTTTTACAATAGATAAACCAAACGAGAATTTTTTAGAAGTTCTTCTCAGAAATTTTTTATGATTTTACCAACGTTATAGCAAGAGGTGATTAAAAATTTTGGGTTTCCTTAACGTTTAGGGCGCAGTGTTCTTTTTAGCTTTAGAAGCTATAAAAGTTTTTAATGATGTTACTGATCACGTCTGAACTTTCCAAATTCTTAATCATCAGCATTATCGCTGCTGCGGCTATATTTTTTGCACTTTATATCGTGCTCAAAAAATTGGGTAAAAGTCCCAATAACATTCTGCCAATAAATATCGCAGAGCGCATTAAAATTCCCCTTGCGCTATTACTCATAAGCCTAGTTTTAAAGCTTGGTAAGATACAGAAGTTACTTTCAGATTTTATATCAGACGCAATACCAGAACAGATCGCAACTATCTTGCTGATCATCGCGCTGGTTTGGCTTGCCATCGTTACGGTTAAAATCTTCAAGCACCGTATCCTTGAAAATTATGACATCAGTTCAACAAACAATATTGCTGCGCGCAGGATTTATACGCAGTTCAATATTCTGGAGCGCGTCATCATTTTTTTACTTATTCTTATAGGTATAGCCGTGATCCTTATGAGTTTTAAAAGCATCAGGGCCATGGGTGTGGCCATGCTATCCTCTGCTGGTATAGCGGGCATTATTATAGGTTTTGCGGCTCAAAAGGCGCTGGGAACACTCCTTGCGGGTATTCAGATTGCATTTACACAACCCATACGCATCGATGATGTGGTGATCGTAGAGGGCGAATGGGGCCGTATTGAAGAGATCACATTGACCTACGTGGTTGTCGCCATTTGGGACAAACGCCGCCTGGTACTCCCAACGACTTATTTTATAGAAAAACCTTTTCAAAACTGGACGCGCAATTCCGCAGACTTGCTGGGTACCGTATTCATTTATACCGATTATAGTGTGCCATTTGATGAACTACGTGCTGAACTGACGCGCTTGCTAGATCATAATCCGCTGTGGGACCGTAAGGTAAATGTACTGCAGGTAACGGATTCCAATTCAAATTACGTAGAAGTTCGTGCCCTAATGAGCGCCAAGGATTCGGGCACTGCCTTTGACCTTCGCGTTTATGTGCGGGAGCATTTAATCACTTTCATACAGAAAAAATATCCGGACAGCTTTGCCCGTACTCGCGTGCAAATGTTGGGAGAGCAGAAAAAAACGGCGCCAAAGGGTACTAAAAACACAAGTGAAGATAACAATCAGCAAAAAATGTTCTGAGCAGGACGATTGCTCGTACACTTTCGCGGCAGCGCAAAAAAACATAAATCATTTAGAAATATACCTTTGTAGAATTTACCTGAGTTTATCAGTGTCGCATGCTGGCGAAAAATTTAATGCCAGGTAAATTCTATTAAAGTTCATTAAAATAGGCAGTTAAAACCTTATAATTTCCGAAATTTAAGAAAAATCACCATAAGCAATCCAATTAGCCAACCCATTTATGAGTAAGACGATTATTATTTCAAACCGACTGCCCCTGCAGTTAAAGATAGAAAATGAGGCCATTGAAGCAACCCCTAGTGTGGGAGGCCTTGCAACCGGGATGAAATCGGTACATAAAGAATCTAATGGCGTATGGATAGGGTGGACCGGACTTACCGAAGAAGAGTTGCCAGAACATCTGGAAAAAGATGTGGCCGATGCCTGTAAAAAGGAACAATGCGTGCCGGTAAGCTTAAATGAGGAAGATCTCAACGGTTTTTATTATGGCTTTAGTAACCGCACAATCTGGCCCCTGTTCCATTATTTTATGGAATACACCGAATTTGAAAGGGAAAACTGGAATATCTATAAAAAAGTAAATCAAAAATTTGCCAAGGTCGTCCTTGAAAATATTGAAGAAGGGGATACCGTTTGGATACATGACTATCAGCTGATGCTGCTGCCCCAGCTCATCAAAGAAGAGCGGCCGGATGTGCGCATTGGTTTTTTTCTTCATATCCCCTTTCCGTCTTACGAGGTTTTCCGCACACTGCCCTGGCGCGAATCTATCTTAAAAGGGCTTCTGGGAGCTGATCTTATAGGCTTTCACACCTACGATTATGAGCGGCATTTTTTAAGCTCTGTAACCAGGATTTTACGGCACGATGTCGACTTTAATGAGATCATGCTCAAAGACCGTATCGTTACCGTAAACTCCTACCCTATGGGTATTCATTACAATAAATTTGAGCAGGCCGCGCTCAAAAATCAGGAGCAGAAAAAAAAGGAGCGGTCTGAGCTACAGCGAAGGCTTGATCTGCACCTTGATGCTACTCCCGATGCAAAAATGATCCTTTCAATAGACCGGCTGGATTATACCAAAGGGATTGCCAACCGCATTCGGGCGTATGAATATTTTCTTGAGAAATATCCTAATTATAAAGAGAAAGTAAGGCTGGTGATGCTTGCGGTTCCCTCCCGATCTAATGTGCCCCAATACCAACTCCTCAAAAAAGAGGTGGATGAACTCGTAGGACGAATCAATGGAAAGTTTGCCACTGTAAGCTGGACGCCCATATGGTATTTTTACCGCTCCATGCCGTTTGAAAACCTGATCGACCTGTATACCAGTTGTGATATTGCCCTGCTTACCCCGATACGGGACGGGATGAATCTTGTGGCCAAAGAGTATATTGCCACACGCACAGATAAAAAAGGTGTGCTGATACTCAGTGAAATGACAGGGGCCGCCCATGAAATGTATGAGTCCCTTTTAATAAACCCCAATAATTTTGAAGAAATCGCCGATGTGATAAAACGGGCTATCGAGATGCCAGAAGAAGAACAGATCAAGCGGAATACCATACTTCAAAAACGGCTGAAACGCTACAATGTAGAAAAATGGGCATCTGATTTTATGCAAAACCTCGAGAAGACTAATGAGAAGAGGCATATCTTTAATGCCGTGAAAATAGGTGATTCACAGCTTAAAGATATGATGACAGCCTATAAAGAGGCCAAAAAACGCATACTTTTTCTCGATTATGATGGTACTTTAAGAGGTTTCGTAAATAATCCTGCAGATGCAGAACCAGATCAGGCTTTACTTGATCTGATCTCACAGATTCAAAAACAGGAAAACACAGAGGTGATCCTGATAAGTGGCCGTGACCGGAATACCCTGGGCACATGGTGGCTGGATGTGCCGGTAACGCTCATAGCCGAGCACGGCGTATGGAAAAGGGATATAGGTATGGAATGGGAAATCAACGACAATGTAAAAAAAGACTGGATGCCGCAGATAAGACCCATTTTAGAGACTTTTGTAGATAGAACGCCAGGAACTTTTATTGAAGAAAAAAATTACTCCCTGGCCTGGCATTACCGCAATGCAGATCCTGCACTTGGCGAGATGAGGGCTAATGAACTATCAACTGTGATTAAAGAATTGACCAGTAATAACGATCTGGGCGTACTGGATGGAAACAAAGTGCTGGAGATTAAAAATTCTTCGGTAAATAAGGGAAAGGCCGTATCAAAGGAAGTATTTAAAAAGGATTACGATTTTATTTTTTCAATAGGTGATGACTGGACTGACGAGTACATGTTTCAGGATCTACCGGATTCTGCATACACCGTTAAAGTTGGATTTCATAAAACCGCTGCCCGTTTTTATGTTGATGACACGCAGCGCGTAAGAGAACTTCTAAATGAATTTGTTTCAGCAGGTTAAGTGTAATAAATTTTAAGATAATAGTATATTTAACAACATTGAATACGCTAATATCATGATTTTCAAACTTTAGATAAATAATTTTTTCTATTCTGTTTACTGGCAAAAAGAGTCTTTAATATGATTAACAAACTTATAGCAATTTATGACCTCTAAAATTACCACCGTTCTTTTCCTTTTTTTTACGGCTTTGGCCTCTGCACAGAACACCGCACCGCCAGAGACTGATCTTCGTCTATACGATATTATCCAGTCTATTTCTGCCGATAGTATTAAAGCTGATGTTATCAAACTTGTTGGCTTTGGCACGCGGAATACCTTCAGCGATACCGTCAGCGAAACCCGTGGGATCGGAGCTGCCAGAAGATGGATAAAAGCCGATTTTGAAAAGACTTCGGCACTATGTAACGACTGTCTTGAGGTGTCTTATGAAAAAGATCTTGTTACAAAAGATATGGGCAGCCGCGTGCCCAAAGATGCATATGTTGTCAATGTGATTGCCATTCAGCGAGGTACAAAATATCCCAATCGTTATATCATTATGAGCGGTGATATTGATTCGCGCAACAGTGATGCTGTAGATTTTACAGGGGATGCTCCCGGGGCCAATGATAACGCCAGTGGTATGGCAGGTACTATGGAGGCCGCACGTGTGCTTTCCAAATATAAATTTGAGAACAGTATTATTTATGCGGGCCTTTCAGGCGAGGAGCAGGGTCTTTATGGTGGGACCGGTCTTGCAGCTTACGCGAAAAAACAAGGTTGGGACATTATTGGTATTTTCAATAATGACATGATAGGGAACATTAAGGGCGTTGACGGGACAGTAAGCAATCGCGATTTTAGGATATTTTCTGAACCCGTCCCCCCTACCGAAACAGAAAGGGAGCAAAGCGCGCGCAGGTATTACGGTGGCGAAGTTGACGGTATTTCCCGTCAACTGGCCCGTTATGTTTATGGTAATGTAAAAAAATACATGCCCGTGATGAATCCCATGATGATTTACAGGTTAGACCGGTTTGGCCGGGGTGGTCACCACAAGCCCTTTAATGATTTGGGTTATGCAGGTATTAGGATTATGGAAGCTCATGAAAATTACACACAGCAACACCAGAATATCCGCACGGAAAACGGTATAGAATATGGTGATGTTCTAAAACATGTAAACTTTCCCTATACGGCTAGTCTTACCGCTGTAAATGCCATAAACCTGGCAAGTATTGCCTGGGCGCCACCATCGCCCAAAACTGTTGAAATAGGCGGGATAGTCGAAGCCAATGCCAAATTAAAATGGAATAAAGTGGATGGAGCCGTGGGCTATAAGATTTACTGGCGAGACACCACCTCCCCTACCTGGGATCACAGCAGGTACGTAGGTAATGTGGATAATTTTGAACTTAAGGGTATTGTGATAGACAATTCCTTTTTTGGCGTGGCAGCCGTAGGAGAAAATGGTCATGAAAGCCCGGTAGTTTTCCCCAACGGAATCATACTTAAATAAATTGCTTAAATATCATTAATTCAAATTTTTGACCTGATAGAATAATATAGGTTGAATTGGTCAATTTTGCATTGTACAGCCAAAACTCTTGATATTGTACTGTGCTAAAAGCCAATATTAAGTTGCTGATTCGCCAAGGCGTGGTGATTTTGTAAAAAATGATTTTTAGGCTTTCGCGAAAAATTACAGTGTCAAATTTTCCATTCATCGGCAGCGCTAATATGATGACCATAAACTCAGAAGCCAGTTTTTTCGTTAGTGGTTTTTTGATGGATAGATATTTAAAGCTAGGGAATTTTAATGATATCAAAAGGTGATATCTTGAAATTCGTATACGCTGAGAAAGAGATGTAATAATACCTCTGAAACTATAAAATTCAATCTTGATAGAACAAAATCAATGGGAACAGATTTTTAAACAAGCTCTTAACAAATTATCTTGTGAACATCTCGAATTGAATGATTAACCTCTAAACAAAAACCGAAAACATGAGTATTCCTAAACGCGCGGGTAACGCACCCGTAAGAATTGACCTTGAGGCCCATAAGCGCTACGTTTGGTGCAGTTGTGGCCATAGCGAGAAACAACCTTTTTGTAACGGCGCTCACAAAGCAGAGGGTGGCGTCCCGATGCCCTTTACCGTTGAGGAAGATAAAAAAGCATCCCTTTGCACATGTAAATTGACTGATAACCCACCTTATTGTGATGGTTCTCATAAAAATTAAGAAAAAGGTTCTTAATCATTTGGGCGTAGCATACTAACAACTTGTATATGAAAAAAAAATATTTTATACCCGTGGCATGCATATTTGCCATCTTTATGGTATACTGTAAAAATACGGGAGCTTCTGAAAAACAGGATAAGGATCCAAAAGTGGACGACCAACGAACGTCGGCATCCATTGCAGAAAGCGATTTCGTCAAAACGATCGATAAGTCCCCACGCCATCAGGAATGGATTTCGCTGAATAGCAATGGCCGCGAACTCTACACGTTTGTGGTGTATCCCGAGAAATCTAAAAAGGCTAAAACAATCATTATGATCCATGAAAACAGGGGATTGAATGATTGGGCGCGGTATTTTGCTGATCAGTTAGCTGCAGAAGGATTTATTGTTCTCGCCCCAGACCTGTTGTCAAATTTTGAAAATGGAATCGAAAAAACAACTGATTTTAGCAATGCTGATCAAGCCCGGGATGCTATCTATAAATTAAAGCCCAATGCGGTGACCAATGATCTGGATGCTGTTTTCGCTTACGCGAAAAAAATAGATTCCAGCACTGGTGAGATCGCTGTGGCCGGATTTTGCTGGGGTGGTACGCAGACTTTTGCATACGCGACACATAACCCTAATATTAGTGAGGCCCACGTTTTTTATGGTACCGCTCCAGAAAACGCCGAAGCCATTAAAAAAATTGGCGCCCCCATTTACGGCTATTACGGTGGTAATGACAACCGCGTCACAGCAACGGTAGAAAAAACCAAAACTATTATGGCCAGGTTTAACAAAAAATACACCCCTGTGATCTATGAAGGTGCAGGTCATGCTTTTATGCGCAGTGGATCAGAAGATAGTAGCAACGCTGCAAATAGAAAAGCGCATGATCAGGCGTTAAAAAGGCTTTTAAATGTTTTAAATAAGGATTAAATCAATAAGCGCACCCTAACCATGATTAAATAAAAGGGTGCTTTATGAGAGTGCAACCTGATTTTCGATAAACTCAAAATACTTTTTATGTCATTCAAACTACTTTGCTGGAACATGGAATGGATGAACGACCTTTTTGACGGAGAGGGCAGTTTCCGTCCAGATGATTATAAGCCACAGCACAATAAAAACACTACCGTTATTGCCCGAAGACAGGATTTGGCCGGTGTCATCAATGAGATTGCCCCTGCTGCAGTGGTTGTGGTTGAGGGGCCCAACCGCACTAAAGAGTTGCAACTTTTTTTTGACTCTGATGTAAAAGGTACCTGGCAGACTTATATTCAGACAACCAAAGGATCTTCACAATGTGTGGGCATTGCCGTTAGAACCGATACCGGTATTTTTGATGAAACCATCCCATTAAAGACCTTTAACACCGCCATTGATCCAATTTTTGATGATTTTGAATTGGATAACGAGGATGATGGCATTACAGAAATCTATAAGTTTGAGCGGCGACCTTTATATATTGAGCTAAAACTCAAAAATGGGGAGCGCTATCGGGTTCTTGGCCTACATTTAAAGAGCAAGGGTATTTTTGATCTACTGGATTGGAGCAAATGGTGGGAAAGATCTATCGCAAACCGCAGAAAAATCTTTGCGAGTGCCGTGCATTTAAGAACTGAATTTATTGAGCCATACCTGGGCGATGAGGAAACCAAAAATATCCCTTTGATCGTTTGCGGTGATATAAATGATGGTCCTGGTTTTGACACTGCAGAAAAGAAAATACTGGGTAGCGGGGTAGAAAAACTGATGGGTGATATCTGGAATCCTTCCACTATTTTGGGAAATGCTATTTATGATACCTATCAAAAATTAGATGTCAGCACAACACGGTATGCCGATCCTATTTTTAATTTCAATTATAAATACCATTATGTGTGGATCGATCATATTATGTATTCAAAAAATAAAACGGATTGGACAAAAAACGGAACGATCCATGAAGATATGAAGGAAGGAAAAATATGGAACGTTTATCCCCATGCATCTGACCATAGCCCTATTTCTGTTGATATTGATTCTTGATAAACAAAATATAGCCTTCACCGCTTCAAGATAGGTCCATATAAGCTTTAAAATTTATAAATATAGATTATAAGTTAATAAGCTTATAAAATTAATTTATAAGTTTTTGAACTTATAACAATATATCATAAGCTAATATGCTTATATTTGTTCTCATGAAAAAATTTGCGGTCATATCAGGCGACATTATAGCCTTTACAAGTCTTTCCGATGCATCAAAAAATAATCTGGAGACTGGTCTTGACGTGTTGTTTAAAGAGTTAAATTCTAGGTTCGATGCTCATTCCAGACTAATAAAAGGAGATTATCTGGAATGTGCGGTACCCAAGCCGCAAGACGGCTTGCGCATTGCACTAATCATAAAAACGTTTATTAAGACCCTAGACTTGGATGCCAAAAATGAACGCCATCGATTTTTTGAAGAATACGGCATACGTCTAGCCCTAGGATATGGCACACTCTCCCGGTATGAGCCCCAGAAAGGGATTATTGATGGGGAGGCCATCTACTTAAGTGGGAGAAAAGTAAATGAAGAAAGCACCCATAACAAAACGCGCGTAACCATTAAAAATACATTACAATTTGTTTCTAACGATAATGCGCTCAATCAGCCCATGGAAGCCATTTTTGCTCTTTTGGATTTTATGCTCATCCGCGCAACTCGAAAACAAAGCGAAGTAGCCCATCATAAACTTTTAGGCCGCAGTGAGGAAGAGATTGCCTCCCTATTGGGCACAAGCCAGCCTGCCGTAAACCAACATTCTACAAGCATAGGGTGGAATGCCATTGACAAGGCCGTAACCTATTATGAAAAAAAAATAACCCAACTCTAGATGCAAACGGCTAACCTTCTCTTATTACAGCTCATTGCCCATTTATTAGCTGACTATACCTTTCAGACCAAAAGAATGGCCATAAATAAAGATAAAAAAGGATTTAAAGGTAAAATGCTCAAATGGCATATTTTGATCGTATTTACGACCAGTGCCCTTTTAGGATTGGAAAAGTCGTTTATTCCCTTTTCAGCAGTTATTGCAATAACACACTGGTGTATAGATGGATGCAAACCACAATTACTGAAAAATAAAGTAACAAGGCACTATGTATTTTTTATAGACCAGGCCCTACATCTGGCCATATTCACTGGAGTAGTTTTTTTATACAGGTCCCTAAATGATTGGCAGCTCATAGATCATCGATTTTTAAATACGTTTACGCTGGGGACTGCTGCAGTATTTTTAATTTGCACAAAACCGGCAAATATTTTTATTCGGGAAGTATTTAACGCTTACGGCATTTACTTTCAGGGCGGCGAAGAAGACCTACCCAATGCCGGAAGACTCATTGGTATAATTGAACGTTGGCTGGTGCTTATTTTTATTTTATTTGGCCAATTTTCAGCGGTGGGTTTCCTTATTGGGGCAAAATCAATATTAAGATTTAAAGAGACCACTTTCCTAAAAACCGAATATGTACTTGTGGGTACCCTTTTGAGTTTTGGCGTGGCCGTGGTACTGGGGATTTTTGTCAAACAGTTGGGCCTATATTTTCTTTAAAATCGGCGATAAGTGTCATAATGCTTATTTTTGATCGCTCAAATACGTGGTTAAAAAAATATCGCTTTCGCGGAAGCTTAAAAATTTAAAGAATTAATCTTATACAATATAGAAGTAAAGGTTTAAAAAGTCATTTATACTAAATAAAGATTAACAAGAGTTGATCTGTACAAAAAATTAAATTCACTTGGACATAAATATAAATAATCTAGCAAAAGTAAAATTGGTGGTCAGCGATATGGACGGTACGCTACTCAATGCAAAGGGAGAAGTAAGTTCACGTTTTTTTGAACTTTATGAACAGTTAGAAAAGCACAATGTCCATTTCGTTGCTGCCAGCGGCCGTCAATATTACAGTATAATTGATAAATTGTACAAAATAAAAGATGGCATCACCGTGATTGCCGAGAATGGAGGTATCGCACAACGTCGCAGTGAGGTACTGCTTACCAAATCTTTACCCATCGATACCGTGAAAAAACTCCTGCTCAAACTACGTAAAATAGACGACGCTTACGTTGTACTCTGTGGTATGAAAAGCGGTTATGTAGAATCGCAAAATGATGAGTTTTTATCTATTTTCAGTGAGTATTACAAAAAGTACAACCGTGTGGATAACCTTTTGGATCACATAGATCAAGATGAGTTTTTTAAAATTGCTGTTTATAGTTTTAAAGGTTCTGAAAAATCTACTTTTCCGCATTTTCAAGAGGAATATGCGGATTTTAAGGTAAAGGTTTCCGCAGAAAACTGGCTCGATATCATGGGAAGCGATACTAATAAGGGAGGTGCGCTAAAGCATATTCAAGATCTACTGGGTATAACAAGCAATGAGACCTTGGTATTTGGCGACTATAACAATGACCTTGAAATGATGAAGCTTGCGCAGTTTAGCTATGCGATGGAAAACGCCCATCCCAATGTGCTGGCAGCAGCAACCTACAGGACCAAAAGTAACAATGCCCTTGGGGTGGAGCATATTTTGGAACAGCTACTGGAGGCCAAAGAAAGCTTAAACTCCAAAAGCTGATAAAACCAGTTTTCTAGAACCACCATTATTGCGGTGTTCGCACAAATAGATGCCCTGCCATGTGCCTAAATTGAGGTTGCCATTAGTTATGGGTACCGTAACAGAAACCCCCATGAGTGATGCTTTGATATGCGCCGGCATATCATCTGGGCCCTCAAAGGTATGTATATAGTAAGATGCCCCTTCAGGAACCATAACATTCATGTGATTCTCAAAATCCGTACGGACGCTAGGATCTGCATTTTCATTAATGGTCAGGCTTGCCGAAGTATGCTTGATAAAAATCTGGAGTTGACCATTCTTGATCTTTTTAATGCTTGGTATCGAATCCACAACATCATCCGTGATTAAATGAAAACCACGCGGCCTGGATTCCAATTTTATCTCTTTTTGGAAAAATAACATGTCGAATTTGATTTATAGTGAATTCTTTTTTAACCGCTAATGGCATTAATTATTACTTCATTCTAAGCTTTTTTCTGATAGCTTTCGGAACAGAATCTCAAAAAATATTGAATGCTCAATATTGCACACTTAAAGAATACTAAATTATAAAGCATAGAGGTCAGGAAACAAATTTTATATTCAATTTAACCAATGCTCGGATTTTACAACACTTACATATATAAATTGAGGACCGAAAATATCCTACAACATCCCATTAATTGATCGAATTTTGCCACATTTAGTCGGATTTAGGCGTTTTATGTTTTTAAAGCAAACGCAGTTTCTCAATATTTATCAAGATAAAATTACTTAAGCAAAAAAGGCATCTTACTCATAAACATTTGATATTTAAAATATTAGCATTATTTCTCATTATCTAATACAATATACCACTATAGTATATCATCCAAATTAGCTCATCATTTTAAATTATTATTTATAATTAAGTTTAATAATTTATAGAAATACTTATTTTAAGCTCATAATGCCAACCCATTTTGTACTTATAAAGAATCAGTAGTGGTTGATACAGTAAATTATTTTATAAAGTATTATTAATCAAACAATAATGGTTTTTATATAGTTAAGTTAGAATCTAAATAACACATCAATATGAATTTAAATTCTGAAAATTCCCGTTAAAGTATATTAACATTGAATTATATAAAAGCTAACAATCAGTACCGCAATAACTACTAACAAATAAAAAAGCTTGCACTTTATCGTAATTATAGTATATTTGGCCGATATTTAAATAATGATCTTTCACCCAATTTATTATTATGCCGATAATTACTACTCTTTCGCGTACTAGGAGTTTCGTTCTGCTCGTATTCGCTTTTTTAGGTTTTCAATCTTATTTATATGCTCAATGTGCCGGTGACGACAACGCTGTAGAATTTTGTTCAAAACAAGATCAGCAGTTCATCGATCTCTTCACACAGTTAAATGGCACCCCTGCTACTGGTGGTACCTGGAGTGACGATGACGATAGCGGCGGTCTTGACAATGCTGATGCTACAAATGGTATGTTAAATACCTATGCCATTACGAAAGGTGGTGTTTTTCATTATACCTACACTATTAGCGGTGACGACTCCTGTACCGATAATTCAGCTACCATTACCCTTACCCTGGGATCTTATGCCGGGGTTGATAACAATGGGGCGGTGGCCTGTGGTGACGATTCTTCGGTAAATTTATTTCAATTTACGGGAAGCAGCCCAAGCCCAACCGGTGATGGCTCTTGGACAAGTCCCGACTCGCCCAATGGATATGCGGGTGGCTCCCGTTTTGATGCTTCCAAAGCGGGAAAAGGAGTTTACACTTTTATTTATACCGTACCCGCACAAGGGGATAATTGTCCTTCACAATCCAGCACAGTACAACTTGAAGTTGTGCCTTCACCACAATCTGGCACTGCTGAAAAGCAGGTATTTTGTGAAACCCAAGATTTTTCTGGACTCAGGAATTACAATTTGAGAAGTGTCCTTCAAAATGAAGATGATGATGGAGCATGGAGCGAGAGCAGCAAAACAAATGAAATATCCAGACCCGGAGATCCTTTTATTAATCTAGAAAACCTTCGTGATTTAGGGCCCGGCCTATATGATTTCACTTATACTGTAAATCCTATTAATCCTACGTGTATTGCAGCATCAACGACGGTTACTATAGAGATCGAGGAGGTTATCGACTTTTCTTCAGCTGTTTTTAGTATTACGGATCCATCTGGCAATATTTGCATCAGTGATCTTCCCTATAATACAATGGGTAAAATAGTGGTAGATGCCAATGCGGTACCAGACGATGAATACCAATTGACCTATAGCGTGTCTCCTACCCCCAATGCAGGCTCTGAGACCATACCAGTGAGTTTTAAGGGAGGTGTGGCAACTTTTGCGGTAAATCCTGACTTTATAACGGATATTGGAGACGTTAACATTGAGGTTACCCAAATAATTGATCCCAATACCCAAAATAATTGCCAGGCTTCTATTAATGGTCTTGTTGCTAACTTTAAGGTAACCGCTCCACCTGATCTATCCGACACGCAGGTTGTAATCAATGATCCCGTTTGCCTGGGCGAAAGCACCACTGCAACGCTCTCAGATAAGGGGAACAAGACGGGTATACAGCTCGCAGATGGATTGTATGGTTTAGAATATAGTATAAGTGGCTCAGATGAGACACCCTCTGCAGATGTAACTATTAATGTGGTAAACGGTACCGCGGTTTTCGGTCTTCAACTGGACGATCAGGGTACAGCCGGAGAGTATACTTTCTATCTGAAATCGGTTCGCAGTAGTGGTACCTGCATTACGAGCGCAAATATAGAAGACACTTTTACGATTTCCCCAAAAGCAGATGCAACGCTTTTAACAATTGAGGCAACAGATGCATGTGGACAGGAGAATATCACCGTCTCTCTCGCTGACGGCACAACACCGCTCAGCTTTGAGAATGGCACCTACTCCCTTAAGTATGCCCTAACAGGGAATAATGATATTCTGGCATCCCTTGATAATGTTGTTTTTACTGACGGAAAAGCCAGTTTTAGTATTGATGCTACAACTTTAATCCAAGGTAAGACTAATATTACCATTACGTCAATTCAAAATCAAGCATCATCATGTGAAGCAATAAATTTAGCGGACCTGACCACAAGTTTCACGCTTTCGCAAAACCCTGATTTAACAGATGCTACTTTTAGCGTTGATCCTGTATGCGAAGGGCAGAGCGCTACGGTTGCGCTCACTGCCGCACCAGCTAACGTTCCGGATGCAAATTATACCATCAGTTATTCAGTGGCTGACGGCACAAATACAGCAGAGTATACCGCTACTGCGGAAGTTACAACCGGTACGGCATCTTTTGAAATTGCACCCGAAGCGATCACAGCTGCCACAACCTATGCATTGACCATTAACGGGTTTTCAAACAATACTACCGGATGTGAAGCCTCGGGGCTTCCACTTACAGTAAACTTTCAAGTATTTGCAAATCCACAACTTGACACAGCTACCCTTACAGCGGCCACCGTATGCTCTGCCGATGATGTTGCGGTAGCCATAACTGGGGCAGCGCTTACCAATGGTGATTATAAGCTGGTCTATGCCATAACGGGTGCCAACACAATTAAAGACAGCATATCCAATCTAAGTTTTGTAGATGGTAAGGCTTCATTTACAATTCTTTCAAATAAACTTGGCAAGACAGGTAAGAATACATTAGCCCTCCTAAATATCAAAACCGTACAAACGGGATGTGAAACTATACTTAGCGGAATTGAAACCAATTTTAATATTAACACAACTCCAAATGTAACTACTGCAGAATTAAGTTATGATGCAGATTTGTGCCTTGGGGCCACGGCAATTGTCATCATTAAAGACGACGAAAATAACCTAGAGGATGGTAATTATACATTGATCTATTCACTTGACGGCGCTAATATTATAAGTAATCAACCCGCAGTATTGGAGATAGTTTCTGGAGAAGGTTCTTTCACGATTCCCGCGGATCAACTTGTAAACTCGGGAAGCACTTATTTACGATTAATAATATTGCTCATACGGATACTTCCTGCTCACTAGATTCTCCTGGGCTTACGGGTACCTTTATCATCAATGCCCAACCAGACCTAAGTGAGGCAAGTATTCTAGTAGATGATTCCTGCGAGGGCACAATGGATAGAACAATTACAGTCCAGGCGCCAAATCTAGATGATGGTACCTATAACTTTACCTATACTGTTAGCGGCGCAAATGCCGGCACTGCAACTGCAGATAATATATCGATCCAAAATGGTTCTGGTACTATGATTATAGACGGAACTCTGTTAAAAAACACGGGCGATACCGATGTTAATCTAAATGCGGTAAGCAGCGCGGCAACTTCATGTATTTCCGACGAACTGAATGTTGCCACTACTTTTACGATTAATCCAAAGCCACAATTGGATAATGATAATCTTTCGGTCAGTTCGGTGTGTTTTGGCGAAAGCCATATAGTATCCATCAATGAGCCTGCATTGGGTAACGCGACCTATATGCTTACCTACACACTTAGCGATGCGAATGTAAAAGAAGAACAGACGATTAATATCAGCACCGTAAATGGTAAAGCTTCCTTCAACCTTGATGCGGCAGATCTTACGGCAAGTGGAAATACGACCTTAACGATAGAGCGTATCACCAATAGTAGCACCTTGTGCACGAGTACCGGCACAAATACAGCAAGTTTTGAGGTTTATCCCATCCCTTCACTCGCAGATTCAACGGTAGCAGCGGTAGATGTATGCCTTAACGAAGATGGAATGGTAACCGTAACTGGAGGATCTGGCCTTACCGATATGGAATATAGCGTGACGTATTCCCTGAGTGGTGCGACCACCGCCATCGCTCAAGAGGCCCAACTCCTTATCACAGACGGCAAGGGCAGCTTCAATATCCCAACAGCATTGTTGAGCGCCGCAGGTATGGTAACAGTCAATATAGAAAATATTACCAGTGCAGTAGGCTGTACTTCGGGTGCCATTTTAGTAAGTAGCTCTTTCGAAATTCTACCTCTACCGGATGCGGCTGGTATTTCGGTCGCTATAAGCGATTACTGCATCAATAATGATGTGCCCGTAAATATATCAGGGGCGGTTAATCTCGCCGATGGAGATTATAGAATTGATTATAGCCTTAATGGTGCTAATATTGGAAATAATACCATAAATGTCGCTTTTACTGGCGGTAATGCATCCTTTACACTCCCGGCAGCAGAGCTTTCCGAACGAGGAAATACTACCCTGTCTATTACAAACGTCAAAAACTTTATTGATCTGTGCGGTGCTGAGAACATCAATGGCGCATCTGCGACTTTTGAGGTTCAGGATCCCGATCCGCCCACGCTGGCGGCAAGTGGCAATGTGTTTTGCATTAACGATGAGCCCAAGATCAGCGATTTGTTAGCACGTATTACGCCAACTAGCGGTCTTCATATATATGAATCAGAAACTGACAATATAGCTTTAAATGAAAACAATACCCTCATTAATGGAAAAAGTTATTTCATTTCGATAACTAGTTCAGAATCTGGCTGTGAGAGCAGCGTTAGACTTGAGGTAACGGTAGATCTTACCGGGTGTGGTAACATATTTATCCCAGAAGGCTTCTCCCCTAATGGCGATGGCGTCAACGACACATTTACAATACAGAATATAGGTTTTGTATATCCTAGCTATACCCTTGAGATCTTTAATAGGTTGGGCAATGTGGTTTACAAGGGAGGCGCAAATATGCCTGCATGGGACGGTCACTCAAACCAGCATACAATTAGCGATAAGGTGCTGCCCAATGGTGTCTATTTCTACATCATAAATTATAACGACGGGCAGACAAGCCCGAAACAAGGAAAACTTTACCTAAACCGCTAAAAGGACAATCACGATGAAATCAATAGCTATAAAACTTACATTTTTTGCAGTAGTTGTCCTTTTTAGTATTAAGGCGCTAGGACAACAGGATCCACAATTTACACAGTATATGTATAACATGAGTATCATTAACCCTGCATACTCAACAGATGAGCCGGGCGTAATGAACCTGGGGGCCCTTTACCGCGCCCAATGGGTCGGCCTTGACGGCGGGCCGCGCACCCTCACGTTTTTTGCTCATTCACCAGTAAAAGAAAACGTAGAACTGGGCCTAAACATTGTTCATGATGAGATAGGCGACATTGTTAAGGAAACCAATGTTAATGCAGATTTTGCTTATAAACTAAAACTATCCGAAACAAGTAACTTTTCATTTGGCATCAAAGCAGGTGCATCTTTTTTTAATACTGATTTTACCAGTTTGCAATTAGGTAGTGGCGGCTCCTCAACAGATATCGCCTTTGATGAAAATATTAAACAGACCTATGCCACTCTGGGTGCGGGTGCATTTTACTTTACAGATCATTATTACCTGGGTATTTCAGCTCCTAATATGTTAAATAATACACACCTCGAGGAAAAAAATGGTGTAAAGGGCTTCGGTAAAGAAAATGTACATTATTTTTTTACCGGTGGTTATGTCTTTGACATTCATCCAGATTTTAAACTTAAGCCTTCCTTTATGGCAAGGGCCGTAGGTGGTGCTCCGGTCAACGTAGATATTAATGCCAATGTATTGCTTTATGACAAACTGGAGGCCGGTCTGGGCTATCGCATAGGTGATGCTTTGACGGGACTGGTCAACTTCAAGATAAGCCAAAATTTAAGAGTGGGATATGCTTATGATTATACCACCTCAAACCTTGGGAAATATAACAATGGAACCCACGAGATCATGCTTCTTTTTAATCTAGGTTTCCTTGACAATTCATCGCGGTTTTTTGAATCACCCCGATTCTTTTAATACTCTAAATTCATTAATATTCACTTAATTACCCCAAATATGAAAGCAGCACAATTACTTCTGGTAGCACTCCTTTTTACAGGACAGCTGACTCAAGCTCAAAAGCCTTCAACAATTGCAGACAAGCAACAACAGTCTTTTCAGCAGGGTTCTGATATATATGCCAAATCTGATTATGATCAAAAAACTGAAAATCATAATCAGGCAAATACTTATCATAATACAGATATGGCTTTCGCCGAAAGGCATAACGACAGAAATACTGTTGAAAAGGTAAGCACATTGAGCACGCTCAAATCAGTCTCTACTCCTGTAGCGGGAGAACCAAAAGATGAACTGCTGGCCAAAACCTTTATAAAAAATACAAATCCGTTAGAAGCGTATAGTACGTATATGGCTGATCCGCATTCAGAATTTTCAGGATTTGGGCCCGCTTATTATAAGGATGAATTGGTTTTTGCGTCAGATCGCAATACAGAACGGCCTATTTATAAGGAAACAAATCGGCCTTTTCTTGATCTTTATATGGCAAATATTGAGGATGGTAACCTGACCGGTGAAACGCTCTTTCCCGGGGATATCAATACTGATGTTCATGAAAGCAACGCCGTGTTTACCAAAGATGGCAATACAATGTATTTTACACGCAACAGTGATAAATATAAACGTATCAATGGCAGAAAAACCGCCGTGCTTCAAATATTTAGGGCAGAACTTATTAACGGAAAATGGCAGAATATTAAACCACTCAGCATAAGCAGCAATGGCTATAGCGTGGCGCACCCAAGCTTGAGTCCAGATGAAAAGACCCTTTATTTTTCAAGCGATATGCCCGGTGGCCAGGGAGCAAGTGATATTTATAAAGTGAGTCTCATCAAAAAAGAAAAATGTGGATTACCGATTAACCTGGGCCCTTCAGTAAATTCAGAGAACCAGGAGCAGTTTCCATTCATTTCAGAAGAAGGAAATCTCTTTTTTGCATCAGACCGAAGCTCTGGTTACGGTGGTCTCGATCTATACCGCAGCCAAAGTGAAAACAGCGGCTTCTCCCCTGCCCATAATTTGGGAAGCTCAATCAACGGCGAATCCGATGATTTCTCATTGATCACCAAAGAAAGAAAAGGTACCGGTTACTTTTCTTCAAACAGAACTGGCCAGGATAAAATCTACAGGTTTGATAAGGAGGTAGAATCTGACGCGATCTCAGCTTTTACAAGGATGAACGGTAAATCAATACACGGTACCGTGAGCAACACCCATACCGGTAAACCTATAATAGGCGTCAGGGTAAATCTTTTAAAGCCCAATGGGGCTGTACTCAGACAAACCTACGTTAATCCTGACGGCAGCTTTGATATTGCTTACGATCAGGACGGTGAGTATATCCTCGAGTACAGTGAAAGGATGTACAAGAAATCAACCATGAAAATAAATTGGACCCGCACCAATGTTGAGGCTCCCAAACTTGCCCTTACTCTAGAACCAAAAAATCCCAATATTCCTCAATACAATGCACAAACTGCATGGACGCCCGAGCTTGAAAAAAAAGAGACTCCATCAGCTGAAACCGTAACGCCAAGGTTAGATCTAAAAAAACTTAATCTGAATAATATTTATTTTGATTTTGATCAGAGCAATATCAACGCAAAAGCAGCAAAATCTCTCGATGAACTGGTAATACTGCTCAAGGCGCATAAAAAATCATATTTAAACGTAAGTGCCTACGCAGATAAAATAGGTTCAGATAATTACAATCAGCAATTATCAGAGCGCCGCGCCAATGCTGCCATAAATTACCTTACAGAAAAAGGGATTTCCAAAAAACGAATTTTCTCTCATGCATATGGTGAATCCAAGGCCATCAGCGAGGGCATGAACCTGGAAAACCGCAAATGTGAATTTAAATTAGTGGACAGGAATTAAATTTTAAGGCTTTCACCCCAAAACAAAAACCTTACAGATCTGACGAATCTGTAAGGTTTTTTTACTTTTCAAATTTTCAGAATAAAATACATCCTACCCTGCATCCACAAATTTTGAGAACCAATTGTACAGTTCACCTTTTGTGATCGCAGCGCCCTTTTGTATAAGAGCAAAAATATCTAAATTACGATCTTCTTTAAGTATTTTGCTTGACGTATATAGATTTACACTCTCATCCATCAGGTTATCCTGTAGCCATTGATAACCAGATTTTGTGGTGATATTAATTAATTCATCATCTACTTTTACAGAAATGAGATTGATCGTCGTACCATCAATTTGAAAAAGAAACATATGCTGGGGTGAAAAATGCTCAAGATATTCCACTTTTTCAAGTACCCCTTCCCAGATCAAATCACTAAACACATCTATTTCGTTTTCAGCAGTTTCCGGGTTATCTCGCTTGATTTCAGACCATCCTTCTGCAGTAATGGATTGGGCGGCCAAAAAATTAATGAACTCAGGATGCAGTTCTTCCAATTGTTCTTTGGAAAGGCGTTGATATTTCATAAAATAAATTTGAGGTTTGTCCAGTCGTTTAATAAAAAAGAATTTCTCTCTATAAATTCTATTTTTTAATTCTGAAATACATTAGGATGTGATTATCATTAAATTAATATAAATCACATGGATTTGAGAGCCAAAGAATCAAGTATATATCAACATGATTTTTTGAAAAAATTCGCTATAAAAAAAGCTCCCGAATCCGGGAGCTTTATATTTAAGTAACCCATTATTTTATGCTTCTGCAATAACATCAAAGTTGAAATTTGCGACTACATCACGATGAAAACGCAATGTGGCCTCATATTGACCCAATCGCTTGATGTTACCACCCGCAATATTGACATATTTTTTGTCGATCTCCACTCCTTCTTTTGCAAGGGCATCAGTAAGATCGACATTGGTGATAGAACCAAAAAGCCTATCTGCCTCTCCGGCTTTTGCAGTGATTTTTAATTCTATATTTTTCAGTTTATCCGCTTGGGCCTGTGCCTGCTCGACCACTTTTTTATCCTTAAAAGCGCGTTGCTTTAAGTTTTCTTCAAGTACCTTTTTTGCTGATGGTGTTGCTAATTTGGCAAATCCTTGAGGGATTAGAAAATTTCGTCCATACCCGTTTTTAACGGTAACAAGGTCATCCACAAAACCTAGTTTGTCAACGTCTTTTTTTAATATAACTTCCATACCTTGTTTTTTTTATTTTAGTAAATCTGCTACGTACGGCATCAATGCCAGATGGCGTGCCCGTTTTACGGCAACGCTCACTTTGCGCTGATACTTCAGGGAAGTACCTGTAAGGCGGCGCGGGAGCAGTTTGCCCTGCTCATTTACAAAACTCAATAACCAGTCTGGATCTTTATAATCCACATACTTAATACCTGAGCGTTTAAAGCGGCAGTATTTCTGAGGTTTTGAGGTCTCTATTTTTAATGGCGTCAGATAACGGATTTCCCCGTCTTTCTTTGCTTTGGCCTGTTGTTCAATACTAGTTGCCATAAATTATGCTTTTTGTTTGATTTTTTTTCTTCTTTTTTCTGCCCATGCAATTGCATGTTTATCGAGTTTAACGGTAAGGAAGCGCATAATACGCTCGTCGCGCCTGAGCTCTAACTCATAGCTGGCAATTACCTCACCGGGCGCCTGAAATTCAAAAAGGTGGTAAAAGCCACTTTTTTTGTTTTGGATCGCGTAGGCTAATTTTTTTAGCCCCCAATCCTCTTTTGATACCATCTTGGCCTCGCTGGAAAGAAGAATGTTCTCAAACTTCTTAACTGTTTCCTTTACCTGCTCATCAGATAAAACGGGATTCAAGATGAAAACAGTTTCGTAATGATTCATAAAATTTATGTGTTTGTTTAAAAAATGAGTGCAAAATTAACCTAAACTGACCAAAATAGCAAGTGTTTAAAGGCATTAAATCGTTTAAAGTCACCAAAAAGCTCTAACGTAATCTTAATACCAAAAATAGATAATAAAAAAGTCGACGAAATACATCTTTTTGTTGCTTAATAACTAAATTCTAACTAAATTTACATTCATTTAACCTAATTTGTTACTGTTTTGGAAGAACTTATTTTAGACTGCGCAGTCGTTGACGATTCTGCCCTACAACGCCTTGCGATTGTTAAGCTTATAAAAGATCATCCTAGTTTGAGACTGGTCGCTCAATATAACAATGCTATCGAAACCAAAAATGGACTTTTAGAGACCAAAGTGGATCTCATCTTTTTAGATATAGAAATGCCCATTTTGACCGGTTTTGATTTGCTTGATGACCTGGTGCATAAGCCACAAATTGTCTTTGTGACAGGGAAAACAAAATATGCATATAAAGCATTCAACTACAACGCTATAGACTATTTGCGTAAACCACTTACTAAAGATAGGTTTAACAATGCAGTACATAAAGCGCTTAGTATGCACCGTCTCAAGATGGAGGGCAATGTGCAAGAAGACGATTTTATTTTTGTGAAGAGCAATCTTAAAAAGAAAAAAGTCTTTCTTAACGAGCTCAAATTTATCGAGGCACTGGGCGACTACGTAAAATTGATCACCTACAATGAGCCCATTATCGTACTTTCAACTATGAAAGCATTTGACGAGCAATTACCTTCAGAAAGGTTTATGCGCATCCATAAATCCTACATTATCAATATTGATAAGGTTGAAAAATATAACAGCCGTAATATTGAGATTGAAGGTGATAAAATACCGCTTAGCCGGCATAAAAAGGCAAAATTAATGGAAGCTCTTTCCGTCTAGGGAAGAAGGTCTAATCAAAGAAACCATTTCGGCATAAGAATCCAAATCCCATCTTAATATGGGATTTTTGCTGTTGAAAATCGTTGAAAAACATAACAAATTTTACTCCTTTAAAGGAAAATTGATTTTGGCTATATTTCGTAAGTAATAATTGATCAATACATTAATCTTTTATAGCTCTACATTTTTTAATTGCATAAGAGACAAACGGGGAATCCTAATTGGAACACTCATCAAACCGAGCTTCTATTATGCTAAGGCAATGCTATATACTTTAAAACTGGAATAAGAAAATTAAGTATCCTAGTAATTATCAACATTAATAATCAGTTTTACACTTCTAAACTGGGCGATACTCAAAAAACTGCTGCGCACTTTTAAGATTGCTTTTTTAGTATTGACAAGATTTTGTTTTTTCGGAATTTTGATAAGTATATTCCGGTAGTATTCATTTCTGATACGTGATATGGGCGGCGGTTCAGGTCCTAGAATCTGCTGACCAAAAACATTTTTAAGACCCTGCCCCAGCCATTCGGCAGCGCTTTCTATCTTTTGAAAATCCCTGTGTTTCAACGTAATTTTTATCAAACGGCAGAATGGGGGATATTTATAAATATGCCGTTCTTCCAATTGTTCAGTGTACATCCCCGCATAATCGTTTACAGAAACCTGCTGCAGGATCTGGTGGTAGGGATTATACGTCTGGATAAAAACCTTTCCTCTTTTTTGGGTACGGCCGGCACGTCCAGAAACCTGCTGAATCAATTGAAAACTGCGCTCATGTGCCCTAAAATCGGGTATATTTAACAGGCTATCCGCATTAAGAATACCCACCACACTCACATTTCTAAAATCTAGTCCTTTGGTAAGCATCTGTGTACCTACCAAAATATCGGTATCACCTTGTTCAAATGCGGTAATGATCTTTTCAAAACCATACTTCCCGCGGGTGGTGTCAGAGTCCATCCTTGCAATGATGGCCTCGGGAAAAAGGGGTCTGAGTTCGGCCTCGATCTGTTCTGTACCAAAGCCTTTGGTTGAGAGATCCTCGCTGCCACAGGCCATGCATTTTTGCAACATGGCGATGTGATAGCCACAGTAATGACACCGCAGTTGGCTGCGGTGCTTGTGATAGGTCAGGCTCACGTCGCAATTGGGACATTGTGGGGAATGGCCGCAGGTATTGCATTCAAGAATGGGGGAATAGCCACGCCGATTCTGAAAAAGGATAATCTGTTCACCTGCTGAGAGTGCATCATTTACCGCGCCCAGCAAATCATCGCTAAAGTGGCCGGTCATTCTCTTTTTGAGCTTTTTTTCCTTAATATCCACAATAATATTTTCTGGCATGAGCACGTTACCAAACCGGCGGGCCAGGTCCACAAGACTATATTTGCCATGCTTGGCATTGTAATACGTCTCTAGGGCGGGTGTTGCAGATCCCATAAGTACCTTTGCGCCCTGCTGATGGGCAAGTACGACTGCCGCGTCCCGTGCCTGATATCTTGGCGCTGGGTCAAACTGTTTATAGCTTGGCTCATGCTCTTCATCTATCACGACAAGGCCCAGATTATCAAAGGGCAATAGGACTGAGCTACGGGCACCCAAAATCAACTGCGCTTTCTTCTTGTTTTGCAGCACATTGTTCCAAACCTCCACGCGCTCATGAACCGTGTATCTGGAATGATAAACGGAAAGGCTTTCACCAAAATAAAACTGTAGCCGCGTCACCAGCTGCGTAGTCAATGCGATTTCTGGTAATAGATAGAGCACCTGATTGCCCTGATCCAGCATTTCCTGTATCAGGCTGGCATAAATCTCCGTTTTTCCTGAAGAGGTAACGCCGTGCAAGAGACAGACATCATTACTGGTAAAGGATACTTTTATCTGTTGTAAAGCTTCTGTTTGTGCCTGATTGAGCGTTTTTACAGCTTCGGCGGGACTATTGTCATAGTCAATACGGTCTTTCTTAATCGTATAAATTTCAAAAATATCCTTCTTAACCAAGGCATTTATCTGTGCGCTGGAAGCATCTGCCGCCTTTTGAAGATCTAGCCTCTTGACGGGTTTTTTCGATTTCGCTTTAAGCGAAAAAAAGGAGAGCAAGAGTTCGCGCTGTTTTGGGGCGTTTTCCAGATGGCTTAACAAATCTTGTGTCTGCGCCTCCCCTTCCTGCGCTTTTGAAAGTTTAATATAATCTATAAGTTTTGGCCGGTAAACTTCATAAATTTCTTCCTCGATCTCCACCATTCCGTTATCGATCAGCTTTTGGATTACCGGAAGCACCTTTTTTTTGCCCAGGATGTTCATGACCTCCTGTATCTTGAGCGAAGAGTTATCCTGTAGGGCATCAATGAGCAGTTGCATGTCATCATCGTCTACGCTAACGCCATCAAGGTCGCTCCCTTTTTTATGTTTGATAATCGTCTCACTCTCCAATAAAAATGCATTGGGCAGTGCAGCACGCATCACCTCACCCAGCGTACACATGTAATAAGTGGCAATCCATTTCCAAAAATTGAGTTGCCCCAAATGTACTACGGGGGATTCATCAAGGATATATTCGATTTCCTTAGCCTCATAAACGGTTGGCTTGACGGTATGCACACCCACTGAGAGCGCGGTATAAATTTTTGATTTCCCGAACGGAACCGCGAGGCGCATGCCAGGTTTTATAAAGGCATATTCTGCTTCATTCACTTGATATGTAAAGGTTTTCTCGACCGGTATAGGCAGAATTACATCTACGAAATACATATTCTTAAATTTTGAATGCAGCATTCAGAATGCCAAGTAATTGAAGTGTGACGTGGGAATTTTTGCCTATTTTAAGCTAAAATAAGAGTCATAAGATCGGGAATTTTGGCATTTTGATCAAAAAATCGGCAAATGGAATGGCGTAAATAATAAAGGCCTAACCTGAAAGTAACCTTTATTCTAAGATTATGAATCTAATCCACCCGTGTCCAATACTGCGTGCGCCCCAGTAGTGAGAATCCTATATAACCCCTCACCTTCAGCTTATCAGGATTTTCCAGCGCAATATAACATTTGTAGAGTTTCCCGTGTACGGGATCCAGTATTTTGCCATCGGTCCACTCATCATCTTCTTTTACGAGACCTTTGATGATTTCCAGCCCTTGGATAGGCTTATCTTTATCTGCTCCTGGGCATTCTTCACATTTGGCGTCTTTTTTATCATCATTCAGTATTTCTACTATTTTCCCAAATACTCTTCCATCCCGTTCATAGATTTCTACAATGGAGCGCGCCTCACCGGTTTCATCATCAATAGTTTTCCATTTTCCGGTCACTTTTTGAGCATAAAGACCTAGGGAACAGAGTACAGTTAAAGCAAACACAAATGTTATTTTTTTCATAGGGGGGCAATTTAAATTATCGTTTATATTTAAGAATATGCAGTGCCGCATTGAGCTCAAAGCCCAGTAGCAGTAAGTTTGAATTTAGCCAAATGTAAACCATCATGATCAATAATGCACCTATGGATCCATACAATTGGTTATAGGTTGAGAAGTTGTCAATATATATGCCAAAAAGATAAGTAGTAAGCAAAAATAGTAATGTGGTCATGAGTGCACCTGCCGAAAAAAAACGATGTTTTTTACCTTCTTTTGTTCCGTAATAGTAGAGTGTGCCTACCACGATGTAGATCTGCACCACAAAAAACAGATAACTCCCCAACTGTGAGATCCATTTATTATCCTCTGCAAAGAAAAAGTGGTATTTAAATCGAGAAATCGAATATTGATAGTATAAAATCACCACGACAGTAATGAGCAACAACAAGGCCAAAAATATGGAGACTCCCAAGGCCACCAGGTACTGACGAATAATACTCCTATTGAGCGAAGTATGGTAACTATATTCAAAACCCGTAAAAATAGTGTTCACCCCATTGGCCATTAGAAAAATAGCAAAGATCAGTGTGAATGATAGCAGTCCCGCCCTCTGATTCGCTGCAATATCGAGCAAAATGGGCTCAAAAAAGGCCGAGGTATGCGATGGTAAAAGCCCATAGATAAAATCAAGAAAAGTCTTCTGAAAATCCTTGACCGGGATATACGGGATCATGTTGAGTACAAATAGAAAAAAAGGAAAGAGCGCCATAAAAAAGCTAAACGCAATCGCCCCAGCGCGCGTAGAGAACGTACCTTTTACGATACCCACAGAGTATAGTTCCCAGAGATCATAAAGGCTCAGCCCTTCTGTACCAGGAATAATTATCCGCTCCATCCAGACGACTATACGGCCTATGATGGGGATTTTTCTTAGGTTCCTCTCTACTCTTTTATCCATTTAAACAGCCTTCAGGCTCATGTCCATATTATAGACCGAATGGGTAAGTGCCCCGCTTGAGATATAATCCACCCCACATTCGGCATATTTGCGCAGGGTGTCTTCTGTGATATTACCGGATGATTCGGTCTGGCAGCTGGAACCTATCATCTGAACCGCTTCGCGCGTTTGGGCATAATCAAAATTATCGAGCAGAATACGGTGCACACCGCCCACTTGCAGAATCTGTTGCACTTCAGCCAGATTTCTGGCCTCTACGATAATCTCGAGGTCAAGTTCATTTTTTTTAAGATAATCCATCGTTTTTGAGATCGCCTGCGCAATCCCCCCGGCAAAATCGATGTGGTTATCCTTGAGCATGATCATATCATAAAGGGCAAAACGGTGGTTGTCTCCGCCCCCTATCTTTACGGCCCATTTTTCTAGTGCACGCAGTCCCGGCGTTGTCTTTCGGGTATCAAGAATTTTGGTTTTGGTACCCTGCAGCAAATCTGTATACTTACGTGTTTTGGTCGCTATGGCGCTCATACGCTGCATTCCATTGAGCACGATCCGTTCCGCCTTAAGGATGTTTTGCGAATTGCCTTCCACATAAAAGGCGATGCTCCCCGGTTTTACTTGCGCACCATCCTTTAAAAGAATATTTACCTCAAGCTGATAATCCACGTAATTAAATACTTCCTCGGCAAATTTTACACCGGCAAGGATACCGGTATCCTTAACAAGCAATTTTGCTTTTCCCTTAGCATCAGCTGGGATGCAGGCTAGTGAACTGTGATCTCCCGGGCCCACGTCTTCACGTATGGCATTTTTGATGATAATATCTATTTCTTTGTTTAATTCTGATTTCGTGATCATAGAAGCTATTTTCTGCTAAATTAATAAATATACTTCTGGCGCAGGTTGTGTTCTTAGACCAATACCGCGCTTATTTAAAGCATTATTGGCTGCGCTCAAGGCGAAAACTGATCAGAATACCAGAAATCAAATTAGAATATATCGTATTATAGAAAGCTACACATCTGTAATTTCCAAACGATTCAACCAGATTTAAAAGGGATTCTGCAACTAGACCATAACAGGAACGCTTTCGCGAAAGCAATTGGAATATGCAGCTATTTTATCCAGTAATTCAGCCATAAATTACCCAATTTCCCCTTATTTTTGAATTATGAAGATCAAACTGCTATGCATAGGCAAGACTGATGATAAACATCTTCGAGAACTCATTGACGTTTATCGGAAAAGACTAGGATTTTATATCGGTTTTGAACTGGAAATCATTCCTGATTTAAAAAAAGCGAAAAACCTGAGCCAAGAGCAGCAGAAAGAAAAAGAAGGGCAACTGATCTTAAATACGCTACAAGCACAGGAAGCCCTGGTTTTACTTGATGAAAGGGGAAAAGAATTTACAAGCATTGGGTTTTCAAAATTTCTCCAGAAAAAAATGAACAGCGGTTTAAAAGCGTTGGTCCTGGTTATTGGCGGCCCCTATGGTTTTTCTGAAGAAGTATATTCGCAGGCTGTTGGCCGGATTTCCATGTCAAAAATGACGTTTTCCCACCAGATGATCCGCCTTTTTGCCATAGAGCAGGTTTATCGGGCCTTTACTATTTTAAAAAATGAACCATACCATCATGAGTGATAAACCATATTTTACTAGCTATGCTAAATTACCGATCGTCATAAATGAATAACCCCACTAAAACTGCTTAAAATTATGGAACTCATCTTCGCCACCCATAACCCTAATAAGTTAAAGGAGATCAAAGCGCTGATGCCAAAAGATATTGAAGTCAAAAGCCTGACAGAGATAGGTTGCGATGAAGATATCATTGAAAGTGCCAAAACCATTGCAGGTAATGCGCTATTAAAGGCACAGCATGTTGTAGAGAATTATCAACTTAACTGTTTTGCAGACGATACCGGCCTTGAGGTAGATCTTCTTAATGGCGCGCCCGGTGTATATAGCGCCCGCTACGCCGGTGCTAAGAAAAATTCTGGCAATAACCGAGCAAAACTGCTTGAAGCCTTGAAAGGTGCAAAAGACCGAAATGCACAATTTCGTACAGTTATCGCTCTTATTATTGAGAATAAGGAATACCAATTTGAAGGAATATGCAAGGGAATTATAACTGAAGCTCCTCACGGCAGTGGCGGTTTTGGTTACGATTCCATCTTCAAACCCAGCGGATATGAGCAGACCTTTGCAGAAATGCCGCTAGCTCTGAAAAGCAAGATTGGACACCGCGGAAAAGCAGTGGGTAAGTTGCTGGATTTCTTAAAAAACCGTAGTGATGTTTGAGCATTTTGACGGAATACTTCAAATGAAATCACCAATAATATAGATTATTAAATATTAAAATACTGATTTATAAATTATTACACGCTAAATGTTTAAATAGTTCTTTCAATTAAATAAAAGTATCTTTGCGCCCTCTTAACCACTACTGGTTAGGTTAATTTATTTAGAATGAACAAATTTAAAGCGTTAGGACTTAATGATGCCATCCTCCAGGCCGTAGCAGACCTTGGGTTTACAGAACCCTCAGAAGTACAGGAGCAGGCCATCCCCGTCCTACTTAAAGACGATACAGATATCGTCGCACTCGCCCAGACCGGGACGGGAAAAACGGCAGCATTTGGTTTTCCGCTTATTCAAAAAATAAACGCAGGCAGCAAGACCACGCAGGGGCTTATCATCTCCCCTACCCGCGAGCTCTGTCTGCAGATCACCAAAGAAATACAGGCCTATGCAAAGCATGTCAAGGGCCTTAATGCGGTAGCCGTTTATGGTGGTGCCAATATTCAGGAACAGGCACGCCAGATCAAGCGGGGTGCACAGATTATTGTGGCCACCCCTGGCCGCATGATGGACATGATGCGCAGAAAACTGGTGGATATCAGTGAGATTAGTACCTGTATCCTAGACGAGGCCGATGAAATGCTCAATATGGGCTTTTATGAGGATATCGTAACCATTCTTGCAGATACCCCTGAGAGCAAAAATACCTGGCTATTTTCAGCGACCATGCCAAAGGAAGTGGCACGTATTGCCAAAAAATTCATGAAATCTCCTGTTGAGATCACCGTGGGGGCCAAAAATACCGGGGCAGAAAATGTATCGCATGAGTATTACCTCGTCAATACCCGCGATCGTTATCAAGCACTCAAAAGGCTGGCCGATGCCAATCCTGAAATATTTTCAGTGGTTTTTTGTCGTACCAAACGCGATACTCAAAAAGTGGCTGAACAACTTATTGAAGATGGTTATAATGCCGCAGCATTGCATGGAGATTTAAGTCAGAACCAGCGCGACCTGGTGATGAAAAGCTTTAGAAGTCGCCAGATACAGATGCTCGTGGCTACAGACGTTGCGGCACGCGGTATCGACGTAGATGACATTACCCATGTTATCAATTACCAACTTCCAGATGAGATCGAAACCTACACCCACCGAAGCGGGCGTACGGGACGCGCAGGGAAAACAGGGATCTCAATGGTGATTGTCTCTAAGAGCGAGATGCGCAAGATCAAGCAGGTTGAGAAGATCATTAATAAAAAGTTTACCCAGAAAGATATCCCCACCGGGATGGAAATTTGCGAGGTACAGCTCATGCATTTGGCCAACGATATTAAGAATACCAAAATCAACCATGAGATTGATCCTTATATTTATAGTATCCATGAGGTGCTTGAGGGTCTTGATCGTGAGGAGATTATTAAAAAGGTATTTTCGGTAGAGTTTACCAGATTTTTCAATTATTATAAAAAAGCGAAGGATCTGAATACGGCGGTTGCTGCAGAAATGAAGCAGGCATCGGGCGATTCTACGCGCTATTTTATTAATGTGGGCGGCAGAGACAACTTTGACTGGATGAGCCTCAAGGATTTCTTAAAAGAAGCGACAGGACTTGGTGATGGTATTTATCGCGTGGATTGTAAGGATAGTTTCTCCTTTTTTAATACAGATACCGAGCATAAGGACGCCATCCTTGCACTTTTTGAAGATTTTAAATTACAGGGGCGTCAAATTCATGTAGAGATAACTAAAGACACCCGCGATAGTGGTGGCGGAAAATCTAATAAAGGTCGAAAAAAACGTAAAGGTCGCAGTGATGGTGACTTTGGCGGTGGTCGAAACAAAAAAAGCAAAAGCGGTGGCGGAAAGGGGCATCGTGGCCGCGGTGGCTCGGTTACCGAAAATAAAGGCCCATTTTCAGGCAAAAGACGTAGAAGAAATCGGGATTAATGCCTTTAATTCTGATATAACCGCAACTTTTTGTGTGGTTTTTAAGTCTCTTTTTCTAAATTGTCAGCCCCTATGAAAAAGACTGTATTTGTATTTTTGCTCCTGCTTATTCCAATTATTTCTGTTGCGCAGGATAACGGCTTGGAGGAAACCATCGCCGGTACTGTGATCAATGCCTCGAATGATGAACCCTTAGAAGGGGTTAATATTATTAACCTCAACAATGTGAAAGGTGCGGTGACCGATGCCAAAGGCGATTTTTCGCTTCAGGCGAAAGTGAACGATACGCTGTATTTTTCTTTTTTGGGCTTTAAAACACTTCAGGTGCGGGTAACGAGCGATTGGAAAAAATTTGGTGATGTAAAGATCAAAATGACCGAAGTGGGAATTGCTCTCGAGGAAGTGGTTGTAAAAGATATACAACTTACCGGTTATCTGGAGATCGATGCCAAAAATGTGCCCATTTATAAAAATATGCGCTATAGCATCAGCGGTCTGGATATGGGCTATGAGGCCGGTGACAGTCAGCCAAGTGCGATCAACAAAGTGATCAGCTCCGTTTTTAATCCTGCAGATTTTCTTTATAAAGCCTTTGGCAAACGCCCAAAACAGATGAAAAAGCTGCGGGAGATGAAAGAAGATGATAACATTCGCAATCTTTTATTATCCAAATTTGATCGCGAAACCCTTGCCGCCCTTCTGCAGGTAACCACGGTAGATATTGATGAGATTCTACGCCGCTGCGACTATTCAGAAAGTTTTGTGAAGACCGCAAACGACCTGCAGATCCTTGATGCCATTAGTAGTTGTTATGAGGAATACAAGGTGCTTAACAGAGAGAAAAAACCCTAGCCTTCAGGAAGACAACCATTTTAACTGCAGGCTTTTTTGTTCACTTTCGCTCAGTTGCCATTGCTTGTCGCTTTCGCGTAAGCGGTACATCAGATCCTGAATAATAATCGCTGCAGACACTGAAATATTAAGGCTTTGGGTAAAGCCGTAAGTGGGGATATAAATAAAGTCATCGGCTTCAGCAAGTACCTCATCGCTCAAACCTTTGGCCTCGCTCCCAAAAAAAAGTGCAGCAGGTTTTTCGATATTAAAATTAGCAAGCGTGTTTTTTTTATAATGGGGTGTGGTAGCTACAATTTTGTATCCCCGCTCGCGTAACTTTTTTATCGCTTCCGCGGAAGCGTTATAGCGGTACAGACTGACCCATTTTTGTGCACCCATGGCAATCTCGCGGTCAATGCGCCGGCCAAACTCCTCTTCTATCACATGCACCTCCTGAATACCAAACGCCTCGCAGCTGCGCATAACCGCGCTTGTATTATGCAGATGGCCTACATCTTCTATAGCGACGGTAAAATGATTGGTGCGGGTCTTGGCAATCTCCTCAAAAAGTTTTCTCCTTCTTGGGGTTACCTGGTTTTTTAAAAGTGAAAGCTGTTTATCATCATCCATGCGGTCAAGATAAAATAAAGATCGATGAATTTAATATGAAGATTGATTTTATCATCTTTTATTGCATATAGATCATTCAACATTATGTTTTATCGCTATCAGATTTTCCATCTTTTATAATAATAAACACCTGATTATCAATATTTTGTATATTTAAAATAAAGATTATTATTAATTATGTAGGATTTTAAGCAGGCGCTAACCGAATTCATGATTACTGATTAACCTCCCATTTACTTCACTTATTTTTCTCGGCCGGCGTGATCATGATATGTGCCCTATGCGTCCATGCATCCATTAGCCATGGCATTCCCGGAGCAAATGGCGAATCTGGAAGCCCCGTGGATTCGGTAGTGGCATATGGGGTATAGATCACATAGCATAAGGAAGGGTTTTTCAATTCGCCTGTCTCCTGGTTTAGGTTTTCTTCCTCCCCGTCAATTACATACAGCATACTTGGTTCTTTGGGCATTTGTAAAGTACCTGCTTTAGCTTCTCCGTACGGATCTCCCTTTTTTTAGAAACGTTTTTCCCTTCGGCCCTCAATTCCCTTCCCCGTTTTATAAAAGGTTCAAGTTTATTGCATAACAGCTTAAATGAATCCCTTTATCCTTTGGATTATCTGCCAAGCATATTAGGTTATTGTTCCCTTTTTTGAGCAAGACAAATTTTCCGTTTATATCATAACCATAGACTGTAACTTCAGCACGTTATCCTTGCTGAGATGCACATTAAGATAACCGTCAAAATCTAACAGTTCATTATAAGTAATGCCGGTACCATCATTAAATGATTGTACATGGGTCACACTTAATCCTGTGGTACCAATCACGGGGGTGAGATCTATTAAAATAGCACTGCCCTGCGCTGCAGAATTTGCGTAAATATGCGCGGGATGACTTTTACCGGCTTTTGTTCCTTGCAAGTCAAGGGTAATTGTGGTGGAGCCATCGCGATTTTCGGTAAATACGGCCGTACCTGAAATTCCGGGATCTGTTACTGAAACCAGGTGATACGTTTTGCTGTCGCCCGTAGGTATGTACCCATCGTCTATTTTTGTGCAGCTCCCGAATAATAAAGGTGCTGCAAGTGTTAAGAATAGTATTAGTTTTTTCATAGCAATTAAATTTGAAGAATTGTTTTTTTTGTTACATCTTCAAAATACAGGAATATAAGCAAATAAAACCATAAAGTATTGGCTTTTAAAAAGATAGCAGTGCTGACCGGCGCAGGTATAAGTGCCGAAAGCGGCCTTAAGACATTTAGGGATGATGATGGGCTTTGGGAAGGTCATGACGTTATGACCGTCGCCACGCCAGAGGGTTGGAAAGCAGATATGAACCTCGTGCTTGATTTTTACAATCAGCGCCGTAGGCAGTTAAAAACCGCTTTGCCCAATGCGGCACATTATGGGTTAGTGCAATTGGAAGAAATATATGAGGTAACCATTATTACCCAAAATGTAGACGATCTGCATGAGCGTGCCGGGAGCTCAAATGTGCTGCACCTGCATGGTGAACTTTTAAAAGCCAGAAGCAGCGTTGACGATAACCTGATCATAGATTGGCCGGGCGATATCCTCATTGGCGATCTCTGTATAAAAAACAGCCAATTGAGGCCACATGTGGTCTGGTTTGGTGAGGCCGTGCCTTTGCTCGATATGGCCGCTGAAAAGGTTGCCGAAGCGGATTATATAATTATCGTGGGCACCTCAATGCAAGTATATCCCGCGGCGGGATTAATAAATTATGCAAAAGCAGGTTCAGAGGTCATTTTTATAGATCCGCAGCCCAATGTAAGGCCGCAGACAAATCTTAAAATCATAGACAAAAAAGCTGGTGAGGGAGTGCCTATTGTGGTTGCCCAGCTTTTGAAGCATACTTGAGCCTCGCCCCCTTTGCCCAGTCAACAAGCATTGTGGTCTGCTCAGGGCTTAATTTTGCATCGTGGTGTATCAAGGTATAAGACGATAGTGGCATGCTGTGGTGTCCTACCATCCCTACAACGTGTTTTAATTTATCATCTTTCCGTTTGGCCGAATAATTATTCCACGCTGAGAAGTTAAGGTGGTGCTTGCCTTCCACAATATGGCCGTTTAGAAAAAATGAGACCGGGGCCACGTTATTATACCAGGGATAATCGGTCTGGTCAGTGTGACAATCATAACAAGCTGTTTTTAAAATACCCTGCACCTGCTCACTGGGACCTGTTTCGGCCAGAAAAGGTTTTAATGTTTCATAACCTCCGTTATTTCGCTCAGGGCGAAAAAATTGAATGATAATCAAAGCGATGAGCGCCACTATCAAAAATCGTTTAAACCAGACCATATTGCAATTTTAACCGAAAACTACAAAAAAAATGAAATTCATAACCGCAAATTTATGAAAAGTACTTTTTCTTAAAGCAGTAAAAATACAAATTTGTTTAAACCAAACGCTTTGTTAATATACCTATCATAGATTTTACATATAATGTGCAAAACTGATAATTCCAAATATCAACCCCCGGTAACTGGTAAATCCAATAATCTTCACTTGTCAACCCACAGCAGGAACGTATATTTGCTATTAAATCAAATATTACCATGCCACTATCTCCACTTGAAGCCATCTCGCCTATCGATGGGCGCTATCATAAAAAAACCGAAGCTCTTGCGCCCTATTTTTCTGAAAAAGCGCTTATAAAATATCGCTTACGCGTAGAGGTTGAATATTTTATCTCGCTTTGCGAGCTCCCTTTACCGCAGTTAAAAGAAGTAGATCATGGAATTTTCGGTCAACTTCGGTCTATTTATCTTGATTTTACCTACGAAAACGCCCAACAAATAAAGGATATAGAAAAAACGACCAATCATGATGTCAAAGCGGTCGAATATTTCATAAAAAAACGTTTTGATGACCTAAAACTTGAAAAATACAAGGAGTTCATCCATTTTGGACTTACCTCTCAGGATATTAACAATACGGCCATACCATTAAGCCTTAAGGAGGCGGTAGAAGATGTTTATGAGCCTCAGATCAATGCATTGCTCGATATCCTCAGACAGCGTGCCGAAGAATGGAAAAACGTATCTATGCTTGCCCGCACCCATGGCCAGCCAGCTTCTCCCACCCGTCTGGGTAAAGAGGTCACCGTCTTTATAAAACGGTTGGAAGAGCAGTTGCAGTCCTTAAAAGTCGTTCCGCACGCGGCCAAATTTGGTGGGGCTACGGGTAATTATAATGCCCATCACGTTGCCTATCCGGAAATAAACTGGAAAGCCTTTGGTAACAATTTTGTAGAAAAAACGCTAGGTCTGCATCACTCCTATCCTACCACGCAGATTGAGCATTATGATCATCTCGCAGCGCTCTTTGACAATCTCAAACGCATCAATACCATAATCATTGACCTTGACCGCGATCTCTGGACTTACATTTCGATGGACTATTTTAAACAAAAGATCAAAAAGGGGGAAATTGGTTCTTCAGCAATGCCGCATAAAGTCAATCCCATCGATTTTGAGAATAGTGAGGGCAATCTGGGTCTAGCCAATGCCATTTTTGAACATCTAGCCGCAAAACTGCCCATCTCGCGTATGCAGCGCGACCTGACTGACAGCACCGTTCTGCGGAATATTGGAGTACCTCTGGGGCATACACTAATCGCATTGCAAAGCACCATTAAAGGGTTTAACAAGCTTTTACTCAATACGCAAAAGTTTGAAGATGACCTTGACAATAACTGGGCGGTCGTTGCAGAGGCCATCCAGACCATTTTGAGACGGGAAGCTTATCCCAATCCTTATGAGGCACTCAAGGGACTTACACGTACAAATGCTAGGATCACAAAGCTAAGCATAGCAGATTTCATAGAAACGCTTGAGGTTAAAGAAGCCGTCAAAAAAGAATTGAGAGCGATTACACCTTCTAATTTTACAGGTATTTGAAAAAATATCTGAGGCTATAAGACAGCCCATTTTTGCTTATGCCATCTTATTAAGATAAGTAGGAAACCATGGCGCTTACCGATCTTATGATGGAGGGCTAACCTGATCTACAGTATATTCCGAAAGGTCATACACCCTAGACATTTACTTTAAAAACGATTAAGAGGAGTTTCTTGCAGGCCTGGATGGGATCATAGGGACTCGTGACGGTGGCCAAACCTGGAAAAAGATAGACATACCCCTGGTCAATGATCATTCTTTTATGTATTCCATATACTTTTTTAATGATGAAATTGGCCTTGCCGGATCGCAAGACGGTTTTGTGTACAGGACAGAAGACGGTGGGGCGACCTGGGTCAAGATCAGCACGTTGATAAGTGGAGATATCTCCTTCTTGTACGCAAAGTCTGCAACAGAAAACTTTAGATTACCAGACAGCTATTGATGTACCAATAGATATTTTAACGTCAGATGGAAAAGTTGTTATGCATACACATACCACGCCCATTAATGGTAAGATATCTATGAACATTCATGCTTTGCAAGTGGTATATACTTTGTAAAAGTAGGCAATGAAACCCCTAAAACTTTTAAAATATTAAAACGATGAGAACAGTAGTCCTCTTGTTTCTATTATCCTGCCTGCTCTCATGTTCCAAAAAGGAAAGCGAAGTACCAAAACCCGATCCTGGCAGTAAAAACAAAGGTCCTAGCCCAAATCTGATTTATCCTACTGACAATTTATTATGTCTGGCACCGGATATAACTTTTAGTTGGAATAAAGTAGATGATCCCGATGATGATCCTGTTATTATTCTATAGAGATCGCTAAAGATCGATCTTTTAATACTATCGTAGAAAGCCACAATTTAAAAACAACTTCCCTTTCTCTATCCTTATCAAAAATTAAGCCTACTATTGGCGGGTAATCGCTCAAGATGACATGAATAACGTCAGTGCATTTACAGAATCTCAGGCTTTTTACGTAGAAGGTAGTGCGAGCGACAACCATGTGCCATTTAAGGCAAAGCCCTCAAATCCATATGATGGCTCTAAGATTAATGGTGATCAGGTGGTTTTGAAATGGGAAACAAGCGATGTGGATAATGACCCAATGCGCTATGAACTTTTTTTTGGAAAAGAAAAGATCCTCCACTAACTGAGGATAACCTGACAATCAATAGTTATGAGGTAAGCCTGAAGGCAGTAACTACTTATTACTGGCGTGTCACTAGCTCTGATAGCAGTTCTAAAAGCATTGGCGATTTATGGAGTTTTACTACAGAATGAATTTAAAATAGGTAAACCTTGAATTCTAAAGAGACTTCTGGCCGTATTTCAGATTTATTCCAGGAATAAGAAAGCGGCTAAAATAGATCAGCGTACTGGTATATATAAGAGCATTAGCCTACTGCATACTTTTTATTGAGGGCAAAATACAGGTTTTTAATGTTCTGGAACCATAAAAATGATCCCAATCTGGCTAATTGTTAATCCTACAGTTTAATTGCATTCTTTTGTTAGGAAGATTTTTTGATTTAATAGATAGCTCTACGGTGGCGTCGCGGGTATCGTGTAGGATTTGTATATAACCTTTTAATTTGCCTTTAGAAGTTTTTCGTTTATGGGACTGATAACTTTCATGACTAGAAAGGTCCCCGCTTTCGAGGCCTAACAATTTTGCCGATGCATTCAGACTTATTATAACTTCTTGATCTTGGTCTGTAATCGGTACTCCATTTTTATCAACCAATTGAATTTCTAAAATAACCATATCATCAGAAGGGTCATTACAGGTAAACGTATTCGTTTTTACTTCCATATGATCTAACGGGCCGGCTGTTTGAAGCGCGTATTGCGTAACTTCTTTACCATTGTTGTACCCTTTGACCAAAAGTTTGCCGGGCTCATAATTTACCTGCCAGGAAATCATTTTATCTTCCGTGTAGGTTGCCTTTTGTCTTCCCAGAGATTTTCCATTGAGAAAAAGTTCTACTTCATCGGTATTTGCATAGCATGTCACGTATTTTTGCTCGCCCTCTTCCCCGTTCCAGGTTTCAGAAATATTCCGGCGCTGTAAAACATGTTTAGTACTATCTGTAATGCCGAGATAAACCATGGGTTCTTTGTTCCAAAGACTCTTCCTAAAATAAAAATCTGGTTTTGGATAGCCTGCAAGATCAATTATACCGGCACCACTGCTTCTGTTGGGCCATGTTCTGGCCTCTCCTATAAAATCAAAGGCTGTCCACAAAAACTGAGAAGATATAAATTTGTTGTTTTCCACCGCTTTCCATGCTTCAAGAGCATCACCATTTTCGCTTCCGTAAATAATGCGGTGCGGAAAAGCTTTATGATCAGCGGCATAGCGATACTCCTGATAATTATAGCCCACGATATCCAGCGCCGATGGATATGCGGTATGATTTGACATCGTAACCCCGGCTAGTGCTGCAGTAATGGGCCGTGTAGTATCGATCATTTTTGCGGCAGCGACTAAATGTTTTGCTATCTCACCCAGCCTAGAAGCGGGTGGATTGTTGGGTATATAGCCTGTACCATAAATCTGTGGATTTTTCCCCTCATCCAATACCGGGGCCGAATAAGGATCATTGGGATAATCTATTTCATTGCCTATGCTCCACATAATAATTGCGGGATGGTTTCTATTGCGCAGGATCATATCCTGTAGATCTTTTTGGCCCCATTCTTTAAATACGCTATGATAGCCATCATTGCCGGGCTTACCCACATTCCACCCCTCTATCCATTTATTCTTACCAACCTCCCACTCATCAAAAGCCTCATCCTGAACCAGAAATCCCATTTCATCACACAGATCGTAAAGGTAATCCTGATGGGGATAATGACTCATGCGTATCGCATTACAGCCCAAGTCTTTTAAGGTTCTTAGACGACTTCGCCAGACCTCTTCGGGAACCGCGGCGCCAAGTGCACCGGCATCCTGGTGAATACAGACTCCCTTAAGAAGCAAATTCTTTCCATTTAGGAAGAATCCTTCATCAGCCGTGAATTTAAAATTCCTGACCCCTACTTTATCGTGCCAGCTATCTATTTCTTTACCCTTAGATAACATACTTATCTCAAGATCATAAAGATATGGATCATTTATAGACCACAAATGGGGCTTGTCAATATTCAGATCTATTTTCAGATTACCAGTCGTATCTGGCGATATTTGTACGTTTTGAGCGATTTTGGAAACTATCGCACCATTCTGATCTTTTATGACTGTATTTATTTGCAGATTTTGCCTTTCGGAAGATGCATTTTTATAAGCTATGGATACGTGAGTATCGGCTTGACTTTCTGTGATTTTGGATGTCTCAAAAAATATACCCCACTTCTCAAAATATTGCTCATTTTTAGTGATTAAATACACGTCTCTGTAAATTCCGGAACCGGTATAAAATCGGGAATCTGCAAAATCAGAATGATCCACGCGCACTGCCAGGATATTGTGTGCAGGTTTAAGATAAGGGGTGAGATCATATTGAATGGGTATAAACCCATTGGGCCGCTTCCCCAAAAAATGACCATTTACCCAGACTTCACTATTTTTATATATCCCATCAAAATAGATAAAATAGTGCAGTTCCTTACTCCAGTTACTCACATCAAACTGCTTCCGGTACCAGCCAATCCCTCCGGGCAAAAAACCGGTGCCGCTGGCCCATTTACCGTTAAAAGGCCCCTCAATACTCCAGTCGTGAGGAAGTGTTACTTTGCGCCAAGATGAGTCACGCGCGATGGCCTGCTGAAGTTGCATATCCCCTTTATGAAATTGCCAATCAGTATCAAAAAGCGCTTTACCCCCCTGCTGTGCATTTAAATTCAAGGTTGGGAACAAAAAAAAGAATAGCACAGATACGGTAGCGAAAAGAATTTTCATCGATCTAGAAGTTTTTGTTTTTAAGGTTGTAAATCGATCGCGCGGCGATGCTTATGGGATATCAGCCTTTTTTAAATCACCTACTTGTAGATCTTTAAATATATTTTTACTAAAGCCTAATCCATTTGAGAATATAAGCTTTAATTCAAGCACAGTCTCAGTTCAGAATTTCTTGCTTATCAATTTCCACCAAAAATCGTGAAGCTCGCACCGAAAACGAGATTTAGCTGGGCAAAAAAGAAATCCTGCCTGGCCGTATCACTTTCATAGCGGGTTGTCCTGACATCGGGCAGATCGATATATCCGCCTTTAGCCTCCGTCTGAATGAAAAAATGATCATAAAATTCAAAATTGAGACCCATGATAGCATCAACGCCAAAGCCTGAAAGGTGAAATTCATCGTGACGGGCATTGCCCAATAAGGTCGCATTTGTTTTAGGTAGCAGGATACCGGCTTCTAAACCCTCAATGTGGTTTATCCTCAGGTTGTGATATTCATAAAGCACATCCATCCTGCGCAGCCCCACATTGATGTAATTGAGGCCATCAGTATGCTCATATTCCAGAAATCCAGGCTGAATGATTATATTATCATTCATATAGTTGCCGTCATATACCGTTCCCGAATGTTGAATATCCCCCGAAATCTTGACCTGCTGACCCTGCTCAACAACATATTTCATATGATCAATCCCAAAAGAAATATTGTATTTAGCATTGATAAAATAACCCATTCTAAAGTTATATTGAGGAAGGGTCATTTTCGTAATGTTAAAGTAGGTTTTGGGATCAAAACGCGTCTGATGATCTGTGGCCTTCACATCACTTAAAGTGAAATCGTAATCATCTCCTTCAAACCTGATATCAGAATTGCTGAAAACAGCCCCATTCCACCCCCAATAAAAGTAAAAATCCCCTTTACGATCAATAGAATTGCTGGGTAACTTTCTTTGTGCGTGGCTAAATTGCGCCATAAAAGCAAAAAGAAAAAATGTGGTAAATGTTTTCATTTTATTGGGTAAAAAAATTCTATAATGTTGTCGAAATCACCTCAGATTCCAAAAATCAGAACTGATTGATTGCTGTGCATAGACGGTCACACTTATTGCCATTTTGGAACTAAAGATTTGAATCCTTTTTCCTTATGATATGTTTGCAGAAAGATTGTGCAATTTAAGAATCATCGGTCAACTGCGGTCAATTAAAAAGAAATATTATTATACTTTCAGATGGTGCTAATCTACACGATGTGCTCAAATTTTAGAGGCTTTTTTTACCTTAATAGTATTTGTATTTCCATTATGGCAAATCTGTTGACCATTCAGTAAATTTAGCCTTAAATAAGCCTACTTTTTAAAAAATTGTATATTTATCGCGATATGGAGATTGGGCCATTCGGGCGGTCTGATTTATTTAGATTAAGATATATTAGATTACTTTTAAGAGACCAACCTATTTGATGGTTTATCAAAAGTGTCTCATTCCCGCTTTCAAAAATCACAATTATACAAATAGGATGGATATAGCATTTAAAAGTTTAAATCTTCATGACTTTTTTCTTAAATTGGGTAAAGTATTTCAGCAGGAGTATCGCGAGGCATATGGTGAGTATTTTCTTAATATTCCAGAGAATTTTGGATCTGGGATAATCAGCGGGATCCACTACCCAAATGGTGTGGCACTTCTTTATATAGATGCAAATTTTAAAGAGGAAATACACTTTAGTTATCAGGCACATCAGGTACATCCACTTAAATTTATCTATTCGCTAAAAAACGGGATTACGCACCGATTTAACGATGAGAATATTGATCATCTCATCGAGCAGTTCCAAAGCGTTATCGTGGCCAGCAAATATCCACATGGGCATACGCTTATTTTTCCAAAAGGAGAAGACGTAAGCTCTACAATACTACAAATAGATAGGGCTGCATTCGTATCACAATTATCTCTGGAGGCGCATGATATGAACAGTACTTTTTATGAGCTTTTTTTTGACACGCACGCTACGCGTACCATATTTCATAAAGGCCAGTTCAGTCTAAAACTTGCACAGATTATACAGGAAATACGGGATTTTGCGCTAGAGGATTTTATAAGAACTAATTTTATTGGAGCTAAGGCGCTGGAGATGCTTTCCTACATGCTTCTACAATATGAAGATGATCTGAGGGGTGACGGGGAAGCAAAAATCCTAAGGAAGTCTGAACTAAGCGCGCTGCATGTGGCAGTGGGCCATATCAACCAAAACCTGATTGAGCTACCCAGCGTTGAAGCTATCGCTAAAAAAGTTGGGCTCTCCGCATCAAAATTACAAGAGGGGTTTAAGCTTATCCACAATTGTACTGTAAATGAATATATAACCAATAAAAGGCTGGAAACCGCTTTTCGCTTACTGAGCGAAACCGAAATGAGCATTGGCGAAGTGGTGCTCGAGATTGGATTGTCGAGCCGCAGTTATTTCTCAAGAATATTTAAAACGAAGTATAAAATATCTCCTATTGAACTAAAAAAAAAGAGATGACAATTGATTTATAATTACACGAGCCCGTTATTTTAAAATATCTAATTGCTTTGGATACATTGAGATGAAAGATCGCCTCAGACTTCACAATTTTAATCCTCCTTTTTCCAGTTATTCTTAACCAAAATGGCATCTACACAATTGATCCCATCGATAGCTGCAGACATAATCCCGCCTGCATGGCCGGCTCCCTCTCCACAGGGATATATTCCCTTTATCTCTAAATGTTCATAGGTTTTCGTGTCACGCGGAATAGATATTGGTGAAGATGTTCTACTCTCCGGGGCATGAAGTACGGCTTCGTTCGTCAAGTAGCCCTTCATTTTTTTACCGAAAGCAACAAATCCTTTTTTTAAACGGTCTGCAATAAATGGTGGAAATACCTCATTCAGATCCACCGATACAATACCTGGCTGATAGGATGTTTTTGGCAAATCAGTCGATTTTTTTCCGTTTACAAAATCCAGCATCCGCTGCGCCGGAACACGTTGTGTTTTCCCTGCGGTCTCCCAACACGATTGTTCAATGGATTTCTGAAAATTAAGGCAGGTAAAAGGGTCATTTTCCTTAAAATCAGGAAGGTTTTCCGGGGTAATACTCACTACGATACCGCTGTTTGCATACGGGTTGTTGCGCCTGCTGGGGCTCCAGCCGTTAGTCACCACTTCATCGCGCGCCGTTGCACAGGGTGCGATTATGCCACCAGGGCACATACAGAAGGAATAAACCCCTATTCCATTGATTTGCTCCACTAGACTGTAGGCCGCAGGAGGAAGGTATGGGTTGTCATACTCACCATGATATTGAATCGTATTGATAAGCTCTTGAGGATGCTCTGCGCGCACACCGAGGGCAAAAGCTTTAGCTTCGATTTTGATGCCTTTTTTGTGCAGTAGGTAAAAAATATCGCGTGCAGAATGCCCTGTTGCTAAAATAACATGCTCAAAATCTAGCCTTTGCTCATTATTAATCTCAATAGACTGTATGGCGCTATCTCGAATCTGAAGATTGGTAAGTTTTGAATTAAAATGGACCTCACCGCCCTGGGTTATTATTGCCTCGCGCATGGCGGCAATAATTGCGGGAAGTTTATTGGTACCTATATGCGGATGGGAATTGACAAGAATATCAGGGTCTGCGCCAAAATGTACAAACCACTCCAGCACCTTGAGCACATTGCCCTTTTTTTTAGAGCGCGTGTAAAGCTTACCATCAGAATAAGTACCGGCACCGCCCTCGCCAAAACAGTAATTGGATTCTGGGTCAACGGTCTGCTCCCGATTGATTTTGGCAAGGTCTCTCCGCCGGGCGCGCACGTCTTTTCCTCGTTCAAAAATAACGGGCTTCAACCCTGCTTCAATGGCCTTTAGCCCTGCAAAAAGTCCTGCGGGACCTGCACCAATGATCGCAAGCTGACGATCGGGATTACTTTTTTGTGCTGTAAAGGGGGTATTTTGCTGGCGCTCTTCTCCATGTTTCCAAAGTTCGACTTGTACTTGTAGTTTTACGGGACGGTTACGCGCATCAATAGAGCGTTTACGGATGCGCCATTCCCGGATTTCGCTTTCGCGAAAACGTGCTTTCTTTAGCGCCTTTTCCAGTAAAAGACCACGATTATCAATGTCCTGAGGCAAAACCACAATTTGAACTTTTATACTCATCATGCAAAGGTACGACTGATCTGGCATATGGCTGGTCAACATAAAATACATCAATGCTCGGTTAGAATACAACTTCTTAGATTGGCAAAACCTAAATAGTTGCGAGGTAAAGCCGTTCAACCTTTTGACGCGCCCATTCATTCTTTCGAAGAAATTTGAGGCTGGATTTTATGGATGGGTCATGAGTAAAGCAGCGTATATTGATGCATTCACCGAGTTCTTCAAAACCGTAGTGCTTCACTAGAAACTCTAAAATATCTGAAAGTTTTTTACCGTGCAGGGGATTATTGGGTTGGTTTTCCATAGGTTTTAAGAGATAATTAGACGTTTTTCTAAATTTTATAGTACAATACTTTCATCCATTTTTTGGATAATGCCCAGGGCCGCCCGCTCTCCCGCTATAATGGCAGCGTTAAGAGAACCGTTGAGCAGTTGGTCACCAGCGAGAAATATGGTATTGGTAAGTTGCGTTTCTGACGGAGCAAGCTCGTAATGTAGGTTTTTAAGATCGGGCAATGCTTTTTGGATTTTATAGCTTTTAAGAAATTCAAGGTTTTTAATACCGCAAAAGTTTTCCAGATCTTCTATAACGCGTCTTAGAAGTTCCTTTTGGGTCAAATTATGGTCTTTAACAACGGTGACCGAAAGAAGCTCCTTTTGTTCGCGCTGTGCCATTTCCACAGAAGTGTGGTAAAATATATTATTGATAAGCGCAGTTTTATCTGCAATCAGGCCAATGATGGGTTTATTTATATTTCGGCCCCGAGCCAAAAAATAGAAAGTCCCACAGGATTTCCATTTTATAGATTGATTATTCAAGTTTTTTACCAAGTCAGCCGCCTCTGTCGCAATTATAGAAAAATGCGTTTTTACCCGCTCCCCAGATTCCAAAATAAGCTCCCCATCCCCTACTGACTTTATCTTTGTATTAAATACAAACTTTGTTTTTTTAAGCTTGGATTGCAACTGCTGTGGGATGGCGCAAATGCCGACCTTAGGGATCGAAGCAGGAGCATTGCCAAAAAGTTTATAGGTAAACTCAAACATACGGCTTGACGTGGCAAGATTTGGCTCTAAAAAAATACCACTGAAAAAAGGTCTAAAAAAATCATTGATCATCCCTTGTGAAAATCCATACCGTTCCAGATAATCCAGTGTTGTGGTTTCTTCTTCCCCAAAAATCTCCTCTAGCGATTTTTTCTTCAGGCTCTGATAAAGTTTTAGCACCTTAAGCTTATCACCCAAACTAACGATGCCGGCAGTCAATGTAGGCCAGAGAAGGGAGAGGTCGCGCCGGGGATCACCCAGAGACTGCTTTTTGCCGTTTTTAAAAATAATGGCTCCGGGTATTAAATGTTGTAGGTTTAGGGCTTCAAAATCCAGATATTCCTGAGCTTTGGGATACGCCTCCAGCAATACCTGAAAACCCCTGTCCAGTTGATACCCATCAATGACAGCGGTCTTGATCCTACCGCCCACATGATCCTCGGCTTCGTAAACAGTGGATGCAAAACCATGGTTTTCTAAAACTTGTGCAGCGATGAGCCCGCTGATACCAGCTCCAATAATTGTTATGTTATAACTCTTTTTATCCATTTATTGCAACTGCCTTTTTGTACATCAAAAAATTGCTAGCAGATTTACTTATTTTTATGTACTACTTTAAAGAATTTTAGATAAAAAATTAAAGTATCGCAAATTATGTATTTTGATTTATCTTTTTTTCTCAAAGCGAAAATTAGCGGCACCATCATACGATTATCTGTATTCAGGATACGGAAAACACCGCTACAAAATATATTTAGACCTAGATACCGGCAGTTCTTATGATTGATCCTTAGTAAAATGGTCGCAAAAGCAGTATTGCGTTACCGCTGGCTTTGAGATCATGTGATAAGCGCCTTAAACCACGGCACTTTAGACTTGTTTAAAAAATAAGGGAGTGCTGAACAAGAATTATAAAAAAGAAAAAAGACGCAATATTTTGCGTCTTTTAGGTGATATTATAGCTTTTTCAGTGTTTTATAATCAACTGGCGATAGCTGCGTGTTCCGTCCAGTCTTGTTCTTTTGAGGACGTATACTGATTTTCTATCGCAGCTTGTCCTTCGAAAATTTCCAATTGCTGTCCAGCCAGTTCGCATTCCAATTTAATCTGCTGGCCTACTTCTTTATAATTGATTTTGGCCGCTCCCTTAACCATCACTTTTATGCCTTTGGCCAAACGGTTAAGCAATTGCGTGGGCTTTTTATCAAAGCGTAAAGAGACCGCCCATGGGGTCAGGATTTGTTTAATAGTACCTTTCGAATCTATAGACTGGTCATGGTTCATCATATCGAAAGTCAGTAGATAATCTTTACCATTCATTTCGATCTGGGCCTGGGTTCTAAGAATTCCGGAAACAAAGACTGTGTTCATAATTTATGATTTTGAGGTTTATGCTTATAATCTGTCGTTTGCCGGTTATTTAACATCCGACTATGCGAAGATGGTAGTTTAATTCTTACAAACCAAATGTTATAAGGTAAAATTTTACCAACAATGTGTAATCAATTAAATATCAACTGTTTAGAAATTATTCAATTTTATATGATAATCGATGAAATACACTGAAATTGGTTTATAGTCCTAATTTTATAATAATTTGTGATTATAAATCGTTCATCGGTCATTTTTAACGGATCTTCTAATAGTATTGAAGTTGATCAGAATATTCATTTTATAATACTGAATATCAAATAATTATAACAATGAAAGATCGAATTATAGCCACGGATAAAAAATCGATGAAATGCACATTAATAAGAGTAGATTATTGAAAAATAAGGTTGGCCTGGAATAGATTTTCGAATTACGCTCGGCCGTTTTGAAGATGGGAATACTTATTTTTTATTCCTGCGGTTGTAGTTTTTATCACCACGGGTTTTGGGTTTTTTGTATTTTTTTGCCAGTTCTCTTCTGTAGGAGCCTCCTTGATTTGTTTTTTTATTCTTTTCCTTCTTTTCATGAAAACCTTTCCCCGCGCGACCGGTTTTAGCAGGTCTGTTGATTTCTACCTGTTCTGGCCTTTCATCGGGGGTTAAACGATCAGAAATTTCAATTTCCGTTGGGAGTTCAACATCTTTTATTTCCTGGTCCATGAGCGCCTCTATACGCTTTTTGGCCTCCAGCTCTTCCGGGGTATAAAGAAGTAAAGCCTCTCCTTTACGCTCTGCCCTTCCCGTTCGGCCTATACGGTGCATATAGTTTTCTGGGTATTTGGGCACGTCAAAACTGATTACATGACTCACATCCTGCAGATCTATACCACGTGCCATTACATCTGTGGAAAGGAGTACCTGTGTTTTCCCCTCACCAAAATATTTAATCGCCTGAATACGGTAATTCTGCGTCTTATTAGAATGAATGACGTCAAGATTTCTTACCGCATTCTTGATGTAGGCATGTAAACGTTCCACCATTTTTTTGTTGCCCATAAAAACCAAAACCTTATGAAAGGTTTTCTCATCTTTAAAGAGTTCGATCAATAGATTGGCCTTTGTGTAAAAGTTGGGAACGGCATACGCTCGTTGAGTAATAGTATCAAGCGGTGTACCGCTTTCTGCAATCGTGATACGCTCAGGCGCGGTAAAAAAATCATCGATAAGTGTATCTACCTCTTCGGTCATGGTAGCAGAAAAGAGAATGTTCTGCCTTCTTTTGGGCAATAAATCTAGGATATTCGTCAGCTGGTACCTAAAGCCAAGGTCGAGCATTACGTCAACCTCGTCTATCACAAGCTTTTTAATAGCTTTCAACTGCACATTACGGCTTAGGATAAGATCATTGAGCCGGCCGGGAGTACCCACAAGAATATCCAGACCCTGAGACACTGCCTCCCGATGGCGATTAATATTTACGCCACCATAGACGCCGGTATGCCGAATACTGAGGTATTTTGCAAATTCAGCGATACGCTCTGTCACCTGGATGACCAGTTCGCGCGTGGGGAGCAGGATAAGCACTCGGGGATTGATCTGTTTCGAAAATTTAAGATCTTCAAGAATGGGCAGCATATAGGCAAAGGTCTTTCCTGTACCCGTCTGGGCGATACCTACTACATCCCTGCCCGACCTGATGACGGGAAATGCCGCTTCCTGGATGGGCGTAGGCTCTTTAAAGCCCAGATCATCGATCGCGTAGTGTAACTGCTTTGATATCTTAAAATCCTCGAAACCCAATGCCATTATCCTTGTTTTTCGGCAAAGATAAACTTATTTCGGGGCGAGCGGAAAAATCATAAAACGGTTGCTAATTGGGTATACCCTTTAATAGGCGTGAGCAATCCTTCCGCTTAAAGCGAAAAAGGCGCAGGCGCAGAAACAGCTTTAAGGAATGTGGATCTAAAAAAAAGGAAGCATAATCTTGTTATTTCCAATTTAACAATTATTTTTATATCAGCCATTTATTCAATCTTATGAAAATAAAATACCTTCCTTTAATAACTGCATTTTTGTGCTGTAGTTTGATATCCTGCGGTTCTTATGATTCGGTTAGGGATACTGGGATTTTGGCGCAATCGCTCACAGATTATTCTACGGTTTATAATACAAAACCCTGCGATATTGATTTCGCGTTCAGCGAGACCGGCAGTAGCTATTGCGACTCATACAAAGATCGGGACACCACACGGCTCAAGGCACTTAACCTTCTGGCAAGTTATGGCCTTGCTCTTGAAGAGTTTGTGACGAGCACAGACTTCAGCAGTGGCGATAAGATCGGCCTTTTGCTGGGGAACGCCGATGCCGCAGGATGGCTTAGCATTAGCGACGCCCAGATGCAGGGCAGTACACAAATCGCAAATTCAACCTACTCGCTTATTAATAATGGAATCAAACGAAGCACGCTAAAAACTGTAATTCAGGGCAATAATGATGCTTTTCAGAAAATAATCAATAGCCTTACCGCCGATCTTCAGCTCCGAAAGCAATTTTATGCTACAATCATCAAAAAAGTTGAAGATTATATGGGCCTCGATCCAGAAAACGATGCAGACCGGCGCGAAGTGCTTAATGATACTGAAGAAAGCGTGGGCTATGTGAAGAGGAACCGGCTGGACAACGTGAGCGTACAATTGCTGCTCAACCGCCTCATGCAGGATCAAGCACTGATCATTCCTTTGATAGATCGGCTCAAAGCAGTAGGTGATGCGCATGAGATCATGGCCAAAAACTATGAGAAAATAGGCACTGGCGATGATGCCGCTGTGGCTAAACTGATTTTTGAGAATCTAAAGTCGATTTATATGGGCATGAATGACCTGATGCCCGTCAAAGAATAACGGCGGGATGGAATGTTAAAATATGCACTAAGAAATTGAAGTGCATAGTACCACCTTAAAAAAAAGCTGAGTAGTCATTTTTTGAAAAAATAAGCACGCTCATTTCTTATTAATCCTTTTCCCTACATTCTTTAATATATAGTTGGTATATCAATTATGTGAATAGAATTAACCCATCAATCTGCTTTTTTATGGAAACCGACGAAATAGTAAAAAAATCCATCGCGATCTCAAACGCCTTTGACCAGATGGCCACGCGTATCTTTTTACAAGCCAAAACTTTACGCGCTGAACAACAGATCTCCTACGCGCAGTATAAGCAGATTCTGGACAATTATTACCTGCCCTTAATGAACTATGCGTCTAAAATACTGATAGACTCCTCAAACCAGATCATCGATGATATGGGGCAGTATCTTACACAGATTGAAGAGGCCACGGATCAACTCAACGAAGTTTCGGAAAAATTGATGTCCGCGGAAGGTATTTTCAGCGGCATCACTCAAATTCTTGCAGCAGCAGCGGCCATTGCAACCTTCGCCACAGCCCCGTCTAAGGATTCCTTTATATCAGCATTTAACGTTGTTAAACAGGCTGTAAAAAGTATTGGAGGAATTTTTAATTAAGAATCCAAATCAACTGTTATAGGTTTAGGAGTCATACCAAAATTATCTTTTTTGAGGCCCGTTGATTATTATCCACTGTTTATATCAGAAGCTAGACCCTCTTTTAAACATATAGCGTGGAAAAAAATATCGTTTTAAATCCTTGTTAACTCCAATTTTTACCCCATTTTCTCCGGTATATCCTTCAAAACCCCTAGCGTAAAATCCCAAAATTTCTGTACCGAGGGAATGTTGGCACGCTCATCTGGAGAGTGTGCCCCTTTAATGGTGGGGCCAAAAGAGATCATATCCATCATGGGATAATTTTTACCTAGAATACCACATTCCAGGCCGCCGTGGCCAGCAGTCACATCCGGGTCAGTTCCATTGAGCTTCTTATATTTTGCGGTGAGCACTTTAAGGATTGCACTTTCTAAATTTGGTCGCCATCCCGGGTACTGGCCAGAAAGTTTTATGGTACAGCCCATAAGTTCAAAAGCTGACCGCACTGTATTGGCGAGATCTGTCCTTGACGATTCCACTGCAGAACGGGTTAGGCAGAGCACTTCTACTTTTCCTTGGTTTACTAGAACACGTGCAAGATTGTTTGACGTCTCAACCATTCCTTTCATATCCTCGCTCATGCGGTAGACACCGTTATAAACGGCCTGTATGGCTTTAGTAAAATCCTGTTGTGCTGCATGTTCCATTACTTTTTCAGGGGTCTTTGTAGGCTCTACAACAATTTCTAGGTTAGGTTCCAGCGCTTTGTACTCGGCTTTTATGGTTTTAATGATATCCTGCGTGTCAAGCAAAAAACCCTCTTTCATAAGAGCATCGACAACTATAACTGCGCTGCTTTCTCGCGGGATGGCATTGCGCAGGCCGCCCCCATCAATTTTAGCTATACGAAGGCCATAATTTTCAAAACCGTCCAGTAGGAGACGATTCATAAGCTTGTTCGCATTAGCAAGTCCTTTATCTATATCCATCCCAGAATGACCACCCTGCAGACCCCGTATGTTAATCTCAAAAGCAGTTTTGTCTTGGTTTACATTTTCTTCCTTATAATCTCGCGTAGCGGTAATATCAACACCCCCGGCACATCCCACACCGATCTCGTCATCCTCTTCGGTATCAAGATTTAGCAAAATTTCGCCTTGTAGCACGCCGCCTTTAAGACCCATAGCCCCGGTCATACCCGTTTCTTCATCAATGGTAAAAAGAGCCTCAAGATCTGGATGGGGAATATCATCACTCTCTAAAATGGCCATTATTGTCGCGACACCCAAACCATTATCAGCGCCCAAAGTCGTTCCCCTAGCCTTAACCCAATCTCCGTCGATTTTCATCTGAATACCCTCTGTAGCAAAATCAAAATCGGTATCCTTATTTTTCTGATGTACCATATCAAGGTGGGATTGTAGTACAACGGGTTTGCGATTTTCCATACCTTGGGTGGCAGGTTTCCTAATGATGACATTGCCCACAGCATCTACCATAGTCTCAAGATCAAGGCGTTCACCAAATTGCTTCATAAATTCAATAACGCGCTCTTCATGTTTTGAAGGGCGGGGAACCGCATTGAGATCGGCAAATTTGTTCCAGAGGTTTTTGGGGTGTAGGTTTCTTATTTCGGGATTGTCCATTTTTTCAATTTTGGCAAAGGTAAGGGTATCTTCACAGCCACTAAAGGGATTAGCGGCCTTTTAAAAATGTTCCCTATTCGGTTTTATCGACTTCGCTTTCACGGAAGCGCCACTATTGAAAAAATGTATTTATAAATGATTGGCCTAAAATGGTAGCTCATGAATGCATTCCGTTAATCTTCACATAAATAATTTGCATCCCATTCCAGAGCGGTTATATTTAAATTTTAAAAATGACATCATGACCAAATTAGATCAAAATACGATAGACGAGCGCATTGAGAAACTGGATGGGTGGGATTATGCCGATAACGCGATTCACACCTCGCTTGAGTTTGCCAATTTTAAGGAAGCTTTCGCAACCATGACGCGTATCGCCTTTGAGATTGAAAGCCAAAATCACCACCCAGAATGGACAAATACATATAACCAACTCAATATTTCCCTTTCAACCCACGATGCTGATGGCGTAACCGAAAAAGATTTTAAATTGGCCCATGCGATCGAGGAGATCATCGGGGGTGAAAATTGATTTTAAGTCTTGAGATTGAGGATCAATAATTATCTGGCCAAACTTCAAGTTAATTGCTGAATACACCTGTTTTTTGCTTGATTTTTAGAGGTTTTTTCAAAGTTTTCCTGTCCTGCCAACTGATTTTTTATCTTCGGAATTGCCGGTAAAAAGATTGCATTTATGGTGTGAAAACGGCCGTTTATCCCGTAATTTCCAGCTTAATTATATAAAAGTTCTTCCGCTTTCGCGAAAGCGGAATACCCAAATCACATTTTGTTGAGAATGGAATTCTGGGGCACAAAATCCAACTTCTTTCTGCTGTTAAGAAAAACAATTTAGTCAAACATCGCTTTTTACTAAATTTGCACCTAAAATAGTATTTATGGGAAGAGCATTTGAGTTTAGGAAAGCACGCAAAATGAAACGCTGGAGCGCAATGGCCAAAGCGTTTACCCGATTGGGCAAAGATATTGTTATGGCGGTCAAAGAAGGTGGCCCCGACCCAGATACTAATTCCCGCCTGCGTGCCGTGATTCAAAATGCAAAAGCGGTAAACATGCCCAAGGATAATATTGAACGGGCCATTAAGCGGGCCAGCGACAAAAATCTGGGCGATTATAAAGAGGTACTTTTTGAAGGATACGCGCCGCACGGGATCGCCATTCTTATTGAAACAGCATCTGACAATAATAACCGTACGGTAGCCAATATTCGCTCGTATTTCAACAAATTTGATGGTAACCTTGGGGTGTCCGGATCAGTGGAATTTATGTTTGACCACACCTGTAACTTCCGTATCCCTGCAGAGGGAATTGACCCCGAAGAGCTTGAACTTGAGTTCATAGATTATGGTGCCGAAGAGGTTTTTGAGGATGAGGACGGTGTACATATTTATGCGCCTTTTGAAAGTTTTGGGGCCATACAGAGCGTTCTTGAGGAAAAACATATGGAAATACTTTCCTCAGGTTTTGAGCGTATACCTCAAAGTACTAAGCAGCTCTCTCCAGAAGAAGCTGAAGATGTGGAAAAACTGCTCGAAATGATCGAGGAGGATGATGATGTGCAGAATGTTTACCACAGTATGAAAGAAAATTTGGAAGAATAATCTAAGTCATCTCATTTTCTTTTCAAAACCCAGAATTTGCTTCATGGGTTTTTTAATGCCTTTTTGTCTCATGAATTCATGATGTGCAATCGTTAAAAATGAACTTGTAATTTTTTGTTTAGAGAATTTTCAAAATTTCATCATTTTAATGATTATTTGAGAAATTCCCGCGATTCTTTCCGCACCTGTTCTAAAAGCTGGTCAAAAAGTGTGATTTTATTTTTTTCTCACTATTTTTTTGACCAAATTCGTTTACCAATTTATAAAACCCAACATGAATAGACTTTACTTCGCATTGCTGATGCTGCTCTTTTGTGGCATTGGGCAAGCACAGACCATCACGGGAAAAGTAACTGATAATTCGGGAACGCCCTTCCCCGGAGTCTCGGTCATCCTCTCCAACACAAACACAGGAACTGTTACAGATTTTGACGGTAACTATTCCATCCAGGCTGAGAGTGGTGACAAACTTCAATTTTCCTATGTAGGGATGCAGACTAAAACGGTGACCGTAGGCACTGAAAGCGTGATCAATATCACGCTTACTACAGATACCGAACAGCTCAATGAGGTTGTAGTAACCGCATTGGGCATCAAAAAGGAAAAACGAGCTGTAGGTTATTCCATTCAGGAGGTAGATAATGAATCGCTAACGCGCAATGGCAGCCAGGATGTTTTGGGCGGCCTGCAGGGCAAGGTTGCTGGCGTAAATATCAGTGCTACCAGTGGCGCGGCGGGTGCAGGGTCAAGTATCATAATCCGCGGGATCACCTCCCTCAACCCCGGCGCCAATAACCAACCGCTCTTTGTTGTTGATGGTATCCCCATAAGCAATAATTCAACTACAGGGAATGTACTTCCCAGCACAGGCTCTAATGCACCCTCCTCCTCAGAACAGTTCTCATTTACCAACCGTGGTGCTGACATCGACCCTCAAAATATTGAGAGCGTATCCATTCTTAAAGGACCAGCGGCGACCGCGCTCTACGGCCTTCGGGCGGCCAATGGTGTTGTACTGATCACTACTAAGAAAGGGACTTCTGGTGAACTTAAATTTGATCTGAAAACGACTTTGGGCTATAAAGAGGTTAACAAATCACCGGATACACAGCGCAAATGGCGTGAGGGTTACAGCGGCGCAATTATCTCAACACCCAATAATAATGCTCCTACCGGTTTCGATTATTCTGATGGCAACACATTCGGATTTTATTCCTTGGGGCCAGAGTACGCCCCTGGCGAGCGGAGTTATGATAATTTCAGGGATTTCTTTCGGAAAGGATATACGCAAGCGACCAATCTCAACTTGAGCAGTGGCGGAAAAAATTACACCTATTTCGCAGCAATCGGCAGATCTGATGATGAAGGGATCGTACCGAATACCTTTTTTAACAGAACATCCTTAAAACTTTCGGGATCGGTGGACGTCACACCTAAGTTTACGGTGCAACCTTCAATTTCATATATTGTCTCAGAGGGCAGGCTGCCCAATGGGGGGGATAAATCGATCATGAGTTCACTTTCTTATTGGACGCCTACTTTTGACGTTAATGATTATTTGCTTCCTGGTGGTGGTGAAAAAAACTATACGGCCGGTGTGGTTGACAACCCAAGGTATTTCGCAGAAGTGAGTTATTTGGACAGTAAGGTAAACCGCTTATTGGCAAACACTAAGCTTGACTATAAATTCACAGATTGGTTCAATGTTTCCTATCAATTGGGAATTGATAATTACCACGACGACCGCCTTAGATTTGTACCACCAGATATTGATCCGGGGTCCGCTGTACAGGGCTTTATCGTTCGTGAAGGATTAAATTATAATGAACTTACCTCCAATCTTTTTGCCAATTTCGACAAAGAGCTTACTGAAGATATAACCGGAAGCCTGCTTGTAGGGAACCAGGTTTCCGAAATCAAAACGCGTAGGCTCACCCGCCGCGCCGAGGGTCTTGATCAAACGGATATGATGGCCTATGACCAGGCGACCAATTTTTTCTCAGACCGTGGGGGCAGCGAGCAGCGTATCGTAGGTCTTTTTGGTGATCTGCGCCTTGATTATAAACGCACGCTCTATCTCAATGTGACCGCTCGTAATGACTGGTCCTCTACCCTGCCCAAAGCTAACCGTAGCTTTTTTTACCCATCCTTTAGTTTAAGTTATGTGCTCTCCCAGACCTTACTTGATTCTGGAAGCCTACCAGACTTTCTGAGTTATGCTAAGTTACGTGCTTCTTATGCAGAAGTGGGGAAAGATGCCTCGCCTTATTTGGGCATTTATTATGATAGGCCCTCAGATTTTCCTTTCGGCACTATAGATGGTGTTTCTCGCGACACGCAGGGAGCATCAAACCAACTCAAACCAGAACGGACGTCCTCTTACGAATTTGGCGGCGAGTTTAAATTTTTTAAAAACAGGTTGAGTATTGACCTTACCTATTACGACCAGAGAAGTAAAGATCAGATCCTGCCGGTGCCCGTTGCACTGACTTCCGGATATAGCACCTACGTGCTCAATGCCGGGGAGATTGAGAACAAGGGTTATGAGGCGCTTATCAATATTACCCCAATCAAAACCGACAATTTTAACTGGGATATCACCTTTAACTGGTCTAAAGTAGATTCTAAAGTCCTCGCGCTACCTGCAGGCATTGATGAGATTATTTTTGCTGATAGTGGTTTTGCAGGTGTTGTTTCCCGCCTACAGGTTGGCGGTGCACCAGGAGACCTTTATGGCTATGCATGGGAGCGGAATGATAATGGGGAGCGTATTATACGCGACGACGGTTTTCCCAGAATACTTGCCGATAATCCCGGAGATCGTGTAAAAGTAGGCAATGCACTACCAGACTGGTTGGGCAGCGTATCAAGTCGACTAAGCTACAAGGGGCTGGCCCTCTCTTTTTTGCTGGAGCGAAAACAGGGCGGTGATCTCTATGATTCCGGACAGCGTAATGGCCTACGGAATGGGGTACTCAAAATCACTGAACCGCGCAACGAACAGGTCATACTTGACGGTGTACTCGAGGATGGAAGCCCCAATAACATTCCCGTAACCTTAGACCAGGATTATTATAGAAGCTCCCTCATTTACAACCGTGCTGCGGAAATTCTAGTACAGGACGCATCCTGGTGGAGGCTGCGCAATGTGACGCTCTCCTACACGATGAATGACGATTATGTTAAAAAAGTTAGCCCTTTTAATGGAGTAAGCTTTAGCCTTACCGGCACCAACCTTTGGTTAGACACTCCCTTTAGAGGCTATGATCCAGAAGGAACGCAATTTAGCGCAGGCAGCAATGCTTATGGTTTTACCGGGCTGAATATCCCCAATACGCGTTCTTATCTTTTTGCCATCAACTTAAAATTTTAGACCATGAATAAAATAAAAATATATATGACCGTATTGATCGTGCTCATTGCCTTCACGGGCTGTGATGATTATCTGGGCGATAATCTTGATCCTAACAAAGTACAGTACGGCGATCTGAAATCCAGTGATCTGTTACCTACGTCGATCCTATATACATCTGGCGCAGAATATAATATTGCTATTAATGTGTGCCAATACTCGCAACAGATCGCATCCTATTTTCAGCCCAGTGCAGATACTCAGGAAGAAATACAGATTGACGGAGGATGGAGTCTGATCTACCTACAGGCGCTCGCAGACATCAAAACGATGGACAGTATTGCAAAAACCAGTGGATCAACTTCATATCAAGGCATTGCCAAAATATTGCAGGCCACTAACCTCGGCCTGGCAACGGATAATTGGGGGGATGTACCAGCATCAACTGCCACAGAAGGAGAGGAAGATTTTACACCTTCCTTTGATGCGCAAGAAGATGTGTATGCCCATATTAATACATTACTCGATGATGCAATTGCGCTCTTAGGCCAGAATGATCCTTCTGGCATAAATGTGGGTGAGGATGATTTAATTTATCAAGGGGATCTTAGTAAATGGATCAAAACCGCCTATTTTTTAAAGGTAAAATATGCGCTGCACCTTTCAGAAATAGATCAAAATGCGGCAATTACTGGTGTTTTGGATAACGCTACCAAAGCTTTTACAAGCAATAGTGACGATTATCAGCTCATGTATAATACACGGAATTTTAACCCGTATTATGCAGGCATTGTGCTGCCCAACCAGACAGGAAATGCCTCTGTACTGCTTTCTGACCAAACGGTCAGCTTGATGGACGGTACCGAATTTCCTTTTAACAGCGTACAAATGGATCCACGCCTTCCTAAGATCACAACAATAGATGAGGGTGACACTACCTACCTGGGAGCTATTAATGGTTCCGCAGGATTGCATTATATAGGCGCGACGGCCGGCGAAAACATAGGCGCCAATACCAATTTTACAGGAGATAATTTTTATAGTTCGCAGACAGCGCCCGTTATTTTGGGAAGTTATGCCGAACTCAAATTTATGCAGGCGGAAGCCTACTTTTTACAAAATGGAGGCACTGCAACTTCTACCGGGACTTCCATCGAGGCATACAACGCTTATTTAGAAGGCATCCGTGCAAATATGGATAAACTCGGCGTGGTCGCAGCAGACCGGGATGCCTATCTGGCCGATAGCTCAGTGGCTGTAGGAGCTGATAACCTAACCTTAAAGTTGATTATGCGTGAGAAATACATAGCGACCTTCCTAAACCCGGAATCTTTTGTAGATCTACGCCGTTATGATTTTAGCCCTGATGTTTTTGCGGGCCTTACACTCCCTTTAAACCTCAATGAGGTGCTTGATGGTAAATGGGTGCGCCGAGCTCAATATCCCTCTTCAGAACAGACCAGAAACGGGGCAGAGGTTCAAAAAGTTGCCAAAACCATTAATACTGGTGTCTGGTGGGATCAGGATTAATTTTGACCGTCAATCTATTTAATAGAGATAAGTTCTAAATCATAAGATAACTGCCCACCTTTAGTTTTTATCGCGAATCTAAAAATTGTCAAGTGTAAGAATCCGATTGTAATGGTTCAGGCCTAGCTTAATTTAGCTCTAGGTTATCATTTATTACCAAAGCTATCCGCGCAATATCATCTTCCCGATGATGTGCACTAACTACTATACGATTAATATTAGGCTGGCTGGCCCCGGCATAATTAAAATCAGTAACTATAATCCTGTTATTTTTTAAAATATGGGTTAGCCTGTCGTCGGAATAGGAAAAAGCGGGATGACCCGGGCAAAATTCAAAATAGTCAGAATTATCAACATGTTGCAGAAAAAAACCCTGATTTTCTCTCAGTTTTTTTAGACGTTTCTGATAAAGACTTATAGCAGAAAGAAAGGTTGCCAAACCTGCCGGCGATGGTGGGCTTGCGCCTGCAAAGATAGCGGTGGATTTTAATTGTTGGATCCTCCAATTTTCGCCCAAAATTACACCAGCCTGTACCGCGGGTGCTTTATTTAAGGAAGCACAAACGATTAATTCTTTAGCTTGCAGAGCGGCCAGGGTTCGGTAAACACCACATCCTCCCTCTCCCACCACACCAATACCGTGAGAGTCGTCAGCGACCAATATCATTTTTTTCAACGGTAATTCTCTGATCCAGTCAAAATCGGGAAAACCGTGCCGGTCAAATGAAATACTGTCAAAGAAAAGTACGGGAGTCTTACTTTCGCTTAAAGCGAAAAAATTATCGATCTTAATCTGTAAATCTCGAGCGTGGGATACGTTGTGATCCCCATTCATGCGTAGCGCGGAATGCGCTGAACTGGCGTGAAAAACCTCAAATTTTTCCGAACTGAAAAAATGCCGCAAAAGCTGACCGGCAAGATAACCAGAAGATAAAACGGCCGCAGCCGGTACCCCCAAACGATGTGCGAGTTGCTCTTCTGCCTGGTCAAAAATAGACAAGCGTATATTTGAATTCCGCGAAGCACCATGATTAATCCCATACTGATCAAGGTTTTCCCGATAAAGCGCCTGAAATTCGGTATCGGTATTCAGACCAAGATAGGAGGTTCCGCCAAAATAGAGATACTCCTCGCCCTGATGGCTAAAACTGCGTCCAGGAATGCGGTCTAGATAAATGCTCATTTAAAAAGTTTTATACCGCTCCCCCCCGTAGTGGGAAAAATAACCTGGCCGTCGTCATTGATCACAACGCCGCTGGCGATGTCCTCTTTGAGTAGCATGGCACCATCCATATCTACATAATCTAGCTGGGGCAACAATTGTGCGATTGCAGAGATACCTACGGTACTTTCGGTCATACAGCCCACCATGATCTTGAGCCCCTTTTCCCGTCCTTCTTGAATCATAGCCAAAGCAGGGGTGAGTCCACCGCACTTGGTCAATTTAATATTGATCCCGTTAAAAATCCCGTGACATTTAGCCACATCTTCTTTAACAATGCAGCTTTCATCAGCGATAAGCGGAAGTGCACTTTCCTTTGCAAGCGCCAACATCCCTTTCAGATTTTCTGCAGGCAGGGGTTGCTCTAAAAACTCCACGCCCAGTTTTTTAAGGGCGTGACTATTGTTGATCGCGGTCTCAACACTCCACCCGCAGTTGGCATCTACCCTAAAAATGGCATCTGTATGCTCACGCAATTTTCTCACTATGGCAACATCATCGTCAGTGCCCAACTTGATCTTGTAAATGGGCCAGGGTTTTTCACGCATTTTTTTCAGCATGATTTCGGGTTCCGCAAGCCCAATGGTATAGTTGGTAATGGGATAGTTTTTAACAGTAGTGCCCCAGATTTGATAAAGGGGCCTGCCCATAATTTTTCCGTAAAGATCGTGGGCGGCAAGATCTAGCGCACATAAACAAAAATTGCTCAGTCCCAGATCGCTTAGCTTGCGGTAAAAATCTGCCGGGTTTTCAAAATCATATTTCTCAATTACGGCCCTAACACTTTCTATTTCAGCGATCATTCCATTTACGCTAATCTGGTAATAAGGATTTGAGGTTGCCTCACCATAACCTGTTTTACCCTGATATTCTAAAGAGACGATCAATGTATCTTGATGGTCGTGGGATTCTCGGGATATAGTGAAGGTATGCCTGAGTTTTAGAACATATTTATTGAGACTGAGTTGCATAAATTGGGTTTTGGTAAATTTTATTAGAAAAATATGCCGGAAATAATTAACCGATATACAATAATAAATACTTTTTAGATTCCTAAAATTAGAACCGTAGCTGGAAATGCCAAATGAGAACAAAAATCTACCAAAGGTTATGTGCAGAAAAAGAGTATTTTAAAATAATATTAAGGATGAATCGCCAGTTCAAACTGGTACACCCTCCTTCCCAATTCGGCCAGAAAAGGTATACCTACTGTGTCATATTCATACACATCATCATTAAAAACTTCATTTTTATTAACCAATATCGTGGCCGATAGGAAAAATTCGACACCACTGTAATCATCTTTGATATAGGCATTGTCTGTTAGCGTTCCATAAGCATCTCCCTCTTTATTATAGATGTGCATGTATTTTGGGATTTTTGTCTTTTTATCACCATAAATAAAAAATTTCCCGTAGCTGTCATAATACTTCTGAGGATCATAACCGCTAAGCCTGGGTGGTTTTTGCATGGTTTCTATAAGGTATGCACGGTTTTTTTCGCTTAATGCGAAAGTTTTATCAGCGTCATAGTGCTGAGGAAAAAATAACCGTTTCAGAACTTCCTGTTGCGTTTGCAATGGGAAATAATTTTTTTCGGAAAAATTCATTGGGCCGCCCACCAGCGAGTCCTCATCCATATAAGCCTTGCCCTTTTGTATGCCTGTCAACTGAAGAGGGCTGATGGGCGCAGAAACAGAACCTGGCAGCACCACGGAATCTTTTGCAGAAGTATAAACAAGAATGTCACGGGTTTTTGCCGCAGCCGAGTTGGTCACTCCCACGCGGTGTACAATCTGTGCAGGAACGAGATCTTTGCGCCGCAGCATCGCATTGATCGTATCGCGTCCCAAAAACTCAAAAAGCCTATTGTATGCCGCATTATCACTTACCGCAAAAATTTCTGAAATATCCTTCCTAAAAGTTGAAGTTATCGAGTCTCCCTCGATCTTATAGGGGGTATCCAGGTCAAAAACTCCCTGTGCGCCCATTTTTTTGCCCAAGAATTTTTCCATTGCAAAAATAACGATGGGAAGCTTTACGCTGCTCGCGGGATAGAAATAAGCTTTTGGATCTTCTGGAAAACGATAGGTTTTAAAAACGGCATTCCCCGAAGTATCTCTATCGATCTGAGTATAGATTATTTGCAATTCGTGCTCCTCAGCATGATTCATAACCTTACTGATCAGCGTGTCTTCAGACTTAAGAATGGCCGCCAATGGATTTTCACGATCCTGCGCCCACAGGGATATCGTTAATAAAATAAATATCCCGGCAAAAAATAACCTCATGAAAAGTTTTTATAAAACTACATATTTCCCATAAAAAACAAGGATAAAATGCTCCTAAACTTTAGACCGTATTACGTGCTGTATGGACTAAATTTTCCACTTCATCCCAAATCTTAAATCCTAAATCATAAATCGTCTGGGGTTTATTAAATTTGCCCCTAAACAACCTATTATGCTCATCATTGGGATCGCCGGGGGCACCGGCAGCGGCAAGACCACCGTGGTCAATCAGATTGTAAAAGAGCTCCCAGAGGGGGAGGTGACGGTGATCTCGCAGGATTCGTATTATAAAGAGACCACACATTTAAGCTATGATGAGCGGGTAAAGATCAATTTTGACCATCCACGAGCTATTGATTTTGAACTTTTATGCGCTCAACTGGTGCAACTAAGAAAGGGGGAGACCATTCAGCAGCCTGTCTATTCTTTTGTAAAGCATAACCGTACAAGCGATGTGGTGATTACGCACCCGCGAAAGGTGGTTATCGTAGAGGGCATCCTAATCCTGACACATCCGGAGATCCGCGAGCTTTTTGACATTAAGATCTTTGTGCATGCAGACTCTGATGAACGCCTGATACGCCGTCTCAAACGCGATATTGCTGAGCGCGGTCGTGACCTCGATGAAGTTTTGACGCGTTATCAGAATACCCTAAAACCTATGCACCAGCAATTTATAGAGCCCACTAAAGAGTTTGCAGACCTGATTATCCCAAACAATCGTTACAATACTGTGGCCGTAGATATCGTTAGGACAATTATAAATCAACGATTAGTTTAAAAGTACATAGTGCGCAATTAGATTTAAATCATCAGCTATATCAATGCACCATATCAACTCATTATCTCCTAAAATATAAATCTTAACTTACCCCCCATGTCACCATTACAAAAATTACGGCGAAAAAAATGGTTCAGGATATTAAGCAATAAATATGTATTAATCCTGGTCATTTTTACGATTTGGATGGTATTTTTTGATGCCAATTCCTGGCTTATTCATAAAGAGCTTGATGGTGAGATTAACAAATTAGAGGGCAACGCGACCTATTTTAAGAAAGAAATCGAGTCAGATCGCGACCAGATTGGTAAATTAGAAGACAGCGAAGAGCTTGAGCGTTTTGCACGAGAGGAATACCTGATGAAAAAAGATGGCGAAGATGTATTTATCATCGATTATGAGGATAGCTTAACTAAAGAGGAAAACGATGACCGATAAATTATTTTCAGCATTTGACCCCGTCTCGGCAAAAGCCTTTAAACAACACATACAATATGATTTAAAAGGTGCTGACTATAACGATAGCGTAGTCTGGAATTCACCTGAAGGAATAGATGTCAAACCATTTTACCACCGGGAGGATCTTGCTAAACCTTTAGAAATTCCCGGCAGTGCCAAAGTGTGGAAAATCGCCCAGGAAATCTTTATACTTGATCCAACAGTGTCGGCACAAACGGCAAATGATGCCGTCTCCAAAGGGGTGGAAGCCCTTTTTTTTAAGGCAGAAAAAAACTTTAAAAGCGATTTGCTTTTTAAGCATTTAGAAGATAAATACATTCCGGTGTATTTGAACTTTGATTTTCTGGAGGTGCATGTTGTCAATATGCTTTTCGCGGAAGCGGGAAAATGGAAAACACCATTATTTGCAAACTGCGATACCATAGGCAACCTCGCCCGCTCGGGAAACTGGTTTGCAGGAATGGACCAGGATTTTGCCGCCACGGGAGCTATTTTAGATAAAAATCCACAGAAATCGGTAATAGGCATTGACAGTTCATTATACCAAAATGCCGGTGCCACCATGGTACAGCAGTTAGCCTATGCCCTCGCACACGCTAACGAATACTTAAATCATTTTGGCGACAAGCTCAAAGATTCACCTTTAATGTTTAAGGTCTCATTGGGTGGAAATTACTTTTTTGAGATTGCCAAAATCCGTGCCTTACGTTTACTTTATTCCGCATTGGCGAAAGCATATCAGCTTCCTAAAACCTGCCATGTTATTGCCACGCCCTCTCGCAGAAACAAGGTCATTTACGATTACAACACAAACATGCTGCGCACTACTACTGAATGTATGAGTGCGGTTCTGGGCGGTGCCGATACCGTTTTAAACCTGCCCTATGATGCGCTATATCATAAAACAAATGATTTCGCCGAGCGCATTTCCCGCAATCAACTACTTGTTTTGAAGGAGGAAAGTTATTTTGATAAGGTCAGTAATCCTGCACAGGGTAGTTATTACATTGAATCCCTCACGCAGCAATTGGCAGAAAAATCCATGAAATTGTTCAAGGAATTGGAGAAGGCTGGTGGATTTTTAAAACATTTAAAAGCAGGGATTATTCAGCAAAAAATCAAAGAAAATGCCTGGAAAGAGCAGGCTCTTTTTGATGAGGGTATAAAAAGCCTGCTGGGTACTAACAAACATCCCAATCCTGATGACCGGATGAAGGATGATTTGCAGTTGTACCCTTTCGTGAAAACGAAACCAAGAAAGACCTTAATCGAACCTATAATCCCAAGAAGATTGGCAGAAGAAATAGAAAAAAAAAGGCTGGAGAATGAAGAATAATTACCCCATTCTATTATTAATTATTGGTGTAATTACACTAAGTACTTTTACAGGCTGCCAGGAATTGGTAAGACAAATCCCAAATTGGCCTGTTGCTGAAAATATTGAAGAAATTCCAGGTACTTATTTTGACCTAGAAGATGATGGGATACGCACCTATTTACCTCAATCCTTTAAGCGGTATAACATTGAGCAGTACCGGGAAGTAGTTCAATCTTCCGCAGACTCCGTGCTACTGGCCAGAGAAATAAAGCTCCTAGAAAATATGAGGGATGACAGGTCCAGCAATTTTTACCTGTTTTTTGACAAGAAAAATTCCTCCAGTTATATCTTAAACACATTTCCTTATTCCGATTTTTCCCGTCAGGATGCTCAACTGCTTTTAGGGCTTATCCGCAAAAGGCGTGAGGTTCAGAAAAACAGTCGGTTAAAATATGAAAAACGAGCAGCTTATTATAAAGAGACGGCCGATGTTAAATATTTTAAAGCGGTCTATAAAATCAGCAATACTAAGAACAACGGTGACGCATTTCAGCAAATTTACCGAATGAGTACAGCAGCCAGGAAAACCTTTCAGATCATTTTAACCACTCCATTTGAGGTCAATTTTGATCCATTTGTTAGAAAAATGAAACTGTGATCATGCGTAAAGATGTACAACATTTAAAATTGGAAGGCCTGACATCAAATCCAGATATTGATCAGGATCACAACCCCGAATTTTTCCAGACTACGGAAGAAATCCAGTTAAAAAAAACCTATTCCTTAGACGATCTCAAAGATCTTGAGCACCTCGATTTTGCTGCTGGCACACCTCCTTACCTGCGCGGTCCCTACAGCACGATGTATGTACAACGCCCGTGGACCATCAGGCAATACGCCGGTTTTTCTACCGCTGAGGAAAGCAATGCCTTTTACCGCAGAAATCTGGAAGCTGGTCAAAAAGGGCTTTCAGTTGCCTTTGACCTCGCCACGCACCGCGGTTATGATAGCGATCACGAGCGTGTGGAAGGGGATGTGGGCAAGGCGGGCGTGGCGATCGATACCGTAGAGGATATGAAGATTCTTTTTGACGGGATTCCGCTTGATGGAATGTCGGTGAGCATGACTATGAATGGTGCGGTACTACCCATTATGGCCTTTTACATCGTCGCTGCCCAGGAGCAAGGCGTACAACCGCAACAGCTGCAGGGCACGATTCAGAATGACATTCTAAAAGAATTTATGGTGCGCAACACCTATATCTATCCGCCGGAGCCCTCCATGCGCATCATTTCGGATATTTTTGCCTTTACGGCGAAAAATATGCCCAAATTCAACAGTATTTCCATCTCCGGCTACCACATGCAGGAAGCAGGTGCCACCGCAGATCTTGAGCTTGCCTATACGCTTGCAGACGGCCTTGAGTATCTGCGCACGGGTATTGATGCAGGCATGAGCATTGATAGTTTTGCTCCGCGCCTCTCTTTTTTCTGGGCCATTGGGATGAATCATTTTATGGAAATCGCTAAACTACGTGCGGGCCGTATGCTCTGGGCCAAGATCGTTAAGCAGTTTGACCCAAAAAACCCAAAATCCCTCTCCCTGCGCGCCCACTGCCAGACCAGTGGATGGAGCCTAACCGAGCAGGACCCTTTTAACAATGTTGCGCGCACCACCATTGAGGCGGCCGCAGCGGTCTTTGGAGGAACGCAGAGCTTACATACCAATGCGCTGGACGAGGCAATCGCCCTACCTACCGATTTCTCGGCACGCATTGCCCGGAATACACAGATTTATCTACAAGAAGAGACAGAGATCACCAAAACCGTTGATCCCTGGGCCGGAAGTTTTTACGTGGAAAGGCTAACCCACGATCTTGTCCAAAAAGCCTGGAAAATGATCGAAGAAGTAGAAAAACTGGGCGGAATGACCAAAGCCATCGAGAAAGGAATCCCAAAATTGCGTATCGAGGAAGCTGCAGCGCGTAAGCAGGCACGCATAGATAATGGTCAGGATGTGATCGTCGGCGTCAATAAATTCAGGCTCGAGAACGAAGATGAGCTTCAAATCCTCGAAGTGGATAACGAAGCGGTACGCAAAGCCCAACTGGAGCGCCTTACCCATGTAAAAAAGGAACGCAACCAAGAAAAAGTTGAAAAATCATTGAGCGATCTAACCGCTTGTGCAAAAGGAAAGACAGGTAATTTGCTATCTTTAGCAATAGAAGCTGCCAGAAACAGGGCAACACTGGGCGAGATATCCTCTGCGCTCGAAGCGGCATTTGGCAGGCATATGGCGCAAATAAACTCCTTTAGTGGCGTGTACAGCAAAGAGATGAAAAAAGATCCCGCTTTCGCAAAAGCACAACAACTCGCAGATCAGTTCGCCGAGCTGGAAGGCAGGCGGCCGCGAATCATGATCGCAAAAATGGGCCAGGATGGTCACGACCGGGGCGCAAAAGTGATCGCCACGGGCTACGCAGATGTGGGCTTTGATGTAGATATCGGCCCCCTTTTCCAGACCCCGGCAGAAGCTGCACAACAAGCCATGGAAAATGACGTGCATATTCTGGGGATCTCCTCCCTTGCCGGGGGACACAAAACCCTTGTTCCACAGGTGATCCAGAAGTTAAAGGAACTGGGTCGGGAAGACATTATGGTGATTGTGGGCGGTGTGATCCCACAACAGGATTATCAGTTTTTATTTGATGCCGGTGCGGTAGCGGTCTTTGGCCCGGGAACGAAGATCAGTGAGGCGGCAATTGCTATTTTAGAAGTGTTGCTGGAGAGTTTTGAATAGAGGCTATACCAATTAATAAAATTATTGATCTACAAATACTTACAATAAATTTTTAGTATTTTTAAACAAAATCTCATTCATTTATTAATCAGTAAACTATGCAAGTAAAAATACTTTTCCTTTTTTTTATTTTCACTTCTTTAAACGTAATCAGCTTATCTGCAAAAGAGAATGACCTAATCATTGATAATCCAGATTACGATCTTGCTACGACCAAAAGATTTAAAATCTCTAAAATTGAGCTGAATGCAACCGAAACTAAAATCCATCTTCAATGGGATATACCGCAGGGCTGGTGGGTAAAATATGGGCACGATGCTTTTATCAGAAATCCTGAAACCGGTGAAACGTACACTATAATTAGCATAGAAAATGAGGATTTTGATACTAAAATCATCATGGACTCAACAGGAACGCATCACAGCGTATTTGTTTTTCCCCCGTTAGAAAAGGGAATTAAAAAGATAGATTACAACGATCAATTTTATGGTCTGTATTTACACGGAGAAAAAGGGGAAAATTCATCAAAAATTCCAAAAAAAGTTGTGCAGTGGCTGAATACGGAATTTGAAAAGAACAACAAGGCTCCCATAAAAAATTATGAAGAAGATACATTTTTCAGCAAAGAACCTGCAAGAATCATAGGCTACATCAAAGGATATGATCCTAAAGTTGGCTTTGATACGGGAATCTACTACGCAACTAATGAACTGACAAGAGAAGACTATCCAATCACCATAGACATTCAACCTGATGGTAAATTTGAGGCAGACATTCCACTAATTCATCCGGTAAAGTCATTCCTTAATTTTAACAATAGAATGATGTTTTTTTATCTAGAACCTGGCCAGACGCTTGGCATTATTTTGGACTGGGAAGATTTCTTGCAGGCTGAGCATTATAATGATAGATTTTATCCCCAGGATGCGATAGCATTTCAAGGGAAGCTGGCAACCATAAATACAGAATTATCTCAATTTCAATTTCCACGGTTTAATTATGACCAATTTCAAAAAAATAGCCTAAGTCTTTCTGCTAATGATTTTAAGGCGTTTGCATTTGCAATCGAAGCGGAAAATAGAAAGAAATTGGATTCATTTATTGCCACTCACCCTATGTCCAATAATGCAGCGTTAATATTAAGAAATGAGAATAGGCTTGCTGCTACCATTATGGTCATGAACTACCTTATGAATCGCAAATACAATCTTAAAAACAACCCTGAGAATAAGTTTTTAAAAGAAAAAATCGAAAATGATTATTATAGCTTTTTACAAAAACTTCCATTAAATGAAAAAGCATTGCTCATCAATAAAGATTTTGCTGAATTTGTAAATAGATTTGAATATGCTGATCCATTAAAATTTCATGCGAATTATAAGAATTTTACTCCTGAAATAAGTGAACTAGAATATTTCGAAAAACAAAACATCCCATTAACCGAAAAAGAAATAAAACTATTACAGCCTCAGGATTCTTATACTGAAGAATACATGAGTGCCCGCAAAGCACTAGGAGAAAAATATTCAAAAGAGTTTAAGGCTTATATTAAAAAATACTATGAACCTTATAAAGATCAAATGGGAATGGATTTTATAGAACCTTGGCATAAAAAGGATTCCGTGTTAACCAATACGTTGCATTTGAAAAATGATCTAGTCTATGACATAACAAAAACACGAAGTTTGAAAAATGATGTTGAATGGATGTCTGAGGCGAACCAGGCCTATAAATATTGGGATGAACTCTCGGCTACCATTGAAACTGACTTTTTAAAAAAAGAGGGAGAAAGAATTATTCAAAATAAATTCCCCAAAATAAAAGAAACCATAGACGGCAGGGGCAATACAAATTCGATAGCATCTGAAATAATCCCATTGCCAGATGGCAAAGGGAAAGATCAATTTTACAACATTATGAATCAATATAAAGGTAAAATTGTATTTGTAGATTTTTGGGCAACAACTTGTGGACCATGCGTTGGCACCATTAAAGAAATGAAACAAATAAGAAAAGAGTATGAGAATAACCCTGATTTTGAATTTGTTTTTATCACTGATGAAGCTCAATCCCCTATTGAATCTTATAACATCTTAGTTAAGGAGCAGGAAATGAAAAATATCCATCGGATCGATACCGATGTTTACAATAGGTTTCGCCAGCTATTTCAATTTAACGGCATACCTAAATATGTAGTCTTAAATAAGGATGGTGATTTGATTGATGATGACTTTCAGATGTATCGATTCTCTTACGAATTACCCAAAATCTTAGAGAAATATAAGTAACTTTCATTTTCTAAAATGTTATAAATGCCCTTTAAGGATAAAATGCTCCGCGATGACGCGCTCAAAGGAAAATCAATCGTAGTTACCGGTGGCGGCAGCGGTCTGGGGAAAGCGATGACCCAATATTTTCTTGAACTGGGCGCTCAGGTTGCCATTACTTCCCGCAACCTTGACAAGCTTAAAACCGTTGCCAGCGAACTCGAGAAAGCCACTGGGGGAACCTGTTTTCCTTTACAATGCGATGTGCGTGATTATGAGCAGGTGGAGGCCATGCGCGATCAATGCGTTGCTGAATTCGGCCGCGTAGACGTGTTGCTTAACAACGCCGCCGGTAATTTCATTTCGCCAACTGAGCGACTATCGGCACATGCTTTTGATGTCATTATCGATATTGTGCTGCGCGGAAGTAAGAACTGCACCCTGGCCTTTGGTAAACATTGGATAGATAGCAAACAGTCAACATCCACAATCCTTAACATCGTCACCACCTATGCCTGGACGGGTTCTGCTTATGTGGTACCCAGCGCGACGGCAAAAGCAGGTGTTCTGGCCATGACACGATCCCTAGCGGTAGAATGGGCCAAATATGGCATTCGCAGCAACGCCATTGCACCCGGCCCCTTCCCTACCAAGGGTGCCTGGGACCGATTACTTCCAGGAGATCTAAAAGAAAAATTTGATCCCGCTAAAAAAGTTCCCCTTGGACGCGTAGGTGAACATCAGGAACTGGCCAATCTTGCCGCTTATCTCGTATCAGATTTTTCTGCCTACGTCAACGGTGAGGTCGTTACCATAGATGGGGGCGAGTGGCTTGAAGGGGCCGGACAGTTTAATGTACTCAAGCAAATACCAAAAGCGCTTTGGGATCAACTGGAAGCCATGGTAAGAAAAGGAAAGGCTTAAAAAAATATATTGAAAGAATCAAGTATTAATTCGGACTTTTCAGTTAGTTATTGATCGTAAAAAGAGCGAATTTTTAAGTAAAATGAACAGTTTTGATCTTAGTACATTCTTAACCTCAAATCTCGATATTGATGAAAATGAAATTTTGTCGATCGTTGAAAACTGTACTGTAAAAAATTTTCAAAAAGGCACATTTTTATTAAAGCAAAATGAACATTGCAAGCATACTTTTTTTGTTGAAAAAGGTTTATTGAGACAATTTTCCATTGATCAAAAAGGCAGGGAGCACATCCTGGTTTTCGCACCTGAAAATTGGTTTGTAACAGACAGGGAAAGCACCTATTTTAACAAGCCGTCAGCCTACTATATTCAAGCCCTGGAAGACAGTAAAGTGGCTATAATAGATGAAAACTTTATTCACCTGCTTTCAGAGAAAATCCCTTCATTTATAAATTTTAATAATAAACTGCTACATAATCACATTAGGCATTTACAAAACAGAATTAATTTATTGTTGAGTACAAACGCTAAAGAAAAGTATCTACAATTTATCCAGATGTACCCTGATATTCTTTTACGTGTGCCCCAGATAATGGTCGCTTCTTATTTGGGTATTACTCCAGAGAGTTTGAGCCGTGTTCGCAGGAAACTGGCTAGTAAAAATTTTAAATAGTCGGTCTTTCTTACCATAGATCAATGCAAAATATTCCTTAGCTGTATAGATTTGTCTTATAAAATTTAAAAAAATGAAAACGAAAAAAGTAGAATTAGTAGCTAAACCCCGGGAACCCCATTTTGTAGGTGATGGTTTTAGGGTACATAACTTTATTCCCAGCGGGTTTAGGCTGGATATGCAAAGGATGAACCCATTTATTATGCTGGATTATAATTCAAAATTCCACTTTCCTCCCAGTGAAGAACCTAAGGGGGTGGGTGTGCATCCGCATAGAGGTTTTGAAACCGTAACCATCGCGTATAAAGGGAAAGTCGCACACCATGACAGTAGTGGTGGTGGCGGTGTGATCAGTGAGGGTGATATACAATGGATGACTGCCGCAAGCGGAGTGCTGCACAAAGAATATCATGAAGAACAATGGAGCAAAGAAGGTGGTGAATTTCAAATGGTACAGCTTTGGGTCAATCTTCCCAAAAAAGACAAAATGAGCGCCCCAAAATACCAGGCGATAAAAAAGAATGAGATGAACCGCTTTATATTGGAAGATGGGGATGGAGAAATTGAGGTGATTGCCGGGGATTATAAAAAGATCCATGGAGTTGCATCTACGTTTACCCCCATTTACATGCTGAATGCAGAATTAAAAAAAGGGGCAAAAACGGATTTCAGTTTTCCCAGTACCTATAACACCGCATTACTTGTGATTGAAGGGAATATTATAGTAAACGGAACTGAGAGGGCACCAACAGATCATCTCGTTTTGATGGCGAATGATGGGGAAAATTTTGATGTTGAGGCAACTGATGATGCTGTTGTATTAGTTTTGAGCGGTGAGCCCATTAATGAACCCATTGCGGCGCACGGCCCCTTTGTGATGAATACCAAAGAAGAATTGCTACAGGCCTTTGAAGATTTTAATAAGGGTAAGTTTGGTCATTTAGATGAGTAAAATGTTTAAAAAACTCTAAATATCAATGTTTAATTCTTTAAAATTAAAGTAGTAATATGTAGAAAAAAGTAGATTGAGATTAAATCTATAATTTCAAATTTATCCATAAGCAAAATTCTCATGAACGACCTATGAGTTTTATTCAAAATCCAATTTACGTTCTGGGAATTTTATGCTTAATGGTCATATTATCTAACTATGCCAGCAAAACCAGATTGGGCAAAAAGTCTGGTGCCGCTCTTTTAGTAATTCTTTTCACGGCCGTGATGGCAAATCTTAAATTGATTCCATCAGCATCAAATTCGATTCCGCTTTATGATGGGATTTTTAAATATCTGGCCCCCATATCTATTTTTTATCTTTTACTGGGTGTAAATCTGACATCGATCAAAAAGGCGGGCGCACCCATGATCATCCTGTTTTTAATAGGTTCGTTGGGCACGGTACTGGGGGTGTTGGGAGCCTGGTACCTTATTGCTCCGCAAAATGTATTGGGCCAGGATGCCCGTATTATCGCAGGTATGTATGCCGGTACCTATACTGGCGGAAGTGTAAACTTTAATGCAGTGGCCCTTGAATATAATTTTCAGGAGCGAGGTATTTTGTATGCGGGCACAATAGCCGTAGACAATGTCGTAACTACTTTATGGATTGTGATAACGCTGGCCTTTCCTGCCCTGCTGAGAAAACTATGGCAAGACAAACAGAAAACTAGCGCTGCAGCAATAGAAATCACAGAGGAGATTACCACAATCGATTTTAGGTCACTTGTCTGGCTTCCATTTCTGGGCATTTCGGCCTATTATATTTCAAATTTAATAAGTATTCTGATTCCGGCAGTCCCTTCCATTCTCACCCTCTCGACCCTTGGTATCCTCCTAGCACAGACCCGATTTGTTGCCACTCTAAAAGGGGGTCATTATTTGGGGCTTTACCTCGTATATCTCTTCCTGGCGGTCATCGGTGCTTATTGTGAGATCAGCTCTGTTGTTGCGCTGGAGCAGATAGGACTCACACTTTTGCTCTTTGCGGTTGTGGCCGTATGCATTCACGGGCTATTAACCATATTGCTGGGGAGCATCTTCTATCGCGATTGGGAAATGATAGCTATCGTGAGCCAGGCCAATATAGGCGGCGGTACATCAGCCATCGCCCTTGCAGAATCCTTTGAACGAAATGACTTGATCCTGCCGGCAATACTTGTGGGAACTTTGGGGAACGCCCTGGGCACCTATTTGGGATTTCTGGTAATCTATTTATTATAAAGCGGAAAGATCAGAATTAGTATCCTGCATCCATTAACCTTTTCATACTTACATCCTCATAATTCCGCTTGACGAAATTAAGCGCGGTATTAACGATCTGTCCCATACTTTTTGCCCTGCGGAATTTTACATCCATAGTGTAATCATACAGTTCCTGGCGCAAGTGGTCCAGGTTTTCTTTCGTGGAAACAGTATCCGTGCTCATGCAGCGCAATAAGTTCCGCAGGCGGGTTTTAGAATTAAGGATTCGTTTTGCAAGTACAGCACGCTCCTCTTCCCTATACTGCTCGATGGAATTATTGCCCAACCTGCTGGAAACCAGTTCTACAATCTTAAAGTTCTCTTTAAAAATATGAGGCCGGTACACTTTAAAATTCCCTTCATAGCATTGCTGGTCAAAATCGATGGCACGTATTTTATATTTGATGTGATCAAAATCGTGCGTGGGGATCACCACGTAGTTATAAGAGCGCATATCACCCAATAAAAGGATCATGCAGCGCTCATTGAACTTGACAAACTCTTTTGCAATCTGTGATTTGCCCACATCATCGCAGTCCTGAAGATAATCTGAGATAAAAACATCGCCTGGTATCCCGGTTATATGCTCTTCAATCAAAGTGTCCTTATAGACCAAAAAGTTGATTCTGTTTGGGGAAAGTGTATGCTCCAGTTCCAGCCCATAAATACGGCTTGCATCGGCCCGTTTTACGTAAAAATAGGTGTAGTTGTCATTAAAGATATTATTGATCTTTACCCGAAAGGGCTTCGAGTTTCCAAAGGTGCAGTAATCTATTGCCGAAACTTTCAGGAAGGGAAGAATGTTCTCATTCCCATCAGAATGTAGAATGGTATAAACCCGTTTTAAGCTCTCTTCCAATTCGTTGCGCTCATGATCTGGATAATATACACTGATCCACAGCGTATCGTTATCATGATGATCATATACACTTACCCCGCCCGAAAACCGCAGAAGATCGTCATAAAAAACAGGGATTTTAGTATCGCGGTTGTATTTGATGAGATAATTCTTAAGTTTATCGCCAATGGGATAGGTGGGCTTCTTTTTTGACATTAATTTATCGTCCATAGACCAGCATTTTAAGCAAAGATAGCAAAGCCGTGTAACAAATTACTGCCTCATCCGTCTTGTAAAAACAACCCGGGCCGCATGGTTCTACCGGCCTCGACAAAACCACTTAAAATCTTTTTTTTTGGAAACTATACTAACGATCAGCAACCTATCCAAACATTATGGGAAGGTACAGGCCGTAAACGATCTTTCGTTTACCATACAAAAGGGCAATGTATACGGGATTTTGGGACCCAATGGCAGTGGCAAATCAACCACGCTGGGCATGGTACTCAATGTAGTCAATCCCAGTTCGGGCCATTTTCACTGGTTTGATGGTACTTATTCTACGCAACAGGCGCTCAAAAAAGTGGGTGCGATTATTGAGCGACCTAATTTTTACCCTTATATGACAGCCGGGCAGAATCTTGAATTGGTCTGTAATATCAAAGGGGTCAGCGCTAACAACATCGCTGAAAAGCTGGAGATCGTAAACCTGCTAGACCGTAAAAACAGTAAGTTCAGTACCTTTTCGCTAGGGATGAAGCAGCGGCTGGCCATCGCCTCTGCCCTGCTCAACGACCCGGAAATACTGATCCTTGATGAGCCTACCAATGGTCTGGACCCTCAGGGAATTCATCAAATACGAGAGATCATCAAAAAAATCGCTGCCAGCGGTACAACTATCCTACTGGCCTCCCACCTGCTTGACGAGGTGGAAAAGGTTTGTACCCACGTGGTCATCATCCGTAAAGGGATAAAGCTATATTCCGGCCCTGTGAATGAACTCAATGCTAGCCAAGGTTTCTTCGAACTCCAGGCTGATAATACAGTTACACTCGTAGATTTTCTGGAAAATCATGCCAGTTTTGGCAGCGTTAAAAACGTAAATGGACTGGTTACCGCCTTTTTGGAGGTTCCGCTTGAAGCGAAAACATTAAATGCGCAATGCTTTGAAAAAAATATTATACTAACGCATCTTGTCAAGCGTAAAGAAAGCCTTGAGGAACAATTTTTACAACTTACCAACAATCTAAATTAAATTCTGGTCATGTTAAGATTATTAAATATAGAATTTTATAAACTCAAGCATAGCCGTGCTTCAAAGGTTATTACGGCCATTTATTTTATCTTACTGGCATTTATTTCACTCATTGCATCGATCGAGTTTGATTTTGGCGGCCTTCATGGTAAACTGGCAGATCTGGGCATATTTAATTTCCCATTTATTTGGCATTTCAATACATATATGGCGGCGTCGCTTAAGTTTTTTCTGGCCATTGTGATCGTATCGATGATGAGCAATGAGTACAGTAACCGCACACTTAAGCAGAACCTGATCGACGGACTGAGCAAAAAGGAATTTGTCCTTTCAAAATTTTACACCGTTGTTGCATTCTCTTTATTTTCCACCTTGTTTATGTTTATCCTTACCCTTATTCTGGGATATTCTTTTTCAGATTATACCGAATTAAGCATTGTAACAAGGGATATGGATTTTCTTTTTGCCTATTTTCTTAAACTGGTTGGCTTTTTCTCTTTTTGTCTGTTTTTAGGTGTTTTGGTTAAACGTTCAGCCTTTGCGCTCGGCTTTCTTTTTGTCTGGTGGGTTTTTGAGAACATACTTTATGGATTGATGCGTTTTCAGTTTTTTAGTGAAAAAACCGCTGATGCAATCGCGCAATTTTTTCCATTGGAATCTATGTCAAATTTGATAAACCGGCCTTTTGAGAGGCTAGACATCATAAAATCGGCGGCAAATCAGCTTAAAGCGGATATTGCGATTGATTATGCGGTACACTGGTATGAGATTGTAATCGTGTCCATCTGGATCTTTATTTTTATATATAGCACGTATTCACTCCTAAAAAAGCGCGATTTATAGTATTTTAGACAATACTATGAGGCCGTACCTTTTTCTAGTTTTATTTTGCTCATTTTTTGCTGTGGGGTACGGTCAGGGCGCCGCAAATAACTGGTATTTTGGCAACAATGCCGCCATCACCTTTGAAACCTCCCCGCCTACTGCACTCAGCGGCAGTTCACTGAATACCCTGGAAGGCTGCTCAACGATCTCCACGGGCGACGGTGATCTTCTTTTTTATACCGATGGTCAGTATATCTATCAGGCCGATGGTGCAGTCATGAAAAACGGTTCTGGTCTGCTGGGCGACCCTTCCAGTACGCAGTCTGCCATTATAGTCCCACAGCCCAAAAATGATAAAATATTCTACGTTTTTACCGTCGATATACTCGAAATACCAGAAGAGGAAGGTTTTCCCAATAGAACGGATGGCATCAATTATAGTATCGTAGATTACACCAATGATCCCAATGGCCAGGTCACCATTAAAAACAAACATTTATTAGATTTTTCCGCTGAAAAACTGAGCGCCGTGCTTATGGGCTGTGACAGCGATACGGTATGGCTGGTCACATTTTCGACCAATGATTCCCAAATCCCATCCCCCAGGGAAAATTATTATTTTGATACCTTTTATGCCTACGCGATTACACCGCAGGGTGTAAGCACTATCCCCGTAAAATCAGATGTTGGGATAGAGATTTATGACTTTAGGGGAAGCTTAAAATTTTCACCTGACGGTAAGAAATTAGCTGCGGCAAATGTGGTTTCCGGACTTTATCTGTTTGATTTTGATGCCGCAAACGGAAGGGTCTCAAACCCATTGTCACTCACCCCGGAAGATACTTTTGAAAGCGTGTACGGCGTTGAGTTTTCGCCGAACAATAAGTTTCTCTACGCGGCATATTATAATGATCTCCGGCCAGATTCCCCAGCAGAGGCCTACCGATCGGAACTGTATCAGTTTGACCTGGAAAGTCCGGATGTTTCAGCAAGCAGGTTCCTGCTGGATAAGCGGCAACTTTACCGTAGCAGCCTACAGCTGGGCCCGGATGGTAAGATTTATAGAAGTATGGCGGCAACCTACTTAAGGGGCCTGCCTTATCTTTCGGCAATAAACAACCCAAACGCAAAGGGTGCCGCGGCAAATTATGTGAACAACGCTGTTGCCCTCACCCCGGGAACTACATCTGCACAGGGGCTTCCGCCTTTCAACCAGTCGCTTTTTAATCGCGTTGACATCATTCAGAATGACCTGAGCACTTCAACCCTTAATCTTTGTGAGGATGAAACTTATACCTTAAAATATAACCGCGCGCCCGGCGCGGCATATTTATGGACAAAGAATGGAAAACCCATCTCTGGCGCAACGGATGCAGAACTTCAGATCGCTTTAAATGCTGGGGAAACCCTGCCCCACAAAGACGTTTATGAACTAGATGTAAACCTTAACGATGGTACCTGCGCACGGGTGGGGCTGGCCAATGTGACTTATTATAAAAAACCGGTACAGCCAAGAGAACCCTTGGTCCTTACTCAATGTGAAGATGCAGAAACCGCAGATGGTTTGAGTATTTTTGACCTTAACCAGATCACGCAGGGTCTTGTGGGCAATGATTCTTCATTTACGGTAACTTTTTATGAAAATAAAGCCGACGCGGAAAACGAAAATGTTGCAAATTCAATTGACCCCGTAGGTTATGAAAATAAAAATCCGTCACAGACCCTTTACGCGCATGTGGCCAATCCGGCAGATTGCCCAATAGTTGTTCCGTTTAAATTGATTGTTAGCAGTACTCAGGCAAATAACGTAACGCTGCAAGGTTGCGATACCGCTGAAGATGGCCTGGCAACCTTTGATCTTGGCCAGGCCAGGCCCGAGCTGCTAAATGGTCAATCGCAGACACTGGACATTACCTTCTACGCTTCAGAAAAAGCCGCTCTACTTGAAGACCCAGAGGAGCTTTTGCCAGAAAATTATACGATGACCACCCCCTACGATCAGGCGATCTACGCCAGGCTGGAAAACAACAACAGTTGCTATGCGATTAGTAGGGTACAGTTAAAGGTCAATCGGCTGCCAGATTTTGAATTGGAAGAAAATGCGGTAATCTGCTCCAATCTTTTTCCGGAAACGGTAAGCATTACCCCTAAATTAAACGTCGATTCTACCGAAAATTATACCTACCGCTGGATGCCCACGAGTCAGGAAACCGAGGCGCTGGTAACCAACGAAATAGGTCAACATACGCTGACCGTGACCAATACGCGTACAGGATGCACGCGCTCCCGTACCATAAATATCGAAGAACGTAATCTGGCTAAAATACAGGAGATCGAGGTCAGCGATGCCTCGGAAAACAATAGGGCCGTCATCAATATTACCGGTCTTACCGATTTTGAATTTGCACTTAATGCGTTAGGATCTTTTCAAGATGAAAATGAGTTCGAGAACCTTTTGCCCGGATTTTATATGGTTTACGTGCGGTCTAAAGACGGTTGTGGGATGGTATCTAAAGCGTTTAATATCATTGGTTTCGATAAGTTTTTTACACCCAACGGCGATGGTTTTAATGACCGCTGGCAGATCAAAGGAGTCAATGCAAAAGTACAGCCGGGAACATCCATCCGGATTTTTGACCGCTATGGAAAACTGCTCAAGCAACTTAATCCACTCTCGAGCGGCTGGGACGGAACCCTTAATGGCGAAAATCTCCCCAGCGACGATTATTGGTTTCAGGTAACACTAGACGATGGGCGCATTTTTAAAAGCCATTTTACGTTAAAAAGATAAACTTATAGAGTATTAATATCGACGGTAATTCTCGATTATTTTTAAACTTTCTATAGGCTCTGCACTATATTCCATTCATTCAATTTTAGATTTAACAGCTGTGTAAATCCCTAAAAACCTTCCCAAAAGCAACCCAAATAGTTTAATTTTACATAAAAAGCTTTTGAAATTCCATATCCAATCTGAATTTAAGCCTACGGGGGATCAGCCCTCTGCAATAAGTCAGCTCGTATCTGGTCTGAACGCCAAAGAGCGATACCAGACCCTTCTAGGCGTTACCGGTAGTGGCAAGACCTTTACAGTGGCAAATGTGGTCGAAAGGACTCAAAAGCCTACTCTTGTACTGGCTCACAATAAGACCTTAGCCGCACAGCTCTATAGTGAATTCAAGGCATTCTTTCCGGAAAATGCGGTAGAATATTTCGTTTCTTATTACGATTATTACCAGCCAGAGGCTTTTATCCCGAGTTCTGGGACATATATTGAGAAAGACCTTTCCATTAACGAAGAGATCGAGAAGCTGCGCCTCAGCACCACCTCCTCCTTACTTTCCGGCCGAAGGGATGTGATCGTAGTCGCTTCAGTCTCTTGTCTTTACGGCATCGGAAATCCTGTGGAATTTAAGAAAAACGTGGTCACGGTCAAAAAAGATCAGGTCATATCAAGGACTCAGTTATTAAAAAGTCTTGTTCAGAGCCTTTATTCCCGAACAGAAGGCGATTTTAACCGAGGTAATTTCCGTATAAAGGGTGATACCGTTGACGTTTTTCCTGGGTATGCGGATGATGCTTTTCGTATCCACTTTTTTGGAGATGAGATTGAGGAGATCGAAATGTTTGACGTAAATACCAATGCTGTTGTTGAAAAATATGAACGGCTGAATATTTACCCGGCCAATATGTTCGTGACGAGCCCGGGACGCTTACAGGGCGCTATTGATCAGATTGGTTTTGATCTGAAAAAACAAGTGGATTATTTCAATGAAATTGGCAAACCGTTAGAAGCGAAAAGACTTGAGGAACGAACCAACTTTGATCTGGAAATGATACGTGAGCTCGGTTACTGCTCGGGTATTGAAAATTACAGCCGTTATCTTGACGGCAGGGAACCCGGGACACGCCCTTTCTGCCTACTTGATTATTTTCCGGAAGATTTTCTAATGGTCGTAGATGAGAGCCACGTGACCTGCCCTCAGGTAAGCGCGATGTACGGCGGTGACCGCAGCCGCAAGGAAAACCTCGTGGATTATGGCTTTAGGTTGCCCGCCGCAATGGATAACCGCCCGCTCAAATTTGAAGAATGGGAAGCACTCCAGAATCAAGTGATTTACGTAAGTGCAACCCCGGCGGATTATGAACTTCAAAAATCTGAGGGCACCTACGTCGAGCAGATTATTCGGCCCACGGGGCTGCTGGATCCTCCCGTGGAAGTACGTCCCAGTCTGAATCAGATAGATGACCTGATCGAAGAAATCCAAAAGCGGATCGAAAGTGATGAGCGCACCCTGGTCACAACTTTGACCAAACGTATGGCGGAAGAACTGACCAAATACCTGAGCCGTATCGATATCCGTACCCGTTACATCCACTCTGATGTGGATACCCTGGAGCGTGTAGAGATCATGAGCGATTTACGCAAAGGCATTTTTGATGTTTTGGTGGGGGTCAACCTGTTGCGCGAAGGGCTTGACCTACCAGAAGTTTCTTTAGTTGCCATCCTGGATGCTGACAAGGAAGGTTTCCTGCGCAGCAACCGGTCGCTCACTCAGACAATAGGCCGTGCAGCCAGAAATATCAATGGGCTGGCAATCATGTATGCAGATAAGATCACGAATAGTATGCAGGAGGCCATTGACAATTCAGAATACCGCCGCCAAAAGCAGATCGCCTACAATCAGGAACATAACATCACCCCACGGGCAATCAAAAAATCATTGGTTTCCGCTTTAGCGAAAAAAGAAAAATTCAAATTTGAAGCGGAGGAAATTACCAGTATGGCTGCCGAGCCTGATACTGAATATATGAGCAAACCGAAATTGGAGAAACTCATCCGCGATACCCGAAAACAGATGGAAACAGCCGCTAAAGAACTCGACTTTATGGAAGCTGCAAAACTGCGTGATCGTATTAAAAAAATGCAGGAACAGGTGAAAGAGATCAACTCTTAAAGACATTAGATATAAATCTAATGACGGGCTACATATCTCACGAATGCTAAATATTGCAAAAAAAATCCCGGATCAATCTTTGACCCGGGATTTTTAGCATTAACCTAAAATTCAACTTTTACTACTCTTAAAACACTTTATAATTATAGAACATCATAGTTCATAAAAACCCTAATATATCAGAATCCAATTGATTCTAGGTTAGGCAATTTCTATCAACCGTTTGGGCTGTACTTTAGCCTCTTCCCTTTTTGGAATTGCAATTTTAAGTACACCGTTTTCATAGCTTGCACTTATTTTCTGGCTATCCACGGTTTCCGGAAGGCTAAATGCGCGTTTAAAGGTCTCATAACTGAACTCTTTTCGAGTATATTTTCCGGTTTTTTCGGTATTTTCAGCTGTTTCTTTATCTTCTTTAGAAGTTGCAGCAATCGTCAACATATCATTGTCAAGTTCAATGCTAAAATCTTCTTTCGATTTACCGGGAGCAGCTACATCTACCTTAAAGTCATCTTCCGTCTCCCTGATGTTTACTGCGGGAATACTCACGCCAATGTTATTTACATTAGATGTCCCGCCAAGCCAATCTGTTTTAAACATATCATCAAAAACAGAGGGTAGCCAGTTGTCGTTTGTTCGCTTTACTAGTGTCATAATTTTATGTGTATTTGATTACTTTCATTTTCAATACTGTCTTAGCAAATAAAATACCATGCTTAAAAAGTGTCAAAAAGTCATCTTTAGTCGTTTATTAAGTGACAAAATGTCAAATAAAGAGTTTATTTCGAAAAAACCATTTATAAATACTTTAAAAAGGTAGAAATCCTTTGAGGGAAAGAAATCATGTAATTACAAATAAAAACCCATATTAAGATTGCGTAAAGCTACGCATGAGTGTTTTTAGTTTTCACACAAGGAAATGTTCTGTGGAAGTATGTGTAAGGAAAGAGATTGAATTATTGACTAATAAAAACACCTGAAGCAATCACACCAATAACCAGTAAAACAAGAAAAACAATAATAATAATGACACCAGCCTTTGTTATTTTGTTGTTCTGGAATATAAAATTACCCGTTTTATCTTTTGGGTCCTTAATAAATTTAGTGTCTTGATCGGTTGATTTAGGATCGTTGATTTTATCGGCCATTATGATGCTTTTTGAAGATGCAAAATACATTTTTTAAGAATTTCAAATCTGCATTTTAATAAATCATTACCATTAATTATTCTTGAATTCAAATGGATCCGAACATAAAAAAAGCCCAATCTAATCGAATAGACTGGGCTAGTACCTAAATCTTGCACTTTTAGGATCTTTGCACTTTAATGGGTAAAAAATACATTTTACCTGATACGGCTGCAACATCCAATTTTTTGTAATTCAGCCGGGCTTTTACATAACTTACTAAGCTTTCATTTTTAGAATCAACGTTTACAACAACGATTTCATTGTTATTATTGACCGTAAAAGTAACCCTTGCATCCACCTCAGCATTGAGTTTTAAATTGTGCTTGTCAAGCAACTTTGATATTGCTTTTGAAATGGAAGTGGGCTTGGAAGGCACACGAGCTTCTGTGTTTGCATAAGTAATGCTTCCGATTGCGAGTGCCATTGCAAGCACTGTAGTTTTAATTGTGTTCATAATGTTTGATTTTTGATTGATGTACTAAATAGACGATTGAATAGGGCAATCTGTTACAGTTTATTTGATAAATAAAAAAATTAAATTCTTAAGTAGATAGAAAAGACCTCCGTTAAAACAAGCATCCATTTAAATAGTAAATTGAATATTTCTCAAAATTACCGTATTCTATAAGTCAGTTCATTAATTTAAAGTCATCTTTCTGTTAATTATATAATGTGCTACCCATTATAAAAATTTAAGGCTCTTTAAAAATTGGAGGAAGGTCCCGTCTGCTGATGTTTCAATTTTGTTGTTTGTACAGTCGGAATCGTGCTGATCGTATTTGGATTTAGCCAGTTCTTAATCCTATTATAATCGAGATAATAACTCAACCTCAGCGACAAGCTATTGAGTTGAGGCTGATCAAAAAGATTATTGAAATTGTCGCTAAAATTTTGCTGTGATAGGGGCAGGTAACTTTCTATTGCATTTCTGTAAAGTAAGGTGACTTGACTTCCCGGGGCAAACCACCATGAAAAACGCAAGTCTATATTCCAGCTGTTATAAGTCGTATCATGACTTCCCTCATAGGAATTTATAGTAAGTTCTCCATTATCCTCTAAATCGTAAAATTCAGTATAGCTAACAGCTGTGTAATAATGTCTAAAGGCAAGATTGAGATGTTTTATTATTAAATATATAAGTAGACTCTAGAGAATTTATAATCGTATTTCGGTTTCTCTGACCAAAAATTATTTTATTATCTACAAAATTTACAAAACCCTGCTCCTTATCTGAAAGTGTGGCATCTGTTGAATATGTTAAACGAAATTTATCTGAGACTCTGTAAGTAGGCTGAAAATTTATATTCACATAACCTCTGCCCTGCTCATTATAACTGTACCAGTCAATCCCCGCTGATAATGCAAGTTTTTTACGATAATCTGTATTAAACCAAACCCAGGGGTTATAATAGGTTGGAACTTCTACAAATCTGCCTTCAACACGTGGTTCATAAATATCATTGGTATGAAAAGGAGTCGCTTCAAAACCACCTCCAAAATTGAAAAACTTTTTCGTCGTAAAACTCGAATTGAAGTTGAAAACAAAATTATTATACAGATCAGGATCTAGTCTTCTATTCAGGATCAGGTTAAAATTAAGATACAGGTTATTTAAAAAACCTTTGGGCTGTAAATACCTGTAACCGTAATACCCATAATATGTAATACGATTAGTCTGTGCAGAGTATCCTAAATCGTTAATATCATAATCCTTTGTTCTAAAACTTACTTCTGCAGAAATACGATGCTTTCCATTTATTTTGGAAATTCCGGCATCACCTTCTACACCAAATTTAGTTTCATTCTGTAAAACCCAACTGCCTTCTGCACTCGCCCAATAATTGATAGTATTTTTCTTATTAGTAATACTTGTATAAAGACCCGTAGCATTTGCATCTCTAAAACTACCATCGCGTGTAACATTTGTATTTACCAATGAAACCGATGAATTATCCCCAAATCGCTGATCAAGCACAAATACATTATAGTTAGTAAAAGGTTCTACGGTCTCACTACGTATTTCACCAGTTTCCGTATTTCTGATTTTTGCATCCGTGCGTTCGGTAATCGCATTAAAAAACCCGATTCCCAAACCTTTATCCGTCCTGCCGGAAATTTTGACAGCATTTATTAAATCTACTGAAGCCGGAAATTGATCAATCTCCTCATTAATTCCTAAGGTTGCGCTGCCTGTTGGCGGCCCTCCTACTCTTCTGGAGTAAAACAAATCCCCTTTCGTAAATAACTCTGTCCCTTCTGTAAAAAATGGCCTTTGCTCATTATATTGAACTTCAAAAGCGGAAAGATTTAAAACCGCATCATCAAATTTTGTTTGCCCAAAGTCTGGCACAAGAATCATATCTAGCGTAAATGCGTCATTGATACCATATTTCAAGTCCATACCACCGTTTACCGTTATATCAGAATCGCCATCGTATTTGGTCAAATACGTCGAAAAATAGGGTTGAAATGAAAGTCTGGTTGGTGTTTTAATATTTTCTATCCCATAGATTTCACCATCATATATAGAGAAAGAACCCTTCTCATTATTAACGGGACTCCAGCTATAACGTGTTCTGGTGCGCCTGAATTCTCGTTCCATATTCAAACCCCATTCCTGCACATTTTTCTTTGGAAAACGCACTTCAGAATAGGGAATGAAAATTTCTGCCACCCATGCTTTTTCTAAAATATTTACCGCGCTGTACCACACGCCGTTCCAGGAATCATCTTCGTTTTCATTGGTCATTTTTGCATCATACTGCACCCCGGCGGCGGTAACGATGAATTGCAGGCTCTGCTGCCGGTCATTGTAACCATTGAGAAGAATGAAGAAAAAATCATCGTTTCCTATATTGTCTCGTTCGGTTAATTCTGTGAGGATTTTTGATATATTGGGATCATACATGGTTGCACCAAAATAAATTCCTAAATCATCATAAACGATTTTAACCTCTGTTTTTAAACTATCTGGCGCAGGTATGCCGTTATTGGGCATTCTTTCAACGAAATCGCTGGCAATGGCAGCGTTTTTCCATACTACATCATCTAATATTCCGTCAATTTTAGGACTATTATTTACCCTGGTAATGGTTATTTTTTTTCGCGGAATACTGTCGTTTTTCTGAGCACTGGCGGCGTAAAGGAGGCAAGGAATAATACTATAACTATGCGTTTCATTGATGATTGATTGATTGATTATTCTACAGACAATCAAAAAATCAATGTGTTACATATATTCTAATCTTATTTATTAAACAGTATTGCTTTTATAGAAAGTGTTATAAACAAAAAAACCTTCAGAAAATTCTGAAGGTTTTTTTCGCCAAAGCGAAATATATTATAATTATCTATTTACTATGCCAGTACAGCGTGAACTTTATCTGCCGCCTCTTGAAATTCGATTGCACTTTGTACATCAAGTCCACTGTTGTCAATAAGTTCTTTAGCAATATCTGCGTTAGTGCCCTGAAGTCTTACAATAATAGGCACTTCTATATTGCCCATGTTTTTATAGGCGTCAACGATGCCTTGCGCTACACGATCACAGCGCACGATACCACCAAAAATATTGACAAGTATGGCTTTTACGCTAGGGTCTTTTAAAATCAGTTTAAAGGCAGTCTCCACACGTTCTGCATCTGCGGTACCACCTACATCAAGAAAATTTGCGGGATCACCACCCGCCTGTTTGATCAGATCCATCGTTGCCATTGCAAGACCGGCGCCATTTACCATACAGCCCACATTTCCGTCAAGGTCAACATAATTTAAACCGGCCGCTTTAGCCTCAACTTCCACCTGATTTTCCTCACGTTTGTCACGCATGGCCTCATAGTCCTTGTGCCGGAAAAGGGCATTATCATCCAGGCTCACCTTAGCATCTACCGCTATGATTTTATCATCACTGGTCTTAAGCACAGGATTGATCTCAAATAATGAAGAATCTGAATTTTCGTAAGCTTTATAAAGCGCTGTGACAAATTTGGTCATGTCCTTAAACGCGGTACCACTTAGCCCAAGGTTAAAGGCAATTTTGCGCGCCTGAAACGGCATAATCCCAACCGCAGGATCGATCTCTTCATGATGAATAAGTTCTGGTGTTTCCTCAGAAACCTTTTCAATCTCCATACCGCCCTCTGTAGAATACACGATCATATTCTTTCCCGTTGTCCGGTTGAGAAGAACGCTCATATAGTATTCTTCTGGCTCGTTATCACCTGGATAATAAACGTCTTCTGCAATGAGCACTTGGTGTACCTTTTTACCTTCGGCAGTGGTCTGCGGGGTAACTAGGTTCATCCCGATGATCTCGCCAGCAATTTTTTCAACTTCTTGAAGGTTTTTGGCTACTTTAACACCACCGCCCTTACCACGGCCCCCAGCATGTACTTGCGCTTTGATGACGTGCCATCCCGTGCCGGTCTCCTCAGTCAGTTTTTTCGCGGCGGCAACAGCTTCCGTGGGCGTAGTCGCCACATGGCCACGCTGTACGCGTACTCCAAAACTGCTCAGTATTTCCTTTCCTTGATATTCGTGTATATTCATGGGATCTTGATTCTACGGGTTAAATTTACGAGGGCAAAAATAGGGATTTCGGCGCAATACGACCAAGGTTTGTCATATATAATGGAAGGCCACGGCCAAGGTTTTTATGGATTACATCTTATAATCGGTAAAGTCGAGCGGATCAAAATTCTTAAAATGCCCGTTCATCTGTATAAGTTCCTTGGTACGGTTAACCTGTTCAATGAGCGGCACGGTGACGGAAAGATGATCGATAATAAACGAAAACCGATCTGATTCTGATGGTATCTGTATCAACTTTAGTTCCTGCTCGAGGGAGAGTCCAATTTTATGGGCAAATGAAAAACTGTTGATCAACTCAGGCTCAAATTGAGGCGGGGTTACTTCAAGCACTTCATAAAGCGCGCTAACCAGTGTAATAAATCTGCGTTGTTGTGAGGGTATACCATCATTAATATTCGGTAAAAACTCAATATTAGCACCGGCGTAGAGTTTATCGTCCCATGTAGTCTTAAAATCGAAAATCTTAAAAACTCTAAGGCCCTCACAGACGATATCGCTTGCGCCAGAGTCATAACGGTTAACTATTCTGCTGAGCCGCACTTCGGTACCATATTGCATGCTTTTATTGATATAGGCCGGTATGCCAAAAGTAATATTTAGCGTCTCACAATCGGTGATCAATTGCTGATAACGATGTTCAAAAATATGGAGTGCAAGTTTCTCCTGTGGAAAAACCACCATTTCAAGCGGGAACATGGCTAGAGTCTGTGTCATTACAAAATTTTCAGTAGCTGTACCCTACAAAATAAGAAACTTTTACCGTTTAAAACGAAAAAATGTTCATCTATAATCCCAATTTACGCTTCTGGGATTGATTTTAAAACCATTTCTATAGTAGTTTTGTAATCTTAATAATTTGATCGATATGACATCCCAAGACTTGCTGAACATTGTCAAAGAATATGACAGTCCCGTTTATGTGTATAATGCCGAAACTATCGAGCACCAGTTTACAAGACTTAAGGCTGCATTTAAAAATGTGCCCTCTCTTCGTATAAATTATGCTGTAAAGGCCCTTTCTAATATAGCTGTGCTCCAGTATATATACGGTCTGGGTGCTGGTCTTGACACCGTATCAGCACAAGAGGTACGCCTTTGCATTGCGGCAGGGGCTGATCCATCAAGGATTATTTTCACCCCCAATGGTGTATCGCTCGCAGAGATTGAACAAGTTTCAAAACTGGGCGTCCAGATCAATATAGATAACCTCTCTATCCTGGAACAGTTTGGCACAAAACATCCTGAAATACCGGTTTGTGTGCGTATCAATCCACATGTAATGGCCGGGGGCAATACGAATATTTCGGTTGGGCATATCGATAGTAAATTTGGTATTTCCATCCACCAGATTCCACATTTACTGCGTATAGTTCAAAATACAGGAATGCGTATAAATGGCATACACATGCATACTGGCAGCGACATCCTTGATATCGAAGTCTTTTTATATGCCGCCGAGATCCTTTTTGAAACCGCAGCACAGTTTGAGGACCTTGAATTTTTGGATTTTGGCAGTGGATTTAAAGTTCCTTATAAAGATGGTGACATTGAGACTAATATAGAGGAACTGGGCGATAAGCTGGGCAATCGCTTTAACGCTTTCGCGAAAGCATACAAAAAACCATTAACGCTCGCTTTTGAGCCCGGCAAGTTTCTGGTAAGTGAAGCGGGCAAGTTCCTTGTTAACGTGAATGTTGTAAAACAGACCACCTCTACCGTGTTTGCACAGGTTGACAGTGGTTTTAACCACCTGATCCGGCCTATGCTCTATGGCTCGCAACACCACATCAGCAACCTGAGCAACCCAGATGGGAGGCAACGTTTTTACTCTGTGGTGGGCTATATATGTGAGACGGACACGTTTGCATCAAACCGAAGGATCGCAGAAATCACTGAGGGTGATATCCTGGCCTTTGACAATGCCGGTGCCTATTGCTTCACCATGGCCAGTAATTACAACTCCCGCTACCGCCCCGCCGAAGTCCTTTTTATAGACGGCGAGGCTAGGTTAATAAGAGAGCGGGAAAATTTTGACGACTTGTTGAGACATCAGATACCCTTGCGGGAAAAAGTTGCAGTAGAAGAATAATTAGGTGGCGCAGTATCTTGAGATCCCGGGATGGGCACTACAAGTAGAAAACCCAATCAGTTCTTTTTCTTATTTCTCCTTCCCCACCAGACCATGAAGCCGGTAACCGGCAGACCGGCGACAAAAAGACTCGCTATAAATGCAATAATCTTCCCAGGCAGCCCAAAATACTGGCCAGTATGCAGGCCATATTTCATTTCCTGTAATTTGAGGCCGGGGCTTTTATCATTATAATAAACCGTTTTTAACAATTTGCCCGTTTTGGGGTGAAAGTAAAAATTGGATTGATGATCATAGGCCATTTCATCGGGATAGGCACCGGTCAATATGGGTTTGGCTTTCCCTTGATCAAATACAAAATACATAGCGCTCATCGGCATGCGTTCCCTTGTTTTTTCAAAAGCGAGATCCAGAGCGCTTTTTGACACCTGATCGAGCTTTTCCCCTATTTCTGGCAGGTTTTGATCTTCGGGATAATTCCTGCCCAGATTGCCTACGACGTATAGCCCGTCATTCACCCATTCATAAGAAAATCCCAGCCCTGTTATAGCAAGTATCAGGGCAATAATTGCAGCGTAAACCCCTGCGGTACGGTGTAGGTCATAATTGATGCGGCGCCATTTTGCATCCCATTTTACTTTGAGGCTCGATGCCAGATGCTTTCGCTTTTTAGGCCACCAGAGGATAATGCCGGTCATGAGCATCACTACAAAAACAAGGGTTGAGATACCTGTGATTTGCGTCCCTATCGCTTCGGGAAGCAACAACTGCATATGCAGATATTCAACGATTATAAAAAAATCTTTTTTAAGATTCTGTACATGAGTGAGCTTTCCCGAATAAGGGTCAAAATATAAATAATATGGTATTTTATCGTTTACGGCATAAACTTGTGCCGGTCTGTCTTTAGTATTGTAACGGATAAAAGTAGAGGTAGCCTTTGGGAAAATTCCCTTTGTTTTTTCAAACAAAATAGAGGGTTCAATAAACGATTGATCCTTTACAGATACCTTTCTCCAGCTATAAGCTACATCCTGAATCTCGTCCTGAAAAACAAAAATACATCCGGTAATCGCCACTATAAAGACGATAAGGCCTGAGGCCAGACCTAGCCAAAGATGGATCCTGCCGGCCCATTTTTTTATAGTATTTTTCCTTTTCTTTTTCATTAAAACCTACTGGATACCTTAAAAATTGAGGTTTGATACATATATTGTGATTAAAATTTGTAGGTAAACGCGGCCGCGAAATTTCGTGGCATCTGAGGGGTAACCGTTGACCAACCGCTGTAGTATTCCTTATTCGACAGATTGTTCAATTTTAGATTTATACCGAATTTTTTCACGTTATAAAAAACCGACGCGTTGAATACAGTATAAGACGGTAGGGTAAAGACACCGGCAAGCTGACGATTAAAGATCCTGTTTTTGCTGGCATAATTTCCTCCAAAACCAATCCCAAACCCATTTAAAGCCCCTGTGCCAAAACGATAGCTCGCCCAGAGGTTTGCAAGATGGCTGGGGCCCGCAGATTCAGGACGTCTCCCCAGAAAATCGGTCTGGTCAGATTGGGTAAGTTTACTGTCATTGTAACTGTAACCCGCGATCAGGTTCAGCCCCTCAATCGGGCTGGTCGTAATACTGGCCTCAATCCCGCGACTGTAACGCGCACCATCCTGAACATAAAAGAAGGGGCGGTCAGTCTCTTCTACCACAGTGTTTGACACTTGAATATCATAATAGCTTAAAGATGCGATAAGTCTGTTGTCCAGAAAGTTCAATTTGGTTCCAAACTCAAACTGTTTTGCCCGTTCAGGATCAAAGGTGACCGTGGTGGTTGTACCTTGTGCGGGATCTCCCTGTTGCAGCGGATCAACATTGCTAAAACCATCCATATAATTGGCAAATAGCGAAACCTTATCTACAATAGCCTGGTACACCAGTCCAAATTTGGGGGATAGCGCCGTTTGGCTATTGCTTTCACTTTCAAAATGGTCAAGCCGCAAACTAGCCATAGCGGAGAAATTCGGTGCAAAATTTAGCACATCAGAAACGTAGGCGCTATAGGTTTCCTGATTAGTGTTGATGGCATTCCTACTGGTCGTGGCCAAAAGATTATAGGTCCCGGCCTTTGAGAGTATTCCATTGTCATTACTGGCAATATAATTTGCCGGGTCATAGATGCCATAAACGCTCTCATTAACATTCTGCAGGCTGGCATTACCGATATAAACCGCACCGTTAGCCACATAGCCCGAGTTATTATCGATCACTTTGCGGTTAAAATAGTCTAGCCCTGCAACCATCCTGTTTCTTAACCCGGCGATCTCAAAATCTCCGGTGAAATTTTGTTGAATATCCGTGGTCAGCGTTGTGGAGTTCTGATCGCTCATGTATCGGTTGAGTACTATGCCTTCGTCGAGATTGGTTACTTCTCCATCTACCTCGTTTTGAGCCTGATATAAGCTGGTGCCCTCATATAAATAAGAATAGAGCCCCATAGATTTTGACGAGCCCCTCGAGACTACGGTCTGTGAAGACCATGCACTGGAAATCTGATAGTTCATCTGAGCCTGAAGGCTAAAGTTTGGGTTTTCAAGGCTAAGGTCGTTACTGGTAAAAGAGCGGTCTGGATCATAGTCCAATTCCTTAATATTATGAACACGCAGAGACGAATTACGATCTAAAAATAGCATCGTGGTATTGGTATTTTCTCCAGTATAAAATTCAGTGTTGATCAAGAATGATAAACGGTCATCAACCTTGTAACTCAAAGAAGGCGCCACGTAAAAGGATTTTCTAAAACCAGCATCCTGAAAACTATTCTGCGATTGATAAGCCGTATTCAGCCGCAGGGCGACATCGCCAGTTTCGTTGAGCGGAGTGTTAATATCGGTAGCCACCCGGTTAAGGCCAAAACTGCCCATGGTATAAGAGATATCCCCACCAAAATAAGAATAAGGCTTTTTGGTCACGATATTGATCAGTCCACCATAAGAAATCAGACTACTGCCGTATAGTGTTCCAGAAGGACCTTTGATCACCTCAATACGCTCGATATTTGCTGGGTCAGGACTTCCATTGGTCAATCCCGGTAATCCATTGATCAAAGTAGGTTGCACCGCAAAGCCGCGCAGAGAATAATAGCCTGCACCATCACCGCCACGGCCGGTAGATTCCCAAAGTTTGGTAATGCCCGGCGAGTTTTTAATTGCATCGTCAAAATTGGTGATTACCTGCTCATCAAGAAGTTCTGCTGTAATCGTATTGTAAACCTGGGGATTTTCAATATCCTTAAGGGGCAATTTGGCAACATAATCACTTTTAGATCTTCCAAAATCAATATTTCTTCCTTGAGCATTTAATATGACCTCGCCCAGTTTTTCTTCGCGGGCCATAAGTACGATCGTAGCTAAGTTTCCGTTTTTACCGTTCTGCACTACAACTTGCTGTTCTTGAGGTTGAAATCCCAGGTAGGAAGCGCGTAGTATATAGTTGCCAGAAGTAACATTCTTTAGCATAAACTCACCTTCACTATTAGTCTCTGTACCGTAGTTAGTACCTTTTAAATTGATGCTCACTTTAGCCAAAGGCTTGTTATTTTGATCCATAACCCGACCTTCCAGATCTCCTTTAGATTGGGAAAAGCCGAAAGTTGTGTAGAACAATGCAAAGCAAAAAGCTAATAATTTTTGATTCATATTATATTAATTTAGACTGGTTTTAAATAATGAGGCAAATATATTTAAACTGTAACTAAGATCAAATATTATTTGGATTAAGTTTAAATAAAATTAGCACCTCCTTTTTTGAGTAGTATATAAGGTGTTGAACCAAGATGTATTGCTATTTAATTTGGTTTTAAAATAAATTTCTCTAATCCCTATTCTATCTTTCACATGGGCATTATTTCGTTTATTTTTGATTAGGGCAAAATAATTTTCCCTTTGCATTGCCTCAAATCGTCATTATAAAACCAATAAAAAAATTGAAGACCGAAGATCATTACGGAAACAGAAGCGGATGGCTGAGGGCTGCGGTTTTGGGGGCCAATGATGGCATTTTATCCGTCACCAGTATTGTAATCGGTGTGGCGGCCGCGGGCCAAAACAGGGAGTCCATCATTCTGGCGGGTGTTGCTGGCCTTGTGGCCGGAGCGTTCTCTATGGCCGCGGGTGAATATGTATCGGTTAGTTCACAAAGTGATATTGAGACCGGGGATCTTCAACGGGAAAGGCAAGAACTGGAGGAGTATCCTATAGAGGAACTGCACGAGCTCGCTGCGATCTATGAGAAGCGTGGCCTTGATAAAGCACTGTCGCTAGCGGTAGCAAAACAATTGACAGCAAACGATGCACTCAAGGCGCATGCCCGCGATGAATTGGGAATTAATGAGATCACGCAAGCAAAACCACTGCAAGCGGCCTTTTCCTCAGCGGCATCCTTCGTTATTGGTGGACTGTTACCCATATTGCTGTCGGTTGTTGCTCCTTTAAAATTTATGGGATTTATTCAATACATAGGCGCAATTATCTTCCTGATCATACTTGGTATCACGGCGGCAAAAGCAGGTGGTTCTAATTTGAAAAAAGGAGTCTTACGTATTGCATTGTGGGGAACATTGGCCATGGGTATGACCGCACTTGTAGGTCATTTTTTCGGGGCCAATAGCAGCTAAAATGCGTAAAAAGACAGATAAATCTTACATATTGTACGCTTCTTTATAAATTATATTTATAAGTATTTGATTTATAATTATTTATGAGCACTAAAAAATACTTCCGCAAAAACACAAAAAAAACTACAGAACCGAAACAGGTTTACTAACTTGCCATCACTTTTTGAAAGTAAAGCCCAGTTGCTTCGACAACACATTTATGAAACAAAACGCCAATAAGGATACCGCCCTTCTGCTATTTTCGCTTTCCGCATCTAGGGAAGCTGAGCGTAAGCCCTTATTTGGTCATAACAATAAGCAGGTTTCAAACAATTTTTTTAGCCTCCTCATCAAGGAGACCGCTCAACTTGCCGAAGCGAGTGGCGCTGATGTTTTTTGGATTGATGAAAAACAACAGCGCGGAACGGATTTCGCCTCCCGCTTTACCAATGCTTTTAAGGATCTTTACGCTAAAGGATACAACAACGTACTTTCAATAGGCAATGATTGCCCAGAGCTTACACTGGGCCGTCTTAATATGGCCATTGACCAATTGCGGCGGAATAAAATGGTCGTCGGCCCGGCAGCCGATGGCGGTGTTTACCTTATTGGTTTTCCCAAAGAGCAGTTTGAAAGTAAAACATTTGAGGCGCTGTCCTGGCAGCAGAATACCTTGTTTGAGGAGATTGTACAAAATTCCATCGATTTACAGCTTCCTTTTTACGCTTTGGATGCACTTGCCGATATCGATTCACCAAAAGATATGCTGGCTTTCGCCGAAAAGGTTCCGGTTTCGGTACTTGCGGTATTTATAAAAAACAACCTGCAGCGTAGCAAAAGAGCGATTTCTACCAACGTTTTTACCGATTATCATTTATTTTATAACACTTCCCTACCCGCAAGGGCTCCCCCATTCTTTTTGATGGCCGCATAGGCTATCACCCATTCTGTTTGCAACGATTTTTTTCCTTACCGGAGAGAAGTGCGTGCTGCTATCCCCTTAAATTCAATCTTAATTTTATCCTTTATTCATGAGAATAATTCTACTGTGCTTTATGCAGTTATTTGTAATGGCTGCATTCGGTCAAATTAATTATACCTCAACGGTTACTGACGGTGACGGCCAGCCGGTAGCCTTTGCTACTGTTAATGAACAGGGCACCCAAAACTTTACCACCACAGATGCAAACGGTGTTTTCAATCTGATAACCTCATCAACCGATTTTAAAATACGTATCTCCTCGATAGGGTATGGCACCATCACGGTGAATGTTAACAATGGCCAGATTGCCCCACAGATTACGATGCAGGTATCGCAGGAAGCACTTGACGAAGTTGTTGTGACCGCCCTGGGGATCGAACGCGAACGGCAGGCTCTGGCCTCAGCGGTCTCTATCGTGGGTGAGGAAAAACTTAACGAAGTGCCACAGACCAACCTCGTCAACAGCCTGGCTGGGCAGGTTGCCGGTGTGCAGATCACAAATGGTTCGTCTGGTGTGGGCTCGTCATCCCGCATCGTGATACGCGGTGAGAATTCATTAAGTGGCACTAACCAACCCCTTTTTGTTGTTGACGGTGTACCCATAAGCAATGATCAAATTACCAGCGATTTAGTCAATGACGGCGCTTTACAAGAGGTAGATTACGGCAACGGTGGGGCCGAGTTTAGCCCTGAAGACATTGCATCTATTTCTATTTTAAAGGGAGCAGGTTCTGCTGCTTTATATGGCTCGCGTGCAGCAAACGGAGTTGTGTTGATCACGACCAAAAGAGGTAATCGCCAGCCTGGTTTTGGCGTCAGCACAAGTAGTACCCTTACCATCGAAACCTTGCTCACGCTACCAGATTACCAAAATGAATATGGAGGAGGTTCTAACGGAGAATATTCCTTTCAGAACGGTATCGGCGCTGGTGTAAATGATGGTGGGATTAGCAGTTATGGGCCACGTCTAGATCAGGGCCAGCTCATTGCCCAATTTGACAGCCCGTCAACAGACATCAACGGGAATCCGGTACGCGGTGGGGACGTGATTGCAAGAACGCTTCCCGACGGATCTTTTACACCCATCACTCCTACCCCATGGGTATCACGACCAGATAATGTGCGTGATTTTTTTGAAACAGGGGTAACATATCAAAACAATATTGCCATCTCCTCTTCTGGAGAAAATGGTAGCAGCAGGCTTTCTTATACCAATCTGCGCAACGAAGGAATCTTGCCCAATACAGATCTCAAACGCGACGGCCTCGCCCTGAGTCTGGATCAGAATTTGAGCGAAAAACTAAGGGTCTCAACCTTTGTAAATTATATCAATACCCGCAGTGGGAACAGGCCAAATCTGGGGTATGGTTATGAGAATGTGCTCTATGGTTTTAACTGGACGGGAAGGCAGGCCAATATTGCTTCCATGCGTGATTACTGGCAGGCAGGCCAAGTAGGAAAACAGCATTTTGATATCAATTACCTGTGGTTGACCAATCCCTACCTTACCTTATATGAAAACACAAACAGTTTTAACAAAAACAGGATTTTAGGAAATGTAGCCGCGACCTATGACTTCTCGGATAAGCTGAAACTGACCGTTCGCGGAGGTCTTGATTTCTACCAGGACAACCGCGCCTTTAGAAGGGCAAAAAGCACCAATAAAAACCCCGAAGGAAGTTATAGAGAAGATTACGTAAAATATCGTGAACTCAATAATGATGTGCTTCTTACCTATAAGGATAAAATAAACGAAGATTTTGATTTATCGGTCTCTGCCGGTGCAAACCGTTTTGATCAGGATATTAATTACTCCTATGCTGAAGCCAGCCAATTGGCGCTCCCGGATATCTATACTTTGGCTAACTCAAGGACGCCGCTTAAGGGCGATAGCCAGGTTTTTGACAAAAGAATCAATAGCATTTACGGTTTTGGCAATGTGGCCTTTAAAAACCAGGTGTACCTTGATCTAACCTACCGAAATGACTGGAGCAGTACCCTGCCCGATGGCAACAATTCCTTCGGCTATTACTCAGCCGGTGTCAGCTATGTAGCCTCTAACATGTTTGAATTGCCAGATCCAATTTCTTTCCTGAAATTTCGCTTTAGCGCAGCTAGTGTTGGCAATGATACAGACCCTTACCAAAATGCGCAGAACTTTCTATTCAACCGTAATTACGGTTCCAATTTTAGGGTAACCAATGAGCGTGTACTCAAAAACGCCAACCTCAAACCTGAGCGCCTTGATGCTTATGAAGTGGGTCTTGAAGCCTGGTTTTTTAAGGGGAGGTTACAGCTGGATGCTTCGGCCTATCAAAATGTGAGCAAAGACCAGATCATCTCACGTCCCATTTCCTCTGCCAGCGGATTTCAAAACTATAATGTAAATGGTGGTAAAGTCCGCACCCGTGGATTAGAATTGATGTTGAGTGGTGATATTTTAAAAGGTGGGGATTTCAACTGGAAATCTTCGGTCAACTTCAGCGCTTTCCGCAGTGTGGTGACTGAACTTCCCGAAGGTGTTGACCAGTTCGTGACCGGTTCGGCAGATATTTTTAATGGGGGCTCTAATTCGGTCTTCTACATCGCCAGAAAAGATGGTCGCGTGGGTGACATGTACGGTACTGGCTTTGTAAAAATTGATGGCCAGACACTTTATGACTCCAATGGTTTTCCCGTACAGGACAATACACTACGATTACTGGGTAATTACAACCCGGATTTCAGCCTGGGTCTCAATAACAATTTCAGCTACAAAAACCTGAGCCTTACAGTACTTTGGGACTGGCGCCAGGGCGGAACGATTGTATCCAGGATCAAGGCGCTGGGTAGCACCTCTGGAGTATTAAAAGAAACCCTCGTGGGAAGGGAAAATGGAATTGTGGGCGATGGTGTGGTCAATGCAGGTACAGCGGAAAATCCCAATTATGTGCCCAATACCACTTCGGTGAGTGCAAGCTCGTACTACAATAACTATTATGACCGCGGTAATGAGGAAAGTGCACTTTATGACGCCTCCTACCTAAAATTACGCCAGGTAAGTATTTACTATAATTTTCCTGAAAAATTGACCACATCCATAGGTTTTTCGAATATAAAGGTGGGAATTGTGGGTAGCAACCTCCTGCTTTTTACCGAAAACCCTCATTTTGATCCTGAGCTTAATGCTTTGCAAGGAAGAAATATTGTTTATGGAGTAGATGATTTTTCCTATCCTTCCACCCGCAGTTTTGGATTTAGCCTAAAAACCCGATTTTAAGATAAGGAAATTATGAAAAATATAACTATACTTTTGATCAGTCTACTTTGCTTTATAAGTATTGGCTGTACCAATGATTTCAATGACCTCAATAAAAACCCAAATTCACCGCAAGATGTCGATCCACAATATTTATTGACCAATGTACTCACCGTAGAGGCGAATGCAAATACCTATGATCAAGGTTTTATACTTGCCAATTACATCGAGCAGTTTTCTGCAAGTGTAGAGTTTGAGCGCATAGACCGCTATGAGATGGGCAGCAATAGTGAGTATTGGGACCTGATTTTTGGGTTGCTAACAGACCTTGAATCTATGGAAGACCTTCCCGGTTACAATGAAGCTTATGGAGCCGTGTGTGATATTATGAAGAGCTTTTTGTTCTCCCAACTTACAGATATGTGGGGCGATGTGCCCTATACGGAGGCTCTTAACGCTCTTGATGCTCAGTTTACCCCCAAATATGATACGCAGGAAAGCATTTACACCGATCCGGCAACAGGTATTCTGGCGGTTCTAAAACGTTCTGCAGAAACGCTGCAAAGCACTAACGAAAGTATTCAGGGCGATGTGATGTTTCAAAATGATCTGAGCAAATGGGTCCGCTTTGCAAATTCGCTAAGGTTGCGCTATCTCATACGCATCAGTAAAAGGCTTACCGATTATTCAGAATTGCAGGCCTTGGCAGATTCTGGCATGTTGATCGAATCCAATGATCAGAATGCCGTAATCCCCTATTTGGCAGCTGCGCCCAATCAATTTCCGTTTTATACGGCGGCACTTGGTGCCTATGGAGAGCATAGGATGACCAAAACAGTTGATTCTGTCTTAAAACTATGGGATGATCCCCGCATCAGCATTATCTACAAGCCTACTCAATTAAGTGTGACTGAGGGCAATCCTATGTTTAAAGGATTGCTTAATGGCCAGAATCGGGAGACCATCAGCGATAAAAAGATCAATCTAAACGATATCTCCCTGTTTGGTACGATATATCGCGATGTACCAGACGGAATAAATGGGCAATACATGCAATACGCCGAAGTACAATTTGATCTGGCCGAAGCTGCGGCGCGCGGTTATATAAACGGCGACCCAAAGACCTATTACAAAAATGGAATCACAGCTAATTTCAACTATTATGGCATCGATGTGCCTGCAGGTTATTTTGATCAGGAAGCAGTAGCGCTTAGCGGCGAACAGGATGGCGACCTGGTCAAAATACTTACCCAAAAATGGCTCAGCCTTATCACTAATGGTCATGAGGCCTGGTTCAACGTACGTCGCACGGGAATTCCAAATCTGAAACCAGGTCCGGATAACTTAAACGATGGCCGCTATCCCGTGCGCTATCTGTATCCAGAATCAGAGCAGGCCACTAATAGTGCACATTATCAAGAAGCCGCTGACCGTATTGGCGGGGATAACATCAATAGCAAGAATTGGTGGGAAAAAACGCCTTAGCATCTGACCCGATGGGCAGAATTTAAGCTGAGGCGTTAACTAGCCTGCAAGGTGAATTTAGGGGGGATCCTTGCAGGTTTTTATTAAAAAGAGATAAGTTAGTGATCAATAAATTTTTAAACCAACATGTAACTTTTCAACATAAAAACTATTAAAAAGATGGTGCCACTCCTATCATGACATACGATGAAAGGAAAACAAAATTGAGCGCTTCTTTAAGAGCTAAAAATCTCGAATATTTAGATAACGATCAAATTATCCAGCATGCTAAAAAACATACTTAAACTTAAATATTTCAGATTGCTATTCCTATGTGCAATAGTCACCATAAGCTGCAATAAAACACCAGAAAAAAACGGTGACGATGCCTTAAAAACTGCCTCCTGGGACGATATTTCCGCTTCCGCGAAAGGGACCACGGTCAATTTTATGATGTGGCAGGGCAGCCCCGTGATCAATGCTTATATGAACAATTATGTGATCCCACAGGTTAAGGAAAAATATAATATTGATCTACAGATCAGCGGCGGGCAGGGACCGGAGATCGTACAACTGGTAATGGGCGAAAAAGAAGCCGGCATTACAGAGAGTCAGGTGGATATTGTTTGGGTCAATGGTGAAACCTCTTTCCAGCTGCGTAAAGTTGACGGGCTGTGGGGACCTTTTGTAAATCAAATTCCGAATAGCAAATACATCAATTTTGACGACCCATACATCAGTACTGATTTTCAGCAGCCCATCGCAGGTATGGAATCCCCGTGGAGCATCGGGCAGAGTGCGATGGTATATGATTCTGCAAAGGTTCAACACCCTCCGCAAAACCTGGATGAACTTAAAACTTATGTGAAAAAATATCCGGGTACCTTTACAATCTCCAATGATTTTTCAGGCATGACCGAGTTAAAGGCATTTCTTGCAGAACTAGGTGGCGGCCCGCACAGCCTGGACGGAAATTTTGATGAGGCGAAGTATAAGAAACTGTCTGAACAACTTTGGGATTTTATCAATACAAACAAAAAATATTTCTGGAAAAACGGCGAGACCTTTCCTAAAGAGCAGACTAAAATGGCACAGCTTTTTGCCAATGGCGAGCTTTATTTGGGCTTTGGTTTTAGCGAAGGTGGTATTGAGGAAAAGGTTGTAAGTGGTCTTTATCCCAGAACCGCACGCTCCTACCCCTGGCAGAACGGCACTATAAAAAATGCCAATTACATCGGGATTTTAAAGAATGCAAAAAACAAGGCCGGGGCGATGCAGGTGATCGATTTCCTGACCTCTCCCGCAGCACAATTTGAAAAATCAAAAGCAGATGGTATGGACTCCAATACCATTCTGGAAGTTGACCGCCTTCCCCGGGAATGGAAACAAAAATTTGAGAGCGCTCCGCACCGCAAATACGGTCTTGAAATGGAAGATTTAAAAGATTACGCCATTGCCGAGCCCGCTCCAGAATATATGATACGCCTATATGAAGATTTCAGAAAAAATGTAATTGAGCAATAAACTTTCAAATATTGGCCTGGTTTTTTTCATCTGCATCGGGGTTTTACCCTTTTTTGCGGCGTTTATCTATGCTTTACTCTACAGTTTTGGAATCGTAGGGACGCTCAATAATGGTTTTACCACGCAATTTTGGGAAAGCGTATTTGACAACGGGGCGTTCTTATGGTCTTTTTTCTACAGTATTCTTGTAGCCGGTGCCGCACTGGTTCTTTCTATAGGCGGCGCCCTTTGGGTCGTTCTGAAATTCTGCAGGGAACTGGACAAAAAATTCCTTTCTTTTATCATGTACTTACCCCTGGGGATACCGGGTGTGGTCGCTGGCTTTTTTATGCTGCAACTGTTTTCTAAAGGAGGGTTTTTTGCTCGGCTAAGCTATCAATTTGGCCTGATCGATAAGCCCACACAATTTCCCGATTTGGTCAATGATTCACTGGCTATTGGGATTATTCTGGCGTTCATCACAATCGTTCTACCATTTTTTGTACTATTGTTCCTGAATGTCTATAAAAACGAACGGGTAGATGAACTTTCCGTTTTGGCACGTTCGCTGGGTGCTACTCAAAATCAGGTGACGCGCAGGGTTTTTCTCCCGATAATAATTAAAAAGACCTGGGTGCTGATCGCGCTATATTTTATCTTTTTACTGGGTGCGTACGAAGTGCCGCTGATCCTAGGGCAGGAATCCCCTCAAATGCTTTCGGTATTGATCATTAAAGATATCAAACCTTATGACCTCACCAAGATCTCTGCGGGTTATGTAGAGGCCGTGGTTTATACGCTTGTAGTATCCGTGGCGGCGATCATTCTATTCTTACCCAAAAGAAAATCGACCTATGCGCAATAGATGGAAACCCCTCATATTATCCCTGATCGTTCTGCTGGTGGTATTTCCCTTTGCCTTTATGGTATTCCTTTCCCTGAGCACCGGCTGGCGATTCCCCAATGTTTTGCCCCAAAATTTTGGACTGGGCAACTGGCGTACGATTTTAGGCTCAGAAGCAGGTCTTTTAAATAGTTTTTTAATATCAATGTTGATTTCGGTGTCTGTAGCAGTGGTATCTACGGGCTTTGGGTTTGTGATCAGCCGCAGTGTATTTTATCATAAATATGCCCGTATTTTAACCCTTTTCACCTATTTCCCATATGTTTTGGCGCCTGTTGTTTTTGCAGCGTGCCTTAGTTTTTTCTTTTTGAAAATGGGCCTTTTTGGAAACGTGACCGGTGTGATCATCGCCCAGTTTTTGATCGCATTTCCCTACGCATTGATCTTTTTCGGAAGCTTTTGGAACCAAAAAATAAAAAGCTATGAAGACCTTGTGGCTACTTTGGGCGGAAGCCGGAAACAAGCGTATTTTAAAGTGATCCTGCCTTTGGCCAAAAGCATGCTGCTCATCTGTTTTTTTCAGACCTTTTTGATCTCCTGGTTTGAGTACGGCCTCACCTCGATCATTGGCGTGGGAAAGGTGCAGACCCTTACGATCAAAGTGTTTCTGTTTATTAAAGAAGCCAATTATTATTATGGCGCGCTGAGTTGCTGCCTGCTTATTTTTCCACCGGTGGTATTGTTGTATTTTAACAAGCGTTACGTATTTAAAAATCTGGTCTGATGTTTCTAGAAGTACACAATATCATAAAAGCGTTTCATAACGAGCAGGTGGTCAAAAAGTTGAACTTTAGCCTGGAAGCACACAAAACATTGAGTGTTTTGGGTAAATCGGGTTGCGGAAAAACAACCATGCTCAAGATCATTGCTGGACTTGTAACGCCAGATTCAGGTACGATTTCGCTTAAAGCGAAAGACATTACGACCGCAAGACCAGAAAAACGCGGCGTGGTATATCTATATCAGGAAGATCTGCTGTTCCCCCATTTAGATGTTTTTGAAAATATTGCATTTGGCTTACAACTGAAAAATACCGCTCAAGGCGAAATAACAAAGCGCGTAAACACCATGATCGAACGTATGGAGCTACAGGGCCAGGCAAAAAAAATGCCTCATCAGCTTTCTGGCGGGCAGCGGCAACGTGTCTCTTTTGGCAGGGCGATAATCACCAACCCCTCCCTCCTATTGCTTGACGAACCTTTTGGCAGTCTGGATGCGGGAACACGCCGGCGCATGCAGCAACTTTTTAAAAAATTGACCACAGAATTTGCCATAACCTCTCTTTTTGTCACCCACGACTTAAAAGAGGCCGTGCTCATGGGCGATGAGATCGGGTTTATGCGTGAGGGAAAATTAAAGGTTTATAAAGACAAACAGGAATTTATTCGGGATCCGGATACCGGCGTTCAGGACGAAATAGCATATTGGAGCAATCTAAATATAGCGATGTAAGATTAAAGCGTATAAGACTATAAAATGGCCTAACAATACGAAAAGTTTTATCTCGTCAGTCTTAACTTCCCAGATCATTCCATTTGAAATAAAACTATTCATTAATCTAAGAAATTTTAAAAGATACAGAACCATGAAACCAAAAAAAGTGTGGATAGACACTGATCTTTCAGTAGGAATGAAAAGACACCGCGGCGAGGGCTATTGCGATGTGGACGACGGTTTTGCCATCCTGCAATTAATGCGGGCCAAAACCGTGGAGATTACTGGAATTAGTGCTGTTTTTGGCAATACGATTATTGACAATTCGTATCCCTTGTGCAAAAAAATGAATACAGATTTTGCCGATGGTAAACTGCCGGTTTACAAAGGCGCTGCGGAAGCCCTGAATCTTGAGGATATAAAAAATAATCCCGCCGTAGAGGCCTTGGCAAAAGCCTTACAGAAAGAGCCCATGCATATCATGGCCATTGGCCCTGCGACTAACATTGGCATCCTCCTGCTTTTATATCCCGAATTGGCCAAAAATATCAACGAGGTCGTTCTTGTGGCCGGCCGGCGCAAAACGACAGATCATTTTGATATTGGCAATAAAGGAAGGCGCGCTCAGGACCTCAATTTTGACCTGGATAATGACGCTTTTAGAATACTATTTGAAAGCGGGGTCAAGGTGGTTCTCTGTCCATTTGAAATCTCAAGTAAAGTCTGGGTCACGGCAAGCGACCTTGATGAGCTTAAACAAGGGGATGCCGGTAATCGATGGCTGGCAGAGCAATCTCAAACCTGGCTTGCTCAATGGATCTCTCTGGGGGCAAGCGGTTTTAATCCATTTGATGTTCTGGCCAGTCACTACCTGATCGCCCCAGAAGATTTAATATATGAAGAACTCAATGCCCATTTAAAAATCGATAGGGACGATACCGCCGTAAATGAGGATAAAAACACCTTTAAACCATATTTAATCTGTGATAAAACACATGGATTTCCAGTGATTTATTGCCATAACGTGGTCACGGATTATCATAAGAAATTGATGGAAAGTTTAAACTAACATGTACGTTTTCACATTTTTCTTCGGCTTGGCTCCGCGAAAATCTAACGATCAGACTTCAATTAAAAGAATAAGGCTTATCCGCATCATTAAAAAAAAGTAGAAAAGTGTACAAATTAACCGCAAATAAACAGGAATTAGAGACTTATCTCCGGTCAAAAAACTGGTTGGAATCTGGAGAAACGATTCAAAATATAGAAAAACCGGGCGAGGGCAACATGAATTTTACCCAGCGCGTCACTACCCAAAAACGCTCTTTCATTTTAAAACAAAGCCGTGATTATGTAGAAAAGTATCCACAGGTAAAAGCTCCGGCAGAACGCGCCATGGTAGAAGCGGTATTTTATGAACTTATCAACACCCAAACGGAACTCGCCGCCATGATGCCAAAACTCATCGATATAGATCCTGAAAACAATGTTCTCGTGATCGAAGACCTGGGCAAAGGATCTGATTATACATTTATGTATCAAGAAGGAAAAACTATTGATGAAGATGAGCTGATGGCAATCATGGATTTTGCCGCAGACCTACACTCAACCCTCAGTTCTACAATGGCTACCGTATCAGTACAAAATCTAAAAATGCGCTCGCTCAACCACGAGCATATTTTTATCTATCCCTATTTAAATGATAACGGGCATGACCTAAACACTGTTCTGCCAGGACTTGCAGAAGCAGGCAGAAGTTTTAAGAAAGATGAAAAACTGAAGCATGAGATCGGTAGGCTGGGCACGATCTATCTGTCTCAGGGGCGGGCGCTTTTGCATGGCGATTATTTCCCAGGAAGCTGGTTAAAGACCAGTAATGGAACAAAAATCATTGATCCTGAATTCTGTTTTTTCGGTTATCCCGAATTTGAGGTTGGTGTCACCATCGCCCATCTTAAAATGGCAGAGCAACCGAATACCCTGATCAAAAAGGCCCTGGACCGTTATTTTGCAAAAACAGAACTGGATGATCACTTGCGTGAAAAGTTTACCGCTGTGGAGATTCTGCGCCGTATTCTTGGGCTTGCGCAACTTCCGTTAGCCATTGATCTGAAAAAGAGGATAGCCCTTCTGGAATGGTCTCGCGAGGTAATTATGGGGGATAAGTAAGCGAATTTAGATAATCATATTCCTGGTCTGCCTAGAAGCAGTTTTATCTTTCATAATAATATCATTTAATAAGTATTCGTCATGAAGAGCACATTTGAAGATTACTACTGTATTTACTGGGTTTTTACTCAACTCTGTAACGACCATTGCGATCATTGTTACAATAGCAGCGGTCCGCAGGGCACGCGTATTCCAGAAGCTGACTGTATGGCGATCATTGACAATCTTCCCAACGGACTACAACAGATCATCCTGAGCGGTGGGGAGCCCCTGGCAGATAAAAAACTGCTCTATGCAATCCTGGATGCACTTGACAAAAAATATGACGGAAAATTGTTTATAACCCTTCAGTTTAACGGTGATCTGCTTAAGCCAAAAATATTGGAGACCCTTATCGCGAAAGGCGTAAACCGATTTTCAATCGCAAGTATAGATCGCTATCATAAAAATCAAGGGGAGCGTAAAGAGCAACTTGCCGACCTATTTGAAAGCTATGGGATCACTTTCGTGGAAGGACAACCGAAGATCCTAAAATCAGAAAAGGATGGTATGAAGGAAATTCCGTTGACTTATGGTTTTTTCGGCGCGACCGCAGACATGTGGCTGGGTGGAAATTGGGCGCGAGGTCGGGCGTTGGATAATGACATCTGGAAAAAAGATGGTAGTCACAACTTTTGCGCGATCCATTCTGGAGCGCGCGGTTTTCTGGGTCATGACGATAGGGATGTCATGCAGGAGCTTTCTATACAATTATGGAAGATAAATCCTTGCTGTCCCGGTACAAAAGTTCCTATGGGCGATGCCCGAAAGGAGAAGGTAGTTAATGTTTTGGAACGTATGTCCAAGCATGAAGTGATGAAAAAGCTCAATCAGGGCGATGCTTATGGAATGGGTGAAAGCTTAGGTATATCTGCCCAAGAAGGCCTAAAAGAGGCCATCAAAGCAGGAAATGTTTGTCTATGGTGCGATAAATTCTTTGGCAACCTGTATGATATGAAAAAGCAGAAACCCTTTAACGCCTTTAAAAAATCGGAAATTTTAGAAGGATAAGACATACTATTTTTAAAGATAAGAAAGTACTCAACCCTTAATTCCAGAAATATACCATTAAGACTTTCCCAACTTTCTTGTGCCCCGACGTTAAAGCCCGTTAAGAATTTTTAAATCATTTTCATCTTGTTTAGTTTCCTTAAATAAAATATACAACGTAAAAAAAGGAAAGATGAATACAAGTAAGGAAAATGTTTTGGTTGTGGGTGCTAATGGTACTACAGGCAAACTACTAGTTAATTATCTTAACAAATCGCAATATTTTAACCCTGTTGCCATGGTGCGTAAGAAAGAACAGTTGGCGCAATTCAAAAATCAAGGCATCGATACTGTACTGGGAGATCTGGAAGAAGATCTTGTACATGTCACTAATGGGATTGACAAGGTGATTTTTGCGGCCGGTTCTGGTGGTAATACCTCTTCCGAAAAAACGACACTAGTAGATCAGGAAGGTGCCAAGCGCCTGATCGATGCTGCCAAAACAGCCGATATCAAAAAGTTTGTGATGTTGAGCGCGATCAATGCAGACCAGCCCGAAAGCGGAGGCGAACTGTCACATTATCTGGAAGCCAAAAAAATTGCTGATGAGCACCTTAAAAACAGTGGCTTACCTTACACTATTGTTCGCCCCGGTATGTTGACCAATAATAAAGGAACGGGCAAAATTAAAGCTGATCGTAAAGTGGAGCGCGGTAAGATCACACGCGATGATGTTGCATATACGCTGGTGCATGTACTCAATGATGGTATTGCCAATAATTCAGTTTTTGAAATGGTAGCGGGCAATGAGCGCATAGAGGACGCGATCAAGAGATTCTGATGAAATCAATTATTGGTATTTAATTGATTAAAATCGAAAATCTTATTGTTTTGGTATGTTGCAGCGCTATTAATGAGGTCTCGCCGACATCTTGATAATGTTGCAGCGTGAAATGAGCATATACCAGTGGTGCATTCCAATTTATGGTGGCCTCACTGGTTGAGTACGAGCAATAGCTAACCAGTTAAGATGATACCCGGTAGTTATTAGGATACTTAAAACCCTCAATCCTTGCAGATTGAGGGTTAACTTTACCTTTAAGGAAGACTTGTAAATTGCATTAGTCATTCGGCAGTCTAAAACTATTGACGAGTAAATCTCATCATTAACTGGGAAGGTAAAGGTTAAATACTAAACATAACAGTGGTATGGAAGGACTAAACACCTCATCCCCATGCATTGTACCCCCCGCAATTTTTAGTTATTTTTGCATGACAACTACACTTTATTATGCTCGATACAACTGCATCCACTACATCGCTTTCGTTTGATGATTTTAAGGCCTCCGTTATTGAAGATTACAAGCTTGCGGTCACCAGTAGGGAATGCAGTCTTTTGGGCCGGCGGGAAGTGCTTACCGGGAAAGCGAAATTCGGAATATTCGGCGATGGGAAAGAGGTGCCGCAGCTGGCCATGGCCAAAGCTTTTAAAAAAGGTGATTGGCGTTCGGGTTATTACCGCGATCAGACTTTTATGATGGCTATAGGTAAATTGAGTATTGAGAATTTTTTTGCCGGCCTATACGCTCACACCAGTATTGAGCACGATCCTATGAGCGCCGGTAAGCAGATGGGCGGTCATTTTATGACCCCCAGTATTTCGGCAAATGGTACGGGGAAAGACCTTACCCAACAAAAAAACAGTAGTGCAGATATTTCCCCTACCGCTGGTCAGATGCCCAGGTTGCTTGGGTTGGCGCAAGCCTCAAAATTGTTTAGACAATTGCCAAATGCTAATCAGGAAAATCTTAGTGACGATGGCAATGAGGTCGCCTGGGGAACCATAGGAAACGCCAGCACTAGTGAAGGGCTTTTTTTAGAGACCGTAAACGCCGCCGGAGTACTACAGGTACCTATGGTCATCTGTATCTGGGATGATGAGTACGGGATTTCTGTACATGCGCGTGACCAAACCACCAAAGAGGATATCTCAAAAATACTCCTAGGCTATCAGCGCGATGAGTACGATAAGGGCTTTGAGCTGATCAAGGTAAAAGGATGGGACTATCCTGCCGTTGTAGACGCTTTTGAACGCGCCGGTGAACTGGCAAGGCAAGAGCACGTGCCCGTAATTCTGCACGTTATCGAGCTCACCCAGCCCCAAGGCCACTCCACATCAGGATCACACGAGCGGTATAAGAGCCAGAACCGTTTATCATGGGAAAAAGCAAACGACTGCAACCTAAAGCTGCGCGAATGGATGATCGCAAACCAGATTGCCACCGATGATGAGCTCACCGAAATTGAAAAGAAAATAAAACGCGAGGTACGTGAAGGAAAACGCCGTGCCTGGGACGCCTTCCTCAGCCCTATGAGAGCGGAGAAAAAGGAAGTACTTGACTTGCTGGATCAGTTGATAGCCACCAGTGACAGCGCCTCGTTCATCAAGCCCCTACGTCAGCAGTTGCATGAGGAAAAAGATGCATTGAAAAATGACATACTCAATACGGCCAGAAAGAGCCTGCGTTATGTGGTAAATGAAGAATTGCCTGCAAAATTTGAACTACAGCAATGGATCACAAATTACATCAGCGAAAAACAGAAAGATTACAGCGGCCATGTTTATAACGAAAGCCCAGCAGCCGCAGTACACGTGGAAGCCGTACCCGTGGCCTATGATAAGGATAGTAAAGAGGTAGATGCCCGGGTAATATTACGGGATAACTTTGACGCGCTTTTTGCCAATAATCCCAACCTACTTGTTTTTGGTGAAGATACCGGTGCCATAGGCGATGTGAATCAGGGACTTGAAGGGCTTCAGAAAAAATATGGAAAATTGCGTGTTGCTGATACCGGCATACGCGAAGCCACCATTATTGGGCAGGGTATTGGCCTTGCAATGCGCGGCTTTAGGCCCATAGCCGAAATACAATATCTGGATTACATATTTTACGCCATGATGACCCTGAGCGATGATTTGGCCACCTTGCGCTACCGCTCTAACGGCAACCAGACTGCACCCCTGATCGTACGTACTCGCGGCCACCGCCTTGAGGGTATCTGGCACAGTGGATCTCAGATGGCGACCCTGATCAACCTCTTGCGAGGTGTTTATATTCTCACCCCTCGTAACATGACCGTAGCTGCAGGATTTTACAATACCCTGTTAGAAAGCGACGAGCCGGCCCTGATCGTAGAGTGCCTCAATGGATACAGGCTCAAAGAAAAAATGCCAAAAAATCTTGGTGAGTTTCGCTCGCCCATCGGGAAGGTTGAAGTATTGCGTGAGGGTACTGACATTACCCTTTTATCCTACGGAAGCACACTGCGGCTGGTGATGGAGGCAGCCTCAGAACTACAAACCATGGGCATAAGTGCAGAGGTTATCGATGCGCAGACGCTCCTGCCCTTTGACCTCAACCAGGAAACGGTAAAAAGTGTAGCTAAAACCAACCGTTTTCTAGTGGTTGATGAAGATATGCCCGGCGGAGCCTCCGCTTATCTTTTGCAGGAGGTGATCGAAAAACAAAAAGGATATCAATATCTGGATAGCCCACCCCAAACCCTTGCCGCCCGGCCGCACAGACCAGCTTATGGTACTGATGGCGATTATTTCTCAAAACCTGTAACCCAGGATATTTTTGAGAAAGTATATGACATTATGCGCGAGGCAAGACCAAATGATTTCGCAAAGTTAAGATAGTTTATAATCTAAACTACCAAGGTCAACGCTTTCGCGAAATCGATAAAACCATAATCCAAAGTTTAAAGGTCAACCTTAACCATCTTTTTACCAAGGCCTTATTCAGTTAAATTAGACATAAAAACATCATACAATCTATCCCAAAAATTCCATATCCTCAGTTGAGAGTTCAATTTCGACAGCTTTTAAATTTTCCTCCAAATGATTTAGGGAAGTTGTACCGGGAATCGGTAGGATAAAAGTGGATTTATGTAGCAACCAGGCTATATTTAATTGAGCCGTGCTTACGTTATATTTTTTTGCAATCTGCTCCATTTTTTCCTGCTTTTCGCTAAGAGAATATTGAAGTGAAAAATAAGGAATTAATGGGATCCCATACTTTTCACATAGATCTAGAATTTCTTCTCCGCCAGCACCACCATAGGGTCCGTCCAGGGAGGTGCGCTGCACATAGCCATAAAGATTTTGCACACTGGCAATGCGCCCCATATCCAGACCTACCTCAAGTTGTTCACGCGATACGTTGCTGAGGCCTATATGCAGTATTTTTCCCTCCTTTTGCAGGGCAAACATTGCCTCCAGTGATTCATTAAATGACACTTCGCTATCATTCATTACTCTAAAATGCACCAGTGACAATTGCTCCTGTTTTAGTTCTTTCAGGTTGTTTTCGGTACTTTCCCTGAGTTGATCTGGTCGGGCAAAAGCGTTCCAACTTTTATCATCGCCGCGCTTTGCACCTATTTTTGTGCCAATGACCAGATCATCTGCATACGGGTGCAGGGCTTCCGCAATTAGCCGGTTCGTTACACCTGGGCCATAAAAATCGGCAGTATCAATGTAATTAACCCCATCTTGTACCGCTTTTTTTAGCACTTCTAAAGCTTCTTTCCTGTTTTTGGGCTCTCCCCATATCCCTTCCCCGGTGAGCCTCATTGTACCATAGCCCAGACGGTGCACGGTCAATGGATTTGAAGAATCTTTCCCAATGGTGATCTCTGATGTTTGCAATACTGACATATTTTAGATTTTTTTAAAATTAGGCGATGGCCTTTAATTAGGGCGTTAAGGTATTGTGAATTTGGACTAAGGCATTTTGATCAAAAAAAAACTATTCTTCAATTGAAGCATATAAAAATCCAGAAACCCTTTAATTAAGATTGATAATAAATATTGTGATCATTTTACATCCAGGCTTCGCGTGAACTTTCCACTTTATAAAAGGCATAGTTTACATAACGTAGTATATCGCTTTCTACAGCTCGGATTCCCAAATCCCCGCCAGCGGTGTGAAAAGTCAGGTTGTAAAGATCTCTATTTTTGTACCAGATTGGCTGTTTAACCGTGATGCCCTGAAGTTTGAAGAGCGGGACAATTTCTGTTTTTCGAACCCAAATACCCATGTTGCGAATAAAGAAATTCTCAGTAAAGGAAAAGGTAATCGAGCGGAAAAAGTACCATTGGTACGGTATCGCTAATGCGAAATAAACCAGGACGACCGGTAAGGCAACTTTCCAGCTGAAAATGTCTAGGAACAAATACCAAAGTCCCAGCCCAAGAACCAATGGAAAAAACGAAAACAAACATTTTCTATGAAAAAGAAGGATATTCGGTTTAAAAACGGCGAAATTTTCACCGATTTTGCTTGGATATAAAAAACCTTGTACTCGTCCTACGATGTCTATTTGGAGGCCGGGGATCTTGACCTTACTTTTTGCTGCTCTGTCCATACTACTGGCTAAGGATAGCTGCACTTCATACAGGCCCAGCCATTGCTGCACCGGGTTTGTCAAAATAGAAAAAATCTGCACCCGTCTTGGTTTTAGCGATACTCGCGTTTGGGTACGCAGTCCCATTTCCAGCTCGATAGTATCAGTAGTTGGGGTCAGGCAAAGCCCATAATATTTAATAAAAACCTCTACAGTGGTAATAATAATGCCCGCAAAAAAAATAATAGGTAAACTGATTAAAAATATCTCGGACAGATAATTAAAATTGATGTAATCTGTGTAAAATGTTTCTATTCGCGAGGTATAATCATCACCCATGAGATTGACATCAACCTGCTGCAAAAGCGATGCTACAAAGAGCAAAAGCACCCAGATACCGCGTAGATAACTGGTAGACAACCCCAGACGGATCAATGTACCTATGCTCAGGTGATATTTCCAAATTGGCTTTTCAGTGGAATGTTTTTGTATGGGCGCTCCATTGTCATTTGCAGCAGTAGCATATCTATGAACTTTATATCCTGCTGGTTGCATCAAGATTTCCTGCAGGGTGTTAGCATCACTTTTAGACAATGCCTTTATCCTGACCTCTTGTGATTTACTGCCAGCAGTATCAATGACTACTTCATAAACATTTACGATTCGCTGTAAAATAGAACGTTTAAAATAGACCTGCTGTATCTTATCAAAAGGTATGGTGAGCTGTGAAGTTGTAAAGACCCCTTTATTAAGGATAAATTCCCTGTTATCTGCATCAATATAAAAACGAAAGCGCAGATAACTGAGTACGCTAAAAATAAAGATAAGTACAAATAGCAGCACGATACCTATTAAAATATACGTGCTTGTTTCCCTATCTATTTTTCCAAATAGAAGATAGGCGCCCAATGGCCAAAGCCCGCGCAGAGCTTTATACAGCGCACTCCCAAAAATAAGGAAAATTCCCAGTCTGGATTGTAATTGGGGTTTAGAAAAATCTGTCACGATGTTGTGTCAACTTTTAGAACCAAAGTATCTTTGATCTTATGAGCAAGATCTGGCGCCAGACCGGGGATACTGATATCGCTACCACTCCCACCAGCGGTAAAAATATGGAGTGTTGCAATATGCAAACTGTTTTCCAGAATGCTCTGTGAGGTTGATACATGTTGAATACGCTCAAATGGGATTACGGTGACCTTATTCACCAGATACCCTCTGGAAAAAGCGATATCCCTTTCGCGTAAGGCGAAACCATATTTTCCCTGTTCTTTCCAAATAATAAAAAAGCGAATCGCGAGATATAAAATAAGGAAACCGCCCACCGCAGACAGTATCCAGCGATCGAAATCTAAAAAAAGAGCCGCTGACAAAAAAAATGCAGTAAATATCAATAAGGAAATTCCCCAACGCAAAAATCCATATGTGCGATACTTAATGGATATTTTCTCAAAATTAAGATCCTGATACTGTGGGAGTTTATCAATGTATAACGGCGGATTAGCAAATATATTTTCCAATAGCTAATTTTTATAAAATATTGATTATGATAAGGTTAAGTCTCATGAAGATAAAGAATATATTTGAAACGCCATTACAGGTTTTTAAACCGGTTTTCTGAAAGAAATTAAAACGGTTTGCTTTCGCTTAAGACGAAAAAATGAGCGTATAATCTTTTCCCATTTTCAAAACTTTGGAAGATTTTGACAGTTGCACCAAAGACGTATAAGAAGGTATAGTCGAAATTCATGAAAAAACCACCGGATATGACGAACAATTGTTTAAAATTTGAACGTTATTTGTCGCAGAACCAGAAATCTCATTTGCAATTAAGGTAACCACTTTTTTTCAAAGTTGGGCTTTCGTTTTTCCAAAAATGCATCACGGCCTTCTTTGGCCTCACTGGTCATGTAAGCGAGACGTGTGGCTTCCCCGGCAAATACCTGCTGACCTACCATACCGTCATCGGTGAGGTTCATGCTAAATTTGAGCATCTTTATTGAAATAGGTGATTTGGCCAAAATCTCCTGTGCCCATTCGTAAGCGGTAGTTTCCAGCTCATCATGTGTTACCACCGCGTTGACCATACCCATTTCATAAGCTTCCTGGGCAGAATAATTACGCCCTAAAAAGAAGATTTCCCGGGCGCGTTTCTGCCCCACCATTTTCGCAAGATATGCCGAGCCGTATCCCCCGTCAAAGCTGGTAACATCGGCATCGGTCTGTTTAAAGATCGCATGTTCTTTGCTGGCCAGGGTCAGGTCGCAAACCACATGCAGACTATGCCCGCCCCCTACTGCCCAACCCGGAACAACGGCAATCACAGCCTTTGGCATAAAACGGATAAGCCGCTGTACATCGAGAATATTTAAGCGATGGTAGCCATCCTGGCCCACATAGCCCTGATCACCACGGGCACGCTGGTCGCCACCGCTGCAAAAACTATAAACCCCATCTTTGGGTGAGGGACCTTCAGCGGAAAGCAGTACAACACCGATCGCGGTGTCCTCCTGCGCATCACGGAAGGCCTCTAGAAGTTCGCTGGTGGTTTGTGGCCTAAAAGCATTGCGTACTTCAGGGCGGTTAAAAGCAATGCGCGCGACACCCCCAGCTTTCTTATAGGTAATATCTGCAAACTCTTTAATTGTTTTCCAATGGGGCTGATGCATACTTATTTTTTTGGATTTAGAAAGATTTTATCCTTTTCGATAATGATCTCACGCTCTTTGTAAAGTACACCAATGGCTTTTTTAAAGCTTTTTTTACTGATGCCCAACTGCGCCTGGATTGCATCGGGACTGCTCTTGTCGCTCAACATTAAGGTGCCGTCATTGGCCTGGAGCTCATCCATTATGTATTTGGTATTGGGCTCGATGCCCTTATATCCTTCTGGTTGCAGCACAACATCAATCTTGCCGTCTTCGCGCACCCATTTTATATATCCAGGCAGCGAGTCGCCAACGCGCAGGTCTTCAAAAATGCTGTCCTTAAAAATAAGGCCGGTATGTTTACCATTAATGATCACGTTTGCCCCAAAATCGGAATAATGGGTTACGATTAGATCAACTTTATCGTATTTATTGACACTTATTTCGTCGTTCGTTGTAAATCGCTCGATTTTTGTGGTCCCCACAAGGCGATTTGATTTCTCGTCAAGATAAAGATAAACGATGTAGGAGCGCCCTTCCTTCATGGGCTGCATCTGATTACTGAAGGGAATGAGCAGTTCTTTATCCATCCCCCAATCTACAAATGCGCCAATGGGTGTAATCTGCGTACATTTTAAAAGTGCAAACTGGCCGCGCTCCACCAGCGGTTTGAGCGTAGTGGCCACCGGTCGCTGCTCATTGTCTAGATAGACAAAAACTTCAAGAGTATCTCCCAGGTTAAAATCAGGCGGCGCATATTTACCCGGTAGCAGAACCTCTTCGCCCTCCTTATTCCTTAGGTAAAGGCCAGAACTCATGTCCCTGTCTATAGTCATCGTGTGATAGGTTCCTATTTCTAACATAATAGATTTTAATGAGCAGCAAAATTAAGCAAGCCCGTGCTATTTTTGTTCATTTGAATGGCGTTTATAATAGCCAAAAGCTTTTATTTTGACCAAAAAAAAAGCCACGATTATTTTAAAATATCATGGCCAATGTCAAAATCAGTCAGTAATGTAATTTAAGCGTAAACTGCCTCTTTCTTAAAATGCTTCGTTAAAAGATAGTACACCACTGGGCGGTATTTATTTCTATTGGATTTACCGTACTTATTCATCACGGTATGTATAGCCTCCATAAGTTCTGGTTTGTCTTCAAGTCCCAATTTTTTAATGAGAAAATTATTTTTTACGGTCTCAAGTTCCTTTTCGCTTGAAGCGGAAACGGTAGCGCTATCCTTACTATAAATAGAAGGACCACAACCAATTGTAACCTTGGTAAGCAAGTTCATATCTGGATCATGTCCAATTTTTTCTTTGATATCGGTCGCGAATTTTGAAATCATTTCATCTCTTTTACTCATACCATTAAAAATTTTAGATTAATCCTTTTCAAATATAGAAATTTTAATGCTAAAAATAATATTTCAGACTGTTTTACAATACATTGCCTTTTAAAATATCATTTTAGTTTACCAGGTTTTTTCGAAAGCAATCATGAGTTAGAAGGATTTCTTAAAGGTCTATAAATTAAATGTGCCTATTGCAGGCAATTATCAAAATACAATTGAAGCATGCATTACGACAATTGAGTACATTGCATTAGCTTTATATCCTTATAGCCCCCATCTTTACCGTATCATTTTAACCAAAACATTCATACTATGAAAAATGTATTCCTATTTATCGCAATTTCTACTATAAGTCTAACCCGAATAATGGCTCAGGCAACTGAAACCAAGGGCACCACGGTTACCGTAACCATAGATAATGTGTCCAGTGACAAAGGGTCTGTAATGCTTGGCCTCTATGATGAACAGACTTTTATGAAGACGGCGCCCAATAAATCTGCTAGCGTGCCCATTAAAGATGGCAAGGCCAAGGCCACATTTGAAAACGTTGAACCTGGTACTTATGCGGTGCTCTGCTTTCATGATGAGAACGACAATAAGAAAATGGATTTTGAGGATAATGGCATGCCTGCAGAAGGTTATGGATCATCTAATAATAACAACACTTACGGTCCTCCTGTATTTGCTGACGCAAAATTTGAGGTCAAAGATCAGCCTATTGAACTGGCGATCAAGTTTTGAGCAGCGCTGAAAATAAATATTAAACGATGCCCGGTAAAATCGGGCATTGTTTATTTTACAAAGCGTATTTTAATACCCATAAAAGCAAAATACCCTAGAAAACCATGACCATAACCCAGTTAAAATATGTGCTGGCCATTGCCGAAAACAAAAACTTTACCAAAGCGGCAGAAAAGGCTTTTGTAACCCAGCCCACACTAAGTATGCAGATACAAAAACTTGAGGAAGAACTTGATATACAAATTTTTGACAGGGGTAAAAAACCGATTGAACTCACCGAAATAGGCAAAAAAATCGTTATCCAGGCACGCAATATTGTCAATGAGGCTAACAGAATCAGTGATATTGTAGATCAGCAAAAGGGGTTTATAGGCGGCGAATTCAAACTGGGCATTATCCCCACGGTTATGCCCACCTTATTACCCATGTTCTTAAAAACGTTTATCAAAAAATATCCGCAGGTCAAGATCCTAATCGAAGAACTGCCCACGGAAACCATAGTTGCCAACCTGCGTGATGGCCATCTAGACGCCGCTATCGCTGCAACGCCACTCAATAATGAATCCATAACTGAACGACCACTCTATTATGAGCCTTTTGTAGCCTATATTCCAGAAAACCACAGGCTGCACGAAAAAAAAGAACTAACACCCAAGGATCTCGACCTTAATGACATGCTACTTTTGGAAGACGGGCATTGTTTTAGGGATGGGGTCATCAACCTTTGCAAAGCACACAAAAAAAATGAACCAGAGCATTTTTCACTTGAAAGTGGAAGTTTTGAAACGTTGATCCGCCTTGCCGATGAAGGCCTGGGCATGACTTTATTGCCCTATCTACATACCCTACAGCTAAGTAAAGAAGAAAAAAAGACCCTACATTATTTTAAAGCACCTGCACCCGCCCGAGAGGTGAGTCTTATTTATGAAAAAAGTGGACTTAAAATACAGATTATAGACGTTTTAAAAAATACGATCACAAGTATTATACGCGGTGCAATCGCTTTTCAGGATGTGAAGATCATAAGTCCCCTACCAAAGGTTTAATCGCTTTTCGCCTTGTTTATAGATTTTCAAATCATCCAGAATACAATCCAAAATTCCTGATAGGTTTTATTTGCTATTCCTGCAGAAGTGTATTTTTTAACGCTAAAAAATAGCGCTGTTAAAGGCAAAACGTGTTTAAATTAAAGATGATTTTTCACTTCGAGAGGAGGAGAAAGGGTTCTTTTAGAAAAAACTTTGATGGCAGATATACTTAAAAAGTTATAAGTGTATTCGAATAAAATATTTATGGGGAGAGGTAAAGCTGGTAGTTGTTTAAATCAGGATTGGTCTTAATCAACTGTGCGATCCAGACCCGCAGTTCTTCAATCTCAAAAGGAAGAAGGCGTCTTACTGCTTTTTGCAGCTCCTTATAAAACAGTGCACTATCAAAACTAACCTTCTTGAGTATCGTTTTAGTATACTCAAACATCGCTCTAGCCATACTTTAACTTATTTAATGCAAAAAGAAGTGAAGTAATTTTATGCTATACGCCATGTTTAAAGTTCATTTAAATATAGTGTTTTCTCCCGGTAAATCTTTGGCGAAAATACGATTTAACATTTGGCCGCCGGCTAGAACCTGTTATCCCCATCCAGTAGGTTACCCAGGCCTCCCAAGATACTTCCTTCGCCCTTGTCCTTACCGCCCATTTGAGGCGCTGCCGCCCAAACGCGACTAGCTAAACGGCTGAAGGGCAAGGATTGTACATAAACAGTTCCGGGGCCTGTGAGCGTCGCGAAAAACACGCCCTCCCCACCAAAAATGGTATTTTTAATCCCCCCTACAAATTCGATATCATAGTTGACCGTGTAATCAAAACCAATGATACAACCGGTATCTACCCTGATTTTCTCACCCAGCCCAAGTTCTTTTTTATAGGTAGTTCCACCGGCGTGTACAAAGGCCATTCCATCCCCTTCCAGGCGTTGCATGATAAAGCCCTCACCACCAAAGAAACCTCGGCCCAGCCTTCGGGAAAACTCGATACCAATACTTACTCCCTTTGCGGCACATAAAAAGGCATCTTTCTGGCAGATAAAACGCCCACCGTTTTTTGATAGGTCTATGGGGATGATTTTCCCAGGATAGGGTGATGCAAAACTCACCTTCTTTTTGCCCATGATCGTATTGTAGAATACGGTCATAAACATACTCTCCCCGGTAAGCAGGCGCTTTCCTGCACCAAAAAGCTTATTGAGCAGTCCATTATCATTTTTGGATCCATCCCCAAAAATGGTTTCCATCATGATACCTTCTTCCATCATCATAAAGGTACCTGCCTCAGCTATGACACCCTCTTGTGGATCGAGTTCGATCTCTACATATTGCATCTCTTCGCCAAAAATTTGGTAATCTATCTCATGTGAGTCCATGCTTTTATTTTTTCTGTTATTTACTTCATTGGTAAACTTTGGGGAAGTTTTGTTACACTTTTAGAAGAATTGTTCTGTCCATTTAAGCAACACTAAAAATTGATGAACCAATATTGCAAGACCGATATGCCTTTCGGCGAAAGCTTAATTAATAAATCGAATATCCATATAAATAATGGATCCTGAAGGCTTAAAATTTATATCTTAAGAATAAAGATCCTTTTTATCTGCAGCGCAAAGCTCAATAAAAAGCTGTCCCATTTTTTCGGAAACGTCCTTAAAGAAACGCGCACCCTTTTCTTCTGTGGCCTGAGCAGGGTCGCCCACACCTGTATCCTCGCTTATGGTACTCCATGGGCGTTCTGTCCATGCCCAATCCTCTTGAAAAGCCCTGATCTTATTTTTCTTTTCATTACCGCTGCCCCACTCTTTTCGTGGAAGCACTAAATCAGGCCTTAAATGGAGTATCAGACTAGTCTCCATCTCATCAGCGTGATCACCGCTATTATCAAAATAAACCGTTTTATCCATCGCCTTAAACCAATCTGTCACACAAAGAAACATATCGGGAAATTGAAGACCGAGTTCACGAATGATCGATTTCCAATTATTGCCGCCGTGGCTATTGAGGATCATAAACTTTTTAATGCCCTGCCTATACAGCGTTGTAACAACATCCTTTAGAATGGCCATCTGTGTACTCGGATTAAGGTGCATATCAAGAGTTATATCAGCCTGGCCAGAGTTTACACCAAAAGGAATGGAGGGTAGCACAATAACCTTGGCGCCTGCTTCCCAGGCTATTTTTGCCGATGCAGCCGCAATATGATCGCCCTCAATGCTATCTGTGGCATAGGGCAAATGGTAATTATGAGCCTCAGTTGCAGCCCACGGCAGCACGGCGAGGTCAAATTGCTCCTCTTTGATATGTTTCCAATTGGTTTCGGCAAGAATATAGGGTCTGATCATAGTAGAAAAAAATATCATTTGCCACTAAATTACCAAAAAAACATAAGTTCTTCCCCAACATCCCTTCTTAAAAAGAGGTCAATCTTTACACTTTACCGTCCATTCGAAGTTAAAGGTACTTACAACCTCCCCATGATCGTTAACCCCTGTTGAAGTCATCCAAAAGGTCTGTCCCACGCCAGTAGCTATCGCTTGATCAATGGCTGCTTTAATGCGTAAACCATCATCACAGGTAAAATTTATGCGCCCTCTGGCCTTTTTTGAAAATGAGGCTTTATTATGGAGTACGAGCATGCTAATCTTTTTTTCACTTTTATAAATATGCTCTATAACCATTGCCCCTGTACTAAGTTCGGCCGCCATGCCCTGAACGGCCCAAAACATAGAGTTGAACGGATTTTGATTGATCCAGCGCAACTTTACCGAAGTTGTACAGGCACGATCCGAAATTGTGCGAATACGCACCCCGCACCACCACGCAGATGGTAGTTTAATGAAAAGAAATCTATTGAATTTCCTTGGGGAAAGTGACATATAAATTGAATGCTTTAAAAATCAAAAATACCTTAAAAACAAAGAAATACCTTTCCAAAAAGGTAAAAAAGAGCTGTAATCATATTACTTTTCGTATCAATTACTTCACAGTGCCCATATTGTGATTTTCAAAAGTAATGGCACAATTATTGAAAATATGTTTTACTAATCTTAGCTTAAAAAGTATCGCATATTGATATGAGCCGCAAACGATGTAGGCATTAGCCGAATTTTAAGTGGCTAAAAATAATCATCGGAGAAAAGCTTATTCCAGACTTATCTTAACACAACTATAAGAGGAGAAAAGGCAAAAAATGAAAACGGTTTCGTTGTACTTAAACTATAAATGAGTATATTTGAACTCCAAATCATTTGCGATATGAAAGAAAATTCTCAAGCAGTTTCGATAAATCACCCTGATCAATTCAATTTAGAGGATGATCTAGGAGTACTCAGGGATCAAAATGATCCAAGTGATAGTTGGGATTTACACACTACCACTACTGATGAGAAAACAGAGTATAACAAACCAGGCGGTATCGCACTGGGAAGTATTAAAAAGAACATGATGCATTCTTTTACTACTTGGTGGGAGCGCCTTATTACAGCACCGGAAAGTTTTTCTCAAAGTGATGATACCCCATTGAGTAAAATGGTTATACAAAAAGAAAGTCAGATTTATGAAAATGAACTGGTTAATGGTGTTATGTCACGCTTTTTAAACCTCGCTGTAGATTCTGTAGAACTTTCACGTGCGGTTAAAAAGAGTAATAAAATTTTTCACGAGGATTTTCCTGGAAATTATATTTTAGAATACAATGGTAAACGCATTGGTATGTTTTGCCTTAGAGCCGAAGCAGGTCTTAATAATTCACTTGATGTAGGTTATGAATTTTACCCTAAGGTTCAAAGTTTTATGTAATCAAAAATCCAATTAATAAATTAAAAAAGCCATGATTTTAAATCATGGCTTTTTTAATTTATTCTTTCTTGATTTCAAATTCCTCACAAGATTTATTATTTCTAATCGCGTTCTTTAATAAATCTACCTTGTCCAGAAATATTCATTTTGTCATTTTAATCTAAAACTTCAAATTGAGAATAAAGTTTACTGATAATACCGCGTAAGAATTCCACACAACTGTTGCGGTTATATGCTATTTTCCCAGTTTTCAAAATGCATCAGCGTTTCTTTCTCATTATTTTTCTCGAAAAAAAAATTAATTGCTGAGCTTCTTTTTTATGATACATAATTGCTGAAAGCGGCAGAATTCTATATTACGATCCTCAATTTAAAACACAGCATATTTGTAATACGCAACAAATCAAGTTTTTGGATTTTTAATTTTTGGTGATTTGTTGAGGGCAAAAACCTTACAACAATATATTGAATGCTATTAAATCTTAGTGATACAAAGTTCTCCTAAACAAAATTTAAGGTTTTTTTTACATCTACTCACTTCTTTCATAATTTTTGTTAATTCTTAAGGCTAAGGACAAATTTTCAACTAGATAAACTCCTCAATTTAACTTTTAAATATGTTAAAAATGTATTTGAACCAATTTTTTGTATTTTCAACGAAAAATTATGTGTATTTTAGCCAAATGTTAACATTATGCGTGTAAGAATTGTGTTAACATTTAATGTCCCCAATCATTACATTTTGTTATGAGATTATGCATTTTTTGGTTCGCCCTCTTAACTGTAGTGCTAAGTCACGCTCAAGGGCTATCTGATACTGATGGCTCAATGTCTTCGTTTAATTCCGGCGGTTCACAAGCTTCGTCTTCCAGCGGTAGCATTTCATATTCGATTGGTCAGGTATTTTTTACGACTGTAGAGAATAATGCTATAACTGTCGCTCAAGGTATACAGCAGCCTCTCAATGAAGATGGAAGCATCACTCTGCAATTACCGCAGGCAGAAAGCAAAATACAGATTACGGCATACCCAAACCCCACCATTGATCACCTTATTATACAACTGGGTGATTTAAATGGAAAAAACTACACCTTTAAGCTCTTTAACATGAATGGTAAGGTCTTAAAAGAAAATGAGCTTGATCAACGCACGAATAGAATAAATTCCAGTGCTCTTGCATCTGCAACTTATCTGCTGCAGATTTACAAGGATGAGAAACCGGTAAAAAGTTTGAAAATCATCAAGAAATAGGTTTAAATTGGCTAAAACAGCTGTTTTTTTAAACATTTGAGTTCGAAATGAATTCTCAAACCAGTGCTTTTATAGAATTTCTTTCAATTTCGCAGAAAGAACTACACCCATATCCACGAGTATGAGCCTAATATTGATAGCATCTATTTGCTGAATGATGGCTTGTTGATCTTTCATTGGTCCTTTTTTTATTTGAATCTGATCCCCAGGTGAAAAATGAGACAGCACAAAATCATCTACCTCGTCGCCGTCTATCCAATTTTTAATCACATCAATCTCAACATCGCGCACAACGGCAGGTTTCCCCAGCCAGAAAAGATAGCGCACCACCCCGGGCACTTCAAATACACGGTTGCGCTCGCTTTCTCTAAGCCTAACGAATACATAAGATTTAAAAAGGGGAACCTGCACCTTTTTTTTTCGGTCGCTCCATTGGCGTACCTCGGTACGGTGTGGGGCATAATTCTCGATTTCTAATTTATCGAAAGCCTGGGCCACTTTTTTTTCGTTATTCGACCGGACATAAAGTACAAACCATTTCATAGCATTGGGATTTGAGCTGCCAATCATTGGGCAAAGCCAGGCGAAAATATATATTTATACCCAGATATTAAAAAATGCAAGTGTCTTCACCCTTTTTAGGGATCACGAATCCATTCTTATCGCTGTAGGCGTTTATTTAAAAATAACGCTGGCATCAATTATCGCATTCAATCAAGGCGCTCTGCCCTATTCATATCTAATTTAAGACATGATTCCCGGCATTGGATTATTGATATTATAGAATTCCAAGATTTTTCTTTTGAAAACGTTCAATTTCTAATAAAGAGAAATCTGACATCCACTCTTATTTTTGGTGCAAACCAGATGCGGGGAAAAAGAAAGGTTTATCAGCAATTAATCAATGGCTTTTGAACGCAATCGCAGGGCATTCCCGATTACCGAAACAGAACTAAAGCTCATAGCCAGGGCAGCTATCATGGGCGATAACAATATGCCGAAAAATGGATAGAGTACACCTGCCGCTATTGGGATGCCCACTGAATTATAGACCATAGCAAAAAATAGGTTTTCGCGGATGTTTCCCATAACGGCGGCACTTAGGTTTTTCGCTTTAACGATGCCATGCAAATCGCCTTTTACCAAGGTAATCGCTGCGCTTTCTATAGCAACGTCAGTACCCGTGCCCATAGCGATACCCACATCACTTTTGGCCAAAGCCGGTGCATCGTTGATACCGTCACCGGCCATCGCTACAATTTTACCTTCGGCCTGCAATTTTTTAACCTCTTCCAGCTTATTTTCGGGCAGCATACCTGCCTTATAGTTGTCAAGATTAAGTTCATTGGCAACGGCCTGGGCAGTATCTTGATTATCACCGGTAAACATGATTACTGCAATTCCCTGATGTTGAAGTTCCTTTATAGCTTTATTGCTGGTTTCTTTAATTTTATCACCGATGATTACATAACCAGCAGCTTTTCCATTAATGGATAAATAGGATACCGTTTTGCCTTGCTTCTGAAATGCGCTTGTTTCTTTTTGGGTAGCTTCTGGAAGATCCGTACCAACCTGATGCATGATTTTGGCATTGCCAAGGGCTATTTTATGATTGTTTATGCTACCCAGCACACCTTTTCCGCTGACAGCTTGAAAATCTGCTGTATTTAGAAATTCAACTTGTTGCACTTTCCCATAATTAACAATGGCTTCGGCAAGGGGATGCTCGCTTTGGTTATTGAGGGAAACAATATATTGCAGCACATCCTCTTTTGAATAAGAACTACCAATTGTGCCCACTTGTTCTACGGTGGGCCTTCCTTCTGTAAGTGTTCCCGTTTTATCAACTATGAGGGTATCAACCTTAGCCATGGTCTCGAGGGCTTCGGCATTTTTTATGAGGACACCATGTTGTGCACCTTTGCCCACCCCTACCATGATAGACATAGGCGTCGCCAATCCCAAAGCACACGGGCATGCGATGATCAGGACAGCGATGGCATTTACGAGCGCATAAACATAAGCGGGATCTGGCCCCAAAACTGCCCATACCACAAATGTAATTATTGCAATCAGCACCACCGTTGGCACGAAATAGCTCGCGACAGTATCAGCCATTTTCTGGATGGGTGCACGACTGCGGCTGGCCTCATTAACCATCTGGATAATTTGTGAAAGGAGGGTATCAGCCCCAACTTTCTCTGTCCTCATCAAGAAAGATCTGTTCCCATTTATGGTTCCACTGCGTACTTTATCATCTTCTTTTTTAGTTACCGGTAACGGTTCGCCGGTGATCATAGACTCATCAATAGAGCTCTCTCCTTCTGTGATCATGCCGTCCACGGGAATTCTATCACCCGGTTTTACCCGCAGGATATCTCCTTTTTCTATTTCATCAATGGCAACTTTATGCTCCTCACCATCGATAACTTTCACGGCACTCATGGGCGCAAGTTTTAGCAACTCTTTAACTGCAGAACTGGTCTTGCTATGCGCTTTTGCCTCAAGCATCTGCCCTAGTAATACTAAGGTTAAAATTACCGTGGCGGCCTCAAAATAGACATGTACGGTACCTACTTCCGTTTTGAACTGAACCGGAAAAAAACCTGGAGCGAACAGGCCAAAAACGCTGAAAACCCATGCCACACCAGCACCTATACCTATGAGGGTAAACATATTAAGGTGCCAGGTTTTTAAACTTCGGTATGCGCGCCCAAAAAACATCCACGCGGCATAGAACACTACGGGTAAGGAAAGTGTAAACTGAATCCAATTCCAATATTTAAGTTCTAGTATGGTATATAATGGATTATCGTTGAGCATTTCGCTCATTGCGATCAAGAAAATGGGCAGGGTAAAAACCACCGCAATCCAGAATTTTCTTGATAACTTTTTAAAGGTTTCTTCCTCAGCAGAAAGATCGGGCGCTTTAGGTACGAGATCCATCCCACAGATGGGACAGCTTCCGGGTTTATCTTTCAACACTTCAGGATGCATCGGGCAAGTATATCCTCCCCCTAGCCCCCTCCCAATTAGGGGGGACTGCTCCTGAACTAAATCCATCCCGCAGACAGGGCAGTCGCCGGGCTTGTCATAAGTCTTGTCTGCCTCGCAGTGCATCGGGCAATAGAACATCCCTGCCCCTTTCAATCCACTGGAAGGCTGTTGCTCTTTGGAAGTATTACTGCCCAATTTATCGCTATTTTTAGGAGAAATTGAGTAGGAATTTTCATGGATCGAGTAACCGCTATCTTTCAGGGCTTCCTTTAACTTTGCGATGGGAATCTCGCTGTACATTTCGATAGAGGCCTGCTCTTGCTCAAGATTTACCGAAATATTGTGAACGCCCCAGACTTGGGAAAGTGCTTCCTCAACATGTTTTCTGCAACCGTCACAACTCATCCCATGAATGTGATAGTCTGCAACGATTACCTTCGCGGAAGCATTATTTTCAAACCCCTGCGCTTTCGCGCAGGCGTGGGTCTTTTCAACTTTGGACATTGTATGCTTCTGATTCTGATCGGGAACATAAATGGTGTATTTTACCCCTTCTTTTTTAAGCCCTTCCTGCAATTTTTCAATAGGGATATGCTTTGTCATCTCAATGACCACTTCTTCCTTTTCCAGATTTACGGCAGCATTTGTAACCCCTTCTATCTTTAAAAGCCCCTTCTCCACATGGCTTCGGCAGCCACTGCATGTCATTCCGTTAATTTTATAGGTATGCGTCATAATAGATTTGAGATTTAGATACTCTTATTTTTACTTCAAAAATTGGGTGCGCCCAAATAATCTGATCAAAAACAGTAACAGTAATCCTGTTTTTATGTCGTTTTTATACGAAAAACTTAACCACGAGGCCAACAGCTAGCCAAAAGTAACAGGCAAAAGCGGCATATTTTAAAACTTTCTCGAGCAGCTCACTTTTAGGAGCCATATCGCTCATGCTATGCTCCACATCTTTTTTCTTGAAAAAGCCCAGGTATATCAGATATCCTGAAATCACCACAAAAGCGAGGTTCAGGAAAAAGGTATAATTTATTTTGAAAAATTTGCTGTCCTGAACCTTGACCTGCGAAGGATCTGGCAAAATTCTAAAAATATCAAAGGAATAATGCAAAATCAATGAGGCACCGACCAGTGAGGTAAATAAGAGGAATAGAATGAACAAGGACATTTTCCAACCATAATATTTGGCATTGATCCTTAAAATAGGGAATACGACCAAGTCACTAAAAATAAAGGCCATAACACCTGCAAAACTTACTCCTTTCCCAAAAAGCAAAGCAGCCAAGGGAATGTTACCCATAGACCCAATAAAAGTTAGAAATGCCGCAACCGGGCCAACGAGAATATGTTCGAGAATTTGGAAAAAAGCAAAATCTGTATTTCCCTGGCCGCTTCCAATAAATAGGGTCTGAAACCACGCATCGGGTACAAAGGCTGCAACGATACCGGCAATGGTAAAGCCCACGGTAACATCTTTCCAGACCATTTGCCATTCCATTTTATATTTCTTCCCTACTCTGGCCCAACTATCTTCTTTTTGTATCTGTTTTTTCCAATCTTTGGAGTCGTCCATTTTTGAACCTTCATCTTCTTTTTCAAGGTTATTTCTTGCCTTTTCAATGAGCTTTTTGGGATTGATCAATCGTATTAAAATCCAACTGATCCCAATTAACAGAATTCCTCCCGCATATTCGCCTGCAACGAACTGCCAACCTAAAAAGATGGAAATGATAATCCCTAATTCGATAACAAGATTTGTCGATGCGAGCAGAAAAGCTATAGAAGATATAAAACTTGCCCCTTTCTTAAATAAGGATTTTGTACTTGCCAAGGCCGCAAAGCTGCACGAACTGCTTATAAACCCGAAAAAAGTGCCCAACAATACACCTTTGGATTCTGCTCCTCCCATCGTTTCCTGCATTTTCTTTTCGGTCACAAAAATCTGTATCATACTACTGATGATGTACCCCAATACAAATGCCCACAGTGCCATCCAAAAAAATCCAATGGTGGTATAAGCGGCTTCACCCCAGTGTTCTAAAAATCTTGTCATTTCCTATTTATTATTGTCAACAGACTATTAGCTTTATGAATTAGAACCTTATCTCGTACTTATTCCTGATATAAGCTTGAGCTTGTAATTAACTGTTTGCATTACAGATTTTTGAATACACATGTTAAGTCATATTACTTAATATAAAGGTAGGCTTGATACTTAAGAGGTCATGTAATAACTATGGGTATTATTTATATAATTTGGTCTAAAGAGTTCCTCAAATTATGATCTATCTGTTTATAGAATGTGAGGCTCATACCGGTCTCATTTTTAAATTGTTTGCTCAAATGGGTGAGATTACTATAATTTAAAAGTTGGCTTATTTCGGTAAAATTGTGCTGTTTTGCCTGGATAAGTTCCTTCACTTTTTCCATTTTTAACCTGATAAAATATTTTTCCAGAGTGATTTTTTCAGTGTGAGAAAAGATTCTACTTATTTTAGAATAATCACGGTGCAGTTCCTCGGAAAGCATTTCAGATAAATTTTTTTCGGATTGTAGTGGGAGTCTTTCCAGCAATGTGATCATAAAAAGTTTTACCTGTTCCACCAATTGAAGGTTTTTGTCATCCAAGAGCAAAAATCCGTTTTCCTGTACTATTTTTTCCAAAACCTCTCTTTTCTCCACCGTGTCAATCGCGAGATTTGCCCTGCCCAGTTCTATTTTGGTAAAATGAATATTTGCAGCGCTCAATTCACTTTTCAAAACTTTTATACAGCGGTCACAGACCATATTTTTGATAAAAAACACGTTTTCCATATCTAATCCCTTACTTATTATAGAACTCTTTAAAATACTTTCTAGCTGAAACCAAAATATTTCTTATTTATCTAAAGAATATTTTCAGGCTTACTAGAAACCCTGGTGCAGCTACCGTTTATTTATAGATTTAATTGGCCGCAATTTCCCGTTTTACTTCTCCACAACTGATCATGGTATTGCCCATAAATGGGTTTTCAATTTTTTTGGTCCGGCTCAACCAGAAACCACCGTTAGACATATTGGCCATTGGGCAATATTCTATATATAATTTATTCACTCCAGGCCCGTAGGCCTCGGCCAGCTGGATTAGTGGCTGAGAAAGAGAAAGAAGGGTATTCCGCTTATCGGCAATAGTTTGTGCATCCAAACAAATCTTGGCATATTTTTTCAAAACGGATTTTCTTTCCTCCCAAAATGCCCCTGTTTCCTGCTCAAGCATACTGCCATCCACATTTTTTACAGCGGTTAAAAGTGATGAAGAATAGCTATTTGCTGCCTTGTTATCTCCACTTACCAAAGCATCTTTTAAGGAAAGGTAAGCCTCAAAAACCAAATTAAGCTTGTTACTGAATTTTACGGATAGATTTCCACGAAAATCTGGAAGGTTGCCTTCTAAGATCTTATATTTATTAGTCAATAGCCCTTCACTTTTTTCATTCTCCCTGGCCCTATCACCCATATTCATCCCAGGCATGGAATCTCGATTCATACCAGCTTCCGGAGCCATCATGCTTGCTTTGCCCATAAGTTGGGCAGCGGCATCAATCTTGAAAGTTCCGTTTGTCACAATCTCCTCTCCTTCCTCTAGACCACTTTCTACAATATAATACTCGCCTGCATCAGCACCCAGATCAATCTGTCTAAACTCAAATACCGGGTTTTTGGTATGTTGTTTTTTTACGTAAACCACAGCTCTTTTGCCCGTCCACAGAATAGCTGATTTTGGTATGGTGATAGCTTTTTGAATTTTGGATATACCGGCCCTGGCGATACCCTGCGCAAACATGTCTGGTTTAAGCGCTCCATCTGTATTCATGACCTGTGTCCTAACTGTAGCTACACGCGTATTGGGATCAATAACCGGATCTATAAAGGTTACGGCACTCTTAAAAGTTTTTCCTGGGAGGGATCGCACCGTAAACTGTATTGTATCTCCCACGTTGATCCAGGCTAGATCGCTTTCATATGCATCAAAGGTGACCCAGACGCTGTTCAGCCCGGCGATTTGAAACAATGGCTGACCCTGCTTGAGATAATCTCCCACTGCAACCGTTTTTTTAAGCACGGTACCTGACTGTTTTGAGCGTATATCAAAGTTGTACATTGGCTTCTCGTTCTGCTGGAGTGCCTGGATCTGGCTTTCGGTAAGATCCCACAGCTTTAATTTATTGACCGCGGCGGTATAAAAACTGGGGTTGGTCTCCTTAAAACGTTTGGCTTCAAATAGTTCTTTTTGCGCTGTCACCAGTTCTGGGGAATAAACGGCTGCAAGTCGCTGTCCACGTGTAACTTCTTGACCTGTAAAATCAACATAAAGCTTTTCGATCCTGCCGGGGAAACGGGAGGTGACCGTCTCTATGCGTCGCTCATCTGCCTTGATACGGCCAGGCATATAAATGGTTTTTTCAGGGGTTGCCCTACTTACCACACTGGTCTGTATGTCAGCAAGTTCTAACGCTTGCGGTGACATTTCGGTCTCCAGGGAATTGGTTGGCGTGCCTGCCATACTCTCCAGAGGGACCAGTTCCATATCGCAAATAGGGCAGTTACCGGGCCCTTCCTCCCGTATCTGGGGGTGCATAGCGCAGGTCCATAGAACATTTTTCTGATGGTCATCCCCTTTAGTGACCACCGTATTGGTTTTATGCTCTTTAACGGTGGGTTCGCTTTCGCTGAAAAGAAGCCAGCCCACGAATAGTCCGGCTAATAAAAACCCTACTCTTATGATTATTCTCTTCTGATCTGATCGTATCGTTTTCATCTTATTTACCCATTAAATAATTGATATTATACACGGCAATATTGAGGTCTGTCCTCCCTTTTTCTACTTCTAACCTGTAATTCAAAATTTTTCGCTCCATGCGCAGCAACTCCACAAAATCCATCTGGCTGTTAGAGAATTCAGTCTGCATGAGATCTAATGAGCGTTGCGCGAGATCCGCCAGGTTTTTATTCAGTTCTACCCTCCTTTTGGCGCTTTGATAATTAGCAAAAAAACGTTCTACTTGTGACACCAGTTCATTAGCTGTGTCCTCCCTTTGAAAAGTTACCGCCTCCTGTTTAAGCAATGCTTCACTGCGCATGGCCTTATATTTTTTTCTGTATAGAGGAAGGGTAATCCCTATTTGTGGAAACATTACGGCATCATCCCCATTGCCTACGGGAGGCGTAGCAAGGTCATTTCTTGGAGAAATGTTGATATAATTGACCCCAATATTAAACGACGGCAAACCCATTTTTTTTGCGACTTTTTCTTGGTTATTGTACACATTGCTCATTTTCATCAGACTTTTCAGCTGTGGACTGTTGTTCATAACTGAATCGATTACAACACTTTTCTTAAAAAACAACGGCTCCTGCCACAAGGTGTCGGGTATATTGATCGCCTCGGGCATTTTGGTGTTGAGCAGCTGCTCAAACTGGGCTTTTATCGGGCGCTTGGTATCCTCGAGTTGTTGAAGTTTATCCTTAAGCTCCTGCTCATCCATCTCTACGCGCATGATGCTTGTAAAACCAGTCTTACCCCCTTCAAAATTAACGCGGGCCAATTCTTTAAAAGAACTCAGGATATTCAGGTTGGTTTTGGTAATGGCAATAGATTTTTGCAGATAATAGCAATGGGCGTAAGCCTCCCCAACATCCCTATAAAGCCCGAATTTGATATCTATAAATTCCTGATATTTGGCTTCTGCCATCTGCGCGGCTTCATCTTTGCGTGCCCCTAGCGTCCCAAACCAGGGAAACATCTGTGATAATGAGGCGTTGAACTGTTGCGCACCCACACGCGTTTCAACCGGCTGGATAAAAAACCCAAAGGCCAATTGCGGATCCGGAAGCGATCCTACTTGCGGAATCTGTTCCAGCGCAGCTTTATATTCATTAAAGGCGGCTTTAAGCGCTGGGTTGTTCTCGCCTGCTGTTTTTCGATATTTCTCGAGCGCTACCTGCGCATCCATTTCCAACGTCATGAAAAATGCCGTGAACACTATTAAAAATGAATATGATTGTATCCGGTTATTCATTAGTTCTATCGAGTTTGAGTGCCTGATTGTTTTTTTTCCATTCCTTTTCCCGCCACATGCTATAGAGCACCGGTACGATAAACATGGTCATCACCTGAATGAGCATGCCGCCAAATGTGGGTATCGCCATCGGTATCATAATATCAGCCCCCTTGCCCGAAGAAGTAAGAACCGGGAGTAAGGCAATTACAGCAACAGACGCCGTCATCATCGCAGGTCTCACCCGCTGTCTGCCCGCAACAAGCACAGACTGCCGTATCGCGCTGATACCAGAAGGACTTTCCTTATCAAATACCTGTTTAAGATAGGTGCCCATAATCACCCCATCATCTGTAGCTATGCCAAAAAGTGCTATAAAGCCCACCCAAACCGCAACGCTTAAATTGACGGTTCCCAGCTGGAACAGATCACGCATGTTTTCGCCGAAGAGCGAAAAATTGAGAAACCATCCCTGAGCGTATAGCCACAACATGATAAAACCTCCTGAAAAGGCAACAAAAACGCCTGAAAAAACCATAAATGTTGTCTGTATATTTCCAAACTGGAAATATAGGATCAGCAAAATCGCGATCAGGGATATAGGGATCACGATGGATAAACGCTTTGTGGCGCGAATCTGGTTCTCGTAATTCCCGGCAAATTTAAAATTGACCGAAGCCGGTATCTCAAGTTCCCCACTGTCTATTTTTTGCTGAATAAACCGCTGCGCCTGCTTTATAACCTCCACTTCAGAATAGCCTTCATTTTTATCAAAGATCACATAACTATTCAGGAAAGTATCTTCACTTTTAATAGACTGCGGCCCTTGGCGGTAGGTTATTTCAGCGAGTTCACCCAATGGGACCTGTGCACCCATCGGTGTTGGGATCAGGATATTCTCAACCTCATCTGGGCTGTCCCTGAATTCCCTGGCATAGCGTACCCTCACGGCATAGCGCTCTCTACCCTCTACGGTATTGGTTTGAGAATTACCGCCAATTGCCGTACCTATAAACATCTGCATGTTCTCAATGGAAAGTCCATAGCGTGCAATGGCCTTTCTATCTATGTTTATCTCCAGATAGGGCTTGCCCACTACCCGGTCTGCAAATACAGAAGAAGCTTTTATTGAGGGTACCTGCTGAAGTACTTTTTCCAGATCTAGGCCAGCTTTTTCTATAATCTCCAGATCAGGACCAAAAACTTTAAGTCCCATAGGTGCCCGCATCCCGGTCTGTAACATGATGAGACGTGTCTGTATAGGTTGCAATTTGGGCGCGGAGGTCAGCCCGGGAATGTTGCGCGTCGCCTGAATGATCTCGTTCCAGATATCATCTGAAGAATGTATTTCTGGCCGCCATTGCCGCAGGTATTCTCCTTTGGGGTCTTTGATGAGCTTATTTGTGTCTAGATCTTTTAAACTGGAGTTTTGCGGCGAAAATGTTCCTCCATCACGTAACATAAAGGCCTCGTCATCATTAACTTTAAAACGTTGCCGGTGTCCATCTTCGTCAAGTACATATTCAGATTTGTACTGCACGATATTTTCATACATTGATATGGGCGCGGGATCAAGGGCAGATTTGGTACGCCCCCATTTCCCTACCACCATACTTACCTCGGGAATAGCATTAACCCGGCGGTCCAGCAGGCTGATCACCTCAAGGTTTTCACTCACACCAGCATGTGGCATTGTAGAGGGCATAAGCAGAAAGGAACCTTCATCAAGAGCGGGCATAAACTCTTCGCCCAACCCTGGGAAGGCCGTGTGCATCGCTTGCCAGCCTTTAGTCTTCCTGAGACGGAGACCAATGCTCTTGCCGCCATCATCTACAAAGCCAAAGATGGAATCAAAGCCCTTCCACGACAGCATGCCCAACAGAAATACAAGTATGGGGATGGTAAGGAACTTCCATTTATTTGCCAGGCACCACCGCAGTATGGGGGTATAATAGTGTACCACTAAAAGTAAAGTCCCCATAATCAGCGTGAGCAGGAGGGCTACAAAAATCAAGTTGAGCAATCCACTGTGTTCAGCACCCAATGGCAGCCACTCTACAGCCAAAAAATAAGTTACCGTAAGGACGATGATGCCCAGCGTTAGATAATTGGTGTACTTTTTATGATCTTTATCAAGATATTCTCCGGCAATATTGTTGGCTGCTAAAGCAATTAATACCAATCCAGCCCAGAATACATGAAAAATGGCAATGTAAAGCCCGAGGACAATCAGCGCAATGTTCCAGATCCTCCTGGATTTCTTTTTGCCGAAATTGACTGAAAATATCCAATAGGCAAAAGAGGGGATGATGATAAGACCAAGCACCAGGGCCGCCAGAAGGGCAAAAGTTTTAGTAAATGCCAGAGGCCTAAAAAGTTTTCCCTCGGCAGCCTGCATAGCGAACACAGGAAGAAAACTAATGACAGTAGTGGCTAGGGCTGTTATGACCGCAGAGGCCACTTCAACCGTACTCGCATAGACCACCTCTAGCATACGCCGTCCCTTTACCCCAAGATTCTCAGGCATCTCAAGGTGCCTGATTATATTTTCGGTGAAAATTATACCTACATCCACCATGACCCCAATAGCAATGGCAATGCCCGAAAGTGCCACAACATTGGCCGGTATACTGGCATAGCGCATCACAATAAAGGTCATTAAAACACCTACAGGCAGGAGGCTTGATATAATGACTGATGCCCGCAGGTTGAGCACCAGGATAAGCACTACTAGAATACTGATGAGCACCTCATCACTTAATGCGGACTCCAAAGTGCCCAAGGTTTCCTTAATAAGTCCAGAGCGGTCATAAAAAGGTACCAGTGTCACTTTTGAAACAGTGCCATCCTTAAGGGTTTTGCTGGGCAGCCCCGGGGAGATTTCCTTGATCTTTTTCTTTATATTATCAATGACCTCCATGGGATTATACCCATAACGGGCCACCACTACGGCACCTACAGCCTCCGCACCTGCCTTATCCAGCCCACCGCGACGCGTTGCCGGGCCATAACCTACCCGCGCCACATCCTCAATACGAATGGGCGTGTTACCATTTACCGTTACGACCGCCTCACGCAGGTCGTCCAGATTTTTAATATAACCCAAACTCCTTACGACATATTCCGCCTTGTTAAATTCGATAGTGCGAGCGCCGATATCCAGGTTGCTCTCTTTGACCGCCTTCATGATCTGGCCTACATTCACATTGTTGGCCTTCATCGCGCCGGGATCTATATCTACCTGGTACTCCTTAACGTAGCCACCAATGGGAGCAACTTCAGCTACTCCTCCGGCCGCACTAAGCCCATAGCCCACATAAAAATCCTGTATGGAACGTAGTTCCTGTGGGTCCCAACCCCCATTGGGTTCGCCGGTCTCAGGATTTCTGCCTTCTATGGTGTACCAATACACTTGCCCCAACGCGGTGGCATCGGGCCCCAAAGCAGGCTGCACACCATCGGGTATGGTGTTTTTGGGTAATGAATTAAGTTTCTCGAGTACCCGTGACCTGCTCCAATAAAACGCTACATCTTCATCAAAAATGATGTAGATCAAAGAGGTGCCAAAAATTGAATTGCTTCGTATGGTCTTCACCCCCGGAACACCTAAAAGTGCTGTGGTCAATGGATATGTGATCTGATCATCAATATCCTGTGGGGAGCGGCCGTTCCACTCGGTAAAAACAATCTGCTGGTTCTCACCAAGATCCGGGATGGCATCCACGGGAACAGGGTCTCGTGTGATACCTGCCACATCCCAGTTGAATGGGGCGGTAACAATACCCCAAACAATAAAAATGACCAGGGTAAGTATGGTTATGATTTTGTTCTCTAAGAAGAACCGGATGACTTTATTGAGCATGCAATTGATTATTAGGTAACTAAAATTTACGCCCGTCAGAATGAAGCATAAATTTGAAGCCCCGTACAGCAGATGCGGCAGGGCTCAAAATATAATTACCTAAAAATCAAATGAGAAAAGTCTGGTTCAGACATAAAATGTCCTGTTCCAACAAGGGAGGGATGTAATTTTTATGATGCGCTGGCTTTTGGCGAAGCGTTTCAAAAAGGTTGATGTAACTATAAAAGAAACTAGCAACAAAAGATTGTTGTTCTAAGGATAGTTTTTCGAAAGAAACTTTTAGTTCGTGCTGCCCCTTTACGGTAAACTTTTTATCCGTACAGCAGGATTTCTGCTTAAGCATGGCATCACATAAATTTTTTACTGGGGCTTTTACATGATCCATACTACAGCTATCGGGACGCTGTAAAAATGAAAAATCTATGAGATGCTCACCACAATAATGAATATTGACCGAAAAAGACATCGTGGTAAATAATACCATGACAGCCATAACCAGGGCAATTGATTTGTGGATAGCTTTTTTCATTAATGCAAAATTACTAAATCGAGGTTGTTATTGTACATTTTGCAGCGTAATAAAATTTGAAGTATTCCCATTAGTTGCTGAATATAAATTTCCCTGTCAATAATCCTTGGGAATTTAATGGGTAATATGAAAGGATTTTTAAGATGTTCCGCTTTCGCTAAAGCGAAATTTAATCTTGCAAAATTAAATTCAATAACAATTTACTCACTTTATAAAACACTAACGATACACTATTGATTTACAACATTAAGGGTGAATGTAACGTATGATTTCTTAAATTTAATTATAGATTTCATACAACCAATTCGACGGTGTGAGATTTTGGCCAGATGAGGGTAAAAAGGCTGGCTGAGATAACTAGGTTGCTAAAGTAAAACTTATGTAACATTTCGTTATTTTTGCTTACCAATAGGCATAAACCAATCACTTAAATAACTATAATCATGAATGAGCCTAATTCAGTTAACAGTAAAAAAATAATTATTAATTATGGATTGATCTTAGGATTGATTTCGGTGTTGCTGGGTGTGATCTCCTATGTGTCAGGCAATGTCTATAAACCGCACTGGTCTATCCAGACCATTGGTTTTTTGATTTTAATTGCAATAATTGTCTATGGGATTAGAGAATTTAAGAAGCAAAACGGGGGCTATCTCAAATTGAGCCAGGCATTAAAAATAGGTATAGGTATCGCATTGATCTCGGGCATTATTGGGGTTATCTATTTTCTTATTCAAGTAAATTTTATTGAACCCAATTATTTTGAAAACTATATGGATTTTCAACGAGAGGCAGCCATGCAGGCCAATTCATCTGCCACTCAAGAACAGATTGATGCAGGGCTTGAGGTTTCTAAACCGTTTATGAACACGGGCTTTTTCGCCGGGATTCAATTGGCAATGGCCTTATTTTTCGGTTTTATAATCTCGCTAATTGCCGGCCTGGTCATGAAAAAAGACAACCCCGCACAAGTATAAACTCATTCAATGCAATTATCCATTGTCATCCCATTGCTCAACGAGCGGGAATCCCTTGATGAACTCTCTACCTGGATCGCCACCACCCTTAGGGCCGGTGGCTTTTCTTATGAAATCATTTTTGTAGACGATGGGAGTACTGACGGCTCTTGGGAACTCATAGAGCGGCTCAGTAAAGAACATACTGCTGTCAGAGGTCTAAAATTCAATAGAAACTATGGGAAAAGCCAGGCCCTGCACGCCGGTTTTGAGGCTGCGGCCGGTGATGTTATAATCACTATGGACGCCGACCTACAGGACAGTCCAGACGAAATTCCCGAACTATATGAACTCATTCAAAATCAGGGCTACGACCTCGTTTCAGGATGGAAGAAAAAAAGATATGATGCAGTCCTGACAAAAAATCTTCCCTCCAAACTCTTTAACGCTGCGGCAAGAAAGACCAGTGGACTCAAGCTTCATGATTTTAATTGTGGCCTTAAGGCGTACAGCAGAAATGTGGTCAAAAATGTGGATGTTTATGGCGAAATGCACCGTTATATACCACTTTTAGCCAAAAATGCCGGTTTTACCAACATCACGGAAAAAACTGTACAACACCGCCCCCGGAAATATGGTGAAACAAAATTTGGCGCAGATCGCTTCATTAAAGGTTTTCTCGATCTGATCACAATTTGGTTTATAACCTATTTTGCCAAAAGGCCCATGCACCTCTTTGGCTCACTGGGGTTTGTTATGTTTTTCATCGGTTTTGTTTTTGCCGGTTATTTGGGCTTTGACAAGCTGTTTTTTAACAAAGCCGGCCGATTATTGACAGACCGCCCACAATTTTTTATAGCACTTACCAGCATGATCATGGGCGTGCAGCTTTTTATTGCCGGATTTTTGGGTGAACTCCTATTAAGGTCAAAAAGGGAAAAACCAAGGTATTTAATCAGTGAGCGCAAAGGTTTTGAAGCGCATTAAGTTTCAATAAAAACGTATTTTTGCAGGGGGAAAATAGTTGTTAAGACCTCAAAAGTTTCCGTAGCCCGCAAAATTTAACAGCACCTCAAACAAAAAATTATTAGTACGCCTATTATTTATCAATATAGCTTGAGCGCTGTACCGCTTTCGCGAAAGCAAAGCAGATAACTACTGGCCCAATAACTTCATTAACAGAATAACTCCATGAAACAGCCCGATCAAGATACGCTAAAAAAGGCCAAATCCTGGCTTACCGATACCTTTGACGAGGAAACAAAAAATAAAGTAAAAAAACTCCTAGATACCGATACAGAAACGCTGGATGACAGTTTTTACAAAAACCTCGAATTTGGGACCGGTGGTATGCGCGGTATTATGGGTGTGGGTACCAATCGGATCAATAAATACACCCTTGGGAAAAATACGCAGGGCTTATCAGCATATTTGAAAAAAAACTTTCCCGATCAACAGATCAAAGTGGCCATCGCCTACGATTGCCGTAACAATAGCCAAGAACTCGCCAGGATCGTTGCAGAGGTGTTTTCAGCAAATGGTATTTATGTCTATCTCTTTAGCAGTCTGAGGCCCACGCCTGAGCTTAGTTTTGCCGTCAGGCAACTGGAGTGCCAATGCGGTATTGTGCTTACCGCAAGCCACAACCCGCCTGAATATAATGGGTATAAGGTTTATTGGCAGGACGGCGGCCAGCTAGTACCACCACAGGATGCTGAGATCGTTAAGGTGATTGAGCAGCTGGATTATGACCAGATCAATTTTGCCGCAGATAAAAACCTAATAGAAAAAATTGACGAAAAAGTAGATATCCCCTTTATCAAAGCTGCCCTAAAACATGGGAGTTTTAAAACTTTAAACGGGCATCGGGATCGAACTACGATCGCTTTTACACCCTTGCATGGTACATCGGTGACACTGATTCCCGAAGTGCTCAAACAGGCCGGTTACAACCATGTACATATTGTAAAGGAGCAGGAAAAGCCTGATGGAAACTTCCCTACCGTCAAATCGCCCAACCCCGAAGAGCCCGAAGCACTTAAAATGGCACTCGACCTTGCCGAAAAAACCAACGCAGATATTGTGGTGGGCACAGATCCCGATTGTGACCGCCTGGGAGTTGCCGTGCGCGATCTTGACAGCAAGATGATCCTACTCAACGGCAATCAGACCATGCTGGTCATGACTCATTTTCTGCTAGAAAAATATATGGCCCAAAACAAACCGAACGGTTCTGAGTTTATTGCATCTACCATAGTATCAACACCTATGATGGAAGTTCTCGCCGAGAATTATAAGGTTGAGTGCAAACTTGGCCTGACCGGTTTTAAATGGATCGCCAAAATGATCAAGGATTTTCCAGACCAGCATTTTATAGGCGGTGGTGAGGAAAGTTTTGGATTTATGGTGGGTGATTTTGTACGCGACAAGGATGCCGTAACCGCTACGCTGCTCGCCTGTGAGATCGTGACTTCAGCTAAAGCAGCCGGTACGACTTTTTACAAAATGCTGCTCGATCTTTACGTAAAATATGGCCTTTATCAGGAAAAACTTGTCGCAATGGTCAAAAAAGGCAAGGATGGCGCCGCTGAGATCAAAAAAATACTTAAAGACCTCCGCGAAAACCCTTTAACCGAAATTAATGGTGAAAAAGTATTGCGTATCGATGATTATCAAAAGTCAGAAAGCCTTATGCTTTCTACAGGCAAAAGTTCACCTATTAACCTGCCCAAGTCTAATGTACTGATCTATCATACCGAATTAGGAAGCCGCATCGCAGCGAGGCCAAGCGGTACAGAGCCTAAAATCAAGTTTTACGTTAGCGTGAATGCTCCTTTGGACACTATTGAAGATTTCGAAAAGAAACAACAAGAACTTGATAATCGAATTGATGCAATTTTGAAGGATGTAGGGATTTAAAGCCTATTATTTATCTTTTATGCTGCGGGAAAGCGGATCAGGTTAAGTAATAAATTTTAACTTGCGTTATTCATAAAAACGTGCTCTTCCATAGTTCTGAACTGTAGCATATATCCGCCACTATTACCTAAAACCCGGATCTAAAATCCATGAATTATTTTAAACAGATCTTAGCTTTCGCAAAGCCTTACAGGCGATATGCGGTGCTCAACATTATCTGCAACATCCTCTATGCGCTGTTCAGCACACTCTCGTTCCTATCGCTAATACCGGTTATCAATATTCTTTTTGACAAAAGTAAACGCGTATCGCAAGCACCTGTTTGGCATGGCTGGCAGGGCTTCGGCAAGCTGCGCGTTTATCTTGAAGGTAGTTTTAATTATACCGTGAGCCAACGTGTAGAGCAGGATCCCATACAGGCGCTAATATATATTTGTGTAATTGTGGTCATTCTTTTTTTCCTAAAGAACCTTTTCGGCTATCTCGCTACCTTTTTTATAACCTTTCTGCGCAATGGTGTGATGCGCGACCTGAGAGACGCGATCTATGATAAGCTTGTAGAATTGCCTATAGCTTATTTTTCCGAAAAGAAAAAGGGGGATACCATATCACGTATCACAGCAGATGTTAATGAGGTAGAATATTCTTTTCTGTCGATTTTAGAAATGGTCGTGCGCGAACCGCTGACAATTATTTTTACCATCGTGGCCATGCTCGCCATCAGTGCTAAACTGACCCTTTTTGTATTCATTTTCCTGCCTGTTTCAGGCTTTGTGATATCCCAGATCGGAAAAAATTTAAAACGCCAGTCAAACAAGGCTCAGGAAGAGAACGGAAATTTGCTATCGATCGTCGAGGAAACGCTGAGCAGCTTAAAAATCGTGAAGGGTTTTAATGCCGAAAACGCTTTTCGCAAAAAATTCAATAATGCTACTAACAGGCTAAACTCCATTCTGAACAGTCTGATCAACAGGCAGAATATGGCATCCCCCACCAGTGAATTTTTGGGCATTTTTGTGATTGTGGTCATATTGTGGTTCGGTGGGCAGATGGTTTTAGTAGAAGGTACGCTGGAAGCGGCATCCTTTATCGCATTTTTAGGTCTTTCTTATCAGATCCTTACCCCAGCCAAACAAATCAGCAAAGCTTCTTATAGCGTAAAAAAAGGTGATGCAGCTGCGGCACGTATTATCGAGGTTTTGGACACGGAAACTACGATTAAAGACGATCCCCAGGCCCTTGAAAAAACCAAGTTTGATGAGACCCTGTCCATGCGCAATATTTCATTTAAATATGAAGAGGAATGGGTGCTTAAAAATTTCAGCGTATGCGTGCCCAAAGGATCTACGGTGGCCCTTGTAGGACAGAGCGGTAGTGGCAAGAGCACTATAGCAAATCTTGTCACGCGGTTTTATGATGTAAATGAAGGGTCGATAGCGATTGATGGGACTGACGTGCGTAAGATCACTAAAAAATCCCTACGTGCTTTAATGGGACTTGTCACACAGGATTCTATCCTTTTTAACGATACAGTGCGCAATAATGTCCTGATGGGAAACCCCGCCGCCACCGAAGAGGAAATCATCGAAAGCCTTAAGGTTGCTAATGCCTGGGAATTTGTCAGCGAATTACCGTTAGGGCTAGAAACCAATATCGGCAACAGTGGCAATAAATTGAGCGGTGGCCAGCGACAAAGAATTTCCATTGCGAGGGCTGTGCTTAAAAATCCACCATTGATGATCCTTGATGAAGCAACCTCTGCGCTAGATACAGAAAGTGAACGCCTTGTGCAGAAAGCTCTTGAGAACATGATGGCTAACCGCACATCCTTGGTCATTGCCCACCGACTCTCCACCATACAAAATGCAGACCTGATCGTAGTCATGCAGCGCGGGGAAATTGTAGAACAAGGTAGACACGACGAACTTTTATCTAAAAATGGCGCTTATAAAAAGTTGGTAGATATGCAGTCTTTTGAATAAATAGAGATTTAAATGCTTTGGTATTGCAAGCATGCCATCCAAACTACAATTTCACACTCGCCCAAAAAGCTTTGGCTCCAGCCATAAATAAGCTATGCAAATGATAAAAAGAAGATAAAACCATAGCGGTTTTATAGGCTTGAGATCCGTTTTCACTGAATTTGGGACGGTTTTTTTATCAAAAAAACGCTTATTCGCAAAAATTGTGTTCGCTGCACGCAGCGATTTAAATTGGTTGTTTTTACCTACGTAAAAACGACAACTGGCAATAGTGTCCTGTGCTAAACGCCATTCGTGCCATCCAGTTTTTTGGGGATATGCAGTTCCTGACCAAATGTAGTGGAGATCTGGGTTTTGCTTTAGGGGGATTACACTGCCTGCTGCGGTCCTGAGCTCTGGATCCATTATCGAAGTGCGTAGTGTAAAATGTAAAGGTTCATCAACATAAATCGGAAAATCATTAATTTCTAATTCCCATTTGGGTTGAATTCTTTTGGCTACATTTTCAACTATTTTTGACCACAAAAAAGCATATTCTGTTTGATGGCCATCAAGAAGAAGCTGATACGTATTATTCAGAGTGCTTGCCCCTATTCTGCCCTTTCCTTTTCGCTGATAGGCTGTTGGACTGTTTTCGCTTTCACGAAAAATGGGCTCGGTACCGAAAAGGTCATTAAAACGGTAAGGAAATTTATCGATTGGTCGCTGTTGCCATTCAGAGAAAGTAAACGTGGCTTTACCATCGCGTTCAAATTTGAAATTAGAAAGCCTCTGTGCACCTCCAAAAAAATCGCTCTCCGTTTGAATAAAAATACCCAATCCATCATATTGAACTGCGGTTTTTAGGTCGTTCAGATTTTGCGTACTCACATTTTTTAAGGTTGAGGCATCCACAATAAGTAGGTCAAAAGATTTAAGATCTTCCCGTGAAAAAGGATTTACAGCCCTGTGCGTAAGATTTAAATACTCATAACTGAATTTGCCGCGCGTGATCTGATTTTGCACCAAAACATGCTGGCCCTGCCCTGCCAGGTAATCTTTAAGGTATTTGGTTTCAAAATTGGGAGCGGCGTTCAAAATCAGGATATTTAGCGGTGTCCTTTTCGCAACGACTACCGGGAGGGTATCTATAGACATCGTTCTGCCCAATGAATCCTGCTTCTCAAGCGTATATAAAAATGCGCCTGAAACCTTGAGATCACAGGATAAATCAAATTTTTGATCAGGATCATTGCTCAATTTTAGCGAGTCTACGCCATTCCCGCCAGGTGCACTGAGCACCAATTTATCGCCAGAGATCTTTTTAGCATATAATCCTTTGACATGCAACTTATCTCCCACCCTATTTTCTGCAGTGTATGTGAGTTGGGTTATTCCCGATGGCGCCCTGCCGGCTTTATAGACCGTTGGGATGCTGTCTATCTGATAAAGATCATATTGCGGGATCCCATTGCCCAAAATAAAAAGAGAATCAAAATCATTTTTTGATTTGAGCCAATCGGTTTCTTCGCTATACCTTAGCGTCTTTAAACCGATATATTTTTTGCGTAAGCTGTCCAATTGGCCTTTTTGAAAACCAGGGGTCAGCACTACGCCATAATCCTGATGGACACTTTTATGATGTGCGGGTTTTAAGGCAATCATCACGAGTGCGGTGATTCCCAATAACGCAATACCCGCTTTTATTAAAAACCTTAAGGATACCGTATTTACCCACTCTTTCCAAAGAAAAACCACCCATAATAGAATTGCCGCACACAAAATCGGCCAGAACCAGCTGTCATTTATAAAAAACAGTCCGTTATTCATGGGTTTCCAATTCTTTGAGGAACAAGGAGTCAATCTCACCTGTAAAGCCTAGTTGTTTTTCAGGTTTTATATCAGCTTTGGGAAGTGCGGAGATCAAACCCGATTGCACCGATTTTAGCAGGGCTGGTAAATCGCCCAAACCCTCACTGAGTTTCTGCAGTTCCTGCAATGTTCCTAAATATTTCCCAGGTTCTGCAATGGCTTTTTGCGCCAATTCATCCCCTGCATTTTTAAATACTCTCTGATCATTTTTAGTGGGTCTCTGTTTACTTTCCATTAAGCGGGAAGTTATTGAAAAGGCATCTTTTATAAATGGATAAACTTGAGGAGGTTCCACATTTTCAGTATTGACATTTGAGCGTACTTCGTCCAATTTTCCGGTCAACCGTTTGTCCTCTTTGATAGGCGGCGGATCAAAGCCAAGACGGTGTACATAAATGCGCGCACTGTTCTTGATTTCCTGCAAAAGGTCTAAGGCTCGGTGTTGATATGGCAGGGACTTTTCTGGTGTAACGAGGCGCAGTTGCAGCTCAGCATCCCACATTTCATTAAGGGCCTGGCGCAATTTGCTTTTCAGCGAAAGCGTAAACAGTGTGGACTCTTCGGGATCATCGTGATTATGCACGTAAGAACCCAGTGCATCTTTGGTCTTTTCATCGTTTTCTTCTTTAACCGAAGCGATACCTGCATCGTCATGCTCGCCGGCCGCGTCGTGGTCGTGACGGTAACCCTCTAAAGGATCTGATGCATTGCCATTATCACCGCCGGGCATCTCTTCCTGAATATGAATTCCTGATTCAGCTTCATCGCCCATAAACTGACCGTATTTTAATCGGAGTGATTTTTGTTCTGCACCCAGCTCATTACTTCTGGAACCAAATTCTTTTTTGGAAAGATTTATTCTATTTTTGATGAGTTTTTCGGTATCAATAATGAGCTGGCGCTGACTGCGAAAATAATCGGGCATCAACTCAACACCCATTGCCCCACTGGCCGCAAAATCACTGGTCACGGTATCCTTGATAACCGCAAAATAAGTTTCGCTGCGTGTCACATTGTGCCTGGGCTGCTTTAGGTCCTGCGCTTCGATATAAAAATAAAGTTCGTCGCCCGGCACCATCTTCAATGAATCCAGATCAATGGTGCTGCTCAAATTTTCATTTTTTGAACCTGGTTCAAAATGTTCATTAAACGGGAGTTTTTCTTCACGGAATTTTACATTTTCACCTGAGCCCTGACTTACGGTTGCGATGACATACGCTTCCGAAAGGCCAAAATCATCCGTGGCGTGCACGGTAAATCTCAATTTTTTACGCTCATCAAAATCAAAACTTTTATAGGCATCAAGTCCCTGAGGTTCAAGAATGGGCGCATGATCTTTAAACATGTTAATTCGGAATAGGGATGACGCATACCTATTGCCCAACGTATCTTTAAATTGAACAGAATAAAATCCCGATTGATGAAGCTGTGCCGTAGCGGAATAATGCGCTGCCTCCCGCTTCATTGATTGGCTGTGGCCAAAAAGGTCGAGTGTGGCCGAATCAATGGGTTGGCTAAAATGAAACCGCCAATAAATCTGGCTACCTTCCAAGGCCTTTATTTCTTTAGCATCAGCCAAAAAGCGGCGGATATGTGTATAACGTGGATAAGTAACCAGGACGCGCTGGCTGTCTAAAACAGGTGGTATTCTTTCTGCCGCTACCGAATCTACGGATCTAAAACCTATTTTTTCGACTTGCGGAAGCGTTTTTGGCTCTATTCTCGAGCGCTGCATGTTAAAACTAAAAATTATCATGGCGAGCAAAAGAAAGAAAATGAGCGTAAGACTTGCTGCCCACAGATGATGATCTTTTTTGACCCTATTAATCTGCTGTTGTACTTTGCCCAATACTTTTTCGCGCTGTAGCGCCGCAATCCCAGAAAGATTGTCTACCGGGGACAACAGCAGGCCTGAACTATATTCTGCCGCTATCAATTTCCGGTCCAGGTAAATGCTTACTTTATTAATATCTATTGCCCAGGGCTGAAGTAAAAGAATAGCGATACAACCAAAAACCAAAAATGAACCTCCTGCCGTAAAGACATTTTCGGTCATCAGGTAGATCAAAACCGCTGGGCCCAAGGCATAAATTAATGCCTCTAGAACAACTAAAGATCGCCATTGATTTTGAAAATGGATCAATATTTTCTTTCCCGTGTCCATTATTGATTTCTCTTACGGCTAATTACGCGTTCTGTGAGCAATACGATAAAAAGCAAAGCCCACAACCATGGCGTAATATCCAAAACTTCAGCCCGATTTACCCGGATCTTGCCGGATAGATAATTCGGCTTGAGTTCATCGATAGTAATTTGGCGCTTATCAAAAAGCTGTCTGTTTTCCTTGAGATTATGATGCTGATCGAGCAGTTTTAATAATTGTTCCGGCAGATGTTGCTCTACGGTATTTTCTGCATTTAATAAGGTCGTAAGGGCAAATCTGTTTTTGTCTGGTGTGGTGGTTATTATGGCTTTCGCGAAAATGTTAGGTGCATAGGTTAGTATTTTACCTTTGTAATTGGGCAGCGAATCCTGCCTGAGCCAGACCAGCAGGTCAGGTAATCGGCTGGGCAGACTTTCCCGATCGTGAACAAATTTTAGATTTATGGGCCTGTCCAGATACGTTGCCAATGCCCGAAAGGAAGCTTCGATATACTCTTTTTCTGATGTAAAACCTTTGTCAAACACCATTTCTACAATCAGGGGTTTTAAACTATCCAGTTTTAATTTTTGCGACCCCATCGTTCTATCGACCAGAATGGTGTCCCCGTTGGGAGTTACTTGGAGGTTTTTATCATTCAAATCAAGCTTTTTATGGCTATACGTCAGCTTTTTATGATCGCTTGAAGCCAATAGAAGTTGAATTTTTTTACCATCTCGTCGCGCACTGATTGTCATACCATTAATGGGTTTTGGATCTATAACAATCCATTTTATGTTCTTATGCAGTAGGGGCCTCTTCCCATAGATTCCAGAAGATAAAGCTCTGGTGAAAACAACCAGACTATCGGTATTCAATTGTTGCATTTCTTGGGCAAGCTGCCAGTAGTTGGGCGGCAATTTGGTCTTCTTTAATGCGGCATCTGATGTTTGAGAAAACATAGCTGGATCATATTCCGGGAAACCGGTCTTCAGTAAATGTAAGTTGTTATTCCCTAGACCGTCCAGAATATCTTTGAGCTGGCCATCATTTACAAGCGCGGGTTCGATAAGATAGGTTATCTGAGCATGTATTTTTCTTCCGATGATACCCGGGCCTGATAAAATAAACGCAAGGATCAGGATTGCCAGCGCTCGCAAAAGAAAAAGCCAAAATTCATTAAAATGTATGGCATTGCGCTTTGCGGCATCAGTACCATCCAAAAAATTGATGCTGCCCACTTTGATAACGCGCGCGTCCCTTTTGCTCCATAAATGAACTGCGAGGGGCAACAAAAGCCCCATGAATGACCAAAGATATATGGGGTTTGCCAAAGTCATTCAGAACATGTTTTTTCGGATTTTTAAGAATAATCGCAGGGCTGTGCCGGGGTCATCATCCACCAAGATCTGGTGGTAACTTACCCCTGATGAAAGCAATTCTTCCTTGAGTGCTTTATGCCTTTGTTTTAAAGATTTCAGATAGTTTTTTTTGACTTTTTCTGCATCGATTTGCATACGTGAGCCTGTTTCCAGATCTTCTAGAGTGACCGCGCCAGAATAAGCAAAATTTAACTCTTTAGGTGCCATAAGCTGCAAAGCAATAACTTCATTTCGGTTTGTTTTCAAGCTTTTTAAAACCTCTATAAGCTCATGCTCATGTTCATGAAGGTCTGACACAAAAATAAAAAGCTCTTTCTCCCCACGGCCGTGCATTAGCTCAAGACCGGCAGTATGTTGTGGCCAGCGCCCGTCATTGCGTATATTGATAAGTGCGTTCAAAAAATGCTTATACTGCTGTCTGTGCATTTTTGGAGTGAGGATATAAGGCTTTTTTTCATTCCGGGCAAAAAGACCAAAACTATCGCCCTGTTTTTCACATAAATAACCAAGTGCCGCAATGAGGACTCTGGCAAAATCCATTTTTGAAAGGCCGTCTTCGGTATGTTGCATAGAGTTGCTTGCGTCAAGTATAAACTTTACGGTAATGTTGCTTTCCACCTCAGCCTGCTTGATGTAATATCTTCCTGACCTGGCAAGCATTTTCCAATCGAGCAAACGCAGGTCATCGCCCGGCTCATAACCCCGATACTGGCTAAACTCAATGCCCTGCCCTAAATTGCGGCCGCTTTGAATACCAGGGTTTCCCCCATCGGCGATCAATCGGGCAAGCAGACTTAATCCAGCCACTTGGTGAATTATCTCAGGGGTCATCAGGTCTTTTATATGCTGCCTCAATTGTTAGGGTTTAGCTATTATGATGTTGTCATCTCTATAATATTCATTTAAATAACCGTCCAGGAACTTGAACGAGTCTTACTGTTTTGAATTTCGGATATCCGCTTAAACATCTTAATAATTCAAAAATTCTCATGATTTATTGCGACGGTACAGTAATTAAAGACCGATCTCCCTCAACAGTTTTTCGGTCACCTGATCTGATGTGATCCCTTGCGCCTCTGCCTTAAAGTTGACGATCATACGATGGCGAAGGACGGGTGGGGCAACCCGCATAATGTCCTCAGGCAATACGGAAAGTCTGCCATCCTGCAGTGCCCGGGCCTTAGCGGTCAGGATCATCGCCTGCCCAGCCCGGGGCCCTGCCCCCCAACCAACCCATTCTTTTACATAATCAACCGTTGTGGTCTCTGGTCTCGTTGCTCGTACCAGTTGGCTCACGCGTTTTACCAGTTCCTCACTTATCGGCACTTCACGCACCAGTTCCTGCAGTCGCAATAGCTCTCCACCAGTTATAACGGGGACGATGGTTTCTTTTTTGACGCCGGTTGTCTTTTTAAGAATTTCTGTCTCCTCAATTTCTGATGGGTACCCTATTTTGATATAGAGAAGAAAACGGTCCTGTTGTGCCTCTGGAAGTGGGAAAGTACCCGATTGCTCAATGGGGTTTTGCGTTGCCAGAATAAAAAATGGCCGGTCCAGCGAATAGGTTTTTCCCGAATAGGTAACCTCAAACTCCTGCATGGCCTCCAGGAGTGCTGCCTGGGTTTTGGGTGGAGTACGGTTAATCTCATCTGCTAAGATAATATTGGCGAATATTGGCCCCTTATTAAATTCAAAAAACTTGCGCCCTGTGGTATGGTCTTCCTCCAGGATTTCTGTACCAATAATGTCAGAGGGCATAAGATCTGGGGTAAACTGGATGCGCTTAAACTTAAGGTCTATGGCCTGTGCCAGCGTGCGTATCATAAGGGTTTTGGCAAGTCCGGGTACGCCCTCCAAAAGCGCATGGCCTCCAGCCAGGAAGGTAATTAGCAATTGATCTATTGTTTCTTCCTGACCAATAATGACCTTACCGATTTCTTTTTTGAGCGCAGTCAGCTTTCGCGAAAGCGTTTCTATTTCGGTATTTAAGGTTGATAAATTTTGATTCATTTTTATGATTTACAATAGGCGATTTTTGATACTTTTATACTGATAAAAGCGCCACTTTATCCATTTTTATATTGATATCAGCGCATTATGAGGTAAGCGCATACATTACAATATTGACCCCAAAACGGGTATTATCGCGCTTATAGAAACGCTTGTTTCTAAAATCATAATCCCACTCGCAGCCATAGTCTTTATTGCTGTAAAGCACGCCGATCTTCTTATTTACTTCAATAGCTTTTAGATAATCGTGCACAAGGTCATCGCCCCAACCATTAAGTTCTTGTGAGGTCGTGGGCGGGCCATCGTCAAAATCAAAAAAAACCTTATAAATCTCGTGATCATCCGGTATTTTTTTTAGCGCATCCGGTCCAAAAATCTCTTCCATTTGCCGCTCAAAAGACTTTGCAAAAAGTCCGTCTATATCGTGGTTGCAATCGTCAACAAAGACAAAACCGCCGTTATTGACATATTTTTTGAAGTTTTCTCGTTCATTTTTAGTGAACTGAACCAGTTTATGCCCTGATAAATAGCAAAACGGACATTTAAAAATATCCCCGCTAGCCAACGTGATAATATTTTCCTGCTTATCCACCTGCAACGTAGTATACTCAACCAGTGAATTGAGCAGATTAGATGGCATCCGCTGATCTACATCCCAATCGCCGGATTCATATTGGAGGCGGGTGAAGAAAAAATCGGTTTTCAAAGAGGGGTTGGATTTGGGCGTTGGGACTTAAGTGTACTTATTTTTTTTTGGAAGGTATACAAAGTTTATCGGGAGATCGATTTGCATCCATTTTACTGATTCAAGCATTTCAATATTCAAAAAATCGAGTTGGCTAAAAAAGTATTTTTGATCAACTTAAGCGATATCTATCATTCCAAAAAAAGTGTTATACCGCATCAGACAAGCTGGTAAAACTAAAGTCCCTTATTTTCATATACGGAATGAGATTTCCATTCACGCGTACCTGCTTGCCCAGGGCTTCCAGGTTATTGAGCATGATTATCGGGCTCTCGTTAAAACGGAAATTCTTCACCGGATAGCGTATCTGGCCATTCTCGATATAAAATGTCCCATCTCTTGTAAGGCCTGTAAACAATAAGGTCTGTGGGTCAACAGAACGGATATACCAAAACCGGGTGACGAGTATTCCTTTTTTAGTGTTTTGAATAAGATCATCCAGTGAGGCATCACCGCCCGCCATGATAAAATTGTTGGGCGAAGGTACGGGTTCTACGCCCTGCTTATCTGCCCAAAAGCGGTCATAAGCAAGATTTTTTACGACACCGTCCTCGATCCAATTCATTTTTTTTAGGGGAAGCCCTTCTCCATTCCAGGTTGCGGTAGGCACCTCGGGGTTGAGCGGATCTGACCAGATCGTTACACGCTCGTCAACGATTTTAGAACCCATTTTGGTACCGCCGCCCTCTTTAGACATAAAACTTCGCCCCTCATCTGCCGTACGGGCGTCAAAGGCCCGGAACATATTGCCCAAAAGTTCCTCAGAAGCGGCAGGCTCCAGGATTACCGTGTACCTTCCGGGTTCGACGGCCTTGGCCTCTCGAGACTGTAGCGCTTTTTGGACCGCAACATTGGAAGCCTCAGCAGCATCAAATTTTGCAACGTCGTTAAAATCGCGTGATACCCAGCCTGAACCTGTGCCGTCATCCGTGCGCATGGTGACTGTAAAGTCAATATTAGTGGATTTATTATAGGCAAAAAGCCCTGCGGAGTTGAGCATCGCCCGAAAACCGGCCGAATCATCAAGAAAACCTGCCGCAGTTACCTCTTTTTCAGCTGCGGGAGTAATGCTTTTTTGAGCGACCCCAGCACGGTATTCCGGTTTTATATTTGCTGTTGCGGCTACATAATTTTTAGGTTCGTCATAAGTCTGTGCCGCCAGCGGTTGCATAAATTCAGGATTTTCCGGTGAAAGATTAGCCAGTTCTTCCGCACGTTTTACCACTTTTTCAAGCGAGGCGTCATCAAATTCATCAATGGTTGCCGTTCCTGATTTTTTTCCAAAACTTGCATTGACCGCAAGTGACTGGTTAGAGCGGTGGCCAGATGTGGTCACCGTATTGCGAGCATAACGGATATTGCCGCTCTCACTGCCGCTCAAGGTAATACTACACGCATCTGCGCTGGAAAAGCTCAGCGCCTTTTCCATGATCTTGCGGGCTTCTTCTTTGGTATATATTGCCATTATTGTTTTTTTTGATTGTTAATTCTCATTTTCCGAACTGATTAATAGGGAAAGAATGCGATTTGAAAAATGGTTTTACATTTACTTGATATAGAACGAAATGACATAAAATTTATGACTAATTGTATGTTAAGTGAATATTATTTTCATAGTTTGAAAACTTTCAATTGAATACAAGAAACGGTCTTAAGTCAAAATTTTCTAAACACTCCTTCCGGTATTGATGACATTAATCCCGTTAAACCGAGCGGTCGAGCAGCCGTGTGATACGGCACTTACCTGAGGTGGTTGTCCCTTACCGTCAAAAAAGGAGCCGAACATACGATAGTCTCCCTCATCGCAGATTTTCGCGCACGCGTTCCAAAACTCCTGTGTGTTAGACTGGTAGGCCACATCATTGAGCATGCCTGCAATCTTCCCGTCTTTGATCTCGTAGAAAACCGTACCGCCAAACTGAAAGTTGTATCGCTGCTGGTCAATAGAATAAGACCCGCGGCCAGCAATATAGATGCCTTTTTCTACATTTTTGATCATTTCATCAATAGTATATTTTTCGGTACCGGGTTCCAGGGAAACATTGGGCATACGCTGAAATTGTACATCATTCCAGCTTTCGGCGTAGCAACATCCGTTAGAAGCATCTTCGCCAAGCATGTGCGCCTGATCGCGTATAGCCTCATAATTAACCAAAATACCATTGCGAATTAAATCCCATTTTTTGGTTTTTACACCTTCGTCATCGTACCCCACTGCACCCAGGGAATGCGGTTGTGTTTTATCGGCCACGATATTCACGATTTTGCTTCCATAATTAAAGTCACCGGATTTCCATTTGTCTAGCGTGGCAAAGCTGGTGCCGGCATAATTGGCCTCATAACCCAGCACCCGGTCCAGTTCAAGCGGGTGGCCTACAGACTCGTGAATCGTAAGGCCCAGGTGATTTGGTTCTAAAACCATATCATATTTACCTGGATCTACCGATTTGGCAGTGAGCATTTCTTTGGCCTGTTTGGCGGCCACGGTTGCGTCCTCAACCATATCATAGCTGTTGCGGTAGAGTACGAGGTCTTCGGGGCCCTGTAGTTTTTCAGAATCAAGTCCATCCATATATTCGTAACCCATACCCATAGGGGCACTCATGGCCTGGCGGGACTTAAAGGTGCCAGCGGTACGATCTATTGCCGTTACACCAAAAGTGGGCCAAATACGGCTTACATCTTGATCGATATAAGAACCTTCTGTAGAGGCAAAATACTTTTGCTCATTGACCATAAACAGCGCTGAATTCACAAAGTTGGCTCCATTTTTCATTGCGGCCGCATTTGCGCGGAGCAGTAAATCCACTTTTTCAGAGACCGGAACTTCTTTAAAATCTTTTTTTATAGGTGTTTTCCAGGTTACCTCGCCATAAGATTCAACCGGGGCAAGCTGTACCGGATCCTTCTGAATCTTTGAATTGGCCTTGGCAATTGCAACCGCTTCAGCAGTGGCTTTTTTGATGCCGTCTTCAGTAACGCTGTTTGTGGAGGCAAATCCCCAAGTACCGTTTGCGATTACCCGGATACCGATACCAAAAGATTCGGTATTGACCACATTCTGTACTTTATCCTCACGGGTAAACACATATTGATTAAGATACCGCCCAATGCGTGCATCAGCGTAGGTTGCACCCTGCGATTTTGCAGTATTCAGGGCAACATCGGCCATTTTTTTCTTTATAAGCGGATCCATACCAGGTTCCAGTAAAGCCTCCGCAGAGATATCGTGGCCCATTATGCCCATGGGTAACATTAATGCGCCCGCTCCCAGACCGGCAAGTTGTACAAAGTTTCTTCTTTTCATAAGTGTAATTTTATTCGCATTAAGTATGCTGGTTTTAAAAGGTTTACAGAATTATTACTTGGATAACCAAATATTCACTGAATTATAATCATTTCATACTATTGTACAGCAAAATAATCAACAAATGTGGGTTTTCGATATATAATCCGCATTAAATTTAATTAAAGCCATTATTTTATGAACTATAACGCTTTCGCGAAAGCGCTAACTAAAGAAAATCACGCGGTAATTTGCGTCAAGTATCAAACCTTTACATACACCTTATTTTTATCCAGGATGTACCCCACTAGCCACATTGAAAGCATAAAGACTATTGCAAAGGCCAAGGAGGCATTGATCGGCGAAAGCCATGTCAAATAAAAGTTGTAGAACATACCGCTGGGAGATTTGCCATTGATACGTATAATTTGAAGAAATAGAACAACAAGGCCTGAGAGTACAAAAATAAATAGCGGATTTTTACCAAAAACTTCAAAAAAGTAGGTCCATTTTTTAAATTTCCAAATCTCGATAATCAAGATTAGTGCTCCTAAAATAAGGAGATCCCAACCGCTGCTAAAAAGTACGAATGTGCTTGTCCAAATCCCTTTATTAATAGGGAAATAGAAAGACCACATTTTGGCGACAATCAAAAGTACAAGCCCTGATAAAGCTAACCTGCTGACGGTCTTGAAGGTATTTCCAGATTTTTGAATAAAAACGCCGGCAGCATACCCAGCGATCACATTTACGATAGCGGGAAAAGTGCTCAACAAGCCTTCTGGATCAAAGGGCATCCCGAATCCCTTCCAGAGATTCTCTGAGCCAAATACCATAAGATCAAGTTTTAGAACCGCGTTGCTATTTAAACTGTAAGGATTGGGATGATCACCAAAAAACCAGAGAATGCCCCAATAACCCAGTAAAATCAAAGCGCCAGCGATCAGCGCACCCCGCAACTTTAAGTAGTGGATGATCAATGAGCCCAAACAATAGCAGAGGGCAATACGCTGCAAAACGCCCATTATCCGCATATTCATAAGATTTTTTAGAAGAAGGTCGTCGCCAGATCTGTACACAAAAGGAAAGGCTACCAGAAAAAGACCAATTAGAAAAATAAGGAGCGTGCGCGTAAACACCTTCTTGAGAAATACAGCCTCAGACTGTTTTTCATATTTTTTTAAACTAAAGCTTGCCGCATTGCCTATCACAAACAAAAAGGTTGGGAAAACGAGATCCGTAAGGGTAAATCCATGCCATTCAGAGTGCTCAAAAGGTGCATAAATATGGCTCCAGCTACCTGGGTTGTTAACGATGATCATCAGTGCAATGGTCATTCCCCGTAAGACGTCCAGTGCTAAATAGCGCTGTTTTACAGCAATAGTCTTCGGTTCACGCGCAGTATTACTAATTTTGGTCAATATCAGGTGATTTTCAAGTGGTGGACGCTTATTATTTTTCCTCAAAGCAAAAATAAGCCCTATAAAAATAGGATTTTTGGAGAGAAAAGCCTTTTTCTTGAGCGATTAAATTGCAGGGAATGCACAAGAATATCACGAAATTAAACATCGCTTAGCTCCATAGCCCAGTGATCGTAAAAACCCAGTCGGTCGTAAAAATAAAGACCCCTAAAAATTGCGGGGATTTCAAATTTGAATATCGTGGGGAGATCCAGGCCAAAGGAAAAGGAAAAATCGGGATGTGGTTTGTGGAAGATAACTCCTAAAGTCAAAAATTGATTTAAATCTTGCATCAGATTTTTCGCCATTCGGAAAGGGGATTTTGTTTCAAAATTTTATAAATACTTCAAATTTAACTCGTGTCAGAGATGTAATCTGCCCGAAAGGAGGATTGCTCATGCTTTTACAATATTTTTACAAAAACCTAAAAAGGCATGAAAAAAATATTTTCGGTTATTTTGATTTTATCTGCATTAATGGAACTACTCTCCTGTGCTTCAAATCCCTACACAAAAACAAATAAAATCTATAAAAAAGAGGCCAAAAAATACGCCAAACAGTTAAAAAACCTCCCTCCAAACAATACATCAGAAGATTATCCCCTAATCTATGGTGATCATGTTGTGGGCACTACCAATTTTAACCTACGCAAACCCAATTATGTGGTCATTCACCATACGGCACAGGATTCAGTAGGACAGACTTTGCGCACCTTTACATTGCCGCGTACGCAGGTGAGCGCACATTATGTTATTGCAAAAGATGGTAAAGTCTATCACATGCTCAACGATTATTACCGAGCCTGGCACGGCGGTGTGGGACAGTGGGGAAACCTTACAGATTTAAATTCGGCATCTATAGGCATCGAACTGGATAATAATGGTTTTGAGCCCTTTCCCGATGCTCAGATCTATAGCCTGCTCGCCGTACTAAACCAGTTGAAAAAGAAATACAACATCCCCGCCGCAAATTTTATTGGCCATTCTGATATAGCGCCTTCGCGAAAGGTGGATCCGAATGCCAATTTCCCTTGGAAAAAACTGGCTGAGGAAGGTTTTGGCCTTTGGTATGATGAAGATGCAGTAGCAAAGTTGGAAACAAATAGCAATTTTGACCCAAAAACCGCAAATCCACTTATAGAACAAATCCTGGTCGTTGCCGGAATTTATAAGCCCGAAATCGTACCTGCCGACTTCAACACGCTGGAAGCCCTAAAAATAATTGGTTATAATATTTCAGATCCCGATGCCGCAATCAAGGCTTTTGAGCTGCATTTCATTCAGAAAGATATAGATGGCGTATTGAACGATCATGAGCTTGCAGTTCTTTATAATTTATATAAAAAGTATCTTTAATAAACCAGTCAACCAAAAACAGTTATAGAATAATTTCAAAACTTGTCTGAATACCAAATAATTATTTTTTTGTAACACTTAGCGCTCTCTCCAAAAGTCTATATTCTTGGCAACGGGATTTTCTGAATACTCCCCACGGATCTGCGTAGAATAGGTTCTGCCCTTACTCCCTAAATTCACACTATTTTCAAGATAAGCTTCGGAAGTCTCGGGATCATAATCAGATCCAGATTCAAACACCTTAAAAGTGTAGTTGCCCGGTTGTAATTCTTTATATTCCCCAGCCTCTTTAAACCCAATTGAGTTGCCCAGGGAAACTACCTCTACAGACTGTGCCGGTGAACCCCCAGTAGCAGGCTGAGCATCACGTATAGCATAAAAATCTACCTTGAAAGGCATATTTGCCATCGTATTGACAAACCTCCAATAGATCTTAACCCTATCGTCTGGGGGAAGCTGATCTTTCATCACAAAAACCTCATAGTTTTCTGTTGTGCCCACCAAATAGGCAGAATAATTTTCTGCTGCAGAAAAACTAGCCTCGGTAGTTGCAATCACATTGCCCTCAAGATTCTTGGCATTGACGTCAAAATTTCCTGCAGGAATAATAGCATAGGCATTAGAGGGATATACCGTACCATAATCGCTCCCTTGCACATCATCTGTGGTAGAAGAATTTACTGCGCTTACTTTTTGATCCCCAAGATAAAAATTTATGCTGGGGGCATTTTCCACTTGAAGAAAGAATTTTACAAAAGCTCCATCTGAAGCTACATCCTGAGTAAGCTCTGGGATCGCATTTTTATCGCAGGCGCTAAAGAAAATTACAGTAATAAATAAGGCGGTAAATATATTCAAAGTCTTTTTCATAATAATCGCTTATTCGGGTTTACTAAACCAGGTTTCATAGGTATGATAGTCATCTTCAAAGGCATTCAGTTTTTCAAGGGCATCTTTATTCCACATATATTCCGAATTAAATCTAGGTCTTGCGCGGTATGCTGGCTTATTATTATTATCAATATAAAGTGGATTGGGCAACGTAAACCCTTTGTAAACAGGGTCTTCCGCATCGATGTCATAATGGTACCTCCTCATATCTGACCATGTTTCAAAGAAAGCCCATCCCCAGGTGGCAATATACTTTTGAAGCATTATTTTAGAAAGGCTTAGATCTGCCGAGGATTGGGGGAACAACGGCTCACTTGCGAGATAGATAGCCATCCTCTCATCATACAAACTTTGATCTGGGGCAAACTGCCTGGCAAAATCCATATGGGCCTTTACTCCATTTTGAAAAGACTGAAGAGCCACCTCTTTTTTATTAGAAATAAAAGCCGCTTCCGCTTTTATAAACTGTAGTTCTGCATAACTCATCAATGGAAACCTCGCAGAATTGTTGAAAAAATAGATTTGTGGAGATGGATTACTGCCGGTATATCCTTCTTCGTTCCAAAAGTTCTTCGGCACGAGGTCAGATTCAGCCGCAGTCCATTCATCAACACCCACCGTTGGGGAAATTCCTCTGTATTTTCCATCAGGGGAAGGCGCAAGCATGGCCGTGATCCTGGGGTCTTTTAAATATTCCGCACTATCTGCTATTATAGGATCTGCTCCCAAAAGCTCCGGGTCAGTCAGTTCGGGATTTGTTCCATCCAGTAGACCCAGCATAAATTTAGTCTGGCGGTAGCGCCCAATATTTCCGCGTAATGGACCAAAAAAGTTGGTGTTTGCACTTACAGTACCTTCAAAACCGATACTGGCATCGTCTTGATTTCCCGTAAAAGACTTATCCACATAGCCTATTACTTCATCAGCATTATAAGAGCTTTTATTGGTAAGCCTTTGTGCATTGATCGCCAATAGGCCGTAGGCAAATTTTATCCATTTGTCACGATCACCGCTATAGATGAGGTCGGCCTCGCTCAATCCTGAATCTGCTGCACTGAGTCCATCGGTACGTTGTAGATTTTCTATTCCCAGATTTAAAAGTCTTCTGATTTCTGCATAAACAACCTCCTGCTCATCGTAGTCAAAAACCCGTCTTTCTGCATCAAAGGCTTCCGTAACGATGACCGGGCCATGATAGTCTGTGAGCATTTGCCAGCCATAGGCCCTTAAAATATAACCAACCCCAACAAAATCATATTTTTTGTTGAGATCGGCACTTTCGATCATATCAGAAAGGTTATAGCCCATACTAAAATAGACGGCCTTCCATAATTGGGCATAAGAGTCAGATAGCGGATTTGAATGAAGATTAAGAGAGTAGGATTCTCCAGAAGAATAAGCCCAGTTTTGAGTATAAAAACCGGTAAATCTACCATCCCATTCTACTCCTACGGCCATCTCAGATTCTATCTGTGGCAGGAAGAGCTCTGGTTGCAAGAGCTGATCTGGACCATTGGGATTCGTATTTACATCAAGGTAATCTTCACAGCTGATAAAAGCTGAAAGAAAAATTGTGATTAAACTTACAAATATGATTTTTTTCATTGTTTTTTATTTTAGAATCCTACCCTTACCCCAATATTCATACCTCTTGGAAGGGGAAAGTTCCCATAATCCAATCCTGTTCCACCGGCACCGCCCACCGCTGCAGAGTTTCCGTTGCCCACAGGATCGAGCCCCGAATAATTAGTTAGCAAAAACAAATCGGTACCTGTTAAAAAGATGCTTGCTGTTTTGATGACATCGGTCCTTTTCAACAACTCGTTGGAAAAGTTGTAACTCAAAGTCACGTCCCGCAGACGTACCCAGTTAATATCCTTTTCAATAAAACTTTGGTATGGATAAATAGAAGACCAATAGGTTGAATTACGGTATAAATCGATAGGGACATTGTTTGCCGTAGGATTTGCTGTATTTTCATTCCCATCTTGCAATACCCCGGTCACAATCCGAGGGGTTTCCCTGTTTAATGTTCTTTTGCTCAATCCCCGTACGGTAAGATAATGTTCGGTTGCATTATAAACGTCTCCCCCCACCCTAAAATCAAGTAAGAAATTGAGGGAAAAATTTTTGTATCTAAACGTGTTTGTAAGCCCTATATTAAAATCGGGATTACGGTCGCCCACCACTACAAATTCACTTGTATCCAATAATGGAAGACCATTAGATGGATTTACAAGAACATCCCCGTTATCGTTTTTAAGAAAGTCGTAACCTGTAAATGTGGTCAACGGCCCACCAACTCTGGCTCCTACGCGCACATTGCCATAGAGCCAGGTGTCAGAATTATAAAACTCTTCTACGTCAGCCGGAAGACTTCTAAGCTCACTCCAGTTTTTGGTGAAATTTGCCAAAATATCCCATGAGAAATTATTGGTTTTTACAGGGGCAGCATTAAGCTGGAGCTCGATCCCCTCATTTTGAATTTCCCCCGCATTGAAGGTAGAGAGTACAAACCCAGTGGCATAACTAAGACGCAAGTTTTCTACAATCTGGTCTTCAGACCTTTTCTTAAAATAAGTGGCATCAATGCCCAATCTATTTTTAAAGAATTTAAGCTCAAAACCGTATTCATAAGAAGTGGTTATTTCTGGTTTGAGGTTTAAGCTTGGACCACTAAAGTCATAACGGAAACCCCCTCCCGTCGTGAGCGAATTGGTATAGAATGGCCGTATTTTATATGGGCTGGCATCTTTACCCACCTGCGCAACGGAAGCCCTTAATTTTCCGTAGGAAAGCACATCTCTATTACCCTTAAAAGATTCAAGTTCCGTAAAAACAAAGCTTAGTCCTGCCGAAGGATAAAAAAAGGAATTGTTTTTCTTAGGCAATGTGGAGCTCCAGTCATTCCTTCCGGTCAAGGTGAGAAATAGCATATTGTCGTAACCCATGTTCAAACTTCCAAAAAAACCTACCAGCCGCCTCTGGGTCTCATTATTGAATGCCCGTTGTGTATCTAAATTCGTATTGTTAATAGAATAAAGATCTGGAGCCTGAAAATCCTGGCCGCCAGCAGCCGCACTAAAGGTGTCATAGTCGTAGATTGCGGTTCCAATTTTAAAATCTGTGGTGAGTTTTTCATTCAGCATTTTTGGTGCTGTTAACTGCGCATACGACTGATAAGTAAGATTTCTTGTTGTTACCAGCGCCTGATCAAGTATTCCATTATAATCCCTGCCGGCGTTAGATTCCGGGTGCCTTACAAGGGTGTTTTTAGTTGTAAAATAATCCACACCAACCTGCCCCACCAGACTCAACCATTTAAAAGGGGACGCCGATACTTTCGTATTAAGTATATATCTGTCTGTTAGCGAATTAAAAATATTTTTGTTGACGTTAAAGAAAGGATTTTCAACAGCAGTGGCAAATTCAGCATAATCCCTTCGATCACCATTAACTGTGAGATAATCTCTCGCATCGTCTGTAGTGGGCCAGAGTAAAAGTTCCAGCAAGGGTCCGCCAGAGCCTCTAAAAGTCTGATCGTTATCTGAACGTGTGTAATCAAAAGTAATGTCTGCTGAAATATAATCATTTATATCAGCGGTGACTGCAGAGGATATATTAAGCTTATTCAGCCCGGTAGTGGGGACAAATCCTTTAGAAGAAGTATTTGATGCCGAAATCCTATATTGCGTATTTTCGCTCCCGCCCGATACCGCAATATTATGTTTTTGGGTCAATGCATTCTTAAAAAAATGCTTTACATTATCGTAAAATTTCGTGCCCTCCGCGTAGGGTTGCCCAAAGTAGTATATCTCCTCATCACTATCGTTGGTAAAACCATTGGCACCACGGTCGTAAACTTGTTGAATTTCTGGATATTTTACAATCTGATCTAGCCTAAAACTATTGCTGTAATCAATTCTTGCCTTTCCGGCCTGACCCCTTTTTGTTGTAATTACAACGGCACCTGACGCGGCTTCGATCCCGTAGAGTGCAGACGCTTCTGGCCCTTTAAGTATCGTTACTGAGGCAATGTCTTCCGGATTAATATCCGCAGCTCGGTTTGTAAAATCAACGCCTCTATTTTCAAGCGAAAACCCGCCGCCACTTACAGAGGAAGCAAATAAAGATGTAGACGTTGTATTGTTGCTGATGGGCAGACCATCTACCACAAATAATGGCTGATTGCTTCCACTTAAAGAACTGATCCCACGTATTACAATGGAAGAGGATGCACCTGGAAGTCCAGAGGTACTATTGATCTCCACACCAGCTACCCTGCCCGCAAGGCTATTGATAAAATTATCTCGCTGTGTCTCTGCTATCGTAGATCCCTTTACTTCTGTTATAGAATAGCCCAAAGCCTTTTTTTCCCTTTTTATCCCTAATGCGGTTACTACTACCTCATTAAGACTTTGCGTATCCGTTTTTAAAGTAATGTCGAAAGTTGTACGCCCATCCAGAGGTATCTCTTGTTTTATATACCCTATTGATGAAAACAGGAGTACTTGGCCCTGCCCTGCAGGAACATTTAGGCTGAATTCTCCATCAAAATCAGTAACTGTTCCAATCTGGGTGCCCTTGACCAATACGGTAACGCTGGGTATAGACATGCCTGTGCTGTCAACAACCTTACCGCTAACTTGTGACCCCTGAGACCAGATTTGTACAGAAAAAAATAAAAATAAGAGAAGAATGAAGTTTTGTATTTTTTTCTCCATAAGTTAAATTGGATTTGAAATGAGGATAGTTTTGAGAGGAGAAAAATATCTTTAAATGAATGAAATCACAATTAAAACATGTTAAAATAACTTAATTTGTGATAATTTAGATAATTCTTAAAAATCAAAAATTTGATTAAGTATACTTCAATGAAAATCCATTTATCTTTTTATCTCGTATTTTTTTTCTTTTGTCATTTACAGGCACAAAGCCTCAAATCCCCTGATGGCAATTTTGAGATGCACTTTGACCTTCACGACAGTGTACCAACCTATGATCTAGATTATAAGAACCAGACTCTAATAAAGCCTAGCACCTTAGGGCTTGAGTTGGTTAACGTTCCTTCTTTAATGACTGGGTTTATACTAAAAGATACAGCCACTACAAGTTTTGATAATACGTGGCAGCCTGTGCTTGGCGAGGATAAAAACATCAGGAACCATTATAATGAGTTACTGATCACCCTGCAACAACCCTCTACAGATCGTGTGATGCAACTGCGTTTTCGATTATTTGATGATGGGCTGGCCTTTAGGTATGAGTTTCCCAATCAGAAAAACCTCGTTTATTTTGTAATCAAAAATGAGCATACACAGTTTGCAATGACCGGTAACCACAAAGCCTGGTGGATCCCCGGGGATTACGACACTCAGGAATATGATTATACCACTTCTAAACTTTCTGAAATACGTGGTTTAATGAAGCAGGCGATTACCCCAAATGCTTCGCAAACCCCAATTGGCCCGACAAGCGTGCAGACCGCGCTTATGATGAAAAGCGATAAGAATATCTATATCAACCTGCACGAGGCCGCGCTCACGGAATATTCGGCGATGAGCCTCGTACTCAACGATACAACAATGATCTTTGAATCTGCGCTGACTCCAGATGCCATTGGGAATATGGCTTATATGCAGGCACCTACCCACACTCCCTGGCGCACGATCATCGCAGGAGATAAGGCCAGTGATATCCTACTTTCACACATGACGCTCAACCTGAATGAGCCTACCAAATTTGAGGATACATCTTGGATCAAACCTGTAAAATACGTGGGCGTATGGTGGGAAATGATTACAGGAAAAAACACCTGGAGCTATACTGATGTTCCGAGCGTTAAATTGGGAGAGACGGATTACTCAAGCCTAAAACCAAACGGAACGCACGGTGCAAACACAGCCCATATTAAAGAATACATTGACTTTGCCGCAGATCATGGGCTCGACGCCGTACTTGTGGAAGGATGGAATATAGGATGGGAGGATTGGTTTGGCCACTCTAAGGATGATGTATTTGATTTTGTAACCCCTTATCCCGATTTTCACGTTACCGAACTGCGTGATTATGCCAAGTCGAAAGATATCCGCTTGATTATGCACCACGAGACTTCTGGTGCGATACGCAATTATGAGCGGCATATGGATGCCGCCTATCAGTTTATGGTAGATAACAATTACAATGCGGTCAAAAGCGGTTATGTGGGCGATATCATCCCGCGTGGTGAGCACCATTATGGGCAATGGGCCGTCAATCACTACCTGTATGCAGTAAAAAAAGCAGCAGATTACCATATTATGGTTAATGCCCACGAGGCCGTGCGGCCTACTGGTCTCGTGAGAACATTTCCCAACATGATAGGTAACGAATCTGCACGCGGCACCGAGTTTCAGGCCTTTGGCGGAAGCCATCCCGACCACACGACCATTCTGCCTTTTACCCGGCTGCTTGGTGGCCCAATGGATTATACCCCAGGAATTTTTGAGATGGAAGTGAGCAAATACAACCCACAAAACAATTCTCATGTAAATGCGACTATTGCCAATCAGCTTGCCCTCTACGTGACCATGTACAGCCCGTTGCAAATGGCAGCTGATCTTCCAGAAACCTACAATAAATTTTTGGATGCCTTTCAATTTATTGAAGACGTAGGTCTTGACTGGGATGAGACTCAGGTTTTAGAGGCAGAACCTGGAGATTACATTACTTACGCCCGCAAGCAAAAAAACACTGAAAACTGGTTTATCGGGAGAACAAATGATGAAGAAAAGCGAACTTCAAAAATAAATTTTGATTTCCTGACCAAAGGGAAGGATTATGTCGCCACCATTTACGCTGACGCGAAAGATGCCAATTATAAAACAAATCCGCAGGCCTATACAATCAAAAAATACCGCGTAAACAACAGGTCAAAACTCACGCAAGATTGCGCGCCCGGAGGTGGTTATGCGATCAGTATTTTTCCCGTCAAGGATAAAAAAGAGTTGAAAGGATTGAAGCGATTGTAATTCAAAACGCGTCAATTGTCCGAATTTTTTCCGGATTATTACCTTACAAATAATGGCTGTTACCCTTTAAAATTCTGCTTAAAATTTAAAGAAATCAGCATCGCTTTCGCAAAAGCGGAATGGGCGCAATTCATGTATTGAATCAATCTATGATCGCGTCATAGAGCACCTGCTGAATTTGCGTGCGTGTATTCATAGAATAGAGCCGGGTATTCTCCCGTGTGGGCAGCACCCGATTTGACATAAAAATATAAAGCAGATCCTCTTTCGGATCCATCCAGACCATAATACCCGTAAAACCGGTATGGCCAAAACTCGCTGCACTGGCATCCTTTGCCGCGTTATTATCCGGCCCAATATATTCCAGATTGGGCTTGTCAAAGCCAATGCCCCGGCGGTTATCATTATCAGGGAATTGCGTGGTGGACCATTCTTTTAAGGTTGAGGATTTTATAAAACGCTCGCCACCATATTCACCCATATTGAGGTACATCTGCATGAGTTTAGCGATGTCGTTTGCATCTGCAAAAAGTCCCGCGTTGCCAGAAACCCCGCCCATCATGATCGCGCCTTCGTCGTGAACCATACCATGAATCTCGCGATGCCTGAAATTAAAATCGCTTTCTGTAGGGACAATTCGGTCTATATTGAATTTTTTCATGGGTTTATAGGTCAACGTCGTCGCACCCAGTTTATCATAGAAATGATCGTTCAGATAGTCCACAAAATTAGAATCGGTAATTTTTTCAACAATTGTGGGAAGCAGATAAAATGCAAGACCTGAGTAGGTATATTTTGCCTCCTTGAGCAATGGGGACTTTTTAATTGCCTTAAAAATCTTCTTTTTATAATGGCGGTGCAACCACATATCATCAGCTATTTTTATGGGATAGCGTCGCGAGGAATCTTTTTTAAAGGTATTCCATTTATAACTTCCGTTTTTGCGCAATGTGTTTTTCCAATAGGCGATCCAGGGTTCAAATCGGGCCTGGTGAGTCAAAATCTGCCGAAAAGGAATACCCGTTTTGTTAGAATGCCTGAAGTAGGGCAAATAATCATCAATCCCTTTTTGAAGGTCAAATTTCCCTTCATCGCTCAACTGCATCAATATGGGAAGTGCAGAAGAAATTTTGGTCACCGAGGCCAGGTCGTACAGATCGTTTTTTTTTACCTTAACCGTATCGTTGTATTCATGAAGACCGTATGCCTTGTAAAGTACTACTTTCTGATTGTGTGCCACAAGGATTTGCCCACCTGGGATGGCCTTGTCATCAATGGCCTGCTGCATGATCGAATCTACTTTTGGTATGAGAATATGAGAATCCATCCCTGCATCTTCGGGCAATGTGTACGTAAAGCGGATACCGCCAGTGATATCCAGCCCATCGCCTGCCTTAAATTTGTCGCCCACACTTACCGGAAGGCGTCCCGAAGCCCCTATGCCGCCAAAGATCAATTGAGCGGCCATTTCCTGCGATAGCGGAGAATCTTGATAGGCTTCAATAAGCACAGAGGCTTTTTCCATATTGTCAAAACCGGCAATTGTATATGGATTTTTAAATAGTGTAATGATACTATTTTTCTTTACCGAGAGCTCTGAGATAAAACCTTTGACCTCTTGATTAAATTGAATGGAGTTGCCCGGTCGTATGCTGGAGTCGTGGATTCCCACCATAATCAGATCATATCCTTTTAAGGTATCCCTTAATTTTTGAATCTCGTCTGCTTTCGCGGAAGCGGTGATGTGAAAATCAGCTACGGTAGCGTACATTCCTAAATATTGCTGAAAGGTTGTCCTCTCTCCCGCTGCCCCAGTAGAAATGGAAGCGATCTTCAAGGTGTCTAAACGCCTAACGGGAATGAGATTATTTTCATTTCTAAGCACGGTCAGCGATTGCTCCACCAGCTTACGCTGCAATAATTCCGCTGTGGCGGAATGCAGGTCTTTATCGATATCCTGGGCTGATATCGGGGAATAATGATCCAATCCCACCCATTGTTTTAGAGCAAGGATTTTGCGACAGCGGGCATCGATCGTTTTTTGTGAAAGTTGACCGTTTTTGATCGCTTTTTTGACTTCAAGGATCGCTTTTCCCAAATCTTCGGTAAACTCGATCATATCATTGCCGGCCACCAGTGCATCCTTATCTACAACACCTGTCTCATGGCCTTTGGTCACTCCCTTCATATTCATGGCGTCAGTCACGATCAGGCCCTCAAAACCTAAACTATCCTGTAAAATACCGGTCACGATCTTTTTAGAAAGGGTACTGGGAACCTCAGAGGCATCCATAGCTGGTATGTCAAGATGGGCGATCATCACACCGCCCAGCCCGTGACTGATCAATTTTTTAAACGGATAAAGTTCTAATGTGTCCAGCCTTTCCATAGAGCTGTTGATCTGCGGTAGCGCTAGATGTGAATCTGTACCGGTATCTCCATGACCAGGAAAATGCTTTGCTGTGGCCAGTACGTTTTCATCCTGAAGCCCCCTCATATAAGCTAAGCCCTTTTGAGCCACCTTATGTTTATCCTCGCCGAAGGAGCGATAATTAATAACGGGATTTTTAGGATTGTTATTTACATCAACCACCGGTGCAAAATTTATCTGTAAGCCTACACGCTTGAGCTGACGCCCAATCTCGCGACCCATTTCATAGATCAAACTATCATTTTTTACCGCTCCAAGTGCCATTTGATAAGGGAAGCTCTGCGTGCTGTCCAGCCGCATACCCAATCCCCATTCTGCATCAGTGGCCCCGATAATGGGTACTTTTGAAGCTTTTTGATACTCATTCATGAGTGCCACCTGCCTGCCCGGGCCGCCCTGCATAAAGATAAGCCCTCCTATTTTATGATCTTTGATAGCACTTAATATCTGAACCCGGTTTTCACGCTCATCACTATAGGTAGGTAACATGAACAATTGACCTATGCGCTCTTCGGGGTTCAGCGTTTCCATAATGCTGTCCACCCATTTGCTATTTTGATATTTTAGAAATTCGGGTTGAGAAGAATTAGCCTGTTGCTGTGCATGACCAGTAAAAGCTGTAAATGCAAAAAAAAGGAGCAGGATATTTCTGAAGTAAGTCTTTAAGGGCAAATGTGATTGATAAAACATATTGGGTTCCTAGGTATTTGGTGCGTGCCCTATCAAAAGAGCACTGATCTTATATTCTAAATAAAAATTGAATTAAAACAGTATAAGTATTCGAGACCTTACCGTCAGCGTTCCTACTTCACCGCAAAACGCGATGTTTGGACTTTTCCCTCGACATCTTGAATTTTTACAAGATAGATTCCACTTGAAAGCGATGAAGTAATTATCTTAATATCTGAGGTCTTAGCTGAAAAATCTAAGGCTTTTTCAAATAATATCCGACCATTAACGTCTAAAAGCTGAATCTTTTTTACTTCTTTTGCCGCTTTCGCGAAATGCACGAACAACACACCTCGGGATGGATTGGGATAAAGTTTTATTTCATCAGAAACCGCATTAAATTCTGAGCCTGACTCTAGACCCAAAACCTCATCGGGCAACAGGGCAGCAAAAGTAGCACGTGAATTATTGCCTCCAGATGCGTAAATATGCCCATCGACGGCATCACAGACGATGGCAAAACGTTTTTTAGGCAAATCTGTAAATTGCACCCACTTGTTTGCTTTTGGGCTATACGCATACACATCAGCGTAAGCACCCTTATTATGGTTGATCTGCCCACCTATAGAATAAATTAAATCACCATAGGTGAAAACTGACGTATGTATGTGATTAAATGGTTTGGGCATATCGGTCACTTGTTCCCATGTATCAGTTATGGGATCGTAGCAATGCACATCATCTTGTGGTATGAGCTTCTCGTCATGCTCTTTCTGGCCACCAAAAATGTAAATTTTTCCGTCATAAACAGCCGAACCGATATGATGACGTGGATTGGGCATGTTTGATAGCGATTTCCACCCGGCACCCTGGGCGTCAAGGTCAAGTACAAAAACATCGCCCTGATCTTCGGTACGGGCCCTGTTAGTACCGCCTATATAATACAGTTTATTGTTTAGGAACTCCAGCGCCCCGGCAGAGCGGTCGATGGGCAGTTCTGGCAGTTCGGTGTAGCTGTCTTCGGCGACATTATATCGGTATACACGCCGGGAGCCAAACTGTTGACGGGTGCCGCTTTTATCTGCCGCATAGCCTGCCGCAATATAAATATTTGTGCCGTCTTGCGCCCAGCCCATGTGTGTTGCTCCCCCCCCGCCAGAATCATCTGCCATTGGGGGCATATCCTTAAGTTTAGCCCATGTATTATTCGCAGGATCATAGGCATCCACATCTGCCTGGGGGGCATAAGTACTTGTAAAACCTCCGAACACATAAAGTTTTCCATTTACCATGCCGCCTGTGGCCTCATCAGTACTTCGTGTATTTGCCTTCACTTCAGACCATGCTAATGTATAGTTGTCTGCTATGGTCACTTCCAGATCCTTTACTGTTACCGTAATGGTTGCAGAAGTAATTGCGCCCATATTATCAGTCACTTCTACCTCTAGTTGTATCGGTCCCAGCTCGGCAAGTAGGTATTTATTTTTGTTCACACGAAGTTCACCAGAGCCGGAATTCAACTTAAATACCATAAGCGCATTATATTCAGGATCTTTAGACGAATCGCTGGGCGGAGGGTTATTGGCTTTTAAAAATTTTGCAGCTTTTATATCGTAGCTAGTTATCGTTGAGTTATCTGAAACTTTGATTTGGCCAACCAGCGTTCCAGGGGCACTAGCCTCGTCAATTGAAAAAGATTGATCCTCAATAACCAGATCCTGAAACCGCGTAGCTGAACCGAAGCTAAAATTGTAACGGGCAACAGCAACTGTTTTCGCCTTGAGCTCAAAAATAAATGTGGTACAAATTGCAAATATTAGTAAAAACAGGATCTTTTTTTTCGCTATGGCGAAATAGTAATTTTTCATCATTTAATTTAAGTTGATTTCAAGCCTGACTGGTATGGCTCCAATATAAAATAACATAGTAGGAAGAACATAAGATTGCTGAAAATCTGTATGATCTTCCCGAATATTTAACTTTTTTAATCAAAATTTACTGCTGTTTTACTGCGGTACTGTCTGCGGCGGGATAATAATTCTCCTCCAGTTCCTCATATTTAGTGTACTGTGAGGTGGATAGCACAGCTTTCAGGTTCTTATTGCGCTGCTCCCTCATGGCTTTTTGGCTCAGATTTTTGTTATTTCGAACCGTTTCCATATACTTCTTGCTGGCAGTCTCATATTTTGTGATCTGCTCTTTGGTCATATCGAGATCACTGTACATGGTGGTACTAGCTGCATTGCCCATAGAGGCGCTTCCTGTCCCGCTATTGACGTCATCTACGGTGCCATCTACATTATCACTATATGTTGCAGTGCTGGAACTGCTGGTATTATCATCTACAACAGTGTCATTGTCCTGCTCTATAAGAGAAGAATTCCTGTCAGGAGCCGTGTTAATAGGCTTGTCGCTTTTTTCCTTACAGGAAAAAAGCATTACTGAGGTCATAAAAAGTAGGGCCGAATTTAAGGTTTTCATACAGTTTGGTTTTTAATTAAGGTTGCTTATATCAATAGATCAAATACGTCTTGACCCGAAATAATTCTGTTAAAGATAACTGCTTCTCCTAATTTTTTTATTAAAAAAGGTGTAAAAATTATCCAAATTGAACCAGATACTTTTAATTATTACCTATAAAATCGTTTCCGTTTTTGATAAAATTATCAGTCATTAAACCTCAGGGTTGCCGTATTCCCGTTTATAAATGCGCGCCATCAATAAAAAAAGACTAATAAACAATGGGCCAAAAATTAACCCTATAAAGCCAAATAATGGAACGCCTATCACCACACCGAGCAAAGTGATCAAGGGGTGTACATCATCTATCTTTTTTAAGATATACAGCCTCATAATATTATCAGTACTTCCCACGACAACAATTCCATAAATTAATATTCCCCAAGCCTGAAAATCGTTGCCCGACGCCAAGGCAATAACAAATACAGGAAGTAAGCCCACAAAAGTTCCCGCAAAGGGAATCATAGAGCTTATCGTAACGATCACAAACCAGAAAAAAGGCTTATCAACCCCGAATATAAAAAAACCTATCAACGCCACTATCCCTTGCGCGATGGCGACCAATGGGATACCCAAAGCATTGGCCCGTATCATCTGCAGGGTCTCATCTCCTATATAAATTAAATTCTTTTTGCTCAGCGGCACGTATTTATGTAGCGATTCCCTGAGCAACCTGCGCCCCACCAGCATGTAAAACAGCAGAAAGTACATGATGGCCAGTGAGAAAAGCAGGGTAAACGCCCCACCTGCAAAATTTTTAAGATTGTCTGCCGCCCAGCTGGATATGGCAGATGAATCTATCTGGGAACTAAAATCGTAGCCAATGCGGTTACCCAACATTTCCATCTGCTCTTTTAAAGTTGAGAATATCTGACTTGATTTCCCAAGGGCATTCCCAATCTTTTTACCCAACATAAGAAGAATTCCCGCTACCGGTAAAAGGATGCCAAGGAAGGAAATTACCATTATGAGGGCTGCGGCAAGCGTAGGCTTCCAGCCTTTGTCAACAAGCCGCGCCATCCATTTTTTGAAGATAACAAATATGGTTAGCGCCCCCAGGACACCAGTAAGGTAGGGTACCAGTTTCCAAAAAATGACGCTTGCCATTAGGAGAATGATCAATATTATAAACGCCTGCCTTACTGCCGGGGTGCTAAAAGCTTTTTTCATGTTCTGAACCGATTAAGTGTTTAAATGCTTCTGTTTTGGGTCTGCCTTATCTATTTTCTCTTCCGCCCATTGCCGCTCTTCATCGCTTATCTTGAGATCATGTTGATCCCATTGTGCCCTTGGGGTATAATTGAGCTTGAGGTACATGGGAAAATGGTCTGAACCTATATTGCGCTCCCTGGCGATCTCTACCAGTGAAAAGTCATTGCTATGGAATACATGATCCAGTGGCCACCGCATCAGGCTATAATTAGCATTATATGTATTAAAAAAGCCTCTACCCCTCCTTGGATCCATAAGGCCGCTAAGTTTTTGAAACAATTTTGTAGTACGTGACCACGCTACATCATTGAGATCGCCAAAAACCAAAACCTGATCTGCATTCCTATCAATTTCCTTACCTACCAAAAGGAGCTCGGCATCCCTGTTAGTTGAGGTTTTGCTCTCACTGGGGCTGGGTGGTTTGGGATGCAGGCAATGGATGCTGACGGTCTTCCCGTTCGGTAATTTTAAATGGCCGTGGATAGATGGGATATCATCTTCTACCAGATATTTGACATTAATGTCTTCTAATGGCATTTTAGAATACAAATGCATTCCATAAAGGTTATCCAACGGTACCTTAACGCAGTGGCCATAGGCGTCTTCGACGCCGGCTCCGGCAAGGGCCTCTTCCCACCTTTTATCAGACTCAAGGGTCAACAATATATCGGGATCTCGCGAATGCACAAGATTGATCAATTTAGCATAATCCCTATTAGGGGTTAGCACATTGCTCACCAGGATGGAAATGGTATCTTCATTTTTTATACCGGCATATTTGAAAACCTGTTTTTTAGAAAACGGAGTGTAGGGATAGATAAGCACACACTGATAAATGAGGCTCAGACATAATGCCACTAGAATCAGATAATGCCAAACTGCAGTATATGGATAGACCCATAGCGCCAGTAAAATATTGACACAGATCAATATGGATATCTGTATTCTTGGGAAATCAAACGCCCTGATCACCCAATGATCAAATTTGGTGATGGAGGCAATGCTGGGCAAACAAAATAAAAGATTAAGGGAAAGAATAATAATTTCCGAATAGGTCATAACTTAAATAATGACTTTTTTGGTGTGTTGGATTTGTAAAAATTCAAAAGTAGTTATTTAAAAAGGGTATTATTAAAAAAAAATCTAAAGACCTTAAGTTCTTGTGAAACTGACCAGTGTAAATAGGTTATTCTAATATAGCTTTGATAGCAGGGCATCTCTTACAGATTCCTATTTTGGTTTTTTAAAATAACTTTATAAAATAGTGCTATCTGCCTCTCTTATAGAAAGGTAAATTACAACTCTGGACTGTTAATTAAAATTATGTGGTGAGAAAAAAAACTTTGCTATAGTTTTTCTGTAGCGGCTTCCCAGCGACCATAAATAGTATTTAACTTTTTGAGCTCTGCCGCTTTTTTTATAGGTATTTGATGAGATGTGGCGCGCCATCTCCAATTACCCTCTGCGGTACCAGGAACGTTCATAAGGCCTTCTTGTCCCAGGCCTATAAAATCCTGTAAGGGAACCACCGCAATAACAGACACTGAGTTGAGCGTCATTCTGTGCAAAGCACGGTGCACGTTATCTTTGGTCAAACGTTTGGCAGTATATTCCTTTAAGTGGCGCCTGGTACTTTTACCGGCGTTTGCATACCAGCCCCTAATTGTATTATTATCGTGCGTACCGGTGTAAACAATGCTATGTGGCACATGGTTAAAGGGCAGGTAGGGATTATCTTTTTTGTCATCGCCAAAGGCAAACTGTAGCACTTTCATTCCCGGAAAACCAACCGATGCCACAAGTTGATCAACCTGCTTATCAGGCTCACCAAGATCCTCGGCTATAAAAGGCATTTGAGGAAATTTTTTCTTTACCAGCTTAAAGAAAGCTTTGCCGGGGGATTTTTTCCATTTGCCGTTTTCAGCTGTTTTTTCGCCGTGAGGCACTTCCCAATACGATGAAAAAGCCCTGAAATGATCCAGGCGCACTATATCAAACAGCAAAACGTTCTGGCCCAATCGCTTTATCCACCACTCAAACTGATCTTTTGATAAGGCATCCCAATCGAAGACCGGCGTGTTCCACAACTGCCCGGTATCGCTAAAATCATCTGGCGGCACACCGGATCCAAACAGCTGCTCCTTATTTTCATCCAATTTGAAATAATGGGCATAGGCCCAGCAATCTGCGCTCTGGTGATTGACATAAAATGGAATATCCCCAATCAATCGTATACCTTTCTCATGAAGGTAACCGGCCAATTTTTCCCATTGGGAAAAGAAAACAAACTGTATGAATTTTTGTTTTTCAACAGCTTCATACAATTCTTTTTGAGCTTTTTTAATTGCGCCGCTTTCCCTGTCCCGCAGTTTCTTAGGCCACTCGACCCAACTCTTTTTAAACTTTTGTGCCAAGGCTTTGTACAGACTGAAATCGGCGAGCCAGAAGTCATGTTTTTCGCAGAATGCACTAAATTCATCCTGAAACTGCGCTTTCTGCTCTTTAAATTCGGCATAGGCTGCGTCAAGTATTTGATCTTTGTAGGCCTTCACCTTTTCAAAATCAACCTGCTTTGGATCAGTTTCTTCAACCGTAAAATCTGTCAGATCCACCAATCCCTCATTTTGCAGCAGCTCCGGACTGATAAGCAAGGGGTTTCCTGCAAAGGCAGATTGGCCGCTGTAGGGTGAGTGCGCATGTGCCGCATCAGTGGGATTAAGCGGGAGCAACTGCCAGTACATATGGCCGGATTCAGCCAAAAAATCGGCAAATTTATAGGCCTCAGGCCCAAGATCACCGATGCCAAACTGAGAGGGCAGCGATGTGATGTGCACTAAAATCCCGGCACCTCTTTGTAATTTCATAATGCTTGTGTATTTGATAAGAGCGCCACAGGAAACTGGTTAAATAGCTGATTTAGCGACACTTTTTTAGTGTAATTAAGACGCTCTAAGGTAAAATGATTAAATAAGTTTTCAGGGGTGTTTTCTGGAAGGATCAGTTCGCTTTCTGCCAAACTTTGTGCATCGGGCAATAGCCCTTGGCTTTTAAAATAGGCATTGACCAGAACGGGTACAAGCGTTATGCTCCATCGATCTCCACGAATCCTGGCAAAAGCTATAAAACTTTTTGACGCCTTTCCGGTAATCTCAAGGGGAAGATAATCACCTTCCAAAAATAACTCCGCATCGGTTTTTCTCAACTGCAGCCCACGGTAGAGCACATACATTTTTATTCTTCCATCATGGAAATTGCGGTTTAAATTATGTAATTTATCACTACTGTTTTCCTGAGAAAATGCGCTGAATGTTTCTAAATTGGCCTTGCAAAGCTCAAAATCGACCGACCGGCGATTATCAGGATCTACGTAGCTTAAATCCCAGCCTTCAGTACCCTGATAAATGTCTGGCACCCCTGGCGCAGTGAGTTTGATCAATGTCTGTGAAAGGGATTTTAAGGCACCTAAACGTTTCACTTTTTCAAAAAACGGGGTAAAAGCTTCATTAAATTGAGGATTGGCCAACAGATCTTTTACAAATTTAAAAACGGCCTGTTCGTGCTCAAGATCAGGTTCTGCCCAATTGGTATTTACCTTGGCCTCGCGAGCTGCCTTTTGCAGATAATCTTTGGTACGTTCCAAAAAGGTTTCATCCACCGCTTCCGCGGAAGGTAGTGCCCCCAGCAGCGTCTGGTAGATAAAATAAGTTTCATTGATCGTGGGTGCATTGAGTGATGTTCTTATTTTTTCCGCAATAGCGTTACAACGATCCACGAGCGCAAACCACTCTGCAGGGATCTCGCTAAGCACATTAAGTCGCATACGGGCATCCTCTCCCCTTTTGGTATCATGCGTTGCCGTCGCGCTCAATGCATGCGGAAAATGCCGTTTTCTGTAGTCCATTTCTTTGTGGAAATCAGCAATGGAAACACCAAAATGTTCGGGGGAATCGCCTACCTCACTGTGGGAGATTAACCGATTGTAGATATAAAAACTGGTGTCTTCCCCTCCTTTAGCGGCCAACGGGCCTGTAAACTGCTGACATCTTTTGAGAAAATACATCATGGCGGTAACCCCCTTGCTGGCCTTACCCAGGAATAGGGATTTTAGATATCTCAAAGCTTCAGAAAATTCTGGTGCGTGTTTGTTAGCTTTCGCGAAAGCGTACTTGATCACGGCTCTCTCTTCCGAATCCAGCGGAAAACTATCAGGATAAATTCTATAAACGGGAAAGGCGGCCAAAAAAGCGGTGAGTGCCTCTTTCATAAGTTCATCATCTGCCCAATTTTCCGCCGGCATCAATTCGCGTTCATGAAGCAGGTTTATAAGATTTTGCAATTCCCCGCCCATGCGCTGCTTAAAAATAAACCGTTTTTTCTGGTAGACCAAAGTTTCATAATCAGGGAGTTCTGGAACAAGCCGCGCATAACTCGAGTTAAAATGCCGCTCATTTTCATTTTCAGTCAATAGCTGATTTACGGATGCCAAAAATTCATATCCACTCGTCCCCTCAAAAGTCCATTTTAAGGGTAATTTTTCGCCTTTTTCAAGGATTTTTTCGGCGATGACGTAAAAATCCTCCCCCACCAGGCGATGCAGGTTATTAAGATAGTTTTCTGGGTTAAAAAGTCCATCAATATGGTCAACACGCAAGCCATTGATCTCTCTGTTAACGCACAAACTTTCTATAAAATCATGATAGAAACTAAAAACCTGTGGATCATCCATACGCAGGCAAATCAGATCGTTAACCGTAAAAAATCGCCTATAATTGATCTCCTCTTCAGTATGTTTCCAGAATGTGGGCTTAAAATACTGATGCTCAAGTTGTGCGGTTAACTGTTTTGGAGAACCGTTGATCTCATCTAAGGTTGATTGCAATTGATGCATCAGGGCATCATCCCCTGCAATCTCTGAGCAAATGCTATGTTTTAGCTCTGGCCAGGAACCTGTATCATTCTCAATATTTGCAAGTGCCTGATTATACGCTGCAGTACCCGCCTGGGCGAAAATTCCAGTGTAGGTCTGCATTGAAGCGGGATAACTCAGATCAAAATATTCAAAGCGAAGGCCGTTTTCAGTAAAATTAAGTCTTAATTCACTGTTATTTAGTACTTTTTCAATGGGGTCACCTAAAAAAGGTGCCATTACCTTGCCCCAGCCCTTATAATCCCAATCTATATCAAAAAAGTTGTAATATGGGGATTTGGGACCGAGTTCAAAAATATCGCTTAACCAGGGATTCTGGCCATCAAAAGCCATATGATTGGGCACGATATCCTGTAACCAAGACATGCCCTTAGGCTTTAAAGTGGCACGTAGGCTTTTAAAATCTTCAGTGGAACCAATACTATGGTTGATCCTTAAAGGATCCACAACGTCGTACCCGTGAGTACTCCCCTCTCTGGCCTGAAAAAATGGGGCGGCATAGATGGTGCTTATGCCCAGTGCCTCCAGGTAATCTACAATCTCACCCAGGCTTTTAAAATCGAAGGTTGACGATAGTTGTATGCGATAGGTTGAAGTGGGTATATTCATAATTTTCCTATATTAAGCCGTTTTACCAATTGATCAAAACTGGCAATCCACTCCTCGCCTTCCTTTTTATTTTCCGCGGTACGCGTTGCCAGATCGTGATATTTGTTATCCCAAAGATCAAATATAACATTCTGTGCTTCCCATTCTGGCGGAGATAATGGGCTATTTTCCACCGTTTCTAAAAAGCCATTGAGCGCATACAGTTCATTGAGGTTAGTAGGATCTTTTTTAAACTTTTTAATCATGTAATTTAACCTCTTGTCGGAAAGAAAGTTTAAGGTAACCAGATCAAGGTTTACGTTCATAAATTCACCCACCTCAAGGAGTGCCTCAAAACGAATCAGATTAAAATCATCGTCCTTCAGTTCCTGTATCAATTTGTTGTTTACGGTCATATCCATAGGTAATTTTAACCTCATGGGTACTTCCATATGAATGCCCTGATAGGTCTGCATAAGCGGGACGATACGCTCATAGAGCTGTTGCAGGGCACCTTCTGCATTTTTTAGGGTATTGTCCATACTTAGCTCCATGATTTTGCGCTGCTCATCGCGAAACAAATGCCAAAAAGAGTAATTATGATTTTCAAAATAGGAATCCATACTATTGAAAACTTCAAAGAGGTCGCCTTTTTTAAAGCAGCCGGTTACATTATCGTGCATAGCGTCAAAGGCTTCCATATTCTGAAACTGCCTAACCCCACCGAATAAATGATGGTTGCCCATATACATCACGGCGTAGGTAATATCTACCTTTTCCCATGTGATGTCTGAGGTAAATTCTGCCCGGCCAATGACCAGCTTTTCATTCCCCGATTCGTAATAGTTCTGGGATTTCAGTTCCGTTTTAAAGTTATACAAATCAGCTTCGGTGGGATAATCCTCAAAAAGGGAGGATACCGCATAATGTGCTCCTATACGTATCATATCGAGCTCCATGGGCTTCACAAATTTTTCGTAAGCGGTGCGCGCATTGCCATATTCAGGTAGATTGCTGGGAATTTTCTCCAGCAGATTTTCAAATGTGGCGGTATAGCGTGTTTGGGTAATATCCTCGGCCAACTGTAGAGCACGCGTTGCATAAAAAATATCCTGTACCGACTCAATGCCGGTCACCTCGTCAAAAAACCAACCGCAACTGGTGTACATGAGCATGGCATGATATTGTATCTCCAGTAATTTTAATAGTTTCACTTTTTCATTAGTGTCAAGATCTTTCCCAAAATGATTCATTAAAAATGTACCTACATTGTTATGATCGCGATTCAGCACAACCTTAATGTAATCATTGCGCACCTCCCAGGGCGAGTCTGTATAATTTTTCAACTGGTCCTCATACAGTTGGATCATTTCTTTACGCACCCAATCAAAGGCCTCGCGCAGTGGCGCACGCCATTCTTGGTTCCAGTCATCATGACCACCAGTATTGCATCCGCAATCTTCTTTCCAGCGGCCTACCCCATGTATACAACTCCATGAGCTGTCTTCCTGTATTTCCACTTCATATTCCGGAGGGAATTTTTCTAAAAATTCTCCATAGATCGTAAGTTCTACGTTGCTGTCCTCTTCAATCTGGTCAAGGCAGTACGATAGCCCCATCTCCCCAAAATTGTGATGATGCCCGTAACTTTCCCCATCAGTTGCAATATTGACCAGCTCAACCTCATCATCCTGTCTCAATAAATTGCGCAACCGGTTTGCAAAACGTACCCCGTCATCCAAAAGCCCTTCAAAGGCAACACCCTGCGAAGCGGGTCCATCATAAAAAAACAAGCTGATCTCATTTCCGGATGGGAGCTTACAGAGATACGCCCTACGGGTATCTACCTTGGCATCGCTGGCATCGCTCCAATCTTCAGTGCCCAGTTTCCGTACATTTTTGGCCTGATATGGTGATAAAATAGTGAATTTGATACCATTTTCTGCTAGCGTTTCCAGGGTTGCCGTGTTGACCGCGGCCTCACTTAACCACATTCCTTCGGGCATACGCTTAAAGCGTGATTTAAAGTCCTCAATACCCCAGATTACCTGCGTCTCCCGATCACGTTTATTGGCAAGCGGCATAATCAGATGGTTATAGGACTGCGCAAGGGCAGCCCCATGACCGGAAAACCTTTTTTGGCTCTCGCGGTCTGCCCTGAGTATGGCCGTATAGGTCTTTGGCGCTTCAAGTTCCATCCAGGCCATTAATGTGGGCCCTACATTAAAGCTCATGTGCGCATAATTGTTCATAATTGCGATAATTCTGCCATTTTCCAAAATACGCGAAGAACCGTTACGTGCATAGCATTCTGCATTAATCCGGTGGTTCCAATCATGATAAGGATAGGCTGAATCCTGAATCTCTACTTTATTAAGCCAGGGATTTTCGCGCGGTGGTTGGTAAAAATGACCGTGTACACATATATATTTATTTGTCATAGATGTTAGTTTAGTTTGGATTAATTCTTCTAAATTAGGATAGATCTCTCAGTTTAATCCGTTATTAAATGATTATTAATTTTGATTATCCGTTATCTGTGATAATTGAAATCTGCGTCATTCCCGACTTGATCCGGAATCTCATAAATATTTGAAATTTAAAACTTTTAGGATGAGACCCTGAATCGAGTTTCAGGGCGATGATATGTATAAGGATATATTACGGATATTCAATTTATTAATTTTGATGTTAGTAGATTACAAATGATTTTTGTTAATTGATTTTTTTTACACTACTGCTTCGATAGAAAGAGCTCCGTTAGAATTTTATAGAGGTCGGTCATAAAGTTTAATGAAAGTGTATAATGCTACAATTATTCCTCATTTTTTGAAAAAAGAACTATAGAATATGCAGGAATATGCACGTGATGATCTGAGCGAAAATCCGTTTGATCGTCTACAGGACCACCCCATTTTTTTTCCGCGGAAGCGAATAAAACTTCTGACTTAGCCATATACTGAGGAAGCGGAATGGAACGGTTGCCATCGCTAAAATTGAGAACCGCCAGTTTGCCGGGAGCGCGCAGCGTGACGATTCCCTCTTCGGGATACGTTTCCGCAGTGCTTTCGCGAAAAGCTATAAATTCACCCGATTTGCGCAGAGCAATGAGGGTTTTATAATACTCAAAAAGTGTAGTTTTTTTCTTCTCTTTCCTAAAATCCCAATTGAGTTTTGAATTCATAAAGGTATCCTCTGACTGGGGGTCTGGATATTCTTCGGCGTGGTTTTTAAAGTATTCAAATTCTTCCTTCCTCCCTTTGCGTACCGCTTCAACAAGCTCGGGATCGCTATGACTTACAAAATATTGAAAAGGCCGGTCTTCCCCATATTCCTCCCCCATAAAAAGCATCGGAACATAAGGTGAGATCATTAAAATGGCCGCTGCAAGCTTTTGTTTTTCAAAAGGGACGAGCGTAGAGAGCCGACTACCCAAAACCCGATTGCCCACCTGGTCATGGTTTTGTATACAGACCACAAATTTGGAGGGATCGATCCCCGCAGGGCTATTGCCCACATTTTTTTTCCTAAACTCTGAAAAGATCCCATCATACACAAAGCCCTGGTTAAACGCTTTCGCGAAAGCATCTAAGGTTCCAAAATCTTTATAATAACCATTATCCTCATGAGTAAGCAATGTATGTAGCGCATGGTGAAAATCATCTACCCACTGTGCATCCAGACCGTAGCCGCCCTTATTTATTTCTTTTACGATTTTTACATCATTTAGGTCGCTCTCCGCAATGAGCACATACTTCTTATCAGTCTTCCCTTCCAGCTCATCTACCGCGACGCGCAATTCTTTTAAAAAATGGTTTGCACCCTCATCGATAATGGCATGCACGGCATCAAGGCGCAATCCATCCACATGAAAATCCCTTAACCACATCAGCGCATTGCCAATAAAATAATCGCGGATGCCATAGGAATAGGCTTCATTAAAATTGATCGCCTCACCCCAAGGTGTTTTGTAGGCGGCTGTAAAATAGGGGCCATATTTTGAAAGATAATTGCCCTCTGGACCAATATGGTTGTAAACTACATCCAGCAGCACGGCAATTCCTTTAATATGGCAGGCATCAATAAGCTCTTGAAATCCAGTTGCTCCTCCATAACTTTGCAATGCGGCGTAAGGATATACACCATCATAACCCCAGTTGCGCGCACCTGAGAAACTGGAAATAGGCATAATCTCAATGGTATTGATGCCCAACTCCAGCAGGTGATCTAATTTAGGGATGATTGCGGCAAAAGTTCCCTCTTGTGTAAAGGTGCCCACATGCAATTCATAAATGAGCATTTCTTGCGTTGGCATGCCCTTCCATGAAATATCCTTCCAAGTAAACCTCCCAACATCTACAAGCTGCGACCAGCCGTGAACTCCCTGTGACTGCGAGCGGGATGCGGGATCGGGAAACTGCTCATTTCCGTCTAAGCGGTACTTATAACCCGTATTCTCGGAAAGGTGATCTGCAACACCCTGCCAATAACCACGGGTGTCTTTGGTAAGGGAAAGGGGCGGCAATTTATCTTCAAATATAACTTCCACGCTTTCGGCATAGGGTGCCCATACCGTAAAAACATAGCTCTCATCCTTATTTTTTACAGCACCTAATTGTTTATACATATATCAAATTTCTATTTGGTCACATTTACTCCAAGCACCTAAAATTGCTCCATTCAATTCACCAATTCAAATCTTCTGCAATTTTAATTCAGCAGTTATAAGCAAGAGCGTCCTAATGATTATTTTTTTATAGCAATCCATTTATTTTTGGCGTAAATGATCATTTATAAAATGCACTCAATTGCTCCTCTATATTTCAAGCCATAATACGAAGCATCTAAATATTTTGATCAAAAATATTTTATAAAATTATTCTCTCAGGATTAACTTTTTTACTTGATATATTGAAGAAACAGAGATGACAGGATCAAAATCTAATTAAACCAAAGCCTAATGAAAATCTTTGCTTAACCTATAATATAAGTTCAGGATAACTATTTTATCACAGTTTGTAGACATCAATTATTTTAAATAAAGAAAGGAGTGTTGAAATTTATCATATCATTCTTAAGAGTGACCAGATTCTGACACTTTTCTAAAGTATATAAACGATAAATACTTTCTTGACGACCATAAAAGACAAAAACTTCTGAGTCAGATAAACCACCTGCTCCTGCATAAAGGAAAAATAAATTTGAGGGCAATAATCTGCAAAATAAATTTTTCGGAAATAAATTAAAAGAATTGGTTAATCACAGCCAAAAATGTTTTAAAACGCTAGTAAATAACATACAAATCTAAAACCTTTAGCGCCGAAGTTCAACTTCGGGCATTCATTCAGAACTGGAAGTTTGACAAGGGTCAACTTCAATTAGTTTAATAAAAAAATACCCATTTCAATTAAAAAATTCTAATTGTCAAATTATGATTATATACTCCAACTATTGCGTTACTGAAACTTAAAAAATCATATTTCCTAAGCTTAGGGTCCACAAAATCTTTTTATTCATGATCAAAATACGTTTTTACTTTATCAGCAATTTTTAGGAGAATCTTTCGCTTGCATTCCCCATTAACTTATTGAACAAGCCCATAATTGAACTTTTAATTTTTTATACTTTAAAATTTTAAAATTTTCGTCTTAACACACAAAAAAGGTTCATCAGCTTTCTTTTTTGAAGGAAACCAATATGGTTCCTTCAAAAAAGAAATCTAATGAACCTCCCTTTTGCGCCTGAATCAATCAACCTTAAACGGCAATTTCTTCAGCAATGGATATGCGGTCCCAGTTACGGTGCTTGCGTATTGCCGAAATAAAAGCTTCCGGTTTACCATTCACAAAAACTGCTTGATCATCCTTGTGATCTTTGATAACACTCTTATCCAAAATCTGTTCCCCCTCACTATTTACAGCAATTGCCTTACAATGTTTAAAGGCTTCGTTAACAAATTTCACAAATTTGGACTTTTTAAGAAGCGCATCTACTGATTGCTTTCCGCCAGGAATATAAACCGCATCGTAAAGCACACTTTCAGTAGTCACAATGGCTGCATCCACATCATGTTCCATCCCTGAATCGCAGGTGATTTTGCCACCGTGAGGTGCAACTATTTTTACAACAGCATTTTCCTTTTCTAAAGCGGTCTTCATTGCCTTAGCATCTTCCATATTAAATCCCTCTGCAACCAAAAACGCAATCTGTCGTGTTGCAATGCTTTCAAAAACGGTATTGGCCTGACTTAATTGGGGCGATTTGTCTAAATAAATCTTTTTCTCCCCGGGTTGATGTGCTTCTACATCTGCGTCTGCACCAATGGCCTGATTAATCGGCTGTTCAATCGTGTCGGGAATCTGCATTCCCAGATTATCGGCAACTTGCCCCGCCAGATCCTGGTCAATCTGGGCTATGATCCACAGCATGCGTTGCTGTATATGTGCATGATTACATTTGCCCAACTCAAAAGAATACGCCGATATAACATGTTTTTTCTCCCAATCTGCAAGACTTCTATAGAATAGCGCAGGTTGCGAGAAATGATCGCTAAAACTTTCACTGCGCGTTCTGATCTTTTTAGCATCTATACGCTCCTGATACGATTCAAATCCACCCTCAGCCATTGACGAAAGATAAGGACAACCGCCACCTAGGGTATTGGGGAAATAGGCCGTTTGACCTTTAGGTATCTCGGTCTGCATGTGGCCGTCACGCTGATTATTATGCGCTTGCGCCAAAGGTTTATTTATAGGAATCTGGTGGAAATTATGACTTCCCAGGCGCGATAATTGGGTATCTCGATAAGAAAATAGTCTTCCCTGAAGCAATGGGTCGTTTGTAAAATCGATGCCGGGGACGATACTTCCGGGAAGAAAAGCGACCTGTTCGGTTTCGGCAAAAAAGTTTTCAGGGTTTCGGTTAAGCGTCATTTTACCAATGATTTTAACCGGTACCATTTCTTCAGGAATCAATTTTGTGGCGTCCAGCAGATCAAAGTCAAATTTATGCTCATCTTCCTCGGGGACCACCTGTATGCCGAGCTCCCATTCGGGAAACTGCCCTGCTTCGATGGCATCCCAAAGATCCCTGCGGTGAAAATCTGAATCTGCACCGCTGATTTTGACTGCCTCATCCCAAGTTAGGGAATGAACCCCTAGTTTTGGTTTCCAGTGGAATTTGACAAAATGCGCCTTACCCTCTTTATTGATCAAGCGGAATGTATGAATACCAAAACCTTCCATCATACGGAAACTACGCGGTAGTGCCCTATCGCTCATTAACCAGATCTGATTGTGCATAGTCTCAGTGGTCAGAGAAACAAAATCATAAAATGTATCGTGTGCAGAAGCTGCCTGCGGAATTTCTTTATTGGGCTCGGGCTTGACCGAATGGATAAGATCAGGAAATTTCATGGCATCCTGAATAAAGAAAATAGGCATGTTATTGCCCACCAAATCCCAAGTGCCTTCCTCTGTATAAAATTTAACTGCAAAACCCCTAACATCCCTGGCCACATCAGTGGACCCTTTAGATCCAGCCACAGTAGAAAATCTGACGAAAACAGGGGTTCGCCTGGATGTGTCATTAAATATACCGGCTTTAGAAAGTTCTTCAATGGGCTCATACAGTTCAAAATATCCGTGAGCGCCACTACCTCGGGCGTGCACAATACGTTCGGGAATACGCTCATGATCAAACGAATGTATTTTTTCCCGTAGTAGAAAATCCTCAAGGAGCGTTGCGCCACGCGGACCTGCCTTCAAAGAATTATTGGTATCGTTGACTTTAAGGCCTTGTTTAGTTGTTAAAGGCTGCTCATTACCATCAACGGTAAAATTCTTTAATTGATCATCCTTGGCGGTAAGTTGCGGTTTTTTGTTTTTTTTATCATTATTCATAATAGTTGATTTTTCAGGGAAATTAACGAAATAAAAGGCAGATCGAATTTCCTTTAGGTATAATTTATAATTTTATAGCGGTAAAAGATGGCCCTTCTAGAATTAAATCACCGAATGTCATTTTCTATTTGTATATCCGCGCTTTTAGTCGACTATACTGTTTTAGTTTAAAAGCGTCTTGCTGAACTTGATTCCGCATCCCATTCTACAAAGGATGATACCCTGAATCAAGTTGAGCGTGATGGTAATTTATAAATTATGACATTTAACAGATATTCAATCTTCTATGAATGAATTTAAATATTGAAATTCAAAAACCTCTTAAAATTATATGATTTTCAGCTTTAAATATTTAATAATTGAATATCCGTAATTAGGCATAAAGGGGGTTTTCGTCATGCTGAACCTGTTTCAGCATCGCACTCATATCTTCCAAATGTAGCTCAAACTGTAGTAAAGCAATACTTGACCTACTAGTGTGACCCTGAATTAAATCCAGGGTGACGTTAGTCAAGATACTTTATGGATAATCAATTTAATAATCAACAAATAATTGTATTTCATTAAACAAGCAGTTCTCTCTTCCTATGTTAATTTATATAAAAGAAATATCGGCACATGAGACAATTTTATTAACTTCTGGATTCTAACCAATACGTTATATCATTATGCTAAAATGGACCATTATTTTTGTGATAATCGCAGTTGTTGCCGGAATATTCGGATTTGGAGGAATCTCTGATGCCGCTGCAGGTATTGCCAAGGTCATATTTTTTATATTTATCATCCTTGTAATACTTTCTTTAATATTCTTTAAAAAGGTATTTTAAACCTTTTTTTAAATCCAGCATCCGTTTCCCAGATGGAAGAGGATGCTGGATTTTAAAATAATAATATCTTCAGTTAATGACTTGTCACCGGCAGAAATTACTCTCGTATCTTTTGACGAATAATCTTTTTTCTTTTAAGGGAAATCAGCATCAAAATTTGTCTCCTGTAGATAAACCAATAGCATCGGGTCTCTGATATGCTTTTAAAAGAGCGTGCGCGATATCAATCATAAACGCCATCCCAATTTGCGCTTTCAGAAGCCCACTCCCCTATTTTTGCCAGGGCGAGGTCGGGACCGGGCTGCTTTAAATAAGTAGTTAAGTCACGGTGCAGACGTTCTAGGTTATGGCCACCCATCATCCCCATCAGGCCAACGGCCTTTTCTGCGTGATGCATTATCTGGGTACATATTCCTAAGATAGCAGTTCTGGTCATATTCGCATAATTGATTTTACTCGCATCTGAATAGGACTGATTGTCCAAAATCCTACCGGTCTCGCGAATCCAATTACGACCAGATTCCAACAGAATAGTAATCTTTCCCATTCGTTGTTTTTGGATAGCATCTTCATTTCTGCCCAATTTGAGAAGATGGGCAAATGCAGCGCGTGCAATCGCCTGCGCCCCGCCAAGCTGAACAGCCGCAAAACGCACCGCCCCTGTGCTGAAATGTGGTTCCCTTATATATTTATCGGGTTTACCTAAATATTGGATGCTACTGGGAGAGTATCCATAAAAATCAATAGTAAAACTTCTTGACGATTTCATACCCAGTGGATTCCAGCTTTTTCGATCTTCACTATTAGAATCCAAATCTTCGGTATGTATTATAAGCATTTGTACTTTGCCCCCAGCATGCGCGGTTATAATGGGCCGTTGAATAGAAAGACCCCCAGAGCAGAAAATTTTTTTTCCGGTCAGGATGAAACCCAATTTATCTTCAGTTAATTGCACAGGTGACGGTGGGAGATCAGTATTCCATACCCCAAAAATATGTCCGGCAGCAGCATCCTCAAAATAAGTAGATTGCTGACTTTTTGATCCATAAAGATCGATAAGAAGAAGTGCATTTAGGTGACCCTCATATAGACGTCCCAAAGAAAGATCGATGGAGCCTACTGTCATCAGATCCTGTAAAAGTGCTGTTGTCCCCCCACAAATTTCTGCTGAATTCCCGCCGTAATCTTCGGGAAGGACTGAGGTGAAAAAGCCGTATTTTCGTAAAAGTTCAAACTCTTTATAAGGAAAATCCCCCTCTTTAGTACCTAAGGAAGCGATCTTTTCTCGCAACGCAGCTTTCACATCTTTAGATAAGCCAGTATTTTGATTTATTTCAATTTCAAATGGGTTGATGATTTGCATAGGATCGTTTAATAACAGATAATTTAGTTGAGGGAATGACTGATAAAAACTTCAATTTCGTGATTAATAAGGAATCGAAAATACCTTTAATTGATTTAGATTTAAATTGTTTAACAAGCTACAGATAAAAACGTATGTCAAATATCAATTTAGAATTTATTTTTAACGCTCCCCCGCTTCACCTACAAAGTCTGGGCTATGATCTTGGCAACACCTTAATTTTTGCCCCCCATCCGGATGATGAATCTTTGGGCTGTGGTGGTCTCATTTCCCATCTAAGAAACCAGCAAATCCCGATATATATTGCTTTTATAACAGATGGGGCCGCCTCTCACACTAATTCTGCGCAGTTCCCTCCACGAAAACTCGCTGCACTCCGCCGAAAAGAAGGGCAGCGTGCGGCACACCAATTGGGCGTTGATCAGGATCATATTTATTTTTTTGAACAGCCAGATGGTAAACTGGAACATATAAATAAAAAAGCCAAAGATAAAATTGCTCAGGAACTCCGTGATATTGTGACCAGCCATGCTGTCCAAAGTATTGTTGTGCCCTTTGAAAAGGATGCTCATGCTGATCACAGAGCGACATGGGCATTAGCCATGCAATCTATTGAACCGCTCTCACAGCCAATTACCGTTATCGAATACCCGATCTGGTTTTGGAAAAACGGAAAGCCAGAGGATACACCAAATCCAAAAGATTATAATTTTTTCAGACTGGATATCAGCGCTGTAAAACAATCAAAATCCAAAGCAATCAAAGAACACCAAAGCCAAACCACAGATCTGATAAATGACGATCCGCATGGTTTTATGCTCACTACTGAACTTCTAGAGCCTTTTATGGGCGATTTTGAATATTATTTTTTTCAAAAAAAAACCAGTCCAAGTTCTCTAAATGAAGATTATTTCAATACGCTTTACGGTAAGCAAACTGATCCCTGGAATTTTGAGCACAGTGCCTACGAGCAATCCAAATACGACGCAAGCCTTAGCGCATTGACCAGAAACTATGCTAATGCCCTGGAAATAGGATGTTCCATCGGTGTACTTACCGAAAAACTGGCGGCTAAATGTGCGCGCCTTTTGGCCGTAGACATCAGTGAGGCGCCCCTCATAACCGCTCGTGAGCGCTGCACCCATCTAACAAATATAAACTTTGAAAAAATGGACATATCAAAAACATTTCCCAAAGAGACATTTGATCTGATCCTTCTTTCTGAAGTGGGGTATTATCTTAACAGAAAAAATCTAAATACACTTTTCAACAACTGTAAAAACCATCTGCAAAAAAATGGTCAATTGCTCATGGTACATTGGACCTCCTATGTATCTGAATATCCACTGACCGGTACCGAAGTGCATCAATACTTCCCGGAATCATTAACCGAAAAAGATGACTTTCAACTTATAAAATCCCAGACACATCCTGCCTACGAGCTGGTGCTTTGGGAAAAGAGAGGTTGAGCCGTATCATTTTCCTTAAAAAAATGTTTTAATTCTACATTTGCCTCAAAAACTGAAATATTTGGGTATGCCTCCTGCCAAAGGCGGTTTCTTTCTAGTATGGTAATTAAAGCGATATTCATCGATTGGTAATTTCCCTGCTGCTCAAATAGTTTTTGTAGCGTACCCATCGGAAGTTTAAGTTGTTTTGATATATAATTAAAATCGCTTTGGCCATTGTTTTCATAGGCTTCTTTGATCAATCTAAATGCTTTAAAACGCTTGATCAACTTCGCCTTACCCTCTACGGCATACAGATATTCCCTGTTTTTTAAATTTGACCAGTTATTTAATTCATTACCAAATCCCCCAACAGCCCGCGAGGTTAATCTGGACGATGTAATTACTGGGATATCAAGAGCATGTTTAATTTTCAGACCCTTTTTCAAAACAAGGTACATCAGCGCCGAATCCTCCAGACAGCTCAAAGCTGGCATTCCGCCCACCGCTGTATAAGCTGATCGTTTTATGGTCATATTAGGGCCTGAATTCGCCGCATGCTTGGGCCATTTATCCCACACCTCAGGTAGCCATAAAGCCTCTAATCTGCATCGGTAATCGAGATATTGCTCCTTAGCAGCATACAGCTCTTGGGCATAAGGCGAAAGTTCTTGAATATCAATTTCGATAGTACCACAAATAAGATGAATATCCTGTGTCGCATAATATAGCAACCGGGCGATCCAATTGTTGGGAACTTGGGTATCGGCATCGGTCATTGCAATAAGGCAATCATCGTCCGGTAGGCGTGTATAAGCAACGTCCATTATTTTTTTTCTTGCTGCGCCTACATGATTAATCGTATCTGAATAGGTCACCAAAATATGAAATGAAAAATCTGGATGATTGTTCTGAAATTCTTTACAGATCATAAAGGTACGATCAGAACTGTGGTTGATCAGAATAAGTACCTCATAGCACTCCTTATCTACCGCCTTTTGCTCCAACAAAGCCGTTAATGTACTATAGATTAGGGCCTCCTCATTTTTAGCAGGGATGGTGACACAAATCTTTAAGCCTTTACCAGGAGGTTTTAAAAGTTCAGCATGCCTATAATTTAGACCATTATTATTCGGGCCATTGATATGGTTTGTTTTCATTAAATCAGTATTGACAATACTAGCTTTATATATATCTAAATAAATATCTTTCTGAAAAGATTCAGCAAAAAAGCTTTAAATAGAATTTCGCGTATTCCGCTCAAATATAGGGACTACAATACATGATATTCTAAACAATAAATATAATTTTAACAAATACTGCACAGGGGAAGGTGATACGGCAGTGCAAGTGTACTGAAGAGCGCAAAAACAAAAGCATGGAAAACCAAACAATACAAAGAGCGTCGCCCGCACCTCCTGCGTTACCGTTTTGCCACGCAACCGCCGGAATCTGACGTTGATCTAAGAAAAATCTAGGTATTGCTGATCAAGTGTCTACCAAAACCACCGAAATTTATACCCATGTGGCAACAAATACTTCTAAAACAATTTAAAATCCTTTGGATTAGTAGTCTTCAAAAGAGAAATAATCATTCTGGTACGTATATTTAATGTAGTGGGTAATGTAAAAAATGATATAAATGAAATCAAATATTTTTGAACACAGACATTTAAAAGTGAATGATTATTCAGTTCATCTAATTGAGACGGGAGATAAAAAAAACCAGACCATTTTATTCATTCACGGTTACCCGGAAAGTTGGAAAGCATTTGAAAAAATAATGGTCGAAATGAAAAAGGATTACCATTTAATGGCAATCGACTTGCCCGGAATTGGAAAATCTGAAAAAATAGCTGCAAGTGATAAGAAAACCATTGCAAAATTTATTTCTGAACTAATCGAAATTCTTGACCTCAAAAATTTAATTGTAGTTGGTCACGATATTGGGGGTATGATTACCTATTCCTTAATTAAAAACTATCCCAGAAATATATCAAAAGCGGTATTAATGAATACAGCCATTCCTGGGATTGAGCCGTGGGAAGAAGTAAAAGCAAATCCTTACATATGGCATTTCGCATTTTTTGCCATACCCTCTTTACCCGAAATTCTTATTGATGGAAATCAAGATAAATTGTTTGATTATTTCTTTGACACCACTTCGGCAAAAAAGAATATAATTGACTTAAACCAACGAGAGCAGTATGTGCAAGCCTATAATAATCTATCTTCATTAAAAATTAGTCTGAATTGGTATAGAGCTTTTCCCCTAGACGAAAAGGACAATTCCAAAAATTCAGCAATTGACATTCCTATATTATATATAAAAGGAGAAAAGGATTTCGGAAAAATTGAAAAATACATAAATGGTTTAAAAAAGAATGGAGCAAAAAATATAATCGGAGAATTAATTTCCAATAGTGGACATTTTACGCCTGAAGAAAATCCTAATGAAACAGCGAAAGTTATACATAAATTTATAGCGAAAATTTAAAGAATATGAAAGCACTGTCATCAACAGTGCATAAGCATAATGTGAGCTAAATTGTTACAATTGAAAGTATTGAATATTAACGAATTTAAGATTACACCCATAGTGAAGTACTCCTAAATCCCGCACTATCTCAGTATAAGACAAAAGTTTAGTAAAAGTTTATAAATATGAATACAAGGAGAAACTTCAGTACTAAGCGAGCACCCAAACTGAGCGAAACGCTCCAAAAGTCAGTAATTTCCGATAATTTGATATTTATTTGGGGGATGCCCGGTTTTGACACCGCTACGGGACAGGTTGTAAGTTCAAATTTCGAAGACCAAGTGAGGCAGAGTCTTGAACTGTTTTAGGAAATCATCATTGAACAAATCTCCTTTCTTCATGCTGTGTAAAATTTAAAATTAAAAAAAATATCTGGGGTCTAGACCCCCGATATTTTTAAACTTACACACTTGGTGAAAAAGCCCCAACTCTAGGGGCTTTCGCGTGGTGATGGCACTAGGATTCGAACCTAGGACCGCCTGCTTAGAAGGCAGGTGCTCTATCCAGCTGAGCTATGCCACCATATTTTGTACTATAAAATCTTTTTTTTAGAAGTTATTTGATCTTTGAGATACAGAACCTCTTTTGCGGCTGCAAATATACATTTTTTAAAAAAATAGCTTTCTTAAAAGTCCAAAAAAGCAAACCTGCGCTAACTATCTATAAATCTTTAAAATACATTTTTGAACGTTGCATGAGTTTCGGCGATAGCCATAAAGTGGCAAACATGGTGGGTATGGCCATCAGGGCAAAAAACGTATCGATCAGGTTGATCATTGCGCTGAGAGACGTAGTTGCTCCAATCAAAATGCTGGCAATATAAAAATAGTTGTAATACTTCTTGTTTTCGGCCCCAGCCAAAAAAGAAAGGCATTTTGTACCATAATAGGAGTAGGAAAACAACGAAGAGATACTGAACACGGCAATACACACTAGCAAAATATACCGCCCAAAAACAGGTATCGAATCACCAAAAGCAGCAGCAGTAAGAGTAACGCCGTCGGCATCGCTGGTTTTCCATACACCGGTTACCAAAATGGTGAGTGCGGTAAGTGTGCAAACGATTATCGTATCAATTAAAGGGCCAAGCATGGCCACTAAACCCTCGCGGATAGGCTGGGTCGTTTTTGCCGCACCATGTGCCATAGGAGCCGTACCTATACCAGCCTCATTGCTAAAGGCACCGCGGCGTATCCCAAGAATAATAAGCCCCCCTAAAGCCCCACCAAGAAAAGGATCGCCCAAATAATTTTTTGCGGCGAAGGCCTCAGTAAATATGAGTTTAAAATAATGGGGCACGACAGGCCAGTTTACAATTAAAATAAATACCACAGCTACAAAATAAAGAAGTACCATACCGGGGACCAACTTTGAAGCCGTTTTGCTAATACGGTTAATGCCGCCCAGGATTACGATCCCGGTAATGATGGCAAGTATGATTCCTATAATAAGATTGGATTGAAAGCCGACTTCAATACCTTGTGGCTTTAGCAGGATATCACTTACCGCCTGGGTAAGCTGGTTTACGTTAAAAACCGGAAGTGCACCCACGAGGCCGGCAACACTAAAAAAAACAGCAAGGGGTTTCCACGCCTTTCCAAGGCCTTCCATAATAAAATACATAGGGCCGCCCTGTATCTCCCCTGCACTATCCCTACCCCGGTACATGATGGCCAGCGAACATGTAAAAAATTTTGTGGCCATACCCACTAATGCACTCACCCACATCCAAAAGACTGCTCCGGGGCCACCTATTGCAATGGCAACGGCGACCCCGGCAATATTGCCCATACCAACGGTGGCAGACAGGGCCGTGGTCAACGCCTGAAAATGGCTGATCTCACCGGGATCATTAGGATCATCATATTTTCCGCGAAGCACGTTAAGAGCATGACCCAGGTATCTGAAGGGAAGAAAACGGCTGTAAATTAGCAGATAAACCCCGCCACCTATAAGCAAAATCAGCAGGGGAAGACCCCATACCGCCGAGGCAAGATCTGCTAAAAAAGTATCCGTTGTTTGCATATAATTGGGTCTGGAACCGTTCGATTTTAGATATTGCCCATCAATTTGGAACAGCTTATCCTAGTATCTTCTTTTTTATTGGATAAGAAAGTTTAGCACATTTTTTTCGATGCGTTTCTCAATATTATCACTGGGCGCTTTGATAAACTTTTCTCCCGTAATATTTTCATAAAGTTCAATATAACGTTCAGAAACCATTTTGATATATTCACTGCTCATTTCCGGCACATTTTGGCCAGGTTTCCCTTGAAAACCTTCCGAAATCAACCATTGCCGCACAAATTCTTTAGAGAGTTGTTTTTGAGGTTCTCCATTGGTTTGACGATCCTGGTAGCCTTCCGCATAAAAATAACGGGACGAATCCGGGGTGTGTATTTCGTCGATAAGTACGATTTCCCCATCTTTTGTCTTTCCAAATTCATATTTGGTATCAACTAATATCAATCCGCGTCTGGCGGCTATTTCGCTTCCGCGAAAGAACAACTTGCGCGTGTAATCCTCCAGAACTTCATAATCTTTCGTGGAAACGATATTTCTTTTTAGAATATTTTCTCTGGAAATATCTTCATCGTGATCTCCCATTTCTGCCTTGGTCGCTGGGGTAATAATAGGTTCTGGAAATTTATCATTTTCGATCATACCGTCGGGGAGTGGGACACCACAAAGGGTGCGTTTGCCGTCCTTATATTCTCGTGCAGCATGACCGGCCAGGTAACCACGTATGACCATCTCGACCTTAAAGGGTTCGCATTTTTTACCGATTGCAACATTGGGATCTGGGGTTGCCATTAACCAGTTTGGAACCAGATCTTCGGTATCGCGCATCATTTTTGTGGCAATTTGGTTCAATATCTGACCCTTATAAGGGATTCCTTTGGGCATGACCACATCAAAGGCGCTAAGACGATCTGTTGCAATCATCACCAGCAAATCATCTTTTAAGGTATAAACCTCGCGCACTTTGCCCTTGTAGACATTTATTTGGTTGGGAAAGTCAAAATGGGTGGTTGTAATGGTTTTCATATTTTTAATATAGAATGATGAGTTTGACTCTCGAATTAGACTTGTGTTGAATGAAATTCTTTTAGTAAAACCAATGAATCAGGATTAATTTTTATCGATTCAGGCTTTCCATTTGCCAAGAAAAAGTGAAAAACCAGTACCATGCAACAATTATAGTTTGCTATTTCAATATAGACTATTTACTCCCTGTTTTCGATCCCTTTATATGCGGCGATCACTTCTTTTACCAATCTGTGGCGTATCACATCCTTATCGTCCAGATAGATCATACCCACACCCTTAACATTCTTCAGGATCAGCAGGGCTTCTTTGAGACCACTGATCACCCGTCGTGGCAGATCGATCTGCCCAGGATCGCCGGTAACGAGAAATTTTGCGCTGCGGCCCATACGCGTTAGGAACATTTTCATCTGCGCATGTGTCGTGTTCTGCGCCTCATCGAGAATTACAAAAGCGTTGTCAAGTGTCCGGCCACGCATAAAGGCCATTGGCGCAATCTGGATGATCCCCTTTTCAAGAAAACTCTCCAGTTTTTCATGAGGGATCATATCGCGCAGCGCGTCATAGAGCGGCTGCATGTAAGGGTCAAGCTTTTCCCGCAGGTCGCCGGGCAAAAAGCCAAGATTTTCTCCAGCTTCTACAGCCGGGCGGGTAAGTATGATACGTTTGACCTCTTTGTCCTTTAGCGCCTTTACGGCAAGCGCGACACCGGTATAGGTTTTGCCAGTTCCTGCGGGACCTATCGCAAATACCATATCGTTTTTGCGGGTGAGATCTACCATTTTGCGCTGATTTGCGGTCTGTGCTTTTATGAGTTTTCCGCCCACACCGTGCACAAGTACTTCACCACTCAGGGCCGAGGTCTGGTAATCTTCTTTACTCTGGCTTGTGAGTATGCGCTCCATACTATTTTCATCGAGCTTGTTGTATTTTGCGAAATGCTCCAGGAGCATATTGAGCCTTCGGTCAAACTCTTCAAGAAGATCCTCGTCACCATAGGCCTTAATATAATTGCCGCGCGCCACAATTTTTAATTTGGGGAAGTATTTTTTTAGAAGTTCAATATTGGTATTGCGCTGCCCAAAGAAGTCCCTTGGGGTGATTTCTGAAAGTTCGATGATAAGTTCGTTCAAAAGCCTTGTGATTTATATGTTTTAATAGTAGATTATCTTTAGTTTTGTGCTTAACAAATGTAACCATTTTAAATTATCCACCCCTTTTAAAACAGCAATAAAACCTATATATGGCCATCATAACCCTTACCACAGATTTTGGCCTTAAAGATCATTTTGCGGGGGCGGTAAAGGGCGCGATCTACAGTGAGCTTGAAGGCGCACATATCGTTGATATCTCGCATGGGATATCCCCTTTTCATATTACAGAGGCCGCTTATATCATTCAGAACGCCTATAAAAACTTTCCAAAGGGCACCATACACATTATAGGCATCGACAGTGAAAGAAACCCAGAGACTTCGCATATCGCGGTAAAACTGGACGGGCATTTTTTTATCTGCGCAGACAATGGTATTGTCTCTATGATGACCCGGCACATCAATCCTGAAGAGATTGTTGAGATCAATATTCATGACCGCATAACCACAAATTTTACGGTACTGGATGTTTTTGTTAAAGTTGCTTGCCATATCGCTCGAGGCGGAACATTGGGGGTTGTAGGCAAACCCATTACCGAAATCAAGGAGATCACCGGGATCATGCCGGTAGTGCACAAAGATGGCAGGCAGATTATAGGCAATGTGATTTATGTGGATAATTATGGAAACGTGGTCACAAATATCACCCGCAACCTTTTTGAGGCCACGGGAAAGGGACGTAAATTTAAAATGACCGCGCGTACCGCGACTTTTAACATGATTTATGAACGCTACAGCGAAGCCATCAATTTTGAAAAGGATAAGGACAAGCGCGAGGAGGATGGCAAAAAACTAGCGGTGTTCAATTCCGATGGATTTATAGAGCTGGCAATCTATAAAAGCAACCCCAGTACCATAGGCGGCGCCGCTACATTATTTGGGCTTGACTACCGGGATACCGTAACCATTAATTTTGAGGAAAAATGACCTCACGACATCGTATAATACTTTTGTATTATACATTAAGCCATTTTCGCAATTCGCGAAAGCAATAAGGAATAGAAAAATTCTGGATTTAGATAAACTTGGATTTTACGGTGCCAAAAATTAGGCAGATGATAAAAAAATTTCGCTTAACCGTTTATAAAAAGAATAAAATGCCATTTCAGAAAGGAAGAATGCTTTTACACATAAATCTTGCGGGGCTATAGTTACAAATATTGCTGCAACACAAAATTTTTTAAGGGAAACCTGAACGAAATCCAAAAAAGCATTTAGCAATAAACCTAAAGCCAAGGGCGTTAGTTCTCACAACAGATCTGAGTCTTCAGCGCAGCGGTAAGCAACGATAGAAATATCATTTAATTAAAATTTTTGATTAATTTACAAATCTTTGCAAAATCCAATTCTCAACGCACGTAAAGCCTCAGCCGGCAAAAACAGATAACTATTACAGGCTAGACAGGCAGGCATTGGCCGCTTGTAAACTGCTTAACCTAAAAATCTCAATCAGCATCATGCTCGCCATCCTCTATAAAGAGATTAACGGATTTTTCTCCTCTATTCTCGGTTACCTGGTAATCGGTGTTTTTTTGGTGATTACCGGTTTTTTCCTCTGGGTTTTTGGGGACACCTATAATATTTTTGACTATGGCTACGCTGACCTTACCCCATTTTTTCAGCTTGTCCCGTGGGTATTTCTGTTTCTGATCCCAGCAGTGACCATGCGCAGTTTTAGCGAGGAAAATAAAATGGGGACGCTTGAGCTCTTGCTTTCGCAGCCCATAAGTACTTTCAATCTTGTACTGGGTAAATTCTTAGGTGCCTTTATTCTTATCCTTTTGGCACTGGTACCTACCCTGCTCTACATCTTTGCAATTAATACGCTGGGTAGTCCGGCCGGTAATTTTGATTCGGGCATAATGCTAGGTTCTTATCTGGGGCTCACGTTTCTGGCAGCCGCCTATACTGCGATTGGGGTTTTTGCATCCACACTAACCACTAATCAGATCGTGGCCTTTATCTTTGGTGTGGTGATCAGTTTTGCCCTTTTTTATGGGCTTGACGGCGCTAGCAGTTTTTCCTGGGTGCCCTTAACGGGAATGCGCTCCCATTTTGACAGTATTTCACGTGGGGTCATCGATACTCGTGACCTTATCTATTTTTTGAGTCTCACTGCGCTTTTTTTAATATTTACCGTATTCCGCTTAAAGCGAAAAAATTAATGTAAGCTTTGACCAGCAAAAAAGTTTTAATATTTACTCTTGTAGCGATCCTATCCTTTTTGGGACTTAATTTTGTTGCATCAAAATTGCACGGCAGGTGGGACCTTACTCAAGATGGCCGCTATACCCTTTCTGAAACTTCCGAAAATATTATAAGTACCGCCAATGACCCCATTATTGTGGATGTTTTTTTGGAAGGTGATATCCCAGCAGGCTTCATCAAGCTGCAATCAGAGACGCGCCAGTTGTTGGAGGAATATGCCACCATTAATCCCGAGGTCAAATTTGATTTTGTTAACCCTGTTGCAGACAATAAAAGTGCACAACAGACTGCACAGGAGTTTGAAAAGAGGGGTATGCGGCCAGAGGAGGTACAGGTGCGGAACAACGGAAAAGTCTCTCAACAGATCGTTTTTCCCTGGGCACAGGCTCGCTATGGCGGGAAAACTGTAAAAATCCCATTGCTAAAAAAGGCCCTGGGAGCTACCCAGGATGAACTTATGAGCCGTTCCACCCAAAATTTGGAATACGCATTCAGCGATGCATTTTATAAATTACTCAACCCCAGAAGCAAGCGTATCGCCGTACTTAAAGGCAATGGAGAACTGCCAGATCGTAACATTGCCGATTTTTTTTCCACGCTTCGCGAAAGTTATTTCATTGCCCCTTTCCCGCTCGATTCTATAAAAAGTGCTCCGGAAACGACCTTTAAAGCCCTTCAAAAATTTGATCTTGTGGTGGCTGCCAAACCTACAAAGGCCTTTACCGATGCCCAAAAATACGCTCTGGATCAATATATCATGAATGGTGGAAAAACCCTCTGGCTACTTGACGCCGTAGAAATGGAGACTGATAGTCTCTACAAAAATAATGGTACTACCGTTGCCATACCGCGCAATCTTAACCTTAACGACATGTTCTTTAAATATGGCGTACGCATCAATCCCGTACTCGTTGAAGATCTGTATGCCGCACCTCTTGTACTCGCGACTGGTGCGGGGGCGCAGTCCCAATATCAACAGGTGCCCTGGTTTTATTATCCGCTGGTTACCCCGCCGGGCAACAACCCTATCAATACAAACCTTGATAACCCGATTCGTTTTGAATATGCCGGTCAGATCGATCTTTTAAAAAATGATATTCAAAAAACGGTACTGTTACAAAGTTCAGAACTCTCAAAAATAAATGGAGTTCCCTTGCCCATAAGCCTTAATGGTATTGACCTGGAACCTGATCCCAAGCGTTACACAGCCGGGCCGCAGAATCTTTCTGTGCTGCTGGAGGGTAGGTTCTCCTCAGGATTTAAAAATAGGGTTAAACCTATGAAATTTGGCGATGTACGCTTTCGCGAAAGCGATACTGCCTCAAACAAAATGATCATTGTGGCTGATGGCGACCTGATCAAAAACGACCTCGACAAAAATGGAAGACCAATGGAATTGGGATTTGATAAATTTACCTTCAAAGAATATGGAAATAAAGAATTTTTGCTCAATGCGGTAAACTACCTGCTCGACGATACCGGGCTTATCAACATACGCAGCAAGACGGTTGACCTGCCCGCACTCGATCTACAGCGTGCCAACGATGAGCGTACCCGGTGGCAGGGCTTGATGCTTGGGCTTCCACTGGCGTTCCTAGCTATTTTCGCAGCCATATATACCTATATAAGGAAGCGGCGCTATCGTTAGGTTATGTTAATAAGTTTGTTGTGTTAAAAATCGCTTAAACGATATATTTGCACAGGGCTTTTCTTCACCAACTTTTTTTTTGGAGATGAAAAACCATAATATTGAAAATCAACTTTTGTGCGGTTTTAACCGCATTATAAACTAAAGCCAGACCAAAGATTTACGGTGGGCTGACTATAACAAAAAAACCGATGAAATTTATCGTATCAAGTTCTTATCTTTTAAAGCAACTGCAGGTTTTGGGCGGTATCATAAATAACAATAATACCCTCCCCATATTAGATAATTTTCTCTTTGAACTGAATGGGAATACTCTTAAGGTTTCTGCATCAGACCTAGAGACTACCATGATCGCCAATCTAGAGGTCGAATCTGGAGATGAGGGTGATATCGCAGTTCCCGCTCGTCTTTTGCTCGACACACTTAAAACATTTCCAGAGCAACCCCTTACCTTTACCGTAGAGGATAACAATACCATTGAGATCAGTTCTGCCCAGGGAAAATACGCGCTTGCTTATGCCAGTGGTGAGGAATTTCCAAATGCGGTAGAGCTTGAGGACCCCAATGCGGTCACGATCCCGGCGGCCGTTTTGGCAACGGCGGTGAGCAACACTATTTTTGCAACGGGCAACGATGATTTACGGCCAGTAATGAGCGGGGTGTTCTTTCAGTTTGACACTGAAGGGCTCACGTTTGTGGCGACTGATGCCCATAAATTAGTAAAATATACCCGCACCGATGTGCAGGCAAGCCAAACGGCAGAGTTTATCATGCCAAAAAAACCGCTCAACCTTCTAAAGGGTATTCTCGCGACAAGTGATGATGATATCGTAGTAGAATACAATGAATCCAATGCCAAGTTTTCCTTTGAAAACGTACAGTTACTGTGCCGACTCATAGACGGAAAATATCCTAATTATGACGCGGTAATTCCTAAGGAAAACCCGAATAAACTTGTTATAGACCGCAACCAGTTTCTAAATTCGGTACGCAGGGTAAGTATTTTCTCAAATAAGACGACCCATCAGATCAAATTAAAAATTGCTGGTGCAGAACTCAATATTTCTGCAGAGGATATTGATTACAGCAACAAGGCCGAAGAGCGCCTCACATGCGACTACCAGGGGGATGATATGAAAATAGGTTTTAATTCCCGTTTTCTGGTGGAAATGCTCAATAATTTAAATGCAAATGATGTGTCCCTAGAAATGTCCCTCCCCAACCGTGCCGGTATCTTAACACCCATTGATGGTCAGGACGAAGGAGAGCAGGTAATGATGCTGGTAATGCCCGTAATGTTGAATAATTGATGTGCAGAAATCAAAATAGATTTTGAATTACCTTCTAAGTTATCAGAGCCTATTTTTAATTTCTAGAACAAGTATCTTTTGGAATACAAACTACAAAAAAATAAACCCTTAAAGTTTATATTTTTAAGACTATTTTTCTCTGGTTAGCGCTGTATTACTTCATATTCTACCTACTGTGCTGAAGGTATGTAAACACAAGAAAATTATCTCCATCTAGCTTTTTTGAAATAAAAGTGCCGTTTTCAATAATAGAACTCGCATCACGAGTTATGGCTTCGTAAAAAAGTACTATAGGGATAAAGCAAATAGTATTCTTTCCATTCCATATTCTTTCCTTCAATCGCTGGTTTGCTACTATTGCCACCAGATATAGAAACCAATTGCAATTTGAAATTATATTTTTGAACCTCATGTATTATCCCATTATCATACCCTGAGCATGCAATACATATTAATGCATTCATAAGAATAACTAAACATCTCTTCATATTAAACCTACTTAAACCCTGTACAATTGTAAGATGCAAAATGATAAAAAAACCTTGCGTACTCATCTACAAAAATTTAGAAGAATCACCTGTGATTAGACATAGTGTCATTGAACCCATTCATAGTTATTCATCTCTAAAAAACAACTTATAGTGATAAAAAAGACCCTACAGATACAATAAATCCATAGGGTCAGGAGCATTTTTTTAAATACTATAAGACTACACCCGCGGTAGATCTCCATCCCCTTTTAAAGGAAGATCTGAAGCACCCATTAGATAAGCATCTATATGGTGCGCTGCCTGCCGCCCTTCAGATATGGCCCAAACGATTAAAGATTGACCCCTGCGGGTATCGCCAGCCGCAAATACACCGGGTACATTGGTCATATAATTTTGATTATCAGCCTGGATGTTGCTGCGTGAATCCATTTTTATGTTTAGTTTATCGGAAATGGTGGATTCACTGCCCGTAAAACCGAGTGCAAGCAATACCATATCGCACTCCCAGGTTTTTTCCGAACCAGGCACTTCTTTTAATTGAGGCCTCTCCCCAGGTTTATTAACCCATTCTACCTCAACGGTTACAAGACCGGTCAAATTATGATCTTTATCGCCTATGAATTTTTTCGTAGAAATACTAAAATGACGATCCGCTCCTTCCTTGTGAGATGAACTCGTACGTAACCGCATGGGCCAATACGGCCATGGTTGATGAGCAGGCCGTTCTTCGGTGCCCTTATCCATAATCTCAAAATTCTGAACACTTTTCGCGCCCTGACGTATAGAGGTACCAATACAATCACTGCCCGTATCACCACCGCCAATCACAATGACCCGCTTACCGGTCGCTTTGATATCGTCGCCTTCATAAACGAGGCCGTCCACACGGCGGTTATTCTGAGGGAGAAAATCCATGGCCTGATACACCCCGGTGAGTTGTGCACCCTCAATATCCAGATGGCGACGTAGTGTTGCCCCCCCACAGAGCACAATCGCGTCTGTTTCTTGTTTTATTTCCTGTATGGAAACATTTTCCCCAACATGCGCATTGGTAATAAACTCGATCCCTTCTTCCTCTAAAACCTCAACACGCCGATCAATAACTCTTTTTTCCATCTTAAAATCGGGGATCCCATAGCGTAAGAGTCCACCTACTTTTTCATCGCGTTCATAAACGATAACTTTGTGACCTGCACGGTTAAGTTGCTGTGCAGCTGCAAGACCGGCTGGTCCCGAACCTATAACAGCTACGCTTCTTCCGGTTCTCTTTTCAGGTTTTTGCGGTTTGATCAAATCGAGTTCAAAGGCTTTTTCGGCAATATTCTTCTCAATATTTTCGATACTTACGGGATCCTCATTAATGCCCAGCACACAGGCTTCCTCACATGGCGCGGGACAAAGTCTGCCTGTAAATTCAGGAAAGTTGTTTGTGCCGTGCAAAATTCGCGAAGCATCTTCCCATTTGCCCTGGTAGACCGCGTCGTTAAAATCAGGTATTAGATTACCCAGCGGGCAACCACTGTGGCAAAATGGAATACCGCAATCCATACAACGCGCACCTTGCGTCTTCACCTCTTTTTCCTCTAGGGGGATGGTAAACTCCGAAAATTTTTTTACGCGTTCCTCTATTGGTTTATAAGCTTCTGTCTTTCTTTTGTATTCTAAAAATCCTGTGGTCTTACCCATTGTTCTATTCAGTTAAATCGGTTAATTTCTCTTCTTCCTCCAGTCTGATCAATGCCTTTCGATACTCTTCCGGCAATACCTTTATAAAGTGGGGAAGGCTTTCTTCCCAGTGTTCTAAAATATATTGGGCCAGACGGCTTTGGGTGTAGTTATAATGGTTAGTGATCAATTCATGAAGTTGATCTTTATCCTCCTTTTCGGATACGGGATCAAGATTCAGCGCCACGGCATTGCAATTTTTTCGGAAATTGCCCGCCGCATCATAAATATAGGCGATACCACCGCTCATACCCGCACCAAAATTCCTTCCGGTATGGCCCAAGATGACCGCTACCCCACCCGTCATATACTCGCAGCCATGATCTCCAATACCTTCTGCAACAGCATGAGCACCACTGTTTCTTACACAAAAGCGCTCTCCGGCAATGCCGTTAAAATATGCTTCACCGCTGGTCGCACCGTAAAGGGCCACATTACCCACTATAATATTTTCATTGGCGTTAAATGTGGATTCCTCCGGGATTTTGACAATAAGCCGTGCACCTGAAAGACCCTTGCCCACATAATCATTGGCGTTTCCATCAATTTTTAAACTGAGCCCTTTCGTGGCAAATGCACCAAAGCTTTGCCCTGCGGAGCCTTTAAAATTGATCTTTAGAGTATTATCGGGCAATCCTTGCTCGCCATAGATTTTAGAGATTTCATTGCTTAGTATGGCTCCCACCGCCCGGTCAGTGTTGTGAATCTCCAGGTCTAGAACAGTTTTTTCCTTACGGAAAAGTGCTGTATGCGCCAGTTCGATAATTTCAAAATCAATTGATTTTTCGAGATGGTGGTTCTGTATTTCTGTATTATAGACAGCTACGCCCTCAGGATTGGGGATATTATGCAATATGGGCGAAAGGTCGATTCCAGCAGATTTAAAATGCTCGATGGCCTTGTTTCGATTAAGTTTATGTACTTGTCCTACCATTTCATCAATGGTTCTGAAGCCTAGCTGGGCCATAATACCGCGCAGTTCTTCAGCAATAAAATACATATAATTAACCACGTGCTCCGGCTTGCCCTTAAACTTTTTACGGAGTTCGGGATTTTGCGTCGCAATCCCTACAGGACAGGTATTGAGGTGGCACACACGCATCATGATACAGCCAGAAGCAACCAATGGCGCTGTAGAAAAACCAAATTCTTCCGCGCCAAGCAGGCATGCAATGGCCACATCGCGCCCAGTCTTGAGCTGGCCATCACATTCCAGGCGAATCCTACTGCGCAGGTTGTTCATTACCAGCGTCTGCTGCGCTTCGGCAATCCCCAATTCCCAGGGAAGCCCGGCATGGCGGAGGGAAGTAAGTGGCGAGGCACCCGTACCGCCATCGTACCCCGAAATAAGTATTGTATCTGCCTTAGCTTTAGCAACACCGGCAGCAACCGTACCAACGCCAACTTCGGACACCAGTTTTACATTGATCCGTGCTGAACGGTTTGCTGATTTTAGATCGTATATTAACTGTGCCAGATCCTCAATGGAATAAATATCATGATGAGGGGGTGGCGAGATCAATCCTACATAAGGAGTACTTTTTCGTGTTTTTGCAATGAATTTATTAACCTTTTCACCCGGTAATTGACCGCCCTCGCCAGGTTTTGCTCCCTGCGCCATCTTAATCTGGATTTCTGCAGCACTCGTTAGATAATTACTGGTAACTCCAAAACGGCCTGAGGCAACCTGCTTAATTGCTGAGTTGCGCCAATCGCCATTGGGACTTTTGTAAAAGCGTTCCGCATCCTCGCCGCCCTCGCCGCTGTTGCTCTTACCTCCTATACGATTCATGGCAACTGCAAGATTTTCATGAGCTTCCTTGCTTATGGAACCGTAAGACATCGCCCCTGTTTTAAACCGCTTTACGATTTCAGTCCAGGGCTCTACCTCCTCGATGGGGATGGGATCATAGTTAGAAAACTCAAAAAGTCCCCTTATAGTCATCAACTGTTTAGACTGCTCATTGATGAGATCAGCGTATTCTTTATAGGTTGTTGTGCTATTGTTGCGCACAGATTCCTGAAGTTTTGCAATGCTAAGAGGGTTAAACATATGCTTTTCCCCGTTGCGCCTCCAGCGGTAATCGCCCCCAATCTCCATATTGAGATTACCTGCGATATCCCTTGTTTTGAAAGTGCGTTTGTGCCGTTTTGCGACCTCACGCTCCACTTCATAAAGACCTATGCCCTCAATACGGCTTGTCGTGTTGGGGAAATATTTTTCGATCAATTTAGAATTAAGTCCCAAAGCTTCAAATAACTGGGATCCGCGGTATGAATTAAGCGTGGAGATGCCTATTTTGTTCATTACCTTGACCACTCCTTTACCCACCGCCTTGTTGTAGTTGTTCACCGCTTCCGCGAAAGACATTTCTCCCAGATTGCCGGCATCCTGTTCCTCCATTAAAATCTCATTGACCAAATAGGGATTGATCGCACTGGCACCATAACCAAAGAGTAACGCAAAATGGTGCACTTCCCTAGGTTCTGCCGACTCTATGATAAAACTCATCTTTGAGCGCTGTCCAGATTTAAAAAGCCCGCTATTTAAATATGAACAAGCCAACAGCGCCGGAACAGGCGCCATGGTCTCACTTGTGCCCCGGTCCGAAAGGATGAGAATGGTATTGCCGGCATCTATAGACTTTGAGGCAAGGTCTATTATATTTTCTAATGCTTCCTCTAGCCCATTGAGCCCTTTATCAACCTCGTAAAGCATGGGGATCGTAGTAACCCTAAAGTCATCATTATCAAAATTTTTGATCTTATCAAGGTCCTCTTTGGAAATTACCGGATTCTGGATGAGGATTTTTTTACAATAATCAGGTGTGATGTTCATCAAGTTCACGTCACCGCCCAAGGTAAGACTTAGATCAGTGATCAATTCTTCCCGTATTCCGTCTAATGGTGGATTGGTCACCTGTGCAAAAAGCTGTTTAAAGTAATTGTAGAGTAATTGGGGCCTATCAGAAAAAACGGCCAAAGGTGTATCGGTGCCCATAGATCCCAACGGCTCTTTTGCCTTACCTGCCATTGGTAATACAATGGTATTAACATCTTCCAGTGTATAACCAAAGATATTCTTTCTTAAATGAATGGGCGTACTATCAAAAATCACCTCATCATCACGATAGGGAATGTCGCGCAGATGCACCCTGTTTTCATCAAGCCATTGTGCATATGGTTTTTTAGAAACAATCTTTTCCTTAATCTCCGCATCATTTATAATGCGTCCCTCCTGCATGTCCACGAGAAACATGCGCCCAGGTTCCAGGCGACCATGCTGCGTAATATTTGCTGGATCTATATTAAGTACTCCGGTTTCGGATGACATAATCACATAACCATTTTTTGTCACGGAATATCTGGAAGGCCTTAATCCATTCCTATCGAGCACGGCCCCAATATAGTCGCCATCTGTAAATGGGATCGAGGCGGGGCCGTCCCATGGCTCCATGATACAACTATTAAACTCATAAAAGGCCTTTTTGCCTGGTGACATATCCTGGTGCTTCTCCCAGGCTTCGGGCACAAGCATCATCATGATCTCAGGCAGGGAACGACCCGACATCAGCAAGAGCTCAACGACCATATCCATTGAGGCCGAATCAGACTTTCCTTTTAGGATAATAGGGAAAAGTTCCCTCATATCGTCATCAAAAAGGTCACTTTGTAACAGTTCCTCGCGGCTGCGCATACGGCGTATATTTCCACGTAGTGTATTGATCTCCCCATTGTGGCACATGTAACGGAAAGGTTGCGCGAGATCCCAGGTAGGGAATGTATTTGTTGAGAAACGCTGGTGAACGAGGGCCAGGCGCGTCGTTAATTTTTGGTCCAAAAGATCTTTGTAGTAAAATTTAATATCCTCAGGCATTAAAAGGCCTTTAAAGATCAATGTTTTGGTAGAAAGGCTGGACAGATAGAAATAGGTCCGTTCAGAAAGTTTGCTATTTAATATAGTATGCTCGGTTACCTTGCGCGCAGCAAAAAGCTTTACTTGAAACTTATGGTCATCCATCCCTTCATCTGGCTTCCCGATGAAGATCTGTTCTGTAAAAGGTTCTACATCTGCTGCAATGGCTCCCAGAAATCCAGAATCAACAGGCACCTTACGCCAGCCCAAAAGCTTTAGGCCTTTTTCGGCGATCTGTTCCTCAAATATCCTTTTACAATATTGGCGTTGATTCTCCTTTCGGGGAAAAAAAACATTCCCCATGGCATACTGCCTTGCCTCTGGAAGAACAAAATCGCATTGCTCAACAAAAAAGTCGTGTGGTATATCTATAAGTATGCCAGCACCATCACCGGTCTTGCCATCACTGCTTACCGCACCACGATGCTCCAGTTTTTCCAGAATCTCCAGGGCATTATGGATGATATCATTTGACTTTTTACCCTCTAAGCTACAAATGAATCCCGCACCGCAGTTTTCATGTTCAAACTCGGGGGAATATAAACCTTGCTCCCTAATCATATTTACTTGCTTTTATTAAAAAATCCAATCCTAAAATTATTCAATAATTAAGAAGCAAAATAATTAATTGAGATTTCATTTTTATTATTCCATATTTTATAAAAATGTGTCCAAATAATATTAAATGCAGATTTAAGTAGGGGTTAAAATGAGAATTTGCCAACACCAAAATTCAAATTAAACCTTGATTTAAGATGGCTTAAGAAGAAAGCAATTCATATTCCTTAAAAATCAGTGTTTTTTTAGCACAAATTATAATGGTTACACAAGATTAAAAGCCATAATATTCAGAATATGGTAATTTTATATTTTTTATAACGTTTTCAAATATTGACCTCAGAAAATTTGGGGGTGTATTCTACATTATATATAAAAATAGTGGAGTACCCCCTAAATTTTTGGGGTCAATCTAAATATTTCTTAGTTTAGCCATTCACCAATTAACCATTTTTCATATGAAAAAAATTATCTTAGCCATGGCCCTACTTTTTGGGCCTGTATTATTTGCACAAGAAAACGAGATGCCCGCGTGGCTTGAGGGTTTCACCCTCTCTGGATCTATAGATGCCTATTACAGGGTAAATATCAATTCTTTAAATAAGGCGACGACTCCAGGTGGCGACGAATTTGTAGCTCCCGGAAGCTCATTTGCCAACCGTCCTGGCTTTGCCTTGGGCATGGCAAATGCCGTACTGAGTTATGAAAAAGGCAGCGTAGGTGCTGTGGCAGATCTTGTTTTTGGCCCACGTGGTGAGGATGCCGTTTTTAATTCAAGCGGAAGCAGTAGTATCGTTAACCAACTTTATGTTTATTGGAACGTTTCCGATAAGGTGAAGCTCACCTTTGGCAACTGGAATACTTATTTGGGTTATGAAGTCATTTCGCCAACGGCCAACTTCAATTATTCTACCTCTTATATGTTCTCTTATGGCCCTTTTTCACACACGGGCTTAAAGGCAGACTTTACCCTTGATGATAACTGGAGCGCAATGCTCGCTGTTATGAACCCTACAGATTTTACCGAATACAATCCCTTTGGCAGCTATAGCTTTGGCGCGCAATTGGGATATTCTACAGAGGGGGGCAGCACCTACCTCAACTTCCTTTATGGCGATCAGGACGGTGATTATGAGGATTTGGATGCTTCTGAAAACCTTGGGGATACTTTTCAGGTCGACCTCACCACTGGCTATAATCTTACTGATGCATTTTATCTGGGTCTCAACGCTACCTACAATACTACCGCTTACCCCGATGGTGCTGGTTATGACAACAGCGGTTTTTACGGCGTGGCTCTTTATGCGCAATATGCCCTGAGTGAAACCTTTAAACTAGGTATACGTCCAGAATACTTTAGCGAGTTTGGCGAGTTTGGCGCCATTGATCAAATTGGGAACCCCAACTTTTATGATGACGGTGACGCCAATGTCTTTGCCGTTACCCTTTCAGCAAATGCAATAGTTGGCCCTTTGACCTTTATTCCAGAACTGCGTTTAGATACTGCTAGTGAGGATGCTTTTTTTGACCAGGACCTTAATGGACAGAAAAGCGTTTCTTCGTTCCTATTGGCAGCCGTTTACTCCTTTTAATAATCAATAACCCTTTATTTAATATGAAAAAAATAGAAGCGATCATTCGCAAATCAAAATTTTCGGCGGTTAAAAAGGCCCTTCACGACAAAGGAGTCAATTTTTTCTCCTATTGGGACGTGACCGGGCTGGGTAATGAAAAGGAAAGTGCTGTTTATCGCGGTGTTTCCTATAGCACCAGCGATATACAGCGCAGATACCTCTCCATAGTGGTTAACGATGATTTTGAGCAGGCTGCGATCGATGCGATCCTTACTGCTGGCCGTACCGGAGAAGTTGGGGACGGAAAAATATTTGTCTCTGATGTGAAAGAGGCCTACCGCATTCGAACCGGCAACAAGGGCAACGAGACCATCAACTAAACATATAACCTTAACACCTAAAATTATTTAATATGGATACTAACGCAGTACTGGATTTAATGTGGATCGTCATTACGGGGATCTTTGTGTTTTTTATGCAAGCCGGATTTACCTTGGTAGAGGCCGGGTTTACAAGATCTAAGAACACTATCAACATTATCATGAAAAACCTGATGGACCTTGTCATTGGTTCCCTCGCCTTCTGGATCATAGGTTACACAATAATGTATGGGGATGATATAGGTACCTTTATCGGGCAGCCTTCACTGTTTTTTGATGATCCTGAAAATATGCATAATTTATTTTTCCAAACTGTTTTTTGCGCAACTGCAGCCACTATAGTTTCTGGCGCGATAGCTGAGCGAACCAAATTTGCAGCCTATCTTATTTTCTCGCTCTTGATGACAACCATTATTTACCCTATATCTGGTCACTGGGTCTGGCAAGGTGACGGCTGGCTCACCCAATTGGGCTTTATAGATTTTGCCGGTTCTACCGTAGTACATTCTGTAGGAGGATGGGCTGGTCTGGTTGCAGCCGCTCTAATAGGCCCCCGAATTGGGAAGTACACCAAGGGAAAGGCCAATGCTATTCCCGGTCATAACATGATGTATGGGGCTTTGGGTGTATTCATCCTCTGGTTGGGCTGGTTTGGCTTTAACCCCGGTTCAGAACTTGCCATCTCTGGCGAGCATGCAAACAATGTTGCAGGGGTGGTAATCACTACTAATCTGGCCGGTGCCGCTGGAGCCCTTTTTGCGCTGTTTGTCACTTGGATACGTTACGGTAAGCCTGATCTTTCAATGACCTTGAACGGAGCACTGGCAGGCCTTGTGGGCATCACTGCGGGATGTGCCGCTGTAAGTCCTGAAGGTGCCGCCATCATCGGGGCAGTCGCTGGGATAGTTGTTGTATTCTCAATAGAATTCATTGACAAAACACTTAAAATTGACGATCCTGTAGGTGCAGTATCTGTGCACGGTGTTGCCGGTGCCGTGGGCACTCTACTTGTAGGTCTATTTGCCAAAGATGGCGGTCTTTTCTACGGCGGAGGTTTTGGTCAATTGGGCGTACAGGCAATAGGTGTAGTCAGTATAGGCCTTTGGTCTGCCGGGATGGCTTTTATAATATTATACATACTTAAAAGGACCATGGGCTTGCGGGTTAGTGAAAAAGAAGAGATCGAAGGACTCGATTATCACGAGCATGGCACTAATGCGTATCCTGATTTTACGGTTAACGACCGCTAGACAATATTTAGAAATATTGACCCTTTTTTTAAAACCTTCCCTTGGGAAGGTTTTTTTATTCATTTATTATTTAAAAGCGCCAGGAAATTAAAGATAAAGCCTCAATGCCTTCTAATATTTAGCGGGTGACCGGATGTTGTGCCTTACCGCTTTCGCGAAAGCGGAATAACCCAATCACATTACCTAAAACATACTAAATTTATTGGATCAAATTTAGTGTCAAAGGATATTGTGGACTTTCCCCGTTAGATGCCCTAATGGCATTAATAATGGGCAGTACAATGGCAACAACACCTATAAGAATAAGGCCTACAAGCCCCAGCCCACAAAGCAGCATCAATGGGATGCATATCAGTGAATAGATCAACAAACTGATCTGAAAATTAACGATCGCTTTGCCGTGCTCGTCCATGCCCCAGATTTGATCTTTCTGTGTAAGCCAAATGATAAGCGGCACAATTAGGCCACCAATTCCTGTAAATAGGTTTATTAGCTGGCACAGATGTGTAACGACCAGCAAGTTTCTGTCTTCCCTAACTATCATGGTTTTGATTTTTAATGCTGCCTATAGGACGTTATAGGCATGCAGATGTTACATTGGTAGCATTCTCAAGTCTCAAACGATTTCATTTTTGGCACGGTGCTTGGATATACTGAGTTAACCAAAAGTTTTAAACATTATAAACTTTTAAATTTACAGCTCATGAAAACGTTCATCTACATTTTTATAGCATTGGTCACGGGTACATCGGCGATCCATGCAAATCGGGAGACAGTGTCCAACTCCAGTTTAGACTACTATAATGGTCAACGCTACATTTTTATGGAGGGTGGTATAGAGTTTTCGGTCTATCCGGATGGAGAATTTGATTTTGTAGTACCACAGGTAATCACCAGTCTCAATATCAACCTAAACACCGGTCCCGCAAACATCAGTTATAACTCGGGTTTTGATTATGATGCCTTTGTACAATATGATCAATATGGTGCTGTGATTCAGATAGGTAATGTGCCTGTCTATTACGATAATTGGGGTCGCATTATCCAGGCGGGCTCTATCTACCTTAACTATGATAATGAGCTTTTGGCTCGTATAGGTGGGCTCTCTATTTTTTACAGAGGTGGAAATTTTGCATACAATAGAGGCTACATAAATAATTATAACCGCAACCTTAATCCTGGTTATTATGCTAATTATTTTTACCGCCCCTATATGGATCGTTGTCTGGTTTACACCAATCCTTACCGCAGATATTACCACCCTACACGTTACAGCTACAACTACCACCGCGACCACTACCGTCAGGGTTATCGTGACGGGTATGCCAATGCTTATCACGACTTTAAAAGGCCTCAGGGACAAATTGCGCACAATAGCGGCCGTAGTGGTTCATATGCACAGGCACGTGAAATTACTAGAAGTAATGCAGTAAGTCGTACTGCGCGCACTACCTCATCAGGGGCAAACCGCAGCGTTACCGCACGCACTGCAACAGTTACACGCGATAATGGTAGTAGCAATCAGACCTCACGTTCTTACCAAGCACCCCAACAGGCGGCACCGGTAAGAAACAGCACCACCGCTCATAGGACCACAAGCAGTATATCTACCCAAAACAACAGGGTAGTTCAGAGAAATTTGCCAAGAGTATCAAACAATTCAAGTAGTAACTCAAGTGTACGATCATCAAGTCCTGCGGTCAATAGGGCCAAAACTGTTGCTACTCCGCAGCGTAGTGTAAGCCGCTCTATACCACAAAATACACAGGTAAGAAGAACTTCAAATACACGAACAACGAGTCCGGTGACCAGCAGGACATCAAGAAGTTCTCGATCAACTACTGTTTCTCGAAGTAGGGGCAATAATTAAATGAGGTTGTTTTTAAGTTGGTGTTTGCGTTGATCTGCACGGGATTTTTATTGTTTCTCAGTTCGAAAAAATTTTGGTTAAAGAACTTGATGCCATTCCATTAAACCTTTTTGAATAAAATATACCGATCGATAAGTTCACCAATTTCTTCCGAAGGTTTTATCAGGAAAATAGTAAATACATAGATTCCCGTGATAATGCCTGATTTTAGGGCAATGCTCACTAATGGGTAAAAGCCAAAATCCCAAAAATAAAAACCTAAAATAAGAACGAACAAAATCAAACCTACAATACCCGTTTTTTGGGTGAATGGCTGCATTTTAAATTTTTTATAAACCAGTAGAATTTTTGAAGCCCCATATCCCACCGAGGCGATAAAGGTTGCTATCGCCGCACCGTTGATGCCTAAAATAGGGATAAAATACAGATTGAGCGCAATGGCAATAATCACAAGAAAAACACCCAGAACCAGCACAAGTCGATAATAATCGCTGTTATAAATGATAGCGTTGTTGTTCCCCATCAGATTATCGAGCAGTTTTGCGGCAGAAATCAATAAAACAACGGCTAGACCGTTCGCGTAATCCGGTTTGAGCAACAGATAAAGTTCTTTGATATTACAGATAATCAAGACAAAAATAAGTCCAGAGATTATAAATAAAGTTAATGAACTCTTTCTATAGAGTACCCTCAATTCAGGCCAATTGCGTGTGTTGAGAAGCGTTGCCGTAAGTGGATAGGTTATTTGGTGCATCGCTCTTGAGGGGACAGCAATTACAGCGGCAATATATATCGCCACAGAATAATAGGCTACGTTTTCGATAGGCACCATCTTCCCGATCATAAACATATCGATCTCCAGTATCATCACCGCAATCGAGCCTGCCACGATGATAAGCGCACTATATTTTACAATCGCGCTCAGCTCTTTGGGTATTTTCCAGATAAAATGAGGCCGGTGAAGCTTAAAAGCGTGCCACATCATGATAAACATGCGCAGTATATAGACTACACAGAGGCCGGCAATAAACTGGTGCATGGTCAACATTTTAAAGTAAACCAATAATAGCAGTACCATAACCCCTAGCCGGTGAAAGACCTCATTCATGAAATTACCAAAAACGCTGCGCAACTGTACCTTTGCCCAAGCATAAAAAATTTCAAAATAGGCCAGGGCTAAGCCAATTATAAATATATAAGGAATATAAGGTGCTACAATAGGATTTTCTGAGGTTAAAAATTGAACTATATAGGAATAGCCTAAAACTGTGCCCAATAATCCAGGAATAATGATCACAAAGGGAAGCCCCAGCATCAGTATCAGAAAACCATCCTGTTGCTTCCCTTTATATTTAGAATAAAATTTAATTAAAGTATTGTGCACTCCAAAGGCCATGATGGGCATAAGAATCGTGGCCGTACTCAGCAAAAAGCCCACGAGCCCATAATATTCCTGACTCAAAAAATTGACGTAAAGTACCAGCGTATTAACCGCACCTATCCCGAAACCCACATAGGTGGTCAGCATATTTTTAAAAGACTGCGAAGCGACAACGCCCATATAAAGGTTGGAGGTTAATTATTGATCTACCTGCGGAATGTAGCCGAATTGGAGAAGGCATCCATCCAGTTCTAAACCAAATCTAAAATTGATAATTTTTGATTGATAGTTAAAAATAACGATGTTGATTTGCTCCGTGTGCGCACTAGCATATATCAGCTTTTTTTTTGTCAAATCTCTATTACATATTGATCATTATTCAGCTTTCCTTTTTATTGTTAGCAAGCATTTCGTCAATAACCACAGCTAATCTGCCGGTCAGGTTTTTTCTTGAATATTCAGAAATATCCGACTTATTTGGTGGAATACCCGTCTTCTTATAAGCAGTATACCAATCTTTCAGCTGCTGCTTTACGGCTTTTTTCTGATTATAATCGAAACAAAACCCTGATTTTGAAAGCTCAACAATCTGGAAAAAATCAGCCCCTTCAGGACCTATTCCCAAAATAGGCCGTTGGGCCGCAAGATATTCAAAAACTTTTCCCGGAATAATAGCGCGGGTTTCTGGTGTATTAATCTCAATAAGCAATAAAATCTGGGCAGTACGCTGCAAATTAAGCGCCTTTTGATGATTTACGTAACCCAATAATTCCAAATTTGCACTTAGCCCGTTTGCCTTGATGGAATCAATCACTGCAGAACTTACCTTTCCAGCCAGTCGGATTTTGAGATCTGTGCCAAAGGAATCCACCTCATTTTTTAGTTCGCTCAACACCTCCCATAATACCTGCGGATTACGGTCTGCCAATAAGGAACCGATGTGCGAAAGCGTAAAAGCTTTATCCAGAGCAACGGACGGCGTATCCATTTTCTCAAAACCATTAGTAATACAGGTTATGGGTCTGGTCGTTAGTTTTTGAAAATCCGCTTTGGTGGTTGGGCTTGTCGTTAGGATATGATCTGCCGCTTTTAAGACTTTTCGCTCTAGCGAAAGATGTTTTTTTCGGGAGACTTTGGTCAATTTTAGTTTGTCGTGGTAGCCTATATCTGTCCAAGGATCTCTAAAATCTGCGATCCAGGGAAACCCTGTTTTCGCCTTGAGCTCAAGCCCGATTAAATGCAAACTATGGGGCGGACCAGTAGTTATAATCGCATCTACTGAATTTCTTTTTAGGTACTTCAATAAAAACCGCACGGACGGCTTTATCCAAAATTTGCGCGCATCGGGAATAAAAAAATTACCGCGTATGTATAATAATAACTGTTGAAGCAGACTTTGCTTTGCAGGTGCGTCAATAATACCCGAACTTATGGTCGCGGTGCTTTTTTTTGAAAATAGCCTTGCCCATGTGTAGGGTTCAGTAATCTTTTTTCTCAGGATTTCAATCCCATTGGGGATTTCTGCGACCAGAGAATCATCTTTAATGGGATACTGCGGATTTTTGGGGACATACATCACCGGTTCTATCCCAAAATCCCTTAAATAGGTTACAAATTTGAGCCATCGCTGTACACCAGGTCCTCCTGCAGGCGGCCAATAATATGTGATGATGAGCACTTTTTTCAAAGGAAATCAAATGTTTGAAAAGCCCTTTAATCCCGGAAGCAATTAGCAACATACAAGAAGGGCTTACATTTAGAATTTTATGTGAGATATTCTCGGCCTTTTAACGCCAAAAAATCACGAGAATTTAGCGATATTTTTAGATTTCTTTGTTTGACTCCGAGTTTGCTTTATGGAAGTCACGGGCTCTAAACGAAACAAATAATCCGCCCAAAATGACCAAAATAAGGATAATATTACTCGCCAGGCTGATGGTGCTTCCGGTTTTGATCACCTGTGGCTCAAACTTAAACTCAATCACATGTTTTCCCGCGGGAACCATCATCGCGCGCAGGATATAATCTGCCCTAAAATAATCAACCTTATTCCCATCCAGATACGCATTCCATCCCCAGGGATAATAAACTTCACTAAAAACAGCCAATTGTTGGGCATCGCTCTGGCTCTCATATTTTAAATATTCAGGTTTATGCTTCGTTAGTTTTATACTGGCAGAAGGATTTTCAGGGAATATTTTTTTCGGCAGCAGATTCGTAAATTCTGCATTTACGATGGCAGTCTGTTTGGTATTAAGGCTATCCAGTTTTAAAATTTCAGCATCATCATCAGGCACTATCACGGCATTCTGTACAAACCAGGCATTTCCATCCGCCGCGGGGTTTTGCTGCACTACGTCTTTACCTTCTTTATCCTGACCTATCACATACTTTACATTGAGCAGGTTGAGCGGTGCAGGATTACCTTTATACAAATAAAAATCTGCCAGATCGGCCAGACGGCCTGGTTTTGCACCATGATAACCGCCAATACTATTGTGAAAATAACTGGTCCTGGCGCCATTGAGCCCCACGCTCTGCTCAAAAACGCGGTAGCGCGTCGTGTCCTTAAGGATTTGTTGATCTGCCGGAGTGGGCTGAAAAGGCTGCTCCACCTGACGTGCCGAAACAAAATTTTCAGTATTTACATACCTTTTATCTACTTGAACAAGGTCAAAAAGGACCAGAATGGCAAAACCTAGGAGCACCCAATTTTCGTTGAGTTTTTTCTTTAAATAAGCCCAGATTAAGCCTGCGCTCAACAGCACAAGGATTAAAGTTTTGATCGTATCTGCCACATAAAGCGCCCTACGATCATCACGTACGGCCTCAATAAAATCCAAGCCTATTTTTTCTATAAACAGAGCATCGTTAGCCCCGGCAAACTTAAAAAAGACCCCTTTAAAAAGTAAGAGTATCAGCGCTAGCCCTCCTGTTATAAGGGTTGTATATTTCAGGGCTTTTAACCTCATATCTACCTCATCAAAACGCTGCAGGACGCGCATAAGGCCAAAAATGGCAAGCACGGGAATACAAAGTTCGGTCAGAACTTGTATGGAAGATACCGCCCTAAATTTATCGTAAAGAGGCACGTAATCGATCCAAAGATCAGTAAACCAGGAGAGATTGCCGCCATAACTCAGCAAGAGCGATAAAATAGTGCCAGCAACCAGCCACCATTTTAATCGGCCCTTTACCAAAAACAGACCGAGAACAAAAAGGAAAATGATTACCGCACCAATATAGGCTGGCCCTGCAACACTAGGCTGTGCCCCCCAATAATAAAGGCCAAATTGATGAAAAACATTTTCAACCTGTGCAGGTGGTACATTTTGTTTTAGCAGAAAATCAGTAACTGCACTATCTTTATTGTAAGGTTCTGAATTTGAGCCACCAAAAAGCCCGGCGACAAATAGATCAAGTGTTTCACCAATACCGTAGGAATACTGGTTGATATATGCCTTATCCAGACCATTAATATCCTCTTTGGGCGTTCCATCGGGATTGATGGTAAGGGCACTTGTGCCACGAGTGCTGAAGTTGCCATATTCTTTTGTGGCCATGAGATTGGTCGCGTTTGAACCTACCGCAAGCAATACGGCAACCGCCAGAATACCGAGGCATTTGAAATAATGTACTAGCTCCTTTCGCCGTAAGGCATCAATAAAATAAACGATGCCCAAAATTACGGTCAAAAGCAGTAGATAATAGGTCATTTGCACATGATTTGCCACCAGTTCTAATCCCATTGCAATCGCTGTAAGGATGAAGCCCCAGATGTATTTTCGTCTAAAAACCAGTAAAATTCCACTTAAAACCAGCGGCATATAGGCAATTGCATGGGCTTTGGCATTATGGCCCACGCCCAAAATAACAATGAGATAGGTAGAAAAACCAAAGGCAAGCGCCCCTATACCGGCGTAGCGCCAATCGAGTTTCAATACCAGCAATAAAATATAAAATCCTATAAAATAAAGGAAAAGATAATCGGCAGGGCGTGGTAAAAAACGAATGCTAAGATCTAAGCTTTTAATCCAGTTATTGGGATATTTTACACCCAATTGATAAGTGGGCATACCAGCAAAAGCATCATCTGTCCAGTAAATCTCCTTGCCCGTCTGCTGCCGCGAATGCATAAGCTCCCTGGCCATACCACGATATTGCATGATATCGCTCTGGAAGAGTTTTTTACCCTGCATGACAGGGCTAAAATAAATTAGGGAAATGATAATGAAAACTACTACCGCGATGCAATGCGGAAGTACCTTTTTATAGGGAAATGCCATAAATATCGGTCTGGTTCAGCGGCCGAAAATTAGTCAATTTCTTCGTAATCGATATATTCACCCACTGTTTTCTTTGAAGATTCCGATTGATGGGGCTCTTTGATGATCGTGGTCTTACCTTCGGGCTCCTGTGGTGAGGTACGCGTTTTATAACGGTCTGCCATCTGTTCAAATTTTTGACCAGCCTTTTTGGCCACATAACGCATAATATAAGGCTTCAGCACCCTGAATAAAATACGCAACCCAAAAAAGATGAGCAGGATGATCAATAATGTTCTTAAAAGTGCCATAACCAAGCTTTAAAATGCAAAATTAAGTTATCAAAATTAGGCAGACCATAAAAATAGTATAAATCCAAAGTTTAAAAATAAAATTAAGCGTGGGGTAAGCAGCCGCAGGCTAGGCTATGTTTTTTTTTTACAGTATGTTTGTCTGATAGTCCGTCGCGAATGGGCCATTTAATCAAAAAATAAGCGCATGTCCCCTAAATCAATATTCCTTGGCTGTTTGCTAAGTCTGCTGGCAACACAGCTTCGGGCGCAATATACAGAAACCTTAAACTCAAACCGGCCCGGCCAGAGTCAAGGGGCATTTTCTGTGGGGACGGGGGTCTATCAGGCAGAAATAGGTGGATTTTATGAAAAACAATCGCACAATCTGCTTTATACTGATATAATAGGAAAAGGCCTAGATTTCAATTTTAGGGCGGGTTTGTGGCAAGAACAATTTGAAGTGAGCCTCAGCGGCACCTACCTCAGCCAAGAGGTTACACCCACCGCGGGTAGTGCCTCAAGCTATAAACAGAGTGGATTTCCTATTGTGACCCTTGGTGCCAAATATCTTGTATATGATCCCTACAAAAATGCCAAGGAGGAGATCAACCTCTATAGTTACCGGGCCAATCACCGCTTTAAATGGAAAATATTGATCCCAGCTGTTTCTCTCTACATTGGCACCAATTACATTTATAAAAACAATAATCCGTTCCTGCCAAGTTCACAGTCTGGACTTTCGCCAAAAGTGGCCGTAATATCACAGAATAACTGGGGACCTTTTGTCTGGGTAAACAATATTATTGCAGACCAGCTAATGACCGATTTTCCCACGTATGCCCTCATCAGCACGCTCACTCACTCGTTTAACTCAAAGATTGCTGGTTTTGTGGAGTTTCAGTTCCTCAAGAGCGATATCTACGCTGATGACCTGTTTAGATTTGGGGGGGCCTACCTGTTGACCAAAGATCTTCAGGTCGATGTAAACGCCCTCGTTAATTTTAAGGACACACCACAACGATTACAACTGGGGCTGGGCGTATCCTATAGACTGGATAGGCACACAGTCGATGAGGAAATACCGGGGGACATAGAATAAAAATTAGAATAAAGATAGCGAACTAGGAAGATGATCACGATCAAGGAAATGAGCTCGAAGAAGGAGATGAAGGCATTTGTCAAATTTCCCTTTGATATTTACAAAGATGAAAAAAATTGGGTGCCCCCACTTACCAATGATGAACTGGAAAGCCTGGATAAATCTATAAACCCGGTTTTCAGAAACGCAAAAGCCTGGTTTTTTATGGCCTATGACGAGGGAAGGCCTGTAGGCCGAATTGCTGCCATTATCAATGACATCGAGATCAATGAGCAGGGAAAGCCCAAAATGCGCTTTGGCTGGCTTGACGTAGTTGATGACCTGGAAGTTACCAAAGTTTTGTTGGACAAAATTATGGAAATAGGCCGTGATAACAACCTGACATTTGCAGAGGGCCCCGTAGGCTTCAGTAATATGGAACGTGCCGGTGTGCTTATAGAAGGTTTTGAATACCTCAACACTATGATCACCTCCTATAATTATCCTTATTATAAAGATCATTTCGAAAAACTGGGCTTTGAGAAAGCCGCAGAATGGGTGGAGTTTACCATAAAAATTCCACCTGCTGGCACCTCCCCAGAGAAAGTGGCAAAATTTGCCAGCATCATCCGGGAGCGCTATAAACTCAAGGTAGTACACTTTACCAAAAGCAAGGAAATTCTACCTTACGTGGATGATATGTTTGGGCTGCTCAACAAAACCTACGATAATCTGAGTACTTTTGTTCCCATACAGCAATACCAGATTGACCATTATAAGGAAAAATATATAAAGTTCATCAATCCCAATTACATTAAATGTATTGAGGATGGCGACGGCAAGCTCATCGCTTTCTCAATCATCATGCCCTCCTTTAATGAAGCACTTAAGAAGGCTAACGGAAGCCTATTCCCCTTTGGTTTCTACCACCTTTTAAAAGCGCGCAAAAAGAACAATAAAGCGGCATTTTATCTTATTGGGATAGACCCAGAATATCAGGGTAAGGGCGTCACGGCGGTTATTTTTCAGGAAATGCAGACACTTTTTAACCAAAATGGCATCACAGAGGTAGAGACTAATCCTGAGCTGGAGGACAACAAGGCTATCCAGCAGCTCTGGAAAAACTACGAGCACAAACTTCACAAACGTAGAAGGACCTATAAAAAAGAATTATAAGCCCTTTCGGTTGTCCTCAGGATATTTAAAGTGACCGGTTAATCAACTTAATTTAAGCTTATATTTTTTCCAAACCGGTTGAGGCTCATTTTGACCAAGGCCTCACTTCAGTTCAAAAGAGATTGACACTTCCTGATTGATATCCATTTCGCCGGGAGCCAAAGTCTCACTTTGCGCTGAAGCATCTTCAGAAGTGGCCATTTTCATCATCATAGGCCTCGGGGTATAATTTGAAGAACCATTCTCAGTGATCGCGATCGCCCTGCCGATTGATTGACCAAGCGTTTGAGCATATTGCTGAGCTTTTTTCTTGGCATCGTTAACCGCGGCAGCACGTGCCTGTTTTTTATATTCTTCCATTTTTGAGGATGAAAAATCGACACCATTAACCGTGTTTGCGCCTTGTTTGACCAGGCCAGCCATAATTTCCTCATACTTATCAAGGTCTTCCAGTTTTATGCTGATCGTTTGCTGGGCAGCATAAAACTCTTTTTTTTCTTCGTACTTCGTCCTCTTATTTAAACTTACGTACTGTGTTTTTACATTTTTTTCGGCGATACCCATTTTTTTTGTGTATTTAATTACCGCATCAATTGCCCTGTCATTTTCTTCTTTCGCTGTTTTGGCATCATCAGCCTCCGTACTGACGCCGAGGTTAATGGTAACCTCATCAGGCACCACGGTCACTTTGCCCTCACCGGTTACACTCACATACGGAGTATTGGATTGCTGTTGAGCAAAAAGCGCTGTAGCGCTTAATACAAAAAGGCTTAATATCAATGTCCTCATAATTTTTGGTTTTAAATGTTTTCGCGAAAGCTAAAGCAAGACACATGCCAGTAATCTTAAAAAACTTCGGTAAATTTTGAAATACTCTTTATTTCGCTCCTGCGAAAACGGAATATCACCCAATTTTACCCGTTTTATTCAGTACAAAAAGCACAACAATGGGAATGGCCAGCAAGCCAACCATCAATAGATTGGTTTCAAAAAGCACCGGTGCCATAATAAGAGTCAGCACATAGCCGCCCATAGCCCCACCAAAATGGGCATCGTGCCCTATATTATCATTCTGCGCCCGCATCCCATAGATAGAATACAACAGATACCCGATGCCAAAAACGTATGCCGGAATGGGAATGGGTATAAAAAACATGTAAAGGCTCATGCCCGGCTGCAACAAAATAGCGGAATATAAAATCCCGGAGACGGCACCGCTAGCCCCCACAGCGGTATAATAATCTTCATTTTTATGAAAATAAAACGACAATAAATTACCCAAAATCAGGCTGCCCAAGTAGATAATCACAAAATTAACCGTGCCCAAAAGACCCACCACTAGTGAAGCGAAGAAATAAAGAGTGAGCATATTAAAAAAAAGATGCGAGGTGCTCACATGTAGAAAGCCTGAAGTCAGGATGCGAATTTGCTCGCCCCTTTTAACCGCACCCGTGTTGAATTTATATTTTTCAAAAAAAGAGGCGTCGTTAAACCCCTTCATTGAGACAATTACATTAATGGCGATCACAATGATCGTGACCATATCGATATCACCCATAAATTAAAATTTAAGCGGCAAATATACCCATAATTGCTTTAATTTTGCAGCATGCAGCGCGTACTCTTTTGGGGCATTTACCCCTTGCTTTGGGGCATTTCCAAGCTTCCTTTCTGGTTGTTTTACAAAGTTTCAGACCTGATTTGTCTGGTTGTATACCGTGTTATAGGTTATAGAAAAAAAACCGTGCGTCGAAATCTTGATCTTGCCTTCCCTGATAAATCGCAAACAGAAAAAAGAATTATAGAAAAGCGTTTTTACCGCCATTTTTGCGATACATTTCTGGAAATGATAAAATCCATCTCAATCTCAGAAAAAGAAATGCGTAAACGTTTTGTCTTTGAAAATGTAGAATTAATCCAAGCTTACGAAAAAAGAGAGCAGAGCCTGCTGATCATGGTTGGGCATTATGCCAGTTATGAATGGCTGGGATCATTACAGTTTTTTTTGCAAAATACAGGATATGGCATTTATAAAAGAATCAAAAACAAATCCTTTGATGACCTTGTTCATAAAACCCGGGCTCGGTGGAACAATAAACTTATTCAAAACATACGTGCACCAAAAATAATTGCCAAACACCAGAAGGAAGGTATTACCGCTACTTATGGCTTTATTGCAGATCAATCTCCCAAAGCCAGCCATATAAAACATTACAGTCCTTTTTTTGGGAATCAAGTACCATTTTTTACAGGAGTGGAACGGCTCTCCAAATCTTTGGATATACCGGTAATATTCCTAAAAGTAAAAAAAACATCACGAGGTTATTATAGTGCCCGTTTTGAGATTTTGGCAGCAGAGCCAAACCAGTTTGAAGATTTTATCATTACGGATGCTTTCGCGAAAGCTGTGGAAAATCAAATTAAAGAAGATCCAGCTTACTACCTATGGACTCATAAACGCTTTAAGCATATGCTACCCTTATTATAGCATTATAAAACGGATATTGAATGAAGCATCAAAGAATTTAGGAATGCTCGGTAATGATCCCAATCAGCCGACCAACATCTTTTTTCTTGACCTTCGCTAAGTCCAATTCTGTATAATCTCCATTCTTTTGACGTAGCTGGAGTTTTTTATCAGATTGACTTACCGATCTAATATCCTCAAATTTGAAAGACTTTCCCAAAAAAGATCTAATCTTAATGTTGATGCCCAAGCTGTTCCAGCCCACATAATTAGGTAATATGAATCGTTTTCCAAACTGAAATATCATCAATAAATAACCCAAAGCCTTTAACCACATGTACTGCGCTTCAGTAATGCTAGAAAAAGGATGAAAAATACCGATCAAAATACTGGTAGGCCACACCATAAGCATGATCAAATTAAATCGGCTGTTGGTTCGGTCAAAATATATTCTATCAAATATCATAGACCTATATTCTTAAAATGGCCAATTTGTCAATAATAGCTAAACCTCATAGCCGGTCCAGTCCATCACATTGCCTCGATCTGCTGGCTTTACGGAGCGTTCAAGCATTTCGGGGCTATAGGATAGACCATGATCATCAAGTACATCCTGGGGAACACCATCCCATACATTAGGAACATTGCCTTTATAATCGAGGTATTTTATACCAATCTTACTGGTAAAATAGCCAGTGGCAACAAGATTTCTGATGCGGCTAAAAAAGGTAGCGCCCTGAATAAAATGCGGTTTTACATCATTGGGATAGGCGATATCATCCACGATGGCGATCTGCTTATCTTTTGAAATATCGTTAAATACTTTATTGTTTCTCCTATTGCTCTCATGATTAAGCCAAGAGATACCGCCGCGCAAGGGAGTCTGGTGCCCAGGCATATCTTTACTTATGAATTCTATAAAATCAGGGACCCCGGCATCAGTTGCAGAGCCTGAAGTATCATCTGCAGGAATAATGATATCGCTTAGGATAGCGATGGTTTTCATCTCATCGTCGGTAAAAAAAGTTTCGCCCATCAGCTCCTCATCATGTGCCTCCTCTACGGGCGTGCGGCCATAGCCTTCAGTATCAAGTTTCTTTTTATCTAAAACAGGTGTTGGGCTGTCCTCAGCGCAAGCGGTAAGCAAAAAACTGGAACCTATCCCACCTACAACCAATGTTTTTATCGTTTCCCTTCTATCCATAACTATTGATTTTTTAAAATTAGATATTCATACTTTTAAGCTCCTTGCTCAAATAGTCAGAAGCTCTCCATGCCAATGCAAGTATCGTCCAGGTCGGATTTTTATCGGCTTGCGAAACAAAGGCACCACCATCCATTACAAAAAGGTTTGGCACATCGTGTGCCTGGTTATATTTATTGAGGACGGATGTTTTGGGATTATCACCCATACGCACCGTTCCTACTTCGTGAATAATTCTGCCGGGGTTTTCCAATCCATAATCCTGATCTTTACCGGGTTTTTCACCCATTGCTATTGCTCCCATTGAATCAAGTATTTCTTCAAAAGTATCATTCATGTGCCGTGCCTGTTTCCTTTCAGCGTCAGACCATTGGTAATGAAAGCGCAGCACAGGTATGCCGTATTTATCAACTGTATTGGGGTCAATCTCGCAAAAATTAGTGATGCGGGGGATACTCTCTCCCCTACCGGCCATACCTACGGCCGCACCATAAAAACGGCTTACATCCTCTTTAAAACCAAGACCATAACCACCGGCTTTTTTGGTATTTCCGTCTTTATCCGGTACCAAACCGTTAAGTTGATCAACACCGAAGCCAAACCCGTAAGCGGGCATACTCATCCCACCCCAATACTCAATATGATAACCACGCGTAAAGCCAAGACTTTTATTGTCATTGAGCCACCATGGCGTGTACATGTGCATGCCACCCACACCATCTTCATTATACCGTTTTCTATCCATCAAACTTGGGATTATACCCATTCTTGAAGAACCGGTTGAATCATGTAGGTATTTTCCCACTACATCACTGGAATTTGCCAGGCCATTAGGGTGCTGCTCAGATTTTGAATTCAATAATATTCTAGCAGAGCTACAGGCACTTGCGGCCAAGATAACCACCTTTGCCTTAATCTCATAATCCTGCTTATCCACCTTATTAATGTAGGATACACCTGTAGCTTTCCCGTTATTGTCAGTAGTTACTTCACGCACCATGGCATTAACGAAAAGGTCAACGTTGCCGGTTTTAAGGGCTGGATTCACCAAAACAGAAGAAGAAGAGAAATCTCCATAAACAGAACATGAGCGAGAGCACTGATTACAGAAAAAACAGGCACCACGGTCCTTATTTACAGTACGCGTCAAGATGGAAAGCCGCGAAGGGATCATCGGGATATTTGCCTTTCCGGTAGCCTGCTTTAAATAAAGCTCATGCAATCTGGGCTTTGGGGGTGGTAAAAAATAACCATCGGGCTCGTTGGGTATATTTTCCTTAGTACCAAAAACACCAATGGCCTGATCTACCTTATCATAGTAAGGTTTTACATCCTCATAGGCAATAGGCCAGTTATCGCCCTGGCCATCAAAATCCTTTCGCTTGAAATCTAGAGGACCAAAACGCAGGGAAATACGGCCCCAATGGTTTGTCCTTCCACCCACCATACGGGAGCGGAACCAATCAAATTGAGTACCAGGGCCCTGGGTGTAGGGTTCCCCATCCAGTTCCCAGCCGCCATAGGCCATATCAAAATCACCAAAGGGCCTCGTGGTAGAAGCACCTCGACGCGGAGACTCGTATGACCATTTAAGCTGTGTGCGCTGTTCTTCGTTTGCCGGGTCAAAATCCGGACCTGCCTCCAGTAGGGCAATTTTAAAACCTTCCTGCGAAAGTATATGCGCGGCCATACCGCCACCTGCACCAGAGCCTACGATACAAATATCGTATTCCTTGGTCTGTTCCTTAATTTGAAAAGCCATAATATATTTTTAAAATATTGTGAAGACGCTGCCTGAGCTTTAAAACCCATTAGACGGTGGCTAAAAATAAGAATTTATCAAAGAAACTAAAACGATTTATTGAAATTTAGTACAATATATTTTTACAAATTGAGTACAATATAATTATTATTAAATGAAAATTATACATGCAACAACCTAAAAGTTAGATCTTTCATTTATAATTTAAATGTGTATTTTTCATATGAATTTTATTTCGCCAAAGCGAAAAAAAAATCCCTATCTATTTAGATTGGGATTTTTAGATTTTGCCAAAAAGTTTAGGCAATTAAATACCCGCAATTTTTTTGATCTCGATGATCATGGCCTCAGCGATCTGATCGGCTTGCTCTTGGCTCTTTGCTTCAGTATAGACACGTATAATAGGCTCTGTATTTGACTTTCGCAAATGCACCCAATGGTTTTCAAAATCTATCTTGACACCGTCTACGGTAGAAACCTCCTCGTTTTGATAAATTGACGCTACGGTTTTGAGGATTTCATCGACATTGAGTTGAGGCGTGAGTTCAATCTTGTTTTTGCTCATAAAATAAGCAGGATAACTTTCGCGAAGCTCCCCTACAGACTTACTATTTTTAGCTAAATACGTCAAAAATAAAGCGACTCCCACCAAGCTATCGCGACCATAATGTAATTCTGGATAAATGATGCCGCCATTACCTTCACCACCAATCACGGCCTTTTTATCCTTCATAAGCTGCACTACATTAACCTCACCAACGGCACTGGCAAAATACGCACCGCCGTGTTTTTCAGTAATATCACGCAAAGCCCTAGAGGAGGATAAGTTAGAAACCGTATTCCCTGCTGTCTCACCCAGTACATAATCTGCACACGCCACCAGGGTATATTCTTCCCCAAACATTTCGCCCTTTTCTGTAATGAATGCAAGCCGGTCTACATCAGGATCTACCACGATACCAAAATCGGCCTTCTCCTCCACTACTTTTGCGCAGATGTCGCCTAAATGCTCCTTTAAAGGTTCTGGATTATGGGGGAAATGCCCTGTGGGCTCACAATATAATTTTATGCAGTCAACGCCCAAACGCTCGAGCAACATAGGGATGGCGATCCCACCTGTGGAATTCACACCATCGACAACGACCTTAAAATTCGAGGTACGCACTGCATCAGCATCTACCAGATCAAGCTCTAAAACCTCATCAATATGAATGTCGATATAGGCTTCGTTTTTTAGGATTTTGCCCAAATAATCTACCCCAACAAATTGAAAATCATCAGCCTCTGCTATTTGAAGTATCTTTTCGCCTTGAGCGCCATTTAAAAATTCTCCTTTTTCATTCAATAATTTTAGGGCGTTCCATTGTTCTGGGTTGTGGGAGGCTGTAAGTATGATTCCGCCATCAGCATGCTCCATGGGTACGGCAATCTCAACGGTGGGGGTTGTGCTCAAATCAAGATCGATCACGTGTATGCCCAGCCCTATTAACGTGTTCATGACCAATTGCTGGATCATTTCACCAGATAGACGCGCATCGCGGCCCACCACTATACGGTAGCTGCCCTTGTCGCGCTGTTGCTTGATAAACGTCCCGTAGGCGGCGGCAAATCTTACCGCATCAATGGGAGTTAGGTTTTCACCCGGTTTCCCCCCAATGGTGCCGCGTATGCCAGATATGGATTTTATTAAGGTCATATTGCTTATTTAAATTTTTAAGTTAGAAGTTTTAGAGTCAAAGCTATAGGTTGCATTTACTATGAAAATCAATCGCTGAGACCCAACCTTTTTACGAATTTAAAAAAATATAAAGCGCAAATTCTATTTTTCTTCAAATATAGTATTCCAAAGAAATCCTAAATAATTGAAATTATTCTATAAAAAAGAAAACCCTTTGAAGTAGATTCAAAGGGTTTTAGTAAAATTTCAGAGGCTTTTTGCCCAATTATATTCTTTAAACGCTGTTTAAAACTGCTCACGTCCCGAAAAATGAAAAGCGCCTTCAATTGCGGCATTCTCATCGCTATCGCTCCCGTGTACTGCATTTTCACCCACAGATTGTGCATACAATTGGCGAATGGTGCCCTCTGCCGCCTCGGCTGGATTTGTGGCACCGATCAATGTCCTAAAATCAGATACGGCATTTTCTTTTTCAAGAATGGCGGCCACAATCGGGCCACGAGTCATAAATTCCACCAGTTCCCCATAAAAAGGGCGCTCGCTGTGCACTGCATAGAATTCCTTGGCATCGGTGGTGGTCATCTGATTCATTTTGAGCGCTACTATACGAAAACCCGCTTTGGTAATCTTTTCTAGGATTGCTCCTGTATGGCCATTTTCTACCGCATCGGGCTTAATCATGGTAAATGTTCTATTTGTTGCCATTTTTTGGTTTTTAGGTACTTTTATCAGTATTGCACCTGGTTTTAAAAATCGGTGCAAAAGTAGGCTTTTCTCATAAGATGACAACACGCAATAATAGCAATCCTAAAAAGGCCAATTTACCACTGTTTGAACCGATTTTAAAGCCCACTCCCCCATTAATTTTTAAAACGTGTTCCGCTTTCGCGAAAGCTTTTATATTATAAAGTATGCAGTAATGATGAAGGTTGTACCGGTGTTGATGCATTAAAAGACCCGTTTTATTCCAAAGTTTAGGTAAGAATAATTCATTTTCGCCGTCCTAAATCTAAACTTCAAGTAACCCACTATCTTATCTTTACCTACTGATCAACACGAAAAACGATTGCCTTTCTAAAGACAAATTACGGTCACTTTTATCATTAAGTCGTAACTTTGCCGTCTATGAACGATGAATCTCTTGACCAATTAAAGGTTTTACTTTCTAAACCAAAACGTATTGCAATCATACCCCACAAAAATCCCGATGGTGACGCTATGGGATCTACGCTTGCACTTTATCAATATTTAGTCAAGAACGGCCATGATGCCCATGTGGTCTCCCCCAATGACTATCCAGCTTTTTTAAAATGGCTTCCCTTTGAGGAAAAAGTAGTTAAGTATGATCAGCAAAACGATCGGGCCACAGAACTGATCGTCAATGCCGAACTGATCTTTACGCTTGATTTTAATGCGCTGGACCGTACGGGTGATATGGAAGAAGCTCTCAAAAACGCAACAGCTCATTTTATAATGATAGACCATCACCAGCAGCCAGGGGATTATGCGGTGATCACTTATAGCGATACTGAAAGCTGCGCAACCTGCCAGATGGTGTATGACTTGTTAGACAAGTTGGGAGTTGCAGGTGAAATAAGCCCCCAGATGGCCACATGCCTCTATACAGGCATTATGACCGATACTGGCTCATTCCGGTTTCGCTCTACGTCTGCACATACGCATCAGATTATTGCTCAGCTGATAGAAAAAGGGGCTGATAATGCATATATTCATCAGCAGATTTATGATGTTAACAGTCCACAGCGCATGCAGTTGCTTGGGGTGGCACTAAGTAATCTAAGGGTATTACCGCAATATAAGACTGCTTACATTACACTCTCCCAGGAAGAACTTGACGCTCATAGTTACCAAAAGGGCGATACAGAGGGCTTCGTCAATTATGCCCTTTCAATTATTGACACAAAACTTGCCATGATCTTCATTGAGAATAAACAGGAGGGAATCATCAAAATCTCCCTGCGTTCTGAGGGTAATTTTTCGGTGAATGAAATGGCCCGCAAGCATTTTGAGGGAGGGGGCCATATCAACGCAGCGGGCGGTAAAAGTGAAAGGTCATTACAAGATACAGTTGACTATTTTATTAGTATCTTGCCATCCTACCAAAATGCCCTGAATGCCTAGATACCCCATCATAGCACTCTTATTGTTAATTCTGGCCTCTTGCAAGACCCCACAGGCCAGACGACCGGTCTCACAAAATTCCGGTTCTTATATCAATGCGTCCATTGAACGCAACAAAAAACTCAATAAGGCAGATGAAAGCGCCATTAAACAGGTTATAGACAATGATAAAAAACGAGATTTTATCGCGTCTAAAAATGGATTTTGGTATGCCTATGAAGTGCAGGACAGTCTTAAAACCCCCACTCCAGAAGTGGGTGATGTGGTCACTTTTGACTACAATATCGCCTCGATAAGCGGTACGGAAATCGTAACCAAAAAAGAACTGGGGATACAGACCTACAAAGTGGATCAGAGCAACCAAGACCTGATCTCAGGTCTGCGTGACGGGCTCAAGCTTATGAAAGAGGGGGAGACAGTCACCTTTCTCTTTCCCTCCCATAAAGCCTTTGGGTATTATGGATATGAAAATAAAATAGGCAGGAACCGGCCTATACAATCCACGGTAACCCTGCATAGCATTAAAACCACCAAAATAAAGAATCAATAATGAAAAAAATAGCATTTTTACTTTTCGCCACGCTCTTGACACTTACCGGCTGCAAGGATAGATATCCAGACCTTAAAGATGGACTCTATGCAGAAATTAAAACGGATAAGGGCACGATGCTGGCACAACTTTACTTTAAGCGCGCGCCACTTACGGTTGCAAATTTTGTTTCACTTGCCGAAGGGACCAACGAGGCGGTAGATTCCCTTTATAAGGGAAAGCATTTCTATGATGGACTTACCTTTCACCGTATCATTAAAAATTTTATGATACAGGGTGGGGATCCAGATGGTAATGGCAGCGGTGGACCTGGCTATAAATTTTATGATGAGTTCAGCCCAGAGCTGCGGCACGATACGATAGGCGTGCTCAGTATGGCAAATTCGGGCTATGGGACTAACGGGAGTCAGTTTTTTATTACCCACGAGGCAACCCCACATCTGGATGCCTACGATGCGGACGGCAACCTCAAAAATTGTGAAAATCCCCGCATAAGCTGTCATAGTGTTTTTGGAAAACTGGTACAGGGTTTTGATGCCCTTAATGCCATAGCCAACGTAAAAGTGCCCGACCCACAAAATGGAAAACCAGAAACTCCCGTTACCATTGAAAAAATTACGATTGTAAGAAAAGGAGGTGCGGCCAAAAACTTTGACGCACCCAAAGTGTTTAAAGAACAAATGAAGAAGAAGGAAAAAGAAGAACAAAAAGTCGCCCAGGAAAAAGCGGCCAAGTTAAAAGCTATTTCGGATAAATTTAAGGACGAAAAAGCCAAAGCCAAAACTCTTGAAAGTGGCCTCTCCTTCTACATTACCAAAAAAGGCGATGGCCCAAAACCGAAAGCTGGCCAAAAGGTACTGGTAGATTATGCCGGCTACTTTGCTACAGGTGAACTCTTTGACACCAGCATAAAAAGCATAGCAGACGATTGGGATATGCAGACCCGTCAGGACGATGCATCCTATAAGCCCCTGGTTATGGCCTATGGCCCAGAGGCAGGAATGATTGCCGGATTTAAAGAAGGCCTAGAGCAGATGCAGGTGGGCGACAAGGCGACATTGTTTATCCCTTATCATTTAGGTTACGGGGAGCGTGGTTATGCGATCATCCCACCCAAAACCGATCTTGTTTTTGAGGTCGAGCTTATGGGAATACAATAATCAATTTGCCTTCAGGCGAAAAAGGCCTCCGAAAATCCATTTTTTCGGAGGTTTTTTATGCGTAATATTGGTTGGAATCAAGCACCTTTATAACTTTCCAAAAAACCAAAACATTCTATTGGTATTTGTAACATATTCAATTCAATATTTTTTATTACATGCTGGTACCTGCTGTGACAAGCAGTGTAGCGTACCAAATCCCCAAATAAGATCAACAGCACTGATACCAATAATTTTTCTTTCCGGAAAACAGTCGGCAAGGATATTAAGTGCCATACGATCGTTAGGATCGTTAAATGTGGGCATAAGCACACAAGCGTTCAAAATCAGAAAATTCGCATAGCTCGCCGGAAGTCTTATCTCTTCAAAATATAAAGGTTTTGGCATCGGCAAGGTTTTGACTTTGAGCGAACCACCATCCTTTAATTTTAAGGATTTCAACCTGTGAAGATTTTCGTTTAAGGCTTTATAATTAGCGTCTTGTTTATCTTCTTCCACCACGGTCAAAACAGTGTCTGGACTTACAAAGCGACAGAGATCATCAATATGTCCATGTGTATCATCGCCCGTAATGCCATCGCCAAGCCAGAGCGTTTGCTCAATGCCCAAATATTCCTTAAAGATAGCCTCATAATCGTTTTTACTAAAATCAGGATTGCGCACTTGGATATTGGGGTGTAGCAGGCACTCTTCAGACGTGATCAAAATACCCTGCCCATTGGTCTCTAATGCCCCACCCTCTAATACAACTGGCTTCCCCTTATAGATGACCTGTGTAAGGGGCAGTTTTAAATGCTCAGCAATATGCTTTGGTGTTTTACGGTCCAGCTGGTAGTTGCTGTATTTTGCCCAGCCGTTAAAATTAAAGTTCAGTGCTTCACGCTCGCCCTCCTCTCGCTGAATGATGATCGGCGCGGAATCCCGCATCCAACTTCGGTTTGTTTTATGAATGATAAAGGAAACCTCATCCATGTTTACATGGGCACGTTGCAGCATCTCAATGACCTTTGACCTCAGTTCATTGTTGGCTACAACAAGAATAACCGGCTCAAAAATGCATATTTTCTTAATAAATTCAACAAAAGCCCATTGGATGGCCTGATATTTCCCCGGCCAATCATTACCGTTGTGAGGAAAACACAGTATGATGGCCTGCTGCTTTTCCCACTCTGCGGGAAACCTTCGTCTTAGTCCCTTCATTTATCTATAGCCCTTTTTGTGATTTCTGCATAAGCATCGATGCGCCGGTCTCTAAAAAAGGGCCAGTTCTGTCGTACATTTTCCTGCAGATCAAGATCTACTTCCGCCATTAATACCTCCTCCTGATCTTCTGAAGCCTGCGCCAAGATCTCACCCTGTGGCCCGGCAATAAAAGAGCTGCCCCAAAACTGGATGCCCCGTGTACCTTCAACATATTGCTCAAGACCAATACGGTTTGCCGCGGCGACATAAATTCCGTTTGCAACAGCATGTCCCTTCATCGCGTTCATCCATGCGCCCTTTTGGTTCACTCCATATTGCTCTTTTTCCTGCGGATGCCAACCAATGGCCGTGGGATAAAATAAAACCTCGGCACCCTGCAAGGCCGTGAGCCTGGCTGCCTCAGGATACCACTGGTCCCAACAGATCAACGTACCTATATTTCCTTTATGAGTGCTGATGGATTGAAAACCGAGATCGCCGGGTGTAAAATAAAATTTTTCATAAAAATGTGGATCATCTGGGATGTGCATCTTCCTATATAGCCCTGCCCGAGAACCGTCTGTATCAATAATATGGGCACTGTTATGATAAATACCCGACATACGCTTTTCAAAAAAAGGAACGATGATCACCACACCCAACTCTTTGGCCAAGGCCGAAAATTCCATAAATGAGACTCCGTCTAGTGTTTCCGCGAAAGCGAAATTCTCCACATCCTCATCCTGGCAAAAATAATGGCTGCTGTAAAGTTCAGGTAGGAGAATAATTTCGGCACCTTTTGCGGAAGCGTCACCTACCCACTTTTTACATTTAGCGAGATTATTTTCTGGAGAGTTGTTTAAATTGAGCTGAAGTACAGCTATCGTATATTTTTTTTTTAACATGATCTGGTTTTAGTGTAAAGCTATGAATTTATGCAAAAACTGAACCCACATACTTTATTTTGAGATTAACTTCCCAAATAATAGAATTGATATTCTCTTCTTCGCAGTATCGAGCAAGCGTCTTTTCAATAATTCTTACAACCAACGAATAAAAATTTTTAAAAATCTTAAAATACACAATAAAACCATAAAATTGTGTATTTAAACGATTTTTTATATCTATTTGTAAGAATTTACCTTATCTTTAGCGCTCCAAATCATCATTGATATGCCGAACTTTACTCACGCCTGTCATTTTTGTCTATTGCTGAGTTTAATGCCCATTTTCTCCGGTTATGGGCAGCGTGGCGTAGGTATAGGAACACCAAACCCGCGAAAAACTCTCGAGGTTGCCGGCTCTATGAACATCTCACAAAAGATGAATCTTACTAAAAAGAGCCCAATGACTGACACAGATATCTCAACATTTCTTATTCAAGATAGTGAAAACCTTGTAAAGACTCTAGATGTGAGCAACCCCACGGGGGCTGCACTGGGCTACATTCAGGAATACGTAATTACCAATCCAAATGGAGATTGGGTCAAAGATTTTGATACGCAAGTAGATGCTGATAAGTTTGTTATGATCAGTATTTCCGCTTTTTTTAATGTTGAAATGGTAATCAGCTCAGATGATGCGCTGGCAAATGGTAGCGCTCCCTATACATCTGCTTTTATTAAAAACGGCACCTGGCACCTCATTGCCGATTTTCCGGTAGTGAGCAATAAATCAGGCTCTGGGCCAGGTACATGGACCTTTAATACGCTGATTTTCTCTAAAGACCTCTCCAAACATTTTGAAGATGTGATTATCGATATGGCAAATTCATCCAAAGGTAGTGCCACTACTCCTATAATAGATTGACCATGAAAATATCTACATTTCATTCCTCATTTTTGGCATTCATTCTCCCGTTTTTTTGCCTCGCTCAAGTAGGTATAGGTACAGATTTGCCTCAAGCCGATCTTCACGTGGCCGGCAGCACACTTGTTCAGGATGAGTTCAGCCTGGGCACCCTCCCCATAGTAAATTCAACAGATGAGGACTTTAAGCTTCTTACAAGGATAACAAATACCACTCCGCAGGGTAGGATTGCCGTTCTGGACGTAGATGAACTAAAAGTGGCCCCTATAAATGTGATTAATTATAAATTCAATAATTTAAGCTTGGACAACCTAAAAGATGTTGATTTACAATTTGATGCCAATAAATATGTAGTGGGAATAGCCAATTTTAGGTATGTGGGCGATGCCATACAAAAACAACTTATTAATGGTAAACAATCCGTCGGTGCTTTTGTGATGCGTACGTTTACCAATAATGGCACTTGGCACCTTGAGATTAGGAACCGCTTTCTTGATCTTGATGCAGGGCAATCCATAAAATACTTTGTGACACTCATTGTTTATGACAACTCTTATTACCGTAAGCTGCCCACTATCACGACAGACCTTGGCGGCAGTAATACGGGTACAGCATCAGAAACCCCAACATTAAACAACTAAAATGAAAACTATCCATCTATTTCTAGTGTTTCTTCTATTAAAGAGCATGACCACCTTAAATGCTCAGGTGGGGATTAAGACCACTGATCCACAAGCGCTACTGGATGTCAATGGCAACGCGAGGCTGGCTGGCGATCTTTACCTGGAAAATCCAGGCGAATATAATGTGATACGTGGATCAAAATTACTGATCAACACTACGGCTAACGACATCATACAATATGATATAGAAAAAAGTAGATACGGCCCAATCAATTATGCACAGTTTGTCTTTAAAAACACAAATACAGCGGGACTTAAAGATTACGACACCAAAATCTCTACCGAAGATTATCTGGTAACCGTGCAGGGCTATTACTTTAGCGGTCCCAACGGAAATACCAATATTATGCCCCATAGCAACTTAGACGATAATAATATTGAAGGCTTTCAAATGTATGCCTATCCCAATACGGATACAGGCACATGGTTTGTGCGGGGAAAATTTAACAATGCCAATTTTCGGGCACCTTCCAGCAACGGAACTTATGTGGATGTAAAAGTAGATATCTATATGAACCTGATTATTTATCGCAACGGTTTTATCTCAAAGCCGCAAAATGGGATCACGGTCGATATGAATGGGGCAGAGACGATGACCGCTCCATTGCCAGCGGGGTTCTAGACCTTTTCATTTTCCATCTCATCAATATCTTTTCTAAGATCTAGCTTCCTGAATTTTGGTGAAGCAAGACCGGTCATTACCACAGTGATCAGGGTCATACTACCACCAAAAATAACGGCGGTGACCGTACCCATCAATTTTGCGGTAAGACCACTTTCAAACGTACCCAATTCGTTGGACGACCCTACGAACATGGCGTTGACTGAAGCCACCCTGCCCCTCATGGAATCCGGTGTTTTTAACTGAAGGATTGTCTGACGGATGATCATCGAGACACCATCAGTCGCTCCGCTCATAAAAAGTGCAAATACAGAGAGCCAAAAGATTTTGGAAACCCCGAATACAATGATACAGATCCCAAATCCAAAGACTGCGACCAGCAATTTCATCCCTGCCTTCTTATTCAGCGGAAAATAGGCTGAAGTAAACATAATGAGTAAGGCACCCACTGCAGGAGCGGCACGTAAAATACCGAAACCTTCCGGCCCAACCTTTAAAATATCCTGGGCATAAACCGGTAAAAGCGCTACCGCACCACCAAAAAGAACTGCAATCATATCAAGCGTGAGTGCGCTAAGAATAATTTTGGCATTTTTCACGAAAGCAATTCCCTCACGCAAGCTTTTGAAGACATTTTCCCCGATTTTGGGATTTAATATTGGTTTTTTTGGAATAAAGGATAAGGCCAAAAGTGCCAGGATCGAAAATCCAAAAACCGACAGCATTGACCAGTGCACCCCTATCACATCAATACTAAAACCGGCAACCGCTGGCCCAATTACGGCCGCCATCTGCCATACCGAACTGCTCCAGGTCGCCGCATTGGGATATACTCGCTTAGGTACCACTAGAGAAAATAGAGAAAAGATCGTTGGCCCAATAAAAGCACGTACTAAACCACCTAAGAATACTAAGAAATAAATAAGATAAAGGGTGATTCGGGTAGAAAGGGACGCGGTTACCAGCGGCCAGGTCAGCAAAAAAAGACCAACACTGATCACCGAAAAACCCAAAATACATTTAACGAGCAGGCCCTTTTTCTCACGTTGATCAACAATATGACCAGCAAATAGTGCTAGGCTCACCGCTGGTATAACCTCCATAAGACCAATGATACCCAAGGAAAGTGGATCTTTTGTAATGCTGTAAACCTCCCACTCAATCACCACAAATTGCATACTCCATGCAAAAACCATTGCGAAACGCAACATTAAAAAGATATTAAACTCCCGAAAGCGAAGGGCAGCATAAGGATCGTTTTTTCTTGGCACCAGCTATCTTTTTTTTAAGCACAAATATAGGCGAATGCAATACTAAACCTAGTGTTTTGGATGGGTAAATAACACCATACCTCATAACGATTTGAATACTTTATTCTAATCTACAAAGTTGAACTGACAATAATTTCGCAGGAAAAAAACCATCTATTTTTCGCTAACGCTAAAAATACAGGTTTTAAATTATTGATTTGTTTATTCTTTAGGAAGAATTCATATTTTAGTAATATCCTTAAATGAATAAGATTTTATTAAAACTTTACCATTTAATCGTTCATCCTCATCTTTTCAATTTTAAACCTTAAGTACCATGATCGAGCAAAATACACGACGGGAATTTATTAAGAGAGGTTCCCTTGCCGCAACTGGATTAATGATCCCCAATCACATCGGGGACTTGCCATTTTCTATATTAAATGGTCAACCCCCTGCGAGCGATCAGATCAATGTGGGTGTGATAGGTTGCAATGGCATGGGTTGGTCAGATCTTCAGAGCCATCTTAAAATGCCCGAGGTCAACTGCGTTGCGTTGGCAGATATCGATCAGCGAGTTCTAGACAAGCGATGTGCAAATGTAAAGGAGCTTCGTGGGACTGCCCCCAAACAATACAAGGACTACCGAAAATTACTTGAGAACAAGGACATAGATTTTGTGATCATTGCCACACCGGATCATTGGCACTGCTTAACGGCTATCAATGCCCTTGATGCCGGTAAAGATGTGTATGTAGAAAAACCTTTAGCGAACAGTATTGAGGAGTGCAACCTAATGGCAAGGGCTGCCGATAAATATAATAAATTGGTGCAGGTGGGCCAGTGGCAGCGCAGCGGTCAACACTATACAGATGCTATAAACTATGTGCAGTCCGGTAGATTAGGCAAGATTCGGCTCGTAAAATGCTGGGCCTATCAGGGATGGATGAACCCCATCCCGGTCAAACCCGATACCAAAGCGCCAGAAGGTGTAGATTATACCATGTGGCTAGGACCCGCACTAAAAAGACCTTTTAATGAAAACCGCTTTCATTTTAATTTTAGATGGTTTTGGGATTATGCCGGTGGGCTGATGACCGACTGGGGCGTTCATGAGATTGATATCGCGCTCTATGCTATGGGGGCGACCGCACCAAAATCTATCATGGCATCAGGCGGCAAGTTTGCCTACCCCAATGATGCTTCCGAAACCCCCGATACGCTACAGACCGTTTTCGAATTTGACAATTTTAACCTACTATGGGAACATGCCACCGGCATTGATGGCGGCAATTATGGCCGCACAGAGGGAATCGCCTTTATAGGTAACAACGGTACCTTAGTCCTAAACCGGCAGGGCTGGGAAGTCATCCCAGAAAGTGAGGAAAAAGATGGTAAAAGGGTAACAAAATTAGAAAAGGTAGCATTACAGAAGGCAAACGATAACGCGCTGGATAACCATACCGTAAATTTTATCAGCAGTTTAAAGGCAAATGACGCATCTATGCTTAACTGTGATATCAAGGCCGGAAATATTGCGGCCCATACGGCACATATGGGCAATATTGCGTTTAAAATGGGTGAAAAATTATATTGGGACAAGGGGCACAATACATTTTCAAATAAAGGAGCGAATGATCTGCTTAAGGCCAGCTATCATAATGATTGGAACCTGCCGAAAATCCCCTGAGATCGTGATACCCTATTAAGGAACTAGTTTTGAGGTGTATGAAGAACCTTAGTTTTATTTAAAATTAGGGAAATTATTCTTATTAATATGATTAAAGCACTAGAGTCAATGATGTTAAATACTTGTCAAATGGCTAAATTTTAAGAGGCTTAAAATGAAATCATTGATATTTTTATCATTATTAACAAAAAATATAATTATGAAAACTACCTTAGAAGACGCTAGAGAAAAGACACATAAAGAAATCGTTGATGCACTACAGGGTTTAGTAGAAAAAAACCATGATGCAGAGAAAGGTTTTAAGAAAGCAATGGAAGATGTAAAACATGCTTCACTAAAAACTTTTCTGTCACGTCAAGCTGTGCAGCGCAATCGTTTTGTGACTGAACTTGAATATGAACTACGCCAACTTGATGCGCAGCCCAAAGAGGACGACGGCAGCATTTCAGGGTCTATACACCGAGCATGGATCGATCTCAAGGCTGCGGTTACAGGTCATGATGCTGAAAATGTACTTGAAGAATGCATCCGCGGAGAAAAGGCAAGTGTGAAAGAATATGATGAAGTGCTAAAAAATCATACATTACCTCTCAATATAAGTAATGTGGTGACTAAACAGCGCGATGAGATCAATAACACCTTAAATAGGATTAAAACACTGGAAGATCTTGCCGATTAATTTAAAAAATCTGTACTAGAAAAAGCCCAACCTCAAGAGGTTGGGCTTTTCTTTTGGCCACTAAAACATTAATGAGTTCCCCTTTTCTTCACAAAAATGCGATCTAAAGAAAACTTTCCTGCACCGGTAAGCATTAACAAGACATATCCCGCCAAATAGAGTGAAGGCAATTCCTGACGGCTCCAACCATCTGGAATGTGTACAGCAAAAATCGCAACGCACATGGTGACCATAAGCGGTATTGCTGCAAGGCGTGTGGCGAGACCTAGAATTAACAGGCAGGAGCATATAACTTCTGCAAATACCGCGAGAGCAAGGCTAGCGGTTACGCCTAGTCCTATGGGGTCTGCAAATGCGATCTCATTAGGACCAAACAAAGTCATTAACTTGGGTATACCATGAATCAGCATCATTGCTGATATCCAGACACGAAATATCAGTAGGGCCACATCTGTAGCACGCAGGTTTAGGTTTGTAGTGTAGCTCATAATTGAAAATTTAATTGGATTAGGCTCTAGGATCCAGAATACGGTCTATACGTTCGTTAAGATCTTTAAGATGAATTTTGCTCATCATATCTCCAGTTCTGCCAGAAGCTCTAGCCGTTAAATTCTGGAGTATGTTAAGCTCTTCGCGCGCTATCGCTCTGATATCAGATTGACTTACTTCAACTGATGTTTCATTACGGCCACCCTCCTGTTTTTTGGTCATAAGATACTCAAGCCGATCTACATAGGCACGTTGTAAATTTCTTCTGTAGGTATCAATTTTTTTACCATTACTAAGTTCGGAAAAAATTCCAGAACGAAGATCGGTCATCATTTCGTTTAGAGAATATGCTTTTTTACCGTACAATGTACCATTGTCGATCATACGGGCCATTCGGCCAAAGTCGAGCAGGTTATTGAGCGTTCGCACCTGCGTTTTACGTATACGTTCCACATTGCCATCATGCTCTATTTTATTGAGGATATTTTCATCGATCATCCAAGATGGGGTATTAAAGAGTTGCTGGTGCAAAAAGGCCATACTCTGCTGCTGTCTTTCTCTGGGCACCGGAGTATAGACCGCGCCTTTCTGATCATAGGTTTTATTGTACTCATAAACACCTCCTATATTATTGACCACATGGCCCATATAACGATTATATTGGCTAAGTACCTGACCGTAAAGTGTATTGAGGTCATCATAGTTCTTACCGTTTTCCTGAGTCCACTCAATCAGGTTGGGCACAATACGTTTTAAATTAGCAATGCCATACATACTGGCCTTTACAGCATCATCCCCTAAGTCTTCGGTCTGTGAACTAGGATCCACCACATCGCGCTGCTGTGCCCCAAAACGATACATGGGATCATCCGCATGTTTAAGTATCCATGCATCAAGCGTATCTTTTTCGCCTTTGGCGGATGTATTTAGTATAGGTCTATAACCCCAATTAATGGCATATTTATCATAGACACCTATATTGGGCATCAGCGCCACGCCATCGTCCCCAGGTTGAGCAACATAATTAAAGCGGGCATAGTCCATAATAGAAGGTGCTGTTCCATATTTTTTTGTAAAACTGGCTGATCTTAGAGAATCAACTGGATAAGCAACACTACTTCCCATATTATGAGGCAGTCCCAGAGTATGCCCTACTTCATGTGAAGACACGAAACGAATTAACCGGCCCATGATCTCATCCTTAAAGGCTACTCCCCTTGCCTCATCATTGATCGCAGCAGTCTGTACAAAATACCAGTTGCGCAACAAGGTCATTACATTATGGTACCAATTGATATCTGACTCTAATATCTCCCCACTTCGAGGGTCACTCACGTGGGGGCCATTTGCATTTGGAATGGGTGAGGCAAGATAGCGAACCGTACTGTAACGTGCATCCTCAGGTGACCAGTCAGGATCTTCTGCTGGCGTGGGTGCATCTTTGGCTATAATGGCATTCTTAAAACCTGCCGCCTCAAAAGCAACCTGCCAGTCTTCAATACCTTCTTTTATAAATGGGCGCCATTTTTTGGGTGTAGCCCTATCTATATAATAGACAATCTGTTTTTTGGGCTCCACCAATTCGCCGGCCTTGAATTTTTCCATATCTTCTGGCTTCACCTCTAGTCTCCAGCGATCCAGGTAACGCAGGGTCTTGCTCTCCTGTGCATCCAACCCATAATCTACCTGGCCATGGGCAAACCAGCCCACACGCTGGTCATAATACCTGCGGCGCATCGGTTTTTTTGGCAACAGTACCATGCTATTGCTCATCTCTATAGAAATGGAACCTACACTGGCATTGCTGGGCGGCTCCTTGGCCTTATAAGTCTTTACGTGTCGAGATTCTATATTTATGGGATAGCTCTTGAGGCTTTCGATATAACTTCGGTCTTTGTCAATACTAGATATTTTATACTCATCCCGGTAATATTTGGGGATGCCCAGCGGTTGTACATCATCTTCATAGAGTGGATTGACCTGGATCACGGTACCCGTAGAATCTTTATTGATCGCTTTGATGTCAAAAGCAAACAAAACAGGGTCAAAATTAGAATTTTTTACCGCCTCATGTATGGGCAATGAGTCTGCGGCAAATGTGCCATAGGAAACCACGCGCAGTAGAACTTTTTTTGGTCTTTTTTCCCATCTAAGCACCTGCGTATTTGTTTTACCACCGCCAAATCCTATTTCGGAGGCCGTCTTGGCGATACGGGTAACCATGAGCATATCGCGCCCAAAGAGACTATCGGGAATTTCATAAAAATAATTATCACCTACGCGGTGTATTGTAAAAAGACCAGAATCGCTCACCGCCTCGCTGGTGATAACCTTATTATAAGGTTTTATATCATCTTTATTCGATTTTTTTTCCGCTGTGGAAGCCGATTGATCTGAAGAGGAAACTTTTTTTGTACTGGAACATGCACCAATCACTAAAAGCAGCATGAGCAAAAGAGGAAGATAGTATTTTTTTGATTTCATATTAAAAATTAAAATTTATGAAATATAAACCACCCAAGACTTTTTAATTGTTAATTAAATACTAATGATTTGTCATGATATTAATGTTGACCGATAGAATTCACCTCCTGCCAGGTTATTCCCATACTGAATGGTTCTGGTTAGCTAAGAAAATCTTAAACACCATTCCTGATATGGCTGCAATTATCAACACGGCCTAAATAAATTTGTGAACTGTCCTTTAATTTTTTCGCGGAAGCGAAAGTAGTTGAAACTTTATGGATCAGGGAAAATAGACCTTAGAAAAAAGCGAAATCAACCTTTGCGACCTTTAATGACAAAGGGGGTAAACCAGTCCCAGGTCACACCAATGGATAGCCTGGGAAAATGATCTACAAATCGATAATTGTAATCGTCAAATCCAAAACTGAACTGCGCCATGAATCCTAGATCAGAATCCCACGGATAAATGACGGCAGTACTTTCTGAACGGTAAAATTTTGCCGATGGATGCGAGTTAAAATGTAAGAGCACTTTCTGCCCCAATGAATAGCGCATATTTTTAAAATAGCCTATAAACTCATAGCCCATTTCAATCTGGCTCCGTCCATATATACCGATATCATTGGGATTATAGCCGCCAAAGGTAAATAGGCCCATAAACCGGTCGTGATACAGTTGATAGCTTAGCGTAAAAGAATGGACCTCGGTAGGTTTGTTCGTTTCGTCAAAATTATTAATACGGTAATTGAGGCTTAGCCTGGTCAAATTAGTGGAAAAGTTACCGTTAGTCCGGTTGAGTATCGCTGCAAGATTGGTATCATCTGTAATGGTATTATAAATTGCATCGCCATCTACAGAACCATCTTCAAACAGGGTGCTGAAGGCCGCTCCCGACTGCCCATTTGAATAATGTCCCGTCTCAATTGCCGCGGTTATAAAATTATCATTTGAAGTATTCAAAATACGCTGCCAACCCAGAAGCACCTTGTAACTGGGCGTTTTAACCGGTCTACTCTCTCCGGAATATATGCGCAATTGGGGCTGGATGCTTACATACACCGCATCTCCCGTACGTATGGTATCGCGGGTTAGAGATCGCCGTATATCATTATATAGGCCATAATAGACTACAGGCTTTGCGTCCAGCAGGATGGTTTCGTAGGGATTATTGCCTATACCACCTGATAAAAAAGGGCGCACGGAGATCGGGTAATAATCCTTAAAACCTTTATAGTCTTCATTGATCTGTGCATGACCTGCAAACTGTGCAAAAAATGCCAGCAAAATGGATATTAAGACGTGCGAGCTATTCTTCAAAAAAAGATTTTTAAATGCTAGTTGGGCAACAAATTAACCCATTTCACATGAAATAGGTTATTTAAGAAATCACAAAAAAATTCAGAAACTCTCTATTAAAATACAAATACCGCATCTCGCGAAACGGTATTTGTATTTTTTTTCTCCCGATTTTTATTTCGCAATATTGACCGCCCTGGTCTCCCTGATCACGGTAACCTTCACTTGCCCGGGATAAGTCATATCAGTCTGTATTTTCTGAGAAATTTCAAAAGAGAGCGAGGATGCTCTGTCATCATTGACCCTTTCACTCTCAACAATCACACGAAGTTCACGCCCAGCCTGAATGGCATAGGCTTTCTTAACACCTTGAAAACCAAAGGCAATATCTTCAAGATCTTTAAGCCGTTGTATGTAAGAATCCAGTATTTGCCTGCGGGCCCCCGGGCGCGCACCACTTATGGCATCACATACCTGCACAATGGGTGCCAGCAGTGTTTTCATCTCGATCTCGTCATGGTGGGCACCTATAGCATTACATACCTCAGGCTTCTCCCCATTTTTTTCCGCCCATTCCATTCCTAATAAGGCATGTGGCATTTCGGTCTCTGTCTCTGGGACTTTTCCAATATCATGCAGTAAGCCCGCCCGTTTGGCAAGTTTAGGATTTACCCCGAGTTCTGCCGCCATCACGGAACATAATTTAGCTACTTCCCTACTGTGCTGCAAGAGGTTTTGACCGTAGGATGAACGGTATTTCATGCGACCTACAGCTTTTATAAGTTCAGGGTGCAGACCGTGAACACCAAGATCAATCACTGTGCGCTTACCTACCTCAACAATCTCCTGCTCAATTTGCTTTGTGGTTTTTTGTACAACCTCTTCAATACGCGCCGGGTGAATACGGCCATCAGTTACCAGTTTATGCAGCGATAAGCGTGCAATCTCGCGACGCACACTGTCAAAACAGGAAAGTATAATAGCTTCTGGCGTGTCATCAACGATGATCTCTACACCGGTAGCTGCCTCAAGAGCCCGTATATTACGGCCCTCACGGCCTATGATTCTCCCTTTAACGTCATCACTTTCTAAATTAAAGACAGATACACAGTTCTCAACGGCCTCTTCAGTGCCAATACGCTGTATTGTGTTGATTATTATTTTTTTGGCATCCTGTTCTGCGGTCATTTTGGCCTCCTCCATCGCGTGCCTTATGTAACCCATAGCGTCAGTTTTCGCCTGATCTTTTAGGGACTCCACGAGTTGTTTTTTTGCATCTTCGGCAGGAAGACCTGAAATCACTTCGAGTTGCTGTACGGTACTCTGGTGCAATTTATCGATTTCGGTCTGTCGCTTTTCCAGATAATCCACACGACCGGTGTAGTCTTTCAGCTTTTCATCATATTCCTTGGTTACTTTTTTGGATTTGGCCATTTCGCTACCCAATTGCGACTCTTTGTCGCGGACTCGTTTTTCCGCGTCGTTGAGCTTTTTTTCCCGTTCCTCAATCACTTTTTGGTGTTCTCCCCTCAGTTCAATAAACTTTTCTTTGGCCTGAAGAATCTTATCTTTTTTTAAGGATTCACCTTCTTTAGTGGCCTCCCTCATAATCGTTTCTGCTTCTTTTTTAGCATTGGAAACCATTTTTGAAACGTTTTTACGCTCCAATAATTTGGCGACCAGAAACCCTATAAATAGAGAAATGACCGCGACTATAAACAATAATATGATAAACGTGTTTTCCATGAATAGTATATATAAAAAAAGCCTACATCGGTTGGGTTTTGAATAAACTCCTTTAAAATAATCATAGGGCTAATGCGCTGATCAAACTTCCGCTGTCCCATCGCAGATAAATCTGCGGGGCGCGGCCTGTTTTAACAACACTAACTCACCCTTCTTAAAGAATATGTGTTGAGTTTACCAAAAAAATAACCAATGTAGGCAGTAACTGTTTTTTTAGCTTATGTAAATGAACGTTAGGACAAATGCGCCTTGAGCATATCTTCAAGACCTTTGAGCTGATCTATAGCTTTCGCCTGATCCCGCTCTGCATCAATATCCTTTTGTATGGTTTTAGAGGCAAACTGCAATGCACACATAGCAAGGACGTCCTGCTTATCCCTCACTGCATAACTCTGCTCAAACTTTTTGATCATCCCCTCAATCTCCTTACCTGCCCGGCGTAGCCCCTCTTCCTGTGATGGGCTGATGTTGAGCGGATAGACCCGATCTGCGATCGATAATTTTATCTTTAAGGTATCGGCCATTGTTGATTAGTCTGCAAGGTGTGCTATACAAGTATCAATCTCGCGTATAAGCATATTGATCTTCAGCTTGGTCTCTGTTTTAAATTCTTTACTGCCCAGCATCGCATTGGCGGCTTTCAGCGTGCCGTATTTAAGATCTAATTGATCTAGAAGCCCTACCGTTTTATCCCGCTCTGCTGTAAGATCGCTCATTTCTTTAATAAGCTGTTGATGCCTTTGCTGAAGCACCTGGTGTCGATGCAACAGCTTACTCAGGGTATTCTGCAAGGAATCAACACGTTCTAAAAGTTCACTCATGCAACAGATTTATCAATGCTTGGTCAAACAAAGTTAACATTCGGCATTTAATATCCCAATACTATTCGGTTTATTTTTCGGAAGGGCCTTTAATATGGATTTCGATCATCGTTACCGAAATTGAAAAAGCCATCCTGAAATTTAGTGGAAGGTCTGTACTTAAGTAATTTCGCCTTACTTGAGCATTAAATATTTTTTCAGCGCTGCGTACTGACAAAATCTAAAATCTTCTGTTGTTATCTACATTAGGCTTACAAACAGCCCGGTTTTTAATATATTTGAACAGATTTCACCTTCTTCTGATGTTATCGCCCTAAACACTATTTTGCTAAAGAATCCTCACGTTGAATCTCACCGTATTAAAGAAGACGTATTAAGAAATAGGTCCTTATAATTTATACTTAGATGTTTGCACGTACCGTTAGGGTTTTTGTTTACTTTTTTTATATTCGCCATTGATGAGAAATCTTGTATTAGCTTTTTTGCTTGCCCTGCCCTTTTTTGGGAGGTCACAGGCCAAAATCCCCCAAAACTATTTCAAAAACCCATTGAACATACCTATTGTGCTTGCGGGTTCCTTTGGTGAACTGCGCAGCGGCCATTTTCACAGCGGTATGGATATCAAAACCCAGCACCATACGGGGATGCCGGTGAGTGCAAGCGCTGCAGGATATGTGAGCCGCATAAAGATTCAGCAGTATGGTTATGGGAAGGCGCTTTATATTCAGCATCCCAATGGTTATACCACGGTTTATGGGCATTTAAGCCGATTTTCACCGGAGATTGAAGCCTATGTTAAAGCGCAGCAATACAAAAAAGAATCGTATAATATTGAGCTTTTCCCCACCAGTACACAACTAAAGGTTAAACAGGGACAGCTCGTTGCCTACAGTGGCAATACCGGCGGTAGTACCGCACCACACCTGCACTTTGAGATCAGAGACGGCAGTCAGCGGCCCATGAACCCTATGCTTTTTGGTATTGACGTGCCAGACCATAAGCGACCAGTGATCTCAGATCTTATGGTTTACCCATTGTCAGATAGTAGCCAGGTCAACCAATCTCAGTTTAAACAGCATCTGCGCTTTACAAAACAGGGCGAGGGAAATTATAGAAGTGAAAAGATTACTGCGTACGGCCCTATAGGTTTTGGGATTGCCACAATAGACGAGATGGATGGTGCGCCTAACCATAATGGTACTTACCAGATCAAAACTTCTTTTAATGGAAATGAAAATCTCGAGGTTGAGATGAGCAGATTCTCCTTTGCCGAAACGCGCTATATCAATAGGATGATCGATTATGAATATTATGAAAAGAAACGTACCCGTGTCCAGAAATTATTCATTCAGCGCAATAACCCCTTAAGTGTCTTTAAAAATGATAGTGATAAAGGTGTTCTAAATCTTACCGAAGACGGCGCAACTTATATTTACAACATCGTAACTAAAGATGTGAAAGGCAACACAACCAGCCTCTTGGTGCCGATAAGTGTACAAAAAGAGGAAATACTTGCGCCAAAAACCCCCACGATCACAGATTATCCGGTACGGGCTAACAGTGCTGCAGATTACTCCTTGGGCAAATGGCAGGTTTACATCCCAAAAGGAGCGTTTTATGATGACTATTACCTAAATATTGGGCTCGATGACAATGTGCTTCATCTGCATGAAGACATTTTGCCGGTAGCCAAATACATCACACTGCGCTACGATGCCTCTGGTTACAGCAAGGCAGCTCGTGAGAAATTATACATCGGCCTTAAAGGCTATGGCGACCATGTTAACTACACCGGCGCGAGCCTGGAAGGCACAACGCTAAAAGCCATTACCAGAACTCTTGGCGACTATACTGTGGCCATAGATGATACCCCGCCGAAAATTAAGGCAGAGGATGTTAAAGATGGTAAATGGATGTCAAAGTACAGTTCGCTTGACTTTAAAATTTCTGATGAGGACTCTGGCATCAATGATTATCGTGCGACCATCAATGGTAAATTTGTCCTCATGGAGTATGAATACAAAACAGGAAAGCTCACCTACGATTTTAGCGATGATGTTATCAAGGAAACCAAAAATGATCTCAAACTGATTGTTACCGATAATGTAGGTAATAGCACTACATTTACCACTACTTTTTACAGAAAACGAAACCCTTGAGAAAACGGTACGTATCATTTTTCTTCATGCTTTTTGCTGCGCCCATAGCACTATTAGCCCAGACAGCGACTATTAAAGGGGTTGTGCTCGATGGCGAAAACAATCCAGTCTCAGAAGTTAATGTCAGTTTTGACAATGGGGGTACAACTACCAATGCAAACGGCTTTTATGAGCTAAAGATCCCTGCGGAAAAGGCAGTGATTTTACGCTTCACCCATGTTGGTTTTAAGCAACGTGTTTACACATTTTCATTAAAAGAGCAGGATACCTTTGAGTTTAACCCGGTTATGGGTACCACTGTAGAACAGATTGATACGGTAATAATATCATCGGCAAACCGCGACCGGATTGAGGGTACGGTTTCCCTTTCGCCGGAGGCTATTCGGAAAATTCCCGGGGCCAATGCCGGAGTAGAAAATCTGCTGCAGACCCTGCCCGGTGTGAGCGGGAACAATGAGCTAAGCACCCAGTATGCCGTACGCGGCGGCAATTATGATGAAAATCTCGTTTATGTAAATGGAATCGAAGTCTATAGACCGTTTCTCATCAGATCAGGGCAACAGGAGGGATTAAGTTTTGTGAATTCTGATCTGGTGCGCAATGTTGACTTTAGTGCGGGCGGTTTTCAGGCCAAATATGGCGATAAATTATCCTCGGTACTTGATATTGATTACCGCAGACCAGTAGATCCCCAGGCATCTGTAGACTTGAGCCTTTTGGGCGCAAGCCTTTCGGCGGAAGGTGTAAGTAAAGACCAGAAGTTTTCAGGAATTCTGGGTGCGCGATACCGGGACAACAGTCTCCTAGTCAATGCAAAACAGACCCAAACCAACTTTAAACCCCGGTTTTACGATGTGCAGACCTATCTCACCTATACCTTTTCCGATGCATTTGAGTTGGGTTTTTTAGGTAACCTTTCTACCAATCGCTACGACTATGAACCCCTGACACGCCAAACTAATTTTGGCACACTCGCCGATCCAAAAGCGCTGGTCATTTATTATGATGGGAAAGAAAATGATAGATATGATACCTATTTTGGAGCTTTCAAAGGCACCTATCAAACTAATGAAAACCTGACACTACAAGGAGTAGTCTCTGCTTATCAAACCCAAGAACAGGAATACTACGATATTTTTGCCGAATATCGTTTAGGAACGCCCAATAGCTCGATAGGCGATAAAAATATAGGCGAGGTTGAGTTTACAGAAGGTATCGGCAGCCAACTTACCCATGCCAGGAACGATCTGGATGCCGTCATCATTAATGTGGAGCATAAAGGCACCTACAAAATGGACGATGGCCAGCTAGACTGGGGCCTAAAATATACCCATGAGGACGTCCGCGACCGTCTGCAGGAATATGAGGTGATCGATTCCGCGGGCTTTTCGATACGGCCTCCCCTGCCTCAATTTAATAATAATCAGCCATACGTGCCGTATGAGGCCCCATTAACACCATTTACTAATGTAAGGGCAAAAAATAATGTACAGATCGATCGGTTTTCCGCCTTTGGCCAGTATGCTCAGCGTATTGATCTGGGCACTGCAAAGGGCTGGTTCAATCTGGGCCTACGGGCACAACAATGGCAGGTAAGTGGCCGCGGAATTGAGACGGTGCAACAGACTTTGGTCAGTCCCCGAGGTCAGTTTAGCATAAAACCGGCATGGCGTGAGGATATGGTTTTTCGCCTAGCCGCAGGTGTTTATCAGCAGCCTCCCTTTTACCGCGAGCTCCGGGATTCGCTCGGCCAGGTTCGCCCCAATGTTAAAGCACAGAAAGCGCTTCATCTGGTAGCCGGCCACGACTGGAGCTTTAAACTCTGGGAACGACCTTTTAAACTGGTGTCTGAAGCCTATTATAAAAATCTTTGGGATGTCAACCCATACACACTTGAGAATGTGCGCATACGCTACCGCGCTCGTAATAATGCCAAAGCATACGCCTACGGCCTTGATGTAAGGATGGCTGGAGAATTTGTTCCCGGCACCGAAAGCTGGATCAGTTTGGGCTATTTAAAAACCCAGGAAAACATAGACGGCCGTGGTTATATCGACCGTCCTACTGATCAACGGATCAAAGTGGGGCTGCTCTTTCAAGATTATGTGCCCACCATACAAAGCCTTAAACTTTACCTTAATATGGTTTATCAGAGCGGCCTTCCTGGGGGGTCGCCCAGTTATGCAGATCCTTATGATTATCAATTGCGCCTGCCGTTTTACTTTCGGGCCGACGCCGGTTTTAGCTATGTTTTTGCAGACGCTAAAAAGACTTATCCAAAAGGCCATTGGCTACACGCCTTTAAAGAACTGAGCGCGGGTTTTGAAATTTATAACATCTTTGACCGGCAGAACAGTATAACCAACACTTATGTGAGGGACGTGGCCACCAAACAGCAGTACGCCATCCCCAATTACCTTTCGCCACGGGTTTTTAATGTGAGATTTAGCGCAAGGTTTTAAAGCTTTCGCGAAAGCCATCAAAGCTCAATGAATACCTTGGAAAACTATGGAAGGAGCATGTAGACACACTCCACACCTCCAAAACCGCCAAAAAAAAAAAGTTTTCGTCATAAAATAATTCTTTTCTCCACTATTGAGAAATAATCTCAAAATTCAGATTATGCGCTTTCCATTAACTCTTGTTGGGGTTGGCTAAGTAATTCAGCCTCTTTTTTACGCAGCCGCTGCCTCCGCAAATAACGCCCATAAACACCCGCGATCGCTATTGCAAGCAGCCCTTCGATAAGTACAGTATTCTCAACCCCGATGTAATGTGAGGCGCCTCCTACCAGCAAACTGCCCAGTGGGAGCATTGCGGTGAGCACCATGATAAAAATACTGATAACACGCCCACGCAAGTGCTTTGGGGCATTGAGCTGTATAATGGTATTGCTTAGCGTGCGCACTGACATCATGCCAAAAGCGCCTATGAGCACAAAAGCCAGTGCTAACGGGTACAAGGTCGTGTAAGAGAATAAGGCAAGGCCCACGCCAAAGACAAAGGTATTGATGGCAAGTACACGGCTCAGATCTACGCCCTGCTTTAGGGATGCCAGAAATACAGCTCCCACAAAAGCACCCAGCCCTATAAATCCATCGATGACCCCTAGTGTGGAGGCTCCACCTTTAAAGATATCCTTAGCGTAGACCGGCGTCAATGTTGTAAACGGGAGCACAAAAAAGCTCATCAGCCCCACAAAAAGAATCACGGACCCAATGACGGGGGTATTTTTTATATACCCAAAAGATTCTTTAAACTCTCGTTTAATATTACGGTCTGCCTTGGGCATAGCTTTGGATTTAGGCAGCCGCATCATCAAAATGGACCCTATGACCGCGATAAAACTTACGGCATTAAGACCAAAACAAACCTGATCACCATATTGCTCCAGTACGAAACCCGCGATGGCGGGACCTATTAATTTAGACAGGTTGACCATTGATGAATTTAGGGCCAACGCATTGGGGAGATCCTTCTCATCATCTACCAGTTCACGCACGAGCGCCTGTCTCGCAGGGACATCAAAACCATTAATGATCCCCAGAACGGAACTCAGCCCAATAATGGGCCATACTGCGCCTTCCTTAAAAAATATGACTGCAAGGGTAAGCAATACCGCTTGTACCATAGATACGATCTGTGTGAGCAGTAATACCGTGTACCTGTCATATCGGTCTGCAACAATGCCCCCAAATAAAGAAAATAAAGCGGTGGGGAACAGGGTGGCAAAAACGGAAAGACCAAGCATGAATTTTGAACCTGTAATTGAATAAATCACCCAACTTACGGCAGTTTTCTGCATCCAGGTACCAATAAGTGATAAAGACTGGCCGGTAAAATACAACCTATAATTGCGGCTTTTTAAAGAATTGAAGGTTGTGATGTTCATAAATTGACTAATTGATGGCGTAAGGTTTCCCATGAACAAATAAGACTATGCTTAAAAATCTGGACTGACCGTACAGAATTCAATCTAAAAATTCCCTAATAGATGAGAACTAAATATTTTGAATAGAATCATGTAATCCCATTGCGAATTTTATATTATGGGGACATTTTCGATAGTTTATACGTAAATGATTCAATAAAAATATGATGAACCTAGCGAGCATCTGCTCACGCCATTAGACGTATTTGTCAATAAAAACTAACTTTTAATGAATTCGCTTAAAACATTCAGGATATAATCCACTTCCTCCTGCGTATTCTCATGGGAAAAAGAAAACCGCACTGATGGTTTTTTCATATCCTCATCGCCCAAAAAGGCATTAAGCACATGACTCCCCTGATCACTCCCGCTCTGGCAGGCGCTTCCCTTAGAACATGCGATACCTTTAAGGTCCATTTGAAAAAGGAGCATCAGTGATTTCTCTGGCGGCACGGGCAGGCAGACGTTCAGAAGAGTATAGGTGCTTTTTTCCATTGCCCCGCAGTTACCATTGAAGGTGGCCTCAGGAATTTCCGCCTTGAGCTTTTCAATAAAATAGGTTTTCAGTTTTTCTATTTGAGCCCGTTCTTCGTCCAAATTTTTGTATGCCAGTTTTAAGGCCTTTTCCATTCCCACTATGTTGTGGACTGATTCTGTTCCGGCTCGGGCTCCACGTTCCTGGCCACCACCAAATATAAGTGGGCGCAGGCCGCTATTTTTTCTGATGTAGGCGAAACCTACACCCTTGGGCCCATGAAATTTGTGGGCGCTTGCTGCGATAAAATCCACCGGTATATTTTTCAGATCAAGACTGTAGTGCCCCACACTTTGTACCATATCACTATGGAAGAGGGCATCATGTGTTTTGCATAACTTACAGACTGCCTCTATATCAAGCAGGTTGCCAATCTCATTGTTGACATGCATTAGGCTAACGAGGGTTTTGTCAGATGACTTTTCAAGTAACTCTTGAAGGTGATCTATATCAATATTTCCATCCTTTTTAATCGCTACATGGGAGACCACTATATTATATACTCGCTGCAATTGCTCTACGGTATGGATCACTGCATGATGCTCTATAGCACTGGTAATTATATGTTTGACACCCAGATCGCGCACTGTCGAATTCAGGATTAGGTTGTCCGCTTCGGTACCTCCAGAAGTAAATATAATCTCACCGGCAGCAACGTTGAGCATTGCCGCAATAGACTTGCGCGCGCTCTCAATGAGTGCCTTTGCCTTGCGGCCAGGGGCATGGGTAGAAGATGGATTTCCCGGGGTATCCCGCATTACACTGATCATGGTCTCTAAGACTTCGGGGCGTATGGCGGTAGTTGCTGCATTGTCAAAATAGACAGAGGTCATATACATCGATTTTCGCCAAAATTACAATACATAAAATTATTATCGGCCCTGGGCGTTAGTATTATGCAATGCCCTAATTTTGCCCAAAATCATCTGCCATGCCGCGTTTTTTACTCTTATCCTTATGTGCCCTAGTCCTCACCAGCTGTAGTGACGGTGATATTATTGTTTCAAGTTTTGATTTTACAGGTCAACCGGTTGAACTCTGCCGGACCGTGCAGGTCAATGCCCCCCAAAATGTGAAATATGTTTTTTCAAAAGTAAACAACGATAATGGTGAAGCTTTGGCCGTTGAGTTTGTGACCACTGATGATATATTGGAAAAAGTTTCTGATAACGGCCCCTACCTCATAAAAATCAGCGGCGGCGACAGTAAGGTCTCCTACAGGCGATTTGATGGTGATCTGCCATCAGATTATTTTTGCAGTGCGATTCCACCGGGAACGCCCAAGGTGCTTGAAGAATATTTAAGTACTGAAGGCAGCGTAGACATAACCACACAGGGAATTCTGCTAGACGAAGATGGAATCCCTGCCGAAGCGGAACTTACACTCAATACTAATAGCGGCCAGACAGACGCTCAAATGCGCGATCTCGATGGTGATGGGATTCCCAATGTCTACGATTTTGACGATGATGGTGATAATATCCCAACGCAAAGTGAAGGTGCCGTAATGAAAGAAGACGGATTAAGCATCGATTTTGAAAAAAGTACGGATACAGATGGTGATGGTATACCAGACTTTATGGATGCCGACGATGATGGAGATGGGGTTCTTACCAGAAATGAAGATAAGGACAAAGATCTTGATCCCACTAATGATGTCACTGATGAGGCCAAAGGTCCTGATTATTTAAATCCGGACCAGAAGGTTGATTATTCTGTGAATCAATATATTGAGCATACCTATTACCTTACAAGTATTAAGGTGTCTCTTTTTCTCAATAATCTGGTTTTTAAAAATACAACTACTGATGAGGTAATACGTCAGGAATCACTGGATTTTGAAAGCTACGATGCCCCAAAAACTGTTATAAAGGCCACCCCCGAATTCAATGAATAAATAATTGGACATTGCATGAGGTCTTTTTTGAAAAAAATGGATTTTAATAATTTACAGGCACTTATCTGAATGGCCAAAACTGTGAGAGTTTTAACCAATAAACATTATCTATAACTCTTGTTCAATTTTCGCTTAAGCGAAAGAAATAAATGCGCGGGTATTTTTTCTACTCAATTTGCATTTTGATATATATATACTTCAGTCGCGCCCAGGCCATATTTTTGATAATCTGCATCATAATATTTCACCTGTTCATACCGGGAAAAAAGATATTCAAGCTCCATGCGTAGCACCCCCTCTCCTACTCCGTGTATAAACACAATTTTCTGGATCCGCTTGCTGATGGCAAATTCAAGGCGGCGGCGCGCTACATCAAGCTGCAGGTTGAGCATTTCATGATTAGTCATGCCTTTTTGACTTTTGACAAGTTGGTGAATATGCAGATCAACTTCCATTGGGGGAACAGCTTTCTCCTTTTTCAGTAGTTTTATCTTTTGTTTTTTCAGTGGTCGATCCATTTTTTTAACACTTTGTAAGACCTCTTCGGGCATATCAATACTTCCCATTTTTTTAAGGTGCATCAATTCATGTTCACCAGCCTGTATTATGAAGCCATCACTGGTTTCCAATGAGATCATGTTACCTTCTACCGCGACCACAATCCCGTTTAGAACATCATCTATAAAACTAACCCGCTGCCCGATTTTAAACATCCCTTTTACCATTTATCTATAAAATATTACTTTTAGACGATTTATTTTGTGATGAAATTATATTAATTTAATTATAATACTTACTTTTGCTATCAAACTTACTCAAATCATTATGAAAAAGTTATACCCCAAATTACTGATTTTCTTTTTCCCTTTCTTCGTACAGGCCCAATTATATATGCAGAAGAATACTTCCGCCGGTAGTACTGATAATGTTTACATCTATAATAAAGGTCAGCTTCTCTTTGTAAAACAGGATATTAATCTTAAAGATGGATCTACCCAGGATATTTCTGGTAATATTTACCTAAGAGATGATGGGCAACTGTTGCAAGGCAATGACAATAGTGTTAATGCCGGTAATGGTATTGTCTCCATTTATCAGACCGGCAATGTTAACCAGTGGGATTATCAGTTCTGGTCATTACCGGTGAGCGATGCCGTAGGTGGGGCTGTCAGTAATGGTACTAATGCGGGTAATCTTGCAAGTAATTTAAATGGCAGCGAAAGTGGTGGGGTAGGCAAAGGCGGGGGAATCTTTTCACCCTTTTCCCTCACGGGAAGTGACCCTGCAACTTTTTTGCCAGCTCCCAATTATAATGGAAGTACCACTTCTGGAGCTGTGGTAATAGCGGATTTTTGGTTGCAAAAATATGTAAGCAATAATGGTTATGCCAACTGGAATCTTATACAAGGTAGTGACGATCTCCTTCCTGGCGAAGGTTTTACCATGAAAGGTGTTAATGCTGTAGCCAGCGCTGTAGACTATGATCTTAGAGGCCGCCCAAATAATGGCACTATCAAGGTAGAGGTGGGTAAAGATCAAAATACTCTTGTGGGCAACCCCTATCCGTCGGCCATGGATCTATCCTTTTTTCTCATATCAAACTCAACAACTGCGGGCTCTGCATTAGATGGATGTAAACTCGGTGCTACGGCCGTTGGGCAAAATATAACCGGTATCGCCTATTTTTGGGAATCTGACCCCAGCGTAAAATCACATTTCCTCTCTGATTATCAAGGTGGTTATGGCACGTATACGCCCATGGGCTGTAACGCGGTAGGTGTCTATGCACGACCTACATATACTAATTTTAATGAAGATGGGTCGGTACTTGGCACAGGAACTGGCACTACAGGTACTGGAGGTTCAGGAGGCCGGCAATATGCACCTGTAGGACAGGGATTTTTTGTGATAGGGAGCGATCAGTTGCCCACTACCGGCAAACATTATTTAGAATTTCATAATGAGTTTAGGTTATTTAAACCGGAGAATACGACCTCATCAATTTTCAGAAAGGCCGAAAAAAAACAAGAGCAGCAAAAACTTTCTTTAAATCATCAAAATTTTGACTCACAATCAGGAAAACTGATCACGCCGCAACTGCGCATACTTACCAAAATCAATAATACTTACGCCCGTGAACTCGTAACCGCGTTTTACGATGAGGCAACTCCGGGCTTTGACCGCGCGGTTGATGGAGAAAATATTTCATTCTTGGCTACAGATCTAAGCTATAAGATTACAGGTGATGATAGGCCCTTCAACATTGATGTGCTGCCATACGATATAGATTTAAAATTACCGCTTACCGTAAGTGCAGATAAAAAAACCAATAACTTTGTAATGCAGGTAAGTAACGTTAACTATGAAGCTGATGGAGTGTGGCTATGGGATAAAGAACTTGATGAATATCATGATATTTTGAACGAAAGCTACTCTTTTAGCTTGCCAAAAGGGCAATATGATGACCGTTATGCCATCGTATTTAAAGATAAGGAAGAAGCTTTGGGCGTTACCGAAGAAGTCAGAAATTCATTTGATGTTTTCCAGAACAACCGGGCTGGCCAGCTTGAAGTTTTAAATCCCATGAACTTAGAATTGCGCGAAATCTCAGTCTTTGATATTTTAGGCAAACAGGTCGCAGCTAAAATAAATACACACACAGATCGTAAAACTGTAATCTCATCGACGAGCTGGAGTACAGGTGTTTACGTAGTGCGTGTTGTAACCGCAGATAATGTGGAATTTTCCAAAAAAATATCTGTGGTCAATAAATAAATAGGACAGCAAGCATGCCGCACATGCGATTTTGAAGGTTTTTTAGCTGAAAAGGATTTTTATTTTTACATTACTCCAAGATTAAAATGGGGTATTATAAATTTAACAATCATGGAAAAATACATGCTGCCGTGCCTTACCAAAAAGTTTTTGGGTTTTGATTGCATGGGCTGCGGTCTTCAGCGGGCAGCCTTGTTTTTAATTAAAGGCGAGTTTGCAAACGCCTTTCACATGTACCCTGGTATATTTCCCCTCTCTGCCCTACTGGGCTTTGTGGGGATTTCTTTTTTTATAAAAATCAGGAAGGCAAATATAATCACCATCTTTTTGGGAGTAACTACAGCAATGGTTATCATTGTAAGCTATCTTATAAAACTAATTCACCTTAACATTATCTAACTAAAAAAAATCAACTTATATGGAAAGACAACAACTCCCAAATGCCACCTTGATTGTTGTTTTAGGTGCACTTTCAATCGTAACCTCCTGCTGCTATGGGATTATAGGTCTGGTACTTAGCATTGTGACACTTGTATTGGCCAGTAGTGCCCAAAAACTCTACCTGCAGGAGCCAGAACTTTATGATAACTACTCACAGATTAAAACGGGACGCATTCTCGGTATCATAGGCCTTATCTTGAGCGTGCTCATATTTATATTTATAGTGGGTACAATCTTATACTTTGGGTGGGATACCATCACAAATCAACAGCTCATGCAAGAACGTATTATGGAAATGCAGCGACAGTAAATGAATTGATCTCTGAATATATAGAAGTATAAAATCAAAAAAGCGGACAATGACCGCTTTTTTGATTTAAAGCACTATGATAAATGAAATCCCTTAAGAATTTTAACGCTGGCAGCACCTAATTGCAAGCTTTGATCATTTTGATATTCCGTTTTCACAAAACTGTAAAAATGACGCAGCACATGGAGCTAAAATTCATTATTCAAATTCACGTAAGGTATTGATGATGATTTCTGTACATTCATCCAATTGCTGTTCAGTAATGACCAGTGGGGGTGCAAAACGGATGATATTGCCATGGGTAGGTTTGGCAAGCAGGCCATTATCCTTTAAGACTACACAAATATCCCAGGCGGTAGTGCTTTCTGGGCTAGAATTGATCACAATGGCGTTGAGAAGACCGCGACCACGCACCAGTTTTACAATACTGCTATCCACGATATACCTGTTCATGTTTTCGCGAAAGCGCTCTCCCAGCACGCGTGCATTTTGTGCCAGATGTTCTTCCTCTACCACTTGAAGCGCTGCAACCGCAACTGCCCCGGCAACGGGATTACCACCAAATGTAGATCCATGCTGCCCAGGCTTGATAACATTCAATATGGCATCATCCGCCAAGACTGCAGAAACAGGGTAAGCTCCACCAGAGAGTGCTTTACCCAGGATAAGGATATCAGGGCGGCTATACGTATCTTGCCTTTCGCAATGACCAGCGCAGTCACATTTACCGCAAACTGCCAGCAGTGCACCAGTGCGCGCTATCCCAGTCTGGATCTCATCAGCCATAAAAAGTACATTGTGCTCATTGCAGATCGCTTTGGCCCGAGCCATATAATCATCTGCCGGAGTGTAAACGCCAGCCTCCCCCTGTATAGGTTCAACAAGAAAACCAGCGATATTATCATGCTCTTGTAATATACGCTCCAGTGCATCTGGATCATCATAGGCAATCTTGATAAAGCCAGGGGTGTACGGACCAAAATTTTTACGCGCTCCCTCATCATTAGAAAATGAGATAATGGTGGTCGTCCTGCCGTGAAAGTTGTTTTCGCAAACCACAATCTGTGCCTCCTGCTCGGGGATGCCTTTTTTCTCATAGGCCCATTTTCGTGCGACCTTGATGGCCGTCTCTACAGCTTCTGCACCTGTGTTCATGGGCAGGAGTTTGTCAAAATCAAAATATTTTGTGGCAAAAGCTTCATATTTACCCAACACATCATTATAAAAAGCACGTGAGGTAAGCGTAAGTGTTTCAGCCTGATGAGTCATTGCCCCAATAATTTTTGGGTGGCAATGCCCTTGGTTTACCGCACTGTAAGCCGAAAGAAAATCGAAATACTTTTTTCCCTCTACATCCCATACGTAAACGCCCTCACCTTTGTGCAGTACGACGGGCAGGGGATGGTAATTATGCGCGCCATACTTTTCTTCCAGGTCAATGGCATCCTGTGCGGACACCTTTTCTATAGTGGTCATGATTTTTTGAATTGAAATACTACTGCATTGATTCCTTTTTTGGCCAATTTGTTTGACTTTCGGGAATGAAATCCTCCCTTTGATGGTCGGCAAATTACAAAAAATGCTGTTCATAATTAATTAGGAAACAGCATATAATCTTGAGCGCTTTCGTAAAAGCATTATGGTGCTGCTCAGCAATATAAATGTAGAGATAGTTTCTAAATTTTACTCTATCACAACCATTATTAATTAAATATCAGCGATTGTGAAAGTTCTATGCTTTCTTGCTTTGACTATAGGTAGGATAATCAAGACCGATAAGATGGCTCTCACAGTTGGCAATATCAAGCAACAACAGGTCAATTCCCTAACATTTAACTTTCAACATTAAGCCTTTTTAACTCCTCTCATTTATCCTATTTTTGCCGCGTGGGAAGAAAAACGAAAAGAGTCATTCTTGAAGACCTTGAGGTCACAGGAGCGGGTGCTAAAGGGAAAGCGATCGCACACGCTGATGATGGGCGCGTTGTATTTATTGACAATGCTGTACCAGGTGATGTGGTTGATGTACAGACGACCAAAAAACGAAAATCCTATTTTGAGGGACATGCTATCGCTCTGCATAAAGCCTCTGAAAAAAGGGTCATCCCGCCCTGCCAACATTTTGAATACTGTGGCGGATGCAAATGGCAGAACATGGCCTATCACTATCAATTGGAGTATAAGCAGAGTGAGGTGGTGAATAACCTAAAACGCCTGGGCAAGATCGATCTGCCTGACGCAACACCTATTGCGGGCAGTGAGGAGCAGTATTTTTACCGCAATAAAATGGAATTTTCATTCAGTAACAATAAATGGCTTACGCCGAAACAAATAAAAAGCGATGTGGTGATTGAAAACCGCAATGCTCTGGGGTTTCATATTGCTGGAATGTGGGATAAAATACTTGATGTACAGAAGTGCCACCTGCAGCGAGATCCCAGCAATGCGATACGTAACGGCATCAGAGAATTTGCGGTTAGACATGGGCTATCCTTTTTTGACCCACGCAGCCAGGAAGGCCTTTTACGCACGCTCATGATCAGAACAAGCAGCACTGGCGAACTCATGGTGCTATTGCAATTTTATGAGGATGATACCTCTGGGCGCGAAATAATCATGGATTACATTAAAAATACCTTTTCTGAAGTGACATCCCTGCTTTACGTAATAAATAACAAGGGCAACGATACTATTTATGATCAGGACGTCATCTGTTATTACGGAGTAGACCATATCTTTGAGGAGATGGAGGGGCTGAAATTTAAGATCAATGCCAAGTCCTTCTACCAGACCAATTCGGCACAGGCATACCAATTATACAAGATAACACGCGATTTTGCCGGCCTTACAGGCACGGAAACGGTTTATGATCTTTATACGGGCACGGGTACGATAGCACAGTTCATTTCGCGTCAAGCGAAAAAAGTTGTGGGCGTAGAGTCTGTGCCTGACGCCATTACCGCGGCTCGTGAAAACGCGCAATTAAACGGGATTAGCAACGTTTTCTTTCATGTGGGAGATATGAAGGATGTTTTTAACGACACTTTTATACAGCGCAATGGGACGCCAGACGTGATCATCACAGACCCTCCCAGAGACGGCATGCACAAAGATGTAGTAGCGCAGCTTTTACAAATTGGGGCCCGCCGCATCGTTTATGTAAGCTGCAACAGCGCGACCCAGGCACGCGATCTTGCCCTGCTGGATAGCATGTATAGCGTTACCCGCTTTCAGCCTGTGGATATGTTCCCGCAAACGCACCATGTAGAAAACGTGGTTTTGCTTGAGAAAAAGAAAGACCAGCAGCTTAAAATACATGTGCAGGATTGATCTGTTTTGAACAAAATCAAAAAAAAAACGAGGCTAAATTTCTTTAAGGCCAAAATCAAAAACATTAATAGACAACTACATAAGTCAAAAATGAAACTATTATTTAGAACTTTACTTGTTTTTGGCTTTTTTGCCCTTGTCGCTACCTCTTGTGAGCGGGATGATATCTGTGCAAAAAGTACACCCACCACGCCACAGCTCGTCATTTCATTTTATGATGTGGAGGATCCCACTCAGGCCAAGCCCATTAACCTGGCCGTTTATGAACCGGGCGGTAAGGACACGTTAAAATTTTCTAACGATACTATTGTCAAGGTTCCCCTGCGCACCGATAGCGATAGAACAACATTTATATTTACAAAAAACCCAAATATATCGACTGCCGCAGATGAGCCGGATAATAAGGACCAGGTCACATTTTTATACAATACCAATCAGGTTTATATAGATCGCGCATGCGGTTTTAAAGTCACTTATGATGGATTGACCTACCAGAAAATACCGCTCGATGATTCCGCTTGGATCGACAGGATTCAGATTATAAACAGTACTATAGTTAATGAGGATACGACCCACGTTAATATTATACATTAGCCTTTTTGCGGTATCGCTTTCGCTGAAAGCGCAACAGTCAAAAACTGAAGAGGCTGCAACCAAAGAACCGGTTGCAGATTCTGTTGCGGCCATTGCCGAAATCCAGCATTATGGGCTGCGGGCCGGTATTGATCTTAGCAAAATACTGCGCAGTGTACTTGATGATAATTACCAAGGTTTTGAGGTTGTGGGCGACTTTAGGATCAAAAAAAACTATTACCTCGCCGCAGAACTTGGCACCGAGACCAAAACCTCTGTAGAAAATACCTTTGACGCCACAATTAAAGGTAGCTACATCCGGGCCGGCTTTAACTATAACGCCTATACCAACTGGTATGGCATGTCAAACCTGATCTATGCCGGGGTACGCGCCGGCTTCTCAACGTTTAATACAGATCTCAAAAATTATTCGATCTACACTACAAATACATTTTTCCCACCGGACATACGTGAAAATTCAGTCGAATTCGGTGGACTAAATGCCGCATGGCTTGAGGTACAGCTGGGCGTACAGGCAGAACTTTTTAAAAATGTTTTTTTGGGTTTTAATGTACAGCTTAAGCGCCTCGTCGCCCAAAAAATCCCCGAGGGCTTCGGCAATCTCTATGTGCCTGGATTCAATAAAGTAACCACAGATAGTAATTTTGGTGCTGGCTACGGCTACACCCTCACCTATTTTATCCCTATATTTAAAAAATAAGGCAATGGTCAACAGCCTGCTGTATAAAAAAACGACTAGTATCCCTCAATTTATAAATGATGCAAAAAACGATTACCAGCATCAATAACTCCTCAGTAAAAGCGCTCGTACAATTACAGGAAAAATCCCGCGAACGTAGGAAAACGGGCATATTTATCATTGAAGGCATACGTGAAATTCATCTGGCGGTAGCTCAGAAATACACCATAAAAGAGCTTTGGTACTGCCCGCAAATCCTGGGCGATACCGATCTAAATAAACTAATGGACGGGATTGCCGAAGAGGGCATGGTCGAAGTTTCACCTGAAGTATATAAAAAAGTTGCCTACCGCGGCGGTACAGAAGGCGTTATCGCTTTCGCGAAAGCGAAGAATCACGACTTAAACGAGTTAAATTTGCTGCAAAACCCTTTGCTGCTTATAGCTGAGGCTCCCGAAAAACCCGGAAACATCGGTGCCATAATCCGTACTGCAGACGCCGCGGGAGTCGACGCGCTTTTTATTGCAGATCCCAAGACTGATCTGTACAACCCAAACATCATACGCTCAAGTGTGGGCGGTGTTTTTACGGTACCCATAGGCATGGCAACTTCCGCAGAGATAATCCGTTTTTTAAAAGAAAATAGAATCGCCATTTATGCTGCCACATTGCAAGATGCAAAGCCTTACCAGGATCAGGATTATAAAGTATCTACCGCCATTGTAGTGGGTACAGAAGCACAAGGACTGACGCAAATATGGCGCGATAGCAGCTCGCAAAATATCATGATCCCCATGCAGGGCAGTATAGACTCAATGAATGTTTCGGTGGCGGCGGGAATTCTTATTTTTGAGGCAAGACGGCAGCGTGGATTTTCAAAAAAATGAAAATACGATCCTTTTGAACCCCAACTTTAAAGCTAACAATCAAATTAAAGATGTAGCGATTGAATGATCTTTCATCCTATGTATAATTTTAATTTAGACCGCGTACTTTCGTAATTTTGCACGATCTAAAATTACAGTTTAAAAACAATTCATTCAAAACCCTGAATTATTACCGTGTCTCCACAAACCCTTTTTTACATCATTATTGCCATCGTAATGCTCAGTTTTATGTTTGATCAAGCATTGGACTATCTGAATGCGCAACACTTTGACGATCCCATCCCCAGCGAACTTGCCGATGTATACGATGAGCAGGAATATCTAAAATCACAGCGATATAAGAAAGTTAATTCCCGATTTTCGACCATTTCAAGTAGCTTTTCTCTTCTTTTGACCCTTGGATTCTTTTTTCTGGACGGTTTTGCATACGTAGATTCCCTAGCGCGCGACATCAGCGATAATCCTATACTAATCGCTTTGCTGTTTTTTGGCATTATCATGCTGGGCAGCGATATATTGACAACGCCTTTTTCTTATTACCACACATTTGTGATCGAGGAACGTTTTGGTTTCAACAAATCGACTCCTGCACTTTTTTTTATGGATAAATTGAAAAGTTGGGGAATGACCATACTCATAGGCGGCGGATTATTGGCTTTGATTGTCTGGTTTTACGACTGGGTGGGCCGCTCCTTCTGGATATATGCGTGGATCGTTTTTGCTGTTTTTACGGTAATTATGAATATGTTCTATTCCCGATTGATCGTCCCGTTATTTAATAAACAGACTCCGTTGGGAGATAATACATTGCGCGACAAGATTGAGAAATATGCCGGTTCTGTAGGCTTCCAATTACACAATATCTTCCTGATAGATGGCTCTAAGCGCAGTACGAAGGCCAATGCCTACTTTTCTGGATTTGGCCGTGAGAAGCGAATAACCCTTTACGATACTTTGGTTAGCGACCTGGAAGAAGAAGAGATTGTGGCTGTGCTTGCACATGAAGTGGGGCACTATAAAAGAAATCACATCATTTTTAACCTCATTGCATCGATCGTATTGACCGGGATCACGCTATGGCTACTTTCACTTTTTGTAAGCTTGCCCTTGTTTTCACAGGCATTGGGAGTAGATCATGCCGCCTTTCATATAGGGCTCATCGCGTTTGGAATCTTATACACCCCCATTTCTGGCATTACCGGCTTTTTAATGAGCACGCTTTCGCGAAAGTTTGAATATCAGGCCGACGATTTTGCCAAAAAAACCTATGCTGGGCAGCCGCTTATCAGTGCGCTCAAAAAACTGTCCCGCAACAGCCTGAGCAATCTGACCCCACATTCACTGTATGTAAAAATCAATTATTCCCATCCCACACTCCTGCAGCGATATCGCAATTTAAAACGTTGAACTTTTATTTGTTTTATTCACTTTATCAGGTGTTGTGAGCAAGCTGATCACAAACAGTCAACAAATAAAAGATGAAGAAAAGCATATTGTTATTAATTACTGTAACTGCTGGACTTATTTCCTATGGACAAGACAATAAATCAGCTCTGAATACTGTAGATACGGAAACTATAAATTCGATAAGGAATTATGAGTATAAAGATTTTAAGGGTAATCGCCTAATTATACATAACAGCCGTCCAAAAGGTGGAATAAAATACATTGACCCTAATGGCGAGGCATACGGTTATGTTGGTTTTTGGACTCAAATAATCAATGAGACGGTCAACCCGATTGAATTGAAAATTGATTTTCCTATTGATTCATTTGAATTTCCATCTTCATCAGGCAGGTATATCAAGTTGCTTGTTCCTTCCGATACGATGACAGTTGATAAAACAACATTAGCTGATTATGGTCTGGACGTAAAATCTTTTTTAGATGATCATCGTTTTGAAGCATCGTCGTTAAAAAGAACAATTAACCCGAAAGATTCGACTGCTTTTCATGTTGTGATAGTTTCTAAATGGAATCCTATAGTAGGCGGTAGTGGCGCAATGCGAACTGGATTTAGCTTAAAAGGGCAAAATCTCATTTATAAAATTTCAGCATACAAAATGACGCCTAGCCTACCGCTAATAGACAAGACAGAAATTAGTTGCGGAAGCATTAATTTAAAAAGTTTGACGGTACAAAAATAAACAGAAAGCCCGCGTACAACTGCGACTAAGCGAAATTAGCGGGTTAAGTCGAAGATTTACGAGCCCGTTTCAGAACAACCTTTTCACTTGCCGAGAGTACTCAGTTCCAAAAATCGCTAACTTAGCTTAAGTCGCGAAACGTTGGCAACAAGCAAAAACTGAAACGAACAACAAATAAAAAATGGCAACGAACATTTCAAAATTGAATATAAACGCTACGCCCAATAAAATTTGGGACGCATTAACAAAGCCAGAATTGGTTAAGAAATGGCAGTATGGAAGCGAACTGAAAACTGATTGGAAAATTGGGAGTAAAATTAGTTTTAAGAATGAATGGGAAGATAAAATATTTGAACAATATGGTACCGTTTTGGAATTTAATCCCGGTCAAAGTTTAAAATATAGCCTTTTCTTTCCAAGACCCGACCTTGAAGATAAGCCTGAAAATTATTTCACAATGGAATATGTGCTGATCGAAAAAGAATACGGAACGGAATTGCAAATAATTCAAGAGGACAATCGGAAAGGGGCAATACAAGAGGAAGAACAGGGCGAGGAAAATCCCGTTTTGAAAATGTTGAAAGAGCTGATTGAAAAATAAAGCGAGAAATAGTTTCAGTGTCTAAATGGATAAGTTGCCCGTATAATCTCCTATTAAAAAATTTCAACTTTAATAATTGGGCAATAGTGTAATGTAGAGTTATTGTTAACGAGATTATCGAAGACGTTGAAAAATCGGGTATTATATAACCAAATCCGCGCAGAAGTATTGAATTATTGCTTTCATAAATATTTCGTAAACCCATAATTTTCAACAATTTGCCTTAGTTATTTTATCATTTTTCAAATTCCATTTATGCTTTTCTAAGCAATTACTGTAAAATTCAATCCCTCAGTTCAAATATCTGATTACCTTATAAGCGGATTAAGAAATAACAATCAATTTAAGGATATAAGACTCAAAAGCGCTCAATCTGCATTGCTAAAACCAAAACTGGCGCCGAAGCTTTCTTTTGATACATGCTGGCAACAATAACAAAGCTTAGGCAGGGCTTCCATCTTTTTTTTATAATTTACCCTTTTTGTACAAAGGTCAATTGCTAACCTGTGGAGATTGATGGAGTCTATCCAATAGGCTTTTTCATAAATCTGTTGAGGAATATGAGCAGATTGAAAGAATATACATATGTATATCGTCCTAAATCAAAGGCAGCAGCACATTGACCCTTGGATAAATCAAATAATTAATTATAAGCATTTAAAAAGATGGAAAATATAGCAGTAATTGGTGCGGGCACCATGGGAAATGGCATTGCGCACACCTTTGCCCAAAATGGATTTAAGGTCAGTCTTATCGATATTACTCAGCAAGCCTTAGATCAGGGCATAGTTGTGATCAACAAAAATCTCGAGCGTCAGTTGAGCAAAGATACGATCACAGGAGATCAACTAAAACAGACCCTTGGCAATATCAATACTACAACAGACCTTAGTATAGGTGTTAAAGGGGCCGCTCTCGTTGTTGAAGCCGCAAGCGAAAACCTGGATATCAAACTCGAACTCTTTAAAAAACTGGACGCGTTTGCACCAGGGGATGCTATTTTAGCCACCAATACCTCATCCATAAGTATTACCCAGATCGCGGCCGTCACCAAAAGACCGGGCCGGGTGATCGGTATGCACTTTATGAATCCCGTACCCATCATGCGTCTAGTTGAAGTTATCAAAGGCTATGATACCACAGAAAAAACAACCAAAGCTATTATAGAACTTTGTGACAAATTAGATAAGCTTCCGGTTGAGGTCAACGATTATCCGGGTTTTGTGGCAAATCGTATCCTGATGCCCATGATTAATGAGGCTATTGAAACACTTTATCACAATGTGGCCGGTGTAAAAGAGATTGATACTGTTATGAAGCTGGGTATGGCCCATCCGATGGGGCCGCTGCAACTGGCAGATTTTATTGGCCTTGATGTTTGCCATGCCATCCTTCAGGTTATGTATGATGGTTTTAAAAACCCCAAGTACGCCCCCTGCCCCCTTCTGGTAAATATGGTACGAGCTGGTAAACTCGGCGTAAAATCCAGTGTAGGTTTTTACGATTACAGCAAAAACCGAAAGGCCGAAGATGTTGCGGCACAGTTCTTAAAATAACCGTAAATGCACCAGTTTTGAACATCAAACCCTTTAGGGCCGTGCGTCCTACGCGTGATAAAGTGAGCCTGATAGCCTCGCGCTCCTACGAGACCTATACCCAGGCCGAGCGGGAAGCACGGCTAGACAATAACCCCTACTCTTTTCTACATATTGTAAACCCTGGTTATAAATACCATAAGGAAATCAACGGTCCGGCCCGTTTTGCTCTGGTACGCAACCGGTATCAGGAGTTTAAAGAGGATGGTATATTTATACAAGAAGAGCGCCCTGCCTACTACGTATATAAAATTATTGACAGGGAAAAGCAAGAATTTACGGGTCTTATTGCCGCAGCAAGTATAGTGGACTACCAGAATGACCTGATTAAAAAACATGAAAATACCTTGCACCTGCGGGAGGAGCTTTTTAAGGATTACCTCAAGATCACGGGATTCAATGCTGAAGCAGTCCTGCTCACCCACAGCGAAAACACACGGTTGCGGTCTATTTATAGCAACGTGATGCAAGTACGTGCAGAATATGAATTTACCACTACATACCGGGATACGCATTACCTCTGGCCCATTAGTGATGAAGATCTTATCGCTGAAATCACCGTAGAGTTCAAGGCCATGAAATCCCTGTATATCGCAGATGGCCACCATCGCAGTAGTTCCTCGTCCCTATTGGCCGAAGAGCTTTCGCAACAGCAAAAAACTTCTGACAAAGAAGCTGCCAACAATTACTTTATGGCCTATATCCTGCCGGAAACCCAATTGCGCATACACGGTTTTAGCCGTATGGTGACCGATTTAAATGGGATGGCTACCCAAGAATTCCTGATAGCGCTGGATGCTGTTTTTAAGATCGAAAACCGGGGACAGACCTATTATGAACCCTCTAAAAAACACCATTTTTGCATGTATTTAAACGGTGATTTCTACTCCCTGTATTTGCGAAAAAGATATTTAGACTTTGAAAATGCACTCGGATCGCTTGATGCACAGATCCTTTACCAGCATGTACTTAAACCTTTACTGGCAATTACAGACCTGCGCAATGACAAGCGCATCGCTTATGGAAAAGGCAAAAACGATATGGTACGCGTTAAAGAACTTGTGGATGCCGGCACGTATGCGGTGGGGTTCAGTATGCTCCCACCAACAATAAAAGATATCAAATCCATAGCTGACGCGGGGCTTAAAATGCCCCCAAAATCTACCTATGTTGAACCTAAACTGCGCAGTGGCGTCACGATCTATGAATTTTAATTGTTCTGACCGCTATTCACAGTACGCGTTTCCTTTCGCTTTCGCGAAAAAATACTGGGCAAATAACTACCTTTACCACTTAGCAGAACCTTTAAAATACAACTTTGAAAATCGCAGAAAATATTGCCGCTTTTAAGCAGAAAATCCCTAATAATGTAACTCTTTGTGCCGTTTCCAAAACAAAACCAAAAGAGGATCTTCGGGAAGCATATGATGCTGGACAGCGCATTTTTGGTGAAAACAAAATACAGGAAATGACCGAAAAATGGGAAGCCCTTCCCAAAGATATACAATGGCACATGATAGGGCACATCCAGAGCAATAAAGTCAAATATATGGCTCCTTACGTAAGTCTGATACACAGTGCTGACCGCACCAAGCTTTTAAAAGTAATCAATAAAGAAGCTGAAAAAAATGACCGCGTGATAGATATTCTACTGCAGGTAAAAATCGCTGAAGAAGACAGTAAATTCGGGATGCCCATACAAGAATCAGAAGCTTTTTTACAGGGAAAAAAATATAAAAATTACCCCAATTTAAATCTTGTGGGCCTTATGGGCATGGCGACATTCACCGAAGATATGGCACAGGTCGCAAAAGAATTTGAGGTGCTTAAAAAAATGTATGACAAATTCAAAGAGCCATGTGCCCTTAAAGAACTTTCTATGGGGATGAGTGCAGATTATAAGTGTGCCATTGAACATGGAAGCACAATGGTACGGATTGGAAGTGCTATTTTTGGAAAAAGAAATTGATGCGCTGTTAGAACACTTTTTGAACATAAACCTGAGCGCAACCAAACACAGGTAGCTTAAAATTAAACTATGTACGCAGTACTCGATCTGGAGACCACAGGTGGAAAATACAATGAAGAAGGCATCACAGAAGTTGCCATCTATAAATTTGATGGTCGGGAAGTCGTTGACCAATTCATCAGTTTGGTCAATCCAGAACGGCCCATTCAGCACTTTGTAGTACGCCTTACCGGGATCAATAATAAGATGCTGCGTAATGCACCCAAGTTTTACGAGATAGCCAAAAGGGTCGTTGAGATTACACATGATTGCATATTGGTAGCACATAATGCCGAATTTGACTACCGCATCCTCCAGTTAGAATTTGACCGTTTAGGATATGAATATCAAAGGAAGAGCTTGTGCACGGTAGAGCTGGCCAAAGATCTGCTCCCGGAAGAAGAGAGTTACAGTCTGGGCAAACTCGTACGCAGCCTAGGCATACCGCTCACAGACCGCCACAGGGCAAACGGCGACGCGCTGGCTACGGTAAAATTATTTAAGCTATTACTGGGCCGCGATACGTCAAAAAAGATCATTCAATCTTCGGTAAACCTGAACAAAAAGAAAAAACTGGACTCTAGATTTCAGGATCTTATCGAACAAGTGCCCAGTGAAACTGGTGTTTATTACCTGCATGATGGCAATGGGAAAATCATATTTATAGGCAAGAGTAAAAATATGAAAAAACGGGTTGCCCAATTTTTTACGGGCGATAACCGCAAGTCAAAACAGTTACAGGCAGAAGTAGTAGCGGTAAGTGCCGAACCTACCGGCAGTATGCTGATCGCTTTGTTGAAAGAACGCGAAGAAAATCTCAAGAATAAGCCCAAGTACAGCAGACCCAGCTCAAAAAAGACATTTACGCAGCAGTTGACCACCTATACTGACGATGATGGATATCTAAACCTAAAAATAGAGCGTGCCAACAGCGATAAGACGAGCATAGCGACATTTGGCAATATTCATTCCGCGAAAGCACATTTGCAAAAAATGGTTATGGAGTATGAACTGTGCCCGGCAAAAACAAGCCTTTCGAAAAATGAAGAAGATTGCCAGGATCTTGAGCCTGTAGATGAATATAACGCCAAAATCAAAAAATATAGAAAAGAAACCGGTATCTCGGGTAAAAACCAGATTATCGTAGACCGGGGAAGAAATCGCGAAGAGCGCGCTGCGATCCTTCTAAAGGATGGAAATTTGGAGGGTTACGGCTACTACAACCTTAACCACCAACTTAGCAATCCAGGCATATTAAAGCGTATCATCACCCCATTGACCAGCAATGCAGATATGCGCCATCTCCTTCAAGATTACCTGCGCCGTCACAAAGTGGTTAAAATCATTGCCATTGAGGATATGGAGCGATAGTTTAGTTTTGCTATCTTTAACGGAAAACCTATACCTTAACGTGCCAACCCAAAATAAACATACCTGGAGGACAAAGCTGCACGAGGTGATCTATGAAGCGGACACGCCCGCAGGAAAAACATTTGACGTTATCCTGCTGCTCCTGATTTTTTTGAGCATTATCCTGGTAATGCTGGAGAGCGTCGTGGAAATCAATAACGTTTATCACGATTATTTTCTTTGGGGAGAATGGATCATCACCATTTTTTTTAGCATTGAGTATATATTGCGTATTATAAGCATTAAAAGGCCAGCATCATATATGTTCAGCTTTTATGGTGTTATTGACCTACTTTCCACAATACCACTCTATCTATCATTTTTTTTTGTTGGGACTAATGCGCTCTTGGCCATCCGTGCTCTTCGCCTACTGCGGGTGTTCCGTATTTTAAAAATAACCCGTTATATCGGTGAGGGCAACAAGTTGGCCAAAGCCCTTAGGGACAGCCGGCCAAAAATTCTTGTTTTTCTATTTGCCGTACTGATTTTATCAGTGATCGCAGGCACTTTGATGTATCTCGTAGAAGGTCCAGAACATGGTTTTAAGAGTATTCCTATTAGTGTCTACTGGTGCATCGTAACACTGACCACAGTAGGCTTTGGTGATATTGCCCCGGTAACGGCCACCGGCCAGTTTATCGCAGCAGTAATCATGATCATGGGTTATGGTATTATTGCTGTCCCTACAGGCATCGTAAGTGCAGAGATGGCCAGAGGCGGAAATCCTAAAGACCCTGCTCATCCAAATTTTGTACATACAAATACCCAAGTCTGTAATAACTGTGGAGCCAAAAGACATCAGGATAATGCCAAATATTGCCACAACTGCGGAAATGAGCTCTTGACCTATGGATAAAACCCTAATCGCCATTATGGGTCCCACCGCCATTGGCAAAACCTCCCTGGCCATTACATTGGCGCAATACTTTGACACCGAGATTATTTCGGCAGATTCCAGGCAGTTTTTTAAAGAAATGTATATAGGCACTGCCGTTCCTTCAAAAGATGAGCAGCATCAAGCACCTCATCACTTTATACAGCATATTTCAATTAACGACCCTTATAATGTGGGTCAGTATGAACTGGAAGCCCTAGCTAAAATTGAAGCCCTTTTTAAAAAGCATGATATTTTAATTCTGGTTGGTGGTTCAGGCCTTTACAGTGATGCTGTACTCAATGGATTGGATTCTTTCCCAGAAGTGCATGCCGAGGTTCGTAAACAGATCAGGGAAACTTTTGATAAAAAAAGTCTGGATCATGCTCAAAAGCGATTAAGAGATTTGGATCCAGAGTATTATCAAAAAGTTGATCTAAACAACACCCAGCGGGTGCTGCGAGCTCTTGAAGTCTGTGTCTCTTCGGGCAGGCCATACTCTTCGTTTCTCAAAAAAGGGAGCGCCCAACGACCCTTTAAAGCGTTGCAAATAGGTCTAATGGCAGATAGGGCTGTAATCTATACACGCATTAATAAACGGGTAGATCTTATGTTTAATAATGGCCTTGAGGACGAGGCACTTAAGCTATTCCCCTTTAAGGGAAAAAACGCGCTCAATACCGTAGGCTACAAAGAATTATTCAACTTTTTTGAAGGTAAATATGATAGGGAAACCGCTATTGCAGAAATTAAAAAAAACACACGACGCTTCGCAAAACGCCAACTTACCTGGTACCGAAAAAACCCAGAGATCAAATGGTTTGATTTTGAATCTGATCCTAGTGAAATTATAGGTTTCATTAAAAAAAAATTCTAACTACAAAATATAATAAAATATCAGAAATTACTAAGATAAGAACGGTATCGTCTTTAAAATTTAAATGGGTTCCGAGAAAGATCTATTTAAAAAAGCAGTATTTATAAATTTTTAATGGGAAAATACGAAGTATTCTTAGGATAAATACTCCTTTTCGGCATTAAGACTCTATTTCAAATAGAGTAAAGAGTAAAATTTTTATGGAATGACAATGAGAATGGGTAATTCGCCAGACCCTCGTGTTTCAATATTCCACCAGGAGTGGACTTTAAAACACGGGTCCTACGAATAAAAATTAAGCTAATGCTGTGCAATAAAATAGGGGTTATTCGCTTTCTTGCTCTTTTTTAGCTTTTTCTTTGGCTTCTTCCTCTTCATCTTTCTTTACAACAAGACGGAAACCTTCGCCATGAATATTCAGAATCTCTACCGAATCATCTATTTTGAGATACTTTCTCAATTTGGCAATATACACATCCATACTTCTGGATGTAAAGTAGTTATCATCCCTCCATATTTTTGTAAGAGCAAGTTCTCTGGGCATGAGATCGTTTTCATGCAGGGCGAGTAGTCTTAACAGTTCGTTTTCCTTAGGAGAAAGTTTGTTTGGCTCATTGTCCTTAAAGGTCAGAAAACGCAGTTTAGAGTTGAGGAAAAAATTACCGATTTGAAATTCAAATTGCTTACTGTCTGCTACTGAATCTGTAGCCTTCCTCATAATGATCGCCTTGATCTTCATAAGAAGCACTTCACTGTCAAACGGCTTATTAAGGTAATCGTCTGCCCCTACCTTATATCCCTTGAGCACATCTTCTTTCATAGCTTTGGCAGTAAGGAAAATAATGGGCACATCCTCATTTTTTTCCCTAATCTCTTTGGCAAGGGTAAACCCATCTTTATAGGGCATCATGACGTCAAGGATACAAAGGTCAAAATCATCCTTTTTGAACTTTTCAAAACCTTCCATCCCATTTTTGGCATGGGTTACGTCATAATCGTTCATTGAGAGATAATCTTTTAGTACGGTCCCAAAATTGGGATCATCCTCGACGAGCAATATTTTTTTGTTTTCTGTTTCCATGGTTTTTATGATATTAATGGTAGTTTAATTATAAATGTACTTCCTTTTCCTTTCTCGCTACGCACTGCAATTTGCCCGGTATGATCTTCTACAATCCTTTTCGCATAAGCTAATCCCAGTCCGTGGCCTTTGACATTATGTATATCACCGGTATGCTCTCTGTAGAATTTTTCAAAAACCTTTTTCTGCGCACCCTTTGACATTCCCTCTCCTTTATCCCTGATTTTCATAACCACAAAATTCTTTACGTTTTCCGTATAAATATCCACTCGTGGAGGCCCTTCGGAATATTTAACCGCATTATCCAGAATATTTACGATAACATTGGTAAAGTGGCTTTCATTTGCCAAAATTGAGGATTTAAGCGCTCCAAAGTGAGTATGCACATAACCACCCCGATCTTCTACTATAAGCTCAATGTGAGTTACCGCATCTACGATAAGATCGTGCAATTTAAGCCTCTCCTTACTTATATCAAGTTGATTCTTTTCAAGTTTTGAGATACGCAGTACATTCTCTACTTGTGCGTGCATACGTTTATTCTCTTCCCTGATCATGCCCATATATCTTGTGAGCGCTTCGGGGTTACCGTTTATCTTGGGATTCTTGATTGCGTCAAGGGCCAGGTTTATAGTGGCTATAGGAGTTTTGAACTCGTGCGTCATGTTATTGATAAAATCGGTTTTAATCTGTGAGATCTGCCGCTGTCTTACCAGTTGTTGCAGCGCGCTGGAATATGCTACAATGATAATCAGCGTAAACAATATGCTAAGGGCGGCCATACCAATAACTGAAGAAATGACGAATTTTTTCTCCCCCGGAAAATTGGCATATAACTGATAGTCATTTTTGCTGTCGCGGTCTACAAATAGGGGCACACTAAAGGTAGAACCCATATTTGATTTCTCAAAACGGCCAGAATGCACCGCAGTCATAAGATCATTATTATATATCGCAAATTCAAAACTTGTTTTTAGCTCCCTTTCAGCAAGGGCCTGCGAAAAAAAACGGTTTACCTGATCCTTATCAACCCTCTGATGTATGGGGATTTTACGAGCTACTTCAGTAACGATCTGCTCTAGGTTATAAAGTTCAAGGTCATTCATATTGGCAATACGCGATAAATGCTCCTTGCGTTTAATCATGGATGGCGGCAGGTTGCCATCACGCTCAAGCATCGCTTTTTGCCGGTTTACATACTTTTTAAACTTAGAACTATCTACGTTAAAATCAAGAAGCGCATCGCCTGACTTGTAGTCATCAGCAAGATTGCCATAGTCCCCATTTCCATTCTGCAATGTATCTACTTTAAGGAAGAGAAGCTCATACAGATTTGCATCTTCTGGGATACCCTGGCTATCCTTTAATGCTAGAATTTCGTTGGCCAAATTTTCAATCTCCAATTTTTTGATATTTTTGGAGACCGTATTCAATACTTGTTTAGCATTAAAAGCAAACTGTCCTCTTTTGGTCTCAATACTATTTGAAATCCAATATCCCTGTACGAATATGATACCTACGAGCGAAAGGCTCATGAGTATCACGAGAAACACGAACAGTTTTTTATTCATGACCCAAATTTAAGATTTTAACATTTAGGCGAGATTTGGTTTAACCAAATGTTAACAAAGAAAAACTAACTGCCAGTAAGGCTTCGCAAGATTTTAACATGAATTTTCCTAGCCTCTTTTTCGGTAGTTTTAAGGTCTAGATTGGGGATTATAAAATCAGCAAGGGGGATTTTTTTTTCATCGGGCCACTGCTTGTCCATTCGGGAAAGAACCTCTTTATCGGTACTATCATCCCGCTGCATCACCCTGGCCACACGTTCTTTTTGTGGTGCAGTGACCAGAATGGTATAATCGCAGGCATTATATTGACCGTTTTCAAACAGTATAGCGGCCTCTTTGATCACATAGGGAGCGGTTTGGGCCTTAGCCCATACCCTAAAATCTTCTGCAACTTTGGGATGTACGATTGTATTTAGTTTCTTCAGGAGCTCTGCATCCTCAAAAACTATATCGGCTACATATTTTCGGTCAAGGATGCCTTCGTTAGAATATGCCTTTATACCTAACAATTCTTTTACCGCGCGCATTACCATGGGATGGTGCATGAGCTCTTTTGCTCTGATATCTGCGCTGTATACCGGTATGCCATAGTTTGTAAAAAATCGGCCCACAGTACTCTTACCACTACCTATACCACCCGTTAGCCCTACCGTTTTCATTTTACAAAAAGATATTGTACCGTTTTTTCCATTAGGCGAACATCGCGCACATCATCTGGATAAGCAATAATTTTTGGGTTTATGGTCGTTGATGTACTATCCATTTCTTTAAAATCGCAGATCACTTTAAAATCAGATATCTTAATGCCCGAATAGTTTTTAATATTTACATTGAAAACCAGATTGACCTTTTTGGGAAACACCCTTGCTGAAACGCCCTGCGGTACGTTGACCAGTTGTAGTGGCACAGTGAGCGACCCTTCTGTAAATTTGTCAACATGTACTGAATATGCGGCCTTGGGTGGTACGATCTCAAGCTGTTCAATGGGCATTAAGGGTTCTAGGATCGTGCTATCGCGAAATCCAGCTTTGACATCCCTGTAATCCTTGTTGGTACTATAGACCGCGCGAATGGTATCGACAATAGTTTTAGGGCCCCTGACCAAAACGGAATCTGGTGATATCACTATCCCATCCAAGCTGCCATATCCCGGGGAAAATGAAACATCAAGCCTGGAGCGCACCGGCACTTTTTTTTCAAAGTTTTTATCAAGTTCAAAAAAAAGGGTGTCTGGTTTATATCCCATGATCACGCTATTATCCAAACTACCGCCCAGGGCATCTTTCTGCTTATCAAAGACATAATAATAAGTGATGCTGTCTTTTTGATTTAGTGTAGCGAGGTCAATTGTATAGGCCTGATCGTAAAATTTATACTTAAAATAGGCATAACCCGTAGCAATACCTGACACCTTCACTTTTTCAGTGGTATAGGATTTTAAAATTTTGTCTTTGGGGAGGTTCTCGAATTTTAGCGGGACATCCACCCTAAAATTAAAATCCTTATTGAGTTTCAACATGACCGAAACACAGGCTGTAATCACCAAAATAACCGCAAACACCCTGAAGTTTATTTTATTGAACCTTTTTCTTTCTCTGGTCATAGTGGGTGTCTCTTTCGTCAAAATTAAATAAAAATCCCCTGACACCGATGACTCCAAAAACTATAAATGAGAATTGTCCTTTTCCATAGATCTGCGCGATGTAAACTTTCGCAGTAAGGCATAACCCTCTACGATGTGTTCGTTTAAAATTGCTGATGCGACGATTAAATTAGGCCTTATTTCTGGAAAAACAGTTTTGGGTAACGCTTTCGCGGAAGCTTCCGCAACCAGTCTATTTCGATCGTTGATTCCAAAAATGCCAGACCATAGCCCGTAAATTGAACACAGGTTGCCATCATGGCCATCACCCCTATTTTTAAACTTTTTTCCTTGATTGAAGCATCAATGCCGAGTATTATAAAATAGAGTAACACCAGTAAAATTGGAAAAGATAATCCCGCCAAAAGCAAGATTAAGGAAGCCAATACCCCCAATATAAAAATAGATGGAAACCAATATGTGATCTTTGCCGATGCCGGATGCCAAATATTGAGTATTGGCCTGACCAAACCAAACTTGCGCACCTGCATATAATAGGACTTCCAGGAAATCCTACGCTTATGGTAAACAAATGCACGGGGGACAAAGCGGGACTTAAAACCTAGTTTCCACAATCTTAAGGTTAGATCGGGGTCTTCTCCTGGATGAATATCACCGAAACCCCCAGAAACCTCAAAAGCCCATTTAGAAATTCCCATATTAAAGCTGCGCGGTTGAAAATTCTTTGCGTTACGCGCGTTCCCGCGAATGCCACCGGTGGTCAACAAAGAAGTCATACTATAGTTGATTGCCTTTTGCAGATCGCTAAAATCTCCCTGGGCAGCATCAGCCCCACCAAAAAAATCGACAGGTTCTTTATCAATGCTATTTTTAACCTCCTCAATATAACGAGACGGCAAAATGCAGTCACTATCCAAAATGATAAAATAGTCGCGGGTTGCCCTCCTCATTCCATAGTTACGAGAATCCCCGGGGCCGCTATTTTCTTTGTAAAAGTAAGATATGGGCAATTCTGAAAAGGTTTTCACAACCTCTTCAGAGGATAATCTGGAACCATCCTCCACAATTACAATTTCATATCCGTCTTTTATTGTTTGTTTCTTAAAACTTGCCAATAGTTCACGGATCTCTTCGGGCCGATTATAAACAGGGATGACAAAGGAAAACTGCATAGTCAAAGTAAAAATTGAAATTGAAGGTCAAACCTGCTTTAACGCAATAATGCCAAAATATTCAAATGTTAAGATTGCACTTTACGGTTACCGCATGAATATTTAAGGTCAAAACCATCCAAAAGCAACCGTTTATCCGTTGATTTTTACTCAAAAATAGAACATTGAAAAGCCAGCACCGTACTGCTACAACACTGGCTTCATGTATCAAGATATGGGAACATTTATCATTGCCCCTCTACAAAAGCTTCCATAACCTCCTGACTTACACCCATATTACTGAAACCGCCATCATGATAGAGATTTTGCAGCGTTACTTTTTTAGTTAGGTCTGAGAACAGCGTGATTGTATAATCTGCACATTCAAGAGCTGTGGCGTTACCCAATGGACTCATTTTTTCAGCATAAGCAATAAATCCGTCAAAACCTTTTACACCTTGCCCCGCCGTAGTGGGCGTTGGGGATTGGGAGATTGTATTGACGCGAACTTTTTTATCCTTTCCGAAAAAATAGCCAAAACTTCGCGCTACACTTTCCAGATAGGCCTTATTGTCTGCCATATCATTATAATCAGGAAACACGCGCTGTGCTGCCATGTAAGTGAGCGCAACAATGCTGCCCCACTCATTCATCGCATCTTTTTTATAAAGGGTCTGCATGGTCTTGTGAAAGGAACCCGCACTCACATCCCATCCCTTGGAAGTCCAGTCATAATTTTGGTCAGTATAAGGCTTTCCCTTGCGCACATTGACTGACATGCCAATACTGTGCAGCACAAAATCAAGCTTACCGCCAAGTTCTTCAACCGCGCTATCCACAAGATTTTCCAGATCTTCAATTGATGTGGCGTCTGCCGGGATAACTTTGGATCCGGTCTTTTCGGCAAGTTTGTTTATGCTACCCATACGCATAGCGATGGGCGCGTTGGTCAGTACGAATTTACCGCCCTCCTCATGCACACGTTCTGCGGTTTTCCAGGCAATGGAGTTTTCGTCCAGTGCGCCGAAGATGATACCGCGCTTTCCTTTAAGTAAGTTGTAGGCCATTTTATTTATGATTTTCTGTTTGTTGAATGCATAATTTTAGTTGCTGTAAACCGCTCCTTTTAGAATTTTTGGTTGACAATATCTTCTATTTATCAATATTATCAGGGATTAATGCCAAAATACGATTTTCCTGCAAACTTATCAATTTACAATGGTACGGCCCTTTAAAGTTTTACGAGTTAAGGACAGCATCAATGCAACGAAATTTGGCAAATATTCGGTAAAATGCGTCATTGTTATGCCAAAAATCGCCGATAATCCTTACATATTTCCTGATAGCAATTGTTCTGCGTGTTTTAGCGCGGCGTTTGAAGTGGATTTACCTCCCAGCATTTCCGCAAGCTCCCCGATACGACCATTAGCATCTAATTTTTGAATGGTCGTGGCGGTGCGGTGCTCCCGATCTTCTTTGGCCACTTTAAAATGGTGTGCTCCCTGCCCCGCGATCTGAGGCAGGTGCGTAATGCTGATAAGTTGCATATGCGTACCCATTTCCTTCATGATTTGTCCTGTTTTTAACGCGACCTCACCGCTGACCCCCGTATCTATCTCATCAAAAATAAGGGTTGCCAAGTTGCTGTAAGCACTCAAAATAGATTTTATTGCAAGCATAATACGAGATAGTTCCCCACCGGAGGCCGCCTTTTTAAGCGCTTGTGCCCGCATGCCCTTGTTGGCCGAAAATAGAAACTCTAAATTATCCTTACCGTTGTCACGATAATCAACGCTCTGCAGCAGTGCAACTTCAAAACGGGCATTGGGCATCCCAAGACTTGATAATATCTTTTCCAGCTTTTGCGTAAGGGGTTTGATCTTTTCCTGCCGATTAGCAGTTAAATGTGAGGCAATTTTATCCAATTGCGCTTTCGCGGAAGCGATACTTTTATCCAGTTTGATGATTTCACTATCCAGATCATTAAGTGATTGTACCTCTGCATCCAGATTTTCACGGATGGCGATAAGCCCCTCTACAGAATCTGTGGTGTGTTTTTTCTGGAGATCAAAAAGTAGTTTGAGCCTTGCTTCCACTTTGAGCAGTTCAGCAGGGTCCCCTTCTGTGTTTTCAGCCAGATCACCTATAGTCTCCTGGATGTCATCAAGCTCAACCATAAGACTTTCCAAGCGCGTATTCAGTTCGCTAAGTTCTGGACTAAAATGAGCCAGTTTTGAAAGGCGCACCTTTATGGCCGTGAGTTGGTCTATAATCCCTTGGTCTTCCTGAGACATTGACTGGTGCGCTTCGGCAAGCCCTTCAGTGATCTGCTCCACGTTATTGAGGGTGTCATAACGGGATTCTAAAGTTTCTTGTTCGCTAGATTTTAAATTGGCCTTTAGCAACTCATCTAAAAGGAAATTCTTGTATTCCTGCTCCTTTTCCGCTTCGATCTTCTGAAATTTGAGCTTTTTTAGCCGTTGTTGATCCCTTCGAAAATTCTTATAAATTCGCTGATATTCAGAAAGTAATGCCGAATTATCAGCAAAAGCGTCCAACACTTGAAACTGAAAATCATTATCAGTAAGCTCCAACGTCTGGTGCTGGCTATGGATATCAACCAGCCTTTCGCCAAGAGCAGAAAGTTGGCTCAAAGTTACTGGTGTATCGTTCACAAAGGCACGGCTCTTACCGCTGGGCAAGATCTCGCGGCGTATGATTGTTTGCGGTTCATAATCCAGATCTTCGCGTTCATAAAGGGGCTCAAGGTTATAATTACTCACGGCAAACTGCGCCTCGATCACACATTTGCCCTCGGGATCACCTATACTGCCCAAATCTGCACGATTGCCGAGAATCAAGCCCAAGGCACCCAACAAAATGGATTTACCTGCGCCGGTCTCCCCGGTGATTACGGTAAAACCAGGATCAAAATTGAGTTTGACCTCTTGAATTAGCGCATAATTTTTTATGTGTAGTGAAGTGAGCAACTTTAGCGTTAAGTTTAAGGATTATTAAGCTTTATGGTAAGGCCCGACCCTGTTTGTTAAGTCTTTTAGCACTAATTGTGATCATCTTCAAGGCCATACCAGAGAGGGTTGAAAGTATTTTTTGAGATCTTTTTTTCAAATTTTAGTATACTAAATTTTCTAGAGCCATTAATAGTTTTCTATGCTTCTTTCTTTTGTGATTTTACCATTTAAAACGAAAATGATACCACATGCCACAAGAATACCGGAAATGAAGCCGGTAAGATCATATACATACAAATACATCCCGGCGGCGCCCATTAAAAAAATCACAATACCTAAAAAACGTACATTGTTCATGGTATAAATTTTAGTTCAGTCAAAGATAAGCAGGCGTTTTTATATGATTCTAAAAAAATTGAAAAATAAAGGTAAAAATACCAAGGAAAGCCTGTTAAAGAGTCAGATTAAAATATGTTTTCCCATTTTTGGCAGAAGCCACAAAATGGCAGGTTAAAAAGATCCCAATCCCCAGTAAGAAAGCAGTACAAAAAGTCTGAGCACATCTTCTATCATTGAACGATGCAGCTTCTTGTGCTAATGAAATAGGAATTTAGCAAACAACAGTTAAGAGCAAAACCAGTCTAAATCGGCCTAAATCAGCTAAAAAAGACTAGAATTTTATTTGCTGCCAAAAAGTGGATTTAGTGGGCGCGACTTTATTAAGCGTAGAAACGAGGCTTGCAACATTAACCTGTGGGCCACCTGAAAAAACCTGTGCGACCTCCTGCGCCTTGGCATCAAAGAAAATACGGGTCAAAAAATTATTGGGACGGCTGGCATAAAGCTGATCGAAAAGTTCAAGGCTCACTGCAATAGACTGTTTTGCGCTTTTTGGATCCTCAGCCATATAATCAAGGCCGTTACGGTGGTATGCATAAAGAATCTCATTAAAATCACTAAAATTGGGCGATAAAAGATCCTCGTTAAGTCGGTAGCGGTTCTGCTGGCTTCCCTGAGCACTCCAGCCTGCACCGCCCTCCTGCTGTGCGGTATTAACGATCTGTTTGGCGGTCTCAAAATAAGGCTCCCCTCCATTGCGAGAAAAAGTGGCCGCATCCATACCAATAATGGTGTAGGCGTAAAATGCAAGCGTTGAAATCAGATTTGAATCAAAACTGTTTGGGTTAAAAGCCATCGGTTGAAATTCAGTATATCTAAAAGCAAAGTCATTGTCATTAAAATTGAATACCGTAGAATTGTACGTGGCATTGTACACCGGTCTTGAGGATTGCACCTGTAAGGTCGCTGTAAAAAGATCAGAATCCAGGTTAGAAACAATAATGACCATACTGCAATCTATGCGCTCCTGCTGCTTGTAATCGGCCTGCGTCCAAGTGGTATTATTCATAAACTCCTGCACGGCATTGCGCAGGGTTTTAAAAACCTGCAGATTGCCGGCGCCAGTTTGCTCTGCATTGATTTCTACACGGCAGTTGAGCTCCTGCGCGCCAGCATTGACGCAGATCACTAAAAATAAAACGAAAAAAATCCTAATCATTTAAATGCTGGATTATAAAATTTAAAATATCATTTGCCACGGCAGCTTTGGGCTTTAGTTTTTGGTGATCTGCATTACCCTTAGGATCTATAAAGGTAACCTTGTTTGTTACAGTACCGAAACCTGCTCCCGGATCATTGAGCGAATTAAGGATAATCAAATCTAGTTTCTTCCGCTTTAGTTTTGCTTTTGCATTTTCAATTTCATTATCTGTCTCTAACGCAAAACCAACCAAAAACTGATTTTTTTTGGTTTCTCCCATGTACTGCAGAATGTCTACAGTGGGCTGGAGCGCAATATGCAAAGAGGCCTTAGACTTTTTGATCTTCTCACCGATTATGGTTTCTGGTCTAAAATCAGCAACGGCGGCGGCGGCAATTCCGATATTTACTTCGGGATATACATTTTTAACAGCCTGGTACATTTCTTCAGCCGTGGTTACTTTTATTATTCTAACTCTATTATGGGATAAGGATTCATGTACTGGGCCCGATACCAAAATAACCTCAGCTCCTAATTCTGCGGCCGTTTTTGCAAGAGCGTAACCCATCTTTCCGCTGCTATGGTTACCTATAAAACGCACAGGGTCAATAGCTTCGTATGTAGGCCCTGCCGTGATCAGTATTTTTTTTCCCCGCAAGGGCATTTTAGAAAGAAGGTGAGCCTCTATAAAAGAAACGATATGCTCAGGCTCAGCCATGCGTCCCTGACCTACCAGACCGCTTGCGAGCTCACCGCTCTCGGCCGGGATCATTATATTACCGAAACTTTGCAGTTTTTCAAAGTTAGCCAGACTTGTAGGGTGCCGGTACATGTCAAGATCCATCGCTGGTGCAAAATAGATAGGGCATTTTGCAGAAAGATAGGTAGCAAGTACCAGATTATCGCTCGTTCCCATTGCCATTTTGGAAAGCGTATTTGCAGTGGCTGGGGCAATCACAAAAAAATCGGCCCAAAGACCGATCTCGACATGATTGTTCCACATTTGATGTTCCCCATCTTCATTAATAAATGAGGAATACACGGGGTTTTTGGAAAGTGTACTTAGTGTGAGCGGTGTCACAAAATCCAGGGCTGTAGGGGTCATGATAACTTTAACATGAGCTCCGGCTTTTATAAAACAGCGTACGAGCGATGCCGCCTTATAGGCCGCAATACCGCCCGTAACGCCCAACAGGACGTTTTTGCCGCCCAGGATAGTCATTTACAATCCGGTTTCCGTAGCGGCTGTGTCGCGGTAGTAAATTTTTTCGTCAAGCCATTCTTGTACTGCCATAGCGTGAGGTTTAGGCAGTTTTTCGTAAAACTTGGACACTTCGATCTGCTCCTTGTTCTCAAAGATTTCCTCTAAGCTATCACTATAGGTAGCAAATTCATCCAGTTTTTCGAGCAGTTCGCGTTTAATATCGGTATTGATCTGGGTGGCACGCTTGGCAATGATGTTGATCGCCTCGTAGATATTGCCTGTGGGTGCATCTATCTCCTGCCTGTTCATCGTAATGGTATTTACGGGTGCTTCTAGATTCTTAACGTCCATAATAAAAAGTGTGAGTGTTGTTAATTTTAGGTAAAGTTCTGAAGGCGCTTGTCTATTTCTGCTTTGATCTCATCGGCCTGTTCACGATAACTTCCCTCGGGAAAATAACTGATCAAAGTGTTATACATTTCTATGGCCTCTTTCAAACGGTCTTCCACCAGCACATTAAAACTGTTAATAGCATATTTGTACTGAGAATCCAATTTATAAAAAAGGGCATCCTCCCTGTACACAGATCCTGGATAGTCTATTAAAAAATCATCCAGCGCATCAAGTGCAACGGGATATTTCATGATGGTATTGTACTGCTTGGCAATCTCAAAAGCCTTTTTCTCCAATTTTGTGGTCAGATCAGTGATAAGTTCGTTGGCCTTATCTGTATATTTTGATTCTGGATATTTTCCAATAAAAACTTGAAGTTTATCAAGAGCCTTTTCGGTATCGGTCTGATCCAAATTAAAAGCGGGTGATTGAGCATAATAACTCTCAGCACCCTTAAATTCTGCCTCTTCCGCTTTTTCAGATTGGGGAAACGAAGCAACAAAACGGTCAAACTGATAGGCGGCAAGCGGTCTATAAACACCACCGGCATTGTAATAGGAGTCAGCATATAGATACTGTACACGCTCTGCCTGTGGTTTCCCACGATAACTGGGCACGAGCTGCTCCCACAACTTTATGGATTTTTTATACTTCCCTGCTTTATAAAGACTATCGGCCACGGAATACTTCAAGCCCATGTCTTCAGATTTAAGTGCCTTTTGATAGGTACTGCAGGAGGCCAATAAAAATAGTGAGGCCAAAATTAAAAATACGTTTTTCATCGGGTTTAAAAACATCGTGCAAAAATAGGCTTTTTAAGGTGATTTACAAATTTATCTCATACCCCGCGCCTCTGAATAATCGATTCAAGACTCCGTGTAATACCTTCCGGAAAATGCAATACGAGCATGCGAAGTTCAAAGAACCATCGTTTATCTGAAAGCGAGGGTGCATCAAAAAATGACTGGCAAACAAAATAAAGACTATGAGCTACGCTGTAATGTTGCAAGTCTTTGTCTCAGAGGTTCGCTGGCAGCTATCAGAGGAAGACGAACGTGTGGCAAACAGATGTGGGCCTGATGCAATAATGCCTTGATTCCCGCAGGATTACCTTCCGCAAAGATAGCATCGATAAAAGGCATGAGTTCGTAATGCTCCTTGTTGGCCGAATCAAAATTTCCCTGAAGCGCCTCATTTATCATCCCGCTCAACTTTTTGGGAAGGCCCTGCGCCAAAACGGAGATTACCCCATCACCGCCGGCTGAAACCGTAGGCAAGGCGAGCATATCATCTCCGGAAACGACCAGAAAATCTTTGGGACGATGCTGTAATAAGCGCAGCATCTGTACCATATCACCGGATGCTTCTTTGATTCCTATAATATTTTCAAAATCTTCAGCAAGCTTAAATACGGTTTCGGGTAAGATGTTGCTACCCGTCCTGGCGGGTACGTTATAAAGAATAATGGGCAAAGGGCACGCTTTCGCGAAAGCACTATAATGGGCATATATGCCTGCCTGCGTGGGCCGGTTGTAATAGGGCGACACCGAAAGAACGGCGCTAAAACCCGAAAAATCCTGCTCTTTAGCCGCTTTACAGAGGGCCACGGTGTTATTTCCGCCCATGCCCAATACCAGCGGGACCCGTCCTTTTGTGGCCTCAACGGCGGTGCTAATTACCAGTTTCTTTTCAGCGGCATCCAAGGTGGCATTTTCAGCGGTGGTCCCCATAACCACAAGGTAGTCAAGCTCTCCTGCAATACAGTGGTCTATCAATTTAATAAGCGCGGCTGTATCCACGCTCAAATCATCCTTAAAGGGTGTTACCAGCGCAACCCCAGTTCCTTTAAACTGCTGCATATCAATCAAAACGGTTAAGTATTCTTAAATAATTTATTAATTCGGTCGCAAACCCGCCCACATCATCTATATCAGTATTAATCACCAGATCATTAAGCTGAGGCACTCCTTCTATCGGAAAACCTACCTTAAAATGGGCATTTGCTGCTGCGGTTGCATAGCGTAGTAGGGTATTGTTAAGCGAATAATAACTGATCAACAGATCGAATGTCTGGTTCAAAAAAAACTCCACTTCTCCCTTTTTGAAGTGACCCTTCCAGTTTATAGCGCTATTATCAAAGGTGCTAAAGGCATGAAAGCCTTTTTTCACCCGGTTTACATAACAAAGTGTGGTGACCCTCGCACTGCTCTTGATTGCAGAAGCCATACTCATCACCCCTTCCAGTTGCTGCACCTGTGTATTGTCAATAAGCAGGCCTACTCGCTGTATGCCCACTGTGGGCGTCGGCCCGGTATAATTGAGAACGGCAGCCTCCAGGTTTTTCTTAAGTGATTTTTCCTTTAAAAAGTCTAAAAACATTTAATTTTGCCTTATCAATAACATTCGTTTAAAATTGCTTCTATACTTACTCCTGAGATACTCATAGAATCATTAAGCTTAACTGTCTTGGGCGGTGGCTCTACTAATAAATCTCATTTGAGCAAATGTAATTATTTTTGCAAAACATAAATCCCAATCTACGCTTAATCGATGATCCAAATATTACGATATACGATCCTGCTGCTCTTTCTGACGGCCTGTAAAAATGCTAAGATAAATCTAACGCAAGTTGATGGCAAACAACTCCCTATTGCAGATACCTTGGACAACAATGCGGAAATTGATGCTTTTATCAATCCCTATAAAAAAAATATCGACAAACAGATGGATCGCATACTCTCCTATTCCCCAACCGCCCTTTCCAAAACCGATACGCCTTATAATACCGCGATAGGCAATATGAGGCAGATGCAGTCATGGAGCTTGCCAATCCTATTTTTAAAAGCCGCACAGGGAAAAACATTGACGCCGTACTGCTCAATTATGGCGGCATACGGTCAAGCCTGCCCCAAGGGAATATAACCATGCGTACTGCCTATCAGATCATGCCCTTTGAAAATACCCTTGTAGTGGTAGAATTGAGCGGTAAAAAAGTGCAGGACATGTTCAATTATCTCAAGGCCGGAACAGCACATCCCTTTAGTGGGATGCAACTCAAGCTAAACGCAACTGGGGATATACAGGAAGAAAAAATACGAGGTAAAGCAATTGATCCCAACAAAACCTATTACATAGGAACCAACGACTACTTACTAGAGGGCGGTGACAATATGAACTTTTTTAAGAACCCCATTAAGGTCACTGACCTCAATTACAAAATCAGGAACATCCTGATCGATTATTTTACCAAAATGGACACTATTGCACCGGTACATGACGGCCGGTTTATTAAAGAGTAAAGCCATGCAGAGAAGAAATTTTATCAAAAGTACGGCAGCCGCTTCGGCATTTATAGGATTTGGCAGTCCCTTGAGCCTTTTAGATAAGCCAGAGCAAAAGCACATTACCATCTTACATACCAATGATGTGCATAGTCATGTAGAGCCTTTCCCCGACAATGATCCAAAATACGCGGGTCAGGGTGGCGTGTCACACAGATATAGTCTTATACAATCCATCAGAAAAGAAAATCCAAATACGCTTTTGCTTGATGCGGGGGACATTTTTCAGGGCACGCCCTATTTTAACTTCTATGGCGGTGAGATCGAGTTCAAACTCATGAGCAAACTGGGCTACGATGCCTCAACCGTAGGTAACCATGATTTTGACAATGGCGTGGGCGGACTCGCAGCACAGATGCCCAATGCGTCATTTAAAATGATCACATCTAATTATGATTTTAAAAATACCGCAATGGATGGCCTGACTAAACCTTATGAAGTTTATGAAAAAGACGGTATAAAAATCGGCGTTTTTGGGTTGGATATCGAACTGGAAGGTCTAGTAAACCCCAAGATGTACAAAGAAACCCTTTATCTAGATCCCGTAGAACGTGCACAGGATATGACGCGCATCCTAAAGTATGAAAAAAAATGTGACCTGATCATCTGCCTTTCCCATTTGGGCTATGCTTATAAATCAGATAAGATCTCAGATGTGACACTTGCCAGTAAGACCAAATATATAGACCTGATCATTGGCGGTCACACCCATACCTTTTTGCCCCGCCCTACCGTGCTAAAAAACCTGTCAGGCGAGGATGTAATTGTCAATCAGGTGGGCTGGGCAGGTATTAATCTAGGTCGGCTTGATTTCTACTTTGATGAAAATAAACAGAAAAAAACCGCTGCTGCCCTAATCAATGTGTAGCAATTAAGACTTTCGCCGAAAGGAAAACATTGCTGTACAATGAGATTGCCAGTTTTTAAATTACGCGATACTTAATGATTGATTTTTAGTTTTTCGATCATTTCTTTAGATATCTGACCGCTATAAACACCGTAGGCATCTACTAACAAACCTTTCTCCCCATCGTGCGTATTGATAACGTAAAGAACCGAATTGTCTCCTGCACTACTCATACCTTCAAAACGGTAAGCCTTTTCAACCTCTATCTGCCCCGCTGTCCAGGTTTTTTTGTGGTGCTTTGATTCTATGCCCTCATCAACGAGGTTAAAATCGGTATTATATCCTTTATCATTAAGATCTTCAATAGCCTGTGATAGCGTGTCATATGCTTTTTCCATGGTTTCAATTTTAGTTGTGAAAATAAATGTACAAATGCGCACTGCCCAGCCCAACAATTTAAAACAAATTTAATATTCGTAACTTTTTGTTTTTGGTGCGACCTATAATTTGGAACAAGTTTTTAAATTGATTAAAATGAAAATCGCCATTGTACAGACCAAACCCTTGACGGGCGATATAGAAAGCAACATCGCTGATCATGCAAATTGGATTAGCACCGCTATCAAAAACAAATGTAATCTTATCATTTTCCCTGAATTATCGTTGACGGGTTATGAGCCTCAACTTGCCGATAAATTGGCTATTTATGGGAAGGACAAAAGGCTTTGTATCTTTCAGGATTTGAGCGACGAGGGCAAACTAACTATATGTGCGGGAAGCCCTACAAAAACCGTAAAAGGTACGCATATTAGTATGCTGCTTTTTCAACCTGGCAAGAAAATGAAGATCTATTCAAAAAAATATCTACATCCCGACGAGTTCCCATTTTTTAAATCTGGAGAAAATCTAGCACCACTGGCCATAAATAAAATTAAGACTGCATTTGCGATCTGCTACGAGCTATCAGTAGAAGAACATATAAAAAAAGCAGTGGAGAACAATGCAGAAATCTATCTGGCAAGTGTAGCAAAATTTGAAAACAATGTTGACCATGCTTTAAAAAGATTGTCCCAAACTGCATGGGAAAACCAGTGGATTGTATGCATGGCAAATAGTGTTGGTCCAGCTGATGGTTGGGAATGTGCCGGTAAATCTTCTGTATGGGATTCTACTGGGGTTTTAAAAGGTCAACTAGATAACAAAGACGAAGGGATTTTGATTTATGACACCCTAAAAGGAACAATAACAACCTAAACACATTAAATTAGTATTTTCGCTATATCATAAGAAATTATAATTATAGAATTCATGTCAGATACACCATCCAATATGCTTCCACTGGGCACCCAAGCCCCATATTTTAACCTGCTTGATACGGTAAATGGTAAGTGGTCATCCCTTGATGATGTGAAGGGAAAACGCGGTACAGTAGTGATGTTCATCTGTAACCACTGCCCTTTTGTAAAGCATGTCAATGAAGAGATTGTACGGGTCGCGAACGATTACCGCGTGCGCGGATTCGGCTTTGTGGCCATAAGCAGCAACGATGCCGAAAAATACCCACAGGACCACCCTTCAGAAATGTGGCAGAATGCGCGTATTCAAAACTTCACGTTCCCCTACCTTTACGACGAGAGCCAAGAAACCGCCCACGCCTATGATGCAGCTTGCACTCCAGATTTCTATCTTTTTGATGCCGAATTAAAATTGGTTTACCGTGGCCAGCTCGATGATTCCCGACCCGGTAATGGTATTCCGAGCAATGGCCGTGATCTGCGGGAGGCGCTTGACAATCTGCTCAATAACAGACCTCCTGTTGCTTTACAGAAACCGAGTATAGGTTGTAATATCAAATGGAAAAAGGCTTAAACCCATCCTTCGCGCAGGGCCAGTCCTTTAATGTGTGCAAAGTGATGGTTGCCGTGCCATGCGTACATACCTACCATATTTTTCAACACGATTTTCTCACCATATGCGGGATGTATAAACCCAAGTTCAAATTCTTCTGACTTCAACGCCCTGAGCAGATATACAATCTTTATGTGAAGTGCTGTCAGATAATTCAGAGATAAGCTAATGGGCGCCGTTTGATCTTCCAACAAAGCCCATTTTTTTTCGTCGTAAGCCTTGATAATTGGTTGCTCTTCCGTCAGTGCCCATTTAAAACGGGTATAGCAATGATGATGGCTATCGGCAAGATGGTGTACCACTTGTCTGACTGTCCATCCCCCAAGACGGTAAGGCGTGTCTAGCTGGCTATCGTTAAAACAATTTACCAAAGCAGACAATTTTTCCGGTAAGGTTTCCAATTCCCGTATCCAGTGTTTTAACTGTTGTGCATCTACAATTTTTGATACATTGAATTTGCCAATGGGATATCTTAGTTTTTCAAATTGCTCATCAGTCATAATTTATTGGTCTTTATAAAGATATCACACATATAAAACAACTCTTTTAGCAACTAAAAATGCATCACGGTTCACTGCTTATTCTCCCTGGCAGGCTGTGGAGCATCCAGTTTGGGCCGTACGGAAGCATTTGCGGCCTCCCACCCAGTGGCATAGATCCACTTAGTCATTTTAGTTAGTTTTGGAATGTCAATGCGGTCTGCCTCATCACTGGGTGTGTGGTAATCAGGGTGTAGTAATGTAGTAAAAAATATAGATGGAATCCCTGCCCGCGCATACGGTAGATGGTCGCTACGAAAGTACCAGAATTCTGGGTGTGATTCTTCATCCCAAGAGGTATCGACTTTAAATTTGGTGATCGCCGCATTGGCGCTCATCGCCATATCCATCAATTGTTGCGAGTTACGGTGTGGCGGTATCGACCCCAACAAAGCCGCCTCGCCTCCTGCATTCCTCCCGATCATATCGCCGTTGAGCACGGCCACTATAGCTTCTTTCGGTATAGTGGGATGGTTCACAAAATACCGCGAGCCGAGCAGTCCACGTTCTTCGGCACCGTGCCAAACAAACAGCGCAGTTCGATTTGCAGGATTTTTGGCGAAAGCCCTACCAATGGCCAGCATAGCAACGCTCACCGAGGCATTGTCATCGGCGCCGTTCCATATCGAATCACCGTCTAGAGGCACACCCACGCCATCATGATCGTGGTGACCGCTAAAAAGCACATATTCATTTTTGAGTTTTGCATCGGTGCCCGGTACTTTGGCGACCACATTTTCTGAAGGATAATCATATTGATCAACATTCAGATTGAGGGCAACCGTTACATTATTGCCTGTTAATTTCCCTTTCCAATCATGACTCAGTAAAATCACTGGTGCGCGGTTTATATCTGGAGTTTCCATGCCTTCTATTGCATATTTCCCCTCTTCAAAACCATGACCAAAAAACCCGATTTTAGACTGAGCCGTAGAGTCTGCGATTAGGATAACCGCTTTTGCGCCCTGTTTTATAAGTTGGCCTGCTTGTTCTCTGATCGCTGAAAGCGCATAGCGATAAACCCAGAGGCTCATGCCTTCTGCAGGGAGTTTACTAGGCGGCAAAAGATCCATCCCGATCACCTTCCCCTTGAGGGAAGTGGTGGTGTCTACCATATTATTCTGCCAGCTAATTTTCGTTTCCAGTTGTGCGTCTATAGGGGAGGTCACCCAGGCCTGCTTCCATAATGGCAATGTAGCACCGTTAATTTTCATTATACTATTTTTAGAAACCGTTGTCCTTTTCAAATTAAAAAATTGAAAATAGGTGCCATCATCCCCCGCAGGTTCTAGCCCGGCTTTTTCCGCACGTTTAGCTACCCAAGCTGCAGCCCGCAGTTCATCTAGGGTTCCGGCTCTTCTCCCACGCATACTGTCACTTGCCATAGTAAAAATATCATTTTTCAAGTCCTTGGATTTTATGGCGTCCATCGAAGGCGGTGCCCTTTTACCTGTTTGTGCCGTTGCAATACAGAGTGGTGCAACCAGCAGTAAGAATAACCATAGTACAGTATTTTTCAAGCCGGTTTGGGTGTACTTTTTTCTCATATAGGCGATTTAGATAATTAGAAAGTGATTGATATGGCCATAAAGAGCCGCTGCGATTATAATAATTGGCTTATAAATTAAGTAAATATAGTATGAACCAAAAAATATTTGACCACCGTGGTGCTTCGGAAAGAAATATTCAAGAAGATTTTGGTAAAATCTCAAATAAGAAGGCGTGTTTTTAAGCATATAGATATAAGCAGGGTTTAATAATTCAAAAATTGAAATAGTCTCTCTTTCATAATTTATAAAAAACAAAATTTTGGTCTTTGAGACTCATATTCCACTTTTTAACGTAGGCTTATTATTCTATATCGCTGGATATTTAATACGGCTCAAATATAATAGCCATACTTCTACAAGAATCATTTTTTTAACCCACAAAACTTTCAACCCAGACCATTCCCGAAATCCTATGTATATAATTACTTTTGTGCATTAAATTAATTACAACATAGACTAATGGCAATAGCCCCTACGTACAGCGCACGAGAAGTAGAACAGAAATGGTATGATTACTGGATGAATCACGGGTTTTTTCATTCAGAACCCGACGATAGGGAGCCATATACCATTGTCATCCCGCCGCCCAATGTTACGGGCATTCTGCACATGGGACACATGCTTAACAATACGATTCAGGATGTGCTCATACGCCGCGCCAGGTTAAAGGGATACAATGCGTGCTGGGTGCCTGGTACAGATCATGCCTCTATCGCGACTGAGGCAAAAGTTGTGGCCAAGCTCAAGGCGCAAGGAATTAATAAGGGAGATCTTGCCCGGGAGGAGTTTCTTAAACATGCCTGGGACTGGACGCATGTATACGGTGGATCTATCCTGGAGCAGCTTAAACGTCTTGGGGCCTCTTGCGACTGGGAGCGCACCCGTTTTACTATGGATGATGAAATGTCAGAAAGTGTTATCCAAAGCTTTGTAAATCTTTATAATAAGGGTCTGATCTACCGCGGCTATCGCATGGTCAACTGGGACCCAGAGGCACAGACTACGCTCTCTGATGAGGAAGTGAACCATATTGAACAGCAGGGCAAACTTTATTATCTCAACTATAAAATAGCGGGGAGCGAGGATTTTTTGACCATCGCTACCACAAGACCTGAGACCATTTTTGGCGATACAGCCATTTGCATCAACCCTAATGATGAACGTTTTACCCATTTAAAAGGTAAGAAGGCCATTGTGCCCATCGTTAACCGAAGTATCCCAATCATCACGGATGAATATGTGGATATGGAATTTGGTACCGGTTGCCTAAAAGTGACCCCAGCCCATGATGAAAACGACCGAATATTGGGGGACAGGCATAATCTGGACGTGATAGACATTTTTAATCCAGATGCAACGCTTAACGAACATGCCCTACATTACCAGGGTCAAGGCCGTTTTAAGGCAAGAAAGGCGGTGGTTAGAGAACTGGAAGAATCCAAAATACTGATCAAAACCGAAAGCCACCTTAACAAGGTGGGAACTTCAGAACGTACTGGTGCAGTGATTGAACCGAGGCTTTCCGATCAATGGTTCTTAAAAATGGAAAATCTCGTCAAACCAGCTATCAAAGCTGTTTTAGAAACGGATGAAGTCCAACTTTTTCCTAAAAAATTCGAGAACACATACCGTCATTGGATGGAAAATATCCGTGACTGGAATATCTCGCGTCAATTATGGTGGGGACAGCAAATCCCGGCCTATTATTACGGAGCGGGCAAAAATGACTTTGTAGTTGCTGAAAATGCCGTTGAGGCCCTCGCTTCCGCGAAAGCGAAAACTGGCAACAATAAGATGAAATCTGAAGACCTGGTTCAGGATGCAGATGTGCTGGATACGTGGTTTTCTTCCTGGCTTTGGCCCATGAGCGTTTTTGATGGTATAAGAAATCCTGAAAATAAGGAGTTCAATTACTACTACCCCACCAATGATCTCGTTACCGGGCCTGATATTCTATTTTTCTGGGTCGCCCGCATGATCGTGGCCGGTTATGAATATACAGGTAAAAAACCTTTTGAGCATGTGTACCTAACTGGTTTGGTGCGTGATAAGCAGCGCCGCAAGATGTCTAAATCATTGGGCAACTCGCCGGATGCCATTAAACTTCTTGACGATTATGGGGCCGATGGCGTACGGGTAGGCTTGCTTTTGAGCGCTCCTGCAGGCAATGACCTGATGTTTGATGAGGAACTGTGCAACCAGGGTAAATCTTTTATCAATAAAATATGGAATGCCTTCAGGCTAATCAAAGGTTGGAGGGTTGATGACAGTCTGAAGCAGCCGCAATGGAGTAATATAGGTATCGCGGGCTTTAGGGCAAGGTTTGGCCACACCCTTGAGGAAATCGAGGATCATTACGGTAAATACAGGATTAGTGATGCCCTTATGGCCACGTATAAATTGATCTGGGACGATTTCTGCAGTTGGCTGCTTGAGATTGTAAAACCCGATTATGGGCAGTCGATCGACTCTACTACCTATGCAGCCGTAATCAGCGCACTCGAAGATATACTGCGGGTCTTGCACCCCTTCTGCCCCTTTGCCACTGAAGAAATCTGGCAGAATATAAAAACCCGTTCCCCACAGGAAGCCCTGATCGTCAATACATGGCCAGTGATCAATGAGGTTGACTCCCAGCTTATTGAGGAGTATGATCTCGCTGCACAAGTGATAACCGGAATCCGGGCAATCAGGAAAGAAAAAAACATCTCCTTTAAGGAAAAAATGGAGCTCCATGTAAAAGAGCAGGAAAATTTTGGTAATCGTTTTGATCCTGTGATCATTAGATTAGGAAATCTATCGCAATTTAAAAAGACTGAAAGTCCGGTGGCAGGCGCACTGTCTTTCCGGGTAAAGGCTAATGAGTATTTTGTGCCACTTACGGGTGCCATTGATATTGAAGCTGAGATCACTAAAATAAAAGAGGAACTTAGCTATACACAGGGATTCATAAAAGCCGTAGAAAAAAAATTGGCAAACGATCGATTTGTAAATAATGCTCCCGAAAAAGTGGTTGCCACGGAACGTCAAAAACAAGCCGATGCCCAAGCAAAAATCGAGGCATTGAAAGCTAGGTTAGCGGCGCTTGATGTTTAGCTAGAAAATTATTTTAGAAACGATAAGTACTCGCGCGAAGGGTTTGTCTCAAAATCATTTTTCAGATCCTGAAAAAAGATGGTCAACAGCGCCATATAAATTAATGACCAGAAATGGAAATGAAACAAGCACAAATCCATTTTTCGCTAATGCAAAAAATAGATTGCAGACTTTCAGGAAAAGATAAGACCCTTCTGATCTTGGCTTAATTTAAAAGAGAATCCTGAATGACCCGCTGTATATGAGTGCGCAAGTCTGAGGTGATCAGTTTTCGGTTTGTGGGTGTGGGGAACGTCCGGTTGGAGAGAAAAACATAAACCACGTCACTTACCGGGTCTGCCCAAGTATACGTTCCTGTAAACCCTGAATGTCCAAAACTTTTCATCGAGACACAACCACAGGTTGGGCCGCCGCCGCTTAGTTGTGGCTTATCAAAACCTACCCCACGTCGTACATTTTCCTTGCAGTAATAACAGGTATTAAAGTCGGTCATCGTTTTTTTGGAGAAAAACCTCTTACCACCATAATACCCGTTTTGCAAGTACATTTGCATCATTTTTGCCACATCATTCGCATTACTGAAAAGCCCCGCATGGCCCCCAATATTTCCCTGAAGGGCCGCATTCTGATCATTTACATATCCCAGAATTTGCTGCATTCTGAATGAATCATCATTTTCGGTAGGAACTATGTTTGTTTTGTCAAATTTCCGCAGTGGGCGATAGCTCATATGGTTAGCGCCCATGATCTTATAATAATGCTGGTGTGATAAGGAATCCAGGTTTTCCATGTAGTGATCTTCAAGATATTTTTTAAATAAGAAGTAGGACAGGTCACTGTAACGATATTCTTTCCTGGCGAGCAGGTCGCTATCTGCAATAATCTTGACTAGGCTATCGGGATAATCATTTCTTAAATAGATATCATTTGCCACCTTAATGTCAAAATCATCTGTGGGCCGCGACCGGTAATATGCCTTCGATAGCTTGTGCGTGTCATCATCCATGGTGTTTAGATAAAAGGGTATCCAAGGCTTCAATCGCCCATAATGAGAGAGTACTTCTTTCACACTAATATTCTCTTTATTACTACCCTTAAGCACGGGCAAAAGTTTTCCAAGGTGATCATCGAGTTTAAAAGCACCCTTATCATAACGCTCCATCAGTAGGGGCAACGTAGCCAATATTTTGGTCATGGAGGCAAGGTCGTATTCATCGGTGAGCTTTACGCTCTGCTTTTTAGTATACGTATGGTAGCCAAATGCTTTTTCATATACCACCTTACCATGTCTCGCGATAAGCACTTGGGCTCCTGGGTACATAACCTGATCTATACCTAGATGAACCAGTGAATCCACTTTTTGGAGCACGTGAGAGTCCATACCTTCCTCCTCGGGTATACCGTATTGCAGGCGTCGCAGTGTGCCCGTCTCATAACTGGTGTTGATGGGGAAGGCATTGCCAAGAGAAACGGGAAGTTTTCCTGTGGCACCTATCGCGCCAAAAATCATCTGGGCACTTTCCTCTTGCGCAATCTTGCTATTTTGGTAGGAGAGCACTATGCCTTTAATGGCCGTGGTATCACTTAAGTCTAACAGCGCATATGGACTTACAAATGCATCAAGAACCGTATTGTTAGTTTTTGAAATTTCTTGAATCCAACGTAAATCCTGGGCGGAAAACGCGTAAGACTTCCAAGGATTTGCATTTGACCTGTGAAAACCAATGATCACATAATTATAGTCCTTAAGGGTATCAAGCACCTGATTCAGGTCGTTAGATTGAATAGCATCTACCTGAGTGTATTTACGCATTTGATCCAAAAAAGCCTCACCAGAATCATCACCCAGCGCTACATAGGCAACCTTCTTATCCCCCAAGTCTTTAACAGGTAAAATAGCTCCATTATTACGCAGCACAGTAATTGAGCTTGCCACCGCTTTACGATCAATCACCTCATCCTGAGGACTATTCAAATCCTCTACCAGCTGGTCGAGCACCACAGGGCGGTAGTTGTTGAGCCCTACTTTGTACTTCGCCATTAAAATCTTTTTTACAGACCTGGCCAATCGGTTTTCAGTAATCCTACCCTTATTATAGGCCACCTCAATTTTATCAATGGCCTTAGGGATGTCTTCACTGATAAGCAACATATCATTACCGGCCTGAAATGCGGCCAGGTCTATATCACCGGGTCTCTTAAAGTTTGAAGCTCCTTTCATGTTAAGAGCGTCTGTAAAAACCAGCCCGTTAAAATTCAGACTGTCCTGCAAGATACCGGTCACAACATTTTTAGAAAGTGACGTCGGATAACCTTTTTTGGTCTCTAGGGCGGGTACATTCAGATGGGCGACCATTACACTGGCAATCCCTGCATTTATGACCTGTTTATAGGGGTAAAGTTCAATACGGTCAAGTCGTTCTCTAGAAAACGGAAGTGTGGGAAGGGTCTTGTGCGAGTCCTGATCTGTATCGCCATGACCGGGAAAATGTTTTGCGCTTCCCAATACGCCCGTGCTTTGCATGCCTTTTAAAAATGCAATCGCTTTACGAGTAACATTCTCCTTGTCTTCTCCAAAAGAACGATTACCAATAATGGGATTTTTGGGGTTGATATTGATATCAACCACAGGTGCAAAATTGATATTGACACCCAGCCGCTTACAGTTCATCCCTATACGGCGTCCCACATCCTCAACAATTTTATCATCTTTAATGGCGCCAAGGGTCATATTCCAGGGAAAGGCATAAGTGGAATCTAAACGCATGTCTAGGCCCCATTCAGCATCCATACCTACTAGAAGGGGGATTGTGCTTGCCGCCTGAAGGTCATTTGTCAATTTCGCCTGCCCAAGTGGCCCACCCTTCATAAAAATCACGCCGCCTATATGATATTGCGCAACAAGATTTTCAACGTAATCCGTCTTAGATTTGGGATCTTTTGAGGAAATATCGGCCATAAAAAGCTGACCAATTTTATCGCGCAGTGGCATTATATTGTAGATGCTATCTACCCATATCTGTTGATCCGTTCGGTCCTTAACGATCAACGGATTAATTTCTTGGGCTTGAATGTGTGCAAAAGTTAAGAATAGTATTACTGCGGTAAGGCATTTTATGGGCATAGGGGGCTGCTTTATTTAAAGAAACGGTTGTGCCAGCTTTCTATTGCAGGGATTTCCCAATGTTCTTCAAATTCACCTTTAGTATTTACTAGATTATTGAAGACCATTGTGTTTTTACCCACCGCACCATCCTTGGCCATTTTCTTAAATTCCAGAAGCGGCTTATAATGTACCCGTTCGTTCTGGATGTAGGTTACGTTCATCTTATCCAGCAGTTCAAGGTCCATTTCCTGCTCCAGTTGTTGTATAAAACGCACCTGAGCATCAATGGAGCATCCGCTGGCGCTATTGATACCTTGATCTAACCCGATCACAATAAACCAATTATATTTTACCTCAGCACCCGCATGAAGGTCTGCCCCATGCGCGGTCCATTTTTCCAGAAAAGATTCTAGTTTGGCTTTAAGTTTCAGAACCTCCTCATCATCGAGTTTACGGTTACACTGGTAAACCCAGACTCGGGCATCCTGTGGAAGTTGATCAAAGGGGATAAGCATGGGAATAGTTATGTTTATAATTATGAAAATCACCTCCTTCTAATCAAGAGGCAGGAATCACTAAAAAAGCTGATTCTACAACAAAATTAAAGTATAAAATCTGTTTACAAGAAGGACATGGGATATTCTCTACTTGAGATTTCAGTCAAAATTGACAGATCAGAGCCATTAAAGCTTTCGCGAAAGCGTTAAACGCAAAAATCAGCATGTAGTAAGACCTACCAAAAATACGGCATTCTAAACGCAACCTTGTTTTGAGATCAAAGGTCTTCCGCGGAAGCGATCATTTCTGCAACGTCCATTACAGCAATATCTCCCTCGCGCCCAGCATCTTTAACACCATCAGTCATCATAGTATTACAAAAGGGGCAGCCGGCCGCAATGACCTCCGGTTTGGTTTCCAAAGCTTCGCGGGTACGTTCAATATTTACGTCTACCCTACCGGGTTCTGGTTCCTTAAACATTTGTGCACCTCCCGCACCACAACAGAAACCGCGCGTCTTACAACGTTTCATCTCCACCAGTTCAACTTCCAGTTTTTCCAAAAGTTCGCGTGGGGCCTCATAGATTTTATTGGCGCGGGCTAGATAACATGGATCATGAAAAGTGATGCGCTTGCCCTTAAACTTTCCTCCTGCTACAGTGAGACGACCTTCAGCGATGAGCGATTTTAAAAACTGGGTATGGTGCATCACCTCATAATTTCCACCCAGGCCGGGATATTCATTCTTAATAGTATTAAAGCAGTGTGGGCAAGCCGTTACGATTTTCTTGATCTCATATCCATTAAGTACCTCAATGTTAGTCACCGCCTGCATCTGAAACAAGAACTCATTGCCCGCACGTTTTGCGGGATCCCCAGTGCAGCTTTCTTCCGTACCCAATACTGCAAATTCAACATTGGCCCGGTTCAACAGCTTGACAAAGGCTTTGGTTATCTTTTTGGCACGATCATCAAAACTTCCAGCGCAGCCAACCCAAAAGAGTACTTCCGGCACTTTTCCTTCGGCCATGAGCGATGCCATTGTGGGTACATTCATAGGTTAATTATGTTTTTGAATCATCTGCTCTCAAGTATGCGGAGAACAAACTTTTATTTCCTTTTTAAAATTTTTAAGGCAATTAGTCCTTAAAAACCTCGATCGTCACATCTTTCTCAATAAGGTCAGTAAATTTACCTTTGTAACGGGTTGCGCGCACTAAATGATTATCGATCCAATGGTAATTACCCCCTCTTGGCTTGCCCATAAGCAAGCTGTGGTACTTAAAACCATGTTTATTCAGCCAGGTTTCCGTCACATTCCGGTGTGCCTCGGTGCGTGAGGTAAAAAAGCAGATGATGTGTCCCTCATCATACCATTTGTTGAGGGTTTTTAAAGCATCTGGAAAAGGCTCACAAGTCGCCATCCGTTCTGGCTCTTCATTAGGGACGTCTTCGGTGATCGTTCCGTCTATATCTATAAGATAATTTTTGACGCCTTCGGGCAAAATAGGGCTTACGTGCTCGCCTTTCTCTACCTTTTCGCTCAATAGTTTATCCACTTCTTCCTTTTGCATTGCTTTTGGTTTTGATATTCTATGTTAATCGGTTACTTTAGTTTTTATTTTCAAAACATGCCTGTATTGTATCCAGCTATTTTTTCGCCATTGGGCTGTTCTAATAAAGATGAAAAAAACCTCATTTTTGCTATAAATAAGGCTAATAATCCATAACTACTAACTTTCACTAATCCAGTTTGCCCGATCCATTTGATTAAATGGCCAGGGCGCCCCATTATTTTCAATATTGGTCATTGCATTATTAAGATCACTGGGGGCGGCGCTTTTTTCCATTACCAGGTATTGGCGCATGTCCATAATGATGGAGAGCGGATTAATGCTTACCGGGCAGGCTTCCACACAAGCATTACATGTAGTGCAGGCCCAAAGTTCCTCAGGCGTAATGTAATCATTCAGCAATTGTTTGCCATCTTCCTTAAAAACGCCTTTATTCTTATCTAAATTGTCGCCTATCTCCTCAAGCCTGTCGCGCGTATCCATCATAATCTTCCGCGGGGACAGTTTTTTACCAGTTTGGTTTGCCGGGCATTCACTTGTACAACGCCCACATTCGGTACAGGTGTAAGCACTCAAAAGTTGTACCCAGCTAAGATCAGTCGCATCGCTGGCGCCAAATTTTTCCGGGATCGCATCCTCTCCTTCTTCAGGCATTACATAGGGGTCTGCGTCAGGATCCATCATAAGTTTCACCTCATTGGTAACTGCCTCTAAATTGTCAAACTGGCCCTGGGGTTTCAACCTTGCAAAATAGGTATTTGGAAAGGCTAATAAAATATGCAGATGCTTGGAATAATATAAGTAATTCAGAAAGAAAAGAATGCCCAATATGTGCAGCCACCAAGCAGATCTTTCAATAAGCGTTAAACTGGCTATACTTAAATTAGAGAACAATGGGGAAATAAAATGACTTACGGGGAAAGCGCCCATAAGACCCGCCTCATTGACATAATGTTCTGCTCCTTTAAGCTGCAATTGCAGGTCTGTGGCATTCATGGTAAGAAAAAGACACATGATAACCACCTCAAAGTAAAGAATGAGATTGGCATCAAGCTTTGGCCATCCAACAAGGTCTTTGCTCCAAAAACGTTTGATCCGGATCGCATTACGGCGTACCCAAAAAATGATGACCCCAAAAAGTACAAGAAAACCAAATATCTCAAAGGTAGCAATGAGAAAATCATAAAACCCACCCATGAAAGAGAACACACGGTGCGTACCAAAAAGACCATCAATGATTATCTCAAGTACTTCAATATTAATGATGACAAAGCCCAGATAGACCAATATGTGTATGATCCCGCTCACTGGTCTGCGCACCATCTTATACTGACCAAGCGCTATTTTGGCCATATTTTTAAATCGTTGAGACTTATAATCACCCACATCAACATCCCGTCCCAATTTAATATTGCGCACTAGTTTACTCACATTAAACGCAAAAAACCCGATGCCCAATGCCAAGGCAATAAAGAAAAGAATATTGGGCAAATAATGCATAAAATTTATCTAAGTGAGTCTTTTGGTGCTTCATACGGACCAGGATTTTTGCCAAAAACCGAAAAATGCACATAACGCTTGGGATGCAGTTTGATATCCTGCATCAGCTCCTGCATCTGCTTGGTAGCGCGGGCAAGATTATTGTAAACCTCATCATCGTTGAGCAGTTTGCCAGCGGTGCCCTGGCCTTCTGAAAGTTTTGAAGAAATTTCTTTAAAATCGGCAACAACCCCTTCCATATTGCGTACTAGTTCGCCTACATTGATCTTAGACAGGCTATCACTTATGTGGTTTACATTTGCACTCATCTCGTCCAGATTGGTAAACGTACGGGTCAATTTGGCCCGGTTATCGGTAAGGAGTCCATTCAGTGATTTTGATGCATTGTTAAAATTTACAACCGTTTGAGAAAGATTATCAATAGTTGTACGCAAATTCTGGCGGGTTCCCTGATCCAGAACATCATTAACCCCACCGAGTACAGAATCTGTCTGGGCAATCACTTTTTCCACTTTTTTCTGCAGGGGTGTTAGGCGCTCGTTCACCAGTTCAAAAATACCCTCATCAATTGTGCCCTCAAGCGTATCACCTGATTTGGCAACACGGCCTTTATCCATATTAGGTATAATCTCAAGCGACTTGCCGCCGATGAGACCGCCACCATAAATCTGAGCTTTGCTTAGATTAGAAAAGTCAAAATCGCTTTTTACATTAAAGGTCACCACGAGATTACCAACTTTATCGGCAAAATTTATCGCCGTCACCTTACCCACCTCAAACCCATTGATGGTAACGCTAGAAGAAGGAGCCAGCCCCTGCACGTTATCATAAACAGCATAAAAAATGCGGTCATTGCTAAGCAGGTTTTTACCTCTTAGAAAACTATATCCGAAAATCAGTAGTGCAATGGCCACCAAGGCGAGCAGGCCGGTCTTAACTTCTTTGGTAAATTTCAAAGCGGTAGGTTTAGGATGAACGACAAAAATAGGAATAAAATTGGTTCACACTTTACCACTTCCATTTAATTTAGTATATCCGCGACCGGGGTTTTGATCCCGTTCTTAAAGGATACAATGTAGGCAGATTTAAAGCCATGCATCTTGGCCTCGCTAAGTTTACCCTGGATCTCGTTATAGTTTGATGTTCCGCCAAAATAATATCGGTACAACCTCCCCTCCTTTTCCTTGCTAATGTCGTGCAGACCTTTAAAATTATACGGCTTGGTCGCCAAGTTGCGACTGCTGGCAGCCAGCTGTACCTTAAATATTACATCCTTATAAATGACATCCTCTACTTTTGCAACTGGTACTATGGCATCAATGCCCAATTGGTCATTATCGCTCATATGCGCTTTATATTCCTCGACGGCCCCAGCAATGCCCCCTGCGATGGATTCCTGCCCTTTGGTAGAATTAAGGAATTTTCCCTCGCTGGTATTGGTAATAAATCCAGTCTCCACAAGCACGCTGGGCATCACGGTCTGGTGCAAGACGATAAAGCCTGCTTGTTTAACGCTGCGGTCGTGCCTGTGCAACTTTTCCCTAAAATTATCCTGGATCAGACCGGCCAGGTAAATGCTCTGTTCCAGATATTCTTCCTGCATCAGGGTAAGCCCAATGATCGATTCCGGGGAATTCACATCATATTGAGCATATTTCTCCTTATAGTTGGACTCTAAAAAGATTGCAGAGTTCTCTGCTTTGGCAACTTCAAAATTGGTTTTGGTACGGTGCAGTCCCAATACGTATGTTTCTGCCCCATTGGCCTGGGAGGAGTGTGCATTGCAGTGAATGGATACAAAAAGATCAGCCTTAACGCGATTAGCGATTGCTCCTCTTTCCATGAGATCTACAAAAACATCAGTTTTGCGGGTATAAACAACCTTTATATTACTGTTTTTTTCTAGTTCGTGTCCCACATCCAAAGTAATCTTGAGCGCGATATCCTTTTCCTTAAGACCACCTTTTGTTGTTTTACCGGGATCATGACCGCCATGACCAGCATCAAGCACAACGACAAACTTATCTTTACCAGGAGGATAAATCGCCGCGGAAGCGCTTGTAAAAACAATTGCGGTAAGGAATACTAGAGTAGAAAGAATCTTCGTTTTCATGTAAGGTCAACGTTGTTGGGAGCGTTGTATTTTATCTTTTATAGATTTTCCGCAGAATAGTTTTCCCATAAAAATAGTTGATAAACCAGTCTATAAAATTTAAACCTACTATTTTCGCCAAAGCGAAATTTATAGGTTTTCAAAATCATCGCTGCTCTGGGGCATCCAAAAAATAGATGTAATTTTGGCATTTTGCCCATTGCCGATATTTTTACAAAAATAGCATTAATCGCGTTGCAAACAAACTACCTAAACCTTCTGTTCCTTCTAGGCATAAGCCTACTATGTAGCTTGCAGATGCGCGGCCAGGATTTGCCCAAGCATACTGCCACAACTATCAAGGCAGTGGATAGCATGCCCGTAAAAACCCGGGAAATCACGGCACCCATTATCCTTGCAAATGGTGAACTGGGGTCTATAACACAGCGGGACAGCACACAGAACGACAGCATTACCGGACCGCCCGAGGCGCTTAAGGCCATAGTGGATTACACCGCCAGTGATTATGCCCGTTATGATATGAAGGCCAATAAACTGTATCTCTATAATCAGGCCACCGTAGATTATACCGATGTGAGCATCACTGCCGGGCAAATTATCGTTAACAATAACGATAATACTGTTTTTGCTAAAGGAATCGTTGATAGTACCGGCACATATACGCAAGGGCCTGTTTTTGTGCAGGCAGGGAATAAAGTGGAACCTGACTCCATTGTCTTTAACTTTAAAAGTGAAAAAGCGATTATTTATGGCTCCCGCACACAGCAGAGCGAATTTTATGTGGTCAATGAACTGAGCAAACGCGTCAACGACTCTGTCGTGTTTATGAAAAATGTAAAGTTTACCACAAGTACCAATCTCAACGATCCCGAATATTATTTTTACGCGCGCAAGGTAAAGTTTGTCCCCGGCAAAAAGATCGTTACCGGACTGGTCAATATGTTCATCGCCGATGTTCCCACCCCGCTCGGTGTACCCTTTGCCTATTTCCCAATGGAAAAAGAGACCAGTGTCTCCGGTTTTATCCTGCCATCACCAGGTGAAGCTAATGACCGCGGTTATTTTTTACAGAATGGCGGCTATTATTTTGCCTTGAGCGACTACTTTGACCTTACCCTGCAGGGCGATTATTACACTAACGGCAGCTATGGTCTGCGTGGCAGTTCCTCCTATCGTAAGCGTTACGCTTTTAACGGTAGCTTTCGCGTCACCTTTGACCGCGTGGTCAATAGTGAGCGCGGCCTTCCCGATTACAGTGTGGCCAACCGTTATAATATTGCCTGGACCCACAGTCAGGATTCAAAGGCCAGCCCAAATTCTCGGTTCTCAGCCTCGGTAAACCTGGGGAGCAGCGATTTCTATACCCAGAGTATCAATATCAACAACCTTGGAAACCGCTTACAAAATACGCTGAGCTCTTCGGTATCCTATTCAAAAACCTTCCAGACGGTACCCCAGGTAAATCTCTCGCTCACGGCCACCCACCAGCAGAACAGCCAGACCAAACAGATCAACATGACCTTGCCCACCATGCAGGTCAATGTTGACCGTATCTATCCATTTGCTCCAAAAGGGGGTGCAAAAAAAGGGATCATCCAGAATATCAATTTCAATTATTCCGGCATGGGTGAAAATCGTTTCACAACCACGGATGATGAATTTTTTACTGCAAAAATGTTCCGTGAGGGGGAGATGGGTTTTAGACACAATATTCCTGTAACCACGAATTTTAAGCTTTTAAATTATTTCAGTGTTTCAGCAAGTTCCAATTATCAGGAATCCTGGGTCTTCAAAACCATTGACAGGAGCTACGACCAGGTTAGGCAGGCGGTAGTTATGGATACGGTGCGCGGTTTTGACTCCTTCAGAACTTATAATTTTAGCACAAGTATAGGTACAACCATATACGGTACTTTCAACTTTGGCGAAGACAAAAAAATACAGGCCATTCGCCACACGATAAAACCCAGTATCTCATACAGCTACAACCCAGCTTTTGATCAATATTATGAAACCTATCTTGCACCAGAGGCAAATGACCCTAACGGTGATCTAACGCAGCAAGTTGAATATTCCCGTTTTGAAGGAGGTATTTACGGTGCGCCGAGCAATTTTAAATCCAGTGGCGTGAGTCTTTCGGTCAACCAGACACTCGAGGCCAAAGTGCGCGATAAGGATAGTACGGCCGTAGAGCCGAAAAAGGTCACGCTGCTCAATAACCTGAGCATCTCAACCAATTATAATTTTCTGGCAGATAGTCTTAAATTGAGTCCATTGCGGGTTAGTGGGAGCATCCCCATCATCGAAAGCAAGCTGAGCATAAATTTCAACATGACCTTAGACCCCTATGCGCTTAACAATAATAATCAGCGCATTGACAAACTCAATATAGCCAATGGCGGAAGTCTTTTTCGATTGACCAATGCGAGCGCCAATTTTGGATATGCGTTCTCCAGTAAAAATTTCTCCAAAAAAACGAAAAATGAAGACCGCGACGAGAATGAAACCTTTCGCAATGGTGGCCGGCCCGATGCTCTTTTTGGAAAAGGCATTGATGAGATTAACGGCGATTTTTATGAAGATGATGAGCCCGATGAAGATGCAGATGAGGATAAGAAACCACTTTACAACTACGCCATCCCCTGGAATCTGAGGGTTAATTATAATGTTAATTATGGCAATTTGAGGCGCGAAAGCATGATCTCATCGCACAGTATTAACTTTAGCGGCGATGTAGAACTGGGTGATCGTTGGTTTGTAGGTGTATCCTCGGGACTTGACCTGACTAACCTGGGCTTTACCCCTACTCAACTTCGTTTTAGGCGTGATTTGGAGAGTTTTAATATGACCTTTAGCTGGACACCTTTTGGCCCTTATACTTCCTACAACTTTTTTATTGGTATAAAATCAAGTGCCCTGAGCGATCTTAAATACGAGAAGCGAAAAACGCCAGATCAGCGCTTATAGAGGTTAATGAAATTGACCGCTTATGGTCAACCCTAATCGTATTTTAAATACGCTAAGATTAAAAACTATATTCTCAATCTATAAACCCATAATATTCTATATATGCTAATTTTATAGGGAAGCGAAAATTTCTCCTGGTGATTTATTAGCAATAAAGGGCATAAATAATTATAATCATAATCTATAAAAGTAAAACCTATTTTTCGGATTTTTGATTACGCTAAAGCCGTAGAATTCTATATTGAATGGCTGGGATTTAAAATTTTAGGAGCGCATAAATTTGGTGAAAACTTCCCGTTATACATAATGATTTCTTTAGATGATCTTGAAATTCACTTGTCTGAACACCATGGGGACTGCTCCCCAGGCGCCCGCATTTTTATAGACGGCTTTAAAAACCTCAAAGAATACCACCAAAACCTCCTTAAAAAGGATTACAAATACAATAAACCAGGCCTTAAAAAAGCTTTTTGGGATGAAAGCATTATCGTCATGGAAGTTATTGACCCCTTTGGTAACAGACTTACTTTTACTGAAAAAACACTAGGTTAAAGCTTAGTCAATAGCATAGCATCGTAAGCCTACCTAGCTACAGGTATTTTCTTTAAGCCCACTCAAAACCTTGACAATTAGCCTAAAATTCGGCTAAAATCAGGCTTAAAATAGTCTGGCCCTTTGAGTACTTTACCATCCTCGCGGTAGATCGGTTTACCATCAGCCCCCAGTTTGCTCATGTTGCTGCGCTGTATTTCGTCAAAAACAGCTTCGATTTTGTGTTGCATTCCGTGCTCTATAATCGTACCGCATAAGATGTAAAGCATGTCGCCCAGCGCATCTGCTATTTCCGTAAGGTCATTGTTGTTTGCGGCGTGCAGATATTCTTCATTTTCCTCTTGCATCAAATCATGGCGTAATTTGTTTTTGGCCGGGCCAAGATCTGCAATCGGGGTATGTTGCACACCAAGCCCAAATGCGGTATGAAATTGCTGTACCGCAGCGATCCTCTTTTTCATATACAATAAATTTTTATAGTTTAAATTTGCTTAAAAATATACAATGTTCACTACCGGTCAATGGACCTTTGCCGCCATTTTTTTTGTTGCATTTGTCCTTATCGTTTCCTATAGTTATATCAAAGATAAAAAACTGCACAAAAAAGAATATAAAGGCAGCTTTTGGGTTCTGCTTGGTTTTCTATTATTTATCGCAATTTTATTTGGTATCAAATACTTTTTAAAAGAGTAAAAGGTCAAACTTTCAGATTTTAGGGGAAATCTTATTTTTACATTAAATCACTATATTAGCGGCATAACCTATTTATTACCATGAAAATCCTAAAATACCTTTTTTTCCTGCTCCTTATCGTTTTTATTGGTGGAGCCATTTATTTTGCAACAAAAGATGGTGACTATCAGATCGAATCGAGCAAGGTAATCAATGCCCCGGTTGAAGTTGTATTTAAAAAAATAAATGACTTAAAATCTTGGGAAGAATGGGGGCCGTGGAAAAGTGGTGACAGCACTATAGTCTTTAATTATGCCGAAAAAACCACAGGTGAAGGCGGCAATTTTTCATGGAATGGTAAAGACTGGGACGGCAGCATAGCAACTACCAATGTGATCCCCGCCTCAACCATAAATCAGGATATGACTTCTAAAACCCCATCTATAGCCCGCGAGTCAAAAATGTACTGGCGTTTTGAGAAAGTGGCGGGCGGTACAAAAGTCACGTGGGGGCTAAAGGGTGAGCACAGCCTTAAGGACAAAGCCTTTTTGGCGCTTACGCGAAAGAATTTCCGCGGGAGTATGCAAAAATTCTTGACGGAAGGGCTCAATTCGCTTGACTCAACCGTTCAGAAAGACCTAAAAATCTATACAATTACCACTGATGGAGTGACCCAATACGGCGGCGGTTTCTATATGTATGCCTCAACGGCAACCTCGCTAGATGCCCTAAGCGATAAAATGGGACAGCTCATACCAAAAGTCAAGACGTACATGCAGGATAACAATATCAGCGTTTCCGGTGACCCTATGACAATTTACAACACCTACAACCCAGATGATAATTCTGCTATTATATCATGTGCAATCCCTACTACGACAAGGGTGGTCGTGCCTGATGACAGCGATATACTCTGTGGTTTTATGCCTGCACAGACCGTTGTCAAAACGACTTTAAAAGGAAACTATAAAAACCTGCCAGAAGCTTGGGCAAAGGCGATGGAATATCTGCAAGAAAACAATTATGAACGTTTTGGGGCCGGCACCAATTTTGAAATTTATGTCAAAGGCCCACAACAGGAGCCAAACCCAGCCGAATGGATCACGGAACTTTATGTCCCCATCAAGACCGGCTCAACGCAGGAAAGCCAATCAACCCCTACAGATCAGACATTTTGAAACAAGTAATACTCGTTTTTTTGGGTGGCGGAGCGGGGAGCTCGCTGCGGTACCTGATAGGTCTTTACCTCAACAGCCGCGATACCGGCATACCCTACGGAACCTTTCTTGCCAACATTTTGGGCAGTTTTATAATAGGTCTTATTTTAGGCTGGGCACTTAAAAACGATGCAATGCAATCTAACGCGGTGTTTCTGCTGGCCACTGGTTTTTGCGGCGGGTTTACAACCTTTTCTACATTTGCCTATGAAAATCATGTTTTATTGAAAACTGGTGATTTTTTCAATTTTGCAATTTACACTTTGGCAAGCCTAGTATTAGGGTTTGGAGCCGTATTTGCCGGTATGGCCCTCGCTCGTATTGCTTAGTATTTGCTAAAAAACAACCCTAAAATGTTGCATTGATAGTGTGCCAACTTAAAGGATAAATTTTCTATCAAACAAAACACGCCTTATTTTGTCTCATTAATGTGGCCCAAATGCTTTTACTCCAGCTTTTATAAACGTTTTCAAATCATTTTCTTCCGGGGGGATTGGGCATGAGTGGGTAGGATTATAGGCGCAGTAGGGATTATACGCCTTATTAAAATCTACAACAATATTGTCCCCCGGCGGGATCAACATATCTATGAATCGGCCGCCACCGTAACTACCATTACCACTGGTGTAATCTGTAAAAGGCAAGAAAAGATAATTTTTATATTTCTTTTGAAATGCAGCATCTGTATTCTGATACAGGCTTAATGTAAATTTCTTCCCTTTTAGGCTAAAGACGGCTTCACCATATTTTACATATTCTGGCATGCGCGCCGTTGTAGTGGGCATCAAGAAAGGTTTTTCATCTGGAGTACGTATAAAATTAGCCGTTACCCTATAGGTTGAATCTATGGGATAAAATTCCAGCCCCTTAAAATTTTTAAAATCTTTTTCTGTAAGTACCGAAGTCTCTTTGGTCCCAAACTCCCTATTAAGTTCGGCCTGAAAAGACTCTATAGAATCGATATAAGCCTCTTTTGGGGCGGTAACCTCACTTTTTTGGGCGGAAACCTGACCTAAAGAAAAGAAAATAAGAGCTACGCACAGTTTTTGGATCATAGTATTCATGTTTACTTATAGCCGCAGGTTATTTTTAGAAGCGCATCTTTTTAGGATTTCTCCAAATAAAATCAAGTACAATACTACCTAATTTTCCGCTTTTACGCACCTTTTACAAATTCTATTTTATTTATTCATTCCCATTTTTCGCTTATATAGTTTGCCTATTTTTGGTCTATACCACCAGCCTCGATCCTTAGATGAGCAACATTGCAAAAGCGTATATAAATACCTTCAAAGGGCTTTCCCACGAGGTCTGGCTGCTTGCACTTATCACCTTGGTCAATCGCGCCGGTGCGATGGTCATCCCTTTTTTATCAATATATCTCAAAGATGATCTGCATTTTAGTCTGGGCGATGTAGGCTGGATCATGACAAGTTTTGGCCTGGGATCTCTTTTCGGTTCATGGCTCGGCGGAAAACTTGTTGACAGCATAGGATATTATAGGGTACTGCTCTATAGTTTAACTGCTACGGGATTGGGTTTTTTTATGCTTCAGTTTATAACCGGTTTCTGGGGAATTTGTTTCGGTTTTTTTGCCCTTATCACAGTTGCCGATTGTTCAAGACCAGCATTTTTTGTGGCCTTGAGCGCCTATAGCAAACCAGAAAATAAAACCCGTTCCCTTACCCTGATCAGGCTTGCGATTAATTTAGGGTTTTCGGCAGGTCCCGCCCTGGGTGGTATTATCATTTCAGGGATTGGTTATTTTGGTCTTTTTTGGGTAGATGGAGCCACTTGCCTCCTCGCCGGACTGCTGCTTTACAAAACGCTGAATCCGAAAAAGGCAAAAACCACAGATCAGGAAATAGTAGTCCCCAATCCCTTGCCTCCATTCAAGGACGCTACCTATATCCTGTTTCTGGTTGCTCTTTCCCTTTTTGGTATTGTATTCGTGCAATATTTTTCAACCGTGCCGCTCTATTATCGGGAAATTTATAAGCTGGGAGAAGAACAGATTGGCCTTTTGCTTGGGATGAACGGGATGATCATTTTTCTTTTTGAAATGCCCCTTATCGCATTTATGGAATCCAGAAAATGGTCTCACCTGACCAATGTACTCATGGGCACGGGCATTCTGGCCGTTAGTTTTTTGCTTTATCTGCTCTCACCATGGACAGGTTTTTTAATAATTGCAATGGCAGTTGCCACACTGGGGGAAATGGTTACTTTCCCATTTGGGAATGCCCTTGCACTGCATCGATCCAGATTGGGCCGGCAGGGCGCATATATGGGACTCTATAGTATGTCCTTTTCATTATCGCACATTTTTGGCCATAATTCGGGGATGCAACTGATTGCAGCTTTTGGTTACCATATTACATGGATGATTATGATTGGGATTTCTGGTCTTGCAGCGCTCCTTTTGATCTACGTACAGGGCAGGTTTAAAAAAGAGGTTGCGCATCCCATTGCAATACAGCAAAAAGTAAATAATTGATTTTATTAGTGGCGAAAATGGCCATATTCAATCAATAATCGTCTGGCAATTAGACAATAGCTCGCCACATGTAAGTGACTTGTATAAATTTATTGGTATTTTGACTTGTCAAAATATTTTTTTACGATCCTATTAAAAACCGGACTTATGCGCATAGTCTCCGTGTTTGGGATGGTATAAACCGCATTATAATCGGTGTACCCGTTCTTAAGCATCTGTTCCAGATAAAAATAGGCGGTATTCTCATCGTTGTCTTTCGCCGCCAGGCTTATCACTTTTCTAAACGAAGCATAATCATCTGAATTTACCACAGTTTTAAGCACATAAAAGTATATGCGCTGATCCGCATTCAATTTTGATTGCTCCACATTTCCCCAATATCCATCGATGAAATTATTAATGAAGCCCAGCATTCGTTTCGCCACTTGCTGCTCATAGGGTTTCGATGGGTTTTTGGCAGCGGCCTTAAACTGTTGCACACGCTCATCCCAATATCCTAAATTATCAAAGCTAGCAAGAAAAAGGTCATTATCTAAATAATAATTCAAGTCATCCAGCAGCAAGGCTTCGTCTTCCGCCTGGGAATTAATGGTGTTTTTCTCCTCTTTATAGCCTCGGTTACCACGGAGTTTCTGAATGCTCTCGCGCAGGGGGTGCAGTTTGATCAGGCCACGATATTTATCCTTAAGCTCATTGATCAGGTCATAGGCGATCATATAATCCTGGCGCTTTACGAGCGTGTTAACCGTAGTTGAGTCGTGAGCAAAAGATTGTTTGACATACTCTAAAGGGACCTCTTCATTATCCGCATCTGCTCGCGAGAAAAAAAGCGTATTAAGCACACTGCTTAGATAATCCAGTCGTGGCCAGCCACCCTCTCCATCATATTCAAAAAGCCTGTCCCGCTTATTTATCAATTTCAAACGATTAAAGCTAGTGTGCATCGCATAATAATTAGGCGAAGCATTACCCGTAAGACCATAAACGATTTCATTTTTCTTTTTGGGTTCTGCATCATAACGCATAAATATATCATTCACGGAAAGTACCCCAGCGATATTGCCTATCAGATAAGTAAGCCCACTGGCCACACGTGCTCCTTCGTCGAGACCTGCAAGATAAATCCCTTTAGGGTCAATTTTTACGGTTGCACTACTACGTTCTATCATCGAGAGTGCGTTGTTAATATTGGCCTCAAAATCATCGCTCAATGGAAAATCGTTTGAGGCGATTACAAAATCATCACGCTGTATGGATGCCATAAAAAGCCGAGCCGAGCGTACGCCATCTCCATCGGCGGAAAAAACATAAAGAATTTTAGTGGGAGTTTGAGGGTCAAAACTACTTGGGATGTATAAAGTATACGTATTCTTTAAACTATCATTAACCCTAAGCCCCTGATTTAACTGCCCCTTATTAAGCCTAATCTCTTGGCCATAGCCTGCAAAAACAGATAAAACAATAATCAGAAGGCGAAAAGTAATACGCATATATTTTTTTTAAATCAAAATTATCAAAAATTATGCTAGGAACAGACTTCAGAAGATAATACGCGGTAAGGTCTAGGAATCAAAAATGAGGATTTTAGGCCTCAACGTTCTCATTTTTTACCTCACCGCCTTCAGAACGACTGTAGAAAAGTATTCTTGCGAAAAGGGAAACCACAAATAAATCTGCGGCTATCAAAAAAACGACGCGAGCAGCCTCTGTGCCTGATAAGTCATAACCTCCGAAACCGTAAAAACCACTAAAAATGGATAGAATCAAAAAGGGGATCGTAAATTTTCTCATAATAAATAAATTTGGGGTTATAATATGTTGCAAAAATAGCTGCAGCTTCAATAATCAAGTACTAAGTAAATCTTAATTGACAGGATTTTAACGCTGCTTATTATATACGTGATAGAGTTGAATAAAGTTTGCTGAAGCCTTACAAAACACTAATATGCATCAAAATGGGCGACTTTCTTTCGGTAGTAAAAGGTGAAAAAATATACAAATTTCTAAATTGGAGAGTTGCAACGAAATCGCACTCAGAGGGCAAATAATTACACGTATTGTGAAAAATATAAAATCACTAAAAATCATCCTTTCAATTCAATGCTTAGCCACCGTCACTCAAGCGTCAATTATATGCCATTCTGCTTCTTAAATCGTATCTTTGTCTTCAGAAAATTGCATGATAATGACCACCGAAATATTAGACGCCCCCATACATAAACCTAAACCTAAATGGCTGCGGGTTAAACTTCCTACCGGCAAAAAATACACAGAGCTAAGAAGCCTGGTCGACAAGTATGACCTGCATACCATCTGCACCTCTGGTAGCTGCCCAAACATGGGAGAATGCTGGAGCGAGGGTACGGCAACATTTATGATCTTGGGCAATACCTGCACCCGTTCCTGTGGGTTTTGCGGTGTAAAAACCGGCCGGCCGGATACTGTAGATTGGGAAGAGCCAGAAAAAGTTGCGCGCAGCATCAACCTCATGAAGATCAAACATGCTGTGATCACCTCTGTAGACCGGGATGACCTTAAGGATATGGGCTCCATTCTCTGGGCAGAGACCGTAAATGCCATTCGCCGTATGAACCCCGACACCACGCTTGAAACCCTGATCCCCGACTTTCAGGGAAATGAGCGCAATTTAGACCGTATTGTAGCAGTAGCTCCAGAAGTGGTCTCTCATAATATGGAAACCGTAAAACGCCTTACGCGAGAAGTGCGCATACAGGCGAAATATGAGCGTAGCCTTGGTGTGCTTAAATATTTAAAGGATCAAGGTATTGCCAGAACAAAATCAGGCATCATGTTGGGATTGGGCGAACTTGAAGAAGAAGTGATCCAGGTGCTGCATGACTTAAGAGCATCTCAAGTGGATGTCGTGACCATTGGTCAATATCTGCAACCTTCAAAAAAACACCTGCCCGTAAAACAGTTTATCACCCCAGACCAATTTAAAAAATACGAGGAGATCGGACTGGATCTCGGTTTTCGTCATGTAGAGAGTGGAGCTTTGGTGCGATCTTCTTACAAAGCACAAAAACATTTACTGTAAACTTTATACGGATTTTTACTAGAATAAATCCATAAAACAATATTTTATTGATAAGGTAAATGTCCTGAAAAGCGCATTTTCAATATCAAGTATTTTATCACAATTCTATGGATAAGCTAAAAATTGGCATCAACGGCTTTGGTAGGATAGGTCGGCGGCTTTTTAGGCTTTTGCATCACCATCCCACCATTCAGCTTGTAGCAATTAATGACGTTGCCGATGGCTTCACACTGGCACATCTGCTCAAATACGACAGCATACATGGTATTTTTGGCCCAGAGATCAATCTTAAGAATGAATATGGGCAACAGAATCTATTGATTGAAGGTCAGAAAATTGCATTTTACCAAAAAAAAGATCCTGCTACAATTCCTTGGAAAAAGCATGATTTAGATCTCGTGATCGAATGTTCAGGCAAATTTAAAACGCGAGAAGAACTCAACCGACACATTAGTGCAGGAGCGCCCAAAATTATATTGAGTGTACCCCCCGCAGATGACAGTATAAAGACAGTGGTTTTGGGTGTCAATGAGCACATCATCCGTACTGACGACAAGATAATTTCCAATGCAAGTTGCACCACAAATAACGCCGCGCCCATGATAGATGTGGTTCAAAAACTATGTGGTGTAAAACAGGCCTATATAACGACGGTACATTCTTATACCACAGATCAGAGCCTACATGATCAGCCCCATAGAGACCTTCGTCGCGCGCGAGCAGCCGGGCAGTCCATCGTACCTACCACCACCGGAGCCGCCAAAGCACTAACCAAAATTTTTCCAGACCTTGCGGACGTTATAGGGGGCTGCGGTATACGCGTTCCGGTGCCCAATGGTTCCTTGACCGACGTCACCTTAAATGTAAATCGTGAGACTACCATTGATGAAGTCAATAATGCTTTTAGGCAAGCTTCGCAGACTTCGCTCAAAGGGATTTTGGAATACACAGACCTACCGCTGGTGTCTGTAGATATACTGGGCAATAAAAACTCCTGTATCCTAGACTCACAAATGACTTCGGTCATTGGCAATCTGGTTAAACTCATCGGCTGGTACGATAATGAGACGGGATATGCCAGCAGATTGCTGGATCTTACTCTTTTATATGGAATAATCTAAATATTTCTTAACACATTTGATTAAAGTACCTATATTTAGGCCGAAATTAAGATTAAGCAATGCCTTTAATAAGTAGAATACTACTTTTAATATCTGTCGGTTTTATTCAAATCGCCTATGGTCAAAAGACGACCCAAGAGATCAATGCGGGCGAGTCAAACATTGATTCATTGATTATCAAGGCATACAGTAAAGTGCAGGAGACCGATTATACACAGACGTTGAACTATCTGCAACATGCAAAGGAACTTGCCATATCTATTGACGATAAGAAAAAACTGGCAAAAACCAGTAGTATCATGGCCTCGGTCTACCTATTGCTCGATGAGTACGAAAAGGCCAGCAAAGAAAGTGTGGAAGCTATACGTATACAGCGCGAGCTCAAATTAAACCGTGAGCTGGGCATCAGTTACCTTACCTATGCCAAAATAAACCTTAAAACCAATGATCTTACGCTTGCCAAACGCTATTTTAATGAGGCGGAAACGATCTTTCTCATTGAGCAAGATAAAGCTTACCTAGCAGAGGTTTATCTAGGACAGGGAAATCTCGATATGGCCCTAAAAAATCCTAAGGCTGCAATAGAAAAATATGGCGACGCACTGGATTATTACAACGAGGATCAAAAAAATAGTTTTTCTCGGGCAAGTGCTCTATTACAAATTGCCAAAGCGTACTTGGCTACAGAAAATTACGATGCGGCAAGCAATAACGGAAAGCGGGCGCTCCAACTTAGCCAAAGCGAAAAATTCCCCCAGATTGAACTTGGAAGCCTGTATTTGCTCAGTGGGCTCGCCTCTCGCCATGGAAATAACGAACATGCCTATGAACTGCTGCAGAAGTACTACGATAGACAGGGCGAAATTCAAAAAATTGAAGCGACCGGTAAGCATCCCATACTGCGCGACGCGATGATCGCACAGCTAGACCCAACAAGTTTTACGCCCTCGCGCCGTATCGAAGCAAATAAAATCACTACCGTACTTATCATTGCCCTCTTTACTATCCTGTGCCTGCTAGCATTATCCCTCTACAAAAACAATAATCTTAGAGCCAAAGCAAACGATCTGCTGCAGTCTAAAAATTCAGAGTTGATGATAGCCAAGGACAATGCAGAAAAAGCATCGATGGTCAAGGCGCAGTTTTTATCAACCATTACCCACGAACTGCGCACGCCTATGTATGCCGTCACGGGCCTTACACACCTATTGCTTACGGAAGATCCGACGCCAGAGCAGAAAAAACATTTGGATTCTCTAAAATTTTCCGGTGAATATCTGCTCTCGTTAATTAATAATATTTTAGACCTTAATAAACTTGAGGCTAACAAGGTAGAGGTTGAATACACCACTTTTGATCTTAAAAAACGTGCTGACGATGTAATATTCGCACTAGAACGTTCTGCTCAGGAAAAAGGCAACAGCCTACATCTGGAATATGATACTGAAATACCAAACAAGATTATGGGAGATCCTTTGATGATCTCACAGATACTCATTAATTTGATCGGAAATAGTAACAAATTTACGCGTGACGGTGACATTTTTGTGCGCATTCGCAAGATTAGTGAAAACGAGACCCAAACCTATCTGCACTTTGAGGTAGAGGACACTGGAGAGGGCATCAGTAAGAAGAAACAAAAAAATATATTTCAGAATTTCACGCAAGGTTCCGTACAGATCAACCGAAAATTTGGTGGTACCGGCCTTGGACTATCCATCGTAAAACGCCTTCTGGATTTACAAAATAGTAAAATAGACCTGGAAAGCACATTGGGAAAAGGATCTAAATTTTTCTTTGATCTTAAATATACCATTGTCAAAAACCAGGATTCTGAAGCTCATAAAGAAAAGACTTATGACATAGATTATGAAGCCTTAAAAGGTAAAAAAATACTGGTTGTTGAGGATAATAAAATAAACCAGATGATCACCAAAAAAATCCTTGAAAAAAATAAAATGCAATGTGACGTGGCAGATAATGGGGAGATCAGTATAGAAAAGGCACGATTTGAGAATTATGATTTGATCTTAATGGATATACACATGCCCGGCATAACAGGGATCGAGGCCACTAAAAAAATAAGGCAATTTGACTCAAAGGTTCCTATTCTGGCCCTTACGGCTGTGACCATAGATGAGAATATTGATGAATTCTTTATCGCAGGGTTTAACGATATTATCCCAAAACCTTACAAAGTGGAAGAGTTTTTCGCAAAAATCTATAAATGCACAAAACCCAAGGATACCGTAGAAAGTTGACCCCAATAACTTCTAGCCTTTTAATCTACAATAGTCTTTTAATACCTGGTCAAAATCCTGGGCATTATCTAAAAACTGGTGGCGTACCGGCAAATAATATAAATCGGCTCGCGATAAATTAGGTTTAAGCCTAACATAATCCTTTTCGGTAGTTAGAACACAGGCTTTGGTATCAAGCATTTTGATTTCGCTTGGCGAAAAATTATGATGATCGCTGTATGCCTTATGTTCAAAAGACAATCCTTGATCCTTCAGATACTTTATAAAAGGTGCTGGTTTTGCAATTCCAGAAACTACAGTAACCGGTTTATTTTTTAAAGTTTCTAGCAATATTTTTTTCGTTCCATATACAAAACCATCATAGGTTAAGGTCGAAAAAAATACCGTAGAGGTTGTATATCTTCTGATTCTCCTGCATATTTCCTCCATTTCATCAACACCGATTGCTGCCGGACATTTCGTGACAACGACCAGATCTGCCCGCTTTGCACCCTGTCTGGATTCCCGCAAGTCTCCTGCCGGGAGTGAAAAATCATTAAAAAACGGTGACCCATAAGCCGTCAATAATATCATTAAACCAGGCTTTACGCTCCTATGTTGGTATACGTCGTCCAGAATAATCGTGTTGATCCCACCATGAAGTTGAAGGAGCTGTTCAATACCACGGGCACGCCGTTCATCTACCGCGACAATGGTTTCGGTAAATTTAGACTTGAGCTGCAGTGGCTCGTCCCCAACGCGGTGCACATCATCGTTTTGGTTAACCTCAAGAAACCCACGGGTCTTCCGACCATAACCTCGGCTTAAAACAGCGGTTTTCCCGTTGCCCTCCAGTAAACGCAGCACGTATTCGGTCATGGGGGTTTTTCCGGTTCCGCCTGTGCTCAGGTTACCAATGCCTACTATCCGTTTAGGGAATGTTTTCGCGCTAAGCAGCCCCTTCTCAAAGGCCAGATTACGTAGCGAGGTTATCGCCTGATAAGGCAGGGAAAATGGATATAGGATTTTGCGCAGGTTCTTCACAGATAACGAAGGTATAATTTTTATATTTACGGGCATAACTCAGCAGTATGACCATTCACGATATAACCACCGCCCTTGAAGAACTTGCCCCCTTGCCCTACGCAGAAGACTTTGATAATGTAGGTCTTTTGATAGGTCGCCCACAGCAAGAAGTCAGCGGAATCCTGGTCACTTTAGATACATTAGAGACCACTGTGGAAGAGGCCATTTCTAAAAACTGTAACCTTATCATAAGTTTTCATCCCATAATCTTTTCTGGGCTTAAAAGCCTTACGGGCAAAACGTATGTAGAGCGCGTAGCTATGCGCGCATTAGAGCATGGCATAGCGATCTATGCTGTACACACCGCCCTAGACAATGTAAAAAATGGGGTGGGAAAAGGGATGTGCGACGCCCTGGGTCTTACTGACCGCGAAGTGCTTATCCCAAAAAAGGGCAACATAAAAAAACTGGTGACCTATGTGCCCAAAAGTGATTTGATCACGGTAAAAGAGGCGCTTTTTAGTGCTGGGGCCGGAAATATAGGTAATTACGACCATTGTAGTTTTGCAACCAAAGGCAATGGTAGTTTTAAGGGAAATGCCAGTAGCAACCCGACCGTGGGGCAACCTGGACTTTTACAAGAAGAAAAAGAAATACAGCTGCATATAACTTTTGAGTCGCACCGGCAGAGACAGATCTTAGCGGCACTCTTCAGGGCACATTCGTACGAAGAGGTGGCTTATGAAATCACCGCTCTTGACAATGAAAACCAAAATGTAGGCCTGGGTATGACCGGTTTTTTAAAGGAGCCCCTTGATGAACTTACCTTTTTACATCAGGTGCAAAAAGCATTTAAAACACAAGGAGTGCGCTACTCACAATTAAGGGATGAGCCTATCAACAAAGTGGCGGTCTTAGGAGGAAGCGGCGCATTTGCCATTGAGCATGCCAAACGTTCCGGAGCAGACACACTGGTAACTGCTGACCTCAAATATCACCAGTTTTTTCAGGCAGAAAATAAATTGTTATTAGTAGATATAGGCCATTATGAAAGTGAGCAGTACACAAAAAACATTCTTGCCGATTTTCTTACCGAAAAATTTAGTAATTTTGCAGTCGTTTTATCAGAAGAAGACACCAATCCCGTTAATTACCTATAATATGGCAAAGAAAAAGACTGAAGCTAACGTTGAAGAAAAATTAAGGGCCCTGTATGACCTCCAGTTAATACACTCCCGAGTAGATACCATAAGGAATGTGCGCGGTGAACTTCCCCTTGAAGTTGAAGACTTAGAAGATGAAGTTACGGGTCTAAATACACGCCTGGAAAAACTGAGCAGTGAACTTGGACTTATCGATGATCAGATCAAGGCAAAAAAAATGCAGATCGAAGACTCTAAGACTGCCATTAAAAAATATGCTGAGCAGCAGAAAAAAGTGCGTAATAACAGAGAATACAATTCGCTGAGCAAAGAGGTCGAGTTTCAAGAACTTGAAATACAACTTGCCGAAAAAAACATTAAAGAATACCGCGCCCAAATCGAGCAAAAAAATGAGGTTATCGAGCAGACCAAAGAGCGTGTGGGCGAGCGGGAAGAGCATTTAAAGCATAAAAAACAAGAACTTGATGCTATTTTAGCCGAAACTGAAAAAGAAGAAAAAGCCTTACTTAAAAAAGGTGAGGATTTTAAAGGGCAGATTGAAGAGCGTCTGGTAAAGGCATATAACCGCATACGCAACAATGTACGCAATGGCTTAGCTGTGGTTCCTATTGAGCGTGGTGCATCAGGTGGATCCTTCTTTACCATACCACCACAGGTACAAATGGAAATCGCTGGACGCAAAAAGATCATCACTGATGAGCATAGCGGCCGCATACTCGTAGATGAGCAGCTGGCAAAAGAGGAACAGGAAAAAATGGATGCTGTTTTTGGTAGTATGTAATTTTAATGAAAAATTTGTTTAAAGCCCCATTTTATGGGGCTTTTTTTATTTCACATTATTATATACCAAAGTCAATCTGAACAAGCACTTGCTCCATACTTAAAATTCATAAGTAGCATAGAGCTTACAGTTTTAACTTAATCATGTTATTTCTGAATATGGATTACGTCTAATGGAAATATGTAGGTTAGAAACCCTTATTTTCAAGCGCCTGAGCGATGTTCCTTTAACAATGCGTTGGCAGGAATAGAGCGCTTTAATTTCTACTTTTACCTTAATTAATATGTGACTCATGAAATTTGCTATCAGCCTTTTAACCCTATTATTTGTATCCATTTCCTGCAAAAATACCTCAGGGAGCACTCAGGATAAAGATCTCGCCGTACAACAGTCACAAACTCCAGTACAAATGCCCGCTGTTGATGGGCTACAACGCGCTTATTTTGCAAGTGGCTGTTTCTGGTGTCTAGAAGCGGTATTTGAGAGCGTTAAGGGCGTAGATCATGCGGTAAGTGGTTACAGCGGGGGTACGAAAAAAAATCCTACCTATAAAGAAGTAAGTTCGGGTATAACTGGGCACGCAGAATCTGTGGAAGTATTTTATGACCCCTCAGTTGTATCCTATCAAAAACTGGTAGATATATTTTTTGGTTCTCAAGACCCCACTACGAAAAATAGGCAAGGGCCTGACCGTGGTACACAATACCGTTCCATTGCTTTTTATCAAAATGATGAACAGAAAAATATAATTAACAACACTATTGCCATGCTTAATAAAAGCACATTTGATGGTGGGATCGTTACTCAAGTGGTGCCCTTTCAAAAATTTTGGAAAGCAGAGGATTACCATCAAAATTATGAGCGTAATCACCCAGATGATCCTTATATAAAAGGTGTTTCCATACCTCGCATCAATAGATTTAAGGCCAAGTTTCCCGATTTACTTAAGGAGAATGCAGGTACTCACTGATGAAAACGATATTGCAATTTGCCCTTTTATTAATTACTATGAACTTGACAGCACAGCAAGACTTTTCTAAACTCAAATGGCGCAGCAGGGTGCTGTTGCTATCTACCCCTACCCTATCTTCCGAAGGGTATAACGCCCAAATGGAGGCTTTTTTGAAAAGCCCTAAAAAGTTGGAAGATCGTAACCTATTAATTTTTACCCTTGTAAAAGGTAAAATCTATGATAAAGAATCTAAGGCGCTACCCTATTATGATGTCATGGCACTACGTAAAAAATACGACCTCAGCACATCATACGAAGGTTTGGTCCTTATAGGTAAAGATGGCTCAACAAAATTAAAAAAACCTTTTCCAGTACAACCTACCACAATTTTTGAAGCGATCGATAAAATGCCTATGCGCAAAAGTGAGATGCGCGAAAATCTTGAAGACTAAATATTGAGAAGCTACTTATTTAGGTGATATTGCATATTGTAATACCAAAACCATCCATATCCTAGATCATTCAATCTTTAAAAAGCCCAGACATTGCCACCATAATAACTTTTTTTTGATTTAACTTACTGTTAGTCATAGTTATAAATAATTTGTAACGATCTCAGATAATTTTTGGGATCACGCCATTTATTATAGGTTTAACAGGTATTAAAATGAGGGAAGCTACATTTGTAAAGCTGGAAATTTTTCTACTTTGCAAATAGAAAATCAGCTCCAAACTGACGAAAAATACTGAAAAACATTAAAAATATGAAAGTAGAACAAGCATTGTTAGAGTCCTACGATTTGGGTTCGATCAAACTTAAAAACAAAGTGGTTATGGCACCTATGACACGCAGTCGTGCCGAGAATGCCGCTAACGCACCTACAGATATGCATATAAGATATTATAGCCAGCGAGCCGGTGCAGGCCTTATCATTACCGAAGGCTCGCAGGTTTCAGAACGCGCTGTAGGTTATATATTTACCGCAGGAATACATAATAAAGAACAGATTGAAGGCTGGAAAAGAGTTGTTCAGGCGGTGCACGAGCGTGATGGCAAAATTTTTATTCAATTATGGCATGTAGGCCGAATGTCGCACCCTGATTTTCATAATGGCAATAAACCGCTGGCGCCAAGCGCCGTAAACCCCAATGCAAAATCTTTTACTCCAGAAGGTTTCAAGGACACTGTTGAACCAAAAGCCATGACGCTTAAGGAGATTCAGGAAACACAAAATGAATTTGTACAGGCCGCAAAAAACGCCAAGCAGGCTGGTTTTGACGGGATTGAAATTCACGCCTCTAACGGATATCTTTTTCATCAATTTTTTAATACGAAAGCCAATTTACGTACCGATGAATATGGAGGCAGTAAAGAAAACCGTTCAAGGTTTCTTTTTGAGACCTTGGATAAGGTTAAGGAGGTTTGGCCTACAGATCGCATTGGGGTAAGACTTAACCCATCACTTAATGGCACTTTTGGTATTGAGGCAACGCCAGAAACCATACCAACTTTTGATTATATTATTCAAAAACTAAATGACTATAATTTGGCCTATTTGCATTTATCAGAGCCCTTTACCGATGTGAGTAATATTGATTATCTGGTCTCTAATATTGCAGAACATTATCGGCCAATATACAAGGGCACACTGATGATCAATAATGGTTTTGACCGTGAAACAGGTAACGCGATCCTTGAAAAAGGGGAAGCAGATCTTGTAGCTTACGCGAAACTGTTCATCTCAAATCCGGACCTTGTCAAACGTTTTAAAAAACGAGCCCCGCTGGCAGACTGGAATCAGGATACTTTTTACACCCAGGGCGATACAGGTTATACCGATTACCCTCGATATGAAGAGGAAATGGCAGAAAATGAATAATTTGAGAAATTATTCGTTAAAACTCAATTCTTAAATCTAAAATACTAATTATGGAACAAGCAAAATATGATTTGATGCAAAGTATGCTCAGCAAACTTAAAGATGTAAAAAACAGTCAGGAAAGCATCCTTGATAAAATTAACCATATCATTACAGACCTTTTTCAACATCCTGATAAAGAACTGGAAAAAGCAATGGAAAATGCCCATGAGAAGGCAAGCAAAAATATGGAAGCTATACAGGAGGCCATTGAGGTGTATGAAATGAAATTCAACAAGGAACAGCTGTAGCAAATTTGTTTATTATTAACAGATTTCCATAGAACAAATCCTAAATTGAGGCCAGTATTAACTGGCTTTTTTTATGCAACACTTTAACCTTAAAGACATCAATGAACTGCCCAGCAGGTATAGGGCGCATTTTATTAATAGCTGTACGGGATACAAATCGGCTAATTTAATCGGTACGGCTACACCAGAGGGTAAAAGCAACGTCGCCGTATTTAGTTCAGTCACCCATTTGGGCAGCAATCCACCACTTTTAGGCTTTGTACTCCGCCCCACCACAGTTGAGCGAAATACTTATGACAACATCTCCAAAACCAAAATTTTCACCGTAAACCATATTAATCAGAACTTTATAAGAGAGGCGCACCAGACATCCGCAAAATACGAGGGTAAGATTTCAGAGTTTAACAAGACAACCTTAATTGAGGAATATCTAGATGACTTTAAGGCCCCGTATGTAAAACAAAGTCGTGTAAAGTTGGGCTGTAGGTATGTGAATGAATATTTTTTAAAGGAAAATGATTGTCTTTTTATCATTGGGGCAATCCAGCATATTTATATTGATAAAGGCATTCAGGCCAAGGATGGCTGGCTTAATTTAGAAAAAGCCCAAACGGTCGCTGTAAATGGTCTTGACGGCTATGCCCTGCCCCAGATATTGAGTCGCTTTACATATGCCACACCTGACGAACCACTGCAATCAATCTCCCCAAGTGGCTCATAAAAACCAGAATCTTCCCCAGAAAACCTGCCCTATTTGCCAAAAACCTTTCACTTGGCGCAAAAAATGGAAAAATAACTGGGAAACGGTTAAATATTGTAGTGAGCGTTGCAGCCGTTTAAAAAAAACCGATTTAGACAAATTTTTTTGATAATTGCCTTTCGGCGAAAAATGCGGATTCATGAAAACTTTGGTATGGTTCAGAAACGACCTCCGAACACAGGATAACCATTCTCTCTACCAAGCCTGCAAGGAAAATAATGGGGTATTGGCAGTCTATTTTTTTGACCCCCGGCATTATTCCCTAGGTTCATTTGGCTTTAAAAAAACCGAGTGTTTCCGGGCCAAATTTTTGTGTGAAACAGTAGAAAACCTCAAGGAAAATCTAAAAAAAATAAACGTTCCGCTTTTTGTATTTCATGGTAAACCAGAAGAAATTCTTCCAGAAATGGTGGAGCAACATGATATAGACACCATTTTCCTTCAGAAGGAATGGACATCTGAAGAAGAAAAAATATTTGCCGCAGTAAAGGGCAAAGTCAGCACGGCTGTACATTTTAAGGAAACCTTCGATCAGTTTTTATACCATCCCGGCGATATTCCCTATCCAAGTTATGCTCAGATCCCCCAAGTATTTACCCAGATGCGCAAACGGTTGGAGAATCAATCCAATGTTAGGAAGGCAGTCGCTACACCTAAAAGCCTTCCGCCGTCTAATCTTATTGAAAATAATACTCAAATACCTAGCATTGCAGCTTTGGGCCTGGAAGAATTTAAAATTGACAAGCGTAGCTCATTCCCATTCAAAGGAGGGGAAAATGCTGCATTGGCCCATTTAAAAAATTACTTCTGGGAGACTCAAAACCTTTCCAGCTATAAAAAAACCAGAAACGGTCTTATGGGCACATCATATAGCTCAAAACTTTCGGCCTGGTTAGCTAACGGCAGTATTTCCCCCAGGACTATTTATTGGGAAGTAAAACGGTTTGAAAAAGAGATTACAAAAAACGACAGTACCTACTGGTTAATTTTTGAACTCATCTGGCGGGATTTTTTTAAGTACGTATCCCTTAAACATGGAGATAAGATTTTTAAAATTGGCGGTATTTTAGAAAAAGTATACGACTGGAAAAATAATAAAACGGCCCTAGAAGAGTGGATCAGTGGTACTACAAAATATGATTTCGTAAATGCAAATATGCGCGAGATTGCCCGCACTGGTTTTATGAGCAACCGTGGTAGGCAGAATGTTGCCAGTTTTTGGGCAAAAGAACTACAACAGGATTGGCGTGTGGGTGCTGCGTACTTTGAAAGCCTGCTCATTGATTACGATGTGCACAGTAACTGGGGCAACTGGATGTATAATAGTGGCGTGGGCAACGATCCACGTGATAGAAAATTTAATATTAAGAGTCAGGCAAACCGTTATGACGGTAAGGGTGAATATCAACGGTTATGGCTACGACAAGAACCGTTTTAGTAAAAAGGGGATAAATGGTTATTCAACATTGCTGGCATTTAGAGATACTATCAATTTTTAATTCTAAAAATACTAATTGCTATGAGAACCCTACGTCTTTTACTTGGCGACCAGCTTAACCATAAACATTCATGGTTTGATGATCCCAATGAAGATATAATTTACTTCATGGCCGAAATGCGCCAAGAGACAGATTATGTAAAGCATCACATTCAGAAGATAGTTGCCTTTTTCGACTCCATGAGCAACTTTGCCACTTACTTAAAAGAGCGCGGCAATGAAGTGATCTATTACCAGCTGGATGATGAGGAAAACCGTCAGGATCTTGCCAAAAACCTCAAACAGCTTATCAAAAAACACAATATCAAAAAGCTGGAATATCAACTACCCGACGAATATAGGCTTGATCAACAGCTAAAAAAAATATGTAGCGCGCTTGATATAGAAACCGAAGCCTTTGACACCGAGCACTTTCTAACTAAAAGAGAGGACTTAAGTCAATTTTATGAAGGCAAAAAAGAAATGACCATGGAATATTTTTACCGGGATATGCGTAAAAAACATGATGTCATGATGGTCAACTCTAAAAATCCTGAGGGTGGTAAATGGAATTTTGACAAGAGTAACCGAAAAAAATGGAAGGGGGAGCCGAAAATTCCACATGAGCGGGGATTTAGTAAAGATGTTCGCAAAATTGCAGAAAGGATAAAAAATGCGGGCGTAGATACTTTTGGCAACATAAATCCCATGGATTTCAACTGGCCTACTTCGCGTGAAGACTGCCTACATGTGCTCAATTATTTCTGCAAAAACCTACTTGTACATTTTGGTGATTATCAAGACGCGATGGATCCTGACCAGGCTTATCTTTATCACAGCAGGCTTAGTTTTGCCATGAATTCAAAAATGCTGCATCCCAAAGAGGTCATTGAATCAGTGATTGATTATTGGCACGATCACCACAATACTATTGATATAAGCCAAGTAGAGGGATTTGTACGCCAAATTTTGGGATGGCGCGAGTACATGCGCGGTATCTATTGGAAAGAAATGCCCGCCTACGCGAAAAAAAATAAGCTAGGCAATAAAAATGCGCTTCCGGATTTTTATTGGACCGCCCAAACAAAAATGAACTGTCTGCACCACGCCATCAGGCAGAGTCTGGATCATGCTTATTCCCATCACATTCAGCGATTGATGATCACTGGTAACTATGCGCTGCTCACGCAGACACACCCCGATGAAGTAGATGAATGGTACCTAGGTATTTACATAGATGCAATCCAGTGGGTAGAGATCACCAATACCCGCGGTATGAGCCAGTTTGCAGATGGTGGGCTTGTTGCCACAAAACCATATTTTTCCAGCGGAAGCTACATCAACAAAATGAGCAATTACTGCGGAAGTTGCACCTATAGTGTAAACAAAAAGACCGGTCAAGACGCCTGCCCATTTAACAGTCTCTATTGGCATTTTCTTGATGAGAAACGTAAATATTTTGAGCATAATCAACGTATGAATATGATGATGGCAGTTTTGGATAAAAAGGATAAAATAGATCTTGAAGCACTAAAAAAGCGGGCCGTTCACATTATAGAAAACCCTAATGACTACTGATATTTTTGTTAAACCGTTGTTAAGCAAAGTTGGCATTTTTAGTATATTACTATCTTTATCCTTTGTCAAACAGTTATTTTATTGCTTATGAGAGACGCCATTTCAATAATTATTGTAGTATTGATAATAGGCTGGCTCGTAGGCTATTTTGGTTTTGGAGATAGCGTTGGGGGGATGATTCATATCCTCTTGGTATTGGCCATTATTGGAATTATTTATCGCCTGGCGGTTGGCAGAAGACTTTAAACTTTAAAATTCTAACCTTTAATTTAATACATTCATTATGAGAAAATTATTTTTGGCCCTTTTCGTTATGGGGATGGTAAGCACTACCTTAATAAGCTGTCGTGAGACCGCTGGAGATAAAATAGAAGACGCTGCAGATGACGTAGGCGATGCTGCTGAAGATGCAGTAGATTAATCCTTAAATTATTACTGCTACTTAGAACCCGCTTTAATGCGGGTTTTTTTGTTTTAATATTTGCTATAAACACATTCGCCTGTGATGCTTGATCAACTGAAACGAAATAATTTATTTAGGCGAAGTCATCGATACTGTTAATAGACTGCTTAACCTTTCCGCTTAAAGCGAAAGAAGAAATAAACTTTCAGCGATATTCCATTAACGAATTAGCCTTGAGCATTTTATATAGCAACGGAAACTTAATCCAAAAATAGGATTGTGCTCCTTAATACCCTTTTAACACTATAAAGTATAACTTTCATTATATTATATAAGAGAACGTTGCATCACGGATTTTGGAAGTTTGACTACTATCTGTGGTGCATCGATGTTATGATTAAAAAAAATCCATTAATTCAATAGTTTAAAAATATGAAAACCAAAAAAATAACAGATATAAAAGGAACATGGTCGCTTGCCAATGGTGTGGAAATGCCTTATCTGGGGCTTGGCGTATGGCAATCTGAAGACGGCAAAGAAGTTATTAACGCCGTAAAATGGGCCATAGAAGCTGGGTATCGCCATATTGATACCGCGGCTGCATATAAAAATGAAAAAGGAGTCGGCCAGGCTATTAAAGAAAGTGGAGTAGCACGCGAAGATCTTTTTGTAACAAGTAAATTATGGAATGATGATCAGGGTTATGACAGCACGCTCAAAGCCTTTGATACCACGATGAAAAAATTAGATCTCGACATATTGGATCTTTATTTGATCCATTGGCCGGTTGAGGGGAGTTATAAAGATACCTGGCGCGCTTTTGAAAAACTTTATGCCGATGGGCGGATAAAAGCCATTGGCGTGAGCAACTTTTTAAAACCTCATCTTGAGAATCTGCTAACAGATCTAGAGGTTGTGCCTATGGTTGATCAGCTGGAGTTCCACCCATGGCTGGTGCAACAGGAACTTCAGGATTTTTGTGCTTCAAAAAACATACAGTATGAGGGGTGGTCACCCCTGATGCAGGGCAAATTGTTTGAGCGGGATATTGTTAATGATATCGCCAAAAAATACGGTAAATCACCGGCTCAGATCGTACTGCGCTGGGATCTTCAAAAGGGTGTGGTCACCATTCCAAAATCGGTCAAAAAAGAACATTTGGAATCCAATGCGCAGCTATTTGACTTCGAGCTTTCAGAAGAAGAAATTAAGCATATAGACAGTCTTAACAAGAATGAGCGTTTAGGTCCAGACCCTTTAAATTTTGATTTTTAATTTTGAAATCCGATTTCCTTTAAAAAAGAAATTGATTATCCTTAAAGTATCATAACTAGCGTCGCCCTGGATTTAATTTAGGGTCACACTAGTAGCTCAAGTATTACTTTACTACAGTTTGAGCTACATCTGGAAGATATGAGTGCGATGCTGAAACAAGTTCAGCGTGACGAAAACCCACTTTATGCCTAATTGCGGATATTCAAAAAAGAAATCATGAATTCTTAAATTGGATTTGAACCTTGTGGAGTATCTCGGCAAGGTTCATTTTTTTTATACTGACCCCTACTTTTAACCCTTAACCTATAAATTAAAATGTGGAATCTTAACAACAAAACCGCCCTAATAACAGGTGGAACTAAAGGAATAGGCAAAGCAACAGTGCTTGAATTTTTGGCGCTTGGCGCGAAAGTAATCCTTACGGCACGCAATGCACAGGAAGTCAATTCCCTTAGCGAAAAGCTACACCAGGACGGGCACGAAGTTTATAGCCTGGTAAGCGATGTTTCAGATACAAATGATCTGGAACATCTGAAAAGTTTCACCGAAGAAAAGTTTGACAAACTTGATATTCTGGTCAATAACGCCGGTATCAACATTAGGAAGTCTGCAGTTGAATATTCTGTAGAGGAATATCAGAAAATTATACAGATCAACCTGACCGCCCCATTTTTGTTGAGCCGATCATTGTACACTCTGCTCAAAAAATCTGGCCGCGCTTCAATAATTAATGTAGCATCTGTAGCAGCAAGTCAAGATGTACGCAGTGGTGCCCCATACGGTATGGCAAAGGCAGGTTTATTACAGCAAACGCGTAACCTCGCGGTAGAATGGGCGCCGGATCACATACGCGTAAACGCCGTATCACCGTGGTATACTGAGACGCCCCTTACCGCATCTGTCTTTGAGGACGATAAAAAATTTAAAAAAATTAAAGACCGCACCCCAATGAACCGCATTGCCCAGCCTGATGAAATGGCCGCAGCCATCGCCTTTTTGGCAATGGATAAATCCTCGTACATCACCGGTCAAAATATTGTAGTGGACGGTGGCATGAGTGTAAGTGCACTGTAAATTCACTATATATATTGAAGAACTATGTTATAAGATGTGTTGCCATTATTTATATCCTTGTGCCTGCAGGTCAAATAATTCAGCATAAAGTTTAGGTTTGGCCATCAATTCTTCATGTGTACCCAATTCTAATATCTTACCGTCTTCCAATACTAAGATTCGATCTGCCATCCGCACGGTACTGAAACGGTGGGAAATAATTATGCTCGTTTTGCCCTGTGTAAGGTCAATAAAACGTTCAAAAACCTCATACTCCGCTTTTGCGTCAAGCGCGGAAGTAGGTTCGTCGAGCACCATAAGCAGAGCATCCTTCATATACGCCCGAGCCAGGGCCACCTTTTGCCACTGGCCTCCGGAAAGTTCACTGCCTTTTTTAAACCGCTTGCCCAATTGGGTATCGTAACCTTTTTTAAGATCTTCAACAACTTCGGTAGCCAGGCTTAACCGGGCGGCATCCTCGATTTTTGGTTGGTTTTCCAAAGAATTTATGTCACCAACGGCAATATTTTCGCGAAGCGTAAACTCATATCTGAAAAAATCCTGAAAAATCACCCCAAATAATTGCTGATATTCTTCTCGTTTATAGCGTTTTATATTAACACCATCCATCAAAATCTCGCCTTCAGTGGGCTCATAAAAACGCAACAATAATTTAATGAGGGTAGTTTTTCCCGCGCCATTTTGACCCACAAAAGCCATTTTTTCGCCTGATTTTAAAGAAAAAGTAACTCCATCGAGGACTTTTTTATCACTTCCCGGATAACTAAAAACAATATTATTTATAGCGATTTCCTCAACGAGTTGGGTTGGAATTTTGAGGAATTCGGTTGCTAGATCTCCTGTCGTAATATCGATAAAATCAAAATAATCCTTAAGATACAGCGCGCTTTCGGTAATACGTGTAAAAGTGGAAAAAAACTGTTGCAGGTTATTACGTAGCCGGTTAAAAGAAGCCGAAAGAAAGGTCAGTTCACCAATGGTTATTTCACCCACGAGCACACTACGTATGATTACCACGTAAGCGCCATAATAACAGATCACGCCCAAACTGTTGAAGATCGCACTATATACACTTCGTTTTACGGTAAGATTTTTATTGATCTGATAGTAACGATCACTAAGGTTACGAAAGCGATCTGCCACAAATTGGGTGAGGCCAAAAAGCTTGATTTCTTTTGCAGTTTTATCATTTGCACCAATGTAGCGCAGGTAATCCAGTTCGCGTCGCTCTGCTGTCCAGCTCCGGGTAAGGGAATATTGCTGCCCGCTGAATTTTATCTCATTGATAAACAAAGGAACTATGCTCAGTGCAAGTAAAATAATAAGCAAAGGTTGAAAGTAAATCAACCCTGCAATGAGTGTGGCAATTGAGATTATGGATTGTGCCTGGCCCAACGCATTGCTCATCAGGGCAACTCTGCCGCTGGTCTGTGTACGGGCGCGCTCTAATTTATCATAGAATTCAGAATCCTCAAGCTGCGCCATCCCAATTTCTCCTGTCTTTTTGATAATAATGACGGAAGACCTGTTGTTATAAAGATCTCCCATTAACCCATCTGTGATGCTGATGAGCCTGCTGATAAGGTCTGAAACGATAGTAATGGTAAACTCCAGGACGACATAACGCCACAACTGATTATAATCAGGATGGGAGGCGGCGATTTGCTTGATAATCTCATCAATGATCAGCTTACCTACCCACAGAATAACAACGGGAGCAAAAGCATTGACAAGTCTTGAAAAAAGGTTAACCAGAAACAAACTTGGGCTCGTTGCCCAGATTTCTCTAAAAAAGCGAGGTATGTAGCGCAAAGCTTGAAAAGATGCCTTTACATCCGTCTTTTTTTTATCGTTAATACTTGCGGGGCCGCGTCTTGGCATACATGGTTTTAAATTGAAAGGGTGCGGTTTATAACTCTGAATTTTAGTTAAAAATCTAAAATTTACGCAACCAATTCATAAATAGGTATCTTATAACAAATCGATCTAGTGAAAATTATTACTCTTTTCCTCGCCCTAATGCTCTTTTTAAGTTGCCATAAAAATGATGATGATGCAGTAACTCCTCATGAAATTACCGGGAATTACATAGGTACATTTACAAGAGGTGATCACACCTCAAAAGTAACCTTTCAACTTTTAAAATTTACATTTAAGGGCGAGGGAGAATTACAGAAATTTCCAGCACTCTGTCATGGCAAATACAGTATAAATGAGCAAACTATTAATTTTCAGAACCTCTGCCCCTGGACGGCAGAATTTGACTCGACATTAATTCTGTCGGGAACTTGGAGATACTCGTTTAACGGGAAAACCTTAATCCTGAACTCAGAAAATGGCGATCAATATTTTTTGACCAGACAGCATAAATTGAATTAAGTTTTCGGGCTTTTAAATTATCATAGGAACTTCCATGAATAGCACCGTTGCAGTTTCTACCGCTTTAAATCTAAAAGATTCTGTTTCCCAGACTCCCAGTCCGTCCCGGCGTTTCAGTTTCTGATCTTCCAGGATTATTGCACCTTCCAGTACAAAAACATAAACACCGTTACCAGTTTTCGCAAAAGCGTAATCAAGCGACTTTCCTGTATCTAATTGGGTGATATAAAACCACGCGTCCTGATGTATCCACACTCCGCTATCATCGGGATTGGGGGATACAATTTGTTGTAGTCTATTAACGCTATCTTCTGGGTTTAAGCTTATCTGATCGTAACGCGGTGCCACGTCTCGTTTATTTGGGATGATCCAAATCTGCAGGAATTTTACTTTTTTATCCTGATGTTTATTGCGCTCACTATGGCTTACGCCTGTGCCAGCACTCATTACCTGGATATCCCCTTGCTTTATTACTGTAACGTTATCCATACTATCCCGATGCTCCAGGTCACCCGAAAGTGGGATGGAGATAATCTCCATATTGTTGTGAGGGTGTGTACCAAAACCCCTCCCGCCGGCAACCTCGTCATCGTTGAGCACCCTGAGGGCCCCAAAATGCATGCGATTAGGATCATGATAATTGGCAAAACTAAAAGTATGCCTACTGTGCAGCCAGCCGTGATCTGCATCACCTCGGGTTTCGGCCTCGTGCAAAATGGTTTTCATACAATTTCGTTTTAGGATAAATTTAGTCGAAAAACATACAAAAAAATGCGCTATCGCAACGTTTAACGCTTTATTAGTAGCCTAAATTCCGTATGAACACTTTTAAGATGTACATTTAAACCTAACTAAATCAAAAAATGATGAGACGGATTTTTACCCTATTATTTGCCGGCATGCTGTTTTGTGCATGCAAGACCGAAACAAAAAAGGAAGCTTCAATGCCCAATGATACCTCCCAGATGAATAAAGAAAAAGAGGCGGAAAACCTCTCCCCCGCGCAGCAGGAAGCCCAACGCATTGCAAATGCCAATGGTGCAGAAAAATGGGATAATGTTACCCAGGTTGCTTTCACTTTTAATGTAGACAGTGGGAATAACCACATGGCGCGCTCATGGGTCTGGAATCCCAAAACAAAAGAGATCAAAATGACCAGCGAAAAAGATACTGTGGCTTATAACCGCGATTCAATGGATAGTCTGGCCATAAAAGCAGATAAAAGCTTCATCAACGATGCCTTCTGGCTTACGGCACCACTTCATCTGGTTTGGGACAAAAGCGCCAGCGTTACTGTTCAGGATACCGCCACCGCGCCAATCAGCAAGGATGTGATGAAAAAAATCACCCTTACTTTTCCTGACAATGGCGGCTATACCCCGGGTGATGCTTACGATTTTTATTATGGTGATGATGATATGGTAAAAGAATGGAATTACCGAAGGGGCAATGCAGATGCACCCACAATGACCACCACTTGGGAGGATTATGAGGATTTTAATGGCATCAAACTGGCCAAAACACACATGACTGGGGCTGATAAAAATTTTAAGCTTTATTTTACCGGTGTTGATGTGAAAATGAACTAATTAAATTGCCTTTCCCCTAAGCAATACAGCCTTCTGTGCACAGTCACTGAAGGCTATTTTATTTTCTCTCCAGCGAAAAAGAAATGAGCGCTGCTACAAAAACAAAGCACATTAAAGCAATAAAACTGCTCTTCAAGTTGAAAGTCTGGGCCAGAAACCCCAAAAAGACCGGTCCTGTTAAAAGTCCTAAAAACCCCACTCCGGAAACAAAGCTAATCCCTTCGGAAGCTTCAACACCATTTAGGTTTCCGCTATAGCGAAAAAGCTCTGGAACCACAACAGAGAGGCCTATACCTACAATACCAAAGCCTATAATGGCGATCCAGGTGTTTGCCGTGAGCACCAGGCCAAAGCCGAGCGCGGCAATAAAACAGCCCAAGATCAGGATGGGGCGTGAACCATAATCTGTGCTGACCTTATCGCCAAAAAATCTTCCCAGTGCCATCATCGCATTAAAAACAGCGTACCCAAGGCCAAAGACCGTGGCAGAGGCAAGCGCAACCCGCTCCAGATACAGGGCGCTCCAGTCTACAATGGCGCCCTCTGCGGCCATCACCAGAAAACCAATAGCCGCAAGGCCTACTAACGGGCGCAGGTTTTTGAGCTTAAATCCTTCTTCTCGCCTCGGGGTTTGAACCTTGATATTTAAATAATTCCTGACCAGAATTAGATTAGCGATCAATAATGCTGCAGCAACAATAATTATGTGCAGCAAAGCGCTCGGCATAACCGGCTTTAAAAGGGTTCCCACACCCGCGCCAAGCATCCCACCCAAACTGAAAAACCCATGGGATGCAGACATAAACTGCACCTCATCCCGCTTTTCCAGTTCGCTGACTAGGGTGTTCATGGTTACATCTAGCAGCCCGGTGCAAATACCTATGGCGTAAAGGGACGCGCATAACCAAAAATAAGCTGTCGCGGCAAATGGACCGATAAAGCTTATGAAAACCAGAGAAACAGCGAGTGCGAGCGCTTTTCCCAGCCCCATTAGATTCACTAACCGGGGAACAAAAGGAATAATGGTTAACGTACCGAGGGCCAGAAAAAACACAGCAAAACCGAGTTCTCCCTCTGTGATCTGAAGCTTTTCGGTAATGCGTGGGATGTAGATCGCCCAGGTACCAAATACGATATTGAGCGAAGCAAAAAGTAATGCAGGTGCAAAATAGCGAGTGGAGCTGAATATGAGTTGGAGCGATTTCATCAACTTATGAATTATTATCAGTAGCGACTATTGCTACATTGACCTAAAAAATATAACAATATATCCAGCGCATAGACACTTTTGGACACCGGCCAAAAATCTCCCGTCAAACTATAAAAGTTTCTAAAAATAGAACTTTCGAAGGTTTCCAACTATAAAATACTCCAATTATACGCGCCAGAATCCTTATTTTTGACAGTATGTTAAAGAAAGAGATATTAGCGTATAAAAACGAGCCCGCTTTCGCGAAAGCTATGGATGCCCAAGACCCGCTGGCAAGTTATAGAGATCAATTTAATTTGCCCAGGGACAACCAGGGCAATCCCTTGATCTACCTCTGCGGAAACTCCCTGGGCCTACAACCAAAAAAGGCGCAGGAATACGTGCAGGAAGAGCTTACCAAATGGGCAGATATCGGGGTAGGAGGCCACTTTAACAGCCGTATTCCCTGGACAGAATATCATGAGATACTGGCCAAACCCATGGCAGATATCGTAGGTGCCAAACCCGGTGAGGTTGTCATTATGAATACCCTCACGACCAATCTGCACTTGATGATGGTTTCTTTTTACCTGCCCACAAACCACCGCCATAAAATTCTGATTGAGGGTGACGCGTTCCCTTCAGATGATTACGCGGTACGCTCCCAGATCTCCCAGCGGGGTTATGACCCAGAAGAATCACTTATTTTCTGGAAACCCAGAAAAGGGGAAGAACTTTGCCGGCTTGAAGACCTGGAGCAGCTGCTAGAAGAAGAGGGCGATAGCATTGCGTTGATCATGCTGGGCAATTCAAATTACTATACGGGACAACGCTACCCAATTAAGGAAATCACGCAGTTGGGGCATAAATATGGGTGCATGGTGGGATTTGATCTTGCCCATGGTGCCGGTAATATCGTAGCAGATCTGCACGATAGCGGTCCCGATTTTGCTGTGTGGTGCACTTACAAATATCTCAATAGTGGTCCTGGCAGTCTCGGGGGTTGTTTTGTGCACGAGCGCCATGCACACAATGATAAGCTCCCTCGGTTTTCTGGCTGGTGGGGCCATAAAATGAAATCCCGCTTTAACATGCGCGTGGGCTTTGATCCTACCCCTGGCGCAGATGGATGGCAGTTAAGCAATCCGCCTATATTATCCATGGCACCCATTCGTGCATCTCTAGAGCTTTTCGCGGAAGCGGGCTTTGCCAACCTTAGGAAAAAATCAATCTCGCTAACGGGATATCTTGAATTTTTGATCAATGATATTAAGGACGATCGTATCCATATCATAACCCCAACAAATCCCGAAGAGCGTGGTTGTCAGCTTTCGATACAGGTCAAAAACGCAGACCGTAGCCTGCATGATGGTTTTATGAAAGCAGGTATTGTATGCGACTGGCGGGAGCCCGACGTGATACGCGTTGCACCCGCACCACTCTATAACAGTTATGGCGACGTTTACGAGATGAGCATGAGGCTTAGGGAACTGTTAAAGAAATTCTGACCCTCATTAAAGGCATTAAAATTTGTGATTAAAGAACACCGATCAACAAACAATCAATTTTGGAAGAACCACAACATATCCTGATCATCGGCGCCGGGCTCTGCGGCTCATTGCTTGCCCTGCGTATGGCCCAGCGTGGTCATCGGATCACCTTAATGGAAAAACGGCCAGACCTTAGGGAGGAGTCTGTAGACTCTGGACGCTCCATCAACCTGGCCTTTTCAGACCGCGGAATGAAAGGGCTGCGTCTTGCCGGTCTTGGAGATAAAGTAGGACCACTCTGCATCCCCATGCGTGGGCGGATGATTCATGACGTGGCTGGCAATACGTTTATGAGCCCTTACAGCGGGAGGGATCATGAATACATAAATAGTATTTCGCGAGAAGATCTCAACATTATGCTGCTCGATGAGTGCGATAAATTTCCGCTTATAAGCATGCATTTTAATCAGCGCTGTACGGGGGTGGATATTGAGCACGCTCGCGCCAGTTTTGAGGGTACACAGACACAGGTGAGTCAGTTAATCACTGCAGATGTGGTCATGGGCGCTGATGGGGTGGCTTCTGCACTTCGTAAGAGTATGCTAGACCACAGGAAGTTCCTTTTCAGCTATGGGCAGGATTTTCTTACGCACGGGTATAAAGAACTTTCCTTTCCACCAGCAAAAGATGGTGGTTTTCTCACCGAAAAAAACGCGCTGCACATCTGGCCGCGTGGAAAAGATATGATGATTGCCCTGCCCAACCTGGATGGTAGTTTTACCGTAACCCTTTTCTTATCTTGGGATGAGGGGGAATACAGTTTTAAAACGCTTAGCAAAAATGAGGATATTATTGCCTATTTTGAAAAAGAGTTTCCCGATGCTCTGAAGTTGATGCCCAATTTAATTAATGAATTTCGGGAAAACCCAACCTCACCCCTCGGAACCATAAAGTGCTATCCATGGCATGCCTTTGGTAAAGTACTACTGCTGGGCGATGCGGCACATGGCATTGTACCTTTCTATGGTCAGGGCATGAATGCAGCCTTTGAGGACATTGTGGTACTCGACAAAATGATGGATGAGCAACCCGACGACTGGAATGCCATTTTTACCGCATTTCAAGCGGAACGCAAAGAGGATACCGATGCAATTGCTGACCTCGCCGTAGATAATTTTCATGAAATGAAGGCACATACGGCCAGCGAGATCTTTCAGGAAAAGAGAAGGCTTGAGATCGCTTTTGAGAAAGAATTTCCAAAAGAGTATTATTCTAAATACTCTCTGGTTACCTTTCGCGAAGATTTACGCTATTCTGAGGCGATGCGCCGCGGCCGGGTGCAGGATAAAGCTATTCTCAACCTTATTTATGATAAAAAGATTGCTGATAATGACACTTTGCACCACAAATTAGAAATGGTAAGGGCCGAAACCCGAAAAATGTTACATGATGAAGCAGTGGTCAAGGGAATGGAAAGTGATTAAAAATAAGCGCTTTATGCTCCATATCTGAAAATCTTTAGAAATTGTAACTTTCTTTTTAAAACTTTTATATGCATTTTATTTCTGAAGCTATTGATGATTATGCCGTTGCCCATTCTGCTGAAGAGCCCGAACTGCTTCAACAGCTAAGGCGTGAGACTTACCAGAAAGTGCTGCAACCACGCATGCTGAGCGGGCATTACCAGGGACGTTTATTAAGCCTCATCTCTAAATTGGTCAATCCTCAAAGAATATTAGAAATAGGCACTTATACCGGCTATTCTGCACTCTGTTTGGCCGAAGGATTAAAGGAAAATGGCATTTTACATACCATTGATATCAACGAGGAACTTTTTGATCTTCAAAAGCGTTTTTTTAAAACTTCCGCTTTTACGAAAAAAATAAAGCAACATTTAGGCAATGCACTACAGATCATACCAGAATTAGAGGGCAACTTTGACCTCATCTTTATCGATGCAGACAAGACCAATTATGTCAATTATTTTGACCTGATCATTCACAGGTTAAACCCGGGAGGCATCCTTATTTCAGACAATGTGTTATGGAGCGGCAAAGTGATTGAAAAGGTCAACCCTAAGGATATTTCTACCCAGACCGTTCTTGAGTATAATACCCTACTTGCCAAAGACGAACGCCTGGAAACGGTCCTGTTACCTATTAGAGACGGGCTCTCTATAAGTAGAAGGAAAGAAATTGAGAGTTAAATGGCCAGCGCCACATGTTCTTAATTTCTTAGGCCGCGATTCGTATTTAAATCAAACCTCATCCTCGTTTATAGGCACATGTTCTACCTCAAAATATTTGATCACTGCCTTCTGATAGAACCAATAGCTCAAAAATGCGATTGAGGTTCCTACCCCAGAACCTACCAGAATATCGCCTGGATAGTGCACGCCTACAAAAATCCTACTCATAGCAAAAAGAATGGGCCATATGTAAAATATATAGATCCATTTAAATTTATGGCGAAGCACCATGACAACGAAAGTGGTCACGGCAAAAGAAGTTGAGGCGTGACCAGAAAAGAAGGAAAAATTGTGCGGTTCTTGAAGTACGCGTATTAAGCCCTTTAATGCGGGCGTATTATTGGGCCGTAAGCGATGTACATTGTACTTGACCAGATTAGTCAATCCTACGGTTACCCCAAAAGTGATTAGGATAAAAAGAATACTCAATAAAACCCGGCGCCAGTGAAAGGCAAGGACAAATAATAAGATAAAAATAATATAAAGCGGAACCCAGTGTCTGGGCTGAGTGATCCAAATCCAAAAGAAATCGTACCTGTCAACACCCAGATTGTTTAGGTAAATAAATGCTTGTTTATCCCAATTGCTTAGCCGTTCCCACATTAAAAACGGCGTTTGACTGGGCCGGTTATATCATCAAAACCCTTTTTTGCCTTATCAATCTCGCCCTTTACATCATTTACAATATCTGTATTGATGCCGCGGTCTTCAGCACTCTTTGTAATCTCAGATTTGATATCATCAGTTGCTTCCCGAAGGGTACGCATCCCCTTGCCCAGGCCTCGTGCAATATCTGGCACCTTATCGGCCCCGAAAACCATAATGACAATAAAAATAACGAAGGCTATCTCACCCCCGCTGATAAAAAGTGGTACAGTAAGCATGTTTAAATTTGTGATTAAAATTAATTTGGCCGTTAAAATTCATACGTTGATAAGCCATACTGGCATCTCTAGATATGCTAATATTTAAGAACGATAATTTGCCTTTTCAAAGATTCCTGCCTAGAAAATATACGTAAAATATGGCTCAAAGATCTGAAAAACCGTGGTTTTTTAATTAGAGGCTCATTCCCCTAACGGCCGTCCGTTTTATATATGTGTTATCCTTTTACTCCTTTACGTGATCATTTTAATGTAAACAAGAGATTAAATCATTGTCCAGAGGATCGAGGAAAAGACATACAAAGATATAGGGAAAAAAGAAAAGCTGGCAAAATAGTGCCAGCTTTTTATGATCAATTTAGGCTTCTAAGCGTTAGTTTTTTTGAGTCTCTTTGAATTTTTCAAATTTGGATTCAGTTTCCTGCCTTGGCCAGCTGTTATTGGTGAGGTCAACATCTGCAGTTTCTTGGTCAGGATCTACCTGTACGCCCACAAGCTCCTTATCTGTCGCAAGCACTTTGGTTACTTCCTTATCGTTCTTTCTCCAAATCTGTACAGGGTAGGTCTTTTTTTCTTTGGTACCATCCTTATAGGTATATTCTACAATTAAAGGCATAGGTATTCCCCCTGGTTTGTTAAAAGAAACAGCATATAAGTGTTTTGGAACTTTCATTTGCTCACGTTCCTGTGGGGTGAAATTATCCATTAAATACTCCTTGAGTTTTGGAGTATTCTCAAGAGTGGACTTTTGCCTTAAGGTTTGGTCAAAATTGTCACTATCCTCTTCTACAACATATAGCATATCAGAACTGTTAATATCTCTGCTATACGTTGAGAGCAGCTCTTTACCTTCCCGGGTTGGTTTATCAGTTACGAAATACGATTTTAAACCGCTCACACCTATATCCACATGATCGGTAGTATAAAACCATCCTCTCCAGTACCAGTCAAGATCTAGCGCAGAGGCATCTTCCATAGTACGGAAAAAATCTACCGGGGTAGGATGTTTAAACATCCAGCGGTGGGCATACGTTTTGAAAGCATAATCAAAAAGCTCATGACCCATCACGGTTTCCCTTAAAATATTGAGCGCCGTTGCTGGTTTACCATAGGCGTTATTGCCCAATTGGTACACGTTTTCGGGATTTGACATGATGGGTGTAATGTAATCTTGGTTTCCCTTCATATAATCTACAATCTTGGAAGGTTCGCCGCGGCGGGAAGGATATTTCGAGTTTGGCGCAATTATATCAGGGTAGTTCTTGCCGAAATCCTGCTCAGTAACATATTGTACAAAGGTATTAATACCCTCATCCATCCAGCCCCATTGACGCTCGTCACTATTCACGATCATAGGGAAAAAATTATGCCCCACCTCGTGGATGATCACACTGATCATTCCAAATTTTACCCGTTCTGAAATCTCACCGTCCTTATCGGGACGGCCATAATTCCAACAGATCATTGGATATTCCATCCCCTGATTTTTAGCATTTACTGATATCGCCTTTGGATAGGGGTAATCAAAAGTCATACGGCTGTAGGATTTTAAGGTTTGCACCACAGCCTTTGTACTGTAATTTTCCCAAAGTGGGTTACCCTCTTTGGGATAGATGGAAATGGCCATTACATCATGCTCGGGAAATTTTACTGCCTGTGCATCCATTATATATTTTCGGCTGGTGGTAAAGGCAAAATCCCGCACATTCTCTGCACGAAGTTTCCAGGTCTTTGTTTTTTTGCTCCTGCCCTTTTCTATTTTTTCAGCCTCGGCTTGCGTGCGGATAATTACGGGTTTGTCATAGGATTTCTTAGCCTCCTCCCAACGTTGCAATTCTGCTTTTGAATATACTTCTTTGCGATTTACCAAAGTTCCCGTACCATTGAGAAAATGATCTGCAGGTACCGTGATATCTACAGCATAGTTGCCAAAGGGAAGCGCAAACTCTCCACTTCCCCAAAACTGGTAATTTTGCCAGCCCTCTACATCGTCATACACGCACATTCTGGGAAAAAATTGGGCGATCACGTAATTTTTGTTTCCATCGGGAAAACTTTCATAACCTGAGCGTGCGCGATCTACGGTGTGCTCTACAATATTTGTATTCCATGAGACCTCAAATGAAAATTCATCCCCTGGCTGAAGCGGTGTGGGAAGATCCACACGCATCATGGTATAATTAATCGTATGGGGCAACGGCTTACCATCTTTAGTAACACTCAAAATATCGTAACCCCCGTCAAATGGTTCTTTCATATATTTAGAAACGAATGAACCTGGCTGTATGAATGGGCGCATAGCATCACTTTCTTTGTCCTTGGCGGGAGAGTCTTTTTTGCGAATATTTTGATCCAGCTGCAACCAGAGATACTCCAGCTGATCAGGAGAATTATTTTTATATGTAATAGTTTCAGAACCCTTCAGCGACTGATTTTCATCATTAAGCTCCACCTCTATCTTATAGTCCGCGCGGTTCTGATAATAGGCTGGGCCCGGCGCACCCGAAGCAGTCCTGTACTGGTTGGGCGTTGGGAATTCTTCGGTAAGCTGCCTGAATTTGTTAAGATTGGTATGCCCTTGTTCTGATGTATCTCGTTGCTGCTGCCCATTATCTTGGGCAAATGCTGCTGTGGCAATGAAAAAAGCACAAAGTATCAGTGGTAGTTTAAGGTCCTTCATATACATTTAGTGGATTATTTAGAAACCCTAAATATATGGGAAACCGCTATTTTTGTACTTTATTCAGAAATATTTAACACTGCTTTATCATTGTCTCGGGTAAGCATAAAGCTTTTTTCAAGCTTGCCCACCCTTATGTGTACTATGTTTTTCTGTTTTTCAAAAGTGTCCATAAGCAGTGTATTTTCGATCTGGATGGTACTTAAACTGTCAATATCCGCAATCTCGATATAACATACCACATAATCATCCTCGTCCCCGTGACCCAGATAGTTTAAAGTAGTCTCTTTCCCATTAATGGAAATTTTCAGCTTTTTATGAATATAAGTATCAATATATTCATCCAATTTGTCTTTGGGATAAGTCTCATCTACCCGGATATCCTTATTATAACGCTCTTGCAATGCCTTTTGCAGATCGTCGTAAAAAAGACGGGAGGTTATCTGTACCGCCTTATCTTTAGGATTGTAATCCACTTGAGAAACACTAAGATAAAATTTATGCCATGCGGCCAAAACAAATAAAATGGCCAGAACAACAACAACAAATGCGGATTTTTTCATAATTTTAAATCTTCGGCAAAATTACTTTGGATTTTGTTATTGGTGTTCTATAAATCAGGGTATTTTAGGCCATTTATAGCACTTTTTTAGAATTTTTGATGGGACTCAAAAATCCGCACCAAACCTATGATTTACATTATGTTGCTATACTCACTCATAGTATAAAAACAATTGAAAGGGCTATTTCTTAAAGTATGAAGTTACCCCACCAACCTTATCGAGCATAATCTCTACCTCAAAATACATATTTTTAATTGTATTTTAAAGTTGTCATTCAGACGGAATCTTATCACTCATTACCAAATTTCGGGAAGCTTTATACATCAAAAGTCTTCCTCAAAAATCCCCGTCTTAAAACCATCGATGCTTTGTTTGTTTTTTTCTTTCCAATATTCTCGAATGCCGGTTTCACCTTTACTTTCTGCCCAGTCGAGCAAGGTTTCTCTTTCACCTTTAAAATCCATGAAAGGAACGGCAAAACCGCACGAAGTTTGTACCAGATCAACCTGCATCGTGATTATCTGTCGATTGCCAGGGGTTTTGCTAAAAAGATCGATGTAACGCTCATACTCACTGTCTCGCTGATGATAGCACTTCGCGCTTCCATATAACCTTAATATCAGTGGATTTCGCTCAAATGCACAAAACATGATGGTCATCCTGTCCTGCTTCAAAAGATGTGCCGCCGTCTCATTACCGCTACCGGTGAGGTTGAGCCATACGACCTTGTTCTTATCAACCACTCGAAAACTGTCGCAACCTTTCGGCGAAATATTTACTCGGCCGTCTTCTGCAGCGGTACCTACAAAAAATAGGCGCTGGTACTCAATAAACGTTTTTATTTTATCTGAAATATGATCGGTTTTTTTTCCCATATAACTTAATCTTTAATCCCTAAACGTTCAATTTTTCAAAATAAGGATATGGCGCGCCATTTTTCCTTTTTAAAAGAAGTTTAAAACATTCCACAAAAAGATTTATCGTTTTGATATAAGAACTATTTGCCCATTTGTGCTTCAAAATCATTCCGTTTCTTCAATAAAAACTGAATAAGGTTGAGTTCATTTCCCTTTTGCAGCATAGTTTGATCCAAACCATTTACAGAAACATAATCTATAAACTTACCTATGTTTTCTTCTTTTATATCAAGGTTTTGTTTAAAAAAATCGTTGCTGTACAATTGTGCCAATTGGTCTTGGGCACTGGGTTTAAATTTCCCTTTGTCACGATTATTTACCAGCAGTTTAAAAAGATTTACAAAATTGAGCCCATGCCCCCAGGTTTTGTTATCTAAGGCCACGTTTTCGGCAGGTCCGGCATTGGCATACATACCGGCTACATAAGGCGTCACCAGGGAATCTTGTTTAAATTCTTCAATAGGCAGGCGATTTACGTCAACATTGATATTGCCTGTAAGGTCTGTAGGAGTTACTACGATTTCATCCAGTGTTTCAACGCTTTCGCGCAGCGTGACATTCATTTTCTTACTGCTCATAATACCGCGGTCTACCGTTATAGTGACTGGGTTAAATTGAACTGACTGTATAAGCACCTCATCATTAAGTTGTACGTTGAGAAAGAAGGTACCGCTACTATTGGTGATTGTGCCCTGCTTTGCGGTAACGTTAAAGACCACAATACCCTCAGCATCAGCATTTGAAGGCACATTGATCTGTCCTGAGACAAGGGTGCGGTTTAGGGATTGTGCAAAAAGTGGAGAGGCGGTCAATAACAGGATCAGGGGTAAAAGTCTTTTCATCATTAGGGCTTTGGAAGGTTTAATGCTTCAAGTTATTTAAAATTTGGCAGATCGCTCCCGTAAAGTTTTGTTAAATCAAAGGGATTGTTATCTTTATGGCACCAACCCAACAGTATGAAAAAACTATTACTCGCCAGTACATCAACGCTCTATTCAGAAGGGTATCTGGAATATCTTTTACCAGCCATAAATACTCATTTTGAACATGTTGAGCGCATAATTTTTATCCCGTTTGCCAGGCCCGGCGGTATGACCCACGACTTGTACACAGATCGTGTACAGGAAGTCTTTAATGAACTCGATATAGAGGTAAGCGGCCTGCATGAATTTGATAACCCAATAGCCGCATTAGATTCCGCCAAAGGTATCTTTACGGGAGGCGGTAATACCTTTTTGCTGGTAAGCGAGCTGTACCGGAGAAAAATCATGCCCGCCCTGCGCAAATGTATCTTTAATGGGGTCCCATATATGGGCACGAGCGCGGGCACCAATATTTGTGGTGTAACCATGCAGACCACCAATGATATGCCCATCGTATATCCACCCAGTTTTAAAACATTAGGTGCAGTACCCTTTAACATCAATCCTCATTATCTAGACCCCCCAGCAGATGATACGCACATGGGTGAAACAAGGGAAACACGCATTCGTGAATTTCATAAATTCAACAACCTTCCCGTCATAGGCCTTCGTGAAGGAAGTTGGATCAATGTAACGGGAGATGACATCCTGTTAGAAGGACAGCATGATGCACGGATATTTCAACAAAACCAGAAACCTTTTGAACTGGCTATCGGTTCTAAAATTGACTTTCCAGTCAAAGAAATTGCCAAGGGAAAATAGGCTATTTTTTTTTTTGAGCGGCACAAGCGGGAAGCACCGTTATCCTTCGGAAATCAGTTCAAAACCTTTTCAAAAAATGATATCCTAAAATCTCATAACCGGTATTAAGGTAAAATTTATGGCTTGGATAATTGCTCACATAGCTATTAAGTTCTGAAGTCATGCATCCCTTTTCTTTCGCATAGGCGAAAATCCACTCAAAGACCCATTTGCCCAAGCCTTTGCTGCGGTATTCAGGTTTTATGAAAACATGATCTGGCTCACAGGTCTTACCGGCATAATGGCGAACAGCAAACCAAAGCCCAAAAATCCCGATCAAGACATTATTAGAATTATCATCACTTAAAATACCGTGGCATTCGTAATTTTGTTCAAACATGGCATGTAAACGTTCCTTGAGCAAGTCATCCGCAACCGTATGGCCCATTAGTTCGTGCAAGAGCGGCGCAATCCTATCAATATCAGTTTTATTTAAAGGAGTAATGCTAAAGCCGTTCATTTTTTCTATCATATTTATATATCTTTAGGTTTTCCAGAAAAACCAATTAATTTGGACCAAATATAAAGCAGATTCCTGCGATCAATCAATTCACAATGGATTTATCAATAGCACATGAAAAAAACGGCCAGCGCGGTGTTTTTTTTATCGAGGGCCCATCGGGCAAAATCTCTGAGCTCACCTATACCCAAAGCAATGACCACGTCATGACCATAGACCACACAGAGACCAAATCCCATGAGGAGGGAAAAGGTCTCGCCGGTAAACTCGTAGCGCATGCCGTAAAATATGCCAGGGCAAATAATCTCAGCATAAAACCAGTATGCCCTTTTGCCCAGGCTCAATTTAAAAAGCATCCAGAATATGCCGATGTCAGGGCGTAAGAGTTTCCTTCAAAATACTGTAAACTGCCTATCCACATAATATTCCCTAGAATAGCCTTGCTTTATAAGTCCTGATCTTAATGATTATCATCATTATTTAAAAGATAAAACACATCATTTTCAACCCACAACTAAAAATCTAATAAAACATGAATATTCTCGTGATCAATTCTGGGAGCTCCTCGCTCAAGTTTCAATTGTTCGATATGCCTGAGGCAAATGTATTAGCGAGCGGATTGATCGAGCGTATTGGTATTGAAGGAAGCGAGATACATTTTAAAACGGATCAGGCAGACATCTCACAACAAATACCAATTAAAAACCATAAACAAGGACTAAAAAAAATCACCTCCCTCCTACTAGATAATGAGGTAGGAGTGCTCAAAAACGCAGAAGATATAGAGGCCATTGGCCATCGCGTTGTGCATGGCGGGAGTACCTTTACCAAAACGACAAAAATAAACGAGGCCGTCAAGCTAAAAATACAGCAGCTCTTTTCCCTGGCGCCCCTGCACAATCCACCCAATCTGACCGGTATAGAAGTGGCAGAGCGTATGTTTCCAAAAGCCGTGCAAGTTGCTGTTTTTGATACCGCCTTTCACCAGACCATTTCACAGAAGGCCTATCAATATGCTATCCCTCAGCATTTTCTGGAAGATGGTGTACGTCAATACGGCTTTCACGGTACGAGCCATAAATATGTGAGCGAGCGCGCCATAGAATATCTGGATAAAAATGAGAGCAAACTTATAAGCATCCATTTGGGAAACGGGTGCAGTATAACCGCCATAAAAAATGGGGAATCTATAGATCATTCTATGGGTTTTAGCCCTTCCTGTGGGCTGGTTATGGGCACGCGAAGCGGGGATCTTGATCAGAGTGTGATATTTTATCTAATCGATCAAAAAGGATATTCCGCTCAGGAAGTAAGCGATTTACTTAATAAAGAAAGTGGCATGCTGGGTCTTACCGGCAAAAGTGACCTGCGCGACATAGAAGCTTCCGCGAAAGCGGGCGATATACAATGCAAACTCGCTCTCGAGCTCAATGCCTACCGAATCAAGAAATATATTGGTGCCTACACGGCTATTTTAAACGGTCTTGATGCCATCATTTTTACTGCAGGAATTGGTGAAAACAGTTCGCTGATGCGAAAACTGGTCTGTACATATATGGATCACCTTGGAGTACAACTAGATCTAGAAAAAAACAGCTTTCGCGAAAGCGGAATACGGGAGATTAATGCTGAAGATTCCAAAGTGAAAATTTTAATCATCCCTACAGATGAAGAACTGGAGATTGCACAACAGACCTATGCCATCTAGAATTCAAGCTTCTTACAAGGAATGTTCTTTAAAAACGAAATAAAAAAATCAGAAAAATCACCTTAAAAATCGACTCAAACTGGAAATTTTCACCCTTGATTCTCTTAAAATCTGTTAAAAAAGTTTAGATTCGTAGCCAACTCAATTTTAAACAATGCTTACCAAAGTTTATGGCTCTGCCGTTTTTGGGGTAGAAGCCAGTACGATAACCGTTGAAGTAAATATAGATAAAGGTGTGGGCTACCATCTGGTAGGTCTTCCCGATAATGCGATCAAAGAGAGTAATTACCGTATCGCAGCCGCACTGCAGAACAACGGCTATAAAATCCCCGGCAAAAAAATCACTCTCAATATGGCCCCGGCCGATATGCGCAAGGAAGGCTCTGCTTATGACCTAACTCTGGCCATCGGCATCCTGGTTTCCAGTGGTCAGATCAAAGCAGATCTTTTAGAAGATTACATAATTATGGGCGAACTTTCTTTAGACGGAAGCCTACAGCCCATTCGTGGCGCTCTTCCCATTGCGATCAAAGCACAGGAAGAGGGCTTTAAAAAATTTCTCCTGCCCATCCAAAATGCAAAAGAGGCTGCCATCGTTAAAGATTTAGAAATCTACGGGATCGAAAACATTGCACAGGTTATTGATCATTTTGATAAGGGCAAACCACTGGAGCGCGTTATCGTAGATACCCGTCAGGAATTTAAAAATTCCATACAAAACCCCGATTTTGATTTTGCCGATGTAAAAGGTCAGGAATCCATAAAACGCTGTATGGAGATCGCTGCTGCCGGCGGCCACAATATCATTTTAATCGGCCCGCCGGGCGCGGGGAAAACCATGCTTGCCAAAAGATTACCCTCTATCCTACCGCCCATGACGCTGCGGGAAGCTTTAGAAACAACTAAAATACACAGCGTAACCGGCCGTATGCGCGAGAATTTGGGCCTGATCGCACAGCGGCCTTTCCGGTCGCCTCACCATACGATCAGCGATGTGGCACTCGTGGGCGGCGGTGCTTATCCACAACCGGGCGAAATTTCTCTAGCGCACAATGGCGTGCTTTTTCTGGATGAACTACCAGAATTTAAACGCACCGTACTCGAGGTTATGCGCCAACCGCTTGAGGATCGTGAAGTCACCATCTCAAGGGCAAAATTTACGGTGACCTACCCCAGCAGTTTTATGCTTGTAGCCAGTATGAACCCCAGTCCCGGTGGCTATTTTAACGATCCTGACGCGCCGGTCATGAGTTCACCAGCAGAGATGCAGCGCTACCTCAGCAAAGTTTCTGGGCCACTGCTGGACCGTATCGATATTCACATCGAGGTAACGCCTGTACCTTTCGATAAACTTTCTGATGAGCGGCCGGCAGAAAAGAGTGAGGATATCCGGGACCGAGTTAATAAAGCACGTGAAATCCAATCGGAACGCTTTCGCGAAAGCGAGGGAACTCATTACAACGCGCAGATGCATGTAAAGCAGATTAGGAAATACTGCGCACTTGAAAAAACCTCCAAAGACCTGCTAAAAAATGCCATGGAACGCCTCAATCTATCCGCACGCGCCTATGACCGTATTCTCAAAGTCTCCCGTACCATCGCCGATCTGGAAGGAGCAGAAAATATTAAGGGAATGCACATCAGTGAGGCCATTCAATACAGAAGTCTGGATCGTGAAGGATGGTTGGGGTAGTGTCATTTAAGCCTCTGTAGGGAGAATAAAAATGTAACTCTATCAAAATATCCTAAGTTTTTCAGCATAGCGGTCCTCCCTCTTTTTTAGCCAGGCATGCTCTCTCCTATTATCTAATATCTCCTATCCTTTTTCCAGTCATTTCCCGTAGCTTCGCGGCTTCTTAAATTAAATTATCAATCCCGTGACCCAAAAAGCCATTTATGCCGTTGTGCTTTGCGCGCTTATCGCGGGGAGCAATGGCATCCTGATTAAGTACATGTCCAGTATGAACACGGGAACCATTGGCTGGTTTCGGGCGATTATTCCCACGCTTTTTGTATTGCCATCCCTCTATAAAAAAGATTTACTCCGTCTGCGCGGTAATTATAAGGTATTGTTGCTCGCCTCGCTCATCAATGCCGGGCGCATGTATCTTTATTTGATCGCTTTTACCTACACGTCTATCGGGAATGCGGTGGTGCTTTTTTATACCTATCCACTATTTGTAGCGGCAATAGAATCTTTTTTCCTTAAACAGAAAATGTCCCGTAATCAGCTTGTATTACTTTGTGTTGCCTTTACCGGTATAATCATCACCTATGCAGGAAAACCCTTTAGCTTTGCATCTCGTGATTTTATAGGGATGCTCGCTGCGGTGGGAGCTGCCGTTGGCTATGCTGTAACGGTCATTCTCTTTAAGACCGAGTCCCAAAATTTTTCCAGAAATCAACTGATTTTTTACCAGAATATAGCCGGTGCAATCCTTTTTATTCCATTTTTAACAGGTATCGGCCAAGCACAGCCCGAGCATCTGGGCATAGGTGTAATTTATGGTCTCCTGATCGGCATAGGTGTTTTTAAGCTTTTCTTTTTTGGCCTTAAATATCTACCTGCAGCAACTGCAACCTCCTTGATGTATCTTGAGGTGGTAAGCGCCATTTTGATGGGGTATTTTATACTTGATGAAGCGTTGACCCTAAACATGATTTTCGGTGGTTCTCTTATTGTGGGCAGCAGTTGGTTTATTTCTCGCTTAAAGCGAAAAGAGCACGTGCCGGAAAAAACGGCATAAGGGTACAATTTCTCAACTTCTAAGTATCTACCTTACAAATTGATGGTTTGTTTTGCTATGGATTGATCTTTAAAAAATACAATACCATTTGCCGGTAAACTTGTATTTTTAAATATTTATGGTTTTATTGTGGCCTTATTGCCGACCCCAAATCACAATGTTTTTTATTTAATTACAAAGCCAATATGACTAGACAAGAACAACTGGTTTTCTGCAAGCGCTGCACACAGCGAAAAATGGATCTAAAATCCGGGCTGCTCTGCGGTATTACAGATGCCAAAGCAACTTTTGAAGAATCCTGCACAAATTTTCAGGAAGACCCCAATGCACTAAATATCGTGCATCAAACTGAAGCCCTTAGCAAACACGCACTCACAGAACAACTATCTACAAAAGATTTTGATGCGCTTAAAAAAGAGCAAAATCTTGGCCCCGCAATCCTCTGTGGAGCAATAGTGGGTATTATAGGTGCAGTACTTTGGGGCTTTATCACGGTAGTTACAGAATTTCAGATAGGTTATATGGCTGTGGCTATAGGAGCTGGGGTGGGATATACGATACGCCTGGTAGGCAAGGGAATTTCCCCCATTTTTGGATATTGCGGTGCGGCAATCGCACTTTTTTCAGTACTGCTGGGCAATGTGTTCAGCATTATTGGTTTTGTGGCAAATGCGCAGCATCTCACTATTTTTGAAACTTTACTGTTTTTTGACTACACCTATCTCCCGCAACTCTTAAGCGAGACTTTTAGCTTCATGGATATTTTTTTCTACGGATTTGCGATTTATGAAGGCTACCGTTTCTCTTTCCGGCTAATCTCCCAGGAAGATCTGGTACAGGTCAGAGAACGTAGCATGTAGTACCAATCTAAACCAAAGCATGTGATCGTACAACATACAAAGCAACACTTGGCCAAGCGGATTGGTGCATGCATCATTGATTACTCAATAATTTGGGTATTTACTTTTTTGTTTCTTTATATTTTTGGTACGCCCAATGATCAGGGAGGCTACTCTATTCATGGCAAATGGGCATTCACACCTATAATATTCTGGCTCCTTTTAACGGCCGGTCTGGAAAGCGGCCTGGGCGGCACCATCGGCAATTCGACTATGGGAATAAAAGTTGTTCCTTTACGAGGGATTGAATATGAGTTAACTTTTTGGCGATCTTTTATAAGACATTTGGCTGATCCGATTGATATGGGATTTTTTGGGCTGGTTGGAATCCTAATTATCAAAAACACAGAGCATAATCAACGTTTAGGGGATTTATGGGCAAAGACGAAAGTTGTGAAATTCCGTAAAAGCAAAAAAGAAACGGAAAATTGCTCAACTTATATGCAAGATTCATAATTCAAATGTTGTGGATTCCATTGCTCTTTTTAAATGAAAACCGATATTTTTGAAATTTGATAAGTATCTTGCACTTAATGAAGGAATAATTCGATATTCAAACTTTTCAACATTAGTAATCAACTCACATACGTGCACGATAAATTAATATCCATGATCAAAAAACTTCTTTTTTGCTCCATTTTTCTTATTGCTTTTGCGAAAAATGTATATTCCCAAAAGAGTACACAACAAATTTATGCGTTGCGCACGTATTCCTTAACGACGGGAAATCAAGTTAATATTACCGATGATTTTCTAAAAACCGCGTTCTTACCGGCACTTCAAAAAATGAATATTGGTCCCGTAGGTGTTTTCAAACCTGTAAAACAGGATGACAGTCTAAAGAAGATTATGGTCCTCATCCCATTTAAGGATTTAGAAGCTTATGCTTCTTTAAAAGAACGCCTTTCAGCAGATCAGGAATTTCAACGTAATGGCAAAACGTACTTGGGTGCTTCCGCGGATGATGCACCCTACGCACGCTTTTCTACAGTACTTCTAAAGGCCTTTCCGGACATGCCACAAATGCAGCCCTCACAGGTTAAAGGAGAAAGGAGTCAGCGTATTTATGAACTGCGGAGCTACCAATCGCCCACTGAAGCATTTTTTGCCAACAAAAAAGAAATGTTCAATGCTGGTGGGGAGATTAAGCTTTTTGAAAAACTGGGTTTTAATGCCATATTCTACAGCGAAGTAATAGCTGGGCCCGATATGCCCAACCTCATGTATATGGTAACCTTTAAAAATGAGGAAGAGCGCGATGCGCACTGGAAAGCCTTTGGCGATAACCCCGTCTGGAAAAAACTGAGCGCCATGCCCAAGTATCAGGACAATGTTTCTCACATCGATAATATATATCTATATCCAACGGAATATTCTGATTATTAAATCGCGATTTTAATATGAGGAATTTTTCGCCGATAGACCATAGATAAGAAAATTTAAATCCTACCCATTCAAGGTGAAAATCATGTTACCAGCATACCGATTCTTAACTTAAAAAGTTTAAAACTTTGTAATAAGGATAAAGAGAAAAACTAAACTTTAGCTTACAAATGCACTATATCCCGTGATCGCGCGGCCCACAATTAAAGTATTAATCTCTTTGGTGCCTTCGTAAGAGTAAATCGCTTCCGCATCAGCGACAAAACGAGCAACGTCATGTTCCAGTAAAATGCCGTTACCACCCATGACCTCCCTTGCACGGCTTACCACATCACGAGTGCGCATAGAGCAGAATACTTTGGCCAGCGAAGCATGCTCATCAGTAAGCGTTCCCGCGTCCTGCATTTCGCTTAAGCGAAAACACAAGGTTTGCATTGCGGTAAGGTTTGATACCATTTCTACCAGATGATTTTGTATTAATTGAAAACTGGCAATGGGCCGGCCAAATTGTTCGCGTTTTCGGCAATATTTAAGTGCAGCCTCATAAGCACCACGAGCGCAGCCCACCGCTTGCCAGGCGACCCCTGCACGGGTCATGCGCAATACATTTGCGGTATCTTTAAAGGAGTTTGCATTTTGTAAGCGGTCCCTTTCGGGCACGCGGCATTCAGTTAGGGTGATAAGCGCATTCTGCACCGTGCGCAAGGCCATTTTATTTTCGATTTTTTCTGCCTTAAAACCAGGGTTTTCCTGATGTACGATAAAGCCTTTAACACTATCAGTATCTACATCCCGAGCCCAGATGATAGTAAAATCTGAAAAGGTGGCATTGCCAATCCACTTTTTTTGTCCGTTGAGCACCCATTCATCCCCTACCTGCTTACACGTCGTTCCCATACCACCAGCCACTGCCGATCCTACATCTGGTTCGGTAAGGCCAAATGCTCCAATTTTTTCAAATTTCTGCATTTTGGGCAGCCATTCCTGCTTTTGCTCCTCGCTCCCGCAAAGGTAAATAGAACCCATCGCCAGACCACTGTGCACACCAAAAAATGTAGAGATCGATACATCTACCCGCGCCAGTTCCATAGCTAAAATGCCCTCCATCATAAAAGACTGATTCGGGCAACCGTAGCCTTTATAAGCGATACCGCAAACATTGAGTTCAGCCATTTTTGGGATGATCTGGTGGGGAAATTTTGCCTTATTCCAGTATTCATTGGCAATGGGTTTGACCTCATCTTCCATAAAGTTGCGCATTTTAAGCTGTATTTCACGCTCCTCTGGAGTCAGTTTATGTGAGAGATCATAAAAATCACCGTCTATGGGTGGTAAGTCACGCTGGCTCTTTTTAGCCTGCGTATTGAGCATTTTTATAAGGCCCGTGAGCTGGCGGTCGTCTAGGTTGCCCACAGCGCTCATCACCTGGGAAAGATCGACTTTTTCTGAAAGTTTATTCAATGCCTCCAGGTCAACACTCTTGAGAAGGCCGATTGTATTTTTAACTTTTGAAAATAAGGACATGTAGTTATGTTTTAGAAAAGAATCAGAATCGCAGGACTCAAGATCCAGGACAAACATATTCTTTGGCACTATGGTAAATCTATGAATGCCGAATAAATATAAAAAGCCAAAAAATACAGAGTACCCAAAAGACTGTTAATACTCTAACACCCTGTCTTTATAAACGCACTTGATTTCCTGCTTTAGACCACCATGTTGGCAAAATGCCAGAGTACAGCTTAAGTCTGAACGTATTCAAGGGTTTTTCCAAATAAACTTCTTAAGTGAGATATTTTTTAAGACTGTTGCGATAGCTACCTATTCTAAAGGGAACGGAATAAAATCAGCATGATAAAAACGTATGCACTAATAAAAAAATCACTGCCCAAGCGCCTCGGTAAGGTTTTCGTAGATGTAGGCCGCTTTTCCGTTAAGAGTGCGAATATGAAGCCAATCCTGGGACTTGCCCAGAACGGATAAGGTATCCAGATGGCTTATCTGCCCCACTTTCTGTGCTTTCGCGGAAGCGGCTGCTCTCAGATTGGCACGAAAGACCCTTACACGTACCTGCAAGGGCAACGGGTTATTTTGCTCGCTGATTAAGGGTGCCTTTCCCATATAAACATAGGGCAACGGATTAATGGCACCCCTGCGGCCCTGATAAATCCCAAAATGAAGATGGGGCGGCGTAGTGCGCGCATTGCCCGTATTGCCAACAAAACCCAGCGTATCGCCCAATTTTACGCGCTTGCCACTGCCCACAGCAATGCTATCCAAATGAGCATAATAGAGTGAATTGCCAAATAAACCTGCACGTAACCAGACTTGTTTGCCGCCCAGGCCACGGTTCCCCGTTGAGCTTATCCAACCGTCTGCAGCAGCGACCACAGGCGTACCGCGATCAGCAAATATATCAAGCCCCTCATGGCTGCGGCGGCCAGCGTCCCTGTTTGCTCCCCAAAAGCTTTGGATGGCGGCATTATCTTTTCCGGCAACGGGAAAATGATACAGGGGCGTGCGGTACACTTTAAGATAAAAGGAACCGCTGACTTTGATACCTGGCTGGACAACCAGTTTGTAATCACCTGATTTTTTGACTGTAAAGTCAATTTTATGGGCTTTTAGCCCGATATTTACGATCCCATTTACCGAATTTAAAGAGTCTGATTTTTGGTCAAAAAGATCAAGAAAAACCGGGTCAATATCATCTGCCCGCTCTACCCGCACGTGGAGCACCTCGCCCTGCTCCAGATGAAGGCGGTAAGCGGCAGCCGCCATTAGATCAGGATCAAACCGGCCACTTTCCAAATAGGGCAATGTTATGGAGGTACTATCTTGCAAAGCCAATTCAAAAACCTGCTGCCAGTGGGCAAAATGTAGCGAATCCTCCTTAAAATCACGCGCATAAATCTCCCGTGCCGAGGGCTGCGTAATGACATCGGTGACCTTGATAATCTGTCTACAACTGCACGCCAAAAGCACAAAAAGGGAACTAATCGTAAAAATTTTGAAAGTCTTCAAGAGGGTTCCTTAAAATTTAATTTTTTATACATTATAATCGTCAGAAATAATGCCAAACACCTGATTTAAAAGTGTGCGAAGCAGTATTTGGATATTTTTAACGCTTTTTTGAAATAAGTTTCCGGCAGATTGAACTAAGTTTTATTATGGCCAAAAAATATTCAGAATATAACGAAGAGCCCATAAAAGTTCCTCGTTTTAGTGAAGCGGGAGGTTTTTACACCACGGCTGCGCGTTCGAGAACCATGAGTACAATACGCGGCAAGGATACCAAACCCGAACTTATGTTTAGGAAGGCACTGTGGAAGAGCGGTTTTCGGTACCGAGTAAATTCTAGGTTTTTGATAGGGAAACCTGACATCTCGATTAAAAAATACGGGACGGTCATTTTTATCGATGGCGAATTCTGGCATGGATATGATTGGGAAAATAAAAAAGCAAGCATCAAAAGCAATCGTGATTTTTGGATTCCAAAAATAGAACGCAATATGCAACGCGACCGAGAGGTCAATTTTAAATTGCAGCAAATGGGTTACACCATTTTTAGGTTTTGGACCAAAGAGTTGAAAAATAATTTCGCTGGGTGTTTTGCAAAAGTAATCACCCATTTAAATGAAAAACATCACGAGGCACTTTTAGAAAAACAAAATCAATGAACTAAAATATTTTTGAGATTACTGTTAAATTTAAAAACTCTGTTTGCCTTTTGAAACTAAAGATTTTAAAACATAAAATAACCACGCAAATCGCTGTTTTTCCGCGTCAGCACGACCTTTAAGACACTTTTGCAAGTGGTTTGTTATTTCATTAATTTTTTATTTAACAAATTGATTATTAGAATTTTATAATATATTTTGAGAACCTCTTCTAGTTCGTCAAAATAGCGCAATGTTGAAAACTTTGTTGACAAACGCAAACGTAATCTCCCAAATGCCCATCTAATTTTTGCCATCTTTGTTAATCCCTAATCGCACGAAATTAACCTCACAAAACCAAATCTATGAGCAATGCAGTAGAGCCTATTTTACAGGAAAACAAAAACCGGTTTGTCATTTTCCCGATCCAACATCACGATATTTGGGAATGGTATAAAAAATCGGAGGCCAGTTTCTGGACCGCCGAAGAGATCGACCTTCATCAGGATCTGACGGACTGGAAGAATAAACTTTCTGATGATGAGCGCTACTTCATAAAACATATTTTGGCATTTTTTGCAGCTTCTGACGGGATCGTGAATGAAAACCTGGCAGAAAACTTCGTCAATGAAGTACAATATTCTGAAGCCAAATTTTTCTATGGCTTCCAGATTATGATGGAGAACATCCATTCTGAAACCTACTCCCTACTCATAGACACTTACGTGAAAGATGATAGCGAAAAAGATGGACTTTTTAACGCTATTGAGACCTTTCCTGCCATCAAGAAAAAGGCCGACTGGGCACTTAAATGGATAGAAAGCCCAAGTTTTGCTGAAAGGCTTATCGCTTTTGCTGCAGTTGAGGGCATTTTCTTTTCGGGTGCTTTTTGCTCCATTTTTTGGCTGAAAAAACGCGGATTGATGCCAGGACTTACTTTTTCTAATGAATTGATCTCCCGTGACGAAGGCGTACATTGCGACTTTGCGGTGCACCTGCACAACCATCACCTGATCACTAAAGTACCTAAAGCCCGCATACGCGAAATCATAGTGGATGCACTAAATATTGAGCGTGAATTCATTACCGAATCGCTGCCCATCAGCCTAATCGGGATGAATTCTAAACTGATGACCCAATATCTGGAATTTGTAACTGACCGCCTATTGGTCGAGCTGGAATGTGAAAAAGAATACAACGTGACCAATCCTTTTGACTTTATGGATATGATAAACCTACAAGGCAAAACCAACTTTTTTGAGAAGCGTGTAGGTGAATATCAAAAAGCGGGTGTCGCTAGTGGTAGTGGTGGTCAAGAAGGGCAGAAGATCAGTTTTGACGCTGATTTTTAAGCAATGATTAAGCTGGATATGCTTTAGTGCCTGCCTATGTAATCTCCGGAAATTGGCGACAAAGCTAAAATAGTCTACAAATCATTATATCAACAAGACACAGAAAATATTAAAAGCACTTTCAGATGGCCGTGCGGTCGTCCCAATTATATCGTATCAAATTGCAGCACAACAATTTGAACAAAAACCTCAAAACCTCAAAATCATGTTCGTACTTAAAAGAGATGGCCGCAAAGAGCCCGTAATGTTTGACAAAATAACCGCCAGGATCAGGAAGCTGTGCTATGGCCTTAATCCGCTTGTTGACCCCGTAAAAATATCGATGCGCGTGATTGAGGGGCTTTATGATGGCGTGACTACAAGCGAGCTCGATAATCTGGCCGCAGAGGTGGCTGCGACCATGACCACCGCTCATCCTGATTATGCCAAGCTTGCCGCCAGGATCTCAGTGTCGAACCTGCATAAGAATACCAAAAAGAGCTTTAGTGAGGTAATGACGGATATGTACGAATACGTCAACCCCCGTACGGGTAAAAAGGCACCTTTAGTGGCAGATGATGTATATGAGGTGATTATGGCTAATAAAGAAGAGCTCGACTCATCCATAATTTACAGTAGGGATTTTGGTTATGATTATTTTGGTTTTAAAACTCTGGAGCGTTCTTATCTTCTAAAGCTAAACGGAAAGATCGCTGAACGGCCGCAGCACATGTTGATGCGCGTTTCCATCGGGATTCATCTGAACGATCTTGAAGCGGCAAAAGAGACGTATGAGTTAATGTCAAAAAAATATTTTACGCACGCCACCCCTACCCTTTTTAATTCTGGTACGCCCAAACCACAGATGAGTTCCTGTTTCCTACTTGCCATGCAGGACGACAGTATTGACGGTATTTATGATACCCTCAAGCAGACCGCAAAGATATCGCAAAGTGCCGGCGGCATTGGACTCTCAATACATAACATCCGGGCTACCGGCTCATATATAGGCGGCACAAACGGGACCTCAAACGGGATTGTACCCATGTTGCGCGTTTATAATGACACCGCCCGCTATGTGGATCAGGGAGGCGGAAAGCGGAAAGGATCCTTTGCCGTTTATATGGAACCTTGGCACGCTGATATCTTGGATTTCCTTGACCTCAAGAAAAACCATGGTAAAGAGGAAATGCGGGCGCGCGACCTGTTTTATGCGATGTGGATCCCAGATCTGTTTATGAAACGGGTAGAACAAAACAGCACCTGGACGCTTATGTGCCCCAATGAGTGCCCTAATCTTTTCAACATGCACGGTGATGAATTTGAGGCAAAATACATTCAGTACGAAGAAGAAGGCCGTGGAAGAAAGACCATCAAGGCCAGAGAACTTTGGGAAAAAATACTGGAATCACAGATCGAGACCGGTACGCCCTATATGCTTTATAAAGATGCGGCAAATCGTAAATCAAACCAGAAAAACCTAGGCACCATACGCTCCTCAAACTTGTGTACTGAGATCATGGAGTACACCAGCCCAGACGAAGTTGCGGTATGCAACCTCGCTTCTATTGCGCTGCCCATGTTTATCAAGGATGGGACCTTTGATCATCAGGCACTTTATAAAATAACAAAACGGGTAACCAGGAATCTCAATAAGGTTATAGACCGTAATTATTACCCGGTAAAAGAGGCCGAAAACTCAAACATGCGCCACCGTCCCATTGGTCTGGGAATCCAAGGACTCGCAGATACGTTCATAAAACTGCGCTTACCCTTTACCTCTGACGAGGCTAAAAAACTAAATGAAGAGATTTTTGAAACCCTTTATTTCGCAGCCGTCACCGCTTCTATGGAAATGGCCAAGGTGGAAGGTGCTTACAGCTCTTTTAAAGGTTCACCGATCTCTAAGGGAGAATTTCAATTTAACCTTTGGGGCATCAAGGATGAAGAACTGAGCGGAAGATGGGATTGGAAATCACTGCGCATCGAAGTTATGGAACACGGCGTACGCAATTCGCTTCTCGTTGCGCCTATGCCTACGGCAAGTACCTCGCAGATTTTAGGCAATAATGAGGCTTTCGAACCTTATACCTCCAATATTTATACCCGTCGCGTGCTTTCTGGAGAGTTTATTGTGGTTAACAAGCATCTGCTGGAAGACCTGGTCGCGCTTGACCTTTGGAACGAAGAGCTTAAACAGGCCGTTATGCGCTCCAATGGTTCCATTCAAAATATCGACGTTATACCTGATAATCTTAAGGAACTCTATAAAACCGTTTGGGAACTGAGTATGAAAGATATCATTGATATGTCTCGCCACCGCGGTTATTTTATTGACCAGTCACAATCGCTTAACCTCTTTATGGAGAATGCTAATTATAGTAAGCTGACCTCTATGCATTTTTATGCCTGGAAAAGTGGGCTGAAAACGGGAATGTACTACTTGCGCACCAAAAGCGCTGTCGATGCGATCAAGTTTACCTTATCTAAAGAGAAAAAGGCTGCACCAAATAATGGAGGACTTGAGGTGGCCCAGCGCGCCGCGAAAACTTTGGAAGAAAACACCACCGCTAAGACCACTCTTCCTGACAAGGTAGAAGAACCTGCAGAAATTTACGAAGGCAAAAAAATGGCACATACTGCACAGCAGCCCCAAACATTATTTACAAATGAGGAAGAGGTAGATGTTGAGCCCATGAGCCCTGAGGAAATGAAAGCGCTTATTGCGCAGGCCAAAGAAGCTGAAGGTGATGACGATTGCATCATGTGCGGATCTTAAAAAAAACCGTCAGCCTATTGTAGAAAATAAAACCTCGTATATTTTGTCGAAAAACATACGAGGTTTTATTTTAGATGAATTGTATGCGCTACTATCAAATACATCTTGTACAGTTCTAAACCACAATTTATATATGAATGAGCTGTAATCGCAGCAGTGTAAGAAATAACAATTCAAAAAGCGATCAGGAAGAATCTGATCGCTTTTTTTATCTAAATAGTTCTTCCTAAAAAGCTTAATAAGCTATGGCATTTCAAATTTCATCCCTCTAAAATGTGAATTATTTTTCACTATATTTAGCAAAATTTAACAAAAACAAGGGATTAATGAAAAAATATAGTATACAATCAATTTTCGTCACCATTTGTATCTTATTACTTGGGTTGGTGTCTTGCGATAAAAATTTAGGAAAAAACGATACTTCAGATGCTGATCTGTCTATAGACTTTGAAAAATATGAGTTGGACAATGGTTTAAATGTGGTGCTCCACAAGGATACTTCAGATCCTATAGTTTCAGTAGCTATTCAGTATGGGGTGGGTTCTAACAGGGAGAGAAAGGGTCGTACCGGTTTTGCGCATCTCTTTGAGCATATGCTCTTTCAACAATCTGAAAATGTGCCTGAAGACCAATTTTTTAAAACGATACAAGACGCAGGGGGCACGCTTAATGGCGGCACTTGGCAAGATGGTACTGTTTATTATGAGGTGGTACCAAACAACGCCCTTGAAACCGTACTTTGGTTAGAGTCTGATCGTATGGGTTATATGATCAACACGGTAACTGAAAGTGCATTTGAAAATCAGCAAGAGGTTGTACAGAACGAGAAGCGGCAGCGGGTAGACAACAATCCCTATGGGCATACAAGCTGGGTGATCGACAAAAACCTATTTCCAGATGGCCATCCCTACAGCTGGCAAGTGATCGGCGAACTAAAGGATCTACAGAATGCTACCGTAGATGATGTTAAGGAATTCTATGACAAATTTTACGGCCCCAACAATGCCACTTTAGTGATCGCCGGAGATTTTGATGAGACCAAGACTAAAGATTGGGTAAAAAAATATTTTGGTGAGATCAAAAAACGACAAGAGGTTGAACCTCTCAAGGTTCAAAATGTGACCTTGGCAGAAACTAAAAGACTCTACCACGAAGATAATTTCGCGACAGCGCCACAATTAAATATGGTATGGCCCACGGTAGAACAGTTTACCGATGACGCCTACGCGCTTGACGTTCTGGGCCAGATTCTTTCTGACGGAAAAAAGGCTCCACTATATAAAGTCTTGGTAAAAAATAAAGAATTAACGTCCCGGGTGGATGCCTTTAACAACTCTGAACAAATCGCGGGGAAATTTAGGATTATTGTTACCGCAAACAGCGGCGTGGATCTGGATAGTGTAGAGCGCGGTATTAATGAGGGTTTTGCTCTTTTTGAAAAAGATGGGGTCACAGATCGTGATATCGAACGCATCAAAGCAGGACTTGAAACTAATTTTTACAATGGCATTAGCAGTGTGCTCGGCAAATCTTTTCAACTGGCATCCTATGATGTATTTAAGGGCGACCCCGGATTTATTGAGCAGGATATCCAGAATATAAAAGCGGTAACCAAAGAAGATGTTGTAGCGGTCTATAACAAATATATTAAGGACAAACCTTTTATTCTGACCAGTTTTGTGCCCAAGGGCGAAATAAAACTCATCGCTGAAAATAGCGAGAAAGCTGATATTGTAGAGGAAAAAATTACTGAAAATGTAGAAACAAAGGTAGTAGATAAGAAAGAAGATATCAAGAAGACACCCTCCTCTTTTGACCGCTCCAAAGCTCCAGAGATGGGAGAAACCCCTAAACTCAACGTTCCCGAATCCTGGACTGCCCAGCTGGATAATCAAATGGAAGTATATGGGATTGAGCAGCACGAACTGCCACTGGTTAATTTTAGTCTGGTCATTGACGGAGGCCATATCTTAGATCCACAAAACAAAAATGGGGCAGCAAATCTCCTCACGGACGTCATGATGGAAGGCACTGCAAATAAAACCCCAGAGCAGCTGGAAGAAGCGATCGCTTTACTGGGTGCAAATATTTATATGTACACCACTGATGAATCTATAGTGATGCGGGGTAATACTTTAAAGCGAAATTTTAAAAAGACCATGGACCTTGTTGAGGAAATCCTACTGGAGCCACGTTGGGACCAAGAAGAATTTGGCCGCGTAAAATTGAGTACCATAAACAGCATCAAACGTGACGATGCCAATCCCAATGTGATCGCAGATCGGGTGTATAACAAAATACTTTATGGAAAAGATCACCCCATGGCCAGTCCAACTAAAGGTACGGTAGCGAGTGTTGAAAATATGGACATTCAGGATATGAAAGATTTTTACACCGCAGACTTTTCGCCCTCCATCAGCAGATTTCATATCGTGGGCGATGTGACCAAAGAAGAAGCACTGGAATCCCTAAAACCACTTCAGGAAAAATGGAAGGCAAAAAATGTAAAAATCCCATCATTCGAAACCAAAAATGATCGCGACAAAGCTTCTCTATATTTTGTAGATATACCCAATGCTAAACAATCAGTTATTAATATAGGCTATATTGCCCTACCGCGCACAAGTGACGATTTCTTTCCTGCGGAAGTAATGAATTACAAATTGGGTGGTTCTTTTTCAGGTAATGTAAATCTGATCCTTCGGGAGGATAAAGGCTATACCTACGGTGCAAGTTCCGGTTTTAGTGGCTCAAAGATACCGGGTACTTTTACTGCTTCTTCCAGTGTGCGAACGAATACCACCGGTGAATCAGTCAAAATTTTTAAGGATGAGATCGCCAAATATAAAAAGGGCATCAGTCCCGAAGATCTGAAATTTACCAAAAATGCCATGATAAAGTCAAACGCACGTCGGTTTGAAACGCAGGGCTCACTCTTGGGAATGTTGCAGGAAATGAGCGCTTATGACCTAGACCCTGGCTACATTAAAAAAGAGGAAGAGACCATTAGCAACATGACCTTAGAGCAGCATAAGGCTTTGGCCAATAAATTTTTGGATGAATCTAAAATGGCCTATGTTGTTGTGGGCGATGCTGCCACCCAGTTTGAACAGTTCAAAAATATGGGTTTTGATGAAGTTAAATTATTGGATAAAAACGGTGAAGAAATGAAACTTACCGAGATCAAAAAATAAAATCAGTTTTAAGCCAAAAAAAAAGACTCTAGAACTTACATTCTGGAGTCTTTTTAATTAATAAAGATTGCTAGAGAACAATTTTTATTTATTATTGAAAATATCCATCATACCCTCAAATTGAGAAATATCTAAACTATCCTTATTACTGCCAATAGATTTGGCAAACTTTACCATGTCGCCTACATTCATTTTATCTCCCAGAACTCGGGCTAGCATAAACCCTTTGGAATCGTCACGGGCAAAGACTACAAGTTCATCAATGTTCTGGTCGTCCCCCTTGTAGAACAACTGCATACGTTGACTGGGTTTTCCAAAAGTCATCAGTTCTTCAAAATTATCATGCGAGAGCACTTGTTTTACCTTAGCGCTTTCCGTTTTATATTCACTTTGGTTATCTGCATGCAACGGTAATGCCAGTATGTTTACCTTTTTTACTGTCTTTAGCACGCGCTGCTGTTCCGGTGTTAACCTGTCGGGATTGGGAGTTATAAGGCTCGTGGGTACATCTACCATAACAAAATCAGAGTCCTCCTTATGATTTACATAATATTCCTGTAGGGTAGTTCCGCTATTGCAACTTACCAGGCCAAGTGCCAGTAAACTAAGAAGTATGAGTTTATAAAAAATCGCGTTCATGACTAGTGATTGGTTTTAAGGTTTTTAAGCTCTTCGCTGCCCGAAAAATTAATGGTACTTGCAATCTTACCAATATCTTTGAGGCTTATATCACCGGTGATCTTGATGATTACGGTATCATCATCTCCACTGGTGCCATCCATAAACATGAGGAACTGGCTCACAAAATCATCACTTTTACCAGGTTTATAAAAGAATTTCACGTTTTTACCATCATCTTTCACGCGCATAAGTTCCTCTAAGTTTGCACTGTTGAGGTAATTGTCAAACTCACCCTTCATCTGTTTTGCGGCCAAGTTGCTCTTGGTGCTGTATACTTCTATATTATCTAAGCTATTGACCATTTTGATATAACTCTGCATCTCTGGATCTTTAGAATCCAGATCGATCTTGCCCAGCATTTTAAACATTTTCTGATTCATGACCATTGCCGATACATCCTGCATATCTTCAAATTTGGCAAAATTATCCTGTGCCACAGCAGTGAGGCTCATAAAAAGAATTACGGTACTGATTATTAAATTTTTCATATTATTTGTGTTAATAGGGTTATTTATTGTGTATTAATTTGAAAGCGCATTGAATGATAAATTTATTTTTAAACTTTTACAGATAACCATTTAAGATGGCTAGGCTACAAGGCTAAAATTGGCAGATCAAAGGGTGAGCTCAACAAGTTCTATTCTTTTTAAAGCTTTTCTTATCGCTGATTCCATTAATTTTGATCCTCTTCACCATTGATATATTTATCCTTGGTTTTTTCAAATTCGTTCAATTTTTCGATCTGTGAGGCACCCTGGTTGAGAAAACTGCCCATCATCATCAATGCTTGTTTCGTTTTTTGAGCGGCTACCTTAGGGTCTTTATAGGTACCATAGTCCTTATCGTTTATAGCGCTGTTATTGAAGAATAAAAACAATCCTATAATCACCAAAAACCCTGCAGCGATAGAAATCAAAGGAAAGTAGTTTTTCGGTTTAGGGAGATTGATCTCGCCCGTGTAGCGTTCTTCACCCGCTTTCGCGAAAGCGCCGAACATGGGAATATACTCCTCTAGATGGGGAGCCACATGCTTTCCAATAAAATAGGCCCTGAGCTCCCGTTCTTGATCCAAGGTAGTCTCGCCTTCAAAATAGGCGTCCAGTAAATATTCTATATTTTTTTTATCTGATCCCATAGCTATGTTTTTTTAAAAGGCCTTCCCTGATGGTTTTGCGGGCCCGTGAGAGATTGGTGCGCACCGCCCCCTCGTTGATGCCTAACTGTTCGGCGATCTCTGCATTATCATACTGTTCCACATCACGCAGTTGTAAAATGAGCTGCTGCTGCTCCGGCAGTTCCTTCATCAATTTAAAGACCCAGCCCACGCTGTCATTGGCTTCGGTCTGACGTACCGTGTTATAGCTCTGATCTTCATAATTGTTATGCACCAGCTGCAGGTTGTTGCTCCTTTTTGCCTTGAGCGTGTCATAACAGTAATTTTTGGTCATCGTCATCGCATAGGCTTCGGTACTGCGATATTGTTTCATTTTATTTTTTTTTGACCAAAGTTTTAAAAGCACTTCCTGAGTTGCATCCTGCGCTTCAGCCTCCGAGACCAAGAGCCGTTTGGCCAACCTATAAATCTTGTCCTGAAAAGGTCTAACGGTCGCTAAAAAATTCGCTTGGTTCATGGCTGGTTTGGTCTTCTATAAGGGAGACGAACAAGGATAAATTTTGTTACAAAATAGTTGTCTTAAACAATAATAGCCTTATTTTCGGGTTTTTAAAAGAAACGTTAATATATTATGAAAAAGTTACCCCTGCTCTGGGCAGCTCTCTGCCTTCTAGTGCTTACCGCTTCATGTAGCAAAGATCGTGATGATACGATCACCCCGCCACAGAACCTTGAGGTTGAAAATTTTATCTATGATGCAATGAACCTCTTTTACCTCTATCAACCGGATGTACCGGCACTTGCCGATGACCGCTTTGCTACACAGGATGATAAAGACCAGTATCTGGCTTCTTTTGACACCCCCGAAGATTTGTTTTACACCGGGCTCAAGGCTCCGGAACCGTTAGATCGCTTCAGCATTATTACCGATGATTACCGCCAGTTGGAAAAGCTATTTGCAGGCGTGACCCTAAACAATGGGATGGATTTCTTTTTAGTACGGGAATCTGATCAAAACGATAGGGTTTTGGGCGTGATCCGGTATGTACTGCCCAATACATCGGCATCCTCTGAAAAATTGGAACGGGGCATGCTGTTCAGAACCTTAAATGGCCACGAGATGACCGTAGTAAATGGGGGTCTTGATCAGCAATCCATTGATATTTTAGGGGAAGACAGTTATACCATAGGCCTCGCGGAAATTGATAATGGTTCCTCAACGTTAACAGGCACTGAGGCAAACCTTGTCAAGCAGGAATATACCGAAGATCCTATCTATATTGCCAAAACCCTTGACGTTGGCGGCAAAAAAGTGGGCTATCTAATGTATAACTCATTCGTTGCTAACTTTGATGAAGAGCTCAATACCACATTTGGTAATTTTAAGAGCCAGGGCGTGACTGATCTTGTCCTCGACCTACGCTATAATGGCGGCGGATCTGTACGCACGGCTACTGATCTGGCAGCAATGATCACCGGGCAGTTTGCCGGAGACATTTTTTCTACGGCGGTATATAATCCAAAAGTACAGGCCAGTTATACCGATGAGGAACGTAACAACCGTTTTAACACCAAAATCACCAGCGGCACTGCCATCAATAGCCTTAACCTAGCAAGATTATATGTTATTACTTCTGATGGCACTGCATCAGCGAGCGAACTTGTAATTAACGGTCTTGATGCCTATATCAATGTCAGGCAGGTGGGCGATACAACGGTAGGTAAATTTCAAGCCTCTGTAACCCTATATGACTCCCCCAATTACTTAAGAAAAGATGCAAACCCCAATCACTTTTATGCACTGCAGCCGCTCATCTTGACCACTGCCAATGCAAATGGGGTAACCGGATTTGTAAATGGCATAGACCCCGAAATACCCCTTATTGAAAATCCTAGCGATCTAGGAATTCTTGGGGATGAGAATGAACCCCTTCTTAAAGCAGCACTTGACGATATACGTGGTAACCGATCTGCCCAAAATTATTATAAGGGCAACGGCTTGAAAACCGTGGGTGAATCTGGGATGTTAAGCCCCACATATCAGAGGATGTATGTAGATCTCCCTGCCCTTCAAAGGTAAAAGTGACATAACCTCGAGCTTAAAACAATAAATCCCGCAGCGATCATACTGCGGGATTTTTTTTAGTTATTTATGTTGCTTCCGCGAAAAACTACTCTCGCCATAACCACTTTTCTTATCCTAAAGCGTAAGATTAAAACCAAACCTAAAATTGCGGCCGCGGGTAGTATAGCCCACAAGTTCTTGATAATCTTTATTAAAGACATTATTGAGCCCCAGAAAAAGGTTTAGTTTGTCATCCAATACCTTTTGACTGAGATAGAGGTCAAAAATGCTAAAATCGGCCAATGCTACATTTTCGCCCGTTTCAAAATCAGTATCGGTGCGCTCACCGGTAAATTGATAACGGATCGAAACATAACTTGCCCTGGCAAAATTGTAACCCAGCATGGCATTTGCTTTGTGTTTTGGAATACGCAGTGCGGGTTTATCCTTATTTTCGGTAAAGGTATAATTGGCCCGCAATTCCAATTTATCCATGGGATTGGTGACCACCTCCGCCTCGACTCCTCGTACGCTAAAATTGGTTGTGACATTTTGGTACTGGCTTTCAAAAGTTGTCTGATCAATAACCACATAATTGATAAAATCCTCTTCCCTGCGGTCAAAATAGGTCCCGCTTATGCGAAAACCTGTAGCGATCTTATATTCCAAACCTCCTTCGATACTTCTATCAGTCTCGGGATTAAGATCTGGGTTAGCACCAAAGGGACCATATAACTGAGTCAAACTTGGGGTAATAAAAGAAGTGGCATAACTCCCGAAAAATTTCAAATAGCCTTTATCCATATCAAGACTATAGGAAGGATTCAAATTATAGACCAGGTTACTGCCATAAGTATTGTGATTGTTGAGCCGTGCGCCAGCGTTAAAATTCAGGCCAAAATCAGAAACGAATACAGCGTTGATATATGGATCTGTATTGCGGTTATTTTGTTTTTTTTCGCCAAAATCTGTTCGGCCTTCTACATAATTAAAGCCCAGCACCGTGTAAAACATATCATTGAAATTATATCGGTTGTACACATCCAGAATATAACTATCAGCCTGGTAGGCATTGGGAAAATTTGAAATAAATGAACGTGCAACGGAGTTGTATGCGGCATTAATGGTCAGGCTACCCTTGCCGTATTGATATGCAGAGGAGAGGCCCACCCGCTTCTGATCTGTTTTGGAATCAAAATCTGCATCTTCTAACGGAAAAGAATTGTCATAGGCGGCATTAAAATGGTCATAAACCCCATAAACCGAAACGTTTAGGTTTTCGCGCAAAGCGTAACCCAATTTTACATTGGCATTATACCGTGAAAAAGGGTCTTTCTCACTACCCGATCTTACTGCCGAAAGTCCATCGGTATATTGGTTGCCAAAACCAGCTGTGTAGGTCAGTTTATCCAGCGTTCCGTTAACGTTGACCTGATTCTGGAAATCTTTGATGGTCAAATTCCGGTTTTCCTGCGCTTCATTAGTTCCCGCAGTTGATGTAAAACTGGCGGCAATTTTCTTTTTAGATGCTTTTTTTGTGGTGATACTGATCACAGCTGTTGCCGCACCGCTGCCATACAGCGTACTGGCGGCTCCCTTCAATATCTCAATACGCGCAATGTTGTTGATGTCAAGCAGTCGCAGGTCATAATCATTTGCAATTGCAGAGGGATCGCTTACCTGTACCCCATCAATAACAATGAGTACCTGCCTATTGTTCCCGCCACGCACATAAGTGCCAAGCGATTGACCCGCGTTACTGCGGGAGCCATTAATCTCGACCCCGCTAAGGGTATTGATAACCTGGGCAACAGTCTTGCCTTGATTTTGACGGAGCTGCTCTTCAGTGATCACATTGACCACTTTACCGCTGTTCTCCCGTCTAAGTTCAAATTTAGAATCGCTCACTACGACTTCATCCAGTTCTTCCGGTTGCTGTTGCGCATAAAGGGAAAGGCCTGCCAAAAGGCACGCCGCAAACACATAGTTTTTGGTATTCATCTAGAATTAAGTTATACGGAAAAAGGAAGATAAGTGAAGTATAAAATACAAGATCCGAAAGTGCTTTCGTACTTCTGACAGCTAACTTTATACTTCCAAAAATCTCCAAACCCTTATCCCGAAGGTTTGACAATAGTGAATCCTGGCAGGTCTCCTGGCTCGCGTATATGGATCAACCTTCCCGTTTTAACCCCGCCAAAGGCCGGGACCCTATGACTAAACCTCAAAGGTTCGTTCATAAGATCACACTTCCGTGTGAAATACAGTGGTTATCAAGAATAATCCATACCGTACCGCTATGAGCGGCACTAAGCATACAGTTGCGGGAACAGCGAAAGCTTCTCGAAGTGCGAAGGTCAAATTGTGAAATAAGAAAACGGTCTACTTCCCAATTCCCATTCCGTCCCTCGACGACTTTCTTCCCTTTTAAGGCAATCTTCTTTAAAAAAAGACCGCCACCAAAATTCAGGTGCGAAAATAGGGCAAATATGAAGGGTAACCTAGTGGATTTTAAGAACTGCGCAAATCCATGGGTCTTGAGTTTGGGACGCCTAAGATATCAAAGAGTTAAGTTAAAAAATAAATATAATACACGCGATCAGCATATTGAAAATAGAAATTCGATTCAATAAATCATATATATTCTTAAATAAAATTAAAATAAATTTTCTACGTGCTGAATTTATGCCGTCCCAATAACCGCGGAAACTAGTATAGCAGCCTCCCACTGAATGTTTATCATCAAAAAAATTATTCGTCGAGACCCTGAATCAAGTTTAGGGTTATTCATTAAAAACTTTGCGGATATTCCATTTAATTATTTAGATGTAAACATCATAGGTAATAATTAGATAAAATAAATCCTATTTTTGACCCATGAAAGCCAAATTACGATCCATTTTTCCCTTTGTTTTCATAGGATTGCTAGCAATTTCCTGCAAACAAAACAAGAAAGCGTCTTCCACAAAACGATCCGTTGACAAAAAAACGTCGATACATTACGCAGATGGCTTCACCATTGCAAATTTTGCAGATTATACGCTGGTTACGGTCACAAAAGCCTTCCCCAACAGCGAAAAGGATTATCGCTACGCTTTAATAAAAAAAGGGAAATCTGCCCCAGATTCTTTACAGGCTGATGCCGTGATCCATATTCCGGTGCGATCGATCGTAGTGACCTCAACGACCCATATCCCATCACTCGAGATGCTTGGCGAGGAAAAAACCTTAAAAGGCTTTCCAGACCTCGATTACATATCTTCAGAAAAAACGCGAAAATTGATCGATGCAAATAAAATAAAAGAATTAGGGCAGAACGAAAGCATCAACACTGAAACGCTCATTGACCTTAATCCCGATGTGGTCGTCAGTTTTGGGGTGGAAGGTGAAAACAAGAGCCTCAATTCGGTATCCCGTTCAGGCATCCCTGTAATTTATGATGGGGATTGGGTTGAGCAGGATCCTTTGGGGAAGGCAGAATGGATCAAGTTTTTTGGGGCTCTTTACGATAAACAGCAAATGGCCGATTCTATATTTAACAGCATCTCTTCTCTATATGAGCACATCAAACAGAAAGTCGCTTCCGCGAAAGAAGAGCCTAGCGTTTTGAGCGGGGCGCTCTTTAAAGACGTTTGGTACGCCCCTAAAGGCGATAGCTGGCCAGCAAAACTTATCGCCGACGCCCACGCCGATTATCTTTATAAAAATACAGAAGGAACCGGAAGCCTTTCGCTAAGTTTAGAATCTGTGCTCGACAAAGCACAACAGGCCAATTACTGGATCGCCCCCAATGCGTTTACCTCACTTAGCGAAATGAAAAATGCAAATAGGGTTTACTTAAAATTCACGGCTTTTCAAAGCCAGCAAGTGTATGGTTTTGGTGCACAAAAAGGTGCGACCGGTGGACTGATTTATTATGAAACTGCGCCCAATCACCCCGATTGGGTCTTAAACGATCTGGCAGCGATTTTTCACCCTGAGCTCTTTCCCGAATATTTGCCCCATTTTTTTGAAAAGCTTGATTAATAGCCACAAACATAGCATTCCATTTATCTTACTGGGCATTTTGCTCCTGGTTGCGTTTATAATGAACGTTTCTCTGGGATCGGTACACATTCCCTTAAACCAGATTTTTTTCGCCTTGAGCGGGCAAGAAGTGATCAAAGATGCCTGGCGTTATATTATTGTAGATTACCGCCTGCCCAAGGCGCTCACGGCAGTTGTGACAGGCAGTGGTCTCGCTGCGGCGGGGCTGATGATGCAAACGCTGTTTAAAAATCCGCTGGCCGGGCCTTTTGTATTGGGCATCAGCAGCGGGGCAAGTCTTGGTGTTGCGCTCCTGATCCTTGGCGGGAGTGTTCTTGGTTTTTCGGCCGGTTATTTTATAGGTAGCTGGGGCCTGGTAATCGCGGCCAGCCTGGGCAGTTTTTTGGTGCTTGCCGTGGTGCTATTGGTTGCCGCACGCGTGCGCGATGCGATGGCACTACTGATCATCGGGCTTATGTTTGGCAGTTTGACGGCTGCTGTGGTGAGTATCCTAGCCTATTTTAGTCCCGCTGAAGAACTGCAGCGCTATATTTTCTGGTCTTTTGGCAGCCTTGGTGATATCTCATGGAACGGCCTGGGGATTTTGGGGATTTGCTATGCGCTGGGGATTTTGCTCATTTTACCCATTATCAAAAATCTCAACAGTCTTCTGCTGGGTGAATATTATGCGAAAACGCTGGGCGTGCATTTACGAAAAAACCGTATGATTATTATTGTAAGCACCAGTATACTGGCTGGCAGCCTAACCGCTTTTACAGGCCCTATCGCGTTTATAGGGATGGCTGTGCCGCATCTTATTCGCCAGCTTTTTAAGACGGCAGACCACTGGATACTCCTTCCGGCAGCGCTCATGGGTGGTGCCCTGCTCATGCTGATCTGCGACAGTATTGCCCAGAACCCTTTGAGCACCTCTACCCTACCCATCAATGCGATCACTTCCATAGTAGGCGCGCCGGTGGTGATCTGGCTTTTGGTACGCAAAAAAAAGATCTTATTTTAAGGCTATGAAACAGGGAACGCTTCCGCGAAAGCACAACCAGCACAAAACAATCCTAAAAACGGAAAATCTATGCATTGGCTACCCTGGGCAAAAATCTCAGACTTTAGTTGCAGAAACGATCAACCTAAACTTGCAAAAAGGAGCGCTCATCGGTCTGGTAGGCATCAATGGCTCGGGAAAATCAACTCTTTTACGCAGCCTTAGCGGTTTACAGGCCCCATTATCTGGCAAAATACTGTTAAATGCTGAAGAATTGCAGACCATCCCTCCCGAAAAACTATCACAGCAGCTCAGCGTTGTGCTCACGGGGCAGGTCATTTCCAAAAACCTCAGCGTAGAAGAACTTGTTGCATTGGGAAGGCAGCCCTATACCAACTGGCTGGGCAACCTGGGCGATCACGACCGTGATCTGATCCGTAAAGCGCTTTCCCTTACCCAACTTGATGAACTCAAAACCAGAAAATGTCACACGTTAAGTGATGGACAGTTACAACGTGTGCTAATAGCCCGTGCGCTGGCACAGGAAACTCAGATTATTCTTCTGGATGAGCCCACAACCCACCTCGACCTGCATCACAAAGCTTCGGTATTATCGCTGTTGAAAAAGATCACTAAAGAGACCGATTCGTGCATTCTATTCTCAACACACGATATAGAACTTGTGCTGCCGCTGTGCGATAAAATGATCGTTATGCATGATAAAACCGCAAGGATCGAAAGTCCTGAAAACCTGATCGAAACAGGTATTTTTTCACGGATGTTTCCCGAGGAGCGGGTGGGTTTTGATGCGGGGACTGGAAGGTTTTATTTGAAGGGTTGAGTAGTACTCTAACTCAAAACTGTCGTTCATAATTCATTATATTTGAAAAGAAATGCAATTTTCATAAATGAATACTTATATCTATTTCTTGATTTTTGCCACAGGTGGTTTTCTTTTCGGAAGCCTGCTAACCCTTTTGATCACTAATCTCAGGAAAAAAGCACAACTGGAAAGCCTGAATACACGACAGGAGATTCAAGCCGAAAACCTCGCCAAAACAGAGCGTCTTTTGGCGGAAGCCACGGATGAAAAAAACAACTTGCTCAGCGAGATCAGTACGATACAGCAAAACCTCACCCGCCGCAATGTTGAACTGGAGAACCAGCAGGCACGCTTTCGCGAAAAAAATAGCGAACTGGAGCAACTGCAGGCAAAATTCACCAAAGATTTTGAGCTGGTCGCCAACAAAATTTTAGAGGAAAAAACCTCAAAATTCACCCTACAGAACAAAGAAAATCTAGACCAGATTTTAAAACCATTACAGGAAAAAATAGGTCTTTTTGAGCGAAAAGTGGAGGATACCAACAAAGAAAGCCTGGGCAGACATAGCGAACTTAAACAGCAGATCAAGGGCCTGGCCGAACTCAACCAGCAGATGAGCCGTGATGCTGATAATCTGACCAAAGCCCTCAAGGGAGATAGCAAAATGCAGGGCAACTGGGGCGAAATGATCTTGACCCGCGTGCTCGAAAAATCCGGATTGGAAAAGGGGCGCGAATACACGGTGCAGGACAGCCACACTACCGAAAATGGAAAACGACTGCAGACTGATCTGCTCATTCATCTGCCAGATGGTAAAAAAATGATCGTGGATAGCAAAGTATCCCTCAGCGCTTTTGAGCGTTTTGTATCAGAAGAAAATGAGGAACAGAAACAGAGTTATCTGAAACACCACATCGCGTCGATACGCCGGCACATTGACCAGCTGAGCGCCAAAGAATACCCCTATCTCGTGGATGAAAGCCCTGATACGATCTTTATGTTTATCCCCATTGAGCCGGCATTTGCCTTGGCTTCTGCCCACGCCCCACAGTTATATGAGTACGCTTTTGCAAGACGCGTCATCATAGTTACACCCTCTACCCTACTTGCGGCGCTGCGCCTGGTCGAAAACCTTTGGCAAAACGATAAGCAGAAAAAAAACGCCCTTGAGATCGCCACTCAAGCCGGAAGGCTATATGATTCCTTCACGGGGCTAACCGAAGAATTACTGAAGATTGAAAGGCAAATGGGAACCGTCCAAAACACCTTTGGTACCGCGATCAAAAAACTTACCGGCAAGGGCAACCTGATCAATAAAGTAGAAAAACTCAAGCGCCTGGGCGCCAAAACAGGAAAGCAGATTGATGGTAAACTATTGCATTTAGATCAAGAAAAAAACTAGATTTGGTATCCACTTCAAAACATACATTGTGAAAAAGACCCTATTCATTATACTGGGCGGTATCCTAGGTATTTACCTGCTTTATATTTTAATTGCTTATAGTGTGCCCTACAGTGAAGGTACACGTGCCGGCGAACTCATAAAATTTAGCCATAAAGGGGTAATTATAAAAACCTGGGAAGGCCAGATCAGTCAGGGTATCAGTGGTGCACAGATCTTTGATTTCTCTGTACAGGATAAAGAAGAGGACGTGATCCAAAAATTAAAAGACTACCAGGGCAGTTATGTGAAACTAACGTATGTAGAAAGGTATACGACATTTTTCTTTTGGGGCGATTCCAAATACTTTATCACTGAAGTAACACAGGAAGACTCCCCGCATTTTCGGAGAAATTGAGCTAAAAATTGACTAGTAATAGGTATAATTCAAAATGTATACTTCAATAAATTATTACCTCAAATTAATCGAAATCATCTAACATTAAGACCATTTTAATCGTCTAGCAGACAAATCCGAATTTTCCCATGATTTTTAAGCCACATTTTAGAACAGTTATGGTGTAATTAAATACACCCACTCCTTTTTAATAGGTCATAAAAAAAGACCAATGCTTTCAGTAACATTGGTCTTTCTCGTATAATAGCCTAAAATTAATTTTTTACCAATTTCTGTGTAAAGGAGTTAGATCCATTGTCGATTTGCACTAAATAAACGCCTCGCTTGAGATTACTTACGTCAAGACCATTACGGATGGTTAAGGTGGTCATTTTATCTTTGGTAACCACTTTGCCCAAGACATCATAAATGATCACATCTAGGTTTCGCGAGCGGTTCTCACCTTCAAAAAAAATACGATCCTTAACCGGATTAGGATAAATCTTAAAACTAAAATTGTCCTCCTGAGCAAACTCCTGTTCACGTACTTCTATACTGCCGCGCATCGATTTGGGATGGGTAGAACTATAAAAATTAAGTTTTCCGGGTTTGTTAAACACAAACTTATAAGAAGAACCAGCCCCTTCGAGTTTCGGGGATCCAAAATCAGACAAATCCATATCACTGCTTACATCAACTATACCTTCCTGTGAGACGTACCACTTAACGGTATCCCCAACGGTGATTTTAAGATCGGTCTCAACACCGGGATGCCAGTTGATAATATGGGTTTCCTGAGACCATGTAAGGCCGCATGTAAAACACATTAGGTAGAATAAGATAAGAGTAGGTTTCATGTCATATTGGGGTATTTAGAATTACAGCAAAAGTACATTTAATAGTGGTACAATAGCCATAATAATGCCAAAATAACGCAATTTTACCCTATTCAACAAATTTTTTATCGTTTAAATGTAATTTTTATCGGTTTAAGTACATTTTACGTCTAGAATAGATTTCGTAAAAAGCATCATCCCGCAAGCTTTCAATAAATAATATACTCTCTCCTGTACTTTTCATTTCAGGTCCTAATTTTTTATTGACATAAGGAAATTTATTAAAGGAGAATACTGGTTGCTTGATAGCATAACCCTCTAATTTAGGGTTAAAATCAAAATCGGTCACTTTATTTGCGCCCAGCATCACCTTAGTGGCATAATTTACGTAAGGCTCACCGTAGGCCTTTGCAATAAAAGGCACTGTACGAGAAGCTCTGGGATTGGCCTCAATGATGTAAACCTTATCATCTTTGATTGCAAATTGTATATTGATCAGTCCTACGGTCTTTAACGCCAGTGCAATTTTATGGGTATGATCTTTAATCTGTTGTATTACCAGATCGCCAAGATTAAATGGTGGTAAAAGTGCATTTGAGTCGCCAGAATGAATCCCACAAGGCTCAATATGCTCCATAATGCCAATTATATAGACATTTTCACCATCACAAATTGCATCAGCTTCGGCTTCAATAGCACCATCCAGATAATGGTCTAGCAAAAGTTTGTTATTGGGTATTTTGCGCAAGAGGTCTACAACAGTCTCTTCCAGTTCATCTTTATTAATTACGATTTTCATGCCCTGACCACCCAATACGTAGGACGGACGCACCAAAATGGGAAAATGAAGATGCTCAGCCACCGCAAGAGCTTCTTCGGCACTTTCGGCGGTATCAAATTCAGGATAAGGGATATCATTATCCTGGAGCAATCTGGAAAAACTTCCGCGGTCTTCAGCAAGATCCAAAGATTCAAAGCTTGTTCCGATGATCTTTACACCATAGCGATCTAGCTTTTCGGCAAGTTTTAATGCTGTTTGACCCCCAAGTTGTACAATGACACCCTCAGGTTTTTCATGCTGAATGATGTCATAGATATGCTCCCAGAACACAGGCTCAAAATAGAGCTTATCGGCAACATCAAAATCGGTGGATACAGTCTCAGGGTTACAATTGATCATAATGGTCTCATAACCACATTCCGCGGCAGCGAGCACACCATGTACGCAACAATAGTCAAACTCAATGCCCTGCCCTATTCTATTAGGGCCAGAACCCAACACGACGATTTTTTTCTTATCGGAAACCTTGCTTTCGTTTGCAGAAAATACATCCCCATTGGACAGTTGCATCCCGTCCTCAAAGGTGGAGTAGAAATATGGGGTTTGGGCAACAAATTCGGCTGCGCACGTATCTACAAGCTTATAAACGCGATTGACCTTTAGTTCTTCTCGTTTATTGTAAACCGCGCTTTCCAGACAGTCCAGCATATAAGCGATCTGCCGGTCTGCAAATCCTTTTTGTTTCGCCTCGAGCAAAAGATCGCGCGGCAGACTATCTATTGTATAGGTTGAAATTTCCCGCTCTAGCGCGTCAAGTTCCTCATATTGTTTAAGGAACCACATATCTATTTTGGTAATCTCATGGATGCGGCTCAGCGGCATGCCCATTTGTATGGCATCATAGATCACAAAAACCCGGTCCCAACTGGGATTGGTAAGTTTTTCAACGATCTGGTCATAATCCTTAAGTCCTTTACCATCCGCGCCCAGTCCATTGCGTTTAATCTCCAGGGATTGCGTAGCTTTGTGCAATGCCTCCTGAAAAGAACGACCGATGCCCATGACCTCACCTACAGATTTCATCTGTAGCCCAAGCGTGCGCTCACTCCCTTCAAATTTATCAAAATTCCATCGCGGTATTTTTACGATTACGTAATCAAGAGTTGGCTCAAAAAGTGCCGAGGTTGATCCCGTAACCTGGTTGTCAAGCTCATCAAGGGTATAACCTATAGCCAGTTTTGAAGCGATCTTGGCGATGGGATAACCGGTCGCTTTAGACGCCAGGGCCGAAGAGCGAGAAACTCGCGGATTAATCTCAATCGCGATGATATCTTCATTGGCATCTGGGCTTACGGCAAACTGAACATTACAGCCACCGGCAAAATCGCCTATGCTGCGCATCATCTTGATTGCCAGGTCGCGCATTCTCTGATAGGTGGTGTCGCTCAAGGTCATCGCCGGCGCCACGGTGATAGAGTCGCCGGTGTGGATGCCCATAGGATCCATATTCTCAATGGTACATATAATGACTACATTGTCGTTTTTATCCCGTAGGAGCTCAAGTTCATATTCTTTCCAGCCCAGAAGCGCCTTATCGATAAGAACCTCGTGAATGGGAGAAGCTTCCAGGCCTCGGGTGAGCAGTTCCTCAAACTGGTCTGCAGTATGTACAAAAGATGCACCGCTGCCACCCAGGGTAAACGATGGCCTGATTACTAATGGAAAACCGTATTCCTGAGCGATCTCTTTACCTTTCAGGTAACTGTTTGCAATCTGCGCAGGTGCGACGGGAATCCCTATCTTTATCATAAGGTCCTTAAACTGGTCCCGGTTTTCGGTGATATTGATCGCATCGATGTCAACCCCGATGATCTTAACACCAAAATCTTCCCAGATCCCTTTTTCATCGGCTTCGATGCAAAGGTTGAGTGCGGTCTGGCCACCCATGGTGGGTAGCACAGCATCAATCTGTGGATGTTCTTTTAAAATCTGCACTAGTGATTTTGTCGTCAGCGGCAATAGGTACACATGGTCGGCCATACTGGGATCTGTCATGATCGTGGCCGGATTAGAATTGATGAGTATGGTCTCGATACCATCTTCGCGCAGCGAGCGTAATGATTGGGTACCGGAGTAATCAAATTCACAGGCCTGGCCAATTACAATGGGACCAGAACCAATTATCAGGATAGACTTGAGCTTATTATTTTTTGGCATGTCAGATGCTTATTATGGCTTTCGCCGAAAATTAAGTGTGGAATAGTTATAAAAAAAGGTGTTACTTTTAAAAAGTAACACCTTGATATCTAAAACGGTAAAAACCATTGTTTTGTATATCTTATCTTTTATGTCTTAGCTCTGAGGATACGGAAAGTTTTTTTCTTCCCTTGGCCCGTCTGCGGGCGAGTACCTTACGGCCATTTGCAGAAGCCATACGCTCCCGAAAACCGTGTTTGTTCCTTCTTTTTCTCTTTGAGGGCTGAAAAGTTCTTTTCATTGCTAATAGTTATTAAGTGCTTTAAGCTTGCTAAATTGCTGTTCATCCTTTCAGAAAAATCCCTTCCCGAAAGCTGGGCGCAAATATACAAAGAGTTTTAATCCACACAAACCCAAAACAGGATTTATTTGCGATAGTTTTTCTTAACTTTGCGGCTCATAATATCAGTGGTCTTAACTATCAACTGTAATCATTATTGTGGTTTCGCCGAAATTTAAAAATCGTAACTAGCGCATGTTCAATAAAAATATAAAAATTGCACTCTTTGTAGTCGTGCTCGGCCTGGCCATTTGGCAGTTTTTCGTAAGGGAAATAGGCAACGGTATCATGCTCGTTCTTTTTTCGCTCATATTTATCCTGCTCTATTTTAAGAACGAAATTATCATCCTCGCCTTCCTAAGATTGCGCAAGCAGGATTTTGAAGGGGCCAAAAAATGGCTCGATAAGATCAAAAACCCTGAGGGGGCACTGGTCAAAAAACAACAGGGCTATTATAATTATCTCAATGGACTCATGGTCTCACAAACCAATATGAACCTGGCCGAAAAATACTTTAAAAAAGCAGTCTCTCTGGGCTTAAGTATGGATACTGATCTGGCTATGGCCAAAATGAATCTTGCTGGAATTGCTATGTCCAAAAACCGCAAGCGGGAAGCTCAAATATTACTGACCGAAGCCAAAAAACTGGATAAGCACAACATGCTCGACGAACAGCTCAAGATGATGAAAACCCAGATGAAGAAAGCAGCCAATGCTCCTAAGCAGCATTATGGAAGAGCTGGACGACGCTAAATCGAGCTGGATTCATTGCTTTTATATGAGCCAGCTTACTCAACTGCTTTGCTGCCCTACCTAATTCAATCTTTTATTCAGATTCGGTTATTTGGAGGTTATAGAATCCTCCAAATTTTTTCATCACGGTGGATTTTTAATCCATAAACAATTTCCATTTTAGAAGGCTACTACTTCCCCAATACTGTCGACTCCTATATACGTCGAGAATTAATTAATCCTATCGCGCCAATCGCAATTTTAAGAGGTATTTAGTAAGCATTGCTAATCGATACAATAACTGAGAATCCTAATAAAAGAGAAAAAATCTATGGAATAAAAAAAATTAAATCCAGTTGTAAAATCTTTAAAAAGTTTTTTTAAAATAGCCTAAGAATATGGATTTTAAAAAAGAACTAAAAATCTATTAGAAGTAAAATACTTATAATGGATAATGTTTTGATTGATAAGGATGTAATTTTAGATTTCTTTGTTGACCGTGAACCTTTCGGCAAATTTGCCACAGAAATTTTAATTGCTGCGAAGATCATAAAATAAGCGGATTTACAACACCCGTAATAATCTGTAATATTTACTATCTCTTAAGAAAAAACGGCAAAAAATCAATTAATAGTTGAGAAAATTAAACAGCTTTTAAATATACTGGAAATCGTAAAAATTGATCAAGAAGGTGTTAGATGCTCTTAATTCAGAATTCATTGATTTTGAGGATGCTTTACAAAATTCTTCTGCCATCCAAAATGGAAAAATAAACGTCATTCTTATCAAGAATATAAAAGACTTTAAGAAAAGTGATTTAACAATTTTGTCTTCAGAAATATATTTGAAAGGAGAATAGAGTGGCTAATTCAATTTAAAAGAAATAATCGAACCTGTTTAAAACTAAAAATTGGTAAATGCCTAAAGCCAAATATTTTGATTTGATATTCTAAAATTAAATGATAAAATAACAAAACAAAAGATTTCCCCTCCTAGATGCCATACAAACATCTGCTAACATGCACAGTACTTGTCATATACAAACATGGTTTATAATCGTTTAAATCCTCTTTTTAAACGAAAAAATTTCCACTGAACAGTTCTATTACATTCATTTGCTACAAGGATAATGTGTGAATGGTAAAAAAACTACACTTTCTCTTTATCGCTTTTTTTTGTTTGCTGGGCTTCGGCACGCATTGCTATGGCCAGAAAAAACTGGTATACCTATCTGAAGCGCTGTCTATAAACCTCAACAGCTATAATAAAAAAGTCGATAGTGCATTAGCCCTGCATGATGATGTTACGGCAAAATCCCTCTTTGACTCCCTGGTCAAAAATCATCTGAATGGCACTACAATTGATCCTTTATACTTTGAAGGCTATAGGACAAGAATGGCCAGCACACTGGATTTTGACAAACCTACCCTTCTCCTTACCTACAGTTCCTGGTGTATTCCCAATGCCGGGGAAATCCCGGTCCTTAATGAGATGGCATCTCGGTACAGTAATCGGTTCAATTTTGTTGTACTTTTCTTTGACCATCGCGAGATCGTGCGTAAAAAAGCCCGGCAATTTAATCGAAATATAGAAGTGGTTTATGTTGATGACACGACAAACAGGTATATGTTTACCCAGAAACTATTGAAACAAGCCCTGGGACTTTCGCTTTCTTTAATGATTTCAGAAAGTGGGGAGATTCTTGATATTCACCGGCGACCCTCGAACCAGTTTGGCCTTTCCGAGCAGGATCAATTGGCCATAAACTTTTCACTTCTATCCCAACAGATCGCCTCTGTAGATTGACTCATTTCTGGTTCGACTTTGAATTTATTTAGCTACAATAAAATTGAAGCAAACCCATTTCGCGGAAGCGCATTGCAGAAGATGATGTAGCTTCCTTGGTATTTTAAATTAGAAGCGTGATTTATTTACTTACCCAGCACCATTTTAGCACCAATCAACAAAAGAATGGCACCAAAAACTCTTTTGAGCATTTTCTCCTCAATATTAACGACAAATTTCGAGCCTAAATAGCCCCCTATGACAAAAAAAAGAGATATCACCAGTGCATATTTCCAGTTTACATATCCATCCACATAATAATTATAAGCTGCCACAAGTGTTACCGGTGGTACGAGCGCTGCAAGGCTGGTACCCTGGGCCTCAAACTGATTAAATCCGAGCAGGAAGACCATGAGGGGCACCATGACCACGCCTCCCCCTACGCCCAAAACGCCGCTTAGAATGCCGGCACACAGGCCTATTAGAACGAGTAAAAGTAGTACCTGGATATTCATAAGGCCTTTCATAGTTACATTAATTGCCAGGGGCGGTGTTGTAATACCCTTTTTTGGGTATTTTAATTTTATATACCTTATTAGAGGAATTATTGAGATGATCCTCGCGCAACCAGGGATTCTGAAGTTTTAAAATCTTGTAGTTGATATTAAAACCTTCGGCAAATTTAACGAAGTCGTGAACCACTGTATCCACTTTCACCTCGTAGGTGGGCACTTCATAATAAAGATCTTCCTGCTTAAAGTTAAAACCAAATTTGGCAGGATCTTTCAATATTTCCTTCAAGGCCAAGATCCGGAAAACATAACGCCCGGTTTCTTCACCCAATAGCAAATCATAGTAGTTGGTCACGTTTTGATCTGAGAGCCGGCGTGATATACCCGTGTTTCCCGCATTAAATGCAGCAGCGGCAAGCGTCCAGGTTCCGAAAAGATCTTTGGAATGCTGAAAATAATCGCAGGCAGCATAGGTAGCCAGCTCAATGTTGTACCGCTCATCTACATTATCATTGACCTCAAGGCCCTGCTCTCTTGCTGTGTGCGGCAAGAGTTGCCAAAAACCCCTCGCCCCTGCAGGCGATACGGCTTGTGTGAGACCGCTCTCAATGACCGCCAGGTATTTAAAATCGTCTGGGATACCACGCTCTTTTAATATAGGCTCAATAATGGGAAAATATTTATGTGCCCGCTTGATGAGCAAAAGCCCATTGGACTGCCAGTAGGTGTTGACCAGGAGTTCCCTATCCAGACGCTCATGTATATCATGATCGTTTAAGGGTACCTCCTCCCCAGCAAAGTCAAGCTTTTGGGGTAGTGGTATTGCATATACATTATAGTCCTTAACCAAATTGGTTTCCGGAACCTGTGGCGCGGGTAGCGAGGGTGCCGGATTTTCCTGAACGGCCTGTAGTGAGATCACGGCAATGGCCAAAATCCCTATACCTGCTAAAATTTTCTTTATCATAACCTTTTCTTCAAATAAACGATCTGCAAAATAAGGATTAATTATCGATCATATCAGGCAAGTGCTTGTTAAACCAATTAAATTTTGTGATGATCATAATGTGCGTACCACCTTTAATCCTAATACAATCCTTTATATAGCGAAATGGAAACACGGGATCTGCATCACCATGTATATGTACAATGTTTTTGGGTGGAACTTTTTGATCCCAGCATACCATTTGCTTTATAGCCCAGCTTAGGTAACGCGGATCATTGACAGAAAGGTATTTTTGATAAAGCGATACCTTATACCTTAACTTATCACTCGGGGCATATTTGGGCCATTTATCCAAAGTCTTTACAATACGTACAGGGGCCATATTATAAAGTTTTAGCCTGGCGGTGACACGCATTTTGCGAGGCATTTCATCACGCGATTTAATACTGCTTACAATAATCAGTTTTTTATGAGGAATCTGTTTTGCCATCTCCTGAACAAGCACACCACCAAAGCTTACCCCCAGCAAAACAGGATCTTTGTGTCTCACATCTTCAAGCATGCGGGAGGCATAATGTGTTAAAGTCTCCTCTTTTTGAGGAACCTTCCAGCGTAGCGAAATTAACTTGAACCTGGTCTCGTCAAGACTGATTTTCTCAAATATAGCAGGAGATGCCGCCATCCCGGGCATCATATAAATCGGCGTCACCATAGCTTGTAAATTAAGGCTTTAACATTAAGATAATTTGGAAAACAGTTAAATATTTGTAAATTTACAATGGACAAAACTTAAAATTTGTTCTGCCAACTTCCTCCAATCCGAAAAAAACCACTCTTAGCGTCGAACCAAAAATATAAAATAAATTTATGGATGTAATAAGCGAGATTGAATTGACAGATAACGAGTTTCTAAGACAATTTGAGACATCGTTTGATGGAAAACTGGCAAAAATCGAGTACGCCCAACAAGACAGAAAGATATTCCTTACCAAACTGGAAATGCCGGAAGGAACCGAGGGCCACATGAACGAATTTATCGTGGCTGTATTTAAAGAGGTTGAAGAGCGCAATATAAGCCTTGTGCCCACGAGCCCAGAAATTGCAAAATTTATGCGCTCCCACCGAAGAAAATATAAAAAATTATTGCCCGTTGGGATAAATATTTAGTCAGATTACAACAGCTTTACCGAACCCCGCAACTGCGGGGTTTTATGCGCTCAATTCTTCCAGAGTGCGACAGAATGAAACCCGAACCAAACCGTCCTCATCAATCGCATTAAGCTTTACTCTTTTTATCCTGTTAACCAATGCCGGATCCCAAGGAGTTTTGACCTTGACGTAATTTTCGGTAAAACCTTGAATATACCCTTTCTTGTTTTCTCCTTCAAAGAGCACTTCATGTTCTGTATCTAGCTGCGACTCATAGAAGGCCCGCCTCTTTTTCGCCGAAAGGCCGCGCAGCATCCTACTCCTTTTTTTACGGGCACGCAACGGGACCGGGTCCGGCATTTGTGCCGCTGTGGTATTGGGACGCTCACTGTAGGTAAAAACATGCAAATAAGCGATATCAAGCTCCTGTAAAAAAGTGTAGGTGTCAATAAAGTGCTCTTGAGTCTCCCCGGGAAATCCGACGATTACATCAACCCCAATGCATGCCTCGGGCATACGCTCATGGATGCGCGCTACGCGATCGGCATAAAGCTCACGGCGGTACCTGCGCCTCATTCTGCCCAGCATCTCATTGTTACCACTCTGCAACGGGATATGAAAATGAGGTACAAAAGCCCGGCTCTGTGCCACAAGGTCTATGGTTTCATTCTTCAACAGGTTGGGTTCAATACTGCTTATGCGCAGCCGCTCAATACCAGAAACCTCGTCAAGCGCCCTTACCAGATCAAGGAAAGTGTGCTCGTGTTTTTTGTTACCGAATTCCCCCTTGCCATAATCGCCTATATTTACCCCGGTAAGTACAATTTCCTTAATTCCTCTATTTGAAATCTCAATAGCATTGCGCACCACATTCTCTAAGGTATCGCTGCGCGAAATGCCACGGGCCATAGGAATTGTACAATAAGTACATTTATAATCACAACCATCCTGCACCTTCAAAAAGGCCCGCGTGCGATCGCCAAAGGAATAGGAGCCCACATAGAAATCAGCCTCCTGGACCTCGCAACTATGCACCTCGCCCCTATCGTTTTTAGAGAGGTTTGTGAGGTAATCCATAATCTTAAATTTCTCTGTTGCTCCCAACACGAGATCAACGCCTTCCACATCCGCGAGCTCTTCCGGTTGTAGCTGGGCATAACATCCAACGGCGGCGATAAATGCATCAGGATTAGCCTTTTGTGCCTTTTTCACAATAGTCTTGAAACGCTTATCGGCATTTTGGGTGACACTGCACGTATTGATCACATATATATCCGCCACATCGGCAAAATCTACCCGTTCAAAATTTGATTTTTCAAAATCCCGGGCGATCGTAGATGTCTCCGAAAAGTTGAGCTTACAGCCCAAGGTGTAAAAGGCTACTTTTTTAGCATTGATATGCATCCCTCACTTGTTTGCTTTTAATTAAATTTGTCGTTTGGTAAAAGTCGATACCAGCCCATTTTTTCCGGTTCCAGATCTGTCAAAACGGAAAGAGCGCAAAGATAGTCACCTAATTTCAGATAGTAAAATTTGTCGATACTTCATAAATATTCATATTTAATTCTATGTGGGCTGATCCCGCTTATCACCAGTTGTTCCGCAGATTTGGATAGAAGCAGAGACAACCAGGTCTTCCGCTACAATGAGCAATACAATGTAGCCACGCTTGATCCCGCTTTTGCCCGTAACCCGCAGATCATCTGGCCATGTAATCAGCTTTTTAATGGCCTAGTACAGCAAGACGATAGCCTCAATATCATACCCGATATTGCGAGAAGTTGGGATATATCTAAGGATGTAAAGACCTATACCTTCCATTTGCGCCGGGATGTCTATTTTCATAAAAACGTGCATTTTAACACCCCAGACAGTACGAGAACGGTAACTGCACAAGATTTTGTGTATAGTTTAAATAGGCTCAAAGATCCGCAGGTCGCATCGCCCGGCAGTTGGGTACTGGGGAATGTAGAACGCTATGAAGCGCTCAACGATAGCACGCTGCAAATTAATCTTAAGCAACCATTCCCTGCATTTTTAGGGCTATTGGGCATGCGATACTGCTCTGTTGTACCACACGAGGTTGTAGACTATTACGGAAATGAATTTAGATCGCACCCCGTGGGTACAGGGCCGTTCAAATTTAAACGCTGGGTTGAAGGCGTAAAACTGGTACTGCGAAAAAATAAGCACTACTTTGAGAGAGATAACCAAGGAAGACAACTCCCCTATCTGGAAGCCGTCGCAATCACTTTTTTACCAGATAAACAAAGTGAGTTTTTACAATTCGCCCAAGGTAACCTTGATCTTCTGAACAGTCTTGACCCTTCTTATAAAGATGAACTCCTTACCCCCATGGGAGAATTAAAAGCTAAATATAAAGACCGCGTGACCATTAAGAAAGGTCCCTTTTTAAATACAGAATATATAGGCTTTTTCTTAGAGAGCCAAACTCCAGAGGTGCGCTCGCTACTCATCCGGCGCGCTGTCAATTATGGTTTTGATCGACAAAAGATGATCACCTACCTGCGCAACGGTATTGGCACCCCGGCCAATGGCGGATTTATTCCAAAAGGACTTCCCGGCTTTAGTGCAAATGCAGGCTATGATTATAATCCGGGCAAAGCGCAACAACTAATAGAAGAATATAAAAAAGAGACTGGTGACAATGACCCTGATATCACCATAGGAACCAATAGTCAGTACCTTGATATCTGTGAATATATTCAGCGTGAGCTTGGCAAATTGGGCTTAAACGTAGACATTGACGTGATGCCACCGGCCACACTGCGACAACTTAAATCTACAGGAAAACTGGACTCCTTTCGCGCAAGCTGGATCGCAGATTATCCAGACGCAGAGAATTACCTTTCTTTATATTACAGTAAAAATTTTACTCCAAACGGCCCTAATTATACGCATTTTAAAAATGCCCAATTTGACGAATTGTATGAAAAAAGTTTCACCATTACTGATATTGAAGAACGCAGGGCACTTTACAAAAAGATGGACAGTCTTGTCATTGCCCAGGCACCCATTGTACCCTTGTACTATGACGTAGCAGTGCAATTTCTTCAAAAAAACGTTCATGGTTTTTCCCAAAATCCTCAGAATTTCTTAAATCTTAAAAGGGTATGGAAGGGAGAAAAGAGGCAGCAGTAAGTACTCCATTATTTAAAATTTAAAGAACAAAGGCTTCAGCAAAATCTTACTGTTAGTTTTTTGTAATTATTCCCTTTAAAAATATACCCTAGCCAAGAATTTCTCATGAAATATCAAATGGTTTTCGCGTACTCTCCCCACTAAAACCATGGTTTTTTGTATAATAATTTACAAGTAAATATTATAATCTATACTTCTTATTTTTAGGTTATTAAATAACATATTATATCCAAAAGCTCCGTCAACATTAGCTTTTAGGGCGAAAACGTTATCTGTTAAAATAGAGATTCATTGATTTAAACAAACGTTTAATTAAAACATTTGTTTAATTTTGCGCCGTAGTTTTGACCGATATGGAATTTAGCGAAAAGCAAATACAAATCCTTGAAGTAGCTGAAAAGCTATTCTCTGAATATGGCTTTAAAGGCGCATCTGTACGTCAGATTTCAAAGGAGGCTGATGTCAATATCGCCATGATTTCCTATTATTTTGGTTCTAAGGAAAAGCTACTCGAAGACCTCCTGCTCTATCGCCTGGCAGATTTCAGAATGCAGTTGACCAATGTTATAGATGATAAAGATTTAGGTTTTAACGCAAAAATCGATAAGATCGTTCACCTTATCATAAAGCGCGTACACCGCAACCGTAGGATGTATAAGATCGTTCATTTTGAATATTCCAACTGCGCTAGGAATATAGATTTTACCGAATATATATCTCAAAAAAAAGAGAATTATTTGGCAATTGCTCGATTTGTAAAAAACGGACAGGACGCCGGGGTATTTTCCACAAAGGTCAACACCGGCTTGATCGTGCCCACCATATTGGGTATTTATTTTCACTTCAATTACAACAAAAACTTTTTTATGGACACCCAAAACCTGCAGAGTGATGCAGATGTAGATCATTATGTGGCGCACAGTCTGATACCACATATTCAACATACACTCAAAGCCCTATTAAACTATGAACAATAATTTTAAAGCCCTTTTTATCGCCCTATTATTGGCCATGGCAAGGGGTTACGCTCAAGAAGTGAAAAACCTAAGTCTTGAAGAAACCGTTGCATTGGCCCTTAAAAATGGGGATATGGCCAAAAAAGCGGATAACCAAGTAATTACGGCTGAAAATCAGCTCAATTCCATTAAAAACAATCAATATCCCGATGTTGATATTTCGGGTCAATACCGATACCTGAGCAGCGCCAATGTAAATTTTAAGGTTCCACTAAGTTCTGATGAGCAGGGCGACAGCACCGCAACAACTACCAGCGATCCGAAGGTAAACGGTCTTTTGTTGGGCCAAGCTAACCTAAGCCTTCCCCTTTTTTCGGGGTTTAAGCTCAAAAATCTGATCAAAGCCGGTGAAAACAATTACCAAGCGGAAACCTTTCAGGCTGAATATACAAAGCAACAGCTCGAGATACGCACCATAACGCAATATCTTAACCTGTATAAGGCCCATCAGACCATCGAGCTCATCCAAGAGAATTTAAAAAGTGCGGAACAGCGCGTGCGTGATTTTAGTGCTATGCTTGATAATGGGCTGCTTGCCAAAAATGATCTTTTGAAAGCGCAGCTGCAACAAGCAAATATTCAGATCTCAATGGAAGAGGCCAAAAAAAACGAAAATATTCTCAACTATACATTGGCCACCCTATTGAAGTTTCCAGAAGGAACACGCATAAATCCTGCTATCGCCGAAAACTTAGTACCTGGCGACACCTTGACAAAACAACAAAAAAGAAGCGATCTAGACGCCCTTGAGCTCAGACAAAAAGCTGCCGTTAACCAGATAGATGCCGCAAAGAGCGCCTATTACCCCTCCCTATCTCTTGTAGGTGGATACATTGCACTTGATGTTAATAACGCCCTTACGGTAACAAATGCCGTAAATGTGGGAGTGGGGCTTTCATATAACATTGCCGATATTTTTAAGACCAAAACCGAGGTTAAACTGGCCAAAAGCCGAGCAAAAGATCTTGAATACAGCGTAAGTGAACTACAAGATCAGGTAAACATTGATATAGAAAATGCGAAGCAAGAATACGAGCTCAGCTTACACAAACTGGATGTGTACAGCCAGTCTGAACAACAAGCCGTTGAAAATTACCGTATCGTAAAAGACAAATACGACAATGGCCTAGAGGACACTAATGACCTTCTGGAAGCAGATGTGCAGCAGCTGCAGGCTAAAATAGATCTTACCTACGCACGTGCAAATATTATACTTAACAATTATCAACTCCTGGCTGCCCAGGGCAATCTAACCTCTCAATTTAAAAAATAAGCATAGCTATGGAACCCAAGAAAAAGACGAACAAGAAATTTATTTATATCATTGGCGCCTTGGTACTGGTAGGTGCGGCTTACGGCATTATAAAATTTGTGCATTCCCTATCTCATGAAGAGACCGATGATGCCCAGATTGTAGCAAACATGAACAGTATTATTCCACGCGTAAGCGGCTACATTGATAAAATTTATGTGACCGATAATGAAAAAATAAAAAAAGGAGACACCCTTTTTACCATTGAAAAGAATGATTATATGGTAAAACTGGAACAAGCAAAGGCTTCCCTTGCCGCAGCCGAGAGTCAAGTGGGCATCGCACAATCCTCCATAGGATCTTACCAGGCAAATGCGCTAGCTTCAAATGCCCAGGTATCCTCAGCTTTGGGAAATGTAGAGACCGCCAAGATTAAATTAAGAAGGGCTGATGATGATTATCAGCGTTACAACAACCTCTACAAAAACAAGAGTATCACCGCACAGCAATATGAGCAGGCGCTTGCCGCGAAGCAAGAGGCGGAAAGCCAGCTGCAGATCTTAAAAGATCAGCAAAAGGCGATGAAAAGTCAGAGCAATGCCGCCCTCACCCAGACTGAAGTTTCCAAAAAACAGGTAAACGTGGCAGATGCAAAAGTAAAAAGCGCACAGGCCATGGTAGATGCGGCCCAGCTCAATGTAGATTACACAGTAGTCACTGCACCAATTGATGGGCAATTATCTTCGGTAGGTATCCAGGCGGGGCAGTTTGTGCAGCCGGGACAGGCGCTTTTTTATTTGGTGAATACTCAAAATAAATGGATCGTCGCCAATTTTAAGGAAACCCAACTCACCAAAATGAAGGTAGGCCAAAAGGTAAGTATTGAGATAGATGCCTATCCAGGGGAGGATTTTGAGGGCAAAATAACCAATTTTTCACCAGCAACGGGAGCACGTTTCTCACTACTGCCTCCCGATAATGCCACTGGCAATTTTGTGAAGACCGTGCAGCGCCTTCCAGTCAAAATCGAGTTTACCAACGATAACGACAGGGAAAAACTGACACATTTACGTTCGGGCATGAATGCTCTTGTAGATGTACATTTGGATTAAAAAACGCATCGACTCAGGAAGGTGAGCATACAGCTCTTAGCCTTAGAATAAAAAAATTAATCATATTCTTCAAATTGAAACGTGTCTCTATTAAAATTGCGCCAGGCGATGATCCGGTAGTTTTAAAAAAGGTTTCATAGAGGACATTGCCACGCTGAGCAAAATCCTCTTATTGATAACCAATGCAAAATATCAATACCTGCTTTCGGGAGAATGCTAAAATATATATTCAAACCCAACCTTCGGCAGACGGGGCCGATGGAACTTTCAGATTGAGATGTTAATGATTATTTCCCAAATTTATAAATAAACAATTATGGCCGAAGTACAAGCAATACAAGAAGAAGATGCTCTCGTAGAATACGGCTTTAGACGTGTTATAATTACAGTGACAGCAATTTTATGTGCCCTTCTGGAAATCGTGGATACCACTATCGTAAACGTTGCGCTCAACGATATGCGCGGTAGCCTGGGTGCGACCCTTACAGATATTGCCTGGGTGATTACCGCCTATGCCATTGCCAATGTAATCGTCATCCCCATGACCAGTTGGCTTTCCAAACAGTTTGGCCGGAGAAATTATTTTGCTGCTTCCATCATTATTTTCACGATATCCTCCTTTTTGTGCGGAAACGCCACAAATATATGGGAGCTTGTTGCCTTCCGGTTTGTTCAGGGAATGGGGGGCGGTGCACTGCTAGTGACCGCACAGACCATTATAACCGAAAGCTATCCCTTGGCTAAACGTGGTATGGCCCAGGCTATTTATGGTATGGGCGTGATTGTGGGACCTACGCTAGGCCCACCCTTAGGTGGATATCTTGTAGACCATTATTCCTGGCCTTACATTTTTTATATTAACATCCCGATTGGTATTATAGCAACTATACTTACAATACTTTTTGTACGCAGTCCAAAATATGGGGCCAAATTAAGTGCAAACCAAGTGGATTGGTGGGGCATCTTATTTTTAGCCTCCTTTATCGGCTCGCTTCAGTTTGTTTTAGAGCACGGCCAGCAGGACGATTGGTTTCAGGATTCTGGGATCGTCATGCTTACTGTAATCTCAATGTTTGGTCTGCTTGCTTTTATCTGGCGGGAACTGGTCTATGAGCATCCCATCGTTAATCTGCGGGTATTGCGAAACTCAAACCTTGCTATGGGGACGGTCATGACCTTCATAATGGGCTTCGGGCTTTATGGCTCCACCTTTATTATTCCCATTTATACCCAGTCCATCTTAGGCTGGACAGCTACAGATGCAGGGCTACTGCTCATCCCCAGTTCCATAACCACAGGACTGATGATGCCGGTAATCGGCAAATTACTTGAGCGGGGGGTACCCCAGAAATATCTTGTAGCGGGAGGTTTTGGTATCTTTTTCATCTACAGTTTCTGGATGTTTAAGCTTATTACTCCGGACACAGGGTCTGAGCTGCTGTTCTGGCCGCTTGTAGCACGTGGTTTTGGCCTGGGTCTGCTCTTTGTACCCATAACCACTTTGGCTTTATCTACCCTAAAGGGAAAAGAAATCGGCGAGGGTGCAGCTTTTACGGGGATGATGCGTCAGCTAGGTGGCTCTTTTGGCATCGCGATCATCACCACCATGATCTATCGCCTTAACCAGCAGCACCGCGTTGACCTCATCCCCAACATCAGCAGTATAAATCCCGTTACACAGCAGCGACTTGCCGGGCTCAAACAAATGTTTATGGCCAAAGGATTTAGTACCAGTGAGGCTATTTCAAGGGCATACCAGTCCTTGGAAGGCATGATAGGCCTGCAGAGTACCGTTCTTACCTATATGGATATCTTTCTATACCTGGGCCTTCTTTTTCTGGCATGCATTCCATTTGTACTGCTCATCAAAAAAGGCGCAGGCAAAGTGGATACCTCAGGTGCCCATTAGCAAGAGAAAACGTAAAACCATTATCCCCGTAGACGTTCCAAAATCGCCTCTGGGCATGAAATGGGTCGCCAGGTTTTTTTGTTAACAAAAACCAAAGTACTTTGCGCAGTAGTGAGCAATTTTTTATCCTGATTGTATATCTCATAATTGAAAACAATACTTGCATTGGGAAGCTTTTCTAGACCTGTCTTTACGCACAGCACATCATCAAAATAGGCTGGATTTTTGAAAACAAAATCAAGTTTATAAACAGGGAGCATAATACCACTTTCTTCCATTTTTTTGTAGGAAAAACCCAACTTTTCCAACCATTCAATACGCGATAATTCAAGATATGAGGCGTAATTTGCGTGATGAACTACACCCATTTGATCCGTTTCCTGATAGCGTACCTTTATAAAAACTTCATGTGTAAACATAGGTAATTAACTTAAATTTAAATGTGTTAAAAGTATAAGCAGTATGCAAAAAAAATACAGGAAATACAACCCTTAATTTTTTTTTATTTACATTTATTGTTCACATATTTGCCTACCAGAAAAGAAAGAAAAACACTCCTAATTTTTCATTTCTTTTGGTGCTTCTTAACATAAAAATAACTTAAAATCAGCCTGTGTAATGAGTAAGACTGCGCAATCAGTATGGGATAATTGTCTGTTGTTTATTCGCGACAATATCACTAAGCAGGCTTACAAAACCTGGTTTGACCCAATAAGGGCTGTCAAGCTTACCGATAATGCGCTAAGTATCCAGGTACCCAGCAAGTTTTTTTACGAATGGCTTGAGGAGCATTATGTTAAACTGCTTAAGGTTTCGCTTACTAAAGAATTGGGTGAGACTGCAAAGTTAGTTTATGTAATTAAGATGGAAAATACCTATGGCAACCGCCAGCCCTTTACCGAAAAAATACCCAGTAGCAACCGTTCTAACACACTTAAGGCACAAGATGTAGAGGCGCCCTTTAAAAACAAAAGCCCAGAGCTTAAAAATCCTTTTGTGATCCCCGGCATTCGCAACCTGGAGATAGAATCGCAACTTAATCCTAACTATAATTTTGATAATTTTTTGGAGGGCGACTCTAATAGACTTGCGCGCTCAGCCGGTATGGCTGTAGCTAACAAACCTGGCGGCACTTCTTTTAACCCGTTGCTCATCTTTGGGGGTGTCGGCCTGGGCAAAACGCACCTGGCACATGCCATTGGTGTCCAGATCAAGGACAAATATCCTGATAAGACCGTTCTTTATATCTCTGCTGAAAAATTTACCCAACAATATATAGAGAGCGTTAAAAAAAACAACCGCAACGATTTTATTCACTTTTACCAGGTGATCGATGCCCTGATCGTTGATGATATTCAACTGCTATCCGGTAAAGCGGGGACGCAAGATGTGTTTTTCCATATTTTTAACCATCTGCACCAGAATGGCAAACAGGTGGTGCTTACCAGCGATAAAGCACCCGTTGACATGCAGGATATTGAGCAGCGTCTGCTTTCGCGCTTTAAATGGGGCCTTTCTGCAGAACTACAGCAACCCGGTTTTGAGACCCGCGTGAGCATCATCAAAAATAAACTCTATCAAGATGGAGTGGAGATGCCAGAAGACATCATTGAGTTCCTGGCCAATAACATAAAGACCAATATCCGTGAGCTGGAAGGTGCTATAATTTCGCTTATAGCGCATTCCTCTTATGACCGTAAGGAAATCACACTTGACCTAGCCAAAAAAATCGTCGAAAACTATGTGAAGCACACCAAACGTGAAGTGAGCATAGAATACATACAAAAAGTGGTAAGTGATTATTTCCAAATGGATGTAGATACCCTACAGTCCAAAACGCGCAAACGTCACATCGTGCAGGCCAGGCAGCTGGCCATGTTTTTTGCCAAACGTCTCACAAAAGCGTCCCTCGCCAGCATAGGCTCACAGATAGGCAAACGCGATCATGCTACTGTCTTACATGCTTGTAAGACGGTGGATAATCTAAGCTCAACCGATAAGCAGTTTCGTAAATACGTAGAAGATCTTAACAAGAAGCTTACGATGTAAATTTTTAGGGTGAACACTGAATTATATCTAATTTTGTTAATCTGAAATATCGCTAGAGCGAAAAAACCAACACATTCTACTCTTGATTACACAAATCCTCATGGTCTGCCTGGGCAATATTTGCCGTTCCCCGCTCGCTGAAGGGCTACTGCGATCAAAACTCGATCCTTCGAAATACAGCATAGATTCCGCAGGAACAGGCCATTGGCACGTTGGCAGGCCGCCCGACCCCCGCAGTATCGCTGTCGCGAAAAAAAACGGCTTAGATATTGAGCATCTCCGCGGTATGCAGTTTGAGCCTGAGTTTTTTAACAAGTATGACCATATTTTTGTTATGGATCATTCCAATTACAGGGATGTAATCTCCCAGGCCCGCGATGCCGATGATGAAGCAAAGGTAAGTATGATCCTTGATGAACTTTTTCCTGGAGAGCAGGTCGATGTACCCGATCCCTACACTGGTGGCGACCTCGGTTTTGAACGTGTCTATAAAATGCTAGACGAAGCAACCAATAAACTTGCCCAAAGGCTATAAGAGCCTTTTAAATTCTTGATACATGAGCTACTTTGATTAGACAATGAGAACCCCAAACCTTCGGCTTTATACCTTTTCTTTTAATCAATTAATTATAAGTTAATTATAGATTTGGAAATTCGGTTTTATTGTAAATTACTATCTAAATAGTGATTTTATGAAAAAAACTGTACTCCTTTTCTTTTGTATTTGGTATTCTACATTGGGGCTGCATGGTCAACAATTGGATATTCAAGCTTTCGCCACCGGTTTTACCAATCCATTAAATATCCAAAATGCTGGAGATGATCGCCTTTTTATCGTAGAGCAGGGTGGTCTGATCAAAATAATAGCTCTCAACGGCACCGTCTCACCTACACCATTCCTTGATTTAAGTAAGGTCGTGTCGCAAGATGGTGGAGAGCGTGGTCTTTTAGGCCTCGCTTTTCATCCCGATTTTGCCAATACTGGTTATTTTTATGTCGATTATGTAGACCCAACCGGCAATACACAGATCTCACGTTTCCATATAAACGATGGAGATCCCAATCAGGCAGATCCGACTAGTGAACTCAAAATGCTTACCATACCCCAGCCTGCATCTAATCATAATGGGGGCTGCATCGCTTTTGGACCAGATGACTACCTCTATATAGGCATGGGTGATGGTGGTGGTGGTGGCGATCCCGACAATAATGGGCAAAATACGACCACTCTTTTGGGAGCGCTGTTGCGCATTGACGTGAATGGCGCCGAGCCCTATGCCAACCCAACAGACAATCCTTTTATAGGAAACCCTGACGGCCGGGATGAAATCTGGGCTTACGGGTTGCGCAATCCCTGGAAATTTTCCTTTGATGCCGATACAGGTGACTTATGGATCGCAGATGTGGGTCAGGGAAAGATCGAAGAAATTAACAGGGTCGCTTCCGCGAAAGCGGGAATTAACTACGGCTGGAGGTGCTACGAAGGAAATGCCGTTTACAATGATGCCGACTGCCCAGCCCAAAGTAATATAACCTTCCCGGTAGCAACGTATACACATGATCAGGGCAGAGCTTCAATTACGGGTGGTTATGTGTACAGGGGCAGTGATTTTCCTGATCTTGTAGGCAAGTACATCTTTGCCGATTTTGTCAGCAGTGAGTTAGCCTATATCAATCCGGATGAGGGTATTAATCCTAATATCACGTATTCTTCTGTATTTGAAGGGCTTGGTTTCAGTAGTTTCGGACTTGACAATGCAGGCGAGCTTTATGTTGCCGGTCTCTCCAGCGGAACCATTTATAAGGTGGTAGATGCAGATGCCCTTAGTCTGGACGACGTAAGCCAAGATAGATTTGGGTTTTATCCCAACCCCGCGACTGACAAATTAAAACTGGTTATCGATCCTGCGGTTAATACTCCGCATATTGCTATTTTTGACCTGTTGGGAAAAAAAATCATTGCTCGCGATATTAATTCACATACAGCATTCATTGATATTTCTTCCCTAAAAAAAGGGCTCTATCTAGTACAATTGTCCAGTGGTTCGGCAACCTTAAAAACGGAAAAACTAATTGTCAATTAAGCGCCTTACTTTTAAAAGTTTGGTAGATTCAATTTGACTTCTGGCTGATAAAAATGTTCATAAAAAAAATTAAATAATACGTTTACCGGTAATTAATCGTTGAGCACAAAGGTCTTCGATCTAAATGAAAAGACCAGCTTCTATCGATCGAAAAATATATATGAAAGATTTCAAGCCGCAAGGCAGGCTTTACCTTATCCCCTCAACCCTGGGCGACACCCCGCCCTTAGAAGTGCTACCGCTTTCGGTGCGTAAGATTATGGAGCGCATCGATGAGTATATTGTAGAAAACGAAAAAGCGGCTCGCGCCTTCATAAAAAAAATAACACCTAAAAAGGCCCAGTCCAAACTCATCTTGCACCCGCTCAATAAATATACCGCGGAAGAACAGATCCCTCCTTATCTGGAGTCCTGCCTGCAAGGTGGGGATATTGGGCTGCTCTCTGATGCCGGCGCGCCAGGTATTGCAGACCCTGGGGCGGCCGTGGTACACCTTGCGCACGATATGGGTATACGGGTAATCCCCCTTGTGGGCCCCTCTTCTATTGTACTCGCAATGATGGCAAGCGGTCTCAACGGACAGAATTTTGCCTTTAATGGATACCTACCCATTGAGGCCAAAGAACGCCGCCAAGAGATCAAGCGCTTAGAGCGCCTCTCTAAAGAACAAAAACAGGCGCAATGTTTTATTGAGACTCCTTACCGCAATAATAAACTACTGCAGGAACTTTGTAATAGCCTCGGTGATGATACCCAACTCTGTATCGCATGTGATATAAGCCTGCCATCAGAATATATCCTCACCAAACCAATAGGCCGCTGGAAAGGTGCACAGCCAGATCTGCATAAACGCCCCGCGATTTTTATCTTTCAAAAGCCGTAACAGTACATATAGTCGGTAAATGAATCTATTTCACCATCAACAAATCAATAACCGTTATTAATTAGATACAAGTCACGCACCTTTAGAACTGTATTTCATAGCCTAAACCGGCACTTAATACGGTCGGGTTTTTATCACTGTAATCGGCCCCCAGGATAAGATTAAAATCCCCCAGAGTGGTGGGATATTTCGCTTCAAGGAAAGTATACAATGCATGTTCTGTAGATTTAAGCGGACTTGTATAAGTGCCCAAATTCTTTACATAACTGCCCTTAAACTTAACATCTAAATTGGAGACCTGCCCCGCAATGCCCAAATGGTGCACATAAAACCTATTTTCAGCCGCACTTAAGCCATCTGGAGCAGGGATGATAAAGGGAAGGCCAATGATGCGGCTTTTATAGGTCCAGCCCGATCGGTAAATTCCATTATAAAAATAATTGTCCCCACCGCTGAAGGAGCCGTTGGGCCACTTACCAAATCGACCACTTTGAGAAACCGTTTGCACATATTCATAGAGAATGGCCTTAATAAACCTGCTGTTTTTAGGTTGAAAGTAAGCACCCCATACCCCATCGGGAAAATTACTCAGCTCCCTACCCGACGTATCTTCAAAAATGGTCTGGTGGTACAATTTAAGGTCAAAATTCTTCCGCTGTAAAGCATATACCAGTTCATAAGAACCAATATGATTGCCCAGGGCATTCTGCTGATCTGTGGCTATGGATTTCCTACCGCCATTACTGCCAAAAAATATTTTCAGATAATCCGAAAAGCCATCGGGCTGCGCCCCAAATTGCGGTGATGTCCCCCCGTACTGCGCATAGTGCGATAGTTTTAGCGAAAGCAGATCCCGCGGCCCTAGATCTATAATAAGCTGAATATCCTTAAAATGGACCTGCGTATTTTTAACAAAACGGTCATCCCCCAATAAATAATGCCCCAAGGAAGCATTAAAGCGCAAACCCTTAAACACATGTACAGGATGTACAAATCCCAATATAATACTTGGTATTGCACGCGCGTTATCGCTCCATAAAATATCACCCCCCACGCTGGAAAGCCCCATTAATTTAAGGTCGCGATGCTTGAGGCCTACAGTGGCCCGGAAATTCTTAAAAGTATAGCGCGCATAGAGTTCATCAGTGCGTAGGTCTTTCCCATTACCATTGGCCAGAAGTGCACCGGCACCCACCTGAAGCTGGTTTTGCTCGTTTATAGAATACCTGTATTCTATATTGCCCAGGCCAAGATAATCGGTATTTTTGTCGATGCGACCGTATTGATTTGAATAAATCCAAAAAGAATTCCTATTTTCCGAAGAACCGAATGCCCGAGCGCTGAATGAACCTGATAATGAAGACTGGGCAGGGCTTGCAAAGGGAATGATCAAAAACAGGAGAAAGATCTTTCGATTCATCGTGGAGCCTTAATGAAGTACAAATAAAAGATTGTTTGTGGGCATTCCCAACCCATTTCGTTTAATTTTATCTAAAATTAAAAATGCTATCGATTTTTAGACCCAAAAAGTACCTTACTGATCTTTTTGACGACCATACTGATATACATAATCACCTCATTCCTGGCATAGACGATGGCTCTCAGAGTGTGGGGCAGTCCATTGAACTTATCCACACCATGCGTAACCTGGGCATCACAGACTTTATCTGTACTCCGCATACTATGGGCGAAATCTACCCGAATACCCCACAAAGCATAAATAACGCTGCGGCCCAACTTAATGATGCCCTTGCCAAAAAGGGTTTTGACGTCATGGTGCGCACCTCTTCAGAATACATGTTGGACGAGCAATTTGGTTCCCGATTGGCTGCGGGAGAGATGCTACCGCTTAAAGACAATTATCTACTTGTTGAAATCTCTTACCTGCAACCGCCCATTAACCTGGAAGAACTGCTTTTTGATATTACGCACGCCGGGTATATTCCTGTACTGGCCCATCCGGAGCGCTACAATTATTTTCATAAAAAATACGACTACTACAACGAGTTGCAGCGACTGGGCTGCCAGTTTCAGCTCAATGCGCTCTCCTTAGGCGATCACTATGGGCACGGTGTGTACCTAATGGCCAAAAAACTGCTTGAAGATGGCCGGTACACTTTTATAGGAACAGATACGCACCAAATGCGTCACCTGGAAAGCCTTAAGAAAGTAGTCTATAAAGAAAAGATGGAAGCCTTCTTGAAGCCTCTTTTGGACATGACCAAAGAAACCTTTTCAATTTCCTCTTAAATCTGGGATAGCTATCGAATAACTATCTACCATAAACAGGACTGCATGGACAAATTGAAGTCTATTTGATCAAGCGCTTTTTAAGTGCAGTATACCAACTGTCCTTATGCACACCATAACCGTAACCATATTTGGTACCATAACCAAAGTTGGCATAGCTTACATTATTGACTACAAAAGCCATACTGTTCAGCTTTTTATCGGCGTATAATTCTGCGGGGTAATTGAGCAATTTCACATCGGTATATTCGGCGCGGGTTACATAGATGGTAAGGTCTGCATACTGGCTGATCAGTAAGGTATCAGTAACGAGCATGGTGGGTGCGGTATCCACGATCACATAATCGTATTGAGGCTTCACCTCTTCAAGCAGCTCCCCATAACGTGGGCTCATAAGCAATTCCGCGGGATTGGGCGGGATCCTGCCTGACAGGATAATCTGCAAATGGTGGCGGTTGATCTCCATATCATTGATGATAGAATCTACCTGAACCTTATCATCATATAAATATTCGGAAAGGCCCTTGCTCCCTTCCGACTTATCAATATATCGATGCAACTGCGGGTTACGGATATCAGCCCCAAGCAACAGTACCGATTTACCGGTACTGTTCAAGCTGAGTGCCAGATTGAATGCCGTAAAGGTCTTGCCTTCACCCTTAATGGTAGAGGTTACATATATGATTTTACTGGGCGCGGCTTGCTGGCTTTTTAATATATAATTGAGGTTAGTCCTTAAAATCCTGAAGGACTCCGCAAGTACTGAGCGGTCATTGAGTTTAATAGTCTCCTTATCCTTGGTTTCGAGTTCGGGGATTTCTCCGAGTATGGGCACCTGCGGCAGTTTGCCTTCTACATCATTCCTATTATGGATTTTGGTGTCCAGTAGATTTTTAGAGTAGATAAAGAGAAACGGAATTAAAAGGCCAGCAATAAGAGAACCCAGATAAATGATCTTTGGTTTTGGCGCAACAGGCAGTTTAGAGCTATACGCATTATCTACAACCTTGGCCTTAGGTGTGGTCACAGCGAGGGAAATAGCGGTCTCCTCCCTTTTCTGAAGTAGGTAGAGGTACAATTCCTCTTTAATGCCCTGTTGCCGGTTAATATCCCTATAAATTTTTTCAATTCCCGGTATTGCAGAAATCTTACTGCTTATACGGCCTTGTTGCTCACTAAGATCGCCCTGGCTTATGGAAATGGAGTTTTTGATCGTATTTAGGCTTTCCAGCACATTCTGCCGCAACTGGTCAATCTGATTGCTCAGGTTTACTACGGTTGGATTCTCAGGGGTTGCACTGGTCATCAATCGATTACGCTCTAATACAAGTTCATTATAATTATCTACAAGAACGCCCGCACCATTTTCATCAACACCCAGATTTGTAGGCAGTAGGCTGGTGTCAGAACCTTTTTTCAATTGCGCGATCATACTGTTGATCACCTCTTTCTTTGTTTCGGTTTCCAGTTGGCGTTTATTAAACTCACTGGCATTTTCCAGGAACAACTGCCCCTCTGCCTCAATATTGGTCAGCTTCTTTTTTTCTTTAAACTGTACCTTATTTTTTTCAACTGAATCTAATTCCCTTGAGATCAGTCCAAGACGCTGATCAATAAAATCTGCTGTATTTTTGGAGACAAGGTTACGGTCTAGGATAGCATCATTGTTATAGGCTTTGATGAGGCTATTTAATATGGCCTCTGCCCTATCCTTGGCCTCAGAGGTGAGGCTCAACTGGATCACACTGCTATTTTTGTTTATGGCCTCCACTTGTATGGCATCTCGGGTGGAGAGTACGGCATTTTCAATGGAATTAAGAGTAACAATCGTCCTGTAATCCTCGTGGCGGAGATAATCTTCAAGCATATTCATCTTGGGAATGATCGTAATATCGCCAAAATCTAAGGATACCTTATCTCCAAAATTATAGGTCTCCCGATTGCTATCCTCATCCTCCTGCAAGCTAAAGCTGTTAGCATCTAGCGGCTGAATGTATAAGTGTTTTTCCTTTTGGAGCGTATCCTTAATGGACAATAGTTTTACAGAAAACGGGCGTGTATTGTACAATTCAGCCGTCTTTACATTCCCTTCCCGGTAGTAGCGTACATTTAAATCTAACTCTTCAACCACCTGGCGTGTCAAGCGTTTTGATTTTAAGATTTCAATCTCGTTTTCAAATTCAGATTTGCTCAGACCTACGTCACCCAAACCCATATCTTGAAAGGCGGCAATCTCAGAGAGTTCGCTGTTTTTAGTATCCTTGATCAGGATAGTCGCCTGGGTCTCATAAGAATTATTGGTATAACGCAAGTACAGGAAACCTAAAAAAACGGTGAGGATTACAAAGACCACAAACCAGGGCCAGTACCTCAAATATTGGTTTAATTGTTCTTTTAACGAAATCTCTTCTTGGGCTTCTGCCCTTTGTTCCTCGATCTGCATATTATAATCTGGTTAAAAGAGAGATTACTGAAATTATGATACCTGCCACCGATATAAATACTGATGTATTCCTGTTAAAGCCAGAGCTTTGCACCTGGGCATTATTTGGTGAAACGATCACCACATCGTTCTGCTGCAGATAGTAGTATGGGGAATGGATCATATCAACAGAGGTGAAATCCAAATTGCCGTATTTGGTCTTACCATTTTCTTCTCGAATGACCTTTACCGTATTGCGCTGACCAAAAAGGGTCATATCACCCGCAAGCCCCAGGGCTTCAAGTACTGTAATACGCTCATCATTTACCGTAAAAGTACCGGGCCGCTGTACCTCACCAAGTACAGAAACTGTAAAATTGAGGATTCGCATGTTTACGATGGGCTTTTTCACGTAGGTCGATAGCTTATCAACCAAAAAAGTAGTAGCCTCCTGCCTACTTAGCCCCCCAAGTTTAATCTGGCCAAGTATCGGAAACTCGATATCCCCATTTTTATCAACCAGATAGGTCTGGAGTTGGCGAGCCGAGGTAATGGAACCATCAGCACTTGGGGTGCTTACCAAAGGCGGATTAAACGGAAGCACTGTTTCTGGGTTAAGGGCAGAAACCGTTATGGTAAGCAGATCATCAGGGCGTATGATTGTAGTATATCCCGGATTGTCCGGTTGATCGCCCAATTGCTCAATATCCTGAAAATAGATGACCTTTTTTTTTGAAACGCATGAGCCGAGGAAAAAAGCCAGTATAATGGTGACACTCAACGGGAATAATACTCTCTTCAACTTGTTGGGATTTGTAATTTGTCCTGCAAATGTACTTTTTAAAAAAAGAAAAAACAATAAAGATTTCACACAGCTTTAAGGATTTAGCCAATCAAAAAAGCGGTTTTCACAGAAATTTTGGTATTTCATCGGAATATTCGAAAATTAAATTATGCGTCCGATCGTTACATACTATCACTAGCTTGTAGTTCAAAAATGTTTATAAATATGCTGCTTTATTGATGGCATCGTCTGCATAATCTCCCTCAAACTGATTTAGGTATTATAGGGGAACAACTAAATCAGTTCTTTAAGAAGAACGCCTTTTGTTCCTTCGGATATCAATAGATTTACGTGAAACGCGGAATTTCTTTACTCTTCTGGAAATTATAATACTTATTGCCGTACAAAGGATCAACCCTAAACTGATAGCGGCTACATCAATGATCAACTTGTCAAGCATCAGACAGAGAAAAATAGCCAATATGCTAAAAATATTAATGAATATAGAAATCTCGTCATGTTTGAGCCCAAGGCGCAGGAGCAACGAATGGATATGCAGTTTGTCTGGTGAAAAAGGGGACCGCCGTTGCATGATGCGTATGATCATGATGCGTGAGGTATCAAATATAGGGTAGATAAATAGTACCATCGCAAGGCTCACACTGTTCTCAATTTTATAAACGGCATTAGTGGCAAGCGCGGCATTTGCATTTAAAAAACTGATAAGCACAACCGCACAGAAAAACCCAATAAATAGGGATCCCGTATCGCCCATAAAAATTTTGGCAGGATGCCAGTTAAAACAGATAAAGGCCAATATGGCTCCAGACATAGCCCCACACAATAAGGCGATTTCCGTATGCCCCGTCATATAGAACCAGACCCCCAAAAAGAGAATGCATACCAGCGCGATGGAGGCTGCGAGGCCATCAATACCATCTACAAGGTTAAAAGAGTTTGTAAGCCCTACAATCACAAAAACGCTGGTGGCAAAACTTAACCACTCCGGGAAAACGATATCGATCCCCAGGCTGTAAAGTGAGGTGAGCCTGATTCCCCCCAAACCTACCACCACGGAAGCGGCAAGCAGCTGTACTACGAATTTCTTAAAGGAAGAAAGGGCGACCATATCATCGCGCATACCCGTAAAAGCCAGCAGTATTAGCGCAAAAAATAGGTATTTGTGAGCGCCAAGCTTCATTTCTGGCATCCAGATCAATGCCGCCAGCGTAAAACCGACAAAAACCGCGGCACCACCCATAGAGGGTATATTGCCCTTGTGAATCTTGCGCCCACCGGGCACATCAAAAACCTCACGCCCCAAAATCACCTTAATAATTTCCGGTAAGGTAACAACCCCCGCAATAAAGGCGGTAAAGAAGCCCAATACTATGATAATCAGGGAACTCAATACGTTAAATGATTTATTGGCTGCAAATATAGGTATTCCGACTTTTTCTGATCTATTAGACTAAATTTATCTTTTTTAATTTTAACTGTCCAGTTAGCATTCAAAATAAGGACTTTTATGCAGCATGGAATGTACAGGTTTGTTTCATCCTTGAATTCATTGCGTGAACCTCCATTTTTTGTGTGCCCTATTTTTTTAAGAACTGCTGTATTTTTGAAAGGTTCTTTAGCGCCAAAACCTTTACGGGAAACCTGATTTTATTTTTACGGATTACTCTAAAATCCTCTTTTGATTTGTGTAGGATATTGCCAAAGCCACGGTTACTCACCCCACCTACGCGCATATTTGTGATCACTTTGGGCAGATAGTTTAACTTAAGTTCAGGATCGCTAAAGATGCGCAACATCAGGTCATAATCTGCCGCGATGCTGTAATCCTGGTTAAAGACACCGTGTTTCTCATAAACCTCCCGTTTTAAAAAGAGTGTGGGGTGCGGTGGCATCCACCCTTGGGACAGAAGCTTTTTAGAAAAAGGGCGGCTTTTCCAGTAACGAATGACCTTCTCTGTATTTTCCCTACCTACATAGAGCAGGTCTCCATATACGCCATCTGCACCGGCCTCAACCTGGGCGACAATCTCAGCGAGTATGCCCGGCGCGGCAAGGAGATCGTCTGAGTGGACTAAGCCTATAATATCGCCTTTCGCGGAAGCAAGCCCTTTATTGAGCGCATCGTAAATGCCCTGATCCTTCTCGGAAATGATGCGGATGCGTGGATCTTCCAATCCCTTTACAACCCCCAGGGTGCCATCAGTAGAAGCGCCGTCTACGATCAGGTAATCAATATCCTTATACGTTTGTGAAAGCACCGACCGGGCCGCATCGGCAATGCTGGCCGCACTGTTATAAGTAGCTGTGATGATCGTTGTTTTCATAGATTAATAATGGGAATTATTAGTAGGAAGAAACAGGGCTCTGCTAAGTAGCAATATAGACCGGTCGATTCATGATTTTATTGACCTTTGATCTTTCCGCTTTAGCTAGAAATACGCTACATACTTATATACCAAGATCCTAATTTTCTGAATTCTAAATGTTGAATTATCATACGACGGTTTTAAAATAAGCAATTGTTTTTTTGAGTCCGGTTTCTAGTTGTGTCTGGGGCATCCAACCACCCAATTTTTCCATTGCCAGGCTGATACTGGGTTGCCGCTGCTGGGGATCGTCCTTAGGCAAGGGCAAATGTATGATTTTAGATATTGACCCGGTAAGGGCCACAATCTTCTCGGCTAGTTCTAACATGGTAAACTCGTGGGGATTTCCAAGGTTGACGGGGCCCAGAAATTCATCTCCGCTGTTCATCATCCTGATCATCCCTTCCACAAGGTCATCTACATATTGAAAGGAGCGTGTCTGCGTTCCGTCGCCATACATGGTAATATCCTCCCCTTTGAGCGCCTGTACAATAAAGTTGGACACCACCCGGCCATCATCCGGATTCATATTGGGACCATAAGTGTTGAAGATACGTACGATCTTTATGGCCACATGATTCTGGTTGTGATAATCCATAAAAAGCGTCTCTGCACAGCGCTTGCCCTCATCATAACAAGAGCGCAGACCTATAGGGTTTACATTGCCCCAATAGCTCTCGGGCTGTGGGTGAATCTGTGGATCACCATAGACCTCACTGGTGCTGGCCTGCAATATTTTGGCCTTAACCCGCTTGGCAAGACCCAGCATATTGATTGCTCCCATCACGGAGGTCTTAATTGTCTTGATCGCGTTATACTGATAATGGATGGGGCTCGCGGGGCAGGCCAGGTTATAGATCTCATCTACCTCAGCATAATAGGGATGGGTGATATCATGGCGCACCAGTTCAAAATAGGGGTTGTCTATAAGAGCTACTACATTTTTTTTAGCACCCGTAAAATAATTGTCCAGGCAGAGAATATGATTACCCTCATTGAGCAGGCGTTTACAGAGATGGGAACCGATAAAACCAGCACCACCGGTAATGAGTATTTTTTTCATAGATCCTTATTAGTAGAGGTTAAAGGATAAGTCTTTAAATTAAAATAGCATTCAGAAAAGCAGAACGGATTTGTTAAAATATCCCTACTCCATTCAATTAAAGATACTTAGAAAATTTTGTGCAAAATCAGTTACTCTCTTTTCATAAGGTGTATAGGATAATTTTATAGCTTGGGGATCAAAACTAGATATTGCTTTCGCGAGATCTTCTGGATTCTTGCTGTCAAAACAAATTCCTGCATTTCCCAATTGCTCTTTATGAACTTCTATATCTGAGTATATTACGGGCACATTAAGTGTTTTTGCATCTTCAATAATGGTACTCCATCCTTCAAATAAGCTGGGCTGTATTACAGCCTTTGAAAATTTTAACAATGTGAGTTGATGCTCTCTGGGTATCAAGCCCAAAAAAAATAAATTGGAAGCTAAGCCCCTTTCTTCGATAATACCTTTTAAATTACTTATATACTCGGGATTTCTATAATCTTCCATTATACCAGTAAGAACGACATTAACCTTTTTCCCATTTTTATTTAATAAATCAAGAGCCTCAAAGAGCGTTTTATGATTTTTATGTTCATAAAATTGATTAGAGACTAAATAATATTCATCTGGTAACTCGTAAATTTTTTCTAATTCATCAAAGGAATTCAATTGATTTTGGTCTATAATTGATACAAATGGCAACACCTGTAATTTAAGATCTTTTTTTAACCGATATAAATCTTTAAAATGGCTGGCCACATTGTTACTGGATACTACAAGAATATCTACGTTTTTGAGCATCAATTTGAGCCTAAATTCCCTTAAATAAAGATTTAGTTTAGTAAAATAATTAGGATAGAACTTATGTTGAAGGTCAGGAAACCAAGTTGCGATTACCCCTGGAAACTTTTTCTTACTTAAACGTATAGGATTATCATATAAAGGGTATATACCATCAAGATCATAAGTGTCTACAATATTTTTTATAAAATAATTCTCCCCAAAAATATACGATTTTAAATATCCGCTATAGATGTTTGGAAATTCAGTAGGAATAAGCTTCAAATGAGGATATTTTATTTCATTTGCTTGCTTAGCAAGCTCATTTGTGAAGAATATATATACAATAGGTTGTCTATTTTCTTCTAAAAATGCCAATGATTTAATAATGTTTTGTAGATAGTAAACACCGCCAAGCCAAGACCCTTTAAAATTAAATATTATTCCTATTTGCTTTCTCGTTGTATTAACCATTGGTAATAGTGTGATAAACCTTCATTAATTGAATATTCTTGCGTGTACCCTAATTCTTTGATCAAAGATATATCTGCCCTCCAATTATTGGGATCCCCTGCCCTGGATTCACTTGAAAATTGAAATTTAACCTCGTCATTAAAAAAATTATAAAAAACACCCACAACATCTTTAATTAAAAGTTCTTTACCATTGGCAATATTAATGGCTTTACCATCAAAAACTGCATTAACAGCAACTATTTCTATGGCACGAACTAAATCAGTTATATAAATAAAATCTCTAGATTCAAGGCCTGTACCATATAAACTGATTTCTTTCCCGGTTTGCGCCTTTTTAAAAAGATCCCAAAATAATTGTTTAGTCAAGCCATCTCCATAAGCCGAAAAAATACGGAGAGAACAGGTCTTTACATCAAAATGGTTGTGAAACTCTTGACATATTTCCTCACTTTGTCTTTTATGTATACCGTATGGGGACAGGGGTTGCAACTGTGAATTTTCTTTTATGGGCAACTTTGAAGGATTACCATAAACTGCCGCACTTGAAAGATTTAAAAACTTGCAATCTGTCTGACTATCGCGTATGGCTTCAAGAATTTTAAAAACATTTACAGTGTTGAGAAAATAATCCCGTAAGGGGCTATCAATCGAGTCGGGAACACTCGCAGCACCAGAACAATTGATGCAAACATCAAAATCCTGCTTTTTAAATATATCCTTAAAATCTGCATTGGTAGAATCAATCAAAAAATAATCGTCCTTGTGCTCATAATCTACCACTACATCCGCACCCCATACTTTGTTTTTAGTTTTTAAATGATTAAATAAATGTTGCCCAATAAAACCTCTTGAGCCTATTATTAAGTATTTCATAAACTACGTTTTAATTTGTTTCTTGTGCATAGAAAGTACACAAAAAATACAGCAATAGATATTCCAACAGTATAAGAAAAGGAACTTAAAAAATCGCCCCTTAGAATTAAAAACTCCATTCCTAATAAAAACAAAAAACTAATCTCCAAAAGAATGGATTTGTCATTTGAGTAATAAAGCTTGTCGAAGTAACTATTAAAATAAGCTAATCCTATTATAAACAGTAATATACCGAAATACCCAAAATTAATATATCCTTCAGCAAAAAAATTCATAGAAATGTTATCATAAAATAGTCCCAGTTCCTCAGCAATGAAATGGCCCGAACCAACAGGTTTGTCTGCCCATATATTTCGAGGAACAAAAAAGAAAAATACTCCAAAGAGTTGATTCCCATATGTTACAATATCATGGTTTATCAGTTGAAGAAAATTATGATAGGAATCGAAATCAGGTTTTAAAAATATATTTTGATCATTATCAGAATATTGGTTTTCGAGATAATCTAAATTTCTAAAATAACTTAACAGGGGAAATAAATAAAGGAGACCTGCAACTAGAACTAATGAAAAATTTATTCCCTTTCGTACAGGTTTAAGATATACTATGACTAAAGCTATATACAAAGAGGCAGCCTGAAATCTTGCCATTCCGGTAGGCGCATTACTAATCAAAACTATCAAAATTAGAATAAATTCAAACCAATCAAATTTCTTGTGGTAAAAATGATATATGAGTAAAACAATAATTGGTAGTGGTCTAATGAATATACGCGTAATTAAACCTAATGCCTTTGAACTTTCAAATTCTGTTTGTGTTTCAACACCACCGCGAACTAACAATGCTAATAAATTGAATCCTGCTGTATAAAAGAAGAATAAAAATGAAGATAGAGAAATTGTTATTAACATTAAACGGAAAGTAGCTTTTTTATAGGCTATTCGTTTGATTTTTTTCTCATAAACAAAGTTTAAAAAATGTAATTTTTTTTTTCGCAAAAATTGATTGTAAGAAAAGTAATAAATAAAAATAATTAAAAGAAAAATCAGATTCATTTTCAAATAATCGCTAGAGGACAATCTATCAGCTCCCCAAAAAGTAATATTATGTTTAAACTGTAAAGCAGGAGCTAAACCTATAAAAAACATATGAAATGTATAAAACATTTTATTTAGAGAATATGGCTTATTGTCCGATTTAAAAAGCTGTAAGAGGCAAAAAGTAGAGATTAGATAACTACTAATTAGGACAAAATAATCATACCGTTGACCATCATCTATAAATATGTAGAATGAAGAGGTAATCAATGATATTATAATTACAATGCGAGATTTAATCATTTATTCAATTAATCAGTGTTATCATACGTTGAATTATTTTCAATTGCTCATAAGGATTATAAGTTTCGTCAATTTTCCTAAAACAATGATTAGCTACCCTTTCTTTTTTTGGAACATTTTTCAACCAGTCTTCAATAGTAAAAGCTAAACTTGCTATATTATTCTCTTCAAAAAAGCATCCAGAATAACCTTCCTCAATAGCTTCAACTTCGGGCATTTGATTATACCAATTATTATGTGTGCAAACTGGTGTTCCAAATGTTAATGAATGTATTGCTGTTAAGCCTACATTCCCAGGAGAAACACAAAGATCTGCCATTGAAATGTAACGCCCCAATGTATATTCATCATAACATGCCCCATAAAAATATATTTGATTTTGCAACGCAGACTGACTTACTAATGATTCCAAATATCCCCTCTTATCACCCTCTCCAATTAATAATAGATTGACAAGGAAATTATTTTTATTTAATATCTCTAATGCTTTTATCGACAAATCTATTTTTTTTACTGAAGTAAGTCTACCTACAAAAATCAAAAGAGGTAAAGAATTATTTTTAAAAAAGTCTACTTGGTTAATTTGATCAGAATTTAAGATTCTTCGTTTTATTACCTTATGAGAATCAAAATCTAATGAATTATAAACTATATGGACATTATCCTCTAGAAATGAATTTTGCAATAACAACTTTTTAGCCCTTTTTTCATAAACCATAATCTCATCAGCCAATCTATAAAATAAAAGCCTTAATTTTTTCTTGAAAAACCCTTCATTACCATATAAACCGTGAGTCCAAAAAATAACATGTATGCCGCGAAAACGACAAATTAGCGATGCAATCCAAGTTGAAAGTATTGATAATTCCCCAAGAAAAATGGCCACTTGAAAATCGCTTTTAAAACATATAGGGATAACGCTGGTTTGCCAATACAAAATTTTCCCAACAAGCCAATGATTTTTTATTAACGTCAATCTTTCTTTTGAAGTTTTGAATGGTTCTTTATCAAAATCAATACTCTTAATATTAAGTTTATGATTACTTCCAAAGAAAAAATGCATTTCAAAAGATGATGCTTGAATCAATTTTTCCCAAAGGTTTTTACGATAATGGGACGCAATATTTGTAAAATAAAATACTTTCTTCATTCTAATAATTGACCCTATGATAAAATTTAAATTTCAGCTTAAAACTGTAAAGAAAATCTCCTTTAATAATCCTTTTTGTTCATCATTGGTAATCACAAGTTTTTTGATAATATCTAAATGATTTCTTTCTAAATCGTCTAAATCTTCAGAAATGACTTTTGGTTTTATAAATTTTGGTAGTCCTATACTATCAAAAACAGCCTTTATTTTATGTGTTTTCTTATGATCATTTACAATACCAGCAGGAATAGCTAAAAATTTCTGAGCAAGGAGTAAAACGTGAAGTCTGTTACTGGCAACAACTTTAAAATCATTATAGTAATTACGATCCTCCCAAGATAATATTTCATTCCTAAAAGAGATATTTGCCATTTGCTTGTAAGGCACATAAAGACTGTGTGTATATGATTTATCGCGATCTACTTGGCAAAAAAATTCTATACTCACATTTTTAAACTTATAATATTCAATAATAATATTTATAGATTCCCTGATTTTCTCATCTAGCAATTTATCATCTAAATCTCTAAAAGAAATTCCTATTTTCTTTCTTTCATTCACTTTCTTTAGAACTCTGGGCTCAAATAAAAAACACATATCCGGTGAATATGCTGCGGGTATATTTAAATCCTCAAACTCCTCTAAATTTTTTTTACTTCTAACAAACATACCAGAAAGAACTTTAGAAGAAGCTTTAAAGATTTTCTGATCAAAATGAGAACTGATAATAAGATCATTACCTATGAGATAGGATTTAGCTCCTTTCTTCTTGAATAAATAAAAAATAGAATAAAAAACCACTGCCCTTAATTTATCATTAAGTGTATGTGCACCTCCAAATGGGCCGGGACTTTTAAAAACATGAGTGAAGCCGAGACTTTTTGTAAAGGGTATTAAACCAAGGCCTTTGCCTTTTACACTAATAGAGCTGATTTTACTTAAAGGAAAGAGATTCTTCCCATCAAGAAGGTGATTTCCAAAATCTTGAGGAACATTTTTTAAATCGAGATATACATCCCCATATTTGCCAATCTCGTCAATGAGACATTTATTTATAAGGAAATCGCCCAAATTATCATATTGAGTGGCAACTATATATAAAATTTTATTTTTAGACATAATCTTAAATCAAGAATTAAATATGTTTACTCCTTCCAAACTTTTCGCAAAAGCATTATAATTTCGCTCTGCATTAAAATTCTGATTCCACTGACTTTTTATAAAATTTGGATCAATATTTTTTTCGAGTGTTACTTTAAATGCTAACGCAGCTTCATTAATACTGGGATTAGCGGGAAGTAGAAATCCGTTATCACTATTTACAATTTCTACACTTCCACCTACATTTGTTGCCACTACCGGAATGCCGAAAGATTGGGCTTCCATAATAGAAACCGGTATTCCTTCTGAAGCGCTTAGATTAACAAATAGATCTACAGGGTTTTTGCAATAATTTTCATAAATTAACCTATTCTGTACCGATCCAGGAAAGCTGATATGTAAATTTTTTAATGGGGATTTCCATTCTTGGAATTTTTGCAACGATTTGCCATCACCAAAATGTGTCCATACAATATTTTTATCTGGCAGCATTTCAGCTAGTTTTTCTATTGATTTTAAAATTAAATCCACCCTTTTCATAGGATTTAACCTAGACACAGATATTATTACAATCTTGTTTTGAAATGATCTGGAAGATATTTTCCCCTTGTCAAGCACGCCAAGTTTTGCAACTTCAATCTTTTCAGGGTTGCCGTACTTATTCTCAATAAAACGCTTGCCATCTTCGGATATACTATATACCCGATCTATTTTTAAGAGGATTTCCCTCCTAAGTGGCCAAAATTTTGGGGTTGAAGCTAAGTTCTCATAAATATCATATCGATGCGCTCTTGAGATAATCTTCATTTCTATACCTAAAATCTCTCTTAGCTTAATAAATGCAAGGGGTGTGGCGTTAAACCAATAAGTATAGATAAGATTATCTTCAATTACGGATTTTCTCTTTTTAAAAAAATTATAATATGAGTTTATGCCACTTGCAAATCGAAATATGAGTAAAATATCTGAAAGTTGTTTGACTTGTGATTTATGTTTTAATAAAGTTTGCCATAAATTTTTAGAGAAGAGTGTATATAAAAATCTTTTCGGTTTATTCTGATATTCTTTTGAAAATGCCCTTTCAATTGTCACATTTTTGGGTACTTCCCTGATTTCCTCAGAAATTTCAGTTGGGTAAATTATAATTTCCTCAAAATACTCAGCAAGTATCTTAATTTCAGATTCCAAAAAAGCCTCTGTTTTAAAGTACGGAAACCTTCTTGTTAAAAGGACAAGTCTATTCATATGCAATAGTATTTAATCTTGCTGTAACGTCAAAACCATCATTTCCTTTTCACAAACTTATTTATAATACTACTGAAAGGAAAAGCTAAAACGCTCATTTTACAATAAATTTTTTGCATAAAACTTCCATAGATATTGTAATATAAAGTAGCTTTTTTAAATTCTGGCAACGCATCTGTATCCTGATGATCAATTTTTCTAAGTAGATAAAAACGTAAATATTTTTTTATTGGATAAGTTTTAGCATAAAGATCAAAAAGCGCCTGTCTATTATCATTTTTTATGGGTAAATCATTAAAAAGCTTAATGTTTCTGAAAAATACAGGTTTGTTCCATTTTAATTCTTCATCGATTTCTAAATTAAAATTTTCAACTATTTTATTTTCTGATAATAATATTTTATCCCCATAATTGTCTAATCGTATTAACACCATGGCCAGATGTGGTGCCCCACACATTTGATAATAATAGCCACTATGAATAAATTCAATAAGCTTAAAATTATTATAGATGTTACATGATAAAAACATGATCTGATGTATACCCTCAACGCTTGTTACAAACTCCTGAAATCCATTAGTAACTTTAGGACGGTTTATGGACCATTTTTTTTCTGGATCCCATTTATAAGATATGTTAAGATATTCTTTATTTTCTTTTATATCAATAAGAATTTGTGCGAGAGCATTGGGTCTTAACCGGTCATCATCACCCATAATATACAGCCATTGGGTATTACAATGTTCAAAGCACTTCAGTATGTTACCAAATAACCCAACATTATGATTATTTCTAATTATAGACACTGACCCATACCTCACAGTTCCTAATTTTTTCTTTAATTTATTCTCAACCGGAATATCAGAGGCATTGTCAATAATTAAAACCTTACACTCCTCAGTAAGTTGGTTTAGTAAATAATCAATATTTTTTATTAAGAATTCAGTCCTATTGTATGTGGGTATGGCTATGGTCAATAATTTAGACGAACTCATTAATTAATAGTATTTTTTAAAAAAAATCTTCTTTTTTTGGTAAAAAACAAACAGTGCATAAGGAAGCAATATTAAATAATAAGACACTAACATGAAATAAAGCATATAATTGAATCCATATTTCGGAAGCACTAAGAAAAGAGCTATTGTCATCATTAATGCACAAAAAACGGAATAAAGTACATAAGGCTCTTCTTTATGGGATCTAAGATATATAGCCAAATAATTTACAATTTGAATAGGCAATTGTATTAACAACAAAATTATAATATCCTTAATGCTAAGAAATCTATCTTCATAAAATCCCTGATCAAATAAAATATAAAAAGTAAATAATAAAAATATGGAGAAAAAAATCTGAATTAAAATACTTTGTACAAATGATTTTTTAAAAAACTGGTTTAATTCTTTTCTTCTTTTTTGAGCTACCAGTATGTTAAAAGAAGGAATCTTAGTAAATACCCAAGCCTGTGAAATGCCAATTAATGCAATAATCACACGAAATGTTATGCCATATTTACCCGCAACGTCAGCGCCCTCAAATTTGAATAAAACTGGTACAATCAGATTAAAAATAAAATATCCACTCGCCCATGAGATGGCATATCTCCATTGTAGTTTCATAATATTATTAAACCAAGAATAGGCATTTTTGACTTTATAATTTTTTACTTCCATCCAAAACCTTGGAGCTATGTAATACAGATTTGCTATCATACATAGAACACCTATAAAATTGCCAATGATAAGGGCCCATATATCAAAGTCTAAATAGAGAAATAACCAATTACCAAAACCCATTAAAATGGATCCGATAAACAGATTTTTCTGTACTTCTTTAACTTTATTTATACCCTTGTAAATTGCTTGGAATATGGAAAGGAAAAGCGTAAGACCTCCTAGAAATGAATACGCTGACCATGCAATGAAAACGGCTAAAGAGTTTGAACTAAAATAAAAGTATCCTACAATAACCATAATTAAAATGGCAATAGGTATAACTTTAAAATAAAATGAAATAGAATATTTTATTAGACTCACGAATCGGTCAGCCTCATTAGATCGATCCAATTTGTTTTCATCAAATTTTGGCAACAACGCAAATTCATGACTTACAAATTGAGTTACTATCATTGTAAAACCGAGTTCAGCAAATATCTTCAATGCACCCAGGCTCAAAAATGTATACCAAAGACCCTGTTCTTCAGGAAGTAAGTATTTTAAAATAAAAAAAATAGAAATCGGTCCCTTAAGAGCTGTCCATGCTTGATTGTAAGTATTCCAAAGTATTTCCTTATTTAAGCCCAATGTATGGAATATAGCAATGGAATAATTTTTCACTTTATTCATCAAACAATTATTTTTTAAAGAAAATTAAAGTGAATCGAAAACTAATTTTAAACCTTTTCTAAGACTATATTTTGGTCTCCATCCCAATGCTTCTAGTTTAAAAATATCCGCTTCAGCACCCATGATTTCTCCATCCCGGTATGGCAAGTTTCCAAAATCCAACACAGAAGAACTGCACTCAACATTTCTCGCTGTTTCCAAAAATTCCCTTATACTTATCGCCTTTCCCCTCCCAACTTCAATTTCAGCAAATATGCCGTCTAAGTCCTTATAACTTTTTAAAATAATTTTATAAGCCTCACAAACATCCGTAATAAAAATAAAATCTCTCTTTTGCTCACCCGGGGTTAACGGGATAGTCGGTTCATTATACTTTAGTTTTCTAAGCATTGATGAAACAAATTTCTTTTCAGAATCCCCAGGACCATAAATATGATGTAGCTTCATATTAATCAGTTTGCAACTATCTGAAATTGACTTTAACCATGTAAGTGCTTGTTGTTTTGATAGTGTGTAAGTTCCTAAATAGGAGTATTCTGTATTTGTTTGATTAAAAAAAGTGTCTGTATTAATAAAAGCTTTAACATTATATAAATTACAAAGTTCGTAGAGTGTTATAGGTAGCAGTAAATTGGTTTTCAATATTTCATTAACGTTTTTTTTGTGTCTATAAACCGTAGCCGTATGAATGATAAAATCAATTTTATTATTTTCAAATAATTCTTCAATACCTTTCACACTAGATTCATACAATGAAAATGGATTAGTTGAAGATTTTTTTGTTCTTACCAAGCCAATGATTTTGTATGAGTCCTTTAAGCTATTAGCTAAATTGGAACCTAAAAAACCGTTTATACCAGTAATTACAACTGTTTTCAAATTGCTAAAAATTTAATCCGAAAAATTCTTCGAGCTTTTCTCCCACATAATCAAAATGTTCCTGGCCCAAAGCTGGATAAATACCAATCCAGAATGTCCTGTTCATTGTTATATCGGTATTTGTCAATTCACCTACCACTCTATGCTCTATATTTTTAAAATAAGGTTGCTTGGTAAGATTACCGGCAAAAAGCAATCTGGACCCTATTTTATTATCATCCATAAAACGCAATAGATCAACCCGTTCTACACCTGCATCCTCCTTTAAAGTAATGGGAAAACCAAACCAAGAAGGGTTACTGCCGGGTGTTGCTACCGGCAGATCAAAGAAATCTGTAAGTGGTTGTAGGCGCTCATGCAGTAATTTAAAATTTTCTCTGCGCTTTTTTATAAATCCGGCAGCCTTATCTACCTGGGCCAGGCCGCAGGCCGCCTGCATATCTGTAATTTTAAGATTATATCCTGAATGGGAATACACATATTTATGATCATAACCATAAGGTAAATCTCCGTGCTGCTGCTCAAAGCGGCAGCCACAAGTATTATCACAACCCGGTGCGCAATAGCAATCTCGGCCCCAATCCCTAAAAGACTCCGCTATGGTTTTTAATTCTGTATTGTTTGTAAAAACAGCTCCACCCTCACCCATCGTAATATGATGTGCGGGGTAAAAACTTAAAGTGGCTATATCGCCAAAGGTGCCACAGAGTTGACCATTGTAGGTTGCCCCCAGGGCATCACAGGTATCTTCTACCAACCATAGGTTATACTTATCGCATAAGGCCCTGATCTTACCAAGATCAAATGGGTTACCCAAGGTATGCGCGAGCATAATAGCTTTGGTCTTGGGAGTTATGGCCGCCTCAACGAGATCTGCATTTATATTATGGGTATGTAGATCAACATCTACAAATACAGGAATGGCGCCAAACTGCACAATCGGGTTGACCGTAGTTGGGAAACCAGCCGCAACACCAATAACCTCATCCCCTTTTTTTATTGCCCGGTCACCCAATTTTGGTGAGGTTAAGGTGCTAAAAGCCACAAGGTTTGCAGAGGATCCTGAGTTGACGCTCAAGCAATGCTTAACGCCCAAAAAATCTGCAAGGCTTTTTTCAAATTTTTCATTAAACCTTCCGGTAGTTAGCCATGCATCGAGGGAAGCATCTACCATATTGAGTAATTCTTCCTTGCCCAAAACCTTTCCCGATGGGGGAATTGTAGTTGTGCCCGGCTCAAATGGTACAGGTTTATATTTTTCTTCTGCAAATTGCTCAACCAATGACGCAATCTCCTTGCGCAATGTATCTTGTGTGGTTAACATATCTATCTGTTAAGTAGTGTATAATTTTATTTCTTTTAAGCATTCCTGCTGTACATCATTATCCGCAAGCCAAGCCTGATGCCAATTTACGATCATGGGCAGGGTCGTATCAAGCCCCCATCTAGGCTGCCAGTGTAGCCGTTTTTTAGCTTTTGAGCAGTCCAGTTTCAGGAAGCCCGCCTCATGCGGATTGTTGTTCTTATCCAGTGCCCATGAAGCGTCGCCAGACCACGCCCTGACCATTTTATCCAGTATCCAACTTACGGGTCTGCAGTCTTCATCTTTTGGGCCAAAATTAAACGCTTCCGCGAAAGTGCCACCGTATCTGTACAGCGCTTCTGCAAGGATAAGATACCCTGACAATGGCTCCAGGACATGCTGCCAAGGGCGTGTTGATTTAGGATTTCTTATGATCACAGGCTCTTTTTGCGCAAATGCTCTTAAAATGTCTGGAATCAGGCGGTCTTCTGCCCAATCACCTCCACCTATAACATTACCTGCACGGGCCGAAGCCAGAGCTGCGGTTTCTGCTGTATTAAAAAAAGAATTTCTGTAGGCAGCGGTTACAAGCTCTGCACATCCCTTACTGTTGCTGTAGGGATCATGCCCCCCCATTGGTTCATTTTCCCTATACCCCCATTCCCACTCTTTGTTCTCGTAGCATTTATCTGTAGTTACCGAGACAATGGCCTTTAAGTTTTTACATGCTCTTGCCGCTTCAAGGACGTTGACCGTACCCATCACGTTAGTAGAATAAGTCTCAACAGGTTCTTTATATGACAGTCTTACTAAAGGTTGAGCGGCCATATGTATGAGCACATCAGGGTTAAAGGCAGGCATGCAATTCTTAAGCTGATCAAGATCACGTATATCACCAATCTGAGAATCCAGAACATTACTTACACGAGCTTCTTCAAATAAAGATGGTGAAGTATTGGGTGTCAGCGCATAACCTTTTACTGTCGCCCCCATATCAGATAACCACAATGACAACCAACTTCCTTTAAACCCGGTATGACCGGTTAGGAAAACTTTTTTATCCCTCCAAAACAATGGGTCAACTTTCCCGGTCAGTCCTTCCATAGTTTCCACGGTGCTTTGTTGGCGTCCCAAAGATCTTCCAGCATGTTTTTATCCCTCAAGGTGTCCATAGGTTGCCAGAAACCTTCGTGTTTATAGGCCATTAATTGGCCATCGCTAGCTAAGCCCTTAAGCGGCTCCTGTTCCCAGATAGCAGAATCACCTTTTATACGCTCAAGTACCTTTGGCGAAAGCACAAAAAAGCCTCCATTAATTCTTGCACCATCGCCTTGGGGCTTTTCCTGAAATTTTTTCACAACATCATCAATAATATCCAGAGCACCAAAACGACCTGGAGGAAAAGTAGCGGTCAAAGTAGCTTCTTTGCCATGAGATTTATGAAAATCAAGCAATGCATTGATATCTATATCTGCCACCCCATCACCGTAAGTAAAACAGAAACTCTCCTCATCTTTAATATAAGAGGAAACACGTTTGAGACGGCCACCCGTCATACTCTCATCACCCGTATCTACCAGGGTAACCGTCCAGGGTTCTGCCCGTTTTTCATGAACAAACATTTTATTGTCCTTCATATTAAAGGTGACATCGGATTGATGTAGGAAGTAGTTGGCAAAATACTCTTTGATTACATAACCTTTATAACCACAGCATATGATAAAGTCATTGATGCCATAATGGGAATATATTTTCATAATATGCCACATTATAGGCTTACCGCCTATTTCTACCATAGGCTTTGGTTTAGTAACAGTTTCTTCACTAAGACGGGTTCCTAAACCACCGGCAAGTAGGACTACTTTCATATTTTTATATTAGTTTGATTGTACAAATGCATCTGCATGGAATTTATGTTCCTGTAGGCCTTTCTGTATCAAAGTTTTTTTGGCACTACTGATCATGGCATCAGAACCACAAGCGTAAACTTCTACTTTAGAAAAGTCACTTATTTTATTCATAAGAATATCCTGAACATACCCTATCTCGCCCTCCCATTCATCGCCACTACGTGATAAAACAGGAATAAATTCAAAATTTTCATATTCAAATAGCGGTGTCCAAAATAGGTCATTCGGATATCTGCTGCCCCAAATAACCATAATTTTTTTTCCTCGATGATTTTCCTCTTCCAGGTATATTTCTTCCAGCAAAGCTTTAACAGGGGCAATACCTGTACCCGTGGCTAGAAAAACAAGTACCTCGCTAGATGAATGCCTATAAAAAAAGGTTCCTAATGGGCCTTCTACCCTTAAAAGATCATTAGCCTTAGCTTTGGTGAATATATATTCACTCATTGAACCTCCAGGATAATTTTTAATCAAAAAATCAAGTGTGCCCTCCTTATTTGGGGCGTTGGCTATACTGTAACTCCTACGTACGCTTCCTTTGATAATATTTACATATTGACCGGCAAGATATGAAAAATCACTTTTTGGTGGCATACGCAGTGTCACCTCTGCCACTGAAGGGCTTATCTGCTCTATATTATTAATTTTAGCGGGAAATGTCTTAGGCCTAGTTAGTTGTACATCGCCCAAATCCTCAATGTCTAAAGAGATATCTGATAAGGGCTTAGCATTGCAAGAAAGAATAAATCCATTTTTTTTCTCATCTTCAGTGAGAATGAATTCATCATTCATGTCTAAAGTCTCACCATCTACTACTCTTACTTTACAACTACTGCAACGAGCAGCGAGACAACTATGTTCTAAGAGAATGCCGGCATTTCTGGCACCTTCAAATAGGGTGGTTTCCGGGCTACATTCAAAAGACTTTTTATTTTTTAAACTTACCTCAAACATTACCTCAGTCGTTCTAGGAGTTACACTTCATCGATTAAAGGACATTTTTCAGCGCAAATATACCTTATTCAGATTGCTAAGCTTAAAAATTCGACTATAATTTTAAGGCACGGTATTATCGAAAAGCTCATTTGCAAATTGCTCCTTTTCTATTCTTCAAAATTACCGATGATATCCTTTAAAACCTAAACTAACAAAAAGAAAAGTGTATCCTATGAATCAATTGAGCCAGACATGAACCCATTTCTATATTTAACCACAGTATAGGGCTGATTTTAAAAACAGCTATCTCAGATCCCCTACCTCAAAATTAGCACTCAAGCATTCCCAGAGGGGAGGTAGATTGACCAGAATTTGGCTATTTTAAGCTTGCACATATAAGCGTACAATTGATAGAAACTAAAACGCTGATTAGCCTGGTATAATTTTTTTACCCTGCTCAACGAGGGCGGTAAGAATTTATGCCAGCCATAATTGGGATTGGCATCTATAAAATGAAAGCGATCGGGATATTTCTCGAGAAGAGCACGGCGCCCTTTTTTAATACGCTCCAGCTTTATTATTTTTTCCCGGTGCGACCTAGGTGGATGCGTGACCAGGCAATCTGCCGCAAAAAACTGGCGCAGTCCCAATGAACTGTGATACACACGGTCTCCAAATTCATGGTCCCCGCCCGATTGGAGGTCAGCGTCAAAAAAGCCAATCTTATCAAAGACATCGCGCCTTACAAAAAGATTAGCAGTCACGCCAAAATGGTAGAGTTCAAAATATTCTGCAATTCTGAAGGCGGTTAAAAAATCATGGTAATTGGCCGTATTTTTAACAAGCTCCCACTCAATAATCACATCACCTGCCACATAATCATTATTGGCAAGGTGTTTTTTACCATTGGCGAGCCAATTTTCTTTAACCGTTACATCGGCATCGGTAAATGCAATATATTCCCCTTTTGCCTTAACTAACCCTGCATTGCGCGCGTTATAAGAGCCTTTGTTTGGGGAAATATCAATACATTGCACCTCTTGGCTTTCACAATATGTATGTGTTGCCCTATCTGCGCCGTCATTGATTACAATAACTTCATAACCGGAAAAAACCTGTTTTTTGATGGAAGTTACCGTAATCTTCAGGCCTTCCAGATCGTTATAAACGGGTATTATGATCGATATTTCAACATTATTAGGGGTTTCCACCTTTCTTCTTGTTTTTGGTTGCACAGCAAATAAATGTGCGTGCAATTTTTAGGTTCATTTACCGCAAAGGGCACTTATAAAATTGATTTCAATTCCTTATTTTATTAACATCAGCGCCACAATCCTGTGCTATTTTTCACCCTTTTTAGTAGCGACTATTTCAAATACCTGATCCCAGGTACGCTCAGATTTTGCCTTTTGCGCTTTGCTATTTTTGTTTAACTTTTCAATAGTATTCGCCCGGAGCTCGGGATCAAGCACGAGGTGTACTTTTTTACCGATCTCGGCATCATCCATGAGGGTATCGCAATAGCCCTCCATATAATTATAATCGTTAAAAAGCATCTGGTATTTGTGGCTCCACCCTGTTGCCAGACAGGGGATGGATTGTGAAAGCGCGCTGGCCAAACCATGGAAGCGTGATGTAAATACAGCCTTTGACTGCCCGATAAGCCCCTTTACATAAAGGGGGTTCTCCTCTGCAACAATGGGTATATCTATACCTAATGCCGCAACCACCTCTTCAGCGATCTGTTTATCCATAAGGCTTTCATGAATCAGAAAAAAAGGTTCCTCTCCCTGCTTTCTGAATTGCAGGATTAATTTTTCCAAAAAGGAATTGTAACCCTGGTCAACATCGAGATCCCCGGTCTCCTTCATTTTCTCATTGGGAATGATGGCTACCCGACCTTTATATTCACTTATATAATCAGGCAGCTTACCCTTAACTAAATTTGTAAAATCAGGCGCCTGCTGAATATTTGCCCCGGTTACACCCAATTCCTTTAAATAGGAAAACGACATGCTATCCCGTGCAAAAACCAGGTCTGCATGCTTCAGGATAAATTTCATCTTTTTTATGAGTGCCGCTTCCGTAAATGGCCCAAAGGCCTGTGGAAGCATGATCACTTTTTTACCTTGTCTTTTCCATGTAGTCAGATGGTCAGCAAGGCGAAAACCTGCTTTATCAGCGCCCCATTTATCACCAAAAGCAAACCCTGAACCATCGAGCACAACATCGATACGAGCGTCATCAATAAATCCAAGTTTATCCTTAATAACTGTGGGAAACCATCGCAACATTGCACCAAAATCGATCCCTCTTTTGACAAAAAAAGTTTTGCAGTAGAAGCCGGCTCCCGTAATCTTAGCTCGTGGTGCCCTGGGGGTAATTTCCATAACGATCCTGACATCAGGCATTTTTTGCCTAAGCTGATCTGCGATGGCGTAGAGCATTAATTCTGCCCCCTTATTTACAAACTCAACCCCTCTTAACTCAATTGTCATTCTGCTACGATCTGTTAATTATTTGTTATTCGCAAAATCCTCTACTTAAAATAACATCCTTGTCAATCTTTCCTAAATACTATTTTATTTTTAAACACCTATGATCTGTTGCACCAGCACAACATGAATCAAAAAATAAAATTATGTTATTCAGCAACTTATGCTATTAGGACTTTTGGATTTAAATTCCAGTAAAAACCTTTTGCAAAAGTTTCAAATATATTCATTTATTTAATTTATGGCAGATTTCGCATCATTATATTTTCTGAAATTTTCTAGCCCCCTTTTTTCAGAAAAGGCCACCATCCCATCCATATCGGGATAGCCAATGGCAAGTAGCATTAGGGGTCGCTGGTAGCCTTTCAATTTTAGTACGTTATCCATTTTTTTTTCAAGCCCTTCAATATCGGGCCAATTTATGGAACAGCTGCTCAGGCCCAAAGTTTCCAATGCGAGCATAAAGGACATATTGGCCAGCGAAGCATCAATATAAATGATATGGCGATCACGCTCATCAAAATAAGCGTCGAGGTTGCCCACGACCACGCCAATCATCGGAATATTCTGAGCATAACCCTTAACACCCATGGGCAGCTTAAGCACATCCTTCATCAGTGCAGGATCATCAAAAAAATGATATTCAAAAGGCTGTCGGTTGCATGCGCTGGGTGACTGCATACCCGCAAGGAGCGCTTTATCTACCAGTGCACGAGGAACTGGTTTATCTAAAAACCAGCGCACAGATCGACGGTACTTAGTAAGCTCGTAAAAATTGTCAAAATCTATGGGGGGCCGGCTGCTGTGCAACCTTTTGTAAGGAATAGATTTGGATATTTCACCCGATACATCTGTTTTGGCCTGGCTTTCAGCGATTTTTTTATCAAATCGTTCCTTTTGCACCAGAATACGAGGATGAGCAGCAGTAGCTTCAAAATAGTGGTTCAGCACATCATAAAACCATTTATACTGCTTGTCTTCCTGCATTTTTTGGAATGACCAGATTTTCACAAAACAGCCTACGGTCTCCCCAAGATAATCGAGCGCAAAAACATCGCGCATAGGTCGCATCAGCAAGCCTTTTTCCAAACGATGCGTATTCCTGATCAGTGTGTAGATATTAGACTGGTCACTTTTCATTTCCCTTAAATGCTTGACTCTTCCATTCAGCACGCGGTGGTGTTCCCTATTGAACCTATCGGAAAAAAGCAGATAATATAAACTGCTCATGAAGGGTGAGCCTATAAAATACTTCGGTAGTTTCTCATTTTTGAAACGCCTCAAGCCCAAATAGATTTTAATGAGATATTTTTTCATGGCCGCTAACGCATTTGATTGATAAGATTTTTGAGATAAGATTTTTCAAATAAATATATTATACTAACGTATACAAGGCTATATAGTGCCGAGAGCACGTAAAAATTATGGAAACCAAAAAACAATCGAATAAGAAGGACAAGGGCTCCCCCTGCAAAGATACCCAGCAGAGGATTTTTTAATACCAGAAAAACATTTTTGATCGGTAGACCAATTTCACGATTCAATGCCCGCAAGGCCATCCCGACAAGTCCAATCTTGTGTACTAATATGGCTACTGCTACCCCGACCAGCCCATTCCACCAGATGCCGAGTAAAAGACCAGGGATCAGCAAAAACAAGGTAAGCCCTAGAATAATCTTCATCTCCAGTTTGGGCTTGCCCAACCCACGCAACAGTGATGCAAATGAATTAACGATCAGGTGTATCATCATGGCCACTGATAAAATCTGCAAGGGGATAATAGAATCTGACCATCTTTCACCGAAAAAATCAAGGATCAACTGCCGGCCAAAGATCAGGAAAAAGCCCATCAGTGGATAGATCATTATGGCATTGATGCGGACGATTTTTAAAAAATAACCATTTAATTTTGCCGGATCATCCTGATTTTTTCCAAAAACAGGGTACATAACCTTGCTAAGCACACTGCTTACAATCTGGCGCAACTGTTCAGTCAAAGAAAACGCCAAGGTATATGAACCTAACAAAGAGGCACCCAGATATTTACCTACCAGCAGATTGTCTATATTATAAGTGATGTTTCTAAAGATTTCAGTCCCCCCTGCATACGCACCAAAACCAAAGACCTCTTTAAAGTGGCCCCAATCCCATTTCCAGCCCGGCACCCACCGAGTAGAATAAAAAAGAAAAGGCAGCACAAGTGTTGTAGATAGTACATTGTTAGCAACAAGTGACCATACGCCAAAACCATAATACGCCATACCCAGGGACGTCAATCCCGCAATGAGGGCCGATAGGTTAAAAATTTTTGCAATCCTCTTAAAGTTCATATCGCGTGTTAACTTCACGGTATGTATCATACTCAGTGGACTCATTAAAATCCCTATACTAAGCACCGGAATCAGTTTTTTCAAAATCGGTTCATCATAAAAGTAGGCTGCGAGAGGGCTCACCGCCAGTGCCATGATCAGGTAAACGCAAATGCCCCAGATCAGTCCGCTCCAGAAGGCTGTATTATACATTTTTTCAGCTTCGGCATCAGTTTTTTTCTGAATTAGGGCAGCGCTCATGCCCAATTCAGAGGCTGATCCCGCAATTGCGATAAAAATAGTGCACATCCCAAGCAGACCAAACTGGCTTGGCAGAAGTAATTTGGCGAGCAATAAGCGTACGGCAAATCTAAATGCCGTATTCAGCGCAAACTGAATACTGGTCCATTTAATGCCAGAAATTATTTTTTTTGATTCCAGTACTAGCGTCTTATATTAAAAATATGAATTTGCTGATTTGCAGCATTCTATTCGTATCAGAATGCAATTATGGTTACAATCTAATATAGATGATGATAATGTATCAAATCTTTTTATGAAAGCATAATCGCGATGCAAGATTACGTCGAAAATTTTCCAAAAAAGCGAAAAGTACAATGAATTAATTGGACTTTTCGGAGAATTTCCCCAAAGGAAAAAAAGTAATTGAAAGTCAATCTTATGAACGGCACATTATGTCACCAATGCACTAAGCGTATGGCTCATTAACCTGATCTGTATACCACTGATAGACACGTTCTATCCCTTCTTGCAAACCTATACTGTACTTCCAGCCCAGGTCATTCAATTTGCTTGGATCAGTCAATTTTTTTGGTGTACCGTCCGGTTTATCAGTGTTGTATGCAAAATCTCCGGTATAGCCTACTATTTTCTTGATAAGCTCAGCCAAATCACGTATGGCAATATCCTCCCCTGTGCCAATGTTGATATGGGTGTTTCGCACCTCATGCTCACGCAGTTGAGATGTAGGGATCCCGGTGACATCCTTAAAATCACGGTTTTCCATAAGGAAAACACAGGCATCTGCCATATCACCGCTCCATAAAAATTCCCGCATGGGATTGCCACTACCCCAGATTTCAACCGTCACCGGTTGAACGTCTGATTTAACCGTATCTGCAACTGCGTTGATGCCAATACCATATTTACTCAATACATCTACCATTTCCTGCTGGCTGGAAGACCCGTTTATTTTTTCTATGGGAAGTTTATCAAGGTCTTTTCTAATCACATCCCAATTTCCATGTTCTAGCGCTTTACCTAAATGTACCTTGCGAACGAGCGCAGGCAGTACATGTGATTTCTCCAGGTCGAAATTATCATAGGGACCGTAAAGATTAGTGGGCATTACTGAAATAAAATTGGTGCCGTATTGTATGTTATAGCTCTCGCAGGTTTTTATACCTGCAATTTTGGCGATGGCATAGGGTTCATTAGTATATTCAAGAGGCCCTGTGAGTAGCGCGTCCTCTTTCATGGGCTGGGGGCAATTCTTGGGATAAATGCAGGTGCTCCCCAAAAACATAAGCTTTTTTACTCCATGCTCATAACAATTGTGGATCACATTGTTCTGTATCATCAGGTTGGCGTGTATAAAGTTGGCACGATAGGTACTATTGGCCACAATACCACCCACTTTAGCAGCTGCAAGAAAAACATACTCAGGCTTTTCGAGGTCAAAGAAACGAGCTACGGCCTTGGTATCCGTCAGGTCAAGCTCAGAATGGGTGCGTAGCACAAAATTAGCATATCCTTTCTTCTTCAGCGCCTTAAGGAGTGCACTCCCAACCAGGCCACGGTGTCCTGCAATATATATTTTAGATTCTTTATTCATACTACTGATTTCACAGATTAGATAGATCGAATTTCATGGATTAGAAAAGACTACCAAGGGGAATGATATAGATTGTAAGCAAAGGCTTTGGACTAAATAAACGAATTTCGGGTAAAGCTTTATCACCAGAATTTATTCGAGCCTCACTGTCATTTTCGTTGGGTTTAGGAAGTTCATTAAGTCTGCTTAGGACTCCATCTGAGATGCCTTATCAAAATGAATTGCTAACAATTCCTTGCAGAGGCAACAATTTCACTTCCAATCTCAATAATCCACTACGCGCTCATTATATCTTAAAGTCCTATAATCTCTTCTAGTGAGCGCAAACCCGCACTACTCGTAATAATTAAAAGTCTGGTAGCCCCCATCTTTCAAATATTGATCTTTCTGCATAAGCTTAACATCACTTTTCATCATATCTTTTACAAGTGCCCGCAAGTCATATTCTGGAGTCCATCCCAGCTTTGTATTTGCCTTGCTGGCATCACCTATCAAGAGCTCTACCTCTGTGGGACGGAAATATTTGGGATCCACTGAGAGTATTTCTTTCCCAATCTCAATTTTAAATTCGGGATTGTTGCAAGCCTTGACATAAGCTTTTTCATCAACACCCTCTCCTTTAAACTCAAGTTCTATCCCTACTTCTCCAAATGCCATGCTTACAAAGTCCCTTACCGGAGTGGTTTTGCCGGTGGCGATTACCCAGTCCTCAGGCGCATCAGCCTGTAAGATCATCCACATCATGCGCACATAATCCTTAGCATGACCCCAGTCCCGTTGTGCATCCAGGTTACCTAAATAGAGTTTATCCTGTAGGCCCAAGGCAATCCTTGCAGCGGCCCGTGTGATCTTGCGGGTCACAAAAGTCTCGCCCCTAATAGGTGACTCATGATTAAACAAAATACCATTACAGGCAAACATATCGTAAGCTTCACGGTAATTTACTGTGATCCAGAATGCATACATTTTCGCGACAGCGTAGGGGCTACGGGGATAAAACGGTGTAGTCTCTGTTTGCGGCACCTCCTGCACCTTACCATAAAGTTCTGAAGTAGAAGCCTGGTAAATACGTGTTTTTTTCTCCAGACCCAGCAGTCGCACGGCATCTAGGATGCGTAGCGTACCCAGGCCATCAGCATTACCGGTATATTCGGGAGTTTCAAAAGAAACCTGTACATGGCTCATCGCTGCCAGGTTGTAAATTTCATCAGGTTGGATTTCTTTTATCAGGCGTATGAGGTTTGTACTATCGGTCATGTCACCATAGTGCAGTATAAAATTGCGGTGCTCCACGTGGGGATCCTGATAAAGATGATCTATCCTATCTGTGTTGAAAAGAGAGGCACGGCGCTTTAGGCCGTGAACCTGATATCCTTTTTTCAATAAAAATTCGCTTAGATAAGCGCCATCCTGACCCGTGGCTCCTGTAATAAATGCTACTTTCATGGACATTGAATTAAATTTTGTAATAACCTATTAAAATTTGGTATGTTGCTTACTGCAAGGTCTTCCGATCACAGAAAAGTCGTCAATCTGGATATATTTCAAGTTTTCAACCCATTTTCTAAAAAATGACAAAAACTTGGTTAAACCCATCTTAGCCCTGACCGATCGTATAGGTCTCAAAACCGATCTCCTTTAATTTCGGAATATCAAGTATGGCCCGGCCATCAAAAACAAAAGCCGGCTTTAGCATGTTATCATAGATACGCTGCCAATCATAATCTACAAACTCGTCCCATTCTGTCAAAATGGCGATAGCATGCGCATCTTTGCAAGCGTCATAGGGATCCTGACGGTAACTGACCAGCTCCTTATTTTCACTTTCAGACCTTGTATTGAGATAATCAAGATCGGTGAGCACCTGTTCCTCACGCACTTTAGGATCGTACACATTCACTTCGGCGAGCTCGCTCAAGAGGTAATCGGTAACATGAATAGCGGCTGATTCGCGTGTATCATTAGTGTCCTTTTTAAAGGCCCAGCCTAAAAGTGCGATCTTTTTTCCAGAAACGGTATTAAAGAGCGTACGTACGATCTTTTGTGCAAAGCGCTCTCTCTGATGATTGTTCATATTGATCACCTGCTGCCAATATGCCGCCACCTCAGTCAGCCCGTAGGATTGTGCGATATACACAAGGTTCAAGATATCCTTTTGAAAACAAGAGCCCCCAAAACCTACAGAGGCTTTGAGAAACTTAGATCCTATCCTGGAATCTGTACCTATGGCACGGGCAACCTCGTTAACATCTGCACCGGTTACCTCGCATAGTTCAGAAAGTGAATTTATAGAGGATACCCGTTGTGCAAGAAATGCATTTGCGGTTAGTTTAGAAAGCTCTGAAGACCAAACATTAGTGGTTAAAATACGATCTTCGGGAAGCCAGTTTTTATAGATATTAACAAGGGCTTGTTTGGCTTCTTTACCATTTTTGCTATCATCCCCACCTATTAGTACCCGATCTGCATTGAGCAGATCTTGTATTGCGGTACCTTCGGCCAGGAATTCAGGGTTAGAAAGGATGTCATAACGCACCCCGTTACCGGTATTGTCAAGAATGCGGCGCAATGCTTCAGCCGTCCTTACGGGAAGGGTTGACTTCTCCACAATAATTTTATCAGTGGTTGCCACGGCAGCAATCTGACGTGCGCAGAGCTCTATATACTTAAGATCTGCGGCCATACCCTTACCGATGCCATAAGTTTTGGTAGGAGTATTTACCGAAATGAAAATCATTTCTGCGCCATCAATAGCCTTATCTACTTCCGTGCTAAAGAACAAATTACGCCCTCGGGCTTCTTTAACCACTTCTGGCAGGCCGGGCTCGTAAACAGGAAGATGGTCAAGGTCTTCATCATTCCAAGCGGCGATGCGCTGCTTGTTGATATCTACAACGGTTACCTTAATATGTGGGCATTTCTGCGCAATGACAGACATGGTTGGGCCGCCTACATATCCTGCACCTATGCAGCAAATATTCTTTATTTCCATCTTTGGGGGTGTTTAATAATGTGCGCAAATATAATATGCCTATTTTTTATAAAGGGTATTCTTGTTAAAAAATTGGTGTTCGTTCTAAGGCAACGATTGCGCAATAGAATGATTTACAATCATTTAATCTGATATTATTAGCTTTTAATCTTATATCGAATTTTATCCTGTTATGCTAATCAATGAATAAAAACTTAAATTTCAGAGCACTAACTACTAAAAGTATATTATTTTTTAAGCTGAATTTTATTTGACACTATTGTGAAAAATTTATGGTTCAAAAACAGATCTTAGGTTCAAATCTGCATGATATTAGTAAGGCTTTCCTCCCAATGGGGAATTTCCAGATCAAAAACATTCCTTATTTTATGGGTGTCCAAAGCGCTGTATGATGGCCTTTGAGCCTTAGTGGGATACGCTGAAGATGGTACGGACTCCAATTTGATAGAAAGTCCGGCTCTCGAAAAAATAATCGACGCAAAGTCAAACCAGTTCGTTACCCCTAGGTTTGCATAATGATAGATGCCCGATTGATGATCCAAAGCTCCCTTATTAAAATTAACAGCGCTATTTCCATTCGGCAGTGCTTTCGCGGCCAGCGTCAAAATCGCCTCGGCAAGGTCATTTGCATTGGTAGGGCTTCCGTATTGATCATTCACCACCGCAAGCACATCCCGTTCCCTGCCCAGGCGAAGCATTGTTTTATAAAAATTATTGCCGAATTCACTGTATAGCCAGGAAGTACGCACAATATAGTAAGCCTGTAGCCCACTTTGAACGATCATCTTCTCCCCTGCCAATTTTGAGGCTCCATAAACCGTTTTTGGGTCCGGCTTTGCCAATTCATCGATTGGAGTGGCGGCAGAGCCGTCAAAAACATAATCAGTGGAAATATGAATAAGCCCACAATCCTGCACGCTACAAGCCTTAGCTAGATCGCCCACTGCCGCGGCATTGATCCTATAAGCAGCCTCCCGCTCTCCTTCTGCACGATCTACATGCGTATAGGCAGCGGTATTGATGACCCAGTTCGGATCAAAATCATGCAACACCGTCTTAACGGACTTCGGTTTAGTGATATCCAGGCTTTTTTGATCATAGAACAGGAATTCAAAATCATAAGTACCTGCAGCTTTCTGCAGACAACGGCCCAGCTGGCCGCCTGCCCCGGTAATAAGAATCTTTTTCCTCGCCTTATTCATATAATATATCAATCAGCGTATTAAAATCCAGCCCCTGCTTATCCTTTTCAGAGAGCGTATATTTCCCTTCAGACATAGGCCAGGGTATCGCTGCACGGGTATCATCATGTTTAAGGGTGAGCTCGTGCGCGCTGTCATAGTAATTATCGCAGCTGTAAACGAAAAGAGTTTCCGGCGACAATACCAGAAAGCCATGTGCAAATCCGCGTGGTACAAATAGCTGTATGTTGTTTTCAGCACTTAGCTCTACCGTATAGCTTTGGCCAAAGGTCTCCGATTCCCTCCGCAGGTCTGTCACGGCATCTAGCACTCTACCCCGGATTACCCTTATCAATTTTGCCTGTGCATAATTCCCTTTTTGAAGGTGCAGGCCACGCAGAACCCCATGGGAAGAACGGGACTGGTTGTGCTGTACAAAATCAACATCAAGCCCTGTGCCTTCTTTAAACTCCTGTTTATTAAATGCCTCAAAAAAATAACCGCGCCCATCCTGATAAACTTGCGGTTTGCAGAGCCATAGATCTTTAAAGCCTGTTTTCTTAAAAATCATAATAATGTCCTTAAATATTCACCATAAGGAGATTTGCCATATTTCCTGGCCAGTTTTTGCACCTGATCGCCATCTATGTAGTGCATCAGGTAAGCAACCTCCTCAATACTTCCTATCTTAAACTGCTGGCGATGCTGAATGGCGCGCACAAAATCTGTGGCTTCGTCCAGGGAGTCAATGGTACCTGTATCAAACCAGGTCATCCCCCGGCTCATGACCTTTACGTGCAGCTCCCCCAGCTCAAGATAGCGGTTATGCAGGGTGGTAATCTCAAGCTCCCCTCGGGCCGAGGGATTTACAGCTTTCGCGAAAGCGATCACCCGATTGTCAAAAAAATAGAGTCCGGGTATGGCATATTTTGACTTGGGATTTGCAGGTTTTTCCTCGATACTGACGGCTTTTTGCTGTGCATCAAACTCAACGACTCCGTACCGGTTTGGGCTTTGTACTTGATAGGCGAATATACTTCCGCCCTTTACACTTAAGTTATGCTGCAACAGGGCACTCAGGCCATTGCCATAAAAAATATTATCTCCCAAAATGAGTGCAACAGCGTCGTCGCCTATAAATTCTTCACCGATAATAAATGCCTCAGCCAGCCCATTGGGACGTTCCTGAACAGCATACTCAAAGCGGCAGCCCAGCGCCGTGCCATCGCCCAAAAGTGACTTAAAAGCTTGCTGATCGTGTGGTGTGGTTATGATCAAAATCTCCTTGATGCCCGCAAGCATGAGCGTTGAGAGCGGATAATAGATCATGGGCTTATCGTAAACGGGCAGCAACTGCTTGCTCACCGCAATGGTCAAAGGATATAAGCGTGTACCGGAGCCGCCGGCCAGAATGATGCCTTTCATTATTAATCGTTTATTGATGTAGTTCTTTCCTAAAACTTCTTGCTGAGTGACCGTTACATTTCCTGGCTTGCACTTTGAGCGATATTAGCCATATTGTTTTTCATAATAACTGCGATATTCGCCGCTGGTTACATGGTTGAGCCAGGTACTATTGGCCAGGTACCAGTCTATGGTTTGCTCTAGGCCCTCTGCAAAGGTAATCGATGGGCTGAAGCCCAAATCATCCCATAATTTTGTAGCATCAATGGCATAGCGCTTATCATGCCCGGGCCTATCCCGCACAAATTTTATTAACTGTGTGCTGGTGCCCGGTCTACGGTTCAATTTTTCATCCATTATTTGGCACAACAATTTTACCAAATCTAGGTTCTTCCACTCATTAAAACCGCCAATGTTATAGGTTTCCTTATGCCCTGCTTTATGGAAAATAAGATCGATCGCCCTCACGTGGTCAATCACAAAAAGCCAGTCACGTATATAATTGCCGTCGCCATAGACCGGTAGCGGTCGTTTATTGATGCAATTGTTAATAAACAACGGAATCAGTTTTTCGGGAAATTGATTGGGCCCGTAATTATTGCTGCAATTGCTTATGATATAGGGGATGCCATAAGTCTCAGCGTACGCTCTAACGAAATGGTCTGAACTAGCTTTTGAGGCTGCATAGGGAGAATTGGGACTGTATGCTGAAGCCTCGGTAAAAAGACCTTCAGTGCCCAGGGTGCCATACACCTCATCAGTACTGACGTGGTAAAATAGCTTGTTCTCAAAATTGCCCTCCCAGGTTTTTTTTGCTGCATTCAGTAGGTTGAGCGTACCAATAATATTCGTTTTTACGAACTGCAAGGGATCGCTGATCGACCGGTCAACATGTGATTCTGCCGCGAGATGGATAACCTTGTCAAAACGGTATTTTTCAAAAAGTCTCTGCATTGCGACGGCATCAATAATATCTCCTTTAAGAAATTTATAATTTACTGAACCCTCTACATCTTTTAGATTTTCCAGATTACCTGCATAACCAAGGGAATCCAAATTATAGATTTCATATGCCTGATAATTATTCACAAACCTACGCACCAGATGAGAGCCTATGAAACCCGCACCACCGGTGATCAACACTTTAATTGAGTTCATTATTTCCCATTTTGCTCTATAACAGTGATTTATTTTTATGTACAATTCAAAAACACATTACACTTCCCTCTTAACTTCCTTACTTCCTTTCATAACTCTTAACGCAAATCCCAATTTTAGATTCACTAAAATTGATCCACGAGATGTACATCAGATCAATATCTCAAAATGGAGTTGTTTTGTTTTTTATTCTTATATTATCCCTTTGGCGCAAGCCAAATAAATAACATTGTTAGCCGCGAAGATATTAATTATCTATAGGTTTTGGTGGGTTTTACTCATGTTGCATGTAAGCTTGAGCTGAATTTTTCATCTTCTTTGGTTTTAGCTTGGTTAAAAAATTTAATAAACTTCAATTTTTGACGATAATATCGTTAATTACCAAAAAAGAAATCCATACTAAATGCTTTCTTTGCCAGCAAGCATCGTTAAATTCATACTAAACCTTTCAAAGCGATTGGCAGGTGTGAGCCGCAATATTAAATTTGAAAAGATGCTAAAATTAAATACAAAATACCCCAAATAATCGCCCGAAGTACTAATTTGTACGGGTGGGTAAGTGAGCTAAGAGAAAAAACAGATAAAGCAGATGATTCAAAACAACACAGATGCAAGTGATATGGTATTCCTAGGCTTTGACTTGGGAAAGTTAATCGACAAACTTCAAGGTTGGCTTGATGCTTTCATTTTAAAAATTCCAAATCTTATTGCCGCTATTATTGTGGTCATACTATTCTGGATATTAGCCAAATATATCTCTAAGTTTATAAGAAACATCCTCATGCGCCATGTAAGGCAGCAGAGTATCAAGATGATGATGGGCAAATTAGGATTTGCGATTATCGTCCTCATAGGGTTCTTTTTGGCTTTAGGGATTTTGCAACTTGACAAAGTACTTACCACTATCCTTGCAGGGGCTGGAGTAATTGGCCTTGCTATAGGCTTAGCGCTTCAGGGTACCTTGAGCAATACCTTTAGTGGGGTTATGCTCGCTTTTTTGCCCAATTTACAACTGGGCGACTGGGTAGAAACTAATGGTTTTGCAGGGAGGGTACTCGATATAAGCCTGAGGAGTGTAACCATTACAGAATCGGATAATAATCATGTGGTAATACCCAATTCAAAAATTGTGGACTCTCCCTTTAAGAATTACTCGCAAACCAAGCGCTCACGAGTATTTATCAATTGTGGCGTAGGCTACGAGAGCGACCTTGAGAAAGTGGAAGAACTTACGATCAATACCCTGGCAGAGCATTTTAAATCTGAGGCAGGCGAGGAGATTGAATTTTATTATCAGGAATTTGGCGATAGTTCGATTAATTTCGTAGTCAGGTTCTGGATAGACGCAAATAAGAAAAAAGATATTCTTAAAGCCCAGAATATCGCTGTTAAGGCAATCAAGAAAGCCTACGATGCCAATGGAATCAACATACCATTCCCTATCCGCACGCTTGATTTTAACAAAAATAAATTCAGGTCTGAAACCATTACCATTGCCAGTCCCAAAGATGGCGGCTCTGAGAGACCTTCACCAGAAGCTAGTGGCGGCGATGCAACCGAAGCCTAAAAAGTAATCATGGTTAAGAAGATCGCTATAACGCTACTTACACTTATGGCCGTTATAAGCTGCCAGCGCTATGGTAAATTGGATGTGAAGGCCAATCTAACCCGGAGCTTGGCCGAAGTCTCCGGAATTGCCCTGTTGAGCAGCAATCATACACTTTATGCCATCGCAGATCACAACAATCCTAACCGTATTTTTGCCCTCGATACCACTGGGACCATAACCCAGGAAATCGTAGTGGCAAATGCAAAAAATGAAGATTGGGAAGACCTTACTACCGATGGCGGCAAAAGAATTTTTATTGGGGATTTTGGCAGCAATGAGAACAGGCGCAAAGAGCGCGTGATCTACGCTATAAATGATATCGCTTCCGCGAAAAAAGCACTTGATACCGTTACTGCACAGAAAACAACGTTCACGCTGGCCGATCAAAAGAAATTCCCACCAGAGCTTGACAACATGAATTTTGACATTGAGGCTTTTATTTATAAAGACAACTTTTTCTACCTGTTTACCCGCAACCGGAGTCGACAAAATTTTGACGGTACCGTAAAAGTATATAAAGTACCAGCGCGTGCAGGTCATTTTGATGTCAAGCCTTCAATGCAGCATCAATTTTGTACTGATGCCTCCGGATGCGCCATTACGGGTGCAAGCATTTCAGAGGATGGCAAAACCATATTATTGCTAACTCATGAAAAAATCTTTAAGCTTACCAGTTTTTCCAATAATGATTTTTTTGATGGTAAAATCGTACCTATAGACCTTAATTATCGTTCCCAAAAAGAAGGAATTACCTATAAGGATAAGGCTACACTATACCTGGCTGATGAGCGGCGTGCGCAGACCGGTGGTAATTTGTATGTCTTTGATCTGGATCAAAAGGGGCAAAAGTTTAATTGACCTATGCAGCAGCAAATACCTGAAAAATTTCCTTATAAATTGGAAAAGTTTTTTCCGGAAGGAATACTCTTATTAATTCTTGTAATCTGAGTAATTGTCTAAAAAAGTCATAACCATTTAAACTTCAGCAAGTAGTATTAGACCTGATGGCTGTTGTAAATCAACGCCGCATCATGTCAATGGGAGCCTAAAAACTTTCGCTCTGCCTACACTTTTTAACCGTTTTTGTGCTGTATTGTGCAAGACTTTCAAAATACCTTTTAAATTTCCTGATGGATTTATATGCTGACCCAGCCAATAATCATCCGATTTTAAAGGTATTTTAGAAGTATTTTCTACACTTTTACGCTGAAAAGAATACCCCTGCTTTTCAAAAAAAAACCGCCAATTGGCGGTTTATATATTAGAATCTGCTATGGTTATAGACCACTGATGTAACTGCCATAAAGATCTTTAAACCGCATACCTTCTGAAAGTCTGTATTTACTCAATTTTTTAAACTCAACAAGTCCCCAAAGAATCAACTCTTTTAAAAAGTATTGATCCTCTTTGAGAAAATCGGGCTGATAGTTATCAATCAGGTTTTGCAAAGGTTTGACGGAATCGAGCAAATCTTTGTACTGCTCTTCTGAAAGCTCATCAAGTAACTGAAATTCACTCTGATCAAAAAACCAATTTATGATATCATCATAAGGTCCCTTTGCATCCTTACGTTCCAGTTTTTTAATTTCTGGAAAATGCTGAATAAACTGAGTCTTTACAGCATCACCTATCAGGGTTTGGGCCACCCCGGCCGCGCCTTCTTGCTCCCCTTCATAAACGAGTTCCACTTTTCCAGTGATAGCGGGGATCATGCCAATAAAATCTCCCAGACGTACGGTTGTACTGTCCTCACCAGCCAAAAGCGCGCGACGTTCTGCGGTACTCAACAGATTTTCAAAAGCTGTAATGCTCATACGGGCACTCACGCCGCTTTTAGCATCCACAAATTCACTTTTGCGCGCCTCAAAGCTGATCTGCTCCAATAAATCTTTCGCTACAGCGGGTACATAAACCATGTCCTGCTGGCGAGAATCTTTGCCCGCCTCTTGTGCGGTAATCTTTCTTGCGGTCTCTATAGAGTCTGGATAGTGGGTAAGGATCTGAGAGCCTATGCGGTCTTTTAATGGGGTCACAATACTGCCACGGTTTGTGTAATCTTCAGGGTTTGCAGTAAAAACAAACTGCATATCCAACGGCAGGCGCAATTTAAAACCACGTATCTGTATATCACCCTCCTGCAGGATATTGAACAACGCAACTTGTATGCGCGCCTGAAGGTCCGGAAGCTCATTGATCACAAATATGGAGCGGTTTGCCCTTGGGATCATGCCGTAGTGGATCACGCGGTCATCTGCATAACTCAACTTCAGGTTTGCTGCTTTGATGGGATCTACATCGCCTATAAGATCAGCGACTGTAACATCAGGAGTGGCAAGCTTTTCATAAAAACGCTCATCGCGGTGTACCCAATCAATGGGCGTGTTGCCCTGTTGCTCAGCAATAAGCTCTTTCGCGTAGCGCGAGATGGGCTTAAATGGGTCATCATTGATCTCTGACCCCTTTACGACCGGCATCCATTCATCAAGTAAAGAGACCATTAGCCTGGCCAATCTCGTTTTTGCCTGCCCGCGGAGCCCAAGTAGATTAATATTATGTTTTGACAATATCGCTCGCTCCAGTTCTGGGATCACGCTCTGGGCATAACCATGTATGCCATCAAAAGAGTCTTTGCCCTCCCTTATATTGTTGAGCAGATTGGCACGCAACTCTTCTTTGATGCTCCGGCCCACATATCCGGAATTCTTTAACTTATCTAACGTATTACTTGTTGGTTTGTTCATTTTTTATTCTTTTCCTTTTATTACTTAACTTTTCATAAAAAATAGGATCGATCCGATTTGAATTATCTGATCCTTTTTTTTCTATTGGCCTCATAATCTTCAAAAATCATTTCTCCAAGGCCTTGGAGGCCAGTATAGAAGGCTTTACCCTGATTGGCCTGCGTAAATTGCCTAACGAACTTCATCAAATAAGGATCTTCGGCGATCATAAATGTAGTGATGGGAATCTTTAACTTCCTGGCCTGCCGAGCCTGATCATAGCATTTATTAACGATATAATCGTCTAGCCCCACACTGTTCTTGTAATAATAACCATCTGCCTCGCGCACACAACTGGGCTTACCGTCTGTAATCATAAAAATCTGCTTATTGGTATTACGTTTTCTGCGCAGTAGATCCATGCCCAACTGAAGGCCGGCAACCGTATTAGTATGATAAGGTCCTACCTGAAGATATGGTAGGTCCTTAATCTTGATAGGCCACGCATCGTCACCGAAAACAAGAATATCAAGCGTATCTTTGGGGTATCGCGTGGTTATAAGTTCCGCGAGCGCCATGGCTACTTTTTTGGCCGGGGTGATCCTATCTTCACCATAGAGGATCATACTGTGGCTTATATCAATCATCAGCACAGTACTCATCTGTGATTTATGTTGGGTCTCCTCGACTACGAGATCACTTTCGGTAAGATTGAGAGCGTCAAAACCATGATTGATCTGGGCATTTTTTAAACTTTCGGTCATGGATACGCGTTCCAACTGATCGCCAAAACGGTATTCCCTGAACTCACCGGTCTGCTCATCACCACGTCCTATCTGATTGGTGCGGTGGTTACCGCTGCCACTCTTCCTTAACTTTCCGAAAATCTGGTCGAGTGCACGCTGCCTAATGGCCCGTTCAGTCTTAGCAGTAATGGCCATTCCGCCCTCGCCATCTGGATCTATTTCTTCCCTTATGTACCCTTTAGCCTTTAGGTCTTCTATGAAATCCTCAAGATTATAATCGGGTGTGGTCAGTTGATACTCTTTATCAAGTTCTTTGAGCCAGTCCATCGCCTCGTCAAAATCTCCCGAAGTATGGGTAATGAGCTCTTTAAAAATTTCAAAAAGGGTATCAAATGGGGATTGATCTGGGGCTTCATAATTTTTAAAAACAAACCCCCTTCTATAAATGTCCATAATAATAGATACTAATTTCCTAATTCATGTCAAAGCATCAATATAATGCTTTAATGCCTTTATTAACTTATGCAAAGTATACTATTGCACAATTTTTCGTTTAAAATTATTACAAAAACAGTATAAAGGAACTTCCCAGATTATAAGATTAAGTTAATTCAGGTACAGCCAGAGAAATAAATAAAATAGGTTTGATGCATTTTTGTCAATAAATTCCTTAGTAAAAATTATGCATCCAATCTATTTAGTGCCGCACAATATGGAGTTGTTGAAGGGGAACCGAAAAACTTTAAGTTTCTGAACTTTTTTTTTAAACATATATAAACTAAAAAAACCCCCATTCAGGGGGATTTTTAACCTTTTTAATGGAATTTTAAATCTATTTAGAGGGCATCAAGACAGCATCGATCGCGTGGATTACACCGTTAGAGCCATCAATATCGGTCATGGTCACATTAGCTTTATTCCCACCTGCATCGGTAAGAACAACAGTATCACCATCTAAAGAAGCAGTAATTTTATCACCCTCTACCGTGGTGATTTCATATTTACCATTATTATCCTTTATAGCTTTAACAACATCAGCTGCCATAAATTTGCCAGGAATAACATGATAAGTAAGAATACCGGTTAATTTTTCCTTGTTTTCTGGCTTTACCAATTCATCTACTGTTCCTTTTGGTAATTTGTTGAATGCATCATTAGTGGGAGCAAATACAGTGTATGGACCCTCACCCTGCAATGTAGCACCAAGATCAGCCGCTTTTATTGCGGTAACCAGAGTTGAAAAATTATCATTAGACATGGCAATATCAGCAACAGTCTGATCATCGGCCATACTATCATCAGCGGCCATATTGGTATCTGTGGTAGCAGTTGTATCCTGAGACATATTGGCATCTGAATTATCTTTTTTCTGTTTGGTGTTGCAAGAGATCACGGTCATCGCTACTAATGCAAATACTAAAGTTAACTTTCTCATTATGATTGTTTTTTAAGTTTCGTTCAAAAGTAAGTGCTAATTCGTTAAACAAAATGTAACGACGTGATAAGCTTACGTTAATTCCAATGCAATAAAAAAACGCCTCCTTTTCGCAATTAAACCTTCTGTAAACGAGTATTTTATAACAATTTATAAAAATAGGTTTTTAACCTATCTGTGCTTAATTACCATTAATAAGATGCTAGATTATAAGGCTAGTCATCAATAGTTGTAATACGTTGGGTATTTAGCTGTTTAAAAGTATGGGATTATTGGCCGTATGATGGGGCCAAACGTTAAGCTTTTCGCCGAAAGGCAACCCCTTCTAAATACGTGTCTCACCTTTAATCAGACCGATGCGCACTGAATGCTCGATAGCCTCAGAACTATGTTCAAAATAGCACGTCTGCGCACCGGTCTGTTCCATACCATTAAGTTGCTGCAACACATTTTCTTTTTTGTTACTTCCCGATTTACGTATATAAACAGCGTGGATCCTACCGTTGAATTTCTCACAGATTTCCCTGTAAATGTAAGGGTCCTGCTGCGTGTCATCTCCCAGTAATACGTAATCTAAACCAGGATAAAACTGAATAATGTGGTCAATCTTCTCAAACTTATGATGGTGGTCCCCGCGGCCACTCTTTACAAAATCCCAAAGGCGCACCTTAATCTTTTTAAGTTTGATGATGGCCTTAGGCAAACCCTGCAGGCGGGCGAACTCCACAATGAAATCATAAAGGTTATACTCGCTGCTAGATACGTAAAAAAAAGAATTAAAACCCGCGCCGTCCTCTCTGCCCGCCAAGCTTAGAAAACGGTAATGGCGCACCACATCTTCAAAAGGCTTCCGCTTATTTACGTTTTTGGATAGCATAACATACAACTTTTTAAATATGGAATTACTATGTGATATGAGAAAAGTATCATCAATATCTGAAATAATACCCAATTTACCTTCAAAAGGTTTTAAGAGCTCCCCGGTATCTACAATACCTATCCCGCCCGGATTATAAACAACAGTAAAAGTATGCCAACCACTCGGGAGCTTTTCACTATAAGGTACATCAAACCTAAAATATCCGTCCTCTCGTGTGGTTGCCTTTGCCATCATCCCTTTAAAATGTAGTTCCACGACCTCCCCTGTCAAAGGTTTGACCCTAAACATATGGAATATGGCAAACGCATGGCGTATGCCTTTTCGGTCAAGTTTGTACTTATCAGGTGCCCATGATCTTAACAAATGGCCGGAGACTACAAGTTCCTTCTCATTTACATATCCTCTATATAATTTTAAGTCTAACTTCACGCTTTTAAATTTGCTTAACGGCTTCCCTTTTCAAAAGGGTAAATTTAAAGGTATAACCGCTTTATGAAAACAGAAAATACCATTTTACTAATTATCAACCCCATTTCGGGAGACATGGAGAAGGATGTGTTGATTGAGAGTGTTACAGAAAAGGTCACACAAAAAGGGTTTCGGTTCTGCTTATACAAAACCAAGGGAGAGGGTGATGCAGAGGCGATCAGCGCACTTATCGCTAAAGAAAGGCCCTCACGGCTGCTCGTTGCCGGTGGTGACGGCACGATCAAAATGGTAGCAGAGATCGTTGAAGATAGTGCCCTCACGATCGGGATCCTCCCAGCAGGTTCTGCTAACGGGCTCGCAACCAATCTGGGCATTCAGGGAGAACTTGACGATAACCTTGATATCGCACTCGGAGATCACATTATTGAGATTGACACTGTCCTTATTAATGATCACATAAGCCTGCACATAGCAGATATGGGGCTTAATGCTGCCCTTATCAGAAATTATGAGAACTCCGCCATGCGTGGCAAATTAGGTTATCTCATCAATACCGTACCCACACTCATCCAGGAAGATTACCCGTATATGTTTGATATTAATGCAAATGGGGAATCCATTTCCGTACAAGGTGTATTGTTGGCCATTGCCAATGCAAACTGTTTTGGCACAGGGGCCAATATCAATCCGACGGGAAAAATGAACGACGGCAAATTTGAGGTGCTGGTTTTCAAGAAGCTTGACCTGGTGGAAATTATTAAGACGCTGCAGAGCAAACTTGAAGTCGATCCAGAATTTGTGCATACTATCTGCACGGATAGCGCAGTGATCAGTTGCGAAAAAAACATTGATTTTCAGATTGATGGTGAATACATTGGTGCACTCAAAGAAGTAAAGGCAGCTATGAATTCAAAAAAATTGAGATTGGCCGTTCCCGAAAAAACTGTACAGCTGTGCCAATTATAGTTTTAATCGTAAAAGTTCATGTTTTTTGAAATACTGCTTTCGCGAAAGCATTACCAGAATATTCCAAAATCACATTTTCGATAATGGTGCAGACCTGTATTTAAAACTGCAGCATCTATAAAGCCTTACAAAAAGCTGCATTTACCTTCATCAAAATCTGCTAATAACGGCCAGATGATCATTTATAAGATCAACACCAGAATACGCACTGCCTATTGTTAAGCTATTAATAATTCTTTGGTCACCATAATACAACTCCCTAATTTTATCTTATTATCTAACCAAAAATAAGTACAAAATGAAAAAGCAAACTTTAATCTTGATGACCTTTTTAACAATTGGGCTCGTCTCTTGCAAAAATGACAAAAAATCAAATGATATGGATAACAGTGACACAGAAATGAGCGCTGATACTACGAGTATGGATAGTCCTACCATGTCTGGAAATGAAATGAAAAAAGTTACTGTAGAACTGAAGTCAACAGGCGGCAGCACGGCCAAGGGAAATGTGGTTTTCACACAGGAAAACGGCCAGGTAAAAATGACCGCCGTACTCAGCGGCCTAAAACCAGGAATGCACGCAATACATATTCATGAAAATGCCGATTGCTCAGCAGATGATGGAACATCAGCTGGAGGGCACTGGAATCCTACCGATGAGCAACATGGTAAATGGGGATCTGCTGATGGATATCATCGCGGTGATATAGGAAACATGGAAGCAGATGCCAATGGAAATGCCACAATCACCTTTACCACAGACGAATGGTGTATAGGTTGTGACGATGCCAAAATGAACATTATAGGCCACGGTATCATTGTGCACGGTGGTGCTGATGACTTTACTTCCCAACCTAGCGGTGATGCTGGTGCACGGGTAGCTTGTGGCGAAATCAAGGAATAATATTATATTTATTTTAATAATAAAAGCAGTTTTCGGACTGCTTTTATTGTTTAAAATGGTTATTTTTAGGCACGTAAACAACTTTATGCAACCAGACGATCTTATTTTACGACTTCAAGAAAAAGATGAAAAAGCCTTTGAGCGTCTTTATGAACTTTATTCCGAAAGCATTTTTGGTGTCATAAACAGTGTCGTCAGGGATGAGGGCGCGGCAGAAGAAATCCTTCAGGACGTCTTCATCAAAGTTTGGGATAATAGTGCCTCCTATTCTCCAAAAAAAGGGAGATTCTTCACCTGGCTATTGAACATTGCCAGAAATGCGGCGATTGATAAAACCCGTAGCAAAGCTTATAAAAACAAAAAAAAGAACCTTACCCACGAATATTTCGTAGATATATTGGAACACAAGAGCAGTTTTTCCAGCAGGATCGATGCAATAGGTATCCAAAAGTATATCGAAATACTCGAACCCATTTGTAAAAAGGTCATAGACCTTTTATTTTTTAAAGGTTTCACCCAAAAAGAAGCCTCTAAGGAATTGGACATGCCGCTCGGGACCATTAAGACCCGTAATAGGATCTGTATTAATAAGCTAAGGGAGATCCTTGTAGAAAAATAATTAAATGAACATTCAGGAATACATATCATCTGGAATACTTGAACTCTATGTTTACGGAGCTTTAAGCGATGCCGAAAGCAGGGAGGTATCTAAAGTATTGCTTGAGGACGATGAAGTGCGCACAGAGGTCGAGGAGATCGAACGCGCGCTGCAGGATTTGGCAATGGGCACTGCACCCTATAATCCTGAAGCACTACTGGCGTCAATTATGGCAAAATTGAACCGCGATCAGGCTGGCGACAAAAATGTGGTTCAGCTTAAACCTACAAAAGCTGATAAGCGTCAACGCGTACTTATGTACATCAGCCTTGCGGCATCGGTGATTTTGCTCATTGGGGTTTTTAGCCTACTCACTAAGAACAACGATCTAAGAGAACAGTTGCAGAAAAGCGAAACCCAACAGGTAGTGACCTCTTCAAAAGTTGAGAGCGCCCAGTCGCAGATGGATCAAATGCAAAATGAGCTTAATCAAACACAGAACCTACTTAATATATTTAGAAGCAAACAAGTTTATAAAATACCGCTCTCAGGTCAAAAGGTTGCACCAGATGCATATGTTAATGTCTTTTGGGATAAGGCAAATCAAGTAGCCTATATTGATGCACAGGGACTTCCTGCTCCACCACCAGGCAAAGTATACCAGGTGTGGTCGCTCAAATTAAATCCTTTGGCACCAACAAGTATAGGGCTGCTCAGCAATTTTGCACAGGATCAAAACAAAATTTTTGAAATCGCAAACCCCAACGAATCCCAGGGTTTTGCAATAAGTCTTGAGCCTGCCGGTGGTAGCCCAACCCCAACTATGGATCAAATTTATACGCTGGGAACTGTTACTAGCGGATAAAAGATACAGAATTAAGTTTATAAAAGTGCCCAATTGTAGAATTGGGCACTTTTTTTTTAAAAGGTTCTCGACCAAATAGAAATGTCATTAAGGCTCATGCTGCATTCTGACGCCACTCATTTTTCTATTAAAATGAGCCCTTCCCGCCAAATTTACTTTTCATCATTCAGCACTCGCATTAGATACTTAATCCAAATATTGAAATATCTTTACTATAAAATGCGCATGGGTATATAAAAAAGAATCGCCCGTTTTCCTAAAAACGGGCGATTCACCAACTAACAAAAAATCCAAAAAACTAATCAACCAATGAATCTAACATTAATTCTTTTTCATAGAAAGAATCTTGTAAAAAATGGTCTCCTCAAAGACTGATTAGGCATTCCAACTTATCCAACTGCATATATTTACGCAACAAGAACTCATCTGGTTTTCACAGAAGTAAATTTTTCTTACAATTAAGTGTTAAAGTTTTATTAATAAAATGCTCTTTGATGTTATACAGCATAATAACACGATAAAATACATTTTGTGCTTGTACAAAAAATTGGGCTTGAGATGAAAGCCTTAAATAGCAGCCTTAAGAGCCCCGTTCACTTTTATAAAGGTATAGCGAAATAGATATTCCGGATAATAATAGAGGAACAAAAGCATTTCGATGCACAATGAGTTGGGCGCAGAATCGAATTTGATTTACCGGATAGATTCCTATTGAAAATATATTTTTGCTTAAGCAACCTGATGGTACCGCCATTATAAAGGCAGGTGACATGGAGGTGCGCCCCCACCTACTCTAGCCAGGTCTTGAAATCCTGCACGCGCTCCCGGCTAACGATAATATCGTGACCTGCCAGTGGCACACTGAGCTTGATCTGTAGCCTGGAATTCGTATAGGAAATAATATCGCCAATGGCGCCGATATTAATAAAATATTTCCTGCTTACCCGAAAAAAGGTTTTGGGTTCAAGTTCCTGCTCTAAAAGTTCGAGCGTGGTATCCAGTAGATATTCCCGATTATCTGTTGTATGCGCATAAGTTCCTTTATCCTGGCTGTAAAAACAGGATACATCCTCTGCGTTTATCATCTTGATGTGCTGGCCAATCTTAGTGGTGAATCTTTTTTTATATTCCCGCTCAGCAGGAGTGGTCATCAGTAGTTTTTTAACTTCTTCAAAACTCATCTGCACATTTTTAGGACGTGCATTGTGTTGAGTATATTTTTCTACGGCAGCACTAAGTTCTTTTTTATCGATAGGCTTGAGGAGGTAATCTACGCTGTTTAGCTTAAAAGCCTTTAAGGCATATTCATCATAAGCCGTCGTAAAAATGATGGAACTATGTACTTCAACCTGATCAAAAATGGCAAAAGAAAGCCCATCGCTTAGTTGTATATCCAGAAAGATTAGTTCGGGATGCTCGTTTTCCTTAAACCAGGTAACTGCTTCTGCTACCGAGTGCAGCATCTGCTGAACCTGTACGCCCAATTTTTCCAGCATGCGGGAAAGCCTCCGGGCAGAAGGTTGCTCATCTTCTATAATTAGAACGGTCATTTTTAGTTAATAATTAGAAGTTGAATTGTTGTAAATTAAATGAGTTAAGCAGAATCATTAATATCAGGAACCAGTAAATAGTTGGCTGTTAAGAATGGCAGGATTCAGGATTCACTCCCATCTTCCCATTTTCCCTTGCTGGCGTTCTTCCCGCTCCATAAATTCCCTAATTTTTCGTTCTTCCCAATCACGGCTCATAAAGGGGCTCCAGCGATAGGCTTTTCCTGCTTGAATAAATAGACCAAGGCCCCAGCCAAATGCAGCCCAAAGAAACCAGGCATTCGCCCATTCATTAAGATAATAATTAATGCCAGCAAGCATGCTTATCACTATACCATAACTAATGAGTCCGTTGTAAAATTTACGGATATCTTATACTTTTTACTTTTAAATAGCTTTTTTCGTTTTCAAAACTTTTCATATTGAAAGGTTTAATATTAATAGCGCCACAAATTTCATTAATAACCTCCACCCTTTAAAAACCAAAAGACTCAATCGTTGATATCAACGGCCGAACTGTAAATCAACTTTTCTCTTCATTTTTCATCAAGCTGCTGATTTTACGTTCCTCCCAGGATTTCCCAAACAGGGGGTTCCATTCAAAGATCGCTGCAGCGTGAAAAAAAACTCCGATGCCCCATCCCCCTATGGGAAAAAGCGCCCATGGAAAGGAAGTGGATATGATATTCAAAATAATAAATATAGGTACAGCTACGAGATAACTCGTCAAATGAAAATAAAATTCGCGCAATGCTTTTACATGTTCCCGGGCCCTCTCGTATCGTTTATCCTCAATATACTTTTCCGGCTGCATAACTATCTGAACCTTTCTGGTAAGCAATGGGATTCCTACGCTAAATCGGTCAGGACCACCCACAATAATAACGGCTTTGTCACACAACAGTGCATAGCGCGCTTTAATATTGGTCAGGCCCACACCGCTGCTTTTCCTTATGATCTGTTTGGCCTGGTGATTGTTTTCAACATATAGATAGCCATCTTTTTCCAGTATCTGAATATATAATTTTTCATTTTGGGTCACACGGTTATGTTTAACCGCATTTTCCAGAAGAAGCTGTAATGAAAGGGGAACGACCTTAGCTTCGGTATCGACCGTATTTTCGGGCATTTCAATCACAAGGCTATCTTCAAATCGCATTTTAAGCAAATCCATATAGATTTTGGCAAACTGCAACTCTTCCGTAACGGGGACCAGTGCTTTGTTTTTCTGTTCCAAAACGTAACGGTACACCTTAGATAATGAGGTGGTAAATTGGACGGCCATTTCCTGATCCTCCTCGATAAGGCTGGTGAGTACGTTGAGGCTATTGAATAAGAAATGAGGATCAAGCTGATTTTTGAGCGCATCAAACTGCGCAGACGCTCTACCGGCTATAATTTTTTGCTCTTGTAACTGATTTTCCTTTTTATGGCGGTAGTAGAACACTCCATAATAAATACCGGTCACCACCATTGAGATCATAAAAGATACCAGGTAATCCATAGGATTCTGGCCAACCAAATATTCCCTAATGGGAATCCCCCTTACAAAATAGGAAAGCAGCCCATTGAGCACGAAAATAGTACCTACAGTAATCACTATACCGGAAACAACTCCAGAAATAAGGTGGCCCAGAGTGAACCTGCTATAGGTATATTTTTTATAATAGTAAATGAATACGACCCTGTTTACCGCATATAAAACCACAGTATAGGCCATATTGATTCCAAATTCAACCAGCATAGTGTGGCCAAACCTAATGGTATTACCCATCACAAAATCAATGATTAGAAAAACCACATAAATGGCAACCCCTATCACGGCCGCATTCCTCAATTCCCTTAACAGACACTTCATCATTATGATTTACATTCGGCATATTCCTTTTCTGTACGTTCCCTACCCCAATTGGGATAAAAAGGCGTCTCATTTTTAAAACTGGCAAACAATTCGAGGGCATGTCCAAGGTCCTTGCAGTACGGTGACGTATCCTGACCAAAATATCGGGCGCTGCCCATATCCCATTGTGCCTTACTGGCCACTACCCGGGGATTTCCGGGAGCGATAGCATACGCTCCTTTATAAATCCCATTGACTTTTTGCGAATAGGTCATCCCATATCGCTGCCCATCATAAATGATCCAGCAAGTATAAATCTGTGCCTGTAAGATCATAAGCTCTGGATTGTTGTCAGAAATCTTTTTGGACAGATCAACATATTCCTGCGCTTTATCCAGTTGTGCTTTCAGTTGCACCTCATCCTTAAGGTCCCAGCTATTGTTGATATTGATCTGGGCCACATAATAATAAGGTAGCCATTTGTCCTTTTCGGCTTTGCCTATACGTTCAAAAAGATTGGCAGCCTCGTTGGTTTTCCCTTTTTCATAAAGGGACATTGCTTTTTGCATTCCCTGGGTATAGGCCCCTTGTGCACTCATGGTCAAGTTAAAGAATAATAGCGAAATGATGATAACTGCTTTCATGATAATTTATTTTTAGAGTTTGATTTTATCGTTTTCACGAAAGTGAACCTTCATAAAAACAGACAATATGCATCCTTTTTTAAACGATTTTGGCAGCAAAAATTGACATTTTCAATATATGGTTCATTTCCAAAAACCATGGATTTTAATCCGTTTGACGTCTATTAAGGTAAAAATTACATTATCTCACTGCATGTTCTATTTTGATCTACTATTCAAAAAATCTAAACCTAGGTTAAAGCGAAACAATGCATACATATAAAAAAGTTAACAACAGATAAATAAGGTAATTGCTCATGATTGTGGTATTTAGTTGAATGGGACAAAAGTGCACGGCTTTTCCTATTTAAAGAAAATAAAATAACCGAATTGTAGAATAATGGTACCCAATTGTATCAGCAATCATCGATAAAAAATGTAAGCATCAAATCGTAACTTGCCTCTTTACAAATCAATTCACACAAGTATGAAAATCCTCCATACAGCAGATTGGCATATCGGCAAAAAACTGCACCGCCACGACCTACATGCAGATTTTGAACTTTTTATGAAATGGCTTTGTAATGTAATTGAACAAAGAGGGGTTAATCTTTTGTTGGTTTCTGGAGATATTTTTGATATGGCCAATCCCTCAGCCCAGGCCCGTGGTCAATATTATCGTGCCCTGATGGCCCTGCGTGATTTGGATTGTCAGGTTATTCTAACTGGCGGCAACCATGACTCCCCAGATATGCTCAATGCCCCGCGTGAACTCCTGCAGGCCCTTAATATGCACGTTGTAGGTGGCCTTCCGGAAAAATTGGAGACCGCCATTATTCCCATAAAAAGTAAAGAAGACCAGGTAGAACTTGTAGTTGCAGCCCTGCCCTATCTGCGTGATGCTGATTTGCGATCCAGCACGCAGGGCCACACCTATGAAGATAGAATTGAGGCTATGCGAGAGGGCATCGCAGCTGTTTTTGGACAAGCAGGCAGGCTCTGCAATGAGCGGTACCCCAATGTAGCCGCAATAGCGCTGGGACACCTGTATGCTGCGGGAGTTGACCCTTCAGAGAGTGAGCGCGATATTCAGATAGGTAATCAGGCGGCCTTTGATGCCTCTCAATTTGGGGATTATTTTAAATATATCGCCCTGGGCCATATTCATAAACCGCAGCAGGTAAATGCACCGGTACCCGCCTATTATAGCGGCTCGCCACTCCCGTTATCCTTCAGTGAGCGCAAAGATCCTAAACGAGTTTTGCTTATCGATACAGAAAAGTCATGGATCCCTCAAAATATAGCCGTTCCCTCTTTTAGACAGTTGATCAAAATAAGTGGCGAACTCAGTACACTGCGTTCCAAATTAAGAAACCTGGTACCTACAAGCGGTCTGGATTCCATACTTGAACTAGAACTTAAAGAGGAAAGCTATGATGCTTTAAAAATTTATGAACTGGACGAACTTGTTTCTAGTTTTCAGACCCCGGGTTACGAGATTATTAAGCACCGCGCCACTTTTGCCAATAATCAAAAAGGCACAAGCAAATTTTATGAAGACCATACACAACTTGAAGATCTGCAACCGCGCGATGTATTTAAGGAAATGCTGGCCGATCACGATTATGACAACGACATTCACACTGAATTGTTGAGCGCCTTTGATGAGCTTTTGGAAACTGCTATACAATAATAAAAACATTAAAAAGAGATCGCAATATTTAGAAAATTTAGACAGGGATTATACTGAATAAATAGCTGTAGTCAATGCTTTAGCCCTATCCCACATTTTAATAAATACCAGGTTTGAAAATACTAAGAATAGCATTCAAAAACATCAACGCCCTGCGCGGTGAGCATACTATTGATTTTACGGTGGCGCCATTTACCACTCACTCCCTTTTTGCAATCACGGGCCCTACGGGCAGTGGTAAGAGCACAATACTTGATGTCATCTCGCTCGCCCTTTTTAACAATATTCCCCGGCTTGAAAAAGTGAGCCGTGGGGAGATTCTTGCTAAAGGAGCCATCCTGACGCGCAATCAGAAAGACGCTTTTGCAAAAGTAACCTACAGCTGTGCAAGGGGTACATTTACTTCTGCATGGAGCATCTCTACTAACCGGAACGGCAACCTACGCAGCCATGAGATGCAACTTTCTAATGCGCTGGACAATCAGCTTTTTGACCTAAAAAACTCTGAAGTACCGGCAAAGAATGAAGAACTGATCGGGCTGAGTTATAACCAGTTTATCAAATCTGTTTTGCTTGCCCAAGGAGAATTTGCCCAATTTATACAGGCCAAAAAAAGCGAGCGGGGTGACTTACTGGAAAAAATCACGGGGACAGGAATCTATCGGCAGCTAGGTCAAATGGCCTATGATCGCCACAAGACCGAAAATCTAACTATTAAAGAGCATGTAGATACGATCAAAATCAAATCTGAAGCGCTGTTGCCGCAAGAAGAATTTGAAGAAAAAACCCTTTCGCTTAAAGCGAAAGAAAAACAGATACCACCCCTTGAGCAACAGATCGAATTACTCAATAAGAATATCTCCCTAAAAGAATCAATAAATAAGTTGCAAGGTGATATTAAATCGCTCCTTATAAAAAAATCCGCAACCACTAAAGAACTCAAGAATTTCGAGAATGAAAAAGGCGCTCGCCTGGTGCAGCACGAGCGTGTGGCACCTTTTACAGAAGATATCGCGCAGTGGCAAAAAAACCTTCAGAATAAAAAGGAAACCGCCACCGAAATTCAGAAAATTGACATCGAAACCATCCAGATAAAGCAAAAAATCGGTAACCTTAAAAGCAATATTTTTTCATTTATAAAACAAGAAACGCCAGAGACCGAAATATCGGAGGCGCTAACTGACTTTGCAAAAAAGGTAGATGGGCTGCAGAAAAAATTGAATGAGAAACGCGCTGGACACAAAACGGTCTCCGCACTTTTTGACGCGACGATGAAAACTGTGGGTTTTACACTGAGTAAAAATCCAGATCAAGATCTTAGCCAGCTTAGGGAACTTGCCGAAACTATTGGAAAAGATATTGACAATTTAAAGTCTGTTCTGATCGATATTAGATTGGATACTCCCGATTTAGAAAAAAAACGCCTGAATCAAGCCATTAAAAACCTTAACGAAGCCTTTAGACACAAGGAGAAGGTAGATCAACGTATTGCTAAAATCGAGAACCTTAAAGAGGAACTCAATACCCTGAAAAAAGAACAGCAGACCCTGCCAGACCAGATACAAAAACAGGAAGCAAAAATTGATTTAATCGCCGTAACACTCAAAAAGCAGCAACTGGAACTTGAAAATCAGAAATTGAAGGCGAGCCTTCGGGAGCACAGAGCTCATCTTGCTGAAGGAACGCCCTGCCCGCTCTGCGGTGCTCTGGAGCATCCTTTTGCAGAAAATATCCCTGAAGCTAACACTAGTCTTCAGCAAAAAATGCAACAAATAGAAATAGAATTGCAGACGGTCACCAATTCAAAAATACAGCTTCAGGCAAAACTGGAACTATTGAGTAAAAATGTTACAAAACAGGAAGAATCGCTGCGCGACGAAACTGCAGCGCTAAACCAATTACAGAAAATGTCGCCTATAACCCCTTCATCCAGCTTATTGCAAGATGGTGACAATGCCATTCTGAATGAAAAAATGTTTTCCAAAAAAATTAATGAACTGGAAGGGAAAATCGAAAAAACCGATACTTTTATTAAACTTGAAGAACAACAGAAAGCTGTTACTAAAGGTATTCCGCTCCTTCAGGAATTATGTGAAATACGCCTCGATGGACTGGCCCTAAAAACTGAGCTGGAGGCTCTGTTTACAGGAAATGATATTTATAAAGAGACTCAAAACCTCCTTAATCAATGGACAACTCTTAAGGAAAAGGAGCTCACAACTACAAGAATGCGTCAGGAGTTGGATAAGAAATATGCCCTCCAGACTGCGGCACTGGATGACCTTGTAAGAATGCTCGATCCAAAGATAAAAACCCTTGATTTCAACACAATAACCGAAGCCGCCAATGCCCTATTACCTCATCATCTGTTTACCCGATTACGTGGGGAAAAAGAGACATTAATAAATCGAAATTCCTCTATTGACGCATCCTTAGATACGTTAAATAACCAGTTGAGCGATCTGAAAAAAAAGGATATCAAAGAGAGCACGCAAGATCTATTATCAAAGCGTCTAGAATATAAAGAAAGACTCGAGGCATTGCGTAGCGAAAACGAAAAACTGCGTAGGGGCATCGAAAACCATTATGATACGCTAAAAGATATTGATACCCTAAAAAAAGAGATCGCAGAACGCGAAAAGCAGATCAAGCGCTGGCGATTGCTCAATGAACTTATCGGGGATGCTACTGGAAAAAAATTCAATGAATTTGCCCAGGACCTAACCCTATCTCAACTGCTCAAACACGCAAATCGCAGACTGGCAGATCTGAGCGACCGGTATTTAATGGATACGCCCAGCGCGGGAGAAGATGACAGTCTTGTTGCTATAGACATGCACATGGGTGGGCAACGGCGTTCGGTAAAAACCCTTTCTGGAGGAGAAACCTTTATACTGAGCCTATCTATGGCTCTTGCACTCTCAGACCTCGCTTCTCGCCATGTGGAGATTAACAGCCTGTTTATTGACGAAGGTTTTGGCACCCTTGACCCAGAAACCCTTGATCAGACACTTGATACCCTAGAGCGGCTAGAGGCAGAAACTTCAAAGACCATAGGTATTATAAGCCATGTGGAATCACTCAAAGAGCGCATCGCTGTCCAAATACAATTAAAGAGACATGGCCAGGGCTATAGCACGCTAAACATAAAATAAAGAAACAAAAAGACCAGAGCATTATGTCAGTCCCGTTAATCAGGCCACGCCGTCTGCCATTGGGGTGGTGAGTATTTTTTCCGGAGTAATGGGTAAATCCCTAAAACGTTGTCCCGTCGCATTGAAGATAGCATTTGAGATAGATGCGGCAACACTTGTAATACCCAGTTCACCGATCCCTTTGACCCCCATCGCATTAGCAATCTTATCCTCCTCAGGCAGGAATACCACATCTATATTGGCAAGGTCCAGATTTACCGGTACATGGTAATCGGCAAAAGAGCGGGTAATGAAGTTTCCATAATTGGGTTCCACCTTGGTTTGTTCGGCAATAGCCATACCTGCACCCATCGTCAGCCCACCAATAATCTGTCCGAAGGCTGTTTTTGGATTCAGAATTTTACCGGCAGCCCCCACGTTAACCATGCGCTTAATGCGGAACATTCCCGTATCCTTATCCACCCAGACTTCAGAAAAATTGGCGCCAAAGGAATATACCGAGTGTTTCCTAAATTCTTCGGAAGGTTCTGCGGTACCTTCCGTCGAATAGGTAGGCAGGTTATTGTCCTTGAGCAATTTTGCCACGGCCACTTCCTCTTCACCAAGATTAAGATTTTGCTTAAGTTCTTTGATCGCATTGAGACATGCCATTCGTGCACCATTGGAATATGAAGCTGCCCCCCAGGAACCACCAGAACCTGGAGTTACCGGAAACCTAGAATCACCCAATTCTACAGTTATGCGTTCCAAGGGCAGGTTTAGGTATTCTGAAGCGGTCTGCGCAACAATAGTATAACTTCCCGTACCAAGATCAGTAGCATCCATTTGAATGGTAGCGTAGGCATCCCCATTTTTAAGTTCAAGAATTACTTTAGATGAAGTTTTCATGTAGGGCGCATTTCGCGAAGCAGCACTTACTCCAAATCCTTTGAGCCAATTTCTATCCTGATTTGTCCTTGGTTGCATCTTACGCTCTTTCCATCCAAATTTTTCCGCGCCTATGCGCAGGCATTCAACCATTGGGCGAGAAGAAAATGGCTTGTCGTTGCTTAGATCGATCTGCGTGTCATTTTTTATGCGGAAATCAATGGGATCCATATTGAGTTTAAAGGCCATTTCATCCATAGCGGACTCCAGAGCAAAACTTCCGGTAGCCTCACCTGGTGCACGCATAGCAAAGGGTGTTTGCAGATTTAAGGGCATCAGGCGGTGGGTTACAGTACAATTTGGGACTTTATAAAACATTTTGGACACCGTACCGCACGATTCCTGAAACTGTTCATTAATTCCTGTGTGCGATAGGGTCTCATGAGAAAGCGCGGTAAGTTCCCCATCCTTTTTTGCGCCCATCTTCATTTTTTGCTCATTCCGCTGTCTTAGGCCTGTATTGGTGAACATCTGGCTCCTGGTCACCGTCAATTGTACTGGTCTACCTATTTTTTTTGAGGCCATAAGCGCAAGGATTACATGACGCTGGGTATTGAGTTTAGAACCAAAACCACCTCCCACAAAAGGGGCCACTACCCGAATATTATCCTTAGGAATTTCAAATGTCTTCGCAATGGAACTCACACAATTCTCGATCATCTGCTGGGTGGCATAGGCCATTATATTGCCGTCTTTATAAGAACCGATCACAGCGTGAAGCTCCATTGGGTGGTGATGCTCTATGGGGGTATTATAAGTCTCCTCTACAGTAACATCTGCTTCACGCAGTCCTTCTGACAGATCGCCCCTAGAATAATCTGAGCCATCGCCAGGTTTATAGGCTTTTGATCTTGAAGATTCAAAGAGAAAATCGGCCTCTTCCTCCTCATATTCATATTTCACCAATCGTGCGGCATACTGCGCTTGCTCGAAGGTTTCGGCAACGACCAGACCAACATACTCCCCGTAATAATGTACCTCTGGACTTTGCAGGACCGGTGCGATAGACTGGGTACCTATCGAGACCATTTCCTCCTCATAGGTCTTGACTTTTTGTGCATTTTTATATGTAATGACTTCAAGTACGCCTTTTTGTGCCAAGGCTTCAGTCATATCAACTGTTATGATTTTGCCTTTGGCGATAGTACTGTTGATTGCCTGAGCGTAAACTTTGTTTTCTACTGGAAATTCGGAGGTATACTTTGCCCTTCCGGTTACTTTAAGCCGCCCCTCTACCCGATTAATAGCTTCTCCTATACCTGACGCTTCGATGGTTTTCATAATTGTTTTTTTTATTTTTTAGGCGTTTCGTTGATAAGCTTGTATTAAGGCTCTTGCAACCGCCTTTTTCCCCATTTCAATTTTGTATGCATTATCTGAAAGGGGCTTCGCTTTGCGTAGGGCAATCTCTGCCGCTTCCGCGAAATTTTCATCATTGGGCTTTTTGCCCTTTAGAAATGTTTCTGCTTCAATCAATTTCCACGGTTTGTGGGACACTCCACCCATTGCCAGCCCCACATGCGTGATCATACCATTTTTAACCTCGAGACCTGCCGCAACCGAGATCAAAGCAAATGCATAACTGGATCGCTCCCTGATCTTTAGGTAATAATAATGGTCTGCAAATTGAGGTCTGGGCAGCTCTATTGCCGTAATAAGCTCATTAGGATTCAAAGTATTATCTTTCTCAGGCTCATCGCCGGGAAGCCTGTGAAAATCTCCAAAATCGATGGTACGTGATTTTCCGTCTGGTTGCTGCACCTGTATCTTCGCTTCCAAAGCCGCCAGAGCCACGCACATATCCGAAGGATTTGTGGCCACACAGCTTTCGCTCCAGCCAAAGATCGCGTGATTGGTATTGTTTCCTTTTAGCGCTCCACATCCCGTTCCCGGCTCGCGTTTATTGCAGGGCATTGAAGTCTCAAAGAAATAAGGGCAGCGCGTGCGCTGTAACAGATTACCGCCATTGGTCGCCATATTGCGTATCTGTGCCGTGGCGGCAGATAGCATCGCCATAGAGAGCAATGGGTAATTTTTACGGATGTCAGGGTGGTTTGCAGTATCGGCATTACTACGCGCAGCGCCCAGGGTATAGCCGCCCGCAGCATTTGATTCAATATTTTTAAAAGAAAGATCTGCAACTTCGATCAACTGATCGGGCCGCTCTACATCCTCTTTCATCAAATCAACGAGATTGGTGCCGCCCCCTAAGTATTTAGCCTTTGCATTTAACGCAGAAACTGATAGTGCTTCCTGAATATTTTGTGGTGCAGTAAATATAAAAGGTCTCATGTGGTTTTTGAATTTAGGATTTGGCTTTTTGCATTTGCTGGACGGTGGCAAATTCCCATCTGGGCTGTACTTCACTACCCGATTGAACTTCCTGGATCGCTTGCACAATATTGTTATAGGTCCCACACCGGCAAATATTACCGGACATACGCTCCCGGATTTCCTCTTCGGAAAGCTCAAGATTATCACCGAGTTTTGTGAAATCAGGAGTTACATAGCTTGCCTCCCCATTTTTGGCCTCTTGCAAAAGGGCCACGGAAGAGCAGATCTGCCCTGGCGTGCAATATCCACATTGAAAACCATCGTGCTTTAAAAAAGCCTCCTGCATTGGGTGTAGATCACCAGAACCGGCAAGGCCTTCTACTGTTGTGATCTCTTTGTCTTTACAGGTTGCTGCCAGGGTAAGGCAGGAAAGTTTTCTCTTACCGTCAATCATTACCGTGCAAGCACCGCACTGCCCATGGTCACATCCTTTTTTTGACCCGGTTAGCTGTAAGCGCTCCCTTAAAGCATCAAGGAGAGTCATTCGCGAATCGATAGTCAAGGGTTTTACGGTATCATTTACATTTAAGTTCACCTGCACCTCATTGAGCAGGGCCTCCCATTTTTCTAATGTTTTCTCTTCCGGAGCATTTGCAAAAACCTCAGAAGTAAAATACGGTGCGATCAAAAGGCTGAGGCTTGCCGCAGATACTTTGCTCAAAAATTTACGGCGTGATTCGCCAAAAAGTCCAAGCTCACTAAGCACTTTTTCTTCATCCTCACTTAACCTGTCTTTTACATTATCATTATCCGATGTGCTCATAGTTTATACTTTAAAAAATCAATATTCATAGCCCGTTTAAAAAACCCTGCATTTCGATAAAAATCCACATCATTTATTATATTAAATGAAAACAAATCCGTATTTAAATCTCATTAAATATAAAACGAAAATCCATCAGGCAGTGACTCATTAGGAAGCCATTAACTTTATATGGTGCGTGACGTAGTTTTGTCAACATGTACCTAGAAGAAATCCAAGGTCTTTTCAATCCTTTGAAAAATAATCCTATATAAACAGAATTTTTCAGCATTTACTTCAAAATAAAAAATTGATATGTATTACATCTTAACTGCTATAATTTTTTCTGCCTTAAATGCTATTTAATGGACAGATATCTGGATCAACCAACAACCTGAAGAACAGCTTAATTTCAATAACTTTGAACTATTTTAAGATCCGCTTATAGCCAAAAAATCATTTATGGGATTTTCACAATGTCTTGAAACTATAGCGCATTGCTACATTTTCAATTGGAGCATAATTTAATTGCCTCTCGGAGCTAAAAAATCATATCCAGAGGTAGATTATTTAACTTCTCACGAAAAACAGGCAAATAAATGGAAGGGATTTAAAAATGCTGGGTTGTCAAAAAATACAACGCAAATACTAAGCGCCGATCCTTAGAACAGCTTTTGAATCGTAGTTTTTTTAACTCCTCTATTACCTAAACATTATTTAGATCATCCAGAAGATTAGCTACAAGTGCAGACCAGCCCGTTTGGTGCGATGAGCCAACGCCGCGACCATTATCACCATCAAAATATTCATAAAAAAGGATGAGATCCTTAAAATACTCATTTTTGTAAACATCTTTGTGCAGCGCATTGACAGGACGTTCCCCGTCTTTATTTACATCAAAAATACCGATAAGCCGTCTACTAAGTTCTTCACTTATTTCACCCAGATGCAACTTATCCCCGCTTCCCGAAGGAAATTCGCATTTTTCGGCATTGCCAAAATAATTGTGATACTCTTTAAGGGCCATAATGAAGAGGTAATTAATAGGCATCCAGATAGGCCCACGCCAGTTCGAATTACCCCCAAACATGCCCGTGCTTGATTCGGCAGACTCGTACTGTATGCTGTAATTTTGGTTTTTAATTTTGATGGAATAGGGCTTTTCATGCAGTTTGGAAAGCGAACGGATACCATAATCACCCAAGAACTCATTTTCGTCAAGAAGGGCCTTAATCAAAATCTCCATACGATTTTTAGGTACCAGGGAAAGAAGTAGGTCAGTGCCTTCTTCAAAATCCTGTACTACCGGATATTTCAACCGCTTCATCCTATGTTTCTGAAACCACTTGACACTATATGCAAAATTAGGAAGGCGTTCAAGGGTTTCTTTTTTTACAGTCAGCACGGCCGCCAGCGATAACAACCCAACAATGGATCGCACCTTGATGGGCTGATAACTATTGTTTGAATAAACCAGCTTGTCATAGAAAAATCCATCATTCTCATCCCAGATACCTGTATATTCCTCGCTCCTTTTGTTGAGCGCCTCTGCAATAAACACAAAATGCCCAAAGTACTTGGTGGCCATATCTTCATAAGCTTTATCAGCCATAGCGATCTCTAAACTGATCTCAAGCATATTGAGGCAGTATAATGCCATCCAGCTGGTACCATCCACCTGCTCCAGATGCGCGTCACCCGGAATGCCCTTGCTACGGTCAAAAACACCAATATTATCCAAGCCCAAGAAACCGCCCTCAAATACATTGTTTTCGGTACGGTCTTCCCTGTTGACCCACCAGGTAAAATTAAGTGCGAGTTTATTGAACATCCTTTTTAAAAAGTAAATGTCCTTTTTTCCGGTCCTGAGATTTTCGGTCCTGAAAACACGCATGGTTGCCCAGGCCTGCACGGGAGGATTGACATCACTAAACGACCACTCGTAAGCGGGTATCTGGCCATTTGGGGCCATATACCATTCTTTAGTGAACAGAAGAAGTTGTTCTTTGGCAAAGTCGGGATCCACAAGTGCCATAGTGATACAGTGAAAAGCAGAATCCCAAGAGGCGTACCAAGGATACTCCCATGTATCCGGCATAAGCAGGATATCATGGTTTCTCAGGGTTTTCCAGTTGCTGTTGCGGCCGTAGCGGCGCTGTTTTGGGGGTTTAGGTTCTTTGGGATCACCTTTGAGCCAGGTTTCCACGTCATAATTATAATACTGTTTGGACCACAGGATACCTGCGAGGGACTGACGCTGTATCTTCTTTAGCCCTGCATCGTCAGGTTTAATTATTGAAGCATAAAACTGATCACATTCCGCTTGACGAAGAGAAAAAATACTATCAAACTCCTGATCAAATGGATTTTCCCTAGACTCTTCAGTCAAGCGCAATTTTATGGTATAGGTCTGCCCCGGTGAGATCATTTTTTGATAAACCGGAGCGCACTTTGTCCCTTCCGTTTTTTCACTTGCCAGGTCATAATCACCATTTACAACTGCATTATGAAAAAGATCTTTTTTATAAGGATGATCATTGGGGGTATTGAATATCCTTTCATCATTGGTCTCATTTTCAGTAAAAAGGAGCCGACAAGGTTCTTCAAAATACAAATGGTAATCGCCCACGTAAGGATGATCTATCGCCACAAAATTTATATTGCCCTGTCTTTGCTTTTTGATACTTGGCCGTCTAGGCATATCAATAAAGCTCCATAGGTTACGGCTCCAAATAGTAGGTAAAAGATGAATTTCGGCGGGCTTTGAATTCCGATTGGTCGCCGAAATTTTTATAAGCAGATCATTGTTATCAGCCTTTGCATACTCAGTATATACATCAAAATAGGCATCATCATCAAAAATACCTGTATCCAATATCTCGTATTCTAAATCCTGCTTGCCACGTTTGCCATTTTCTGCGACGAGCTCATCATAGGGATACTCATGCTGAGCATACTTATAAAGATGCTTCATGTAGGAATGCGTAGGTGTATTCTCCAAATAATAGTAGAGTTCCTTAACATCCTCCCCGTGGTTGCCTTCAGGCCCGGCCAGACCGAAGAGACGCTCCTTTAAAATAGGGTCTTTACCATTCCAAAGGCTAAGCCCAAAGCAAATATTGCAATACTTATCACTTATACCCGCAATACCATCTTCGCCCCAACGGTAGGCTCTGCTTCTCGCAAGATCATGATTAAAATAGCGCCAGGCATCACCATCAGGGCTATAATCTTCCCGAACAGTGCCCCATTGCCTTTCGCTCAAATATGGCCCCCAGAACAACCAGTCTTTCTCTTTGCTATAGTGAGCGGAAAGTCTTTTCTGCTCTTCGGTCACTTTATCCATTTGTAGTAAATCCTGGATAACAGGTCATGCCCCCATCAACAAAAAGGGTCGTCCCATTGACATATTCAGATTCATCTGAGGCAAGCCAAACAGCGGCACTACCAATATCTTCAGGGATGCCTATGCGCTTATAGGGGATAAGTTTATAGAGCTCTTCAAGAGCTCCCTCAGTACTCCAGGCAGCCTGGTTGATACCAGTCTTAATGGCACCGGGCCCTATACTGTTGCACCTTATCTTATGCGGTGCGTACTCTTGGCAGATGCTTTCCATCAACATGCGTATGCCCCCTTTAGAAGCCGCGTAGTTAACATGTCCCGCCCAGGGGATGATCTGGTGTACCGAGCTCATATGGATGATCTTACCCAGGGATTTTGAAACTTCGGGCCGCATACCACGATTTAGAAATTCCCGAATGGCCTCCCGAGCACAAAGGAACTGGCCGGTAAGGTTAACATCAATAACCTTCTGCCAATCGTCTAACCTCATTTCGTGCATGGGTGCATCTTTCTGTAAACCGGCATTGGGAACACATATATCAATGGTACCAAAATGATCAATTGCTTTTTTGAACATCTGCTGCACACCAGCCTCATCGCTGACATCGCATTTTATAGCGATTGCTTCCCCGCACAGATTGTTTTGGCTTATGTTGTGTGCGATCTCTTCAGCCTTTTCTGGATCTGCTATATAATTGATCACAACGTTGGCCCCCTCAAGACCCATTGCATTGGCTACGGCTTCCCCTATGCCAGAATTTGCGCCCGTAACAATACAGGTCTGCCCCTCTAATCGGTTATTGGGTTTTTGCATTGATTGTTTGATAATTATTGTTTTTCGTTTTTAGTTCTAGTTAAAAATCAGGCAATAAAAAACCTGGTTTAAATGATTACCACCCAACCAGGCATTAAAATTAATAAAATTCGGTATCTATTAAATTTTCAACTTGTTAATTATTCCTAACTCGCAAATTTGCATTCATAAGGGCTCTCGCCAAATTTCTTTTGCAACATAAAGTTGTGCACATGTTCCTTTAAATGCTTTACAGACTGTTTTAAATCAGCAATTTGCTTATATATAAAAGTATGTTTCTCCCTAAATTCCTGATCGCAAGCATGCTCTTCCTGTTGCATTAAATGCACCAGTGAAGACTCATGTGCGGTAAGCCTCTTAAGGGTATCCTTATGTATCTTATCTGCCATTGCATTTAGATTCAAGTCTATATCCCTACTTATTTGTATTTCTACTTCGTTATAGGGCGACTTTTTATGAATCAAATTTTGAAACAATTCGATCTCATCTAAATAAAAATGTGCTTCACGCAACCATTTTAATGTTTCTGAATGTAACTGCGATAAACCGACACCCAAACTGTTGACACCAATTGTTCTCATGATAGGGATTTTAAGAATTATTAATTTCTATAAAATTAGTAAACAATGATCAAAACTTTAAGTTAAAGTATTACAATACAGGCATTTTTATGATTTTATTAATTTGAAGAAAGCACATAAAATTTTCCTTAAAAATTGACAGAAGAAATGCATATTTTACAACAAAGGTTCGTGCGAATGCCTAGAAATCAGCGGACAAAGAGAAGTGCACCATAAGCAGGTAGAGTCATTCTCGTATATTGTGACTGTTCATCATATTCTCCCTCATCAGTATCAAAATCCCATACCTCTGCATTACCAAACTCAAGATCATAGCCCTGCCAGCTTGTATTTATCTTATTTTGCCAATGACCCGCCGAGGGGATACCCAATTGATAATCTTCTAGACGCTCATTAGAGAAATTAAGGATAATAATTACGCCTTTATCATAATCTGCACTGTCAAACCGATAGTAACCTATAACCTTATTCTTATTGTTTTTATGAAATATATCAAACCCCTCACACAGCAGCCCCGAAGCTGCCCAATCGCTACCGGTTCTTAGTTTTATGAGGTCTGCAAATAATTTGGTGATTCCTTTAAAAGTTGAGAATTTGTCCCAATCAAGACCAGTATCATCAGTGAAAAATTTATCTGACAAAAACTCCTGCCCTTGAAACAGCATAGGTATGCCCGGTGCCGTTAGGACCAACACTGCTCCCAATACTGCCCTTTTTTTTGCAAAAGTGCTATCCGCCTCACCAGGCTGTATCATCTCTGGTAGGCGCGTTTTTCCATTGGCCACCTCATCATGTGATTCCACATAAACCACTCTTTGAAAAGGCTTATTATTATAGTTAAAATTTAATAAGTCATAAAGCACTGTCATATCCCTATCCGCATCCTTTGGTAATGACAGAAACTTGCGTAAGGGATGTACAAAATGAGTATCCCATTGAGCATTAAAACCGAGACCACCATAGCCCACCGCATTGGTTATATATTCCTTACCCATTAGATCTTCGGCAATGAGCAATTTTTTTGGAAAGCAATCATGAATCTCCTCGTTTATTTTCTGCATCATGGAAATGCCATCCTCTAGCGGATTTTGCATACCCAAGCCACCATCAGCCTCACGAATGTATGCCGTAGCATCCCATCGCAACCCGTCACAATGGTATTTATCGAGCCACATTAGTGCATTATCGCGTATATAACGACGCACTTCCGACCTCCCGTAATCCGGTCTTGTACTTCCCCAAGGGGTGTCAGCCCGCCAGTCGTTATAAAAATAGATGCCGCCATTACCATTTTCTGACCAGCCATCATATTGCCACAACCCAAGATCTGAAGGTCCAAAATGATTGAATACCACATCCATAATTACGGCAATCCCATTGGCGTGGGCCATATTGACTAGGTGGGCCAAGGCGCCGGGGCCGCCATAATCACGCTCTATTGCAAAGGGTAGTGAGGGATTGTAACCCCAAGACTGGCTACCGGGAAACTCTGCCACCGGCATGAGCTCTATACAGTTAATACCCAAAGCCTTTAAATACCTAAGGTGCTGTGTGACCAAATCGAAATTACCGGTCGAATCTTCATGTTTTCTAAAAAAAGTGCCCACATGCAGCTCATAAATTACAAGACTATTCCAGTCTGGGATTTCAAAATCGTCATCTGTCCAGTTGTAATCCACCTGTGAAATAATGCTATTGCCATTACTATTAGTCGCTTCGATCGCATAAGGATCGAGTCTATAGAATACTTCGTTATCATTATGAATGACATATTTATATTCATCCCAAACCTTGGCATTTCTCACGTAAGTGTACCAGTAACCATTATCTTCGGAAAAAAGCTCGTTTTTGTCATTCTGCCACTCATTAAAGCTCCCTGTTACAAATACCTTATGGGCATTGGGCGCCCAAACTCTAAAAGCCACACCTTGCTCGGAGACGATGGCTCCCATACCTTTTAATTTTTCCACACTTTTATTAGGGTTTTTTTTACTCATATTATTTAACAGATTTTTAAATAAACATCCCCTCGAGCCCGTCGCAACTGACTCGATTATAAATTATAACAACTCTTGAAGCGCACCTCTGAATAATTTGTTGCTTCTTAACTGCCTAAGTATTTGACGTACCTATCAGAACGGCCATCTATATAAATGCTTGCACACAAACACATTAACACTGTTTATCACAATTTTAAATGAAAACGCAAATTTTATAAAGTACACCCCTAAAACTATATTAATCGTCATTGTCTACCCTAGAATTAGGTAAATCTTAACGCAAAGCCCCCAACTTAACCTCAGCCGCCTAATTTTATGGGAATATTAAAAAGGAGTAAAGAAACAAGGCCGGGCAAACTTTTAAGATTTGAAACCCATGTTGAACAAGGTGTTAAATGAAAAGCCTTTGATATATTTAATTATCTAAATACCGTCTATTGAATCCGGCTTTCAGAATTATATGTTATAATAAAGTAAATACTAAAACCGGGAACAAACATTTCGCGTAGGTATGATCAATAAAAAAATTTTACATGGTAAAAATTGAAACTTAGCGCCTTATCAAAAAATAAGGTTCTCAATTGTTGAAATTAATATTTACCTCCAAGGTATAATTAAGAATGTTTTATCAAAATTTGAAGCTTATCTGTTTTTATTACACAGAGACAGTGTCTTTAGCGTTAAAAAACAATCATTTATCGAAAAAATGTAAAGTGCAGCCCTGATATAATATATTTTATAGATATTTGACCCGTTGCACCCCACATTGTAATTATTATAACTATTCAAACATTTACATTTATTTACATTATACGTCAGGTAATTTATATGTAATTTGATATGTGAATAGTTCTTGATGATTTTGATTTATAATTGAAATTCTAAGAACAACAACATAAACATGATTGAAATCAAATCAAAAAAAATCTGGCTCTCCTCTCCCCACATGGGTGGATCTGAACAAGATTATATAAACCAAGCCTTTACTGAAAACTGGATTGCCCCCTTAGGGCCAAATGTAAACGGTTTTGAGGCTGATCTCCAAAATTACTTAGGTCAGGAGAGTTATGTCGCATCCCTTTCTTCGGGCACAGCGGCCCTTCATCTTGGTTTAAAATTAATTGGTCTATCTCAAGGGGACATTGTGCTCTGTCAATCTTTTACTTTTGCCGCTTCTGCCAATCCCATTAAGTATTTGGGAGCGCAACCTATTTTTGTAGATAGTGAGCAAGAAACTTGGAATCTCTGTCCAGAACAGTTGGAGAATGCTATTAAAGACTGCCACACTAAAGGTAAAAAGCCAAAAGCTATTGTAGCTGTACATCTTTACGGAATGCCCTACAAGATAGATGAAATACATGCTATCGCCTCAAAATATGAAATTCCCGTTATTGAAGATAGTGCTGAGGCACTGGGGAGCTCCTATCAGGGTATGAAGTGTGGGACCTTTGGGCATGCAGCTGCACTTTCCTTTAATGGGAATAAAATTATCACTACATCTGGTGGTGGTGCGCTGGTCACCAAAGATGAGCGCATGAAAAAAAAGGCTATTTTCTTGGCCAGTCAATCACGTGACGATGCGCCGCATTATCAGCACTCTGAGATCGGTTACAACTACAGGATGAGCAATGTGCTCGCCGGTATAGGCCGCGGGCAAATGAAAGTACTTGATAAGCACGTTGCTTTAAGGAGAAAAAATTACTCCTTTTATGAGGATAACCTAAGCGACATGGATGAGGTTACCTTTTTAGACGAGCCCAAAGATGCATTTAGTAACAGGTGGTTATCCTGCATTCTTTTTGAAAATTATGAGCAGCGTGAAGCAGTAAGACAAAAACTTGAACAACATAACATAGAATCCCGTCCCTTGTGGAAACCCATGCACCTGCAACCGGTCTTTAAAGATTATCCCAGCTTTACAAATAATGTTTCAGAAGATCTATTTAATCGGGGGCTGTGCCTCCCCAGCGGATCAAACCTTGACGCTGAAGATCTTGAAACCATTGTTGAACTTATTAAAAGCGCAGGATTATGGTAAAAGACTTCTTAAAAAGTTATAGCGCGGACAAGTATGTTTCTAAATGGCTTGTCCTGCTGATCGATATCTCTATCACGGCGACCACTTTCTTTATGGCGTATGTCATCCGTTTTGGACTCACGCTTGATTTTAGCGAAGATGATTTTATGCGTCAGCTACCAGTCATAGTGGCTCTTGCCCTGGTAAGTTTTATTACCATCGGATCGTATAAAGGTGTGATAAGGCATACGGGCCTTAAAGATGTTCAACTCCTTTTTAAAGCATTGTTTTTAATGTTTCTGTTGAGCAATCTTTTTAATGTTGCCATTAGTTTTATGTCAGATGCAGAAATAATGCACCTGCCCATGTCTGTGTTGGTCATATTTTTCTTCCTTGATATTTTTGTCTTGACTTCAAGTAGGTTTGCTTTTAAGGAAATGTATTATGCCCTGCAATCGCAAATAAGAATTACACCAAACATATTGATATATGGTGCCGGTGACTCTGGGCAGATAACGCATTCCGTATTGAGCCACGAGGGCAAAGGTGCCTCAAAGATTGTCGGATTTATTGACGATAATCCCCATAAGGTGGGGCGATCTATTAAGGGTACACGGGTTTTTGCAAAAAGCGAAATTGACACGGATTTCTTAAAGAAACATAAGGTGGATACCGTGATATTATCCATACAAAATATAGACAGCAAACGACTTCTGAAAATTTCAGATAATCTGCTATCCCTCCCCTTAAAGGTAAAAATAGTCCCACCTGTTAACCAGTGGATAGACGGCAACCTTAATGCTTCGCAGATTAAAGAGGTAGAGATTGAAGACCTGTTGGACAGGGCACCCATATCCCTTAACAATGCAATGGTGGAGCAGGAACTCGATAAACAGGTCGTTATGATAAGTGGTGCGGCAGGTTCAATCGGCAGCGAGATCGTAAGGCAGCTTTCACACTTTAACTGTAGTAAGCTTGTACTTATCGACCAGGCAGAATCTGCCCTCTATGATCTGCAACAAGAACTTAAGCAAAAGGGCGTTTCAAATTTTGAGCCTATTGTTGCAGATGTACGCGACCTGGAAAGGATGAAGATTATTTTTGAAGATTATCGCCCCGATATGATCTTTCACGCTGCGGCCTATAAGCATGTGCCATTAATGGAATCAAACCCTTGCGAAGCAGTAAAAATCAATGTACTTGGCACCAGAAATCTTGCCAACCTTGCAGTCAAGTATAATGTTAAGAAGTTTGTATTTGTTTCGACAGACAAGGCCGTAAACCCTACCAATGTAATGGGGGCTACAAAAAGAGTTGCAGAGATGTACCTCAAATGTCTGCAATCAGAATCCAATACGAAATTCATCACCACCCGTTTTGGGAATGTACTTGGTTCAAATGGTTCTGTAATCCCACTCTTCAAAAAGCAAATAAATGAAGGCGGACCACTTACGGTAACACACCCAGAGGTTACTCGATATTTCATGACCATCCCTGAGGCTTCACAATTAGTGATCGAAGCGGCCACCATGGGAGATGGCGGTGAAATATTCATCTTTGATATGGGAGAATCTGTAAAAATCATCGATCTTGCAAAAAAAATGATCGTACTCTCCGGTCTTCAATATCCACAGGATATTCAAATAGAATTCGTAGGCCTTAGGCCCGGCGAGAAACTGTATGAAGAGCTTCTGGCCAATGACGAATCGACTTTACCTACGCACCACAAGAAAATTTTGAAAAGCAGATTCGCAGATAGCGACTGTGCCACTCTAAAAGATAAGATTAACGATCTCTGTATTATTGACTCTTTTTCACTGGACAAGCATATAGTTGTAGGTAAATTAAAAGAGATCGTTCCAGAATTTATTTCTAAAAATTCTGAGTTTGAATTGATTGACCATAAAAAAAAGAACGCTGTTAAGGCTATAAATGGTCACAAGATCAAAGAAACATTAATTTCTTAATCGTAAGTGAAAAAATAATCTTTCATTTGCCATTCCTAAAAATAAATTATGTCCAGTCAATTACGCAACTACAAATTTATACTTTTATTTCTATGCTTTGCGGCCGTTTTCTCTTGTAAAACCCCAGAAGACGTTATCTATTTTGAAAATTCTGCAAATCAAGAGGCAATGAGTGCCGCTGCCAAATTTGATCCTATTTTTAAGCCTAACGATCTGGTAAGTATTGTCGTTTCTTCCCCTGATGCAATCTCAGCACAACCTTTTAACCAAGGACCTGTGATCACCTCAGATTATGGAAATTCAAATAATAATGACGGCTTGGAAACATCGCGTCAAAATAGAGCCGCAACGTATCTTATAGATAGTCAAGGTAATATAGAATTTCCAGTCTTGGGCACTATAACAATAGGCGGCTTAACGCGCATTGAGGCTAAGGAAATGCTCGTCGAAAAATTAAGAACATATATCAAAAACCCCATTGTAAGCGTGCGAATTACCAATTTTACGGTATCGGTGATCGGTGAGGTAAACCATCCCGGGCCCTATGTAATACCCAATGAGCGCGTGACCATTGTAGAAGCCATCGCCTTGGCAGGAGATATGACCATAACAGGAAAACGAAAAAATGTTCTTGTAAGACGCGAGGAGGGAGAAACTATAAAAAACTACCGCCTAGACCTAACTTCCAAAAGAGTTGCTGACTCCCCTGCTTACTTTCTTGAGCAGAATGACGTTGTTTATGTAGAGCCCAATGAAGCAAAAGTAAAAACCTCAGAGGGCAATAAAAACACCCTTGGTATCGTACTTAGCGTAGTAGGTGTACTCCTTACCACGTTAAATATTATTATCCGTAGAAGATAAATCCATGCCGCTACAAGAACCTGTACAAGTTCCATCAAAACCGATCCCCAAAGAATACAGCGTAAACGTTAGGGAACAAATTTTTAAGTTTCTAAGAAAATGGCCCTGGTTTTTAGCATGCCTTGTATTTTTTTTAGGGCTTGCATTTATCTATTTAAGGTATGCAATACCCGAATACTATGTATATTCCACCGTTCTTATAGATACTGACGATTCGTCCTCACAACAACAACTCGATGCTTTTAAAGATTTGGGTTTGCTCAACAATTCCCAAAATAAAATTGATAACGAGATACAGATTCTTCGTTCCAGGTCGATCATGAATGAGGTCATTAAAAAACTGAACTTAAACATACAGCATTTCAGCGAGGGCAAAGTAATCAAGACTGAAAATTACCCAAAAAGTATACTGGAAATCAATTATATCGACGCAGATTCCACACTATATTCGACATCCAAGGTTTTTAATGTACATATTTTATCTAAACTGGAATTTGAGTTTAGTGAGGGGGACGATGAGAAACTCACAAAGCATGCCTTTGGGAATGCTTTAGAAACATCAATTGGGAAAATAATAATTACCCCACATCGCGAAGATTTTACAACTAATATAGGAAAGAACATCGAAGTTCGGATAACACCGCTACAGCTCGTTTCTGAATATTATCGAGACCGCATCGTAATAGAACCTGTCGAAAATAGCCCTTCCGTGCTACAGGTTTCGCTCAAAGATCCGGTGGAGGAGAAAGCTAAAGAGATTGTTAACACCCTTATACAGCAGTACAACTTTGCCGCACAAGAAGACAGTAAAAAAGTCTCAAGAAAAACAGCTTCCTTTATCAACGATCGTATCTCGCTAGTAAACTCAGACCTCTCAGAGGTTGACACGGATGCTGCAAATTTTAAGTCAAGCAAGGGTCTGGGCATTGATATCAATTCGCAAACACAGCGTATGGCCGAAAGTAACCTACAGGCCAGCAAAGAAATCGCTGCTCAAAGGGCAGAACTTGACATCGTTACCTCCTTAAAGAACAATATTGTAAAAGCTGGTGCAAACTATCAGATTGTTCCCTATAGTTCCGGTTTTTCAGATCCAGGGGTTACGAGTCTTGTGGGAGAATATAACAAATTGGTTAATACGAGGGACAGGCTATTGCAGAATTCAACCGAGCAAAACCCTACGGTGATTAATATAGATAACCAATTGAGCGATCTGCGCACAACAATGCTTGCCAGCCTGAGCAACTTGGAGCAGACCATAAACATCAAATTGAAAAGCTTAGAGACGCAAAATGCAACCTTTAGCAACAAGATGTATGCAGCACCCCAGCAACAACAGGCATTGAACGAGATCGAGCGTCAATCTACTATAAAAGAGCAGCTTTACCTCTATCTGTTGCAAAAAAGAGAAGAGGCCGAGATATCCAGCGGTGTGACCACCGAGAACGCAAGGGTCATCGATCCTGCAATAGCGACCAACTCTGAATCCATTTCGCCTCCTAAAAAGGTGATTTACATTGGGTCAGTATTTGTCGGGCTTTTTCTGCCTTTTATAGTTATTTATATGGGAGGACTCCTTAATGTTAAAGTACGTTCAAGGGAAGATCTAGAGAGAGTACTAAGTACACCCATCATTGGGGATATTCCAAAAGTAAAGGGCAAGCATACTCATCTTATAAGTAAAACAGACCGCTCGCCGCTTGCCGAATCCTTTAGGATTTTAAAAACCAACCTCAACTTTTTAATGGCTGGCATTCATACCGAAAAAGGAAAGACTATTTTTCTGACCTCAACAATTTCCGGGGAAGGAAAAACATTTGTATCGGCTAATTTATCAAAGGTACTGTCGGCTTCTGACAAAAAAGTAGTTTTGATTGGGAGTGATCTTCGGGATCCTAAATTTCATGAGATCTTCAATCTTCCGGAAGGAAAGAATACCCCTGGTCTCACTTCTTTTATAACTGACAAAAATCTAGCCATTGACCAGATCATTCTAAAGAATATCACCGAGCATATCAATTTTGATATTATCGCATCTGGACCTATCCCACCCAACCCAACAGAACTATTGGAAAGCAGAAAAGTAGACGAATTATTTAATTATCTAAGGGAACGGTACGATTATATTATTGTGGATACAGCACCAGTGCACCTCGTCACAGATACTCTTTTAATAAGTAAATACGCAGATACTGCCATCTATGTAATACGGGCGGATTACTTAGATAAAAGATTATTGCCTATTGCTGAAGGGCTTTATCGTGAAAAGAGATTGAACAATATGGCCGTGCTACTTAACGATACCGATTACAAAGGCGGTTATGGATATGGTTATGGATACGGATACGGTGATAAAGGCAAGTAAGAGTGAGTTACGGAAACTATGGGAGACATGCCAAGTTTATGGTAAATTTTGAGATTGTCATAAGTTTAGTGAAAGTATTAGATTCGTTTAGTAACTTCGATTAAATTTTCAGAAGAAAATCCTGTTATAACTTCTAAAAATTAATCATTGATCATATTCTATTTGAAAATAATCGACAAAATCAAACCTCTTTAGATTCAATAGTTTAAGATATTATACTTAAACGTTATCCTATACTCATTTAATTTTAATCTCAGTGAGATCCATAACTAAATAATTAGGCTTGTGGTTTGCTAGTAGATAGTATGGAGAATAGTGATGAATATTGAGCCCATTATCGATAAGTCCGATCGTATTCCAATTTCGAGCCTTAGCAGTCACAAAATCCTTCTTAAAATTGTCTGCAATGTACCAATAATTGCGGGTTGCAAAATGATTTTCGATTGCCCTAAAGTTGTTTTCATGAGGCTTTTCAGTTCCCAGATCTTCAGATATAAAGAATTGATCAATGGTATTATCCAGCCCAAGTGCTCTTATTTTGTTAAGTTGAGTTAAAGATCTTCCATCAGTTAGGATAGCAAGTTTTCCTTCTTTATGTTTGATGCTTTTTATCAGATCAGTTGCACCATTGGCAAGATAAATAACAGGTTTATGATTTCTATATTGCTCTATAAGCTGCCGGACATCACCACCGTATTTCTGAGACAAGATTTCAAAAACATTTTGCCCTTCTTGGTAAAGGGCAAACATATAGCCAAATAGGATATGCCAGTTTTTTTGATCAATGGATTGGGCAATTTCTTTATATGCAGATCGTAAGAAATCAATTTCTTTATAGAGAGTATCGTCAAGATCGAAGACTATTGTAGTATGTGCGTCAACCTTTATGTCCATGCACTAGAATTTCTTTATCATACCTCAACATAAGTAGGTTGTCTTCCCAAGAATCAAACTTATCATCAATGCATTTATCCAGTATATATTCCTCGAGGATCCATTTGATATAATTGGCTCCTGAAAGGTAGCTTAGTGGATAGCCCCCACCAAATCGCGGGTTCACCTCAATCCCCACAATTCGGTCACCTTCCTTTTCCAGAAAAAACTGAAAGGTTAGACACCCCCGGACACCTTTTACTCTACTCAATTTTTCCTTGATATAGGGAACCAGAATATTATTTTGCGTAAGCCCTTTGTTGACTTCACCATCCCTAACTTCAATGCGTTTTCTGGGTACTGCACATTTAAGAACACCTCTTTTGGTGTAGTAAAGATCACAGGTAAACTCATCATAATATTCTGGACTTAAATATTCTAAAAACATGAACCGCTTTTCATTTATAAACCTTTTACTTAGCTGGTGTTTTTCTTTAATGAGATGAATATCCTCGCTCCTACTACCATCAGAAGGTTTGATGAATAAGGGCAACTCATAATTATTTTTATCAAATTCCCTAGCAACCTCAACTCCATGCTCACTAAAAAAATTGTGGATCAACCTTTTGTCCCTACATTTTTTTACAAATTCAACATCACAAATCACCACCGCAGTGCCGATTTCACTAAAGATTTTTCTGTTTTCTGCCAAGATCAAAAGTTCAGTATCAATTGTGGGAATCAACAGCTTAATATCATGATCATTGCATATTTTGAGCATGGTTGTTATATAATCCTTCTCGTCGATCTTCGGCACTTTAAAATAATGCGGAGAAACGTGACATGCAGCGGAAAGGGAAGGATTTGCATCTGTGGTCATTACTTTACCAGAGGGATCGATGCTCGAGAGTTCTTTCTGAAACATTTCTACAAGAGAAACACGTTTACCTGCAGATGTTATCAATACATTCATTAGTACTTTCAATTTATGCCGCCTTGCACTTCGGGACATTTGGTTAGCGTGCGCAAAATAAGATTTTAAAGAGAAACCTCATTTATATATTACCCTAAATATAAAATTACAATCCCAGTTTTACATTTAAGATCCAACATTAATAAAGAGCTTAAAAAACCTTGCATTTCACCTAATAGTTTATATATCGGATCTTATGAAAGTAAAAAAATTATTTTGCAAGCCCAATCCTAAGTAAAAATCAAAATTGTTATAATAGTTAAAAGGTTTATTTTAATAAACAAATATAGCTATACACTCCAAAAATAAAGACCAAATACCCACGATCTGCGAATTTTGGCGTTAAAATCACAAAAACAGATGAATGGAATAAAAGTTAATATTTAAAGTGTAATTTTGGCGAACATTTTTCATACCTAAAATGGGATGTATGAGGGAAGTATTAGCAATACCTGTGAATATATTTCCACGAAACCCCAAGAGCTCTTTTTACGTATGGATTCTGGATAAAACCCAAACATATTATTACTGTCTTATGACTACAAAAAACTATTTTAGGATTTTTCCTGCACTGGCCTACCTTTTATTGTTTACAGGCTTTTTTGTCATTTTTACTTCTTTTAATGTTACGGCCACTGTTCCTACCCACCCCAATCGGGTACTACATCGTGACGATGCGGGTAATCGCAGTTTAAATTCTTTTGCTGGACCCGCTATTTCCAGTAGCGAAAATGAGCTTATATTTGAGGTAGTCACAAACCAACAAGCGGCTAACTCTCAAACTAACTCTTTTCTCATTAGCAATACGGGAGATGCGCCACTCACTATCACGCAGCTCAAAATCACAGGGGCTTTCGCATCACAATTTAGCGCTGCTCCTCAAGAGCCAAAGACCATTGCTCCTGGAGGTTCATTGAGCTATTCGGTAACCTATGCGCCAGAACTTGATAATAGTGATCTGGGTTATCAGCCAGCGGCACTGGAAATCTCTAGCAACGATAGCAGTGAGCCAACGCTTAAAATAGGGCTTTTTGGTCTGAAAAAATCTGGTCTTGAGGGTACATCCGAACCCGCTCTTAACGACGTTGTAAAAACGTTGGGCATTAATATAAACGTGGGATGGTCAGGCCTTACAACTTCAACGGATGCTAACCTTAAAGGAGAGGAGGTAAATATCAGTACTTGGAAAAAAACCTCTACGGCAACCAGCGTAAATATAATTCCAGTTGGAAGGTACTCCCCCGCTGAGTTACTGCCTTTTGGATGGTACACCAATACAAATGGTAAAATAACCCCCAACGAAGTAGGAGTTGTTAATGATGGGCTACTTAATGCACAACGTCTATATCCCACTTTAAAGTCTGGCACCGCAAACTTCAATCCCGGGACATCTGTATTTGGCTTATACGTTTATTCAAACTCATTTAATAGATTCAATTATAGCCAGGATGAATTTAACACTGATGGTGTAGCGCATAGAACACGCACCTATCCTCTTAAGGATCGCCAAGGCAATATTGTGCCCAACAGTTATTTTGTCACTATTGAGGATGCAACAAATGGCGACTACCAAGATTATATGTTCATCATTCGCAATGTGGAACCCTCGGGGCCAGATACAAATGCAATAAAAGTCAATTTTGCCACTACTTCATCGGCTGTACCGGCAGGGTATTTTAATGATACAGGTTTACCATATAGTACTAAATCTAATGGATACAGCTATGGCTGGCTCAATGCCGACACCAATAAACCGGCAGATCTGAGTGATAATTCGAGGGATCGACAAGTAGCCGGTGTAAGCGTTTTACAGAATACACTGATCCACATGCAATATGGCAACATCAGTAATGTTTCATCTTCAAATTATCTACCTAATGCCAAATGGGAAATGGAAGTTCCTAATGGCACATACCAAGTCACCTTGGGGGTTGGGGATCCTCTAGTTGATACTAAACAATCAGAAACTCCATCTCACACCATCAACGTTGAAGATGTTACCTTCATAGACAACTTTAAACCCACCGGTGCACAGGGTGCTGCCACAAGGTTTAAGCAAGTAACGGCAATGGTAGGTGTAAATGATGGAAAGTTGAGTATTGATGCAACTGGCGGTTTTAATACTAAAATCGATTTTGTAGAACTTAGACCCACTGAGAAAGAACTCCCCTTTTTTACAAATGTAACACCTAAGAATAGAGCGGATTATGTACCCATCAAAGGCTTTCAAATTAATGTTGAAATACGGGTTCCAGACGGATATGAACTGGACAAAAACACGACCGCTGGTAACGTCCAACTTTTTGAAATAACAGATAATGGTAACGAAGTACTCTTGCCATCGAATGCAAATGATACTGGTGGCGGCGATGCGATCACGCTAACTCCTACTAATAAGTTAAAGGCAAATACAACATATGCATTCCGCATTAAGAATATTGAGGCAAACAGGATCGGAGACCTTAACGATCGTCTGCCTTTTTTAGACTTTGAATCCACGTTCACCACTGGTGCAGAAAATGTAGACCCACCACCATCAAGAGACCTTTCAGGAGTGGCGTTTACTAAGGTACTTGGTGGCGAAGGATTGGGCGAAGGCACCAAGAACCAATTATTTTCAAGCCTTGTGATCGGACCCGATGGGAAACTGTATGCCAGTACCTTAGGTGACTTTCAATCAGATGGAAAAATACAGCGCTGGGATATTCTTCCAGACGGTACTCTGGCCAATCTCGAGGTATTATCACCACAACTGAACGGAGCACCGGATCCTGTAAACGGTCCAAGGAACAATAACAATAGGATAATCATCGGTCTTGTATTTGATCCAGCATCAACGGCAGATAACCTGATTGCTTATGTAACCCACAGTATGGCCTCTGTTACCGATGGACCAGAATGGGATGGTGTGCTTACGCGTCTTAGCGGCCCTAAGCTTTCTAAGGTGCAGGATATGGTAATACATTTGCCAAGGTCAAAAAAAGACCACCTTACCAATAGTATCATATTTGACAAGCAAGGAGTTATGTATATCAGCCAGGGCAGTAATACTGCCGGTGGCGATCCTGATCCCGTTTGGGGAATGCGTAAAGAACGTCTTCTGTCTGGCGCCACCTTAAGGCTTGATCTCGGAAAAATGCCCGCAAACCTACCTTTGGACGCTTACACTACCAGCGATATCAGCGTGATAAATAATGCTCCAGCCAATAGTACAAAAATGAGTGATGGCACCTATAACCCTTATGCCACAAATTCTCCACTTACTATTTTTGCCACAGGTATTCGTAATGCATATGATCTTTTATGGCATTCCAACGGTTGGTTGTATTTGCCTACAAATGGAACTGCCGGCAACAATAATAATTCTCCAATAACACCAGCCACTAGCAAATATGCATTGGCCCGCCGCCTAGATGGCCGCACCAATGTACCTGCCGCACCCAGCGTTGTTGGCGGCGAGACTCAAAAAGACTGGCTGTTTAAAACTAAGGGAGGAACGTACAATGGTCACCCCAACCCCTATCGAGGTGAGTTTGTGCTTAATCATGGCGGCACTTCTTATAGTGGACTTCCCGGCCAGGCAAGTGGTTCCCATGTAGATGTAAAAAAATATTCTTCAAGTATAGGGCCGGATCCCAATTATATGGAACCTGCATATGATTTTGGCTTTAACAAGTCTCCCGATGGTGTCATCGAATACAAAAGCAATGCCTTTGGCGGAAAATTAAAAGGACTCATTATGGTTACCCGTTTCAGTGGCCAGGATGATATTTTGGCTATGGAACCAAGTAGTAATGGTGATATTGGTGCTGTATATTCTGATATTTCAGGACTCTCCGGATTTGATGATCCATTAGATGTTATCGAAGACACAAAAACAGGTAATCTTTATGTCTCAGAATACGACCGGGATAATGACGGTACAGCAAGATTGACTTTATTGCGAGCCAAGCAGCCTGCAACTAAAAGTCCACTAATTGCTTCAAACGAGAGTGAACTTCTGTTTGAAACTGTGATCAATGACCAAGGGCCAAAAACCCAAACAAAAAAGGTGACGATCACGAATGATGGCGAAGGTGCGCTGAATATAAGCAGCGTTGCTCTCCAAGGTAACTTTGCAGATCAGTTCCAGAGCATAACCCCTGCCGGGGCCCAGACTTTACAACCAGGAGAACAGCTCACTTATTCCGTGACCTATGCGCCTGATGTAAATACAGATAATCTTGGCTATCAGGATGCCAAGCTTGTATTTGCAAATAATAGCGTTACAGAGCCCAATTATGAAATAGGACTTTTTGCACTCAAGAAACAAGGTTTTGGTGGTGATACCGAGCCCCCTTTACAGGATATTGTAAACACGCTTGGATTAGGCATTAATGTAGGCTGGACAACGCTCACCACAGATACATCTAACACTCCAAAAGGAGAAGAAACCAAATTTCAGCAATGGATTCAAGCTACAGATGCTCCGGTAACCATTACACCGGTAGGCCGCTATTCCCCTGCCGAAGAACTTCCTTTCGGTTGGTACACCAATGAGGGTGACCTCGCTCGCAATCAAGTTGGCGTTCTCGACACCGGTGAAGCAAATTCCCAACGCATTTACCCACCCCTTAAATCGGGTACAACGTCTTTTGATCCAAAGGGTGGATTATTTGGCATTTACTTGTATTCCAACTATTTTGAACGTTACAGTTATACCCAAGATGCACTTAATAAAGGAGACGTATCCCATAGGGTGCGCACTTATGCTGTTAAGGACAGAAACGCCAACGCTGTTGAGAACAGCTATCTGGTAACTTTTGAAGATGCAGATAACGGGGATTATCAGGATTATATGTTCGTGATCAGTAATGTGCTTCCTTATAACCAAGGAGATCTTTCCCTAAGCTTTGATAAGGAAGAGATTAATTTTAATGTGATCAAGAACAATGGTACCCCAAGCAACAGCGCTAAAATAACTTTGAGCTCCAGTGGCGCCATCAGCCCTGGTGACATTCAGTTAAAAACATCGCAACCTTGGATCGTGCTACCGCAGAACGTGAAACTCAACGAGCCAATGGACTTTAACATAGATGCAGCGGCATTGGCGCCAGGCTCTTATACGGGAACTATTTCTGCTTCCGCGAAAAACTATTCGAGCGCAGTACTGCAGGTGAGTCTAACGGTTACCGGTGAACTTAATTATGCCTATCAGTTCAACTTTCAGGATATAGATGACAAGGAAGTTTCCCCAAACGGTTATGTAGATGACTTTGGCAGCCCTTATGGTCTTAAGACCACGGTGAATGGCGACCTTACCTATGGTTGGGTTAAGCCAGGAACACTTACCCCCGCTAGTGCGGAGATGAACGGAAGAAACAGGAACACCCCTAGTGATCGCGATGTGTTGGTGCATACCTTTAACCTTATAGGGCACCGAAGCCAAGATTTATACCCTACAAGAGATTGGGTTTTCAGTATTCCTAACGGTTCATACTATGTGAATATAAGCGTAGGTGGTGATCCCGATTATTCAGACAGTAACCATGTACTCAATGTAAATGGTACGAATGTAATCTCCTTTGACGAGCAAAACGATTCGAGTGGTCGCAACACGTATCAGGATACAAAACTCGTGACCGTTACTGATGGCCTCATGCGTCTCTCGCTTGGTCAGGGAGGTGTTAATGCCAAAATAGATTATCTACGCATAGCACCACAGGATGAAACCCAGAGACCTCCCACACTTACAGCGACCTTTGATGGTATTACTAATGAACCTGATAATTATAGAGGAAGTGTAAAAGTGACCTTGAGTGCTGAGGCCGCAACTTCAGATGGTTCAATCGCCTCGATAACCTATTCACTTGATGGCAATGCCGATGTAGAATATACCGCTCCATTGACTATTGCCCAAGTGGGCAGTCATCAGCTAAGCGCAACTGCCACAGATTCCAATGGCAATACAACCACCAATAAATATAATTTCAGTGTGGAGCAGGCATCCGGAGCAACAGTTTTTGTAGAAAATATGACCAAAATACCCGGAACACAGCGCGCTTTTCCAGCTGATGATTATTATACCTTTTCAAGATTAGGAAAAATTAGGTATGCGGGCACCAAGTTCCATGATTCCAATGTAATGAGGATCAATAATACGGGGACTTCGAACCTGGTAGTTTCAGCTATTACAGTTTCCGATACTACAAGTTACAGGTACGAGATTCTGGATTCAGACAGTTCTGGCAGTACGCTCCCCCTCAGCATTGCGCCCGGAAAGCATAAAGACCTTAAACTTACTTTCATTGGTGCCACTACAAATGGTCTTAATAAGCTTTTCAAAGAGACCATAAGTCTTAAAACCAATGCAGATAACAGTTCTTTATCTACCGCCACGCTTCATGGTGCCTTCTCACCCCAGCCAGAACAGGATGGCAACGGGATCAGTGATGAGGTCAGTGCACAGCAGGTATTTAATGCATTTGGATTTAAGACCAATATGCAGAGTATTGTTAATGACCAGGGCACTATTACCCCTCCCAATACCAAACCTACACATCCTACCTCATTTGCGCCCAAAGCGCGCAATATAATCGCGGGATACGAAGGTGACCTTATTTTGGCAAAATCATTTGTACAGGCAGACCCATCCGCACCCATACATGTCATACAAATGTCTGGACTGCACGGCTACACAACGGCCAATGCTCGGTTTGTTCAAGTCAATGGCACAGGTACTGTAGGTGGTGTGAGCGCAACTCAATCAAAAGATTATTACCAATCGCTCCTACCTGCAAATACCAGCGGTCAGCTCAATAGCGATTCTGCCACTAGAATTACCGAACCTTTTAGGATTGCCATTGAAGGCTACCTGAACACTGGCGGTAATAACCTTAATGGGCGAAATCCTGCAGTTCTGGGTCTTCGTGTTTATAAGGTTATTGACAGAGATGGAAAAGTGGTACCCAACGAGTATATTGCCCTACAAGATTATGTACAGAATGGTTGTGGAGCAGGATCGGCCAACTGTGATTGGAATGACGACACCTTTTATTTTACAAACATCCGTCCTCAGGAAGTGCCTACAAGTTCTGATATAGCACCTTATTTTGCTGAAGCAGAAACACCCTTTACCTATGATGTGACTTACGCTTTTGATGAAGGGTATCCTGGTAATAAACTTACTTATTCCGCAGTAATGCAGGATGGTTCTCCTTTACCTGCGTGGTTGACCTTTGATTCTTTAACAGGAACATTTTCTGGCAATCCGCCAACGGGGTCAGAAAACCCGTATTCGATAAATGTAAAAGCTACAGATCTCAACGGGATAACAACCACTTCTGTTGCGACAATCACAGTTTCTGAAAAAGGATCTTTGGCGGACATTTCTCTTAAAATCAACGCAGGAGGTCCTACCGAAACCTACAACAATAAAGAATTTGTTACGGACACCTATTTTAAAAATGGTAAATCATTTACCAATAATTCTGCCGCCGTACCCACTCTTTTCAAAACGGAGAGAAGCGATGCAAAGAACTTTGGATATAACATCCCCGTTCCCAATGGCCTTTATACCGTAACCATGCATTTTGCTGAAATTTACTGGGGTGCCAATGGTGGAGGCCCCGGCGGAATCGGTAAACGTGTTTTTGATGTCAATCTAGAGGATAAGCTTGTATTAGACAATTATGATATCACAAAAGATGTTGGCTCTCAAAAGCCTGTAGAAAAAACATATGTTATAGATGTTGAGGATGGTGTCATCAACTTAAATCTATCTTCTGATGCTGAGGTAGGAGGCGTTAATTTCCCCATGATTTCAGCACTTGAGGTTGTAAGTGGAAAACCGGTAAACAAGGCACCCAAGGCAATTGCTTCAGGGACCCCTACTGAAGGTTATGCACCATTGCCCGTTTCCTTTACAGGAAATAAATCCACCGATGATGAAGGTGTTACCGCATACAATTGGTCCCTTAACGGTGAAAGCCTTTCAACCAAGGCTGACTTTGACTATAATTTTAAAGACCCAGGAACATATGATGTGATTCTCACTGTCACAGACCGTGAGGGACTTGAATCTATGGACACCGTGAATATAAATGTTCAGGATCCTGGAAGACCAGAGGATTTTGCCATACGCATCAATGCCGGGGGACCCACACTTACCTATGAAGATAAGGAGTTTATAGCTGATACCTATTTCACGACCGGCAAAACTTTTACCAATACAAAAGCCACTGTGCCTGATCTTTATCAGAGTGAGCGCAGTGCCGACCCACCTACTTTTGGATATGCCGTACCGGTACCCAATGGTAAGTATACAGTCGTTTTGCATTTCGCAGAAATCTACTTTGGGGCTAATGGCGGAGGCACCGGAGGAGCTGAAAAACGCATTTTTGATGTTTCCATTGAAGATTCTTTAGCTCTTAACAACTATGACATCTTTGCTGATGTAGGGCCTCAGACCCCGGTTACTAAAACATTTACAATAACCGTCAAAGACCGAATCCTTAATATTGATCTTTCTGCACTCGGTGATGTTGGTGGTAAGGATCAACCCAAGATTTCAGCGATTGAGATTCTGGGTGTAGCTTCCCCCAATCAGGCGCCAACAGCCTTGGCCACCGCAGATATACAGCAAGGTGCCGCACCACTGAATGTGAATTTTGTGGGCAGTAATTCTACAGATGATAAAGGGATTGTGAGCTACGATTGGAAGATCGACGGAGTAAGTGTTTCTGATCAGGCCGATTTCACAAATGAGTTTACTGAAATAGGAAATTATTCTGTAAGCCTTGAGGTTACGGATGTAGAGGGCTTAAGCAATGTTGACAGCCTTAATATAGAAGTAACTGAAATAGGGGCTGGCAACCAGGCCCCTGTGGCAGTGGCAACTTCTGATGTTACTGAAGGTAGCCTGCCGCTAGAAGTTTCCTTTAAAGGTGAAAAGTCAAATGACGATGTAGACATAGAGCGCTATTCTTGGAAAATCGATACAAACGAAGTTTCCACAGCACCTAATTTTATTTATACTTTTGAGAACTTGGGCAATTATCAGGTTACTTTAACGGTGACTGATGCCGATGGTCTTACAGACGCAGATACCCTTAACATAAAGGTTACCAATCCAAATGGAATTGCACCAACGGCAATCGCGACCTCTAACGTAAGCCAGGGAAATGCACCACTCGATGTATCTTTTACAGGTGAAGAATCTACAGATGATATAGGTATTGAAAGCTATTCATGGAAAATAAATGGTGAGGAGCTCTCTACAGCAGAAAATTTTGACCACACCTTCTCAAAAGGGGGTATTTATGACGTGACGCTGACCGTAACAGACGCTGATAACCTTTCAGACACTGCAACCCTGCAGATCACGGTTAATACGCCAAATACAGAATGTATGCCTGCGCCTGATCCATGGACGGCCAAAGATATCGGTGAGGTAACTGCTGCTGGATCTACCTGTTACAATGATGGTACTTTTGAGATCAATGCAACTGGCAACGATGTTTCGGGAACTGATGATAAATTTCATTTCGTATATCAGACTTTGACCGGTGATGGTGTGCTTATCGCCAGGTTACAGGGCTTAGCAAAAACTGATCCTATGGCTAAGGCAGGTATCATGATGCGCAGTGACCTGACCCCGAATGCAGCACATGCCATGCTTGCCGTAGAGGCCAATCCTCTAGGTGATGACAAGACTGGGCATTTGTTCCAGTACAGGACTGCTGAAGGTTCAGCGACTCAAAGTTCTGAGGTAAGTAGCATAGAATCTGGTCTGCCCTATTACCTAAAATTGGTTCGTAGCGGCAATATCATCAAAGCCTCAGTATCGCTTGATAATAAAAACTGGACACCTATCTCTTCTCAGGTTATCGAGATGGGCGACACGATCTATCTGGGAATGGCGGTTACCTCCAACCAAGATGGTAATTTGACCAAAGCAATATTTGACCAAGTGAGCATAAAACAGGGGCCGCAGTTCATTGCGCAGGCTGAAGGTTCTCCATTAGAAGGACCGGCAAACCTTGAGGTAGATTTTGATTTTAGCATTAATCCTACTGATATTGTAAAAGATGGTCTGCAAGCTTATTGGCAATTTGAAGACGGCACCACTTCAGATCTTGCAAACCCTGTACACATGTTTACTGAGCCAGGTGTTTATATTGTGAACTTAAAAGTTACAAACGCTCAAGGCCAAAGTGACGTTTCTCAAGTTACGGTTAATGTGCTGCCCGCTGAAGAAGGTGATCCTGAGGTTTTCGTTTACCCCAATCCTAAAACATCGGATCAACCAGTGGTGACAGTAGAAATCAGGAACGCTCCGGTAAAAATCACTCAGATAACCTTGATTGATTCCCGCGGACGCATCATCCAGTTCTTTAAATCTGCTTCGGGAGAAGAGAAGAACAAATTAGAAATGAACCTGCCAATTCTAGAATCGGGAATGTACCTACTAAGAATTGAAGATGACAATGGAAACACTTACCGTGAAAGGCTTCTTATCAGCAACCGATAAAACCTTTAATTTAAATCAAACGGGTTTTCCTGTAAGTTAAAATCACAATTTATAAATAGTAAAAAGGAGCCATTTAAAGTGGCTCCTTTTTTTTTTGAATTTTACATATTTGCTGATCACTTATCGCAAAATATTTACGCTTTTAAATCAAGTAGCTGAATATTTAGGGCTTGATAAATTCAGTTTGATAAGGAATTTCAAATACAGTTCTATTTTGCAAAATCCATTGAGTGAGTTTTGCTAACATACCTCTAATTTTCACTGTAACTTAAGGACATTAATTCGATAAAAATTCGGATTTATCAGCCAGTTTATTAGCCTTCTGCAAACAATATGAGGCGCTTAGATGCATATAGCGATTAATTAACAGCTATATTTTCATTACCAAATTTTTAACGCGGAGCATTTCCCAATTGATAAATGCACCTGTCTTAAATGACCAGACAATCTAGCTCTTCCCCACCTTAAAAATAAAGGATTGCAGCGGTTTGATATCCACGCGCATTTGTCCCTTTCCATCTTTGATTTTTAAAACGCCTGTCTTTTTACCATAAAGTTGGTCCTTACAGTTGTACACATCCTCTTGTAGCCTCCATATATCAATGATATTTTCTGGAATTTGAAGCTCGAAACCAAAAGTATCAGTTGGGTCAAAATTGGCAACAATAATAAGTTTTTCACTTTCGTGAAAGCGTACAAAACAATAGACCTTATCATTATACCACTCGGTATGCTGGCGGTTATAGGCATGAATATCGGCATATTGACCCATTAAAGCCGGGCTCTTGACCGTGAAATTGAGAAGTCTTTTATAAAAATCCCGAAGTTCCAGTTCGCTGGGGCTACTCTGACCACCGTCAAAATTCTTGTTATTTACCCAACGGCGTACCGTAGGAACACTCCCATAATCAAAAATACTGGTACGAGACGGATCACCAAAACCTAAATCTTCCGCGCCTGGTTCGCCGAGTTCCTGACCAAAATAGACCATCGTAGGCGAAGTACTGATCGTAGATGAGACCACCATTGCTGGTTTTCCCTTATTAGCATCACCTGCAAATTCTGGGCTTGCTATACGCTGCTCATCATGGTTTTCCAAAAAATGAAGCAGATGCTGCTGAATATTCTTCTGGTCCTGTATGATCGGGGCAATCGCATCCGTGCTACCGTGGCCCTGCATGATGTGTTTTATGGTATCATATAACTGTACTTTATCATACAAATAATCCATTTTCCCCTGGTCGATATAATCCCGGTAAAGTGATGGGTTATAAACTTCGGCCAGAAGAAAAGCTTCAGGATTCACCATTTTTATAGTCGAATTCATATAGCTCCAGAATTCCACAGGCACCATTTCAGCCATATCAAAACGGAATCCGTCCACTCCTTTTTCTATCCAAAAAAGAGCGATATCCCTAAATTTTATCCAGGATGATGGCACTTCTTTGTCCTTCCAGAATGCGTAATGTTGCTGATATCCCTTTTGCCTAAAATCCTCCGGGAGATGTTCAAAATCTGTATCCCCATAGGGTTTTACACCATAGTTCACTTTTACAGTCTCATACCAATCATTCGTATCGGGCTGGGCGTCACGTGCACCGTTCCCGGTCCATTTTGCAGGATCTTCCATAAAGTGGTGATCAGTGCCCGGATTAGGATCTCCTCCCAAAGGTTGGTACCCACCTTTCCACTCTGGTACTTTAAAAGCCTGACCGGGGATATAATAAAAATTATTGTTTTTTGTGTAAGCGACCGAAGTGTCGTCTTCCTTACCAAAATCGGTAACGCCTTTTGGGTTGTTAAGACCTTCATACTTACGGGCTACGTGATTGGGTACAATATCGATAATGACCTTGAGCCCTGCATCATGACTCCGTTTGATCAGAGCCTCAAATTCCGCCATGCGTTGAGTGGGATCTACGGCTAAATCGGGATCTACCTGATAATAATCCTTCACGGCGTAAGGGCTACCGGCACGGCCCTTTACTACATCAGGGTCATCATTTGAGATGCCATAAGCAGTATAATCTGTGATTACCGCGTGGTGGGGAACGCCCGTGTACCAGATATAGGTCGCCCCGAGATTTTTAATCTCCTCGAGCGCTTTTGGGGTAAAATCGGCAAATTTGCCCACACCATTTTCTTTAATGGTGCCCCACGATTTGTTTGCGGTCTCTGTGTTGCCGAACAATCGGGTAAATACTTGGTAAATGACCTCTTTATGAGGGTTTTTCTTATTCATAAGTTGATTTTCGTCAAATTTTGATGGGTTTCCGCAAGCGGAAAAGAAGATGTAAACGGTAATTAGGAGTATGTTTTTTTTCATAAAGCTTATATTCATTTCCGCAAAGGCGAGAATATATACCTATAACAGCCCTAAAATCAAGTGCATTAATACAGATTTCACGGTTTAAAACCAGTGAACTCCATTTCACGTTTAACTTTATTGCTGCAACTCAATTACCATTGAACTCTTTGCTTCCACTTTAAGTTTTTTTCCCAATTTTATTTTCTTTCCAGAAAGTATATCCGTACCAGAAACCCTTCCGTCAAGGCCCTCTGCAAAACGGTCCAGATTAAAAGTTTGGGCATCCTCATTGCTATTGAGCACAATCATCACCCTACTATTATCCAAAATGCGAAAATACACGTACACATTCTTTTCAGGGACATAATGCAATAACTGGCCGCAGTGAACGGCCTGTGCCGTTTTCCTCCAATTAAAAAGCTTTCGCGTAAAGCTAAAATAGGCCTGCTGCTCTGCCGTTCGGCCCTTTTCGGTAAAGGCGTTGTTTTTATCTCCCGCCCAGCCCCCGGGAAAATCACGGCGTATATCCCCGTCACCCTTTCCCTTGTCGCCTTGCATCCCAATTTCACTGCCGTAATATAACTGCGGAATTCCCCGCGTGGTTGCGAGCAGCGTCATGGCCAGTTTATAATCGTCCAGGCTTCCATTTAGGGTCGTATTTATACGCTGTGTATCATGATTTTCGGCAAAAATCAGAACGTTTTTTATATCTGGATAGAGAAAATCATTTACAAAATTATTATAAGCCCTGATTATTCCGGTGTCCCAGTTGGAGCGTTCATTGAACATTTTTGTAAATGCGTCATACAACGGAAAATCCATAACTGTGGGCAAATGGGAATTAAATCCTTGTATCGCCCCAATCTTACTGTTTTTCTGCCAGTAAGCGACCTGCGCACTTTCGTTTACCCAGACCTCACCCATAATGTTGAGATCTGGATATTCATCCGTTATCGCTTTGGTCCAGGTTGCTATGCCCTCTTTCTGGTTATAAGAATAGGTATCCACGCGTAGGCCATCAAGATCTGCATACTCTATCCACCAGATCGCATTTTGGATCAAGTAATTCAACACCAGAGGATTGCCCTGGTTCAAATCTGGCATAGATTTAACAAACCAACCGTCTTCGTTGTACCTTTTATCTATCGCAGAGGTATTTGGGTCAAACTGTGTCGTCTGCCGGTAATTGCTATTTGCATAGCCGGGGAACTGGTGAATCCAATTATAGTCAGGCAAATCTCTAATAAGCCAATGCTCAGCGCCCCAGTGATTGGTCACATAATCCATAATAAGTTTCATACCGCGTTTGTGCAGTTCACGGGCCAGATTTTTATAATCGTCGTTGGTACCATAACGTGGGTCAATGCGGTATACGTCACTTTGAGCATAGCCGTGGTAGGATCCGCTGGGATCATTGTCTTCACAAAGTGGGGTACTCCACAGACTTGTTACACCCAATTCCTTAAGGTAGTCCAAATGATCTATGATACCTTTGATATCCCCCCCGTGGCGGCCACCTTGCTTGCTACGGTCTGCCTTTTCGGTTACTTCGGGCTGGGAGTCATTATCAGGATCGCCATTGGCAAAGCGATCGGGCATGAGCAGGTAAATCATATCACTGCTGTCAAAACTCGTGCGTTGTGCAGAATTTTTACGGCGCTCTTTAAACTCGTAGTCTTTGGTAAATGCTTTTTTCCCATTTCGCTCAAAGCGAAAAGTATATGTGCCCGGCTCAATATTTTTGCTAGCAATCGTAATAAAAAGATAATTGGGGTTATCGGTCTTTTTAATGGTCTTGATTTCCACTTTCGCGGAAGTGGTTACGGTATAAGATGCAATATTCTGTCCGTAAAAAAGGAGCTGTAAATTTTCGCGATGCATCCCGGACCACCAAAAGGGCGGTTCTACGCGCTGCAGCTGTGCGTACTCTATTTGGGACATAAAAAGGAGTAGGATGAGGTAAATATTTTTCATAAGATACTTTCGCGAAAGCTTACAATGACTGCGCAAGTTGTTTGCTTTATAGCAAATGATATACGCCAAAGTTAACCGATTTTTGGTTAAGGTATGACCATAAAAGAAGACTCGTTTCAGTAAAGTACTTGCCCCAAATTTAGGTTTCTCTTTCTGAAACCTAGGCGTGGGATAAGCATTTAGGATACTACAACACCCATATCATCGGCACATTGCCCTACTATAGCTCGCCATACATTATATGATACTTTAAAATATTAAAATGAAAGTAATATCTCAATATTTCGCGGTCAGGCAAAGGGCATTATCTTAGAATAATTAAAAAATAATGTTATTAAATGCATCGTATAGTGCTTGTAAGATTTATCATATTTAAAAAGGGGTAAATGCCCCTTTTATGGTTTTTATCCTATTATTACTTTTATCCTGCAACATTAGAAAACCTTTAATAATCTTTAAAAAAACGCAAGAATTATAGTTTAGGGGTGAAAGGCATCTCCACGTACGTGGGGGTGTTTTTCTATTTTAACAACTACCGCATACAGGATTTTCTTTGGCTCATGCCAAAAAAGAATTAAACACTCTTCATCTCTTTTCGATTATCGTAAATTCATAGCTGATTATAATTTATTACAGATATAAAAGATATGAAGGCCATAGGTTTTAAAACATCACTACCCATTATAGAAGAAAACAGTTTTATCTCTTTTGAGACTGAAACCCCTAAACCTACAGGAAGAGATCTACTCGTAAGGATTCAAGCTGTTTCGGTTAATCCCGTTGATACTAAAATAAGAAAAACCGCCGCCAAAGATCAGGTACTTGAAACGCCCAGGATCATTGGCTGGGACGCGGTGGGTATTGTAGAGAAGATTGGTAATGAAGTGGAATTCTTTGCTCTCGGCGATGCCGTGTTCTACGCTGGCGATCTTAACCGCCCGGGAAGTAATGCCGAATATCAGCTTGTAGATGAGCGTATTGTAGGGCACAAACCAATAAATATCAGCATTGCCGAGGCCGCTGCCATGCCATTGACCGCACTTACTGCCTGGGAAACTTTTTTTGACAGGATGCGTATCACCAGAGAGCAAGATAGCGGAAAGAGCCTTCTTATCATTGGGGGTGCCGGTGGCGTAGGATCGGTTGCCATCCAGTTAGCCAAAAAAATTGCCGGCCTTACCGTACTGGCCACATCCTCGCGTAAAGAGACCGCGGCCTGGTGTACTGATCATGGCGCTGATCATATTATAAATCATAAGGATCTTGTCAATGAAGTACGTGAGGCCGGATTTAAAGAAGTGGATTTTATTGCTGATTTTCAAGATATAAACGCTTACTGGGATCATTGTACAGAGCTCATAAAGCCTCAAGGTCATATCGCTTCAATCACTGGTTCCCCAGAACCTGTCGCATTAAACAAAATCAAAAGCAAAAGTGTCACCTTCTCCTGGGAACTTATGTACACGCGCTCTATGTTTAAGACGCCAGATATGCTGGCCCAGCATAAAATACTCGATGCGATAGCAGATCTGCTTGATGAAGGCACTATAAAATCTACCCTAACCAATACTTTACACGGCATGACAGTAGCCAATTTTAAAGAAGCCCACAAAATTCTGGAATCGGGAAAAGCAATTGGAAAAACCGTTATCTGCTATTGATATGCAAATAAGTTGTGATTATCTTATCTGATTTATGGTAAAGTAATTTTCGGTATCTACGCTCAGTAAGTTGACGCTTACTAAATTACTTGTTATTTTAAACGTAATGGTATCACCAGCATCAAGTTTTAGTAGAGCTTTTGCGCTCCTGATGGGCGACGAGACTGATATACCCAATACACCAATATTTGTATAAGAATTTTTACAGACTTCTTGGTTGTTTTTAAAAATGCTGATGCCAAAATTTGAAGAGGCCGCCAAAACACCGTTGGTTTTAACCTGGGCAAAAACATCATAAATACCCTCATTCTTAGCTATAAATTGATGACTAGCAACATCAAACTCTTCGTTTAAGTCAAATTCTTCTTCATCAAAGGGAACTGTCGCATAACCAAGGGAAAGGGAAAGATTAGTATTAACAACCGGCGAAAACACACCCTTAACAGCAGATTTTAATCCGGCTCTAATAATATTTTTTGCGGCAATACGCCTTACGGTTCCATTTTTTGCAATAACGAGCACAGAATCCTCCGCAATTTTTAAATCCAGTTCCTCAACAATTTCCCTGATGCGTAAATCACCATTGATATCTAAAGTTGCCAAAGGCTCAGTAGTACCTATACCTACTTGGGAAAAGAGGGAAACGCTGTAAAAAAGAAATAAAATCTTACATAATTTCATACTATTGGTATTAAAATTCCTACTAATTTAATGTTAATTATAAAAACACTAAAGTAGTTAAAAAATATGATATTAAAATAAATATATCAATTATTTATGATTAAATACTAATAATTGAAATTTAAATACGTAATTATTTAAATTATACTAGTAAAATTATTAAATACTTGTAAATTTATTATGAACATATAATCGTATATTAATATACTTTAAACGTCTTTTTAAATCTTCAAAATATGTGTTCCTTAAAAACAAATTTTTGGCCTGTAGATGGTTGCGGGAAGTCCTATATCAGTAATATTTGCTGAATATATAACCCGAGGCTTTTTGAAACTTCTTTAAATATATAAGGAAAAATAAAAAGTGAGAGAATTATGAGCTTTCCATTTCCATTTGTAAAGTAGTGCTATACTCCTATTGTGATTTTTAGCAAAAGCGAAACAAATCAATTTGATAATACGAGTATGATGGAAATGGAATGGTCTGTACTGATGAATTAACTTTGATAAATGACATTCGCTTATTTAGTGAGCCTGTTTTTTTCTTATCCGTTTAATGAAAATAATATGCGAAAATCATTGGCAATAAAATGATTTCATTGTTCACAACTCTAAGAACCCTAAATTCTCTAGGGGCATGTTATAATCCAAAAAACCCCACAGATTGTAAAAATCTGTGAGGTTTAAATCAACTTAGATATTTAGATGCTGCTCTTTTGTATTCAAAAAGGTCTATTTATTCAGGACCTGAAAATCAATCTCAGAATCCCCATAAATGGTATGGGTTTGGTTTTTAAAATCCTCAGCTTTGGCTTTATAAATGTTTGGTACAAAAGTCTGCGGATTTAGATCGAGCAAAGGAAACCAAGTGCTCTGAATCTGTATCTGCATCTTATGGCCTTTCTTAAAAGTATGGTTTACACCCTGTAAAGTTATGTTCACCGGTGTTTTGGCATTGGGCTTAAAGGGTTCTGGTTTTGAGAAGTCATTTCTGAACCGGCCCCTCATGACCTCGCTGCGCACCATCATCATATAATTTCCCATTTTTAAATATTTCTGGGTCTCGTCATAATCGGGGGCATCGGGTGGGTACACGTCGATTACTTTTACGACCCAATCAGCATCAGTGCCTGTGGTCGCGACTTGCAGTTTTGCCATAATCTCCCCGGTTACCGTCATATCCTCGTTCAAAACTGGTGTTTCATAGACAAGCACATCAGGACGTCTTGCCGCAAATCGCTGATCGTCAGTCATATATTTACGAGGGGTAAAGACCATCTTAATATCTTCGGAATAGGGAACGGGCTTTTTTAGATCGCTTACGAACTGATTTTTGAAAGTCGCTTCAGGCTTTCCACTCAGCTTTTGATCTTTACCGAGATAAACTGTATGTTTTTCGGTCGCTTTAGGAGGCCAGCTTGTGTACGTATCCCATTTGCGGTCACCGGTGTCATACATTTTAGCCTCGGGCAGGTTGATTTCTCCCTTTCGCGTTATCTTTTAAGAAATGATTGAAAAATACGGTTTCCTGATTTTTTTGAAAATCGGCCGAAATACTGTCGCCAAAATAGACATTCCCAATGGCCTGACGTCCCTTTTCACGGGCCCAATCGCCATGGCTCCAAGGGCCATATGTGATTATATTGAAATTGTTACTGCTCTTTTCAATGGCTTTATAGGTATTAAACGGCCCATAAAGATCTTCGGCATCAAAAAAACCGCCTACAAACATCACCGCCGGCTTAATGTCCTTCATATATTGAATTATCCCCCTTTTTTGCCAGAACTCATCATAGCTACTGTGATCTTTGAGTTGTTGCCAGAATACATTATCCTTTTTGTAAAATGTATCTAATGAGGTAAGAGGCTCATGTTCCAGAAAAAACTGATATTGATCCTCTGTATTCAATTCGGGCATCTTATACCATGTCTCTTGGGTAGGCTTGTCTTTCATATAACCAAAAAGTGCCGTTGCACGCCAATAACTCAGTAAATAGGCACCATTATGGTGAAAATCGTCAAAAAAGAAGTCTGAAATGGAAGCTTGGGGGGAGACCGCCTTAAGCGCTGGGTGACGGCTCAACAAGGAGTAAGTTGCATAAAAACCGGGATAGGAAATCCCCCATATACCCACATTACCATTGTTATTGTCCACATTTTTGACCAACCAGTCAATAGTATCATAAGTATCGCTCGCCTCATCAGTCTGTTTCCCCTTTTTGTTGGGGATATAGGGGCGCATATTATCATAAATGCCCTCGCTTTCCCAGCGACCACGCACATCTTGCTGCACAAAGATATTACCTTCTCTGACCATAAATTCATTAGGCCCTATGCGGTCTTTGTAGGCATTTTCGCCGTAGGGCTTACAGCTATAGGGCGTGCGCATCATTAAAATGGGATATTTTATAGACTTGTCCTTGGGCGAATAGATTGTGGTATGCAATAGAATACCATCACGCATCTTGATCTTAACCTCTTGCTTGTCATAATGTGCCTTAACATAGGCCACATCTACCTTCTGGGCGTGAAGGCTAAAGCCAAGAAAAATAAAAACGGCAAAAAACAAATGTGTACAATTTCTCATTATCTCCTTATTATAAATATTAATTCCTATTAAATACAAGCTGATTCCCATTTATGTGAAGGGCCTTAAAATGCACTTATCCCGTCCTGGAGCCAGGATTCAAAATCATCAACATTAGGTGTGTAGCCCACAGGTTGATTCAGCGCCTCCCCGTCATCGTTTAATAATACATAAAATGGCTGCGCATTGGCCCCGTAGTTCTTGATCTGAAAATCGCTCCATTTATCCCCCACATCCCGGATACGCTTTCCCGTGGTTTTGCTCGTATATTGCTCGGCTTCGGGCAATTCTTTTTTTTCATCTACATAAAGGGAAATCAAAACTACATCATTTTTTAAAATCCCAAGTACTTGCGGCTCACCCCAGACACGCTCCTCCATCTTGCGGCAGTTTACACAGGCGTGCCCCGTAAAATCGAGCAATATAGGTTTGTTTTTTGCTTTCGCGAAAGCGAGGCCGGCATCATAATCTGTAAACGCCATAATCTGGTGGGGGCCGAGTTCTGCATGATCGGGCATTTCTCCCTCCGCGACTAAAGAATTGCCGGAAACCTTGGTATATCCTACACCAAAAGGTGCCTCGCTATAGTTCATCGGTGGGGGAAAACCGCTGATCAACTTTAACGGTGCGCCCCAAAGACCGGGGATCATATAAATGGTGAAAGCCAGGACAAAAAGCCCAAAAACCAGGCGCCCAGATGAAATATGTCCTTTTGGAGTATCATGGGCCAGTTTTATTTTTCCAAACAGATAAAAGGCCAGACCGCCAAAGATCGCAATCCATATGGCCAAAAAAACCTCCCGCTCCAGAAAATGCGCCTGTAGCACAAGATCTGCATTCGACAGAAATTTAAGCGCCAGTGCCAGTTCCAGAAAACCCAATACCACTTTTACAGAATTCAGCCATCCGCCGGACTTTGGCAAGCTGTTCATCCAGCTGGGAAACAGGGCAAATAACGCAAAGGGGATAGCGATGGCCAGCGAAAAGCCCAGCATCCCAACAATAGGTGCGACCCCGCCACTTGAAGCAGCCTGAACCAAAAGCGTGCCCACAATAGGGCCAGTACAACTAAAAGAAACAATGGCCAGGGCAAGCGCCATAAAAAAGATGCCTACAAGGCCACCGCGATCAGCTTGTTTATCTACCGCATTGGCCCAAGAATGGGGCAACATGATCTCAAACGCCCCAAAAAATGAAATCGCAAAAACAACCAGTAAGAGGAAGAAAACAACATTAAACCATACGTTGGTCGCCAACGCGTTAAGCACATCTGCACCAAAGATGGCTGTGACCACGGTACCCAGTACCACATAGATCACCACGATAAAAAGTCCATAGAGCAGCGCGTTGCGCTTACCTACGGCAGCCGAATGGGCCTGCTTAGTAAAATACCCTACCGTCATTGGGATCATAGGGAAAACGCAGGGAGTCAAAAGTGCCAGGAACCCAGAGAAAAAGGCAAGTATAAAAATGGTCAATAGCCCTTTTTGTTCTTGCTCTTTATTAGCAGCTCGAGACGCTGGGGCTTCATCCTTTATTTTTTTTTTTGCTTTTTTGCTTTCTTGGGTTTTGCCTTCCTGTTTTTTGGCACCAAATGCCTGAAAGGAGTCATAGTCGGTGAAGACCTTTGCCGTTTGATTTTTTAGGTCAAAACCAAAATAATACGTCTGGGCAATACAGACGTCTTTGCAGACCTGATAATCAACAATTGTTTTGACAACGGTTGTAGAACTGTCTGTGATGGTCAGGTGCTGGGTCAGTGTAGCATCCTCTTCCCAAAATTTTTCATCAACACCAAAAATATCATTGAACTCTACCCGCGTCTCGCTCTCTTTGGCATCACCATTAAGGTCATATTTGCCCTCTGGCTCTACAAACTCTAAGGTTAAGGGCAGCGAACCGCCATCTGGATTATATTGTGAATACATGTGCCAATCCTGATCGATCTGAGCCTGAAAAATGACGTTATATTCAGTATCAGAGACCTTTTCCACACGTCCCTCCCACTTCACCGGATCAAGTATCTGATTGCCACCGAACCCTTGGGCCATCGCTGAAAAACCGATCAAAAAAATTAAAATCAGATTGAAATACCTATTCATTTTCAAAAGTAAATTTTATAAGTCCGTCTGCCTTACCTCTTATTCGGTAACGCTCATCCGTTCTACGGCCCATGATCCAGATAATATGACCACCATTACAAAGCAACCATGTATTTTCCTTGGCCAAGGCCGAAAATTTTTCATCCTTAAAATATTTGGAGAGCTTTTTCTTGCCTTGCATACCAAAAGGGTAAAAATAGTCGCCCACTCGCCATTTTCTTATCACAAGCGGATAATTTAGGTCTTTTGCTGCAAAAACCGCTTCGTTTTGATTTTGAATTTCAAAATGCGAAACTGCTTTTTGGGTGAGGACAAAGCCGTCACCATTTATTTGCTTATCATGCTGGTCAAGCTGATATTCATTGGGGATTTCTGCATTCTCGCCAGGCAGGTGCTGTCGGTTTTCTGTGAGCAAAAGTACGCCGCGATCTTTGATCAACCTATGGGTGTGTGAAAGGATTTTCTTCCCAGCCTGTGCATCAAGCAGGTCGTATACATCATCCCAAGCGTTAAAATTAAAATCCTTTAGCAGTTCATACAGTACTTCCCGTGTATGCGGCAGCTTGTTTAATTCATTAATATTGAGCTGATAACCCTCAAAACTTTGGGTCACCACGTTGGCATAGACCACTGCCATATAATCCTTTGCAAGAGCGCTGCTCGCCTTTAGGTTTTTCATGGTTTTGCTCAGGCCATCCATAAACTGGGGCGCCGCTGCATCCAGGGCAGGTATTGCATGGTGCCTCAGATGGTTCCGCAGATATTTATCAGAATCGTTGCTGCAATCCTCCCGCCATTGTATATCATTTTTTTTGATATATTCATCAATCTGCTTTCGCGAAAAAGGGAGCAGCGGACGCACTATTTTTCCGTTACGCTCCGGGATTCCGGTAAGACCATCTATTCCCGTTCCGCGGCTCAGATTAATGAGGAAAGTTTCGGCGGTATCGTCCGCGTGGTGCGCGGTAAGGATATTATCATAACCTTGCTCCTTTCGCAGTTCTTCAAACCAATGATACCTCAATTGACGTGCAGCCATTTGTATTGACAGGTTTTCAGCTTTCGCGAAAGCTTCCGTATCAAAATCCTGTATAAAACAGGTTAAACCGCATTTTTCTGACCATTTTTTAACGAATTCAGCGTCCTCATCGCTAGCCTTTCCGCGAAGACGGAAATTGCAATGCGCCAAAACAATAGTATAATCAAGGGCTTTAAGTAAATGTGCCAGTGCCATACTGTCCCGACCACCGCTTACAGCAAGGATAGAGCGCTCCGATTTTAGCTCGGGAAAATGCGATTTGAGGTGGGTTTTTAAGGCGTTTTGCATGCTTACGCAAAGATAGGGCTTTGAAGATTATAAGTTGCAAATTTTAGACTCAGGGCGCTGGTGGTGCAACCGTCATTTCAGAATAGTTTATACTCCAGACAATACATGGATCATTGCTTTTGCCTTGAGCAGACATTCTTCATATTCCTTTTCAGGCTCTGCCTTTGCCGTGATCGCGCTACCCACGGAAAAAGAAATAAATTTTTTTTCTGAATGATAGAAAATACTGCGTATAACCACGTTGAGATCAAAATCGCCCTCTGGGGTGAAATAACCCAGAGCCCCGCTATAGACACCCCGTTTACTGCTTTCTAAAGCCTCTATGATCTGCATGGCAGCAATTTTGGGCGCACCCGTCATGCTGCCCATGGGAAATGTGCTTTTAAGAATTTGGGCTGTATTTACGCCATTTTTGATCTGTGCGGTAATGGTCGAGATCATCTGGTGTACCTGTTTGTAGGGATATACCTTGCAAAGCGCTTTTACCTGTACGCTCCCTTTTTCTGCGATTCGCGACAGATCGTTGCGTACCAGGTCTGTAATCATAATGTTTTCTGCGCGTTCTTTGGGATCAGCGCTCAGGCGGTCAGCATTGGCCCTGTCTTCCACGGGATCGCTGCTGCGCTTTGCAGTTCCCTTTATGGGCTGGCTAACTAATGTTTTACCCTTTTTACAAAGGTAACGCTCTGGGGAACTGCACAGAATATGATGCTTCTCATGCTTAAAATAAGCCGAAAAAGGCGCTTTGGATATTGCATTAAGTTTTTGAAATGTTTGTAACGCATTTATTTCGCCCTGGGCATAGAATTCCTGGCATAGGTTCGCTTCGTAGATATTGCCCCTGTGAATGTGTGACAGCATCGCTTTCGCGGAAGCGAGGTATTCCGGTTTAGTGATTTTGGGATAGGCAATAAGCCCATTTATCTGCTCATAATACCCGCTTTGGACCTTGTGTTTGGAGAGTTTCTGAAAATCTGATTCAAGTTCATTCCCGGCCGAGGTCAGATACATTTGGGTAAGCCGATCACCGGTCAGAATAAATAATTTTTTGGGCTGAAAGAAGAAGAGCTCGGGAAAGGCTAGATAATCATCATTAGTAGAAGTGAGATGTTCGATCCCATTTTTGAGATCGTAGGATAGGTAGCCAAAAACCCAATCTGCCACCTTTTTCTGGTACGCTTCCAATTGATCAAAAGCATCGCCCGCTTCTTTTAGTATTATTGAAGAAGCGCTGCCCACAGCTAGCAGTGCATCATAACTGCCATACGGATCTTTATGCCCATTAGAATTAAGGAACATACTGGTCTCACAGCTTTTAGACCAATCTAACAGGGCATCCTCAAACTGTTTGGGATATTTTATTTTTCTATTTTCTATAATCCTCTTCAAGGTCTCAAAAATAAGTGTTCATCTTTAAAAAATTTGAGACCTTACCAAAAAAGAAAACCGCTGCTACAAAAATGTAGCGGCGGCTTTAATGTTGCACCTATTTTAATTTACAGCTTGCCGATCTCGTCTCGGAGTTGCTGTTTGGTCTTGCCGGTTTTTTCCTGCATACGGCCGAGCATCTCGTCAAATTTGCCCTCTGCATATGCGGTATCATCATCGGTAAGGTCGCCGTATTGTTGCTTAAACTTACCTTTGACCTGTTTCCATTTGCCTTCTAATTCATCCTTGGTCATCTTATTGTTTTTAAAGTTATTTTTGTCTAAATTATCATTATTGCGATTGACCCTACCCCAAATAAAAGCCAATATTTTCCTTTAAAAACGTTAATGTTTATTTGAAAAACGATCTTTATGAGACACTTTACACTAGTTTTCTTATTGATTTTCAGCCTCTTGTCTTGTAAGGACTTTTCTAAAAATTCAACCGTAAACACTCAAAACAATAAGCAATTGACTATTTATTACCTGATACGCCATGCGGAGAAGCTGAGCGGAAAAAATCCCGATCTGACCGAAAAAGGAAAGCAGCGCGCTCAATCCTGGGCCCAGTATTTCCGTGATGATTCTTTAACCGCAGTATATAGTACAGATACTCAAAGAACCCTAGCGACGGCCCTGCCCACCGCTGAAGAATTTGGCCTTACTATACAAAAATATGATCCCACGCAACTGGTGGATAAAACATTTAAGAGCAATACCGTAGGTAAAAGGATACTTATAGTGGGGCATACAGACACCACACCCATGATCGCCAATGCGCTCTTGGGTGAAAAAAAATATGATGATATCCCAATGTCAGAATTTGGATGGGTTTACATGATCACGGTAAGAAATGGCGAGGCCCATTGTGAAATCAAAACTTACAATTCTCCTAAGAATCTGGATGAAGGACCACCTTGATGTTCTTGAGCTCAATGACCGAAAAAAGGTCGAGTTTTCGGTTTATAAAAAGGGAATCCAGCGACTGTAAAGGTGGATATTGTTCTTGAGGAACAAAGTTTCTATAATCTACAAATCGAACACCATTAATAATGCGCGGGTTATAGGCTTCGCGAAAACGGGTGCCGCCCTCCGCCTCCTGATAATTATAAGCCAAATAATCCACATAAAAATTGTCGCGATTAACCCAGTACATATAATCATCCTTATAATCTGTGCCACCGCCTTGTTTTTTAAATCCCACTTTGATCTTATAATAGGATTTTCCATTTATGGAGGAGGTATCTATAAGTTCTTTGGTCACTGAGGGGCTATCGAGCCCATAAGGCAAAACCGCAAAATAATGCACAGAGTTCACCGCATTGCCATAACTTGCCTTTGAGGAATCTGGTAGTAAAACTTCTTTACCCTGTACCGTCCTCTTGAAATCCGTGTTGGTAAGTACATCTACCGTATCCTTACATTCCACGTCAGAGCATCTTGTGAGGGAGAATTTACCGTCCTGCCGAGCGGCCATAAAATGATTATCCCTAAAATCAAAGGAAACCCTGCCATCATCGAGCGTCTTGCTTCCCTGCGCCTCAATTGCCTTTTGTATAATCTGATCACCGGTAAGATCTGGCTTCTCACCGCAGCCTATGAGGGAAAGTATGAGCACAAAGAGTGTCGCAAAGCGCATATATTCAATTTTTGTGCAAAATTAAGGTATTTAAAAGGCATAACCGCCCGTGGGTTTAAAATAGTATTTTTGCAGTATAAAAATTATCTGGGCAAGGTGTTTTGCTTGTTTCTGAAAAACCGAACAACTTTAAAATTTACGGTTCAAAAAATTTATAAGAAAAACCAGATAGATAGCCAATATCCCTACATAACCAGCACGTATGAGCCAAAAAAATACCATAAACATAAAAAACAAGAAAGCCCGTTTTGAATACGAGTTCCTTGACAAATATGTCGCCGGGATACAACTGGCGGGCACCGAGATTAAATCGATACGCGAGGGCAAGGCATCCATTACCGAAAGCTTCTGCGAGTTTCAGGACGATGAGCTTTTTGTGATCAACATGACCATTCAGATCTACAGCCATGCGACCTATTATAACCATGATCCAAAAAGTGCAAGAAAACTTCTGCTCAAGCGCCGTGAACTCAATAAACTGCATAAGGAGGTCAAAACCGGTGGTGTTACGATCGTTCCCCTCAAAATGTTTATCAACGACCGTGGCCTGGCCAAGATGCAAATTGCCCTGGCAAAAGGTAAAAAACTCTATGATAAGCGCGAAGTGATAAAAGATAGGGACAGTAAACGAAAACTAAGCCGGGTCAAGAAGGAGTTTAATAATTAGTCCTACGAAAAGTTTCTTACTTTAAACTAGTCAGGATTCGCAACACGTATATAATCCTCCTGCGGTTTTTACCCAACCTTCAATAATGTCGCCATTAGGTTTCCAACTGTTGAAAGATTGAGATGTTACTAATATTCAAAACCTACAATTTAACAGGCCGTAAGTAATATCGCTTTCGCGAAAGCAAACGGTGCTGCATATATGCTTTCGCGAAAGCGGTCTTTTTAAAAATGATGTATGCGCTCAAAAATATTTTTTATTTTATTGCTTGGATTTTCTATAGCACTCAGCGCGCAGATCAAAGGCAGGGTCACATCTACGGCGGGCGACACGCTTTCTTTTGTCAATATCTATATAAAAAATTCTGATCAGGGAACCACCGCAAATGCTGAAGGCCATTATGTTCTGGATGTAGAGAAACTGGGGCATTATTCCCTAACTTTTCAGTTTTTGGGCTATCGCACCCGCGATATTACAGTTGATGTAAGCCATTTGCCCTTTACCTTAAATACAGTCTTATCTCCAGAGACCACAACGCTGGATGCGGTGGTCGTGCACTCTGGTATTAATCCCGCAAATGCTATGATCAGGGCCATGATCGAAAATAAAGACAAGATACTGGCCAAGCGAGAGGCCTATACAGCCAATTTTTATTCCCGAGGCCTCTGGAAAGTGCACAATGCCCCTGAAAAAGTATTCGGCCAGAAAATAGGTGATTTGGGCGGCGGCCTCGATTCCACGCGTACAGGAATCGTATATTTGAGTGAGACCATCTCAAAAATCCGCGTGCGCGAGCCCAATGATTTTAAGGAGATCATTACAGCGAGCAAGGTAAGCGGCGACGATAATGGTTTTAGTTTTAATAGTGCGCAGGAAGCAGATTTCTCGTTCTACGACAATACATTAAAAATTAATACTACGGCAATGGTCTCGCCCATCGCCACTGATGCCTTCGGTTATTACGACTATAAACTGGTGGGCAGTTTTTATGAGGGCAGCGCACTGATCAATAAGATCCAGGTAATTCCTAAAAGGGTCAACGATCGAATCTTCAGTGGGTTTATCTATGTGGTAGAAAATGCCTGGCAGTTGTATGGCGTAGACCTCAGCACAACCGGTAGCGCGATCCAGGTACCCTTTATTGAACAACTGCATTTTAAACATAATTTTAAATACGATCCCAGCCTTGATCTTTGGGTCAAAATATCGCAGACCATTGATTTTAGCTTTAAGCTATTTGGTTTTGGTGGTGATGGGCGCTTCACCGCTTTTTACAGTAATTACGATTTTAATCCTGATTTTAACAAAAAATCATTTACTAACGAGGTCCTTTCCTTTGCTGCCGAAGCCAATAAAAAAGACAGCCTTTACTGGTCTGGTAAGCGGCCGGTGCCATTAACCGGCGAGGAGCAGCATGATTATATAAAAAAAGATAGTCTGCAAGTCATTCGGAAATCCCAGAAATACCAAGACTCTGTTGATGACATGGGCAACCGCATTAAACTTTTAGATCCTTTTTTGGGGTACACTTTTACAAATACCTATACGCGATGGCGTATACACTTTACCGGTCTGCTATCTGGCCTTAATTTTAATACACTGCAAGGCTTTAATATCAGCAGTGGCATAGATTACGCTTCCTGGACAGAAGATTATGAAAGTGCCACTTCCGCAAGCCTTCAGGTAAACTATGGTTTTTCTGATGATCAGCTGCGCTTTGTGGGGCAACTGGGAAAACGCTTTAACCGCAAAAACCGGCGCACCTTGATTGTGCGTGCAGGTCGAGAGGTCAAGCAATTTAATGCGGGAGAAGCCATCCCACCGCATGTTAACAGTATTGCCACGCTTTTATGGGAGCGCAATTACCTCAAGGCTTATGATCTGACCAGCGCCCGCATCGAGTATCGGGAAGAAGTGGTTAATGGTATTCAGGTTTATGGCCAGCTGGGGTATGAGAAACGTGCCCCGCTCTTTAACCGCTCCGATTTTGTATTTATTAAAAATAAAGTGGACTACACCTCAAATAATCCGTATGCTCCCCAGGATTTTGCCAATGCCGCTATTACCCAACATAAAATAGCAAAATTGGGCTTGACCGCCCAGATCCATTTTGACCAAAAGTATATGAGCTATCCCAATGGCAAATTTAATGTTGAGGATTCTAAATATCCGCGCCTCGATCTCACTTGGGAGCAGGGTTTTGCTGCAGATCGTGGCGCGCTTAACTATACACAGTTGAATGCCCGGCTCTCGCAGCAGCTTGATCTGGGTAACAGCGGCAATTTTGGGTTTAACCTCAAGGCGGGCACATTTACCCATGCAGAGGGGATCAGTTTTGTGGATTATCAGCATTTTTATGGAAATCAGACACGCGTGAACTTATCCGGCAACCGTCTCAATGGTTTTGACATATTGCCTTATTACCGGTTCAGCACCAATAAAAGCTATGCTGAGGCCCACGTAGAACATAATTTTAAAGGTTTTATTCTAGGGAAAATCCCAGGCCTACGGGCCCTCAATTTTAATCTTGTCGCTGGTGCGAAAGCATTAGTGACCCAAACCAGTAAACCTTATCAAGAACTTTCAATCGGGCTGGTCAACGTGGGTTTTGGAAAATTCAGGTTCCTGCGCGTAGATTATGTTCGTTCATTTTATGAAGGGGATAGTGAAGGCGCCTTTGTTTTTGGCGTAGGAATAGGTTTTTAGACGAAAAAACAGTCCGTACCAAAATAGAAGCGGAAATATTCGTCATATTTGTTTGGTTTGACAAAAACCTAAATCGTTCAATCTTCTTCATAAATGACCAACCCCAGTATGCTTTGACCTTAAATATACCTCTTATATCAATTTTTTGGAAATGGAGACCTTCACTTGCAATTTGCGGACTGATGCTACTGGTGACGCCTTCAATATATGCACAGATTAACGGCTGTACAGACCCGTTATCGTTGAATTACAATAAAAATGCCGAGATCAATGATGGGAGCTGTATTTATGCCCCCACCACCGTTGAGGTGAGCGAAAGTTATAAATTACCGGACGGCTTGAGCGAAACCTCAGGGCTCATCATCTGGAATGGAAATCTACTGACCCAGAATGACAGCAACGATACGCATCTCTATGCCATAAACAGTTTGAATGGCACATTGCAGGACACTTATGATCTACCGAATACTAAAAATAAAGATTGGGAAGAGATCACGCAGGACGCCAAGTATATATACATAGGCGATTTTGGTAATAATTCTAGCGGAAATCGGACTGATCTTCATATTTTAAGAGTGGAAAAAGAATCTTTGCTTGCGCGAAATCCTAAAATCGATACCATTAGTTTCCATTATGGCGATCAAACAGATTTTAGCGCAAAGCCGGCCAATGGGACAGATTTTGATTGCGAAGCCTTTTTTGTGGCCGGAGATAAAATGTACCTTATCACCAAACAGTGGAAAAATAACAAAAGCGTATTTTATGAACTGCCCATAACTCCAGGCATCTATACAGCTAAGCGTTTAGGCACCCTTGATGTAGAAGGCCTTACGACCGGTTGTGTTTATATGGGAGACAAGCAAATATTGGCACTTTCTGGATATGATCATAACCTCAGCCCATTTGTATATCTACTCTACGATTTTGAGGGAACAGATTTTTTAAATGGAAATAAGCGCAAGGTAAAAATTGATCTATCCCTTCACCAGGTGGAGGCCATAACCAGTACCGATGGGCTAAACTATTTTATTACCAACGAATCTTTTGAAGCCCCGGGAGGGAATGTTATCCCCCAGCAACTGCATAAGTTGGACCTTAAACAATACCTCGAGGGTTATATAGAAGAAAGAGGGCTGGGCCTAAACGAAATAGAAAAAACGACAACTATATCAGTGTATCCCAATCCCAGCAAAGGTATTTTTCAGTTCAAGGGCATTGCAGAATATTCTAACCCTGACTTTGAACTCATCAATATTTACGGCAAAACGATCAAGACCGGAAACTTAGGCGCTACGAATTACACTATAAATCTTTCCCGCTATGCGGCCGGTATTTATTTTTTGAAATTAGAGGGGGTTAAAGGGAAAACGCTCAAATTGATCAAAGGCTGACGCAACTTAAATTATCAAAATTGAAAAGTCACTAGGATTTCGGTAAATTCATTATTTTGCAGAAAAACCATTTTATGTTACGAAAGCCCCCCATTTATCTTCTGGCATTCCTATTTGGTATCTGCGTAAGCTGTAAAAAAGACAAAACGATCAACCTCACAACCATGGATGGTTTTCCGGATGATATTATGGGCTGTAGTTGCTATTTCGCCAAAAGCGAGGCCGATTTTAAGGCCCAAAAATATATCTACGTAGATAGTTATGAGCGCAATCCCGGGTATATTTCTGTAGATGGAAAGCTAAAAAAGGTGGATGTAGAAAAAAGCAACGGTAAAGGCTACGAGGTGATTATCAAGATTGACAAAGAGGTACAACTGGGCAGCGATCTTTACCACAGAGAAGGCACGATGACTGTTGTAAATGAGCAGGGTGCGGTGACCACAACACCCATTTATGGAGAGTGCGGATGTTGATAAAACCCCTTTAGAATGCTTAAAAATCAGCAAAATTCAACGGAATATTGGCTGAGCGGCCGAATAGCAGAAATTCCTGACCTGCTACAACCGGTGGCGCATGCTCTCCTGCAATCGCTGGCGGAGGTTAAAAAATATACCGCTGGATTCCCTAATGAACTCCTGGACAAAAAACCCTCCGGGAGGGCTTCAATTGCCTTTCACCTCAAGCATCTTACAGGTGTGCTTGACCGCATGCTCACCTATGCAAAAGCACAAGGCTTATCTAAGCTTCAATTGCATTATCTAGACAATGAAGAATCCCCAAGTGGCCATAAAACGGTAGCATATTTTGTGAATCTATTTGAAGAAAAGGTTTATGAGGCACTCACCTATTTAAAGACCGTTGATATCAGCACCTTGACTCATAAACGATATGTTGGCCGTAAACAGTTACCATCTACGGTAATCGGTCTACTATTCCATGCAGCTGAGCACAGCCAGCGCCATATAGGGCAATTGCTGGTAACCATAAGTGTGCTTAAGGGAGAAGAGTTTCAATAGTTGATTTTATCATTTTTTACCTTCCAGGAATTAAAAACAGCTACGGCCTCTTCCCTTAAAAGTTGATCAAAAGGGATTTTTCTGGACTTCATATCCTCATTGATCTCATCATAGATAAACTGGTCATCAAAAGCAGCGCTGGCAGCATCAAAACGGTCAGCCGCATAAACCACCCGTTCCGGCCGTGCCCAGTAAATCGCGCCCAGGCACATGGGGCAAGGTTCACAGGAAGTATAAAGTGTGCACCCGGCTAACTGAAACTCGCCCGACTGGGCACAGGCGTCCCGGATGGCAACGATCTCGGCATGCGCGGTAGGATCATTGGTAGAAGTTACCTTATTGAATCCCTCAGCGATTATTTTACCATCTTTAACTACGAGTGCACCAAAGGGTCCACCCGCACCTTCCCGCATTCCTTTTTCTGCCAAAGTAATGGCGCGGCGAATAAATTTTGTATCAATTGAATTCATACCTATCAATTTCTAATTCCTATCTTCCAGTAAGGGTACAAATCTAAATTCCCCAAACTCTTTTTTCTCAAATGAGGTCACATCGGTGCGCGTGATCTGCGTCATGACCTGTACTTTATCCCCCACTGGGATAATAAGCTTACCTCCTATTTTTAATTGTTCAAGGAGGGCTTTGGGGAGATAGGGTGCGCCTGCGGTCACAATTATACTATCAAAAGGTGCATAATCTGGCATACCCAGGTAACCGTCACCAAAACTCATCCGTTTAGGACGATACCCCAATTTAGCCAGAAAATTCCTGGTCTTTTTATAAAGTTCGCGCTGGCGCTCGATGGTGTAGACCTTGGCTCCTAATTCACAGAGCACGGCTGTCTGATAGCCGCTACCAGTACCTATTTCCAAAATATGATCCCCTTTTTTGACCCGGAGCAGTTCAGTCTGAAATGCAACAGTGTAGGGCTGGGATATGGTCTGGTCTGCAGCAATGGGGAAAGCCTTATCCTGGTAGGCATGATCCTCAAAACCACTATCCATAAACCAGTGACGGGGAATCTTTTTTATGGCTTCTAACACTCGGGAATCAGTGATACCCTTATCGGCCACGGTTTTTGCAAGTTGCCGGCGCTTTCCCTGATGGCGGGTGGTGTCTTTCATAATGCTAAAATAAAGAAAGAAACTTGTATCAAAGAACTCCGGGACCCGCACTTTATCAACAGTAAATATTCCTTTTTTGGAAACCATTCATTAGTTGGCATTAAGCCAACAAAGAAACCAAAAATCTTTATAAAAATTGCCTATTATGAAGTACCCCAAAATAAGGTCTGCAGAAATAACCTTATTTTTACCTAAAACACTATTTCATGTTAAAAGCAGGCGTTTTAGGTGCTGGGCATCTTGGTAAAATCCATTTGAAATTATTGGAACAATCCAACAAATATGAACTTGTGGGCTTTTATGATGCTGCCCCGGGCGCTACGGCCGCCATCGTCAAAGAATTTGGCTACACGGCCTATCCTGACATGCAGTCCCTTATCGATGCATGTGATGTGGTAGATGTCGTAACCCCCACATCTAAACACTTTGAATGCGCAGAGCTGGTCATAAACTCGGGTAAGCACCTTTTTATCGAAAAACCGTTTACACAAACGCTAGATGAAGCACAAGCGCTTCGCAAACTGGTTAAAGAGCATCACGTACGTGGTCAGGTGGGCCAGGTAGAACGCTTTAACCCTGCTTTTATAGCTGTCAAGGACAAGATCGAAAACCCTATGTTTATAGAGGCGCACCGCTTGGCAGAGTTTAATCCACGCGGCACCGATGTGCCGGTTGTACTCGACCTGATGATCCACGACCTGGATGCCATACTCAGCGTGGTCAAAAGTCCCGTTAAGCATATATCTGCCTCGGGGGCAACGGTACTTAGCGCAACACCAGACATTGCCAATGCCCGTATCGAATTTGAAAATGGCTGCGTCGCCAACCTGACCGCTAGCAGAATCTCCATGAAAAAAATGCGAAAAGTTCGATTTTTTCAGCGGGACGCCTATATTTCAGTTGATTTTCTCGAAAAGAAATGTGAGGTTGTTCGCATGAAGGATGCCCCGGAACAACCAGGCGATTTTGCCATGATCCTACAAAATGCCGAAGGTGTGAAAAAACAGATCTACTACGACAATCCAGAAGTAGTACAAAACAATGCCATACTTGACGAGCTCAACGCTTTCGCGGAAGCTATAGAGAATGACACCACCCCGGTGGTAAGTTTAGAGCAGGGCATGGAAGCGCTTAGAGTTGCTATGATGGTGATTGATGACATGAATAAAAAGGGATACTAACTTTTGCCAATATAATTTGCGCCAACATATCATGAATAAAAGCGGCCGCTCAATGAGCGGCCGCTTTTTTATATATCTGATTTAGTGCACTCTGCCAGTTAAATTTCCTCATCCCTGGGTATTTCACCCTCTTGAGAAGCATTGGTAAGGTCCCTATCCATCTCATAAAGATTTACATTGCCCTCTATTTCATTAGATGCGAGACTATATTTATCGATAATACCGTTGATCAGTGCTTCTTCCTCGATCTGTTCTTTGACAAACCACTGGCCAAAATTAAAGGTGGCCCAGTCTTTTTCCTCAAGGGCAAGATTGACGATCTTGTCGATCTCAGCAGAGTTATCGATCTCATGCTGCAGGATTTTCTTAAGGCAGTCCCCAATATTTTTTGGGGCTGCGGGAGGCGCATCAATTACCTCCACCTGGGTACTGCCGCCGCGATCATTGATGTATTTTAAAAATTTGAACATATGCTCCCTTTCCTCTTGCATGTGGCCATAAAGAAAAGTGGCAATGCCGGTAAAACTGTTGACCTCTGCCCACGAGGCGTACGACAGGTAAACCTGTGCCTGATAGGCCTCGCGCGTCATCTGCGTGTTCAGTAATTTTTCCATCTTGTCGGAAATTCTTTTTGTTTTCATCCTTTTAATATTTGGTTGTAAAAATAAACTCGTTGTTAGTAAAAAAATTCATTTAAGCGCAATTTATAATAGTGTAGTTAGCGCATGCTAAAATAAAGAATTAACAATAATTCTTGGTACATATATAAAGCGATAAATTATCGCGGCAATCCTCTCGAGGTATTTCATTGAGCATATGCAAGGACGGGCGAAATATTCTGCTTTGTTTGATGCTGATCTTGATGTAAAAGATCAATTTTTTAAAACTACTTCTTTTTTGTAAAAGAATGCTTTATAAAATAGACTTCTCCATATGGTTCTTATATTGATTAAGATAAGTAAATTATAGGCGAAATGGAAAAGGAGAATGAAGTCGAAAAAATGCTCTAGATAACCCTGATTATCTGGAATTTCACATTACAATTCTAACTTAAATCGCATGTAGTGAATTATTTACGTTTATTCTATATCCTTATTATTCTGTTGGCTGTAGGTTGTCATAATGGGGATGAAACAAAATTTAAGCTGCTCCCCGCTTCCCAGACCGGGATCACTTTTAGCAACGACATCACGGAAACCAAAGATTTTAACCCCCTGAATTATCTTTATATATACAATGGCGCAGGGGTTGGCACGGGTGATATCAATAATGATGGGCTACCAGATCTTTTTTTTGGTGGTAATCAGGTTTCTTCCCGTTTATACCTCAACAAGGGCAATATGAACTTTGAAGATATCACTGAAAAGGCCGGGATTGCCAAAGATGGCTGGGCAACGGGCGTTAGTTTTATAGACATAAATACTGATGGTCTCATTGATATTTACATATGTATCGCCAGTAAAGAACCAAAAAATTCAGAAAATCAACTCTATATTAACCAAGGCAACAATACCTTTAAAGAAGAGGCGACAGCATACGGTCTTAATGATGCGGGTTACAGCACGCAGGCAGCATTTTTTGACTATGACAGGGATGGTGACCTGGATATGTACCTGCTCACCAATGGTATGGAAAAATTTAACCCCAATAACCTGCGGCCCATAAAGAAAAATGGTGAAGGCATAAGCACTGACAGGTTTTACAGGAACAATGGAAACAATACGTTTACTAACGTATCAAAAGAAGCGGGCATAACCATAGAGGGCTACGGCCTAGGTATTGGTATTCTGGATGTAAATAACGATGGCTGGCCAGATGTCTATTGCTCCAACGATTTTATCACCAATGACCTATTATGGATCAATAACGGTGATGGCACGTTTACCGAAGGCATCACAAAATATATTACCCAGACCTCCAGCAACGGGATGGGGATGGACATTGCAGATTACAACAATGACGGGTTGGAAGACATTGTACAAATGGACATGCTCCCAGAATCCAATCTGCACCATAAAACCATGACTCCGGCCATGAACTATAATAGTCAGGCAATGCGATATAATAAAGGCTATATGCCACAATATGTACGCAACACGCTACAGTTAAGAAACAAGGATTCTTCCTTTTCGGAAATGGGCCGTCTTGCGGGAATACATAAAACCGACTGGAGCTGGGCGCCCCTGATCGCAGATTTAGACAATGATGGATTAAAAGATCTTTTTCTGACCAACGGTTATGGAAAGGACATTACTGATTTGGATTTTGCCAACTATGCAGAGGGAATAAATAATCCATTTGGCAGTGACTCTATCAGAAAAGTCAGAATTTATAATGATGTGGAAAAATTGCCTACCATCAATCTGGCCAACTATTTTTATAAAAACGGCGGTGATCTTTCATTTAAAGATGTCACCAAAAGCTGGAGCCCGGCATCTCCAAGCATATCCAACGGTGCTATTTATACAGACCTTGATCTTGACGGCGATCTAGACATAGTGACCAACAATATTAATAGCCCAGCGTATGTCTATAAGAACATGACTAGTGAAAATCAGCAAAAGCATGCCAATTATTTGGCCGTAAGTCTAAAAGGATCCCAAATGAATCCAGGAGGGATAGGCACTGAAGTCATAGTATTTTACGGAGACAGCATGCAGAAAACACAGGAATATCCTGTGCGCGGGTATATTTCTTCAGTAGATCCCGTGCTCCATTTTGGGTTGGGAAAGAGAAAGACAATAGACAGTTTAAAAGTGACCTGGCCGGATGGTAAGACTCAAATGCTGCATCACCTTGAGACGCACCAGCGCATTACTCTTGCCTATACAGATGCTAAAAACAAAGCATTAAAAAAAGATACCGTTATTACGAAACCTACCCTTTTGCAGGGCTCTCAGGATCTGGTTTCCCAAGTAATCCATAAAGAAAATACCTATGTTGATTTTTTGGATCAGCCGTTGCTGCTCAAAATGCTCTCTCGCGAGGGACCGGGGCTTGCAATTGGTGACGCTGATGGTGACGGTTTGGACGATATTTTTATGTCAACAGCAGTAAAGGACACCTCTTATATTTGGAAACAGGAAAAAGATGGCAATTTTAAGAGAGCTACACCCCTACCCCAGTCTTGGAAATTTGAGCAGCAGGGCAGCATCCTGGCTGATTTTAATAATGATGGAAGACCTGATCTTTATGTTGCCAGTGGTGGCAATGAACTCCCCTATGAATCGGGAAACTACCAAGATCAACTGTATCTTCAGCAGCCGGATAGCTCCTTTATGGTTTCTAAAGGGCTGCCGCAGATCAACTCCAGCACAGCGACCGTAAATGCAGCAGATTATGATGGGGACGGTGACCTGGATCTATTTGTGGGCTCACGGCTCAAGCCAGACAGCTACCCGGTGGTTGACAAAAGCTATATTCTGCAAAATAATGGTGGTGATTTCAAAGATGTTACCATGTCCCTAGCTCCAGAAATCGCGAGTATCGGTATGGTAACCTCGGCGCTGTGGACTGATTTTAACGGGGACGGCCAGACCGATCTAATCGTTGTAGGGGAATGGATGGAAATCACATTTTTTAAAAATCAAAACGGCAAACTTGCCAATATTACCAAAGAAAGTGGAGTGGACGGCCTTAGCGGGTTTTGGAACAGCATCAACGGAGCAGATTTTGACCAGGATGGAGACATTGACTATATCGTGGGTAACTTTGGTGAAAACACAGATCTTAAAGCCACTAAAGAAGAGCCCATGACCATCGTAGCCAAAGATTTTGACAATAATGGGAAAATTGACCCGGTCATAGGTTGTTACGTCAATGGGGTCAACTATCCCGTACCTAGCCGCGATGCACTTATAAGTCAGATCTCTTCGATGAAAGGGCGTTTTCATTATTATAAAGATTATGGCCTGGCGACTTTTGACCATGTATTCACAAAGGAAGAACTGCAGGGTGCAATACGCAAAGAAGTTACCTGCCTTAATTCTGTTTATCTGGAAAACAATGGTAATGGCACTTTCTCCTATAAGGTATTACCACTGGTTGCACAGATCGCACCAGTTTACGGAATTTCGATCGCAGATCTTGATGATGATGGCAATTTTGATGTGATGCTCACCGGTAACAGAACAGATACCGAAACTTTGGGCGGTTCTCTCAACAGCTCTATCGGCACGGTACTATTAGGCAACGGGCATGGAGATTTTAAAAATGCGACAGTTGATATAAGCGGATTTGAAACTCCTGGGGATGCTCGCGGTACTGCGCAGCTCATTACGGATGCAGGCATCAAATTTATAGTGGCAAACAATAATGCCGCCTTACAATGTTTCACGCTAAAAAATCATGAAAAAATCATTCCCCTTAAACCTGATGACAGCTATGCGATCATCAAACTTTCCAACGGAAAAAACTATAGGCAGGAATTTTATTTTGGGTCTGGATACCTCACACAAAATTCCCGAAAATTTATAGTGCCCAAAAATGCAGTGCAGATAACTATTTACAATTCCCAAAAAGAGAAACGGGATGGCCTGGATAAAATGGTTGCACAATAAACTACGTTTTTGGGTTCAGTCATTATTTTTGAAATGATTTTTGCTGTCCCTCAATTGAACGACTAATCAGAAACGATAAAATTATGTCGAATAAAATACTTTTGGTTCTTGCCACAACCTATTATCCTGTGCTATAAAACCAGATAATAAGCCTAAAAAATTTAACGCGGCACTTAAAGAGTTTTCATATTTCGGTAAGACCGAAACAGTAAATGATAGTACCACAGCCCTGATCAGCCCAGCGGCACATGTGGTTTTTGATACCCAAGGCGATTCTATAACATTTTTGATTGGCGCCCGTAAGGAGCTCCATAATCATGTGGTTGTTGAACTAAACGGGAATTATTACGGCCGTTTCCAAATCATGAAGAATCCGGTAAACCGCATTGCGATCCCACTTCCTCAGGGAAAAGACAATGAGGTTGGCATTTATAAAGCTACAGAGGCCAGCAACGTGGCCAATCTGTTTTATGGGGCTGAAGCCAAAACGCTAAGATTGGCCGACACAGCAACTGTAGCTACGATCGAGTTTATAGGAGACTCCATCACATGCGGATTTGGGGCCGATACATCAGTCATACCTTGTGATACTAGCACCTGGTATGACCAGCACAATGCCTATCTGGCTTATGGCCCGTTAGCGGCACGTAAACTAAAAACAGCTTATCGTTTAAATTCAGTTTCTGGCATGGGCATGTACCGCAACTGGAACGATGAGGATATGCCAGTGATGGGCGATGTTTATAGCACTACTTACTTAGATGGAAATCAAGATAAAAATGGGATTTTACGGGCAAAAAACCTGAGTTGGTAAGCATTTGCTTGGGCACAAATGTTCTTTCTGACGGTGATGGGAAGAAAGACCGCGAGCCCTTTGACCCCGATAAATTTACATCAACCTATATTGATTTTGTGAAAAAACTATTTGAAAAGTATCCCAACACCAAACTTGCCCTGCTCACCAGCCCAATGATTTCCGGTGAAAAAGGGACCATTTTATTAGAATGTCTGCAAAAAGTAAAAGCACAGTTTGAAAAGAACCATATAATATCGATCTTTGAGTTTGACCCTATGTGTCCTAGTGGATGCGCCACACATCCAGATCTTAAAGATCATAAAATTTTGGCCAGAGAACTTTTGCCCTTTTATGACGCATTGCTGAAAAAATAAAGGATTTAAAAAGTTTGGCGCCTTAACTTATGGATGATCGTAAAGATAATTACGTTCAACCTATAACATTGACTTCCATTTGCAGCGCTATCCCAAACATATTCTCAACGGCATCTTGAACTTTTAGTGCAACTTCTAAAATCTCTTCCCCTGTTGCATCACCATGATTTACGAGCACAAGAGCCTGCCGATAATGAATTCCCGCCCGCCCGAAACGTTTGCCCTTTAGCCCAGCCTGCTCGATCAGCCATCCGGCGGGTATTTTCATCTGGTAATCGTCAATTTTATAAAAAGGTGTTTGTGGAAATTTTTCTTGGATTTTGAGAAAAACAGACTTGGGAACAATTGGATTTTTAAAGAAGCTCCCACTATTGCCTATGATTTTGGGATCGGGCAATTTGCTTTTCCTTATCGCTATTACAGCGGTAGAAATATCCTTGGGTGTAGGTGATTGTATTCCATTATGGGCCAATTCCTCTTGGATTGCCCCATAATCCGTCTGCAGCTTATGATTTTTTCGGGTAAGTTTAAATGTTGCCGAAACTATAACATAGCGCTCCTTCGCCGCATTCTTAAATATAGAATCCCGATAGCCAAATTCGCATTCGGTATTGGAAAAATTATGTTCTTCACCGGTTTTGATGCTCAGCGCGCTACATTCAACCAGAATATCTTTGATTTCCACCCCATAAGCACCGATATTCTGCATTGGCCCCGTACCTACATTCCCAGGGATCAGGGCAAGGTTTTCGGCACCGCCATAATTATGCCCAACGCAATACATAACAAAAGAGTGCCAGTTTTCACCCGCTGCTGCTTTTAACCATATAAAGTCTTCGGTTTCCTTTACAATGGAAATTCCTTTCAGCCCTATGTGGATTACCAGCGCATCAATATCTTTTTTAAGTAGAATATTGCTGCCGCCGCCCAAGATGAATTTTTTGGGATATTCCTTCAACTTGAGCACTTCTTTAAGTTCTGCGATCGTTTTCACCGAAACAAAATGCGCAGCCTGAACCTCTATACCAAAGGTATTATATGGTTTTAGTGAAATATTATGCTCAATGTGCATCAATCTTTATATTGGGCCAAAGCTTCTTTAAGAAGTCCAATTGCTTCAATAAGATCCTCTTTTTTGAGTACGTAAGCAATCCTGACCTGATTGAGCCCCACATTGGGACTTGAATAAAAACCGGCAGCGGGTGCAACCATAATCGTTTTTCCGTTATGGCTAAAATCAGCCAGAAGCCATTTAGCAAAATTCTCGGCATCCTTTACTGGCAATTCGGCAATACAGTAAAAGGCACCTTTAGGTTTTGAGACTTTTACTCCCGGTATCTGCGCCAGACCACTCACTAAAGTATCCCTGCGATCTACATATTCTGCTATAATCTCATCAAAATAGGTTTGGGGAACATCAAGCGCGGCGGCACTGGCAATCTGTGCAAGTGTAGGCGGACTAAGGCGGACCTGGGCAAATTTCATGGCCGTTTTCATAAAATCTTTGTTACGGCTCACCAGACAGCCTATGCGTGCCCCACACATGGAAAAACGTTTAGAGACCGAATCAACCATAATCGCATGATCATCGATATTATGCTCCTTAAGAATAGAATGGTGTTCCAGACCATCATAAGCAAACTCCCTGTACACCTCATCTGCGATAATATAAATATCATGCTTGAGCACAAGTGCTGCCAGTTGCCGGATTTCCTTATGGCTGTAAAGATAACCCGTGGGATTACCGGGATTGCAGATAACAATTGCCTTAGTCTTTGGTGTGAGCAGCTTTTCAAATTCGCCGATGGGGGGAAGCGCAAAACCATTTTCCAGTGAGGAATACACAGGCACCACATTGAGCCCTGAGGCCGTCGCAAAACCGTTATAATTGGCATAAAAGGGTTCGGGGATAATGATTTCGTCACCCTGATCAGCAATAGTGTTTAACGCAAATGTGAGCGCTTCAGAGCCTCCAGTGGTTACGATGATATCTTTTGAATCTACCTTAATTCCCTGGTTTGAATAGTAATGGGCCAGTTTTTCACGGTAGCTTAAAAAACCTGCAGAATGACTATAAGAAAGGATGTCAATGTTAGAATTTTTTACCGCATCCATTGCGATTTTTGGGGTTTTTATATCTGGCTGACCTATGTTGAGCTGTAATATTTTAACCCCCTTGGCCTCGGCAGCCTCAGCGTATGGGGCTAATTTTCTAATGGGTGATTCGGGCATCATTTGCCCCTTTTGAGAAATTGCTGGCATGTATCTATTTTTAAGGCTGCAAAGGTCTGAAATATAAGCGACAATTTTTCGTGAAATTTATCCTTTTAAAAACCTTTATATATATTACATATTCAGTAAAATGGTAAAATGATGAGTTGATAGAGACTACAAACTAAAGCACAAAAAAACCCGAAACTTAAAAGGTTCCGGGTTTTACAAAATCTGCAAATATTTTAATTAAAGGGGCCTGCCTTCTTTTTCTCCAGAGCTCCCTTTTCTGGCAGTAATGTGCCTTTAATCTTCAGGCTATATGGCTCATCAGAAGCATTCGTATAGACAGTAATCGTCTTGCGTATGGGACCAGGTGCCAGATTTGTATTATACTTCACTTCAATAACGCCACTCTCACCAGGTTTTATGGCGTCTTTTGGCTTTTTAGGTACCGTACAGCCACAGGTAGAATATACCTTGGTAATCACAAGTGGCGCTGTTCCGGTATTGGTAAACTTAAATTCACGCGTACCGTTGCCGCCATGATCAATATCACCATAGTCAATAACGTCTGTTTCAAATGAAATTTCGGCTTTCTTTTCTTGGGCAGTTAAATTCAAACTTATACCACCAATAAACAGAACAATAAATAACCGTTTCATGATTCCAGTTTTAAAATGAATGGTAAAAATAACTGTAAAAAGATGTTAAAACAAAATTTTTAACCTTTAAAATTACTTATTATCTATATCATAAACATATTATTGTAGGAAAAAAATTACAAATAATTATTTATATCTCTATATTTTATCAATCCCAAAAGTTCGTCTGGTTCTATAAACCCTTGGTTTTCAGCACATCTCTTATCCTTTTCTACTATAGAATTAAATAAAATTTTTTTAATAAAATTAAATACAACTAAAGTTTAGAGAATTAATTTATCAATTTTTCAATAAAATAAGGCCATTAAATAATTTTGAGTAAAAATTTATCGGTTTTATTGTAAAAAATGTGTTTGGCTTACGACATAGATAAAACTTTAAACAAAACTTTAATATTATGAAAAAAACAATGCTATCTATTTGTCTAGGAGGCCTTATGATTGCCTCTTCCTGTACAAAAGCCGATCCAGACGATCACGCGCCCGATAAGGCGAATTTTAAGGTAACTATAGAAAATATAGCACCTGTAAAACCTTTCATTACCTCAGGAGTGTTTAATACTCCTGTAGGGGATACAGCTCCCGGAGCGGCGACCCCAGGCAAAAAATTTGAATTTACCATCAATGCGGGCAGGAGCCAGCATTTATCTTTTGCTACAATGCTCGCTGCCACAAACGATCTTTTTTATGGACCTAATGATGATGGCATTGCATTATATGATGATGATGGTACCCCCATTTCGGGAGATGTTACAGACCAGGTTTATCTTTGGGACGCGGGTACAGAAATCAATGAAGAACCAGCGGTAGGGCCCAATACGGTCACAAATCAACTAGCCCCCAATACCGGTCCCGATGAGAATGGTAATATAATGGCCATCGCCGATGTTACCAATGGAGTTGCCTTTGATTACCCAACGGTGCCAGAAGTTGTTCACGTGATGATTAAGCACGTATCCGGTACTGAATTTAAGGTAACAATAGAGGACCAGTCAACCGCGATTCTTAAAACAAGCCAAGGCGACCGCCCCGCACCACTTTCACCAGGTGCTTGGGTAGTTTATAGTGGTGACAATCCACTTTATACCATAGGTGAGCCAGATTTTGGTCATGGCGTCGAATCCATCGCTGAGGATGGTGATGCCACTAGCCTTGGGGACTATGTAGTTGCAAACACCGGCGTGACCTATCCCGCGTCACCAGGGGGCTGGGTTTTATATGAGGACGGTACTAAACCTTTATTTACCGAAGGCATGCTCGATTATGGGGATGGCATCGAAGCCATTGCCGAAGATGGGGATGCCAGCGTACTAGGCTCTAATATTCCTACTCTTGATGGCGAAAAGGCTGGTGAGGTATTTAATATGCCGGTGGGCAGTAGTAGTCCTGGCCCAATTTTACCAGGTTCTAAATATGAATTTACTTTTGAAGCACGTGCAGGTGATAATCTTTCATTTGCCACAATGTTGGCCGCAACCAATGATGTATTCTTTGCTCCAAACGATGAAGGTATTGCTCTTTTTGACTCAGATGGTGACCCCATAAACGGTGACGTTACAGATCAGGTTTATCTTTGGGATGCCGGCACAGAAGTTAATGAACAACCAGGCTTGGGTCCAAATACCGTAACCAACCAATTAGCTCCCAATACCGGTAATGATGAAAACCAGCCCGTGCAACTATTGAGCAACGTAAATGATGGATTTACATATCCTGCGGTCAACGCGGTATTAAAGGTGACCCTTACTTCCAACTAAATTGAGATCTATTAATTATGAAATATCTGAAAAGTATAGTAGCGCTGTTGTTTATATGTTCAATCAATGCCATCGCGCAGAGCAGTGAGGTCTTTACAAGCGAGGGCAATGCCATAAAGGGTTATGATCCCGTCGCTTTTTTTAGCGAATCTAAACCTGTAAAAGGTGCAGATTCTTTAACTTATGATTGGCACGGAGCCCAATGGCTTTTTGCTACTGCCGAAAACAGGGAGCGCTTTAAAAAAGATCCCGAAAAATATGCCCCGCAATATGGTGGCTACTGCGCCTATGGGATTGCTCAGGGTCACAAATCGCCCATTGATATAAATACATGGACGGTGACCGCCAATAAATTGTATTTTAATTATAATGCAGAAGTAAAGGAAGCCTGGGCTAAAGATCAAAAGAAATTTATCATTGATGCCGATGATAAATGGTCTGATATCAAGCATAAGCAATAAATAGCGCATCTAAATTTTAAAAATCTTTATAGCACCTATTTGATGCTATAAAGATTTTTTTTGATTGATCTGTTTTAAAAGCGGAAGGTGGCTCCCAAATTAATGTAAGCCACACCATAACCCAGCTCAAGCATTGCGGCAATGTTTTCTGTAAAATAATATCTCGCACCACCAAATGCAGTAAATCCTCCTGTACCGTTGTAAGTGCCCGCACCAGTATAAGAAAGAAAATTATAAGAAAGCATGGCCCCGGCATAAAGATCAAGATCCTCTACCTCAATACTGTTTATATGGTATGCACCGCGTATTCCCACAATGGTGTAATTCCATTTATAGACTGATCCACCGCCATAATTATATTTAAAGGATTTATAGCCCAAATAGCCACCAAGGCTTATGATATCCTCATCACCCACTTCCCAAATACCCCGCTCATATTGCAGGCTCAGGCCGGGAGTTTGGGAATTACTTGTAAAATTGCCGAAACTACTCCCAAAACCTACCCCTAAACTCACAAGGTTTGTACCCTGTTCAAACTCTTGAGCATTGCCATTAAAAATCCACATAAAAGTAAATAACATGCTAAAAATGAATGATTTTTTCATAATGAAGGTTTAAATTGGTTAAATTTTACCCCAAGTTTAGCGAGTACTGCTTAAGCTGGTTAGCTGAAATGATTAAATGCAGGCTCTCCACATTTATTCGTTGTTTGATCGGCATAAAGCGTGGGCCCTAATAAATTATACTGCTTTCTTGTTTGTTAAAGCGTACTGTAGAAAATCTGTAATACGCTCTGAAAACTATCTTTGCTTACTAATTAAGGAATTTTGTTTCATCATACTCACCCGTATCCTCCGTTTAACCTGGAACATGCCACCCGACTCATCGTAGGGACGCTTCCGCCGCCACGTTTTACTACCGGACAGCTTAGGCCAGGGGATGTAGATTTTTGCTATGGCAGCAATAATGGGCTTTTATGGCCTATTCTAGATTCTCTTTTTAACCTTGGCCTGCGTTATGACGGTACCGCTTTCGCGAAAGCGCAGCGCGAACAATTTCTGCGGGAGCGCCAAATGGGCATTTGTGACATCGTCGCTTCCGCGAAAAGGGAAAAAATTGATGCCTCAGACCTGGGCATGCAGGATGTAGAACTGCGCGACCTCATGGGTTATCTTAAAAAATACCGGCAGATAGACACCTTGCTTTTTACGGGTGGAAATAGTAAAAACGGTCCCGAATACCACTTTCGCCGGCAGGCTAGACAGCACGGTATCGATCTCAAGATCATTTCTGGTGAAGTGCCTAGAATTCATCATTTTGAGCTTCAAAATGGCACGCAAAAAAGAGTGTTGAAAACAGTATCACTCACCGCTCCTTCCGGAGCAGCTAACCGTGCCGTGGGGAGCAATAAATTATATAAGAGATTAAAGGATCAAAATCCAAATTTTACAACGTCAGATTTCAGAAAACTGCAGTACAGGCCATTTTTTGAGTGATTAGGATGTGAAGTGCTTGATGTTGTTTAGCCAACCTGTATTAAGTAAACAAAATCTCACAGATTTAAAATCCGGGAGGTGTTGCCCTCTGATCTATAAAATATCCTAAATTTAACGTTTTAAAAATCAATTTTCGTGCAGCACATCTTATTCAGCAGTCCAAAGTATAAAATAAAAACCCTGATTTTATCAGGCTTTCTCTTGTTATCTCTTGTATTTACATCGTGTGGTAAAAAAGACAAAGCAAAGAATTATGACTTTGAGACCATTTTTGAAAAAAGCGGCGGCACCCAGACCGCAACGTATGACCAGACCATGACTTTTTATAAAAATCTGGATGATGCGTACACCTCCATAAAAACGTATAAATATGGAACGACTGATAGCGGTGAGCCGCTAACCCTCGTAACTTTCAATACAGACCGTACGTTTGAATCAGAATTTTCAAAGAATCCAGATGTTTATAAATTACTTATTAATAATGGTATTCACCCCGGCGAACCAGACGGGATTGATGCCACGATGATGCTGCTGCGCGATCTGGCCCAAGGAAAGATTGAAGCACCAAAAAACGTTTGGATTGGGACGATTGCCATCTATAACGTTGGGGGCTCGCTTAATCGCAACAGCACAAGCCGCACCAACCAGAATGGGCCAGAAAGCTATGGCTTTCGCGGAAACGCACGCAATTATGACCTCAACCGCGATTTTATAAAAGCCGATACCAAAAACGCCAGAACATTCGCCGAAATCTACCATCGTATCGATCCCGATATGTTCATCGATAATCATGTAAGTGACGGTGCCGATTATCAATATGCCCTCACCCACCTTTTTACCCAACATGATAAAATGGGCGGTGACCTTGGGCGGTACATTCATGATCAGCTCCAGCCAGAGCTCGAAAAATCGCTGGGAGAAAAAGACTGGATCATAACGCCTTATGTCAATGTTTTTAATGAGGTACCCGAGACCGGTTTTAGCCAATTTATGGATTCACCACGCTATTCTACAGGTTACACCACGCTGTGGAATACCGTAGGCATGATGGTTGAGACGCATATGCTCAAGCCCTACAAACAGCGCGTTGAGGGCACGTATGCATTAATGACATCTATGATGAATATCTTAGAGAAAGATGGTGAACTTATAAAAACCCTGCGACAGGTGGAAACAGCATCTTACGAGGCTGGCCTTAAAACAGGTAAAACGTATCCCGTACAATTTGCCGTAGACAGCAGTAAAATCACAACCTACGATTTTAAGGGATTTGAGGGTGAAATGATCCCCAGCAAGATCACCGGCCAACTAAGACTAAAATATGACCGCAGCAAACCCTTTACAAGACCGGTAAAATATTATGATCATTTTAAAGCAATCAATGAGGTGACCGTACCAAAAGCATATCTCATCCCACGAGGCTGGTTTCCCGTAACAGACCGCTTGCGCGAAAACAATATTGAAATGCAAAAGCTGGATCGGGACACCACCATACAGGTGGAAACATATAGAATTGATAACTATAAAACCCGCACCGAAGCCTATGAGGGTCATTATCCCCATTATTCCACACAAGTGGAAAAATCAACCAAAAATGTCACCTTTAGAAAGGGTGATTACCTGATAAAAACCAACCAAAAGGGATTGCGCTATCTTGTGGAAACCTTGGAGCCAGAAGCTGTGGATTCGTTTTTTAACTGGAATTTTTTCGATACCATTTTACAACAAAAAGAAGGATTTTCGCCCTATGTATGGGAAGATAAAGCTGCCGAACTACTGGATAAAAACCCAGTCTTGCGAGAGCAGTTTGAACGTAAACGGGATTCCTCAAAAGACTTTGCTGAAAACTGGTATGCACAATTGGACTGGCTGCATAAACATTCACCCAATTATGAAAAGGCGCACTTAAGCTATCCGGTCTTCAGGCTTGTTGATTAAGTATTCTTTAGGGAAAAGTATTTTTATGTTCTCGTAGGATTTTTGAAGGGCTTTTTGAGATTTTTCAAAGTTTTTCCACTTTACCTTTTTGATGCCTTCACTGGGTTCTGGAATCAGTTCGCCCGTATAATTACTGCTCATTCTATACCAATGGGTTTCCTTGAGTTTATATTTATCGTTTCGCTTAAAAATATGATAGGTAGTTGTAAGAAAACCCTCAATTTGCAAGTCTTTGACGCCGGTTTCCTCATAAACTTCGCGTAATGCACAATCCTCTATCGTTTCACCCTTTTCAAGTTTACCTTTGGGCAGATCCCATTTTTTATTGCGGTAAATAAAAAGGATCTCACCCTTATCATTGTGCACCATACCGCCACCGGCAACAACCACCGGTAATTTTTTCTTTAGATGCTTAAGCAGTTTTTCCTCTTTTCTATGATAAAGGTTGACCTGGGTAAGTTCGCCCATGTCAATCTTCCTGATGATTTTTTTAACATGAGCGCTTTTGATGGGCCTAGAGAGGTAATTTTCACCAATATGTTCATGCGTGCTGAGTATAATGGGCACATCGTTCACAAAAACTTTATACATTTGCATCATGATCTTAAAAAAGGAAACCGCAAAAAAGACGGCTGAATTATTGTTGCAAATTAGTGCAATAAAATTACAACCGCAAAACCCGTTTACCTGGGCCTCTGGGTGGCAGTCGCCCATTTATTGCGACAACCGCATTACGCTCTCTTACCCACAGATACGCAACTACATCCGTGAGAATATGGCCGGCCAGATCGAAGATGTATATGGAAGGCCAGATATTATAGCTGGAGTTGCCACCGGGGCCATTGGCATGGGCATGCTCGTGGCAGATTATCTTAATCTACCCTTTATTTATGTGCGCCCCGAAGCAAAAAAACATGGCCGGCAAAATCAAATTGAAGGTCAGCTGGAGCAAGGTGCTCACGTGGCGGTAATTGAAGATCTTATCAGCACAGGCAATAGCAGCCTTATGGCAGTAAAAGCACTGGAAGCTGCAGGAGCACATGTAAAGGGCATGATGGCTATTTTTACATACGGTTTTGACCTTGCCAAAAATAATTTTGAAAAGCAGGATGTTTCAATACATACCCTAAGTAATTATGATTTTTTACTTGAGCAGGCGCTGGATACCCGCTATATTTCTGAAAAGGAAAAACTTACCTTGCAGACCTGGAGATTGGACCCCGCCAATTGGAAACCAGACAATACCAATTAATCAATAAAACCCGCTGCAATCTCAATATCTAAACTTACCTCAACGCAACTATGAAACTAGAAAGCCCTAAAAAAGTGGTCGAGCAGACCCCGGAAACCGTTTATAATTTCCTAACCAATGTCAGTAATTATGAACAACTTATGCCAGAAAACATCAATAAATTTCAAGTATTGGGGGATAAAAGATTTCTTTTTGCACTTAAGGGAATGCCCGAAATAGTTCTTGAACTTAAAGAAAATGTGCCTTTCAATAAGGTGGTACTAGGATCTGTGAGCGATAAAATGCCCTTTTTACTCACTTCAAATATACTGGAGCTCACCGAGCAAAGTAGTGAAGTTCAACTTTTATTTAATGGGGAATTTAATACCATGGTTAGCATGATGGTCAAGGGCCCGATCCAAAAATTTATCGAGACCTTAATAATGAATCTACAGCATATTTAAGGTTGGGTAAATAAAATTATTGAGTTCTATCCTTAATAGAGCAATTTTATCTCTTTTAGATCATATTTAAATGTGTTGCCATCCTCATCTTTGAGCAGAAGTAGACCTGTTGGGGATACTCCCTCAATGATGCCCATAAAAGAATTCCCAGATTGTTTCTCAAAAACCGAAGGAACATCGCGACGAAACAATAAAGATTCATATCTTAGCTTGAGGTTTTTGAAGTCTCGGGCAAGAATATTATCTACATACTCTTCAAACAGTGACGGGATATTGAGAAGTACACGCTGCAGGTCATTCGTTTTTCCGGTTTCAAGTTTTACTGATGTTGCCCTGGGAGCATGATTAAAAACGGTTTGGTTTATATTAATACCCACCCCGATGATCACCGCACTCATATCTCCATTTTTTATAATGCTTTCTATTAGAATGCCACAGATTTTACGAGAACCTGCCAATATGTCGTTAGGCCATTTTATGCTCAACCGTTTCACACCCAGCCCATCTAGAAGCTCATATACTGCCAATGAAGCTGCCATAGTAATATAAAATTGTTCATTCGCGCTTATACCATTTACACTTTTATATATACTAAAGGTGAGGTTTTTATAAGGATCTGATTCCCAAAATGAACCACGCTGCCCCCGCCCTTTTTTTTGTACCTCTGTCCATAACAAAATATCCTCGCGGAGATCAGTTGATCGCGAATATTCCTTTAAATAGGTATTTGTGGACGCTGTGGCATTAACTTTGACAATACGCATGAAAACGAACTTGATTAAATCTTGAGGTAAAGAAATTCTATGACGCAAAATTGTGATAACTTTGCCAGAATAAAAAAATTGATGGTTAAAAAAGAAGCAGGTCAGGATCAACTTATAACAACTATCCTCGAAGGAATTGAAGAGGTAAAAGGGCAGGACATTGATATCCTTGACCTTAGGGAGATTGAGAATATGGTCTGCGACTACTTTATTATCTGCAATGGTACTTCTAACACGCAGGTCTCTGCAATCGTAAATTCCGTACAGAAAACGGTAAGCAAAAAACTTAAAGATAAACCCTGGCATGTGGAAGGATCACAAAATGCCGAGTGGGTACTTATGGATTATGTCAACGTTGTTGTGCATGTTTTTCAAAAGCACGTGCGTGAGTATTACGACATAGAAAGCCTTTGGGGCGATGCAAAAGTCACCTCGATTCAATCAAGTTATAACTAAGACATTAAGATATTTATAAATGGCACAAAAAGCAAAAAAGCCGAGCCCACAACGACCTAAATTCAGTGCATGGTGGATTTATGCAGCAATCATATTAGTCTTTCTGGGACTTAACTTCTTCAGTGGCGACGGTTTTGGTGAACCCAACAAGATCAATCCAGATAAATTTGAGACTTATCTAAAGGAAGGCGATATACAAAAGGTCATCATAGTAAACAACAGCGTCGCAAAAGTTTATCTTACGCCAGAGGCGAAAAAGAAACAAGTACATGCCAAGGCCGAGGATAAAAGTTTTTTCCCCAGTGCCGGAGGTGCAGATTATGAATTCCGTTTTGGTGATCTAGAGCTTTTTCAAAAAAATATAAAAGATATCAAGGACGCAAATAATCTGAATGTTCCGGTCTCATTTGAGCAGGACAATAATTTTTTGGGTGAAATCCTTATGACCCTGCTACCCATTGCGGTGATTATTGGTATCTGGATATTTATTATGCGCAGGATGTCCTCAGGCGCAGGCGGAGGTGCTGGTGGGCAAATTTTTAATATTGGTAAATCAAAAGCAAAACTCTTTGACGAAAAGACCGATGTAAAAACATCCTTTAAGGATGTTGCCGGACTTGAAGGTGCAAAAGAAGAAGTGCAGGAAATTGTAGATTTCCTAAAAAGTCCCGAGAAATATACCAATTTAGGGGGTAAAATACCAAAAGGTGCTCTATTAGTAGGCCCTCCAGGAACTGGTAAGACTTTATTGGCAAAAGCGGTTGCTGGCGAAGCCAAAGTTCCTTTTTTCTCCCTGTCAGGATCTGACTTTGTAGAAATGTTTGTAGGGGTGGGTGCCTCCAGGGTACGTGACCTGTTTAAACAAGCCAAAGAAAAATCGCCAGCGATCATATTTATTGATGAGATCGATGCCATAGGTAGGGCTCGGGGCAAGGCAAATTTTAGCGGTTCTAATGATGAGCGTGAAAATACGCTCAACCAGCTCCTGACAGAAATGGATGGTTTTGGCACCAATACCAATGTGATCGTGATCGCTGCCACAAACCGTGCAGATGTGCTCGATAAAGCCCTTATGCGCGCAGGCCGTTTTGACCGCCAGATCTATGTGGACCTTCCCGATGTGAGAGAACGAAAAGAAATCTTTGATGTTCACCTTAGACCGCTCAAAAAGATTGATGACGAGCTTGACACAGAGTTCATGGCACGTCAGACACCTGGATTTTCTGGTGCAGATATTGCAAATGTCTGTAATGAGGCAGCACTGATAGCTGCCCGTCAAGGCAAAAACGCAGTAGGTCGACAGGATTTCCTAGATGCCGTTGACCGCATTGTTGGTGGTCTGGAAAAGAAAAATAAAATCATCACTCCAGATGAGAAAAAGGCCATTGCATATCATGAGGCTGGTCATGCCACTGTGAGTTGGATGCTTGAACACGCAGCACCTTTGGTAAAAGTAACCATCGTACCCCGTGGAAAATCCCTGGGCGCTGCCTGGTATCTCCCTGAAGAGCGGCTGATTGTGCGGCCAGAACAGATGCTTGACGAAATGTGTGCTGCAATGGGAGGTCGTGCAGCAGAAAAAGTCACATTTGATCAGATATCTACAGGAGCTCTCAGCGATCTGGAAAAAGTTACCAAACAGGCGCGAATGATGGTCACAGTTTATGGCCTGAACGATCAGGTGGGCAACCTGACCTATTATGATTCCTCCGGGCAAAACGAGTATAATTTTAACAAACCCTATAGTGAGAAGACTGCAGAGGTGATTGATCAGGAAATCTCTAAGATCATTGAGGAGCAGTACAAAAGAGCGGTGCGTATACTTGAAGAAAATAAAGATAAACTAAAACAGTTGGCAGATGTGCTCCTTGACAAAGAAGTGATCTTTAAAGATAACCTTGAGGAAATCTTCGGAAAAAGACCTTTTGACAAGAAGCATCCAGAAAAGGCCCAGCCTTCCGAAGAAGCCTAATACCACTATTGATGCCGTCAATATTAAATCTTAACTTAACGCGTAGTTGGGTTAAGATTTTTTATATTTGAAATAACTGTAAAATCCAGTAATAAGCACTCATGTATGAGTCTATTCAAAAAGCTCTTTAACCAAAAGAACAAAATAAAGAACAAAGAAAACGCCGCTTACGGGGAGCAGCGTGGTAAATATATGCCAGACTTAAAAGCTCCTGCGGATGAGCGGTTTACTAAAAATTTTATACTTAACGGTGGTAAATTTTTATATTGTAGCACGATGGATGAGGTACAGGATAGTTTTGATAATATATTGATGGAAAATGACTGGTATGAAAACGGCGTTTTCTGTGAAAACAAGTTGCTTATTGACCGCTTTAGCGGCTATAACCTTGATTTTGGCACGCGCCAAGATGCAGCTTTTTTTCTTTCCACCTGTGAAAACCTAGTCGCCGATAATGGCAGCCTGCTCATATCATCAAATCAGATCAAAGAACGTAAATTAAAGGAACTCCCCGAAGATTTTGTAGTATTTGCTACTACCAGCCAAATTATCAATAACATAGGAGAAGGCCTACAAGGCATAAAAGTGAAAAACAAGGGACGCATCCCGACGAATATCACCACAATTAAAAATTTTGAACCTACCGAAGGCACCAAGGACTTTATGTCCTATGGGAGCAGTGCGAAAAATTTATACCTGCTACTTTTAGAAGATTTATAACATGAGGGAGATCATGATACGCACCTTTTCCGGGCTGCTTTATATGACAATACTCTTGTTTTCCATCTTTTATTCAGAAAAATGGTACATACTGCTTTTTCTGATTTTTGGCCTTATTTGCCTGCGTGAATTTTTAAGGCTCATCTCCTTCCAGTTTTGGTACACCTATCTTATCCTTGTTGCGTTCATCCTATTTTTCAGCTATTATAAAGTTTACGAGCCGGCAACCTATGTCCTGTTGTTTATAACGGTGGGAACTGGTTTCTATCTTATCAAAAATCTATTTAGTACCCGCATAAGAAAGCTGCGTCGTAAGCATAAACTCTTTCTCACAGTTTTTTATATTATATCCAGTTTTGTTTTCCTAACACTCCTTCCCTCCCATGGGGACGATTTTTCGCCTTATACCGTAGCCGGACTCTTTGTGCTTATTTGGGTAAATGACACCTTTGCCTTTATAGTGGGCAAAAGTTTTGGTAGGCATAAACTCTTTCCCAGCATAAGCCCAAAAAAAACTATTGAAGGCTTTTTTGGAGGTCTGGTATTTGCTTGCGCTGCCAGTTATTTTATTCATAAATTTACACATATACTCAATTTTAATATCTGGTTATCGCTCGCTCTGGTCATGAGCACCCTGGGCACCTTTGGTGATCTTATAGAATCTAAGTTAAAAAGGGAGGCTGGTGTAAAGGACAGCGGCACCCTGATGCCCGGTCACGGTGGGCTCTATGACCGTTTGGACAGCGTGCTGTTCGCAAGCCCATTCATTTATTTGGTACTTATATTGTTTGAATATGTTTCATAAAGAAGGCTACATAATTATTGTGATTGCCGTGGTACTTACAACTTTGGGAGTACTGCTTACCCAGAATTATGTGGAGACTCCATGGATACGTTATATACTCTACGCCGCCATTATCTTTTTTTTACTGGCGATCCTTCAGTTTTTTAGGGATCCAAAACGTGTAGCAGATCTTGCAGATAGCCATGTGCTTGCTCCCGTTGACGGTAAAGTGGTGGTCATTGAAGAGGTCATGGAAAAAGAGTTTTTTAACGAAAAAAGACTGCAGGTGTCTATATTTATGTCGCCCATTAACGTGCATGTTACCCGTTACCCATCTAGTGGAAAGATTGTCTACAGCAAATACCATAAAGGCAAATACCTTGTTGCCTGGCATCCCAAAGCATCAGAGGAAAACGAAAGGACGACCGTGGTGGTTGAGACAGAAAAATTTGGTAACGTACTGTATAGACAGATAGCCGGGGCGATGGCCAAGCGCATTGTTAATTACGCCAAAGAGGGCGGCAACGCAGTGCAGGGAGAAGACAGCGGTTTTATTAAATTTGGTTCGCGGGTTGATGTTTTTCTGCCTTTGGAAACAAATTTACAGGTTGGCCTGAACCAAAAAGTAAAAGGCGCCGTTAGTGTTATAGCTAGTATTTAAAAGGTGGGCTCCATAAACGAAATAGAAACAGAAGAAAATTTTCAAAAGGCCGTACTCGCGGCCTCAGAAACTGACAGGCAACTTCCACCTGATATCCTGCTTTCACTTTACGCCCATTATAAACAAGCCACCCATAACAATCATGTCATACCCTATGATAAGCTGGCCGAAAATGACTTGCGGGGAGCATTCAAGTACAACGCAATGATTCAGGTGCGTGGGCTCACGACTTTTGAGGCAAAACAAGAATACATTAAGCTAGTCAACGAGTATATTTTAGGTTAACGCTTTCCGTTTAATTCTCAATGATTAAGCAAACGGGTCTTTCTTATCTTTAACAGGCCATCCCAGCATTTACTATCTTATTTTGAGATAAAAACCACCTAATTTTAGTACAATCTATTATTCTTATTTTTTTTGTACCACTTAAGAACTATTTTCTTGAAAATTACGTATATACTTATTAAAGGAGCTCATTATATGAATTAAATATTTGTAAATCAATAGTTTGATTTGAATTTAATTAACGAAGAAGGGAATTGGAAGTGCGGAAAAACCTTAAAAAAATGATAGATACATTTAATTTTGCAGATCATGTAGTAGGTTTTATTGTAACTGATCCTTTGAACAAACGTACCACCTTAAAGGTTCATGAGCAAATAGATGAAGCGCTCAAAAATTTTGAAAAGATCGATCTTTATATTGAAAACCTCTCTAAAGGCCATATAGATTTAGGGGCTATTTTTGTCGATTTTAAGTTTAAAATGGAAAGGACAGACCGTTTTTCAAAAATTGCAATAGTTACCAATGACAAAGTATTCAGGGCTTATTGCCGTTTAAAAGCCCTTTTGATGCGTTCTGAAGTTAGGATTTTTTCCCTAAATCAACGTACAGAAGGTTTGCTGTGGCTAACATCCGTAAAATAAATCAGCACTTTTAACCTTTGCCTATCATCGTTTTTATCAATCCAGCTCTTACGCTAAGCCAGAGATAGTTAAAAAAAGATTTGGTCTCATCTCTAGTCGCTGATCCTTCACCATTCCTAAAATTTGCTTCCTGGCCTTTTTTGCTGTTTTTTGAAACAAATATGTTTGCTATTGCCGAAACGAACCAGTTCTTTTTAGATTTCTTATTCAGCACTTCAATCTTAAAATTGTAATAGTTCATTTTCATGTTGATCTTAGACGTGTGGTTGTTGCCATCTACATCAAAATAAACCTGATTTATCCTTCCACTCATCTTCGCTCCTAAATTGGGTTGGGTAAAGTTATTTATCCTTGCAGCATCCAGTGCTCCCACGGAAGCCATAAAGCGAAAGTGGTCAATAGGGCTGTTTACGTTAAATGACCAATCGACGTCCAGCGGGGCGTCATCGAGAAAAAAACCTTTGATGGACAAAGATGTTTTAGAACCAGCACCATACGTATTACCTATTGCAGACCCTTTAATATTAAGTTTTGAAAAGTTAATCTGTCCCGGCTCTACAGCGCTATTAATGCGCTCACTATATACAATAGAGGCATTATCTACCTTAAGGCTGTCTAACATAAGCCCAAAGGAAAGATTACGCAGCATTTTGCTATATAGGGGTTTTATAGAATTGTCATCGGCGACGCGCTTGTCCCTAAACATTACCAGTTTTGGGGAATGTATTGTCATGGCCTTTGCGGTGGTAAAAAGAGAATCATTTTTAAATCCCCAATCTATACCGTCAATAGCCAGCGAAGGTATTTTTAAATTCATGTGATCCCTTTCCTTATCAATGATCTTAGAGAGTTCTTGTCGGGAATAGCGGGTTTCGATGCTCGTACTTTTAAGACTAAGTTTATGGTTTTCGACATCTATTTTTTCAACGCTTAGTGCATCATAGGGATTTAGACTTACGAAAAGGGAATCTGCCTGCATGGAAATTCGATCGTAAGTAAATGGGATTTTTTGAGCAATAATTTTTGGTCCAGTTCTAACGTCTCCTATTGCTAAGGAAGCCTTTTTTATATCCAGCAAAAGCGAATCGCTTATAGCGCTCTTTATTTTAAGCGATGTATGCCCTATTTCTAGTGCATCTATAATAATCTCTTTATTTAAACCTACCGGTCCCTTGCTTTTGGTGTTATTTTTATTTTTAGGGGTCTGTTTTAGCTCAATGCTGTTATGAGCAATAGCGATTTTAGCGATATGTATTTGCTTATGAAAAAAATAATCCCAGTAACTGAGGTCTTTTAAACTTATTTGATCAGACTTGACTAAAGTATTAAACGTGGTATCGCTGGATTTTTTTAGTTTTACCAGAACATCACTCATCTTTATAGTACCCTGCCAGGTATTCACCTTAATGTCACCGTAGGAAAGTTCTACATTTTCAGATGGTGCATTATCTAAAAACGTGATGATTTTATCCTTAAAATAAGCATTGAGCCCAAGGATAACAGCAGCTATAAGAACTAAAATAATGCCAAGCCCGATTAGTAGTTTTTTCATAGAAATATGTGGATACTTTATTCAATAGTTGAGGGTAAATATAATATTTCGGCATCTAATCAAATAGTTTATTTGTTTCTTGTAGGGAGTAGTAATATGTTTTATCTTTGCCGCTCAAACAACGCGGGATAGAGCAGTAGGTAGCTCGTCGGGCTCATAACCCGAAGGTCACTGGTTCGAGTCCAGTTCCCGCTACTAGCAAAGACAAGGCTTCACAGAAATGTGAGGCCTTTTTTGTTTACTCTGTTACAGAAAAGATACAGGAATTATTAGCATTCATTAATGATTCTTTCATTAAATATATCTATTTATGGATTGAAAGATCTGATATATTTTTAGATGGATAATTGCACATGGATAAGTGGAAGTCTTTCTATTTTCCTAAGTGCGTGTGGAGGAATCGGAATATAAAAGGAATAAAATTAGCATTAAACATCTGAGAAAGATTTACCTTCTAAAGCAAAGTGGCGTCTCACTACATAATCTATTGTGTGACTTTGAAATCTTACACATTTTGGCTCTTGCCATAAAATCAACGCTTCAAAAACTTATAAATGAGGTGCCCTTTCCACCGATTGCACGTCGGAGTGTCAATCATTTTGTGGGATTTTATAAAACGACGAGGAAAAGGATATGACAAATTTCATCAAAAAGCGACTACTGATTTTCTCCTACAAATTTTGTAAAGCTAATGCCTTTCAATTAAAAACTTCTTTATTACATAATCGTTCTATAAAACATATCTTGGTTTAATATTTCCAATATTAGTTACCAAAGCATGCTTGTTTTTAAGTGCCTCCTTAACGCCTATATCAACTTATCAAGGGTTATAGGGAGCTCCCTGACCCTTTTTCCTGTGGCATTGTAAACCGCATTGGCAATTGCCGCTGCCGTGCCTACCATTCCTATTTCTCCAAGGCCTTTTGCGCCTAGCGGATTTACGATAACGTCTTTTTCTTCGACAAAAATAACGTCAATTTCATGGACGTCTGCGTTGATCGGCACGTGATATTCGGCTAAGTTGGCATTTACGACGCGTCCATCACGGCGATCCATCATACCTTCTTCTTCCAGCGCCATCCCAAGACCCCAGGTCACACCGCCCAAAATTTGACTTCTGGCAGTTTGGGGGTTAATGATTTTACCTCCAGCGATCGCATTTACGATATGGGGTACACTTATTGTACCCAAATCCTCATCCACATGTACTTCAGCCATGACACATGAATGTGTATAACAGGAATAATTATCACGTTTTTCAAAAGGTTCAGAAGTGACCGAACTTTCAATCGATTGTTTCCCATCGGCCTTTAGTATTTCCATGAAAGAGACTGTTTTACCACCATTAATGGATAGCTCGCCATTATAAAAACTAGCATCTTCGATCATAGATTCTGCGAAAAGTTCAGGATGAGTTTTCTTGGCACGCTCATAAATTTTTTCGCGCAAAGCCATACATACCATTTTAACAGCAGAACCTACAGAAGAAACCGTCCAAGATCCACCTTCAATTGGAGATTTTGATAAGTTGGAATCTCCAAGTTTAAAGGTAATATTCGCCATGGGCAGTCCCATCGCCTCTGCCGCGATCTGTGACATAACGGTATAAGTTCCGGTGCCAATATCAGCAGTCGCTGTGCTTACGGTAAGATGGCCTTCCGCAGTAAAAATCGCTTTGGCAGAAGCTTTTTGCTGCATGGCTTCCCAAACACCCGTAGCCATCCCATAACCTATCAGTGTGTGGCCCGATTTATGGCTCCTCGGCTCCGATTTTCGGTTTTTCCAGCCAAATTTTTCTGCAGCACGGCTGTAACAGGCCTTTAACTCCTTACTGGAAAACGGCTTGTCCTCATTTTGATCCTTGGCGGCATAATTGATAAGGCGAAGCTCCAGCGGATCGATACCTGCCTTAACCGCCAGTTCATCCATAGCGCATTCCAGCCCGTACATCGCGGTACTTCCGCCAGGGGCACGCATATCATTAGGTGTGTAAACATCCAGTGGGACTAATTTATAGTTCATGACTACATTGTCGCACGCATACATTAAACCAGACCAGTCGACGATAGTCTCAGTATAATTTTCAAACTGTGAGGTCTCCCCAAAGGCTGTATGTTGTATGGAAGTTAATTTTCCGCTTTTGTGAGCGCTTAATTTTATCTGCTGAAAACAGGTGGGCCGATGTCCAAATGAAAACATCTGTCTACGGGTCATCACCACTTTTACGGGCAGACGGAGCACTTTTGCTGCCATAGCGGCGAAAAACAACTGATATTGTGGCCGTAACCCAGAACCAAATGCGCCCCCTACAAATTCTGAAATGACACGTACCTTCTCTTTTTCGATATTGAATATACTGGCGATATAGCCCTGGCTGCTGGCAACGCCCTGTATTTTATCATAGATTAAAAAGCGCCCTTCGGCATCATCCCATTGGGCGACCGTGGCAAAAGGTTCCATAGGGTTATGATATTCACGCGGTTGTAGATATTCTGCTTCGATTTTTACCTCTGCTTCCTGAAAGGCTTTTTTTGCATTGCCACGCGCTTCTGGCGTTTCAGGAAAGTCCTCATCCCTAAACGCCTTATCCAGGTTATCCATAATATCTGTATCGCTTTTCGCGGAAGTCTTATACGTGACCTCTACTAAACCGGCAGCGTATCGTGCCGTCTCAAAAGTATCTGCGACCACCATCGCAATAGGCTGACCGTTGTATAGGATTTTCTCATCATACAAAGGCCTAAACGGGCTCCCTCCTGGAGGTGCCAGTGGGTCGCTGTAATCTGCGTTGATCTTTACCGATAGAGGAGCATTCTCATGTGTAAAGACTTCGCGCACACCTTTAATACCTAGCGCTTTTGTTGTGTCTATATTTGTAATTGCACCATTAGAAATGGTACTGTTTACGATATAACCATGTACCAGATTGGCTGGGTTAAATTCTGCTGTGTATAGTGCTTTGCCCGTCACTTTTTTCCTGCCGTCAACGCGGGTGGTGGCAACACCGGTATAATTATTTACTAGTTCCATCATTTATTTTTCTAAAGCGGTTAACAAAGCCCTTACAATACTTTTTTTGGCCAGTTTTACCTTAAAATCATTGTCTCCATATCCTTTGGCACCATTAATTAGTTTTTCGGCCAGAGATTCAAAAATTTTGGGGGTTGCCTGTTGGCCTATAAATTGTTGTTCTACTTCTGGCAATCTCCAAGGTTTATGTGCTACACCTCCCAGTGCCACTCGAATATCCCTAATCGTGCTCCCATCAAGTTCTAAGCCCGCAGCAACTGAAACCAGGGCAAAGGCATAAGAAGGGCGATCGCGAAGCTTTAAATATTCAAAATGTTGAGAAAATCCTTTTTTGGGCAGGTCAATCGCTGTGATGAGTTCGCCCCTTTTCAGGTTGGTATCCTTTTCCGGATTTTTACCAGGCAGGCGGTGAAATTCTAAAATGGGAATACTGCGTGAACCGCCTTCTCCGGTAACCTGAACTGTGGCATCCAGCGCGGCCAGAGCCACACACATATCTGAGGGATGCGTAGCGATACAATTTTCACTTGCCCCAAGTATGGCGTGAATGCGGTTAAAACCCTCAATAGCCGAGCAACCGCTGCCCGGTTCACGCTTGTTGCATGGTGTAGAGGTATCGTAAAAGTAATAGCAACGGGTGCGCTGCATCAGGTTACCGCCATCGGTTGCCATATTGCGCAGTTGCGTAGAAGCACCGCTTAAAATGGCCTTGGCCAGCAATGGGTAACTTGTTGCCACATCTTGATGATACGCAGTATCTGCATTAGTCACCGTTGCGCCCAAGCGAAGCCCCCCTTCAGGAAGCGAAGATATTTTAGAAAAATCCAGCTTGTTGATATCCACCAAATGATCGGGATTATCCACGCGGTATTTCATGAGGTCTATAAGGTTTGTTCCCCCCGCGATATACCTTTTATTCCCAGTGCTTGACCGTGCCGCCTTAACGGCCTCTTCCGTACTGTTAACTTGGGTCAAAGAAAAATTATTCATGCTCGTTAGGTTTTAATGGATAGAAATAATATGTTACAAAACATTGCTTGCAATAAAGCAGCTCAATAAGCTTGTAATCTTGTTGTCATCAGTGGGATCCAGGTACTTCTTTCTGTATCAATTCTTCTACTGCTTTGAAAATATTGACATAGGCGCCGCACCGGCAGATGTTACCGCTCATCAGATCCCGTATTTCCTCTGGAGTGGTTTCTTTTTTCATATTGAGCAGCCCAACGGTAGAACAAATTTGGCCTGGGGTACAGTAACCACATTGAAAGGCGTCGTGCTCTAAAAAAGCCGTTTGTACGGGATGAAGATCCTTGCCTTTGGCCAGCCCCTCTATGGTAGTAATTTCTTTACCTTGTTGCATCACCGCGAGGCTGAGGCATGAATTAATAGCCTTCCCATCTACCAGTACCGTACAGGCCCCACATTGACCGTGATCGCAGCCTTTTTTAGTTCCGGTGAGATGAAAATATTCCCGCAGCGCATCAAGTAGTGTGGTCCAGGGGGAAATATTTAATTTTTGAGATTTACCATTCAATTGCAACTCAATTTCATGGGTTTCAGGATGGTTTTTGTATTTCATCAGATAGTTTTTAGTCAGGTTTTTATTATCATCTAAAATAAATATATTCTAGAAAGTTAATGGTATTCCATTATAAAAACCACTCAGTAATTGAACATTAGTAAATATTTGACATATCACTGGCTAAATCTTTAATGTAAAAGGATATCCTCTCAATTAATGAAAACGCTAATTTTAATGGGAATTAAAACCATTAACGGCTAAAAACTGGCCAACCTCTTGCTCATTTTATACTGACAGGATGGAAATAATTTTTTTTGAACACCAAAAAGTAAATCGATCAGAAATCTCCGCATTAAAACAAAAAACCGCCTTTAAAGGGCAAATATCCTTCAAAAGCGGTTCTGTTATTTAAAATAGAAAGTGCCTATTTATGATCCATGAGCACTTTGTTCACTTTTTGAATAAGCCCATTAGAGGCTTTAATGTTGCCCTGCAAAATTTGGGCTTTTAAATTTGTGCCGTCATTGATCTCGATCTGTTCACCATTCATTTTAAAAGTAAGTTCATTACCGTTAGCGGTTTTCACATTGTACTTTCCTTTTCCGGCTTTAATACTATCAGCAATGGCCCCAGTGGTAAGTATGCCTGGCACTACATGATATTGTAGAGTACTTGTGAGCATCTGTTTATTGGCCGGGTCTAAAAGTGCTTTTAGGTCTTTTTCTTTTACCTTGCTAAAAGCCTGATTAGTAGGCGCAAATACAGTGTATTCCCCTTTTTCCATCATCATTTGGTCAAGTCCCGCTGCCTTAAGCGCAATAACCAGGGTATCTAGGTCTTTATTTTCTATGGCTATACCGGCAATGCTGTTTTTCTTGGCCTCTTCTGCCTTGGCCATTTCGGCTTGCCTGGCATCAGCCTCTTTCGCGGCAGCATCCTCATCGGTCTTAACTACCATTTTATCTTCCTTTTTATCATTTTTACAGGAAGTGAAAGGTATTGTTAGCGTCATAAGCATCGCGGCAAACACTACTTTATTAATTTTCATAATTTATGTTTTAATGGTTATTAACCAAAAATATTTATAATACCGTCATTATTGCGGGCTACCTTACTAATCTTTAGTTAAATATCGCTTTCGCGAAAGCTGAATAATTCGCACAGGCCACGGTAAATACTTGAGATACTCCTGTTCAGTTTGTATCTTTGTATCTCAATAATGACGTTATGAAACTTCTTCTGATCACATTAATTCTATTAGGTCTTGCTTTTGCAGGAATCGCAATAAAAATTTGGGCCAAAAAAGACGGAAAGTTTGCCGGTACGTGTGCAAGTCAAAGTCCATATCTGAATAAGAGTGGTGAAGCCTGCGGGATGTGTGGTAAAATGCCTGATGAGGTAAGCGACTGCAATGGTAAAAACTGATCCTAACAGATCATTTTTTTGGAATCTCTGTCCGATTTTATTCTGTATGTTTTTGTGGGATTTACTCTTATAAATTGTTTTTTTTATGTCTACTTGAGCCGATTTTGCTTAAATGCTGAAAAAAATGACTTGCCAGATCAAGTTGACCTTCCCCCTATTTCTATCGTGATCTGCGCTAAGAATGAGGCCAAAAATCTAAAAAATAACATCCCGTTCTTACTTCAACAAGATTATCCAAAATTTGAAATCCTTTTGATTAACGATGTCTCCTCGGATAGTACACTGGAAGTTATGCAGGATTTTGCCAGACTATCCCCTGCAATAAATATCGTAGATATTGCATGTGATGATCGTCACTTGCATATTCCCACTGCCGGAAGTGGTGGTAAAAAATATGCCCTTACGCAGGGCATAAAAAATGCAAAATACCCTCATCTTCTGTTTATAGATGCTGATTGCCATCCAATTAGCGACAAGTGGATCAGGAAAATGGCTTCTGGATTTTCAGGTAAAAAATCCATCGTTCTTGGTTATGGTGCCTATAAAAAAATTAAAACTTCCTTGCTCAACAAGATCATCCGCTTTGAAACACTGCTTACGGCCATTCAATATTTTGGCTATGCTGAGCACAAAAACCCCTATATGGGCGTAGGCCGCAATTTAGGCTACACCAAAACGCTCTTTAAGCGGCACCGTGGGTTTCAAACGCATGAGCAGGTAGCCTCTGGTGATGATGATCTTTTTATCAATATGGCTGCAACTGCAACCAATACTTCGATAGTTTATGAAAAGATATCTCATACCCTTTCAGAACCTAAAAAAACCTGGCGCGCTTGGTTCCGCCAAAAAAGGCGACATACTGATGTCTCACACTTGTACAGGACTAAACATAAGTTGCAGTTAACGGGTTTTTATATAAGTCAGTTTATTTTTATTACGCTTTTTGTGCCCATAGCCTTTATTGATCATTTTTCGTTAGCGATTACTGTATTCATTATAATGCGATATGCAATAGTGTGGACGGTGATTGCTTTTGGTGCTGAAAAATTGGGTGAAAAAGACCTAATTTATTATTTCCCCTTAATCGAACTGTTTTTAATCCCCCTGCAATTGAGTATATTTATATCAAATCTCATTTGTACACAAAAAAATTGGAGCTAGACCCGGATATACTTAAAAGAGCCATCGCTGATGCCAAAGCCGGGAAACAGGCTGCCTACAGTTATCTGCTCAACACCTTTTGGGGGAAGGTCTACGGCTTCCTGCTTAAGCGCACACAAAATGAATATGCAGCTGAGGAAATTACGGTACAGACCTTTTCACGGGCATTTGATAACCTGCATAAATACGATGAGTCCTATACCTTTGGCACTTGGCTAACTACGATCTCAAAAAATCTGCATATCGATCTGATGCGTAGGGAGCGGGCGATGCTCAACGGCCAGCAAAAACATAAAGACCAAAAACTGGAGCGCGTGCCCGATGAGAACCCTACCCCTGAAGATGCCCTGATCACCAAACAAAACCTTACCGAACTCCTGCACTATATAAAAATGCTTAAACCACATTACCAAGAGGTGATCAACTTGCGGTATTTTAACGAGTTGACTTATAAGGAAATGGCAGAAAACCTCGGTGAACCTTTGAGCAATGTCAAAGTTAAGCTCTTGCGCGCACGCCGGTTGCTTGCAGATCTTATCAATAGCAATCCTTAAAAGCAGATGGGCAGGGATTTTCTTAAACAATTGGGACCTGGGCTGCTCTTTGCTGGCGCCGCCATTGGCGTCTCCCACCTGGTTCAGAGCACACGGGCAGGTGCCGATTTTGGTTTTGGCCTTATTTGGGCACTCCTGCTTATACATCTGGTCAAATATCCCTTTTTTCAGTTTGGGCCACGTTATGCCGCCATCACGGGTAAAAGCTTATTAGATGGATATCTGGGTTTAGGAAAAGGTGTGCTCATCGCCTACTTTCTGCTCAGCCTGGCCAGCATGTTTACCATACAGACTGCAGTGACCATCGTTACTGCGGGATTGGCATCTTACATTTTTGGTATTAATATAAGCTTGATGGCGTGGTCTGTCATAATAATGATTATCTGTGCCCTGCTTCTTTTTATAGGGAGATACAAACTTCTGGATCGTTTAATGAAAATTATCATCATAGCATTGACGATCAGTACCCTGTTTGCAGTCGCATTCGCAGTTATAGATACCGAAAAAACACTGAACTTTGATCAGATCTTTCCGCATGATAAAGCAGGCATCATTTTTCTGATTGCCTTTATGGGCTGGATGCCGGCCCCATTGGATATCTCAATCTGGCATTCCCTCTGGTCACTGGAAAAGGCCCAAGAGGGGCCGATAAGCGCAAAATCCGCAATTTTCGATTTTAATGTGGGGTATATGGGTACAATTATCGTAGGCATTTGCTTTATTGGTCTTGGAGCGCTGGTCATGTATCATTCCGGCCTTTCCTTCAGCAGTAGTGGTGGCGCTTTTGCTGAGCAACTTATCCAGATGTATACCGCGAGCCTGGGCGAGTGGGCGTTTTTGATCATCGGTATTGCAGCCCTCACCACGATGCTGAGCACCACAATAACAACATTAGATGCTTCCCCACGATCCCTAGACAAAACTTTAGAACTTTTAAGTGGCAAGACCTCTAAGTATGGATATGGAATCTGGCTGCTAATACTCATTATCGGCACCTGTACCATTTTATTTTTCCTGAGCAGCGAGATGGGAACCCTCGTTGAGATTGCCACCGTACTTTCTTTTCTGACTGCACCCTTTTATGCCATAGCAAATTATCTGGTAATGACAGGCCCGGAAATCCCAAATGGAAAACGCCCAAAATTGCCGATGCGACTAGCATCCTGGATTGGGATATTAGCTCTTATTGGTTTCAGTATTTGGTATTTAAGCATTTTAGTTTAGCTTTTTTTGACCGGTGGCCGGCGGGTGCGTATGGGGGCACCATCTATAACTGCAGAGAGTACGATGTGCGTTTTGGTCTCCCCGTAGGTGATAAGCTTGTCTATAAATTCTTCCATATGAAACTGGTCAAAAAGTACAACTTCCAAAATAATATTTTCTTCTCCGGTAATTCGATAACAATTTAATATTTCTGGAAAATCATGTACGGTTTCCAAAAATGACTTTAACCTGCCCATAAAAGCCCGCAAGGTTATAATAGCCTTAAGTTGATGGCCCGATTCAATATGGCTCACTTCGGCACGATAGCCCATAATCACGCCAGCATCTTCCATTTTTTTAATTCTTTCAGATACGGCAGGTGCGCTCAGCCCTAATTGCCTGGCCAAGGCAGCATTACTGGCGCGTGCGTTTTTTTGCAAAAGCTGTAAAATCTTCCAATTAATAAGATCTATTTGCATTCAAAGGTTATTTGAATAAATTAATATTGAATCAAAGGTAAATATAAAAAAAAGATTATGAATCGAAATACAACCTTATGGTCTAAACTGTACATTTGGGACAATTATGAGCAACGCGCCAAAAAACTTAAACCTCTACAATAAAGCCCTCGATATCTTGAATCTTTCAAGAAATATCTCGTCATACCTCCTTGATGACCTGGGGACTCTTGATAGTAATGGCAAGGAGCAAGATTCTGTTTATTTTACCGGCGATATTGTGCGCCAGTCCGATGCGCTTGCACCAGAAATCCTTAAGATTGAGAGCCAGGCCTTTCAGGATGACCGCATCCGTTATGCCCGTGCGCTCGAAATACTTACACAGCGTCTCTATACAACCTGTGGTCGTCTTGAACGGGCTGAGAGCAGCGGCAGGGATTTTGTGACCATGCTGCGGAGAGAGCTCAAAAAATTTAGAAAACTTCAGCACCACTGGATGATGACCCTCTAATTCCTGAAGGGCTCATTTTTGATTTTACTTTATTTTTGAACGGTTAAGCCATACCAGAAAAATTTTCTTTAAGCTTCAAAGAAGCTGTAATCGCAGTCTGGCATTGCCTATCATCCCTTTTCATTTAAAATGAAATCGCCAATGTCTTTGCTTATTTAGTTCCGTTTTAAAGAAAAAATATACGGTCTCCCTTTTTAAGAATATATTTTAATTCTTTTGGGTATTTTTAGAATTCAAATGAACTTAAGATGGACAACGATGACTACGGTTCCGGCAGAAGGGACCGCCTGCATAAAATGCCACTCTACAAGAAGGCTAAAGAGATTTTAAAGCTGGTAGAACATATCACGGAAACGGTCGAAAAAACGGATATTAAATTTGAGCACGAATTTGAGGCTGAAATGATGGAGCACAATATTGAGTACATGCGCGAAAACGCTATGATCATACCGGCCAAAATCGCACGGTGCTCTGGAGATACGTTTTACGACCACCTGATGGAGAATGCGGCGATCATTAGAAAAGCCGCGCGGGAGATAATCACGGATGCCCGTGGAATACAGATGCACGGTTTTAAGCAGATCGAATACCTCGATCTGCTGCGCAATGAGATCGAAGAGTTCAGAATCCTTTTTGCCCAATGGGTAAAAACTTTTGATAAGTGGAATTATATTATAGATCGCTGGGGGCTCTTCAACCCGCCTGGTATCAACTATGATGACCATGATCCCGATGATGATATTCCATTTGACCCCTCAGATTTTGATATGGATGATTGGGACGAGGAAGATGAAGATGAGGATGATCAGAATTGATCAGCTCCTCATTATTACTGCTTTCGCGGAATGATCCCTAAAAGTATTCTCTTGATTTTTGTTTGTAAAAAAAAGCATCTTTAGGTCTAAAAAATAGGATTAAGTTTTTTTTTTAAAAAGTTCCCATTCGGCGACAGTAAACTTTAAACGAAATAAAAATTCATCAAACTTCATTAAAAAACCCGGTACATTAGTTATATACCGGGCTCTTCGACAATTAAATAAAAAAGGTACTCTTCGATATCCTTAAACTTCCTCCATGTATTCCTCTATGGGTGCACAAGTGCAGATTAGGTTTCGGTCACCATAGGCATCATCTACACGACGCACGCTGGGCCAAAACTTATTTTCAGAAACATATTCCAGCGGAAAGGCCGCTTCTTGCCTGCTGTATGGAAAATTCCATGTTTCAGCGGTTAGCATGGCCAAGGTATGCGGAGCGTTCTTCAGCACATTATCGGCATCTTCTTCAGAAGATTTATCGATTTCCTTTTTAATGGAAAGCATGGCATCGCAAAAACGGTCCAATTCATCCTTTGCCTCACTTTCTGTAGGTTCTATCATCATGGTTCCGGCAACGGGGAAAGATACCGTGGGTGCGTGAAAACCGTAGTCGATTAACCGTTTTGCGATGTCAACAACCTCAATACCATTGGCCTTATATGGGCGGCAATCAATAATCATCTCGTGCGCAGCACGCCCTTTTTCGCCGGTGTATAAGACCTCGAAGGCCCCTTTTAAACGATTCTTAATATAATTGGCATTTAATATAGCAGTTTGCGTCGATTTTTTTAGTCCGGTCTCGCCCAGCATTCTTATATATCCATAACTGATCAGGCAAGCCAAAGCTGATCCCCACGGTGCCGCAGAAATTGCGGTTATGGCTTGTGCACCTCCTGTTTTGACAAGTGGTCCTGATGGCAAAAAGGGTGCTAACTGTTCTGCCACGCAGATAGGGCCAACACCGGGGCCACCACCACCGTGGGGGATGGCAAAAGTCTTGTGCAGGTTTAAATGGCATACGTCTGCCCCTATACGACCGGGATTGGTTAAACCTACCTGCGCATTCATATTGGCACCATCCATATAAACCTGGCCGCCGTGCTCATGTATTATAGCAGTGATCTCCTGTATCGCAGACTCAAAAACTCCATGTGTCGATGGGTAGGTTACCATGAGGGCTGCAAGGTTATCCTTATATTTTTCAGCTTTTTCACGCAGATCATCCACATCGATATTTCCTTTATCGGTAGATTTAGTGACCACGACCTGCATCCCTGCCATCACTGCACTCGCAGGGTTAGTGCCATGTGCAGATGATGGGATGATGCAGATATTGCGGTGTAGTTCATTACGTGACTCGTGATAAGCCCTGATCACCATAAGACCAGCATATTCTCCCTGCGCACCTGAATTAGGCTGTAGCGAGGTCGCTGAAAATCCGGTGATTTCGGTAAGATAATCCTCTAGGTGTTTCAGAACGAAATGATAGCCGCCTGCCTGCTCAATAGGCGCAAATGGGTGTATATTACCCCAACGCATATCGCTTAACGGTAACATCTCAGAAGCTGCATTGAGCTTCATCGTGCAGCTTCCCAATGAGATCATGCTATGATTCAGGGAAAGGTCCTTGCGCTCTAACTTCTTTATGTAACGCATAAGTTGCGTTTCTGAATGATAAGAATTAAAAACCGGATGTGTAAGGAAATCGGACTGGCGCCTTAGCCCACTGGGAATCGCCGATTCGTTTTTAAGTTCATTAATTGCAATTGACTCCTTATCGATCGCTTTCGCGAAAATTGTAACGATCGTGTTCAGGTCCTTGATATCCGTGGTCTCGTTGAGAGAAATGGCTACTGTATCCTCATCTGCATAATGGAAATTTACCTTATTTGCTTTCGCGAAAGCAGAAACTTTCTCAATATCTGCCTTGACTCTTATCGTATCAAAATAGGCCGTATTTAACTGATAATATCCCAGTTTTTCAAGTGCATCTGCAAGTGTAACTGCTGAACGGTGCACTTTATCTGCTATATATCCCAACCCATCAGGACCGTGGTATACTGCATACATCCCGGCCATAACAGCGAGGAGCACCTGTGCGGTACAAATATTTGACGTGGCCTTGTCGCGCTTGATATGTTGCTCCCGCGTCTGTAGGGCCATACGTAGCGCTGGGTTGCCATCTAAATCTTTAGTAAGGCCAATGATTCTACCGGGAATGTTGCGTTTGTATTGCTCGCGGGTCGCGAAAAAGGCAGCGTGTGGACCCCCGTATCCCAATGGGATACCAAAACGTTGTGTAGTGCCCACAACGACGTCTGCACCAAAATGTCCGGGAGATTCCAAAGCGACCAGACTTAAAATATCTGCCGCTACGGCTGTTTTGATATTGTTTTCTTTGGCGTTTGCCAAAAAAGCGGAGTAGTCATAAATCTGACCGCTCACAGAGGGGTATTGCAGCAGCGCACCACAAAATTCAGGAGAGAAATCAAAAGTTGTATGATCCCCGATCACCAGCTCAATCCCTACGGGAAGAGCCCTGGTCTGCAACAAACTTATCGTCTGTGGCAGCACCTCCTGGGAAACAAAAAATTTGGAAACATTGCTCTTTTTCTGTTCCCTATCCCTCAGTGAGAAAATCAGTGTCATGGCCTCTGCTGCCGCGGTTGACTCGTCTAAAAGGGAAGCGTTGGCCAGTTCCATGCCGGAAAGGTCGCTTACCATAGTCTGAAAATTAAGCAATGCCTCCAGCCTGCCCTGTGCAATCTCAGCCTGATATGGAGTATAGGCTGTGTACCAGCCGGGATTTTCAAGAATATTACGCTGGATCACCGCAGGCAGTTTAGCCTCATGATAGCCTAGGCCTATATAAGACCTGAATACTTCGTTCTGGTCAGCGAGATCATTGATGTGCCGCGCATACTCATATTCATTGAGTGCCTCAGGAAGATGGAGTGGGCTCTTGAGCTTAATCGCGTCGGGAAGGGTCTCATAAATGAGCTGCTCAATGCTATCCACGCCCAAAGTGCCGAGCATCATTGCTTCATCCTCTTCACTTGGGCCAATATGGCGCAGGGCAAAAACATCAGTCTTCATAGTATAAGATTTCAACTTTTTTTTCGGATGTAAAATTAGAAAATAGAAGTGTATTTTGTTTCGGGATTGTAGGGAGTTTTTAAACAAATGTGCAACTTATGAACAGTTTAAGATACATTTGCAGCATGGCCTATTTACGCAGGGTTTTTGAATTTTATATCAACAGCAGCATACATGTTGCACTTGCCGTTTGTGCTTTTACGGGTATCAGCTCCCAGGTACTACATACATCAACCAGTATAGAACTGCTCTGTTTTATTTTTTTTGGTACCATAACGGGCTATAACTTTGTAAAATATGCGGGTATAGCCAAGCTGCACCATTACAGCCTTACAAATTCTTTGCGCGCGATTCAGATTTTTTCCCTTTTTTGTGCGATAATCTGTTTTTTTTTCGCTTTTCGAATATCTATTAAAACCCTTCTTGCCTGTATTCCATTAGGTCTACTCACCCTTTTTTATGCCGTGCCCATTGCGCCTAAACAGAATAACCTGCGCACGCTGCCCACGCTAAAGATTTTTGTGATTGCAGCTGTATGGGCAGCTACCACGGTATATCTTCCGGAGATCGATAGCGGGCACAGCCTTAATGGAAGGATGTGGATGCTCATTACACAACGGTTTCTGCTTGTCCTGGTTCTGATTCTACCTTTTGAGATCAGGGATGTGGCCTTTGATGATATTGAGCTGGGTACTTTCCCGCAGATGGTGGGTGTTAAATGGACCAAAATACTAGGGTATGTCCTGCTGCTTATTTACTTAGGTCTGGTTTTTTTTGGGCAACAGCCCAATTTTGAAGAAAAATTCGTTAAGTCATTATTAGCCCTTCTTACAGCATTTGCCCTATTATTTGCCAAAGTCTCGCAAGGCCCATACTTTTCCTCTTTTTGGGTAGAGGGTATCCCGATTATTTGTTGGGCGCTCTATTGGTTTATTTAGAGCATTCTTTGGCGACAAGATCACGCATAGCTTGCTTTTTGGAAGGCTCAATCGTCTGTATATCTGCCATATCCATCACTTTAGTCAGCTTCGTATTGCGCTTAGAGTGCTCCCTACAGGCCTTGCAGTATAAAGTATGTATACCCAGCATTAGCTTTTCAAAAAAAGGGGCTTCTTTATACTGCGCCTTATCGCACACATGACCAGCCTCCTCACAATCTACAAATATTTTCATTTTAACCAGTTATTTTCCAGACATTCGGCCATGGCCGTGCGCGCTCTATGAATAATCACCCATAGGTTAGACGCAGTAATGTCAAAAGCATTACAAACGGTCTGTGTGTCTTGGCCTTCAATAGTCTTTAATTTAAAAATCTCAGCCTGCCGTGGCGGTAGCGAATTAAGACAGTCAAAAATCGCATCGCCCAGCTCTTCGTTTTCTATACGATCTTCTGCGGTTTTGTCAAATGGGTCTGCCACGCGCTCCTCCAGCCAGTCGCCATTTTCTAACTCATCATGATAATTTAAATGCACTTCCGCTTTCCCTTTTTTCGAATTTTTCCTGCGGTAATGATCTATGATCTTCCGCTTGAGTATACTGATGAGCCAGGTGCGCTCGCTCGCCTCGCCCTTAAAATTCTTCATGGATTTTAAACCGGCCAAAAAAGTTTCTGAAATAAGGTCATGCGCAACATCACGGTCGTTGACCCGAGTAATCGTAAAGTTAAAAAGATAATCTGAATATTTATCTACCCACTGCGTTGGGTCGATCTGATGTGTTGGCATGTTGATCGTACTAGTGCGCATAAAAATACTAAAGATATTTGGTTTGAGGTTTGAAGTTTTGGGTTTATAGATTTAAAGTTATAGCTCCACTACCTTATTGATACGCGCAGTTCTTTTATATATTCACTTTATTCATCGATCCTACGGCAGCCATCAAACTTTACTTCAGCTCAAAGAAACAGATTAACCGAAGAATCTCCTATTTTTGCCCTTGAAAGATCAACCGATTCGCGCAACCATAAAAACTCATTTTTTTGTACGAAAAAACTTACCCCAATAAACGCTTTGCCCATACCGCTGCATTTCTCGACGAGGTACTTCCCCAAGGCACCTCTATACTTGATCTGGGTGTGCCAAATCCATTTTCCAAAATTATGGAGGCCAAAGGCTATCAGGTCACCAATACTACGGGAGAGGATCTTGATCTTAACACTGTCATGCTCCAAAACACTACTGCAACTGCGGTCACCGCCTTTGAGATTTTTGAGCACCTGCTCTCACCATTTACTGCTCTAAAAGATATAAAGGCACAAAAATTAGTGGCCAGTGTCCCCTTAAAACTATGGTTTTCGCCCGCTTATAAAAGCAAGACGGATCCCTGGGACAGGCATTATCATGAATTTGAAGATTGGCAGTTTGACTGGCTGCTGGAAAAATCGGGCTGGGAGATCAAAAAAAGGGAAAAATTCACCCATCCAATTAAGAAAATCGGCCTCCGTCCACTATTGCGCCTTTTTGCCCCCCGGTATTATTTAGTATATGCTGAACGTAAGACCACAGCGTGAAAATAGCGATCATCATACCAGCATATAATGAAGCATCCTTTATTTCGCTTACGCTGAAATCGCTACTTGATCAGACCAGCCCGGTGTACCAAATCCTGGTGGTAGATGATAACAGTACTGACGCCACGGCACAGATTGTCAATGATTTTGCGCAAAACCACCCCCAGATCCAGCTCATCTCCAAAAAAGGGCAAATAACAGAACATTTGCCAGGCAGCAAAATTGTTGAAGCTTTCAATTTTGGACTAAACTACATACCGAATGATGTTGAGGTTCTCTGTAAATTTGATGCTGACCTGATCTTCCCTTCCAATTATCTTGAAAAATTAGCGAATACTTTTAAAAAAGACCCAAAAATCGGTATGGTGGGCGGGTTTTGTTCCATCGAGAAAAATGGTGATTGGGTGATTGAAAACCTAACAAACAAAGACCATATCCGCGGAGCGCTCAAAGCTTATCGCAAAGCATGTTTTGAAGATATTAAGGGACTTAAGCCAGCTATGGGCTGGGATACAATAGACGAAATTCTCGCCCAATATCATGGCTGGAAGATCCAGACAATAGATGGCCTGCTTGTGAAACACCTTAAACCTACCGGGCATATCTATTCCGCGAAAGCGAAATACAAACAGGGTGGTGCATTTTACAGCATGCGATATGGGCTCCTGCTCACTATTATCGCTTCCGGCAAATTGGCCTGGCGAAAGCAAATCCCCGGACTGTTTGCAGATTATATCAAGGGTTACCTTAGGGCAAAAAGCCAAAAAAAACCCTTCCTGATCAATGAACAAGAAGGGAAATATGTTAGAAACCTACGCTGGCGTAAAATCAGGGAGAAGTTGTTTTAAAAAGCTCGGCAGAACTTCCAAAACTATTTTAATACTTCAGTAATAGGTTCGCCAGACTCCCCGTTAGGCGGCTCTATACGCAGTAATGCAGCGACGGTAGCCGCAATATCAGGGATAACCGTGGGTGCATACGTAGCACCCTTTTTAACGCCCGCACCATAAAAAAGGAGAGGCACATGTGTATCATAGCCAAAGGCGGTACCATGTGTTGAGCCAGTTTTTGAATAACTGATCACGGCAGGATCAAGAATGATAAACACATCACCGCTGCGCTTCTGATTAAATCCTCGCTGTACAAGCTCTGCGACACCAGTAGTATAGTTTCCTGCAGTTAATTCAGCTCGTGTTAACACCATATCCACCTGATCATACTGTAGCGTAAATTGAGCGATGTCCTTTTGTAATTTTTCAGAATCTATATCATTATCGGCAAGCACTTTATAACTGAAAAACACCTGATAATTTGAGACATTCTCAATAAGGTCTTCCCGACCATATTTTTGGCTCACATAGTTTTTAAGGTCTTTTTCATATTTAGCACCATCAAAATATCCACCGGGAATCTTTACACTTTTCAGATAAGCAGGAACATTCACCGCGCCATGATCTGCCGTAAGGAACACGGTATAATTGCCCTTCCCTACTTTTTCATCAAGTGCTGTTAGAACACGCCCAAGATCTCGGTCGAGCCTAATGTAGGTATCCTCGATCTCCTTGGAATTTACACCAAAATTGTGTCCCACATAGTCAGTTGCGCTAAAGCTGATGGTAAGAAAATCTGTATCAGCATCCTGGCCCAACTGTTCCCCATCAAGTGCCGCAAGCGCAAAATCGGCAAGCAGGCTGTTACCAAAAGGTGTGGATTTAAGGATGTCGTACCCACCGTTAGTTTTATTCAGTTTTGCCAGATCATAGGGGAATACCGCTTTATCTTTTCCCTTAAAACCGCCTTCAAAATTATTAAAGTCCGGCCCGCTTTCGGTATAGGTTGCGATGTCCATTAAAGGCTCCCAGGTGCGCAGGTAATTGTTTGCTTTCGCGGAAGCGTTAAAATCTTTGACCCATTGTGGAAGATCTTCCATATAATAGGTACTGGTTATAAAATGACCCTCTTCCCTGCCCTGAAACCAATAGGCTCCATTTGCCGAATGGCCTGCTGGCAGGATGGCAGCACGATCTTTAAGCGAGACCCCTATAGTCTTCCCGAGCATCTGGGTGGCCAGGCGATTCTGGTCTGTAATTGTAGTTGTCTTCATGCGGTGCGGCGACATCTTGCCAGCTGCAGAAGAAGTACCGACAGAATTAACGCTGCTGTCCTCCACGCAATAGACCGATTTTTTCTCAAACTTATTGTACCAATCGTTGGAGATGATCCCATGATTCTGTGGGGTCGTTCCCGTATAAATTGAGGTATGGCCTGGTGCTGTGTATGTAGGTACGTAGTTATAATGATTGTTATTACAGCTAAAACCTTCATTCAGTAGTCTCTTAAATCCACCATCACCAAATTTATCTTGAAAACGGGTGAGGTAGTCATAGCGCATCTGATCAATCACAATACCAACAACGAGTTTGGGCTTGGGATCGGCTTGTCGCTGAGCATAGGATCGTTGCCCTAAACTCAGGCAAAAAAAGAAAATTAATACTGATGTAAAAAGGGATTTTGGTCTTCGAAACATGGATAAAAGGATTTAAGTCCTCAAAAATACGAGTTATATTCTTAAAAAGATTAATGGAAACTTAAATCCCCGTGGCCCGTTTTTTTCCTATTTTTAAGCCCGAATAAAAAGCTATGAATTACGTAGGTAACGTTGGTCAATATTTTATGATGCTTAAGGGCACCTTTGTAAAACCAACGAAGGCATCTGTATTGCGCCAATTGATCTTTAAAGAGATCGATGACCTGATCATTGGATCGCTGGGCATCGTTTCGTTCATTTCATTTTTTGTGGGTGGTGTGGTCTCCATTCAGACCGCGCTTAATATGGACAACCCGCTGATCCCGGATTCACTTATAGGTTTCGCGGCACGGCAATCAATTATCCTGGAGTTTGCTCCCACTTTTATGAGTATTATTATGGCAGGTAAAGTGGGCTCCTTTATTACCTCGAGTATTGGCACCATGCGTGTTACCGAGCAGATCGATGCACTTGAGGTGATGGGTATAAACTCACTAAATTATCTGGTCTTTCCGAAGATCATCGCTATGTTATTTTATCCCTTTGTGATCGCTATTGCCATGTTTTTGGGTATTATGGGCGGTTATGCAGCAGCTGTTTATGGGGGGCTTTCTTCATCAGATTCGTTTATAGCGGGGCTGCAGGATTCTTTTATACCCTACCAACTGGCCTATGCATTTATCAAAACGTTTGTCTTTGCCATGCTGCTCGCCACGATCCCTTCATACCAAGGATACTACATGAGCGGCGGCGCACTGGAAGTGGGCAAGGCCAGTACCACCTCTTTTGTATGGACAAGTGTGGCGATCATTATCTCAAATTATATCCTCACCCAATTACTGTTAAGCTGATGATAGAAGTAAAGGATTTAAAAAAAGGTTTTGGCGATGAGATGATCCTCAAAGGGATAAGCACAACTTTTGATAAAGGGAAGACCAATTTGATCATTGGTCAAAGCGGATCTGGCAAAACAGTGTTTTTAAAATGTCTGTTGGGCCTTTTTAAACCTACGGAGGGAAGTATACTTTATGACGGTGAATCCTATTCTCATCTTAGCGACGAAAATCAGCGTGAATTGCGCGAGCAGATGGGTATGGTTTTTCAGGGGAGTGCCCTTTTTGACTCTATGACCGTAGAAGAAAACATAGCTTTCCCGCTGCGGATGTTTACCAAACAGCGTAAAGCCGAACGCCGTGATCGTGCCAATGAGGTTATTAAACGGGTCAACCTGACCAATGCAAACAATAAATTACCTTCAGAAATCTCTGGCGGCATGCAAAAACGCGTAGCAATCGCGCGCGCCATTGTAAATGCACCCAAGTATTTATTTTGTGATGAGCCCAACTCTGGCCTAGATCCCAAAACGGCCACACTCATCGACAACCTGATTCAAGAGATTACCCAGGAATATAATATCACCACGGTAATCAATACCCACGATATGAATTCCGTTATGGAAATAGGGGAAAAAATCGTCTTTCTCCAGAAGGGTAAATTGGCCTGGGAAGGCACCAAAGATGTTATTTTTAAAACAGATAATGAGGATGTTACCAATTTTGTCTATTCCTCAAACATTTTTCAGGAAGTGCGGAAGGCTCTTAACAAAAAGGATCATAATAAAACCTCTTCCTGATAAGGATAATAACTTCGCTCTTGTGCAAAATTTCGCGGTTTTTTGAAGTGTCTCAGTATAATTGACTTACCTACAAGATATATCTAATCTCATCATACGGTCTAAACCAAGTGATCGCCCTGCTTATCCTTAACCTCTTGCCGTAACTGCTTAACTTCCTGCTCTTTTTCTTTATGCATAATCAGGAGCACATTGTCCTTATCTACAACCACAAAATCATGAAGACCATGTAGCACAACCGTCTTTCCTTTGCTGGTTCGTATTAAATTTCCGCTTGAATTTTTGGCGATCAGAGTAGCATTGACGATGGCATTATTCTCTGTATTCTTTTCCAATTTATCGTAAAGGGAGCCCCAGGCGCCCAAATCGCTCCAATCAAAGCTTGCCGGTATAACACCTACATTCCTGCTTTTTTCAAGAATACCATAATCAATACTGATATTTTCTACATTAGGATATTCCCTATTAACGAATTCACCTTCCGATTCTGTGTTGTAGTTGGTACTACCAGCGTTTAAAATAGTGTACATGGTGGGCAAATATTTTTTGAATGCCTCAATGATAGCTCTCACGCTCCATATAAAAATCCCCGCATTCCAAACATAATTGCCTTGCTCCAAAAAAGTTTTAGCCGTGGCATAATCCGGTTTTTCAGTAAAGGCAGATACTTTTTTAAGCTGTTCTCCGCTTTCGCCATGAGCGATATAACCGTAACCTGTATGCGGGAATGTGGGGGCAATGCCCAGAGTGACCAGCAGGTGATCCTTGCCATCTTCACCCTGATGTTCCGCACAGGCCTTAAATGCGGCCTGCAAATCATTGCTAAAAGCAACCTCATCTTCAATCCAATGATCACTGGGCGCTACAACCATCAAGGCGTTGGGATTGATCTTGTGTATTTTAAGGGCAGCCATCAGGATACACGGCGCTGTATTGCGCATGGCAGGTTCCCGTACTATATTGGCGTCCTTTACCACGGGCAACTGGGCATTCACTAAATCTTTATAGATCGCATTGGTAAGGATAAGAATGTTTTCTTCAGGCACCAGTTTGGCGAGGCGGCTAAAAGTACGCTGGATTAGGGTTTCCCCGGCGCCAAGGATATCATGAAACTGTTTTGGGTAATCTGTTGTACTGAGCGGCCAGAACCTAGAGCCCACTCCCCCGGCCATGATAACAGCATAATAGTCATTGTTTTTCATCAAAATTTGAGGTTATTTAATTAATTCTACTTCCGCATTAGGCTGGAAAAGATATATTTTTCCCGTCTCCCGCTCCATACATTCATAGCGTTTTACACGCCTGGCCCCCTTTTTAAAAACCTTGCCGTTATAAATACGGAAGAGGCTACCGTGGGGAATTTCAAATATATAGTTTTTATCATTAGCGGGATCAAAGGCTTTAAGGGCAATACTGAGCTGTGCATCCGTATCACTACTTGCCTTTGGATTTTTAAAATGCCGGGCAAGAAGCGGCAACAACTGATGGGGGAAAATCTCGGGGCGCAGCAGGGGCAGCATCAGATGTTGAAAAGTATGCTTCCACTCACGGCCATGCGGCTTTATGGCCCGACCATACTTTTCAAATGCAAGTAAGTGCGCGATCTCATGGATAAGGGTAATGAGAAAACGGTAGCTGTTCAGATTAGTATTTACCGTAATCTGATGGCGCCCGTCGGGCATCCTGCGGTAATCCCCATGCCTTGTTTTACGCTCATTGACGATAATTAAGTGGATTCCAAAAGTCTTAACAAGTTCAAAAACAGGTGGAACTGCTTGTGGCGGAATATATCTGGCAAGGGTTTTCTGCATGTATTCTGAGCAATTGCTATAGTACGACAGCCTTCTTTAAAATAATCTATAATCTTTTAAAGGCATTTAAACCTTTTGAGAAACACCGTTTACAATAAAAGACACCGGAATCAAAATACTACTCTCGAGGCTAGCCGATCTTGATTTTAAAATTCAATATAATTCAAAAAATAGACATTTACGACCTTAATTCCCTCTTAAATAGTCATTTTTAAGCCGAAAATTTAACAATTTAAAGAAAAAAAATCCTTTTATCAGGGTGTGGTCGAAGATACCTGAAGCGTTTTTCCATTAAAGTAGACATTCCCGCTCAATGCAAAATCGAAAATATATGTTGCCATCTCTTCCGCGCTGAGCGGTGCTTTATAACCTGGGAAAGCCTCTCCCAGCATTTCGGTCTGCACAGCGCCCAAAGCCAACGTATTGAATGCAATGCCACGCTCTTTATATTCTTCGGCAAGCAGTTCATTTAAGGTGATCACCGCTGCTTTGCTGGAACTGTAAGCCGCCAATCCCGCAAATTTTGTGCTGCCTTGTATACCGCCCATACTACTAATCGTAACCACATGCGCACCCGCCTGCATAAAGGGTAAAACGGACTGTGTCAACTGTGCGACGCCAAAAACATTAATACCATAAACTTTTTTAAAATCTTCCATATTCGTTTCCACGAAAGGGGTATTGACCAAAAAACCGGCGTTATGGATCAAAATATCGACCATATCCCACTCACTCTTGATGAAATCCTTCACTTTTTCAAAATCAGCATTTTCTGAAATATCAAAGGGTAAAGCTGTTATTCCATCCTGTTGCAATGCTTTTAGTGGTTTTGCATTTCTTGAAAGCGCCAGCACCTCATGTCCCGCTTTTGCGAAAAGCGGCGCGAGCTTAAATCCTATGCCCCGGCTGGTACCAGTGATGATGATGTTTTTTTTATTCCTCATTCATAGTAATTATACGGGCCTCACTGGTGGTCATACCTTCGATCCCGGGGATAAGGTTATTGATTACGCTGGCAATATGGTTTGTATCCAATTTATCGACCTCATCTCCCACCTTGTGATAATAATCAAAGTTGGTAAAATCAAAGGTGGAAACGGTCTGGGCCGGAATATGAAGGGCTTTATAAAATGAGGCATTGTCACTGCGATAAAACAAATTATATTCTTTTGCCTGTGGCAGGAAACCGAGTATATTTTTACCGCAATAAGTATTAAAAACCTCGGCCATATTTGAGATTTTATAGCCGGTGAGGTATGCTAGATAATCCTTGTCCTTCATCGGTACGCCTATCATCTCAACTTCCATCATGGTATATATATCTGCATCTTGCTCCTGAAGGCGTTGGGCCAGATGCTGTGATCCCAATAGTCCTTTCTCCTCTCCTGAAAATAGGGCAAAAATCAGGCTACGACGGTTAGTCTTGTGCTGGGCAAAATATTTTGCGATCTCCATCACCGCAACTGTACCCGAGGCGTCATCATTTGCTCCATTAGCAATGTTATCCCCATTTTCCGCCTTTATTATACCTATATGATCATAATGAGCTCCTATAAGTACATACTCTTTTTTTAGGTCGGGATCATTACCCTCTACCATTCCTACTACATTATAAGTGGGTGTGCCCTTGGCGTCAAAATCATCACGCATACTTTCAAAATATGGTTTGATGCCATAATCGGTAAAATAATTAGTGATGTAGAGCGCAGCTTCTTCCAGACCCTCAGAGCCCGTATCCCGGCCCTGAAGCCGATCTGAAGCCAAAAAATCCAGGTGCTTTTTAACGCTTGCCGCAGTTACTGGTTCGCGGGTGGCTGTATCTGCTTGTGATTTTTGTGTCTCAATAATATTTTCAAGACTTTTGGTTGCGGCTTTTGAGGCTTCAACGCGTCTAACTTTAGATGAGCCGCAGCCCATAAGGACGATAAGCAGGAAGGGCAGGATAATTTTTTTCATAGGTCAAAGTTAAAAATCCCATCGGTTATCGATAGGATTTTTTATGAATTTTGATGTAAATCAGATTTTAGATCAACATTAATACGGGATTCTCGATGTATGTTTTCAATGTTTGCAAAAATTGAGCTCCAGTAGCTCCATCAACCGTACGGTGATCACAGGTTAAGGCCATCGCCATAGTATTACCTGCGACAACTTCTCCATTTTTAACAACCGGCTTTTGTACAATCGTGCCAATAGAGAGTATCGCGCTATTGGGCTGGTTGATGATGGAAGTAAAGCTTGTTATGCCAAACATGCCTAGATTAGAGACCGTAAATGTACTTCCCTGCATCTCTTCTGGCTTTAGTTTTTTATTTCTAGCCTTACCGGCCAATTCTTTAACCTCGGCATTGATCTGCTGCAGGTTTTTTTCATTGGCAAACTGTACCACAGGCACCACAAGACCATCAGGAACGGCAACGGCAACGCCCATATGCACATGATGATTCATACGCATTTTGTCGTCAAACCATTGTGAATTGACCTGTGGATGCTGTTTCAGTGCAAGTGCAACTGCCTTAATAACTATATCATTAAAAGAAATCTTAGTGTCGGGCAATTGATTGAACTGTTGGCGGAAAGCGATGGCATTATCCATATCGAATTCCACATTGAGGGTGTAATCCGGGGCGGTAAATTTTGATTTGCCCAAGCCCTTGGCGATTGCCTTACGCATCTGCGAGTTTTCCACCTCCTCATAGCTTTCTTTGCCCGTAGGCTCAAATTGCTGTATGGAAGCGCCAGAACCGGAAAATGCTGCGGGGGTATAATTTTCTATATCCTTCCGCACTACACGGCCGTTATCACCAGACCCTTTAACTTTATTGAGATCAACCCCTTTTTCCTCTGCCATTTTTTTGGCGAGCGGAGAAGCGAAGATACGTCCATCAGCAGCGGGTTGCCCTTTACCGGAACCTCCATAAGAAAGATCGGTATCTTTATTTTTGAATTTCTCTTTAGATTTCTCTTCCTTAGACTCTTTCTCCTGGGTTTCCTTTTTGGGTTCTTCCTTTTTAGGCTCCTGCTTATTTTCGGTCTTTTTATCCGTTTTTTTGGTGTCGGGGGCAGATTTTTTGGCTTTTGGTTTAGCACCTCCGGAAACGATCCCAGAAACATCTGTTCCCTCAGGGCCTATGATCGCAAGAAGCGCATCTACCTTAGCAGTCTCCCCTTCCTCAATACCAATGTGCAGCAAGGTACCTGCGTAGAAAGATTCAAATTCCATAGTAGCTTTGTCGGTCTCGATCTCGGCGAGAATATCACCTTCTTCTACTTTATCTCCTTTCTTTTTCAGCCAGGATGCTACCGTTCCTTCTTCCATCGTGTCGCTAAGACGGGGCATATTGACAACCTCAACACCTTCGGGAATATCCCCAGAATCTTCTGAATTTTCATCAGCGTCTTTCTCATCTTCCTTATTGTCTGTATCTTTTGCAGCAGCGTCCTCTGATTTTTCTTCATCAGCCACATCATCTTCCTCTCCTTCTTCAGCTTCTTGCTCTTCAGAATCATCGCTGTCGTCTTCATCTTCTTTCGCTGAAGCGGAACCACCTTCAATAAGGTTAGAAATATCTTCATCTTCCTCACCGATAATGGCCAAAAGTTTATCCACTTCTGCTGTTTCGCCTTCCTGTATCCCGATGTATAGGAGCGTTCCTTCATAAAAGGATTCAAACTCCATCGTGGCCTTATCCGTCTCGATCTCGGCCAGGATATCGCCCTCTTGTACTTTATCTCCCTTCTTTTTCAGCCAAGACGCCACGGTGCCTTCTTCCATTGTGTCGCTCAAGCGGGGCATTTTTATTACTTCTGCCATGGTTATGCTGGTTTATGTTGTAAAAATGGGTAATCTTCTTGCTCATATACAATATCGTACATAACGTTTTTGTCGGGAAAATCGCTTTCATCAGCAAATTTTTCACACTCGCTCACCCGTTTTTTTACATTTTTATCAATTGCTTTTAAATCATCTTCAGAGGCATATTTTTCATCCAAAATGATTTTTTTCACCTGGGTGATAGGGTCAATTTTTTGATATTCTTTCACCTCATCCTTTGTTCTATATTTTTGCGCATCGCTCATGGAGTGGCCCCGGTAACGATAGGTCTTCATCTCAAGGAATGTGGGACCATCGCCCCTACGTGCACGCTCTATCGCCTCATCAAGCGCTTCTGCAACGGCAGAGGGATTCATGGCATCTACAGGGCCACAGGGCATCTCATACCCCAGACCGAGTTTCCAGATGTCCTCATGGTTTGCGGTACGTTTAACTGAAGTACCCATTGCATAACCATTATTCTCAACACAAAATACCACGGGAAGTTTCCAGTTCATCGCCATATTAAAGGTCTCATGCATCGAGCCCTGACGGGCCGCACCGTCACCAAAAAAAGTAAGTGTTACCGCGTCGCGCTTGAAATACTTATCGGCAAAAGCAAGACCGGCACCCAGAGGGATCTGACCGCCCACAATACCATGACCGCCATAAAAGCGATGCTCTTTAGAAAAAATGTGCATCGAGCCACCAAGGCCCATGGAAGTTCCTGTTTTTTTTCCATAAAGTTCGGCCATGACGCGTTTTGGGTCAACCCCCATACCTATGGGCTGCACGTGATTACGGTAGGCTGTAATCATCCTGTCCTTAGTATTATCCATCGCATGTAAGGCCCCGGCAAGCACCGCCTCCTGACCATTGTACAGATGCAGGAACCCACGCACTTTCTGCTGGATATAAACCTGTGCCAATTTGTCCTCAAACTTGCGCCAGAACATCATCTCCTCGTACCAGTTTAAATAAACCTCTTTTGTTATTTTCTTCATTTATAAATAATTACAGACAAAATTTTAAATTTTTTGTCCGTGAGTGGATATTAATTTAGCTTTTGGGCAAACCGCCCAACTGTCGCCTTTTACAGGGAACACAAAAATAGCATATTAGGCCACAAACATAAAAGGCTTTAGGGGAAAATTAATTTAGAATACGGGTTATGGAATTTTGAAGAAATAGAGCGGTCGGGTCAAAACATTCTGCATTTTTTATTTAAAGAAAGCTTATACCCATTTTAAAGACTTAGATTTTCGGTCACAAATATTCTTTTGTAAAAAGCAAGGGGAGTAAGTTTTCTAGAGATTCACTTTTGATGACTTTCCCTCTTTCCCCCATAAAGACTAAGCTGATGGGTGATTTTTGCTTCACCTCGTATTCTGCTATTGATTGCCTGCAAGCGCCACAGGGTGGGATCGGCGTAGTAGTCAATTTGGTTTCCGCCTTCGCGGAAATAGCCATTGAAAGTATCCTGATGCCGGGATAACATGCACCAGCGTAAAAAATCGCGGTACGCTCAGCACAAAGTCCGGAAGGGTAAGATGCATTTTCCTGATTGCTACCGGTAATAACCTCCCCGTTTTCCAGAAGGATGGCGGCCCCTACATAAAAACCAGAATACGGCGCATAAGCCTTATCTCGTACAATAAAAGCTTCTTGCATCAACTTTTGATCTTCCCGGTCGAGCTGGGTGAAATCGTCAAATACTGTCAACTGAGATTCGATCTTGATCTTTTTCAAAGGAAAAATTTTTATAAACTTATCGATTTGAGAAAAGAGTTGAAAAAAGGCCGCGAAAATAATGAATTAGTATAAAGCCCGTTTAGCGTCTCAATTCGTATTCAACTTTAGATTCGATTATTAAGACCGCACGCCAGATGGCTAATATTCTGAATAATCATCTCCAAAACCAAAGGTAATCCCAAAACGCAAGGTGTTTTCCAGCGGACTTGGCACACTAGATGTTGAGAAGAGATAGGATACGTCAATACCTATAGACGTGTATTTAAAGCCCAGTCCCAAAGTGGCAAACTTGCGTGCCCCCTTAATATCGCTCTCGTTAAAATAACCCGTACGCAGGCTGAAGGCCTTGTCATAAGTATATTCTGCCGCCAATGACCAGGTAACCTCTTTAATCTCCTCGCTAAAGCCGTCTGGCGCATCCCCGAAAGACTGAAAAATACCACTAAAAAAGTTGATGTCATTATACTGTTGTGTATCCTGGCCATCAATCACATTATCCCCATTAAAATCCTGTGGTGAGGGAACAAGCAATTTATTGAACTCTAACCCTAGGGAAACCGTATTATACGAATCAAGCACAAAATCAAAACCGCCCCCCAAACGTAGATTTGTGGGGATAAAGTTTGACTGCCCTGCATCATCATATTTAATCTTAGGCCCTATGTTAGAGATGTCAAAACCCCCTTTCCAGCGGCCATAAATATCGCCCACAGGCACTTCTTCAGATTGATAGTAACCTGCGATATCCACACCAAAAGAGCCCGCAGCACTTGCATCTGCGTTATCCACCTGCAACTTTAAGTCACTGCGTAAGTAGCGCCCGGCAACCGCCAGAGAAAATTGATCACTCAAGCGAAGCGCGTAAGAGGCATCAAGGGTAAATTCATTTGGATTTAAAGGAAGTGGCTCTTCATTGGCATTTTGACGCGACTGAATCTCCCCATAGTTAAAATAGCGGAGGCTTGCTGCAAAGGCACTACGCTCATCCAACCGATTATAATAGGTAAGCTGACCCAGAAAAATATCGTTGACCAGCTTACTCAAATATGGAGTGTAGTTTACAGCGACCCCTTGAGACTGCTCGATAAAGGCGTATTTTGCAGGGTTCCACTGCTGTGAGTTTGCATCTGGGCCCGTGGCAACCCCCTGCTCTCCCATACCCGCAGCGCGGGCGTCAGAAGCAATCAGTAAAAAAGGCACACCCGTGGTAATCACGCGGCTCCCTTGAATTTCTTGGGCATCGGACTGTTTAACCGACCCAAACAGGCCAATAATAGATAGGACTAATAATGATTTTTTCATGCGTTGCAGTAAATTTTTGACAAATATATATTTTATGGACAAGTAATGCTTAAAGGATAACGAGTTTCTCAAATTTTTCGGTCTTCTTATTGGTTAACGTAGATTTTACGGTAATCTTATATACATATACACCTTTGCCCACCCGATCCCCAAAATCGTCACGGCCGTCCCAGGTAATTTCCCTTGATAAAAACCCGGTAGTGGTCACAGTTCGGTTAATGGTCTTGATCACTTTTCCACTCACGGTAAATATCTGAATCTGCACCTCAAGAGGTTCATAAGGGCGGTTATGGTTAAACCAAAATTCGGTATAATCTACAAAAGGGTTTGGGTAGTTTAATACGTGTTCTAGCTGAATATCACCCTCGCCGGCCACCACAAACTGAAGGTCTGCCGTAGATGAATTATTATATGTATCCCAAGCTTTTACGGTTACCGTATGTAGGCCGGGCTCCAGGTCTCGTAGTTTGCGCAAAGCTTTGCCCAAATTAAAATGATCGACATCGCTCTCATAAAAATCATTCAGCACAATAGGTTTAGTCTCGTCTCCGTCAAGAATCGCGATCAGGTCATGCCCAATACCACTGGCGGTGTTGATACCGTTTTCATCCTCGAGCTTAACCAATAGAAATGGTGAGGCGTTGGTGATCCCACCGTTAACAAAATTTTCATCATTCATAAATAAGTTGATGAGCGGGCCGGTATTATCTTCAGGCGCATTTTCGTTAAGGCCGCCCACCTGAATCTTCTGGTCAAATCCTGTCTGATCCAGCTGGGCATTATCCTTTTCGGAATAGAAACTAATTCGGCCATTGCCCACTGGGATCGCTGCATCTTTGGGAACTACAAAATTTAGGTCGAAAGATCCATTTTCTACTGATGCTTGGCCACGGTACAAAATAGCTCCCAGTGTTTTAAAATCGAGGATCAACAATTTCCCATCAGCACCGCGTGTACCATCATTGCCCAGGGTCTGCCTGTCTATATATTTATCAAAAACGGTTGCTGAAAGCTTACCACTATATCCCTCGAGCTTCTGGCCGGAAGCATCTGTAACTTCGCCGCTCAATTTAACACGGCCCAGCGCTTTTAAAGTATCTACCGGCTGACCTATCGGGATATCATTGATTGCGGTCAATTTGATGCTGGGTTTTGGAAATGCCAGTTTCATCGCTGGATCACCGATATAAAAGATGACCCTTCTTCTGGAGTCGTTGATATTATTTTTAGTTTCCCTTAAATTTTCTGCCACACTACGTATAGTATTCGTACCAAAGGAAAAAAGATTACCTGCCAGCTGCTGGTTAAAATTAACACCCAGGCTTACCGAAATCTCCCTTGTTGTGGCCACAAGGCCTACGGCACCACCATTGGGATTCCAGAAAAGCTCCTCTCCTGCTGCCGGCCGTGTGGGATTGTCAAAACGTGTAAACTCACAAGTTACGGTGACGATCACAGGAAGGCGGCCAGCATTATTGAGCGCTGCGGCGTTGGCCCGGGTAAAGATAAATTCAGAGGCCAGCGTATCCTCTCCACCGTGACCCAGATAGGTAAGCACCAAGCAGCCCACTTCAACAGCATCTGATATGGCTGTGTTTACCTGCGGATAGCGGTTGCCCCCCGCGGAGGACTGCTGCTGATAACTGTCACTATGTATCTTAACCACATTGATAAAGGGCTTCTCGCGCTGTATATCATCGCCTAAAGCGTCCAGTGTTGATTCCAGTTCGCTGAATTCAAATACCTGGTCAACATCGTCTGAGACAAGTACAAAATTGTTTCGCCACCGGCCATAAGAGGATTTCTGGTCATAATCAATGATTTTGTCTACCACTTGATTAGCCAGCTGCGGCGTATCTGCCAATATCCTTCCCACTGCCAGATCAAGGCGATCTCGGCCACCGCTGCCAATAGGGCTGCCATCTTCAATAACGCCCTCATCGGGGTCGAGCGAGCCGAAATAATCATCGCTCATATAACTGGTTGTCTGAGAAAAACTACCGTACGTATTAAAAGTGGGGACAATGTTATTATTATTGGGCAAACGGTTCTTATAATCAATCGAGGTATCACCAAATAAGCATAGATATTTCAACCTTTTTGCATCAGAAGAGGCATTGTCGTAAACATAGCGCACAAAATTCCGAATGGCACCGATGTCCTTCCGCCCCGAGCTAAACTCGTTATAAATCTCATCAAGGGTTACCACCTTTACGTTCAGATCCAGATAATCTCGGTCATGCTGGGCAAGCCTTTCTGCCTGAGGTTGCAAAAGCGCGTTGGTGATCATGAGGTAATCTACATCCTGAAAACCGTTTTTGCCCTGAAAAATGGTCCCTTTCAGATTTTGATTGGCCACACGACCATCCCTGTTTTCGCGTAGCGGAACATAAAAATCAGCCGGATTTACAGCCACATATTTACGTAAAATGCCCATTGCCGATTTAAATTGAATGGTCTCCGCGCTTTCCTGGTTTGAAACCGAAAGGATTTGACTGGGATCGGTTACTTCCCAAATTTCAGAAAACTGTGCGGCATTACTTATGGTATATGCAGCGATCCCAGAGGCTTGCGCGGTACTGTTCTTTTGAAATGCGAACTGAGTTCCTGTGCCCATGAGCTCGCGTTCTGCTTCAAGGGCGATAAAATCAAGATAACCACGGCTGGATGGATTACCATTGTTATTATAGAAGAGCGTGACATCAATCTTAGGGTTTGCAACATTAAAACCGGGATTCCCAGAGGGGTTCAAAAACGAATCATAGTCTGCGTCACGCGCCAGGACCGTTGATGAAATAGCCGAAAAATTAAAGCTTGTCAAATCCTTTCCATTTACATTGACTCCAAAAGAGGTATTTGATTCTGAAATAGATGCTGCATAAATACGCGCTTTAACCGGAGTGGTGGTCACCAGATTGGGAAAATCAAATGAGAAGGTCTGCTCGTTTTCTATATCGAAACGCTCGCCGAACCAGCGCCGGCCCAACTTGACAAGATTTTCATTATCCACCTCGTGAAACTGGTAATCATCAAAGGTGTTTACTTGTAAATCTGCAGCTTGTGAAATCTGTGGCATCGCCAAAACCCTTTTTCCAGTACCGCCTCCCGCAGTAATAAAATAATAGGAGTGGTCATCATATGCATTGACGTGCGTTAGACTCTCACGGTTAAACTGCTGTGTACCCACACCATAAAATAGAATATAATCACCACGATCAAAAGAGCCGTCTTCCCCACCCACGACCTCAATTGCATTTTCACGGGGGTCAAAAACCGTATTGTCCCTGTTCCGCAGTGGCAACATGGCACCTCCATTACCGTAAATTTTGATCGTTGAGGGATCGATATTGTCAACATTCATGCCCAAGCTGTTCAAAAACTTTTTATCGATCTTAAAAACACCTGTTTTATCTATATAAAATTTATAAAAATCCCCGGAAGCAAAGATTGAGTTTGTAACTGCGAGCGCTGCCCTTTGTATGCTTACGCGGCGCTGACTATAGGAAACCGTAAAGGAAGTAACGCGCTTGACCACGCCCCCGTCATTATATATAGGAGAGATGGCTATTGAGCAATAAGGCGCGCCCCTGCTTTTTGTCATTTGCATGTCAAAATGAAGACCATCTGCGATAGATTTAGGATCAAGATCGAGCAACTCGCCAGGAGCTAGAGTTTCTGTGTTAGTTGATGAAATAATGGCACTTGAGGCGTCTTCCGTTCCAGATGCCAGCCATTGCGTAATATAGCGGAGGCCTGCGCTTTCGTCGTAAGATAGGTTGGACAGCTCAAACCCAGGAATATATCTGGGCTGATCATTAGATGAAACATTTATCTTGGATCCCCACGCAATATCAAAGCGCTTAACCTGCGCATGCATAGCCGCAGCAACCAAAAACAGGAAAACGAGGTGAGTAAATTTGCTCATTAAAGTAGTAACGGCTGTTTGCAAAGCAAAGTATAAATTTATTAAGACCCAAAAGATTTATTCATACTAAAGCGGTATTTACTGCGTTTTGGGTACATCACTTAAGCGGTTCAGGATTTTTGTGCAGTTGGTTTTGCACACTTTTTTTAAGGCTTGATTATTTAGAGCTAATTAGTATATTGCGATCCCAAATTTGCTTATTTAAGAAACTCAGATCATGAATAAAAACCTTGTGTACAAAACACTTGCCCTCGGTATTACAGCCGTGGTGGCAGCCTCTTGTGGCCGTAAAGATGATTACCGGAATACATCTAGGGCAACCGGCTGGAGCATAAATGATAAAAATGGTGGTTTTCAGGCCAAAACCGACTATAAAGAGCAAGAAGCTGCCCCAGGCCTTGTTTTTATTGAAGGTGGCACATTTACCATGGGCCGTGTACAGGACGATGTAATGCACGACTGGAACAACACGCCAACACAACAACACGTTCAGTCTTTTTATATGGATGAGACCGAGGTAACCAACTTAATGTATTTAGAATACCTGGATTATCTAAAAAAAGTCTTTCCACCCACCGAATCGAACTATAGGAATATATATTATGGGGCCCTCCCAGACACCCTTGTGTGGCGCAACCGCCTTGGCTTTAACGAGACCATGACTGACAATTACCTGCGTCACCCGGCCTATCGCAATTATCCTGTGGTAGGTGTTAGCTGGATTCAGGCTGTGGAGTTCAGCAACTGGAGGACAAACCGTTATAACGAACTCGTGCTGGAGCGGGAAGGTTTTACCGAAAAGGGTGCGCGTTACGATTATGATGCAAGCGAAACTTTTGACACAGATACATACCTGCAAGCGCCAAGCCTAACTTATGGTGGCAACGATTCGATCGTACGCGGCGGGAAACAATCTGAGCGCAGGGAAAAAATGAATACCCCAAAGGGCAAAAACAACGACCCCGATTCGTCCAAAGTGCATGACCTTTATGTGCAGATGAGCGATGGCATTATATCTACCACAAAATACAGGCTTCCCACAGAGGCCGAATGGGAATATGCTGCTCTGGGACTTGTAGGGCTCAGGGAATACAATGCCTATCGAGGCAGAAAAAAATATCCATGGGATGGTGCCTACACGCGCTCGGGCAACCGAAGAACACGTGGTGATCAGCTCGCCAACTTTAAGCAAAGCAGGGGCGACTATGGTGGTATTGCAGGATGGTCTGACGATAATGCAGATATTACCGCCGAGATCAAATCATACGCTCCCAACGATTATGGCCTTTATGATATGGCAGGTAACGTTTCAGAATGGGTGGCAGATGTTTACCGACCCATCGTAGATAACGATTTTAACGATTTCAACTATTATCGTGGAAATGTCTATACCAAAAATGCGATCAATGATGACGGGACGGTTGATGTCCTTACTCCAAATGAGATCGTTTACGATACCCTAGAAAACGGTAAGATAGTCGCCCGTGACCTTCCGGGTCAGATCAGGCAGGTGCCCGTAGATGAAAATGATACTTATATGAGGACGCAGTTCTCCAAAAGTGACAACCGTGATTTTAGGGATGGTGATAAACAATCTTCCAGAAACTATCAATCTTATGCCGATTCAAATTCAGATGCTGATCGCATGTATAATGCACCGGTAAATAAAATCGAAGATAGAGACGGAAAAATGGTTAAGGAATACGATACCAAGTCGACCAGAACGACCTTAATTGATAATGAAGTACGCGTCTATAAAGGTGGCTCATGGAAAGATCGCGAATACTGGCTCGATCCTGCACAGCGCCGGTACCTTCCTCAGACCATGGCTACGGATGACATTGGGTTTAGAAATGCAATGTCACACGTGGGCTCAAAATCCAAGGACAATAAAAAGCCGCGTAATTAATAAAAAGTAAGCCTTTTAGATAAAAAAAGCCCTAGGGAATGTTTCCTAGGGCTTTTTTTATCGCTGCAGCGAAATACACTTGCAGTGCGAATCTTTAATTCATTTAAAGGTTGCGCTAATCCTGCGTATTTTATTATCAACAACACGGGCATCAAATCAAAACTTGGATTAAGGCATTTAAAAGCGTTAGAAGTTCTTGAAGATAACGACTACTAGGCAATTCACTGAAATTTAAGCCAAGAGTTAGGGATAATCTTTTCGAAATAAAACAAGTATTGCGTAATAAGGATTCATCAATAGACCGTCAAGATCTTTAAAAATATTAATTTGAAAAAGCTACACATTCCCTTTTTCTGGTTTCATACTTTCGGTATGTTAAGAGCCCAACAGCAATGACAACTCCTAAGAAAGCAAGTAAAGCGCCCACATAACCCGCGCCGGTAACTCCATACCCATAAGCAATTGGGAGCCCGGCAAAATAAGCACCAGAAGCATTACCCATATTAAAGGCACTCTGGTTCATTGAAGAACCCAGCATCTCAGAGCCCTTAGCGGTTTTAATGATCGCCATTTGTACAGGAGTAGCAACGGTAAATGCAACCATTCCTATAATGAATGTCATTGCAATCAATATATAGGGATTAGCAGCCAGTAGAGAATTAACGGTCAAAATGATGGCCATTAGTGAGAAGCTTATGGCAACAGCTTTGAGCGGTGCGAACCACGTAACCATTTGAGCCCCCAGAATATTGCCTACAACCATACCAAGTCCCGCGATAATCATTGTATAGCTTACCATGTTTTCTGAAAGATGGGCCACCTCGATCATTAGAGGAGCTATATAACTATACCATGCGAAGAACCCTCCTGTGCCTACTGTGGTCAAGAGAATCAATACCCAAAGCTCGGTGTTTTTAAGTCCTTTTTCGTCACTTTGATCAATCGCCAGGGTTTCTGGATTCTTACTTTCTAGACTTGGCATCCAGAAAAATATGCTGACCATTGCAATCAATCCCACTACGCCAACCATGAGAAAGGACGCGCTCCAGTGATAAGTTTGGCCAATAAAGGTACCTATGGGAACTCCTATAACATTAGCGACAGTAAGCCCTGCAAACATAGTGGTAATCGCCTGGGCAGATTTTCCTTCTTTTGCCAATTTACCGGCCACCACAGCACCAATTCCGAAAAAAGCTCCGTGCGGAAGCCCTGATAAGAAACGCATAGTCAACATCATACTATAGCTCACAGAAAATGCGGATAACGTATTAAAAACCGTAAACCAAAGCATCAATGCCAACAACAAACGATTAGGACGAAATCGACCACTTAAACTGGCCACCAAAGGGGCACCCACAACCACTCCCAGTGCATAAGCCGCAATGAAATGGCCAGCCTGTGGAATGGTCACATCGAGGGAACGTGCGACATCAGGTAAAATACCCATGATAACGAACTCAGTAAGACCAATGCCAAATCCTCCAATAGCCAAAGCCAACAAGGCCCTTTTATTTGATATTTCTTTCATAATGTTTTCAATAATACTACGAGACAAAGTTCTGAAAGATAGTGCTTCAGTTATGAAACACAATTGGCAAATAAACATGCTAAATTGATCAATAGAAATCAATAAAACATAATATGATACTAAAATAGCACACATTTTTTTTGCAAATGGGCTTTTTAAACCATTGTTTAATGCCTAGCACTCAAACATTAATCATGGCTGTTTTAGCTAATAAATTATACATTGTATGCATATATTTAGTTAGAAAGAAAAAGCCCTGTAAACAAAATGTTTACAGGGCTTTAAAAATATTGAAAGTGGTGCCTCCAGGAATCGAACCAGGGACACACGGATTTTCAGTCCGTTGCTCTACCAACTGAGCTAAGGCACCTTTCCAAAAAAACATTTTCTAAAGCTGTGCTTTATGCACAGCTTCTTTAATGCGGCTGCAAATATAAAGGCAATTTTAAAAATGCACAACCTAAACACTCAAAAAAACGCATTTCCTGAAAATTTTAGGGTAAATCATTGATTTATAGATCACCTTTGCTTTTGTGATTTTACCGGTTAAAATATATTGCTATTTAGGTTTGATCAAGAAAATAAATAGGCTTTACAAAAGTTAGTATAATTATAGGAACAGAAATATGGGCAACCTCGCCATAGATGTGGGCAATACGAAGATTAAAATGGGTTTGTTTGAAAACTCAAATCTTATATTTAAGGAAGAATTTTACCAAAACACTCTCTCAAGCCGCATACAAGATTTTTTTTCAGAATTAAAAATTGACGACATTTTGATATGTGCATCGGGAAATGCGGAAAAAATTGTCACTTTGCTTAAAGAAATGGGTCTTTCTTTTAAAATCCTGGATCATCACGTGGCAGTACCTTTTACAAACCTTTATAAAACACCGGAGACCTTAGGGCTTGATCGTGTGGCTTTGGTAAGCGCTGCGGTAAGCGCTTTCCCACGTAAAAATATGCTGGTTATAGACGCAGGTACTTGTATAACCTATGATTTTAAGAATGCAAAAGAAGAATATTTGGGAGGGGCAATCGCACCAGGATTGCACATGCGTTTTAACGCCCTGCACAGCTTTACAAGTCGGCTTCCGCTTTTAGCGCCTGTTTCCGCGCCCAATTTTTTGGGTAAGAACACCACAGAAGCGATCCAAAGTGGCGTGGTTAACGGTATAATTGCCGAAATTAGATCCGCAATAAATTGGTATAAAGACAATTATGATGATTTGCAGGTTATTTTAACTGGTGGGGATATGCAATTTTTGTCTAAAACCGTAAAAAATGGCATCTTTGCCAACTCAAATTTTCTTCTGGAAGGATTGAATTACTTAATGGTTTTTAATAAAACTCAATGATAAAAAGATTTCTGTTCATCATCGCGGTCCTTCTTACCGCGAACGTTTTTGCCCAAGAAGGAGATACATCACCCTATTCATATTATGGCATAGGTCTGCGCGGGTTTAGGGGCACGGTAGAAAACCAGGCCATGGGCGGCATAAATATATTGGGCGACAGTATACATACCAATCTAAAAAACCCCGCCGGATATGGTGCACTAAAACTTACCAACTTTACTCTGGGCGGTAGCCGCAAAGATGTAAGTTTAACCGATGATAATGGTAAGGGTACAACTGCGTCCACCACTTTTGATTACTTATCCCTAAGCTTTCCGATGTCCAAAAAAATGGGCGCTGGTTTTGGCCTTTTACCTTATACATCGGTAGATTATAAAATAAGAAATACAGATGGTGGGGGCTACAGACAGTTTTCGGGACGTGGCGGACTCAACCGTGCTTTTGTAAGTCTGGGATATGAACTTTTCAATGGTTTCAGGCTCGGTGCAACGGGAAGTTATAATTTTGGAAATATAAAAAGGGAGTCAATACAAGATGATGACACGCAGCAATACGGTATTCAGGAAATCGTAAGATCTGATATTAGTGGTATTTCCTTAGATTTTGGGCTACAATACGAAACCAAAATAAAAGAGAATTTATCCGTTTATTCCTCCCTGAGTTATAGTCCAGAATTAAAGCTAAGTTCAGAAAATAGACGTGAATTATCCAGTATTTATGCTGTGGATAGGATAACCGGTCAAGTACAAATAAGGGAAACAAATACATTAAGCACCACTAAAACAGATTTTAACCTACCTTCGGAAACCACTGTTGGACTTGGTTTGGGTGAACAAAATAAATGGTTTGCCGGGGCAGAATATGGCAATACCAAGGCGAGTACTTTTACTAATCCCTCCTTTAGTCTCGACGATGTACGTTATGACGATGCATCAAAATATCGTTTGGGCGGTTTTTTTATACCAAAATTTAATTCCATTTCAAGTTATTGGGAACGCGTGGTTTACCGGGCAGGAGTGCGCTTTGAGGAAACGGGATTGAATATCAATAACGAGGGCATTAATGAGTTTGGCATATCTTTTGGTTTAGGATTGCCAATGGGACGCACATTCAGCAATGCCAACCTAAGTTTCGAATATGGACAGCGCGGCACTACGAATGCCGGCCTTATTAAAGAGGACTTTTTTAAGATAGGTTTAAGCTTATCGCTGAATGATAAATGGTTCGTTCCCTTTAAATTTAATTAAAATTGCTAATATTGTTTTTTTTTTAAAACCATCACACACATGAAAACCAAACTGACACTACTTTTTATAATGTTGTTTACAGGGTCAACCCTGGTCATGGCACAATCATCGGAAGATTGTATAAACACCGGCTCAATTTTTATCGAGCATGCAAAGGTGAAAAACTATGATGCAGCCTATGCACCCTTTAAAGAATTGCTGGCCAATTGCCCTAAATATTCTTACGCTCTTTATCAATATGGAGAACGTTTATATAGGGATAAAATGGAAAAAGCCACTTCTGACGCCGATAAAAAGACGATTGCCGAAGAATTTATTAAAATGTATGAGCTCAAACGCCAGAATTATCCTGAAAAGACTCCAGAGGGAGGTAATTTAACAGACATTGGCGTATTGATGTACGAAAACAATATTGGTTCAAAGATGGATCAGTTCAACAAATTTAAGGAAGCATGGGATAAGGATAAAGTCTCTTTCACAAGTGCAAAAGCCCTTTATATGTATTTTGTGCTCGGTGTTGAACTTGAGGATGCCGGTCAAATGAATCTTACGGATATCTTTACCCTTTATGATGATATTCAGGAGAAAATAACAAAAGAGCAAAATGATGCTGCTGAAAATGTAGCTCCACTACTTGAAAAGGAAGACGCTGGAACCAAGTTAACTGCAAAAGAAGAGCGTTCTAAAAGTGCAGGTCAGACCAATCTTGACAATTATGCGAAAATAACCTCGGGCATTAATGAAAAATTGGGCAAACTAGCAGACTGCGATAATTTGATCCCACTTTACACTAAGGATTTTGAATCTAAAAAAGATGACATTGACTGGGTAAAACGAGCTGCGGGAAGAATGTCTTCCAAAGAATGTACAGCAGATCCATTTTTTGAAAAATTGGTTGTACAGCTCGATAAATTAGATCCTTCGCCTAAAACCAAATTGTATTTAGGTCAACTTGCTGAAAAGAATGGTGATAACTCAAAAGCGATGAGCTATTATGAGCAGGCTGCAGAGAGCGAAACGAATAAAAATGATAAAGCTGGTGTTTACATGCGTCTTGGGGAAAAAATGCTTGCTAAGAAAAGCTATTCACAAGCACGTTCATTCTATAGAAAATCATTGGCCGCCAAACCTTCAAACGGGAGGGCTTATCTTAGAATAGCAGAGATGTATGCTGCGAGTGCCAATAACTGTGGTAAAGATCAATTTGAGAAACGCGCCGTATATTGGTTAGCTGCAAATTATGCCTCCAAGGCTGCAAGCATTGATCCATCTATAGCCGACAACGCTAAAAAAGCAGCTGCAAGTTATAGGGGAAAAGCACCTTCAAAAACAGACATTTTTAACAGGAGTGGCGCTGCCGGATCCACAATCACCTTCAATAACTGCTGGATCGGTGAGAGTGTCACCGTACCCTCTATTAAGTGATCCAAAGATTTAATAATATAATTTTAAAAGGGGTCACAGCATTTGCTGTGACCCTATTTTTTGCTTGTAGCAATCACGGTGGAGACCTGCAGCGCTTTAACCAACACGGTGACGGGCCGGCCGCAAAAGGTGAAGGCATAGTGCTAAAATATACAGACTCAGGTAAAGTTGCCGCTACCCTGCGTACACCCTATATGCTTGATTATGGCACGCTCCAATTCCCTTATCAGGAATTTCCAAAAGGGGTAAACGTTACCTTTTTGGGCGATGACAGGAAAGAAAATTTTATAAGGGCAAATTATGCCAAACTTTTTAAAAGAACCAATCTGATTGACTTACGCGATCATGTCGTGCTTATACTAAGTGATTCCACAACGCTTAAGACCTCTCAACTTTATTGGGACCAGGCCAATAATTGGGTATTTACAGATCATGCATATACCATTGATTTTCCCGATGGCTCTTTTAACAATGGAGTTGGTTTTGACAGTAGTGAGAACTTTAAAAATTTCTTATCTTCAGGGATTAGAAGCAGGTTGTATATCAAAGAAGATGATACCAAGCCCAAGAAAGACAGCATACAATGAGCAAATACTTTAAATATTTTGAATACGCATACCTCGTCATTGCGGCGCTGTTTATCTATGACGGGATCAGTAAATGGAGCACGCAGCCCACAAGGACCTATCTTTCGTTATTTTTCGCCCTTTTAGCGGTGGGTATGTATTTTTTCAAGAGACATTTCAGAAAAAAGATCGAGCGCAATAAACCATCCCAATAAATGGACTCCCAATTAGTTATCATCATTTGCTGCCTACTACTGTCAGCCTTTTTTTCGGGTATGGAAATCGCTTACGTATCTTCTAATAAGATACATATCGAGATTGAAAAAAAGCAAAATGATCTTATTGCCAAAGTATTGACTAGACTTACCGAGCGCCCCTCTAAGTTTATAGCTACTATGCTGGTGGGCAACAACCTAGCCCTTGTGGTATATGCTTATTTCATGGGTGCCCTATTGCAGGATTGGTTTACGAGTATGCATTTTGGGTGGGAATGGATTAATGCCTTTCTGGATCGTTTTAGCCTTATTTCGCAGACGATTCTTTCAACTTTGATAGTTTTGCTCACCGCAGAATTTCTTCCGAAGGTTATTTTTCAGATTTACTCCAATTCACTCTTAAAAATATTTGCAATCCCAGCCTACTTGTTTTATCTCTTTTTTTACTACATATCCAGTTTTGTGATCTGGATTTCAGATAGGGTGCTTAAGCGATTTTTTAAGACCGAAGGTGACGAGGTACAACTTGCTTTCACTAAAATGGAATTGGGAAATTATATTACAGAACAGATGGAATCTGCCGAAACGAACGATGACTTGGATTCTGAAATACAGATTTTTCAGAACGCCCTCGAGTTTTCAGAAGTTAAATCCAGGGAGGTTATGATACCCCGTACAGAAATTGTGGCCGTAGAGCAGAATGAGTCCCTAACTTCCCTCAACACATTATTTACTGACACTGGCCTTTCTAAGATTTTGGTTTTTAAGGATTCTATAGACGATATTATAGGTTATGTGCATTCTTTTGAACTTTTCAAAAAACCGAATACGATCACAGATGTAATCATGGATGTTGTTTTTGTTCCAGAAACTATGCTGGTTAAAGATGTGCTCAACCTACTGATAAAAAAGAGGAAGAGTATAGCGGTGGTCATTGATGAATATGGCGGAACCAGCGGTATGATGACGGTTGAGGACATTGTAGAAGAACTTTTTGGCGAGATCGAAGATGAGCACGATAGTATTGTGCTCATCGAAGAGCAGATAAGTGAGGGTCTTTACCGTTTTTCTGCACGGCTAGAGGTAGATTATGTGAATGAAAACTTTAAACTTAATCTACCCGAAAGTGAAAATTATGAAACCATTGGTGGCCTGATCGTAAACCACACTGAAGGAATCCCAGCGGAAAATGACATAGTGGATATTGAGGGTTATCAGTTTAACATCCTTCAGACATCAAATACAAAAATTGAGCTTGTACAGGTGCGGATAGTTGAAGAAAATTAAAAAATAGCGATAGGTGGGCCAAATGATTTCTAATCGAGATCAGAGTTTGACACAATATGAGAGTGCTTCCCCAACAAATAATTTATTTAAAGGTTTTGGGTTTCATTTCTTCTGTAAAAACACTATTTTCGCCCCCTATTTTAAGGATATTTTTTCTTAAATAAAAGTCAAAAAACTGTGGTAGGTTAATCGGTATGGTAGTACTGTGGCCCCACATAATTTACTATACAACATGGCAATTTTAAATAAGATAAGAAAGCGGTCTGTATTTCTGATCGCAATCATCGCCCTGGCACTTTTTTCATTTGTTCTTTCGAGTGTGTTTAAAAACGGGGGTTTCAGCACTAATAAATCTAGGCGCACCTTAGCTACTATAAATGGCGAGGATATTGACCAGCAGGATTTTGCCCGCAAGGTCGAGTCGCAGACCAGCCGTTATGGTGGGCAAATGACGACCACCCGTGCACAAAGCATGGTCTGGGATCAAGAATTACGTCGTGTTTTGCTACAGGGCCAGATGGAAGGCCTGGGTATTGGTGTAGAACAAGATCGCCTTAATAAAATCTTGAGAGAAGCGCTTCAAGACCAACCTCAGTTTCAGGACGCTAATGGTGTGTATAGCGAAGCCAAAATGCACGAATATGTTGCAACATTAAAAGCGACTAACCAGAATGCCTATGAGCAATGGGTCAATTATGAGGATCAACTGGGCAAAAATGAGGAAGAACTTATTTATTTCAATCTCATCAAGGCCGGCTTAGGTGCTACCCTAAGTGAAGGTAAAATGGCTTACGGTTTGGAAAACAACAAGCGGGATATCCAGTTTGTACAGATCCCATATACCAGTATCCCAGATAATGAGGCTGAGGTGAGTAAATCTGACATCGAAGAATACATCAACAACCACAAAAGCGAATATGAGACCGAAGCTAGCCGCAACATTCGCTTCGTGAAATTTAACGAGGATGCAACACGCACCGATGAAGATGCTATCGAAAAGGAAGTTGCCTCATATAAAGATAACAGGTCTGGATACAACTCTTCAACAAAGACTAATGATACCATTCAGGGGTTAAAAAATACCGAAAATCCAGCCCAATTTGTCAATGAGTTCTCTGATCTTCCCTTTGCTGACCGGTACTATTCAAAAACCGAACTGCCCAAAGACTATCAGGATAAGCTTTTTGCACTCAATAAGGGCGAGGTTTATGGACCATATAAAGACAATGGTTTTTATAAGATCTCAAAAGCGATCGAAGTTAAGCAGCTCCCGGATTCAGTCAAATCATCGCATATCCTCCTTCCCTATGTGGGCTTGCAAAATGCCGGTGACGTTACCCGAACCAAGGCACAGTCAAAAGCCCTTGCAGATAGCCTGGAGAAGGTGATCAAGGCAGATCCATCAAAAATGGCAGCTTTGGCCAAAGAATTTTCAGCAGATCCCGGCAGTGCTACAAAAGGTGGTGACCTTGGATATAGCGTTAAAAACAGGTTTGTAAAGCCTTTTAACGATTATGTATTTGAAAACAAGAAAGGGGATGTCGGCGTGGTCGAGTCCCAGTTTGGCTACCATGTTATCAAGATAGACGACCAGAAAAATTTTGAAAAGGCCATTAAATTTGCGACTGTAGCCAAAGAAATTGCCCCTTCTCAAAAAACAATTAATGACATTTTCAACAAGACGACCAAGTTTGAAATGGCGGTAAGCGGAGATAAGCAAAAATTCTCTGATATTGCGACCAAAGACAATTATACGGTACGCCCCGTCAATAATATTAAAGCTCTGGATGAAAATATTCCTGGCGAAGGTAGCCAGCGTGAGATTGTACGATGGGCATTTAATGAAGATACCAAAACTGGTGATATCAAGCGTTTTAATAGTCAAAGTGGATATATGGTTGTGCAATTGACCAAGAAGACCAAAAAAGGGCTCATGCCCGTTGAGGAAGCTTCCGCAAGGGTAACGCCCATCCTCCGCAACAAGAAAAAAGCAGAGATAATCAAAAGCAAAATCTCGGGCACGGATCTAAAGGCGGTGGCCAGCGCAAATAAAGTAAATGTACAATCAGCTTCGGCCATCAATCTCAAAAATCCAACCATCGCCGGCGTGGGCACAGAACCCAAAGTGGTGGGTGCGGTTTTCGGTCTTAAAGAAAATGTACTTTCAGAACCTATCATCGGTGAAAAAGGTATTTATCTGGTCAAAGTCACCAAAATTGATAAAGCCCGTGAGCTAGACAATTATGCAAGCCTTGCCATACAGCGTTCTGCAGCAAATAGAGCATCAGTAAACACCGAAGTGGTCAAAGCCTTAAAAGATAATGCCGAGATCGAGGATCACCGCGCTAAATTTTATTAAAATATAGTTGTCAACCTAGTATAAAAAACCATCCTCGCAACGAGGATGGTTTTTTTGATTAGATATACCTTGCAAATATGGATATAACAAAACTGCACACCCTGTTTATTAAAAGCACTGGTATTTCTATAGATACCCGCAGCTTACAAGTAGGAAACCTTTATTTTGCCCTTTCGGGCGAAAACTTTAATGGGAATACATTTGCTGCAGATGCCCTTGAAAAAGGGGCAATACACGCCATCATCAGCGATCCAGAATTTAAAACAACTGAAACAACTGTAGTTAACAACCCTCTAAAAACGCTTCAAGAGCTCGCCACGTATCATCGGGAATATTTAAATCTGCCCATTATTGCACTCACTGGCAGCAACGGTAAGACAACAACCAAAGAACTTATCAACGCAGTACTTTCTAAAAAATACAGGACCATTGCCACACAGGGCAACCTCAACAACCATATAGGCGTCCCCCTTACCCTACTAAAAATGACAAGCGATACCGAAATAGGCATCGTGGAAATGGGCGCCAACCACCTCAAAGAGATCCAGCTGCTCTGCGGGATCGCTAAGCCCAATTTTGGATACATTACAAACTTTGGCAAGGCGCACCTGGAAGGTTTTGGCAGTGAAGAAGCAATAATTCAGGGTAAAAGTGAACTTTATGAAAGTCTAAAGAATCATAATGGCCTGGCATTTATTAATAGTGATGACCCAAAACAGATCAAACAAGCCGCAGGCATAAGTTCTTTTACCTTTGGCAAAGCAAAAAATAATGATCTTACTATCCTAAAATCTAAGGCGAATCCCTTTGCGCAAATCAGTCTGGCAGATTATAACGTGACCAGTCAGCTCATAGGCAGCTATAACATTCCCAATATTGCGGCCGCTATCACCGTGGGGATCTACTTTAAAATACCAGTAAATCATATTCAAGAAGCCATTGCCGTTTATATTCCTGGCAATAACCGCTCCCAACTTATAAAAAAGGGGAAAACTACCATTATTTTAGATGCTTACAATGCAAATCCAACCAGTATGGAAGCAGCACTTGAAAACTTGAAGAGTCTCAGCGTGAAACATAAAATCCTATTTCTGGGCGATATGTTTGAGTTGGGCACTGCCGCCAAGGTAGAGCATGAACGCATTGCAAAAATAGCCGTCAAACTTAAAGCCGATATGACTATTTTCTTAGGCGAAAATTTTAAACGGGCAAATATTCCAGGGGATGGCATTTATTACTTCTTAAACACAGAAGATTTTCAGCATAATATACCTGAAGAATTGAAGGAAATTTTAAATGACCATTTATATATTCTGATCAAAGGTTCCCGGGGTATGGCATTAGAACGATTACTGCCAACATTGGAACAACATATTAGACTTTGAAAAAACTAAAAAACCCTTTCGTGGGCGAAAGGGTTTTCTACTGTGGACCATGTTGGATTCGAACCAACGACTTCCACGTTGTCGACGTGACACTCTGAACCAACTGAGTTAATGGTCCTTTTTAAAAGGATGTCAAAAGTAGTAGTTTTAAAAATAATGGACAACTACTTATTTTAATAATTCGGCATGGATTAAATTATAAATTGCCCTTCTTTACTAAAAACGTAAAGGATTATAAGAATAAAAAAATCCCAGACTAACATCTGGGATTTTCTATTTATTTAAAGAGATTTTCACCTCTTTTTACTTCACTTCTTCAAAGTCCACATCTTCTACATCACTGCCTGAAGATCCTGTCTTCCCAGCTTCATCACCCTGTGGTTGGCCATCGCCTCCACCGGGAGCACCGCCTTGCGCGGTATCAGCCTGGGCTTTATACATTTCTTCAGAAGCGGTTTTCCATGCCTCATTGATCTTGTCGAGAGCTGGGGTTATTTTATCCAGTTCCTTAGAAGTGTATGCCGCTTGTAGTTCAGTAAGTGCCTCTTGAATTGGTTTTTTCTTATCATCAGATAATTTATCACCAAATTCCTTTAGCTGCTTTTCCGTTTGAAAGATCATCGCATCAGCTTCATTCAACTTATCTGCAGTTTCTTTTGCTTTTTTATCAGATTCTGCATTAGCTTCTGCTTCTGTTTTCATTTTCTTGATTTCTTCTTCGGTCAGACCAGAAGATGCTTCAATACGTATATCCTGAGACTTATTAGTGGCCTTATCAGTTGCCGAAACTTTGATAATACCATTGGCATCTATATCAAAAGTTACCTCAATCTGCGGGGTACCACGTTGTGCAGGTGGGATACCATCCAGGTGAAAACGGCCTATAGTCTTATTATCATTTGCCATTGGGCGCTCCCCTTGCAGCACATGTATCTCTACACTTGGCTGGTTATCTGCAGCTGTAGAGAATATTTGCGATTTTTTGCTAGGGATTGTTGTATTAGACTCAATCAGATGGGTCATAACTCCGCCCATAGTTTCAATACCTAGAGAAAGTGGGGTTACGTCAAGTAACAATACATCTTTAACATCACCAGTAAGTACACCACCCTGAATAGCAGCTCCTACTGCAACTACTTCATCAGGATTTACTCCCTTACTTGGTTTCTTGCCAAAGAATTTCTCAACGGCCTCTTGTACTGCTGGGATTCGTGTAGAACCACCTACCAATATAACTTCGTCGATATCACTTTTAGAAAGGCTGGCTGCTTTTAGCGCCGCTTCACAAGGCTCAATCGTCCTTTTGACCAAGTCGTCGATCAACTGCTCAAATTTTGAGCGTGTTAAAGTACGTACCAAGTGCTTAGGCCCACTTGATGTGGCCGTTATATAAGGTAGATTTATCTCTGTCTGAGAAGAAGAGGAAAGTTCAATCTTCGCTTTTTCTGCTGCTTCTTTTAGTCGTTGCAGAGCCATAGGATCTTTTTTTAGATCCATGTCTTCCTCAGACTTAAATTCATCAGCCAGCCAGTTGATTATTTTGCCATCTACATCATCACCACCCAAGTGTGTGTCGCCATCAGTGGCCAAAACTTCAAATACACCATCGCCCAATTCTAATATGGAAACGTCATGCGTACCACCACCAAAGTCAAATACGACAATTTTCTGGTCATGGTCCTTTTTATCTAAGCCGTAAGCCAAAGCTGCAGCAGTGGGTTCATTAATAATACGCTCCACTTTTAAACCTGCAATCTCCCCGGCCTCTTTAGTTGCCTGGCGCTGACTATCATTAAAATATGCTGGTACGGTGATTACAGCACGGTCAACATCCTGGCCAAGATAATCCTCAGCTGTTTTTTTCATTTTCTGCAAAATCATTGCAGACAGTTCTTGCGGAGTATATTTACGACCATCTACATCAATTCGGGCAGTATCATTGTCGCCTTTAACCACTTTATAAGAAGCATTATGCGCTTCTTTTTCTGCTTCTGAGTATTTATTACCCATGAAACGTTTTATGGAAGAAATCGTTTTGGTTGGGTTAGTCACCGCTTGTCTTTTTGCTGGATCGCCCACTTTAATCTCTCCCCCTTCTACAAAAGCTATTACCGAAGGGGTTGTTCGCTTACCTTCTGAGTTGGGAATCACAACTGGTTCGCTACCTTCCATCACAGCAACGCAGGAGTTGGTGGTCCCCAAGTCAATACCTATTATTTTACTCATGTCTATATATAGTTTTAATTATTAGTTTTTAATTTCAACCTCAAATAGTCAATCTTTATGCCAGCAGATTACTGCTGACAGGTTGGCATATTTAAAGAACAAGTCGTGCTACCGGACACAACTTTAAAGTTTAAGCGGTAAACCTTATGGTCATCGATTATCTTTACAAACTGGAAAGATCTATCCTTTAAACACACATGCCGCCTAAAAAGCTCAAAACCCTAGTACGTAGTTTCCTGATTCTTTTTGCCCTGTATTTTGCCTACAGCGTGCTCATAACTGCGCTTAGGCACATTTGGCCTTTCTTGGCCAATAATGACTATAGGCAGGAGTTTATTAATGGTCTCATCACCAATAGCCCCTTTCGGGCATTCGTCACTATTGTAATTGTCGCTCCCGTTCTTGAGGAAATGATGTTTCGCTCGCTCATCAGGCCTGCTCACCTAGATGTTATCCTATTTATAAGCGTTTGGCCAATGGTGGCAATAGTGACCTTCATTCCACTAGATGTCAATTGGCTGATCAAATTGGCATTCACGGCCGTTCTTTTATTCAGCACCTGTTATATTTTGATGCTGCTGATCCCATCTCAAAAAACTTTTACGGTTAGGCGCTGGCTAAAAAAAAATAAAATTGCGGTACTTATTATTTCATCACTGGTCTTTGGTTTTATACACATCACCAATTATGTAGATGGCTTTATGATCAACCTTCCCCTTTTTTTATTGATATTCCCCCGAATTCTAGCAGGAATCATGCTGGGATGGATCAAGCTTAAAAATGGTTTCCTACCATGGTCAATGGCTTTACATGCGCTGAATAACGGTTTTGCACTGCTTGTCATGATGCTCGCTTTCGCTTAAGCGAAAACATTCAATATCCCAAAAATTTTCTACTTGGAGTAACATTCGTGCAATGCTTCTCATCATGGGTTTACCAATATCAATGCGCACCTTTAACCTTTTTTTGTCACCTTTGACTTGGTCCCTTTTGTAATTTCCGTCCAATATGAAAAGGAAAAATCCGCTTTCGCGAAAGCGGAGCCAACAAAAAACTAAAAACCTATGAAAGCTATTCAATTACCCGAAGCGGGGGCCGATTTTAAGATAGTAGATCTTGAAATCCCACAACCCAAAGAAAATGAAATATTGATCAAAGTAGAAGCCTGCGGAATATGCCACAGCGATGATCTTGTTAAAGAAGGGAAATTTCCCAACATTGACTATCCACGCGTTCCCGGTCACGAAGTGGTTGGCACTGTCGAAAAAACCGGAGCAAATGTAACCCAGTGGAAAGAGGGACAGCGTGTGGGAGTAGGCTGGCATGGCGGGCACTGTTTTGAATGCGAACCCTGCCGCCGCGGTGATTTTATAAGCTGCGAAAATGCAAAAATATGTGGCATTTCCTATGATGGCGGTTATGCGGAATATATGACGGCGCCACAAGAGGCCGTGGTTGCTATCCCGGATGACCTTAAATCTGAGGACGCCGCTCCCCTACTTTGCGCTGGGATCACCGTTTACAATGCCATGCGTAACAGCCATATCAAAGCTGGTGACGTCGTGGCCATACAGGGCATAGGCGGCCTGGGGCACTTGGCTGTGCAATATGCCAATAAAATGGGAATGCGGGTCGTGGCCATTTCCACTTCGGGAGACAAAGAAAAATTGGCAACAGATCTGGGTGCCCACCATTTTATCGCCACTAATGATAAGAATGCCGTAGAGGAACTCAAAAAACTGGGCGGTGCAGACCTTATTGTTGCGACCGCTCCCCATGCCGATGCCATTTCATCAGTCGTTGGTGGGCTGGGCATTGATGGCGAAATCATTTGTATAGGTGTCACCACAGAAGCGGTAAAAGTAGCGCCTATGCAGTTGATACAAGGGCGTAAATCCATTGCCGGCTGGCCCAGTGGTACGGCGATTGACAGTGAGGACACCTTAAATTTCAGCGTACTGAGCAATACAAAACCGATGATCGAAACCTATAAATTTGATGATGTGGAAGAGGCATATGATCGTATGATCAACAATAAAGCACGGTTTCGTGTGGTTTTAATGCCTTAATTTGAAGATTTTTTGAACATCTCAATAATGGATTTCTACAACAGAAATCCATTATTATTTTTCACCCTATCCTGATCGAACCCGAAGTAGTTCTTTCCATTGTGTTGTATATCGCGGACTACAATCTTCTTTAATCAGTTCCCATTCATTGATGCGATTACCAACCGCACCTGAAAAAACGGTTGATTTACCGTACCTACAATTTAGCTGATCCACAACTTGGGTCAGTTTTTGATTTCCTATTTTCTGGGTTTTACTAAAAAGGTTGCCTTGTACATATCCCTGAGGAACTATTCCGCTAAGGTTTACCGCCACTTTTTTATAGCGATAGCCCGATTTATAGATCGTATTTAGGGCTTTTTTTGCTTCAGTAATAAGAATAAAGGTATTATTCGTGGGCGTATCTAGCGTAACTATTATTCCTTTATGATACTGTTTATCCCGTGCACTATGATAATTGGTCATTAGGGATATGTGCAGATAGGCCGCACATGAATTCTGGCTGCGCAACAGTTCACAGACCTCACTGATATAGTAAGAACAAGCCTCTTCTATTAATCCTAAGTCCTCTAGCTTTTTACCGAAAGACTTTGCGGTGCCTATCCCTTTTTTTGGTTTGCATAGTTCATTCAGCGACATGCAGGGCTCACCGCGCAGTTCGCGCCAAATACGTTCCCCGGTCACGGTCATTTGCTTACGTACCCACGCCAGGGGCAATTGAGTAAACTCATGACCGGTGTGCGCACCGGCATTTTTTATGCGTGAAGTATGTTTCTTACCTATGCCCCAGATATCCTTGATCCCGGCGCACTGTAGCGCCTCTACCCTTTTAGTTTCAGTATCGATGACGTGTATGTGGTTATTGTGATCATTGCGCTTTTTTGCGATACGGTTTGCCAGTTTGGCAAGTACTTTTGTAGGGGCGATACCCACACCTACGGGCAGGCCGGTTTCTCTATAGATACGCTCTTTGATCCAACATCCATAACTTTCTAAATTTTGATATTCCATTCCTGAAAGATCCATAAAAGATTCATCAATGCTGTATACTTCCACCAAAGGCGAAAAGTCGCGGAGAATATTCATCACACGTTGCGACATTTCGCCGTAGAGCGTATAATTTGAAGAAAAAAAAGTAACCCCACTATTGATCAACTGTTGTTTGATCTTAAAAACAGGTTCAAACATAGGGATATGTGTCAATGCCTTTGCCTCGGCATTTGCCGCGATGACGCAACCATCATTATTGCTCAGCACCACAACAGGCTTGCCCCGAAGATCAGGACGGAAAACCTGCTCGCAGGAAGCATAAAAGCTATTGCAATCTACCAAGGCGATCATTGGGCTTTATGGATTATATATGTGATTTTTCCCCATAGCTCAAAAGTTTTCAAAGCTTTTGTTATGCGTTTTATCTTAAAACCCCCGTCAATAACCACAAGGGCAAGTTCTCCATTTTTTGGCACGAGGCTTCGGTCTATGATGAGCACATCGAGATGATATATATTTTCACGGACAAGCGCATCTCCTTCCACACGTATAAAAAATGTAGCATTGGTATTGGTAATAAGCTCTTGATTCAGGTCAATGCCTGGTTCAAGATAGTGCGTGGCCGGGCTGGGAAACCCCGTTTGCCTTACGGCGCCAGGATCATGCCTTTGAGCTTTAACCGAAAGTTTTCCTTGCTGTACAATTTGCATGATTCAAAATTATGGATTATTTCCTAATTAAAGGAATAAATCCTATAATTAGTTATAAACAGAATTTAAGTTACTATCTTTTTTATAAGCATTAACGCTACCTTTGCCGCCCTAACAACCCCAATATGGCAAAAATAGAGAGCATTAGCGTTTTTGATATGCTTAAGATAGGCGTGGGCCCTTCCAGCTCACATACTTTGGGCCCATGGCGCGCCGCCGGCAGTTGGATCAGCAAGCTGCGTAAAAATGATAATTTTAATAGTATTGAAGAAGTGACCGTAGAACTTTACGGTTCTCTTAGCCTTACCGGTAAGGGTCACGCTACAGATATAGCGGTACTGCTGGGCCTGGAAGGGCTGGATCCGCAGACCTTTCCCATCGAAAATATTGAAACCGTAGTTGAACGCATCAAAGATGAGAATACACTGCTGCTCGATTCTGAAAAACCCATTTCCTTCAACCCGAAAACACAGATTATCTTTAACCGGAAGTTCAAGGAATTTCATCCCAATGGGATTACCTTTCGCGCCAAGCTAACTAACGGAAAACGTACCAGTGACACTTTTTACTCCATCGGTGGTGGATTTGTGGTGCAAAAAGAGCGAAAACGGGCAAAAAAACAGGAAAAATTACTGCAGGGATTTCCATTTCAGGTGCAAAGCGGCAAGGAACTACTGGCTTTTTGCAACAGCGAAAATAAAAAAATATCACAGATCGTGTGGGCCAATGAACTGAGCCTCGCTTCCGCGGAAGAGATCAACAGAAAGCTCGGCAACATCTGGGAAGTTATGCTCGACTCGATGTACATAGGATGCCACACCGAGGGAAAACTGCCCGGTGGACTCAACGTACGCCGCAGAGCCTTTGATATGCACAAAAATCTTTTACAGGATAAAGCTTATACAAACCCCAAAGAATGGGTCGCGGCGATCAGAGATACCGAGGTCAAATTTAGGCAGATCCTTAAATGGGTGTCCTGTTTTGCGCTTGCGGTCAATGAGGTCAATGCCTCGCTGGGCCGTGTAGTTACCGCACCCACTAACGGAAGTGCAGGTGTGATCCCTGCCGTAATGATGTATTATATGGTCATTGAGAACCACGATGCCAATTTTGAAGATGTTAAGCAGTTTATGCTTACCGCTGGCGAGATAGGTAGTTTATTTAAAAAAGGGGCAACCATTTCAGCCGCTATGGGCGGTTGCCAAGCCGAAATAGGCGTATCTAGCGCCATGGCTGCCGGGGCACTTGCAGAACTCATGGGCGGCACTCCAGAACAGGTCCTCATGGCCAGCGAGATCGCTATGGAGCATCACCTTGGCCTCACCTGTGATCCCATTGCCGGGCTGGTACAGATACCGTGTATTGAGCGTAATGCCATGGGTGCGATCAAAGCCATTAATGCCTGTGAAATGGCTCTTGACACAGATGCCAGAAATGCCAAGGTTCCGCTTGATAAAGTAATAGAGACGATGTGGCAAACAGCTCAGGATATGAATAATAAATATAAGGAAACAAGCGAGGGTGGGCTTGCAGTTAATGTAGCGCTAAGTGATTGTTAAACAACATCATCAAGGCATATCTTAAAGAATACACCGAAAGTATAATTGGGACGATAAATCTTATTATTTATCACATTCTTCAACGTACATTATTTATCCACTTGAAGCTTTATAATCAGCAAGAACTTTCTGAAACTCATCATTATATTTTACCAGTGTATCCAGCAGCTGGAATCTGGAGTCTGCAGCCAATAATTTTGAATCGATTCCTTTCTTTATGCAGTAATCCACAAATAGGTCATGATAATTTTTGGGAATATTAAGGCGTTCTATCAGGAGCTGATCATTGATCAGGTCGTCTTTTTTAAGGAGTGTCGTTAATTGCTCATAAGTGATTTCAGTTATCTTATTTTTGTTATTTTTCTTTTTGAAAAGATTTGCGATAAGCCCACCGATTTTTACAAAATCCATCCCGCCACTTGGCGAGCCACTGTATCTCCCGGGATTATTTTCCATATCGGTTTTTATATCTGCATTGAGCTGGGCATTATACTCCTTAATATCAAAAGCCTTATCCTCGTCTTTAGCTTTTGTCACCGTTACTTCATTCAGCCTGTTTAAATTACTCTTAAGCTCGATTACCCAAGGCTCCTTTAATTGCTCCTGTTTTATCTCTAAAATCTGTCCCACATAAAATGCGGCTGAAAATGCAATAGAGTCGCCCACGTTTGCCTTAATGGCAAAATCTCCATGAGCGTCTGTATTTACTGAAATTTTTTGAGTTTTATTTTGTATCAAGGCATCTTCTACAGGCGCATCCTGGCCATAGATTCTTCCTTTAAACTCCTGAGAATATCCGCAAAGGGCAAAAAGCAAAAACAAGAAAGCAAACACATAATTTTTCATTACGAACAGATTAAGCCCGAAATGTTGAAATATTAGACCCTCTATTTATTTTCTATTTAGAAGACAAAATATCCACCTTTTCGATTACGGGATCTTTGGCGAGCAAAGCAGAAGCACTTTCCATTAAGGCCTTGGCGATCTCCCCATTGAGATGAGCTTCACGGCCCTCTTCCCCTTCAAACGAATCAAATATGCCAAAGGTTGAATCATCAATCTTGATAGCATACCAGGTAATCGTCTTCTTCTCCTCCCTTGCCATATTGACGGCATCTTCAAGAAATTGTTGCACTTGCTGTTCCTTTCCTTTTTTGGCTACTACACGTGCCAATAATCCTTTTGTAAGCATGATTTTAATTTTAAAGTGAGGATATAAGATACTCGATATTAATTGCACAAAAGATTAATCCTTTCATAAATTATCGGTCTATTCTTACGGCATCTGGAACGAGCCCGGTGTAATCGCCACCATTCCGTATAACATCACGTACAATGGAGGAGGATATATAACTTTTCCCCGAAGAGGTCAATAAAAAAACGGTTTCTATCTGCGCCAGTTTGCGGTTAGTATGGGCAATGGCCTTCTCAAATTCAAAGTCTGCCGGGTTGCGCAAACCACGCAGGATAAATCGGGCATCATTGGCATTACAAAAATCAACGGTGAGGCCCTTATAACGCTGAACAGTGATTTTTGGTTCATTTTTAAAGGTTTCGGAAAGGAAATGCTCGCGTTGGTCTAAGGTGAACATATATTTTTTTTCGGCATTGTTTCCCAGTGCCAAAATTATTTCGTCAAAAAGAGTCAGGCCGCGCTCAATGATATCGTAATGACCTAAGGTCAATGGGTCAAAAGACCCGGGAAATACAGCTCGTTTCATAATGAGTATTTAAAGCTTAAAGATAGGATTTTGAAAAATAAAAGGAAGTAAGGAGCAATTGAGAATACAATTTTAGCTTCCTTAAAACGAAATAACTTATTGACCTAAATTCTTTAATAAGTTGAGGAGAACAACCTGCGCGGCAAACGTCCTGTTATTGGCCTGCTGAATGACCAAGGAGTTCTTTCCGTCCAAAACGGAATCTTCTACGACCATATTGCGACGTACGGGAAGGCAGTGCATAAATTTGGCAACAGCCAACTTTTCAGCGGTCATCATCCAACTTTGATACTCGTTTGATTCCTTTAAAATCTTCCCATAGTCGGTATAACTGCTCCAATTTTTAACATACACAAAGTCAGCGTTTTCTAAGCCTTTTTGCTGATCATGGACTATTTGGGTATCTCCGGTTATTGCCGGATTTAAATCATAGCCTTCGGGATTGAGGATACTAAAATCCACATCCATGAGCTGCATCATCTGAGCAAAAGAGTTTGGCACTGCCTGCGGGAGTGCCTTAGGATGCGGTGCCCAACTTAGTACCACTTTGGGCCTGGGCTTTTGTTTAAATTCGCTGATCGTAATGGCATCGGCCAGCGCCTGTAACGGGTGTGCGGTCGCGCTCTCCATATTGACCACCGGCACCGAAGCATATTTGACGAAGTTGTTGATCACATATTCAGATTCGTCCTTAGCTCTGTCGGTCAATGTGGGAAAGGCGCGCACAGCAATTATATCTGCATATTGCGAGATTACCTGGGCGGCTTCTTTGATGTGTTCAGAAGTATCGGCATCCATGATGGTGCCGTCTTCAAATTCAAGCTTCCACGCATCGCTGTTAAAATTCATCACTGTTACGTCCATACCCAGATTCCTGGCTGCCTTTTCAGTACTTAAACGTGTACGTAAGCTGGAGTTAAAGAAAAGCATGACCAGCGTTTTTTGCTTGCCCAGTTTTTTAAAAGCAAACGGGGTTGCTTTTAATTTTCGCGCTTCAGCGATAACTTTTGGGAGATCGCTTATGTCAGAAAGAGCAGTGTATTTTTTCATCCTTATTGTGATTCTAAATTTTCATTTTGTTAACCTGTCCCGAAAGTTTTCGGGATTGGTTCGGTTTCTCATCCGGCTCTTCTAAATTTCAGTTTCGAATTCATATAAGCTTGTTTTGGATTGACCACCTTGTAGATATCGATCATTATGCAATACTGTTTCAATTTTCGCTTTTCAAATTATGCATAACCTATTCCAATAATATAATTCAAGAATAAATTCAGAATGACGCTTTCAATTGGGAGTCACTATTCCATTTATAACTAATTATCTTTCGCTCAATATCTTTTTCAAAGCCTTAAAAAATGTATCAATGTGGGCGTTTTTTACAGTTAATGGCGGCAAAATTCGGATTAGATTTTTATTCTTTGCGCTTCCGGTAAAAATGTGGTGTTTATAGATCAGATCTTTTCGCATCTGTACAGTTTCGACTTTAAATTCGAGGCCCAACATAAGTCCGCGGCCTTTTATTTCTTTAATTTCCGGGATTTCTTTCGCCAATGCGAAAAAATGAGCGGAAACCTCTTTGGCGTTTTCCATCAACCTTTCATCCTTTAGCACATCCATAACGGCCAGCGCAGCGGTACAGGCGAGGTGATTTCCGCCAAAAGTAGTGCCCAGCATTCCGTATTCCGCCTTGATTTTTGGGTGGATTAATATACCGCCCACGGGAAAACCATTGCCCATTCCTTTGGCTATAGAAATGATTTCGGGTGTTACGTTATATTCCTGAAAGGCAAAAAACTTTCCGGTCCTTCCAAAACCGGCCTGCACTTCATCGGCGATAAGGCAGGTTCCATATTTTTTACAAAGCTTATCCACGCCTTCGTAAAACTCGGTAGTACTTTCATCGAGCCCGCCTACACCTTGTATAAACTCCAGAATCACAGCGCATACATCCTCATTTTTCAAGGTATTCTCCAAGGCCTCCAAATCCCCCAATGGCAGGAACTCCACTTCTTGCTGGGCGTTTATCGGGGCGATTATTTTGGCATTATCTGTTGCGGCAACAGCTGCAGAAGTCCTACCGTGAAAGCTGTTTTTAAAAGCGACCACTTTTTTTCTTTGGGTATGAAAAGATGCCAGTTTTAATGCATTTTCATTGGCTTCTGCCCCACTACTGCACAGAAACAGGGAATAATCGGGACAGTTAGATTCCAACGGCAGCCGCTCGCCCAATTCCTCCTGTATCGGATTGTGCACGGCATTGCTGTAAAAACCGATTTTTTGAAGCTGATCAGTGAGGTTTTGCACATATTTTGGGTGCGCGTGCCCTATGGAAATCACCGCGTGGCCGCCGTAAAGATCCAGATATTCTGTGCCTTTTTCATCATATACATGCACGTCTTTGGCCTTGACCGGTGCCACGTCATACAGCGGATATACATCAAATAAACTCATTGTTGTTGTTTTTTAATCGTGTTGATTTTATTGAACGAAGCGATCATCCCTTGAATCAGCGAACTGCTCAAGCCTTTATGCTCCATTTCGTTAAGCCCCTCAATCGTGCAGCCCATGGGCGTGGTCACTTTATCGATCTCCTCCTCTGGATGGTTGCCGGAGTCGATAAGCAGTTTTGACGCACCGTTACAGGTATGCATGGCTAGCGTCTGTGCCTCATGACTGTCAAAGCCCAACTGGATCGCCGCCTGGGTACTGGCCCTGATAAGGCGCATCCAAAAGGCAACGCCACTTGCACAGACCACCGTGGCGGCCTGCATCTGCTTCTCTGGGATGATCAGGCTATGGCCCAAACGATTAAAAATCGCTTCGGCGACCTTGATTCGTTTCATCCCTTTCACATTGCTCGCAAGACAGGTCATACTTGCACCCACAGCAATTGCCGTATTGGGCATCGCACGTATGATAAACTGCTCGCTGCCCACAATATCCTCAATTTGCTGAATGGCATATCCCGTAATTGTGGAAATGATGACGTGCTTATCAGTAAGCTCATCTTTGATCTCATTTAATATTGCTCCTATCTGTGATGGCTGTACGGCAAAGATTAAAATATCTGATTTTTTTACGGCTTCCACATTATCACTGGTAACGAATACATTTTTGTACTCTGTATAGTCCTCAATACTTGCCGTGTTTCTACGGCTTAAATATAAACTTGTAATGGCGTTGCCCGTAATGAGGCCCTTTGCGATGGAAAGACCCAGGTTTCCCGTACCGATGATTGCTGTTTTCATATTCCCCTCCTCAGTCCTCCCCAAAAGGGGAGGGGGCTGGATTTTTTTATTAATAATTCGTTTTAAATAGGTTTTTAAAATTTAAAAAAATTTTTTGTTATGACCTGCAACGTATTCCCGCGAGTTACGAATGGGTTCCTTGTAGGTTTCAGCACGAATTCTAAATTCAATCTAAAAGACGAAATTTCATCTTAGACCTACAGGGAAGTTTTGCCTCGTACCTCGGAAAAACGACACCTTGCAGGTCATTAATAAACCGTGGAAGGCTCTTTCCTCCTTTTGAGTGTTTGGGCGATATTAAAAAAAGTATTTTGGCTACAGTTTTTTTTTACCTTTAAAACAATCCATTTTTATTAGGGGAGTCTTTTTCAATGGGCTGGCCCAAATCCCATAACTCAACTATTTTGTTTGAACTGAACCGGAAAATATGTACCACTGCAATATCCATTTTATCTTTTTTTATAAGAGAGTGGGTAATTACAGTATTCCCCTCTGCATAATAATATTTTATTTCTATTGATTTATTTGGATTGGATTGGTGTGCGTCTTCCATCGCTTTTCTCAATGCCTCACGATTGCCTTCAAAATATTGATTATGATGAATAAAGTCATCCGAAATAAAATCATCAAATGCCTTTTTAACCTTCCCGCTTCCTGCTAGTTGCAGAAACTCCTGTGCGATTTCCTTTTTTGTCATATTAAAAATATTACTTCTTGATTCCGTATCAATTTACTATATAACTGCCATCAGCCAGTACTAGATTTCTAAGGATTAGGGTAATTAAAAATAACTCCCCTTTAACTTCAAACCTTCCGTTTGCGGTAGTCCAAAAATCAGGTTCATATTTTCAACCGCTTGGCCAGATGCACCCTTTACTAAATTATCAATGACACTTGTAATCAAGAGCTGATCATCCTGTATATGGAGATGCACTAAGCATTTATTGGTATTAACTACCTGTTTTAAATGTAATTCCTGATCGGAGAGAAAGGTAAACGGTGCTGCGGCATAAAAGTCATTGTACAATTTTTTCGCTTCCGCTAAATCTCCTTGATATCTGGTATACGCCGTCGCGAAAATGCCGCGTGAAAAATTTCCCCGGAAGGGTAAAAAATGCACCTTGCCTTCATAATTTTTCTGCAATAGATGAATACTCTGATCAATCTCGCCCATGTGCTGGTGCACAAAGGGTTTGTAATATGAAAAATTGTTATCCCGCCAGGTAAAATGGGTGGTGGCCGAAAGCGAAGTCCCAGCTCCCGTTGCCCCGGTAACTGCTGAGATATGCACATCGTCATTTAGTTTTCCTGCTTTCGCCAAAGGAAGCAGCGCAAGCTGGATGGCCGTTGCAAAACAACCGGGATTGGCGATGCTTCCGGCCTGTTTGATCTTTTCGTCATTGAGTTCAGTAAGCCCATAAATAAATTCACGGCCTTGAAATTGAGAATCCTCTTCCAGCCGAAAATCATTGCTAAGATCGATGATGACGGTACTTTCTGTAAAGGGATTTTCCTCTAAGAATTGCTTTGAATTTCCATGTCCCAGACATAGAAAAACAACATCTATCTCTTTATTTATCTCGCTGGAAAAATGCATATCAGTCTCTCCAAAGAGATCCTGATGCACCGCACTGAGTGGATTACCTGCATTAGATGTACTGTACACAAAATCTAGATGTACATGAGGATGATTCCTCAAAATCCTGATGAGTTCGCCGGCCGTGTAACCTGCACCGCCTATGATTCCCGCTTTGATCATTGCTCGCTGTTTACGTGGTTATAAATTTTATTCTGATTCCCCAAAAGCTTGATAAACCCTTTGGCATCATCAGCCGTCCAGCCTTTGTTCATTTCGCCATAGGCACCAAAAGAAGCATTCATCAGATCATGTTCAGACTGTATGCCTTCCAAAACAAAGCGATACGGATGCAGCGTTACATAGACTTCGCCAGAAACGTTCTGCTGACTGTCGGATAGAAAGGCTTCCATATTGCGCATCACCGGATCAAGGTATTGACCTTCATGCAGGTGCATGCCGTAAAAATTGGACAAATAGTCTTTGTGCTGCATCTGCCATTTGGTCAAGGTATGTTTTTCAAGCAAATGATGGGCTTTGATAATAATCAACGGTGCTGCAGCCTCAAAACCTACGCGACCCTTAATCCCTATGATCGTATCGCCCACATGAATATCTCGGCCTATACCAAATGGCGCGGCAAGTTTCTGTAAGATTTCAATATTGTTGACCGGGATGTCTTCTTTCCCGTTGATAGCGGTAAGTTCTCCTTTTTTAAAGGTCAAGGTCACTTTTTCAGATTCTTGTTTTTCTACCTGAGAAGGGAATGCACTTTCTGGGAGGCCTTGATGAGAAGTCAAGGTTTCGCTGCCGCCTACGCTCGTGCCCCAAAGTCCACGGTTGATGGAATATTTAGCCTTTTCCCAAGACATTTCCACACCTTTAGACTTTAGATAATCTATTTCCGCCTGACGGGAAAGCTGAAGATCCCTTATGGGCGTGATGATCTTAATTTCTGGTGCCAGAATCTGAAAAATCATATCAAAACGCACTTGATCATTACCTGCGCCTGTACTACCGTGCGCAACATACGTTGCCCCAATGGACTTTGCATAGTTAATGATCTCGACCGCCTGAATAATACGCTCTGCACTTACCGAAAGTGGATAGGTATTGTTTTTAAGCACATTACCAAAGATCAGATTTTTGACCACTTTGTTATAAAATGTGTTAACGGCATCTACGTTTTTATAGGTTTCTGCACCAATTTTGAGGGCTTTTTGCTCAATTTCGCCGATTTCTTCGGTAGAAAATCCACCCGTATTGATACTCACGGCATGTACTTTAAAACCCTTCTCTTCTGAAAGATATTTGGCGCAGTAAGATGTATCGAGTCCACCGCTGTAAGCTAGGACGAGTTTATCCCCTTGCTGGTTTATTGTGGAATTTTCGTGCGTATTTTCTTCTTCGGTCATAACGTTGATTTTATTTCCGTAGAACCGGAAATTTTTTAATGTTGCTTTTAAAAATTGGTCAAAATGATTCTTCTAGAAGGGTTCTATTTGTTATTATGCACGGTTTCACCGTTCATAACCTCTTCTTCTTCAGAAGATTTTCCATTGTCCTTAACACCAGAGGGCCTTAAAAACAAATGCTGTTTGATACTCTTTAATCGCGAAAAGGCTTTACTGTTCAATTTTTTATCGGTGGTTGTATCCTTTTTGTTTTCTTCTTTTGCAGGATCGTACATCATCCCGGTGCAAAGGCACATTTTCTGTTCGGTACGCTGTAGGATATCATAGTTGCGACAGGTCTGGCAGCCTTTCCAAAAGGTTGGGTCATCTGTGAGTTCTGAGAAAGTTACCGGGCGGTACCCAAGATCACTATTGATCTTCATTACCGCTAGTCCGGTGGTTATACCAAAGATTTTGGCTTCGGGATACTTGGTTCGCGAATGCTCAAAAATCTTTTCCTTAATCTTTTTGGCAAGACCAAGATTCCGAAAATCAGGATGTACGATAAGGCCAGAGTTAGCTACAAATTTCCCATGGCCCCAGGCTTCGATATAGCAAAATCCGGCAAAGTTTTCGCCATCGAGCGCGATAACCGCGTTAGCATTTTCCATTTTGGTGATGACATATTCCGGGGTGCGCTTGGCGATTCCCGTACCGCGTATTTGGGCAGATTCAGCAATGGTGTCACAGATGATCTGGGCGTAACCGGCGTGGGATTTGTTTGCGATGATGATTTCCATGATAATGGAATTTAAATTGTGTTGAGTAAAAAATTACAGGATATAAATAACCAGGTTCACGGGCCGGACGCACCTAAGCCCAAAAATAAGAGCGCACCACTAGGGGCGCCTGGTCCTGGGCCTCAAATCAATAAGTATGGAAAATGGGAAAATATCAACATCTGAAAAAAATGCTGAAAAAATAAAAACTTTTAAAGTTGAATTAACCGGAAAAGAAGTGGACATAATAATAAAATAAAAACAGTTTTAAAGGCGATGATTCAGAAGCGCGCATTAAGGCTGGGGCGCCTAATGCGCCTACCGGGAATTGACTGTATTTTATTTTGAATGCTTTTCACAGTTCGAAAGTACCACTTTTATAAAAACGAGCCGTATAATTTTTAAAAAAATTGGCATTTTAATTAAAAATGGTGCGATCAAAGCTGTTGAAACGAGCAGATTAATTCTTAAAATAGCCATTAATCTTCCCAGTTTAGGCACTTCTATCTGAAAAGAATTTTAATCTTATAGGATTTATAACAGTATATTTTTGCCCTTAGTTGTTTGTTATTTAGTCAAATAGATTATCAGCTCTCAGTTCATAAGTGTTAATTTTTTATTAAATTTTAGTACTATGCGACACATAATACCTTCTTTTAGATATATATTTGCATAGACAATTTTAAAAAGCTTTAATTCTCATCAATCATGGCACAAGAAATCAACCCTCACCCCCGCAATGTGGCCACATTTATTCACCTATCCACATTCTCAAAGTATTTTGTACCCTTTGGTAATTTTATTTTTCCATTACTATTATGGGTTGCACAGCGCAAAAAATCTGTATTTATAGACGATCATGGCCGTAAGGCGATCAACTTTCAGATGAGTATGTTAATCTATAACCTTGTGGTCTTTTTTATAAGTATACCCTTGATCGTATGGCAATCTTTTGAAGTTGCAGACCTTAATCAAGGTATTTACGATCTTGAAGAACATTTTGAGCGATTCATCAACTTATCAGAAATTTCTGTACTTGTGATGATCTGTATCATTGCCGGTCTGCTTTTATTAAGCCTCTTTATATTTCAGCTTTTTGCGGTCATTTCGGCGGCCGTAGCTGCCAGCCGTGGTGCTGCATGTAATTATCCGCTCTGCATACCTTTCATTGGGCCCGACCATTCACAGGGGCAGGAACCTAACACAGTCTCATCAGCTGTTTAATTTTAATTTTTTCGCTTTAAGCGAAAGGGATTCATTCATCAATCTATGCTGCAACACATTCAGCATAAAAAAACAATAGTTATTAACCCTTAACAACGCCGATCAATGAAGATTGAAAACACAAAAGCGCAGATGCGCAAGGGTGTACTCGAGTACTGCATTCTCTCTGTCCTTAAGGATGAAGATGCCTATGTGGCCGAAATCCTTGAGACATTAAAAGAGGCCAGGCTCCTGGTCGTGGAAGGCACTATTTACCCGTTGCTTACCCGTCTCAAAAATGCGGGACTGCTCAGCTACCGCTGGGAAGAAAGCACCAGCGGGCCACCACGCAAATATTATGGACTTACGGTTGAAGGAAAACTTTTTCTCAACGAACTCACAACAACCTGGGACGACCTGCAAAAGGCCGTACAGCTCGTAACCTCATCAAAAAATAAAAACAATGAATAAGACGATCAACATAAACCTGGCCGGGATGTTCTTTTATATCGATGAAGACGCCTATCTCAAATTGCAACGATATCTGGATGCTATCAAGCGCTCGTTTACTGATGCACAGGGACGGGAAGAGATCATTCAAGATATTGAGGCGAGGATCGCGGAGCTCTTTACCGAACGTGTAAAGCACGAGCGCCAGGTCATTAGCCTTGCCGAAGTAGATGAGGTTATTGCCATCATGGGTCAACCTGAGGACTATCAACTGGATGAAGATGTATTCGAAGATGAGCCCAAAGCAACGGCTTACACAACATCTGCGCGTACCAAGAAACTGTACCGGGATATCGACAATTGTTACCTGGGCGGTGTAAGTTCTGGCCTGGCACACTATATGGGCTTCGATGCCATCTGGGTCAGGATCGCTTTTATACTGCTTACCATTCTCACCAGCGGCGGTTTTGCATTGATCTACCTCGCTTTCTGGATTTTTATGAAAGCGGCCGTAACCACAACCGAAAAGCTGGAAATGCGCGGGAAACCCGTGAATATCGATAATATTCAGCGTAAGGTCAAAGAGGGTTTTGAAAATGTGGCCGACAGTGTCAAAAACGCAGACTATGCTAAATACGGCAACCGGGCAAAAAAGGGTGCCGGCAGTATCGTGGGCGGTTTGGGCAAATTATTTTCGATTCTCCTTACGGTAATCGTTAAACTGATAGGTATCTTTCTGGTTATCGCGGGTGGATCAGCCGTTATTGGGCTTTTTATAGGCCTTTTTACAGCGGGTACGCTAGGTTTTATGGATGGCGGCATTGCTGACTATATTAATCTCATCTATGCAAGTAGCTTTCCGCTCTGGCTGATCACGCTCTTAAGTTTTTTCGCGGCAGCAATACCCTGTTTTGCCATCTTTTACCTTGGCCTTAAACTTCTGGTGCCCAACCTGCAGCGTATGTCCTGGATTATCAAAGTGCTGCTTATCCTGTTATGGCTCGTCTCATTGGTGATTCTTACCGCCATAGGGATACGACAGGCCATGGATTTTTCAGAAAATGGCGAGGTGACGATGACACAGCCTTTAAATATCAAATCCGGTGATACACTTACCGTTAAAATGGATGGTAATCGCCAGCGCAATACAGAACGTTTTTTTGATAGCGAGCTGCAGATCAACCATGATGAGAATGGCAGGCCCTACGCCGTTTATCAAGACATCCGGATCCATGTGAAAAACTCGTCAGACAGCACCGCCTATATTGAAGTGGAGCGTCATGCTCGCGGATTTAACAGCAGTAGCGCGCGTACATATGCCGAGGATATTGCCTATACACCCACTATCAACGAAGGCGAACTTGTACTTCCCTCCCTCTTTCGCCTTGGCGAAAACGGTAAATTCAGGGATCAGCGTGTACAGATCAGCCTGTACCTGCCCGAAGGCGCCACACTTTTCATGAATCAGAATACACAATCTTTTCAACACCGTATGGGCTATTCCAGCCTTATTGAGGGTCGTGGCCAAATAGGTCATTACCTGACCCTGAACGGTGGTAAATTGCAATGTGAAGATTGCAAGCAAACGTACAAAGATGATGAGGGCTGGGAGTACAATTCGAGCGAGGGTGATGATTATCAAAGTCAGAATTCAGGTGAAACCTATGATTATGACAAGGCCATACGGCGAAAACAGCAAGCAACTCATAATAAAGGGGATAAACCAGATACTTTAGAAATTCAACAAGATATTATCAATAAGTAAAACCACTACATCAATCAGCATTGACGGAAGGCTTTGGAAGCATAAATTAGCCCTGCAAAACCGGTCGTTAACGCACAAAAACCAATCCTATGAATACTTTTATCCGATTCACGTTAATTTTGTTCCTATCACTATTTTTGGCCTCCTGCGTTTTCGACTTCCACCATAATGAAGTTTCCGGAAATGGGAACATTGAAGACCGCAACCTCAATATCACTGAAAATATTAACGCCATCAAAGCCAGCCGTGGCTGGGAAGTCATCATTAAAAAAGGGGCGGAAACTTCAGTCACCGCAAGGCTGGATTCTAACCTGTATGAGTATCTTGATGTGCACGTTGATGGCAGCACACTGAAAATCGATACAAACGATAATGCCCAGATCACAGATGCCTCCTCAAAAAAAATCTATGTGACCTTTACCGAAAACCTAAACGAACTCAAAGCGAGCAGTGCCTCATCCATAAAATCAGAAAGCACTTTAGTGGGTGAGCGCATAAACCTAGATGTCAGCAGTGCGGGCACCATCAGTACCCAGGTTAACATACGTAGTGTAACTACAGGCGCCAGCAGCGCCGGCAATATTACCCTCAAGGGTATTGCAGAACGATTTGAGGCAGATGCCAGTTCTGCCGGGAGGATCAATGCCAGCCATCTCAAATCAGAAGATGCTGAAATAGATGCTTCCAGCGCGGGTTATGTGGGCATTTTTGCTTCTAAGAGCATTCACGCCAATGCCTCTAGTGCCGGGAACATTGAGTACTGGGGAAATCCCAACGAAGTCAATGCGCCGCGGAGTTCGAGTGGAGGATCCATAAGTAAACACTGAAATACCACAATAAAACCAACTTCTTTCTCAAAATTTAAAATCAATTATGAAGCAGTTTTTTACACTAATTCTATTAACCAGCGTTTTTCTGAACGGATATGGGCAAAAATCAAAGATTAAAATATTATTATTGGGCTCAGACCACCTCAGCCAAGTCTATCAAAAGGATTATCCTAAAACTGATGTATTAACGCCATTAAACCAAAACGAGCTCAAAAGTTTTACAGCCCTTATAGAAAAATTCGCTCCAGATATGATTGGTATTGAGGACACGCGGGATAATCAACCAGAAACCGATAGCCTTTACCATTTATACACTGAAAACAAACTGAAACCAGACACCCTTGAATACGGCAGAAGCGAGCGCTACCAGATTGCCTTTAGGCTGGGAAAAAGCGCTGGGCTCGATGAGATAACCTGCGTTAACTATAAGGGCGGAACATCGCAAAGCATCTTGGACAATGGAGACAATATAGGTATCTATAAAAAGGAAGGGATGGAAATGCGTGAACTGGTGATCAAAAAGTATGATGCACTTAAAAATGGAGATTTGTCTATTAAACAGTATCTTATCTTTTTAAATCAGCCCGAAGCCTATAAAAAAATATATCATTTGAGATATATCACTCCTGCAAAGGTGAGAAACGGCACCTTTAAAAACCCGGACAAAATGGTTGATAATGACTTCATAGACAATGAATATATAGGTGCTGAACTCATTTCGGTATTCAAAAACAGGGATTATAAAATCTATTCCAATATTGTAACCAGCCAAATGAGAAAAAATGCCAAAAGGGTACTGATCGTTATTGGAGTAGGGCATATACAATCATTAAAAACAATCTTTAGTGGGGATCCAGATTATGAAATTGTAGATGCCAATGAATACCTAAAAATATAATGATCAAAATTTAGCGGTATAGCATGAAAACAAATTTCAAAGTAAAAATCAAAGGCCGCACCCAGCGGCTTTTTTTATCTTTGGATCCTAAAAAATAGTAGGGCGTTGAATTTTCTAAATCTTATCAGGTACAAAAACCTATTACTGATCCTTGGCACGCAATGTTTGGTGCATTTTGGATTTTTTAAGGCGCTAGATCTCCCCGTTGCGCTTGATACTCTCCATTTTTTTATGCTTTCTCTTGCAACCATGCTTATTGCTGCAGCCGGTTATGTGATCAATGATATTGAGGATGTGGCCATAGACCGAATCAACCGGCCCAAAACCCGCCTTATCCCCATAAAAATCAGCGAGAAAACAGCATTTAATTACTACCTCTTACTCAATATCCTGGGGGTAGGCCTGGGCTACTATGCCTCCCTGGTAACCCAAAATAGTGCTTACGCGGCAATTTTCGTTTTCATATCGGCATTATTATATGGGTATGCCACATTTTTAAAACACATTCCCGTTTTGGGCAACATACTTGTGAGCCTTATGGTAGCCTCTGCAATTGGGATTGTAGTTGTTTTTGATTTTTCGGCATTGATTGCCCATTTTGGGCCACAACTGACCAATCCCATTTCGGTAGTGCGCGATTATGCAATTTTCGCTTTTATGCTCAATTTTTTAAGGGAAATAGTCAAAGATATTGAAGACGTAGAAGGTGACCATGCTCAGGGCATCAAGAGCCTGCCCATAATACTGGGGCGACAGCGCACTGCAAAAATATCAAGTGTCATCGCGCTGATCTATATTTCCATTTTAGTGGTTTACATATTTAAATACCTATATGGTAATCTGGTCACAACCGGCTATTTGCTCTTTGCCGTCGGGGGTCCCCTATTATTTTTCGCCGTTAAGGCTTGGGGTGCATATTCAAAAATGGATTTCACAAAACTCTCCGCTTATTTAAAGATCATCATGGTGCTGGGCATTCTTTCCCTGGCCGTGCTCTCCTTATCTTTGCGCTATGCTTAACGAACTGCTAAAAAATAAACAGCTCATTCTTGCTTCGCAGTCGCCGCGCCGCAAAGAACTTCTTACCGCATTAGATCTGGATTTTGAAGTTTTTGCCAGGCCAGTGGATGAAAGTTATCCTGAGGGACTAAACCCCAGTGAAGTTGCTGAACATATAGCTTTGGCGAAAGCCGAAGTATTTAAGAACGACCTGAAACCAAATCAGATCATAATTACCGGGGACACCGTGGTCGCTATTGATAAGCTCATCTTGGGCAAACCAAAAAGCGAAGCGGAAGCCAGATATATGCTCACTCAACTCAGTGGCAAAAAGCATTGGGTCGTCTCTTCCATCTGCCTGCTCACCAATTCTAGAATCCATGTCAAAAGTGATACCGCCACGGTTTATTTTAAAAAATTATCTCTGGGTGAAATCGACTTTTACATCAAAAATTATAAGCCCTTTGATAAGGCCGGTGCATATGGAATTCAGGAATGGCTTGGGCACATGGGCATCATTAAACTAGAAGGCTCCTACAATACCGTTATGGGACTGCCCACGCACCTCCTCTACACCATGCTTGAAAAAAGTCTTAAACGCTAATAGATCAATACAACAAGCTGTTTATAACATTAGTGGTTTTAGGATGCCATAAGCGAATAAAATCTAAATCCATAAGTGCCATATTTACGTATGTTTACTTGTAATGGCCTTATATTTACCACAAATTTTTCACCCCTATTTTTCAAGATTTATTTATGCCCCACTCCAATTCGTCAAAAAGTTTCCCACTTTTTTTATCCTTATTTTCTATTTTTCTTTTACTTGCGAGCTGCCAAAAAGGCCTACCGCCCTTTCAAAACGTGCTTAGCACCGCAGCAATTTTCACTAAAAAAGACTATCCCAAGAGAACCCTTGACCAACAATTTAAGGACTACTGGTACGACGGAAAGGCCGAGATCACCTCGTATCAATTAAAGCAATCCCGCTATGGCGAACTGCGCATGGGATCTGCGGTACGCATATTTGTAACCGAAGATTTTCTGCCAGATGAAGAAGTAAAGGCTAACCAGGCCGGAGAGCATACGATATCTGTGCTCAAACAGAACACCACCAAAAATTTTGTGACCGGTATCTACCCCTACTCCATCATGTCAAGCACATTTTTTCCCCTGAATCGTGAAAGCCACGCCATCAAGGTGGTCAACAGTAGCCAGGAATGGTGTGGCCAGCGCTACACGCAGCTTAATAACCGTGACGGTTTTCAAATCACCGAGCATTCTTATATCGAGGGCGAGGCAGACCGTGCTTTTCGCTTAAGCGAAAACATTCTTGAAGACGAGCTCTGGACGCGGTTACGCATAGCACCTGACCAACTGCCAACAGGTTCTCAGGATGTGATCCCCTCTTTAGAATACCTGCGGCTTAACCACAAAAAAATCAAAGCGTATCCCGCCCAGATTACTAAAACCGATTCAACATATACAATCAGGTACCCAAATCTCGCGCGCACCCTTATCATCGAATATCAACCAGTATTTCCTTACACGGTCGACGGTTGGCAGGAGACCATCCCTTTAGGACCAGATCAAAAACCCCAGACCTCAACGGCAGTAAGACTTAAAACCCTAAAAACGCCGTACTGGAAAAGAAACTCCGCTAAATTCACCTTTCTAAGGGATAGTTTAGGCCTTTAAATACGCCCTGGAGATAGTTTATTGATCAAGAATTTAGCACATCACATAAACCCTTGCAATTTGGCTTAGCTATTTATGGCTTTTAAGTCGAAAATCTCCTTGGTAAAATCCAATCCCCCTTTATTTCAATACATTTGGAATAAAGCTTCGCCTATTCCAAAATCTACTTTCCCTACAATTTTCAATTTTTTTAGCGAAAACTTTGCCCTACATAAATAGCAGCTTCGGAATAACTGATTCAAATAGTGGTAATAGTTCTTCCATATTGCTCTAGGGTATAAAATTTGTGGGCTTATGATCTACCGAAACGGACCCTATTGCCCACACCTTTTCCCTATATTTGAAAAAAAAAAAAACCTACCGTTCATGAAGTTGTACCTCCGCATTTTCAGCTTACTGATTTTACTTTTTCCCGAGATCAATTTTGCACAAAAACCCGCAAAACCCGATGTGGCCCAACTCTTTGAAAAAATTCAAAAACTAAACTTTCTGGGTTCTGTACTTTATGTAGCCGCTCATCCCGATGATGAGAATACCGCCCTTATCTCCTATTTATCAAATGGTGTTCACGCCCGCACGGGTTATCTCGCCCTTACCCGTGGGGATGGTGGGCAGAATCTGGTAGGGCCAGAACTGCGCGAGCAACTGGGCGTCATACGCACACAGGAACTGCTCGCAGCAAGGCGCATTGATGGTGGGGAGCAGTTTTTCTCCCGGGCCAATGATTTTGGATATAGTAAAAATCCCGATGAGACCCTTAAAATCTGGGATAAACAAAAGGTGCTGAGCGATGTGGTATGGAGAATCAGAAAATTTAGGCCAGATATTATTATTAACCGTTTTGACCACCGTACCCCGGGCACAACCCACGGGCATCATACCGCTTCGGCCATGCTCAGTGTGGAAGCTTTTGATATGGCAGGTGATGCCTCAAAATTCCCAGAGCAGTTAAAATATACAGAAATTTGGAAACCAAAACGGCAATTTTTCAATACTTCCTGGTGGTTTTATGGCAGTCAGGACAAGTTTGAGAAAGCAGACAAAAGCAACCTGGTTTCGGTAGATGATGGGCAATATTATCCATTACTGGGCCAGAGCAACACCGAGATTTCTGCCATGAGCCGCAGCCAGCATCGATCTCAGGGATTTGGCAATACAGGCAGCCGGGGCAGCCAGATCGAATATCTTGAACTCTTAAGAGGTGATCTTCCAGCAAATGGAAACCTTTTTAAAGGTATTGATACCACTTGGAACCGGGTGCAGGGCGGAAATGCAATCGGTAAAATTTTAAATGCCGTAGAAGAAAACTTTGATTTTACAAATCCGTCTGCAAGCTTACCCAGCTTACTACAAGCCTACCCACTGATTGCAAAATTAAAAGATGACTACTGGAAGAAACTAAAACTTGCCGAACTCACAGAAATCATTAAACAATCCGCAGGCCTTTACCTTGAGGCCGCAACCGGCGTTCAGACCGCAACACCAGATCAGGACATAACCATCAACTTGGAAGCCATCAATCGAAGTACCGTTCCAGCAGCACTGGTATCCATCATGATTGCACCTGTAGGCAAGGAAATCCCAATAGACAAAAAACTGGCCGACAATATTGATTTTGACCAGCAGGCAACAATAAACACCGGGAATGCAGACCTTACCACCCCATACTGGCTGCGTCAACCCGGCACGACCGGCATGTACACCGTAAACGACCAGGAACTGATCGGGCTTCCGGAAACCCCGCATAAATTTAAAGCAGTGTTCACCATCCGTTTAAATGATGTTAAAATCCCATTTAGCGTTCCGCTTGTTTATAAATATAATGACCGCGTGGAGGGTGAGGTGTACCAGCCTTTTGAAATTGTCCCTGCTGTAACTTCGGGCATCGATGAGCCTGTGATTATTTTTGCGAAAGCAGAATCACAGCCGGTAAAAGTCAAAGTCACAGCCAATAAGGATAATATCAAAGGGACGGTCAGTCTTAAACATCCGACAGGTTGGGCCGTGTCACCTGAGAAACAGCATATTGAATTTGCACAAAAAGGGGAAACCAAGACCTTAACTTTTAATGTGACCCCGCCCTCAGAAACGAGTGAGGGACCACTTGCATCCGTCGTCAGTTTAGACGGAAAAGCGTATGATAAAAAGCTGGTTCAGATCGATTATGAGCACATCCCGCTACAAACCCTTTCCTTAGATAATGCGGTACAGGTGGTGCGCATCAACATAAAAAAAGAAGGTGAAAACATAGGCTACATTAACGGTGCGGGTGATGCTATCCCAGAAAGTCTACGGCAGATCGGTTACCGGGTCACCCCAATTGACATAACACATGCAACCCCATCCCAGCTCAACAGCTTTGACGCCATCGTCATGGGTATACGTGCTTACAATACCGTTGACGCTTTACGCTATAAACAGCCGCTGTTACTGGATTATGTGAAACAGGGCGGCACGCTGCTGGTGCAATATAACACGGCACGTGGTTTTGAATTTCCTAACATAGGCCCATACCCCTTAGACCTCTCCAGTGACCGAGTAACGGATGAAAATGCTGAAGTACATATTCTCGACCCTAACGCCGAGGTGCTCAATCACCCCAATAAAATAGGTGTTGACGACTTTAAGGACTGGGTACAGGAGCGCGGTCTTTATTTCCCGAATACTTGGGATAGTCATTACACGCCCATAATTTCCATAAATGATAAAGGGGAAAAACCGATGGATGGCAGTCTACTTATAGCCAAATATGGCACCGGCCATTATATTTATACGGGCCTAAGTTTTTTTAGGGAACTTCCCGCCGGTGTTCCCGGGGCATACCGTTTATTTGCAAATTTGCTTTCGGTGGGAAAAAATAAAAAAATGGATAATTGATGAAGCCCAACAAAAACAAATGGAGCGGTTATTATACTCTGGTGCTGGTCGCCAATGCGGTCTATATTCTCATCTTTTATTTTCTTATGAACGCCTTTAACTCATAATATGCAAGGCATTGACTGGATTGTTCTCAGCGTAACACTTGCCTCTATCGTGATCTACGGCATCTATAAAACACGGGGTAGGCGCAATGTGCAGGACTATATACGTGGCGGTAATGAGGCAAAATGGTGGACTGTAGGCCTCTCGGTAATGGCAACGCAGGCGAGCGCGATTACCTTCCTATCAACGCCGGGACAGGCCTATACAAGCGGGATGGGTTTTGTGCAGTTTTATTTCGGTCTGCCCATTGCCATGATCATCATCTGCCTGTTCTTTATCCCAATTTATCACAGGCTTAATGTTTATACGGCCTATGAATATCTAGAACGCCGTTTTGATCTCAAGACACGCACGCTGGCGGCCGCGCTGTTTCTTTTACAACGCGGGCTTGCTGCGGGTATAACGATTTTTGCACCATCTATCATACTTTCTGCCGTGCTTGGTTGGGATCTCAATACCCTCAATATCATGATCGGGGCGGTAGTTGTGATCTACACCATTTCTGGTGGTACCAAAGCGGTCACGGTAACCCAAAAACAACAGATGGCGGTTATTTTTCTGGGTATGTTTGTTGCTTTTTTTCTAATTATCAGTTATCTGCCGGAAAACATAGGCTTTACCAAAGCACTTGAGATTGCCGGTGCCAGTGGAAAACTTAACATTCTTGATTTTTCCTTTGATTTTAACAACCGTTATACTTTTTGGAGCGGTATCCTTGGGGGAACGTTTCTGATGTTATCCTATTTTGGTACAGACCAAAGTCAGGTACAGCGTTACCTCTCTGGTAAATCCATGAGGGAGATGCAGTTGGGCATGATTTTTAACGGACTGCTCAAAGTGCCCATGCAATTTTTTATATTGCTAGTGGGCGTTATGGTCTTTGTTTTTTACCAGTTTAACCCTACCCCGCTCAACTTTAACCCCTCAGCAGCGACCGCCGTCAGAAATACGCCCCTACAAGAGGAATATGAGGGCCTTCAGGATCAGCTCAATAATCTGCGCTCTGACAAGATGGACCTGAGCCAGGCACTTGTGAGGGCTGAAGATAAGAATGGGGAAAACCTCAGTAAGACCTATGCCCAGATCAAAGAATCGCTCAAGAAGGTCAATGGGCAGGAAGATATAATCCGTGATGAAGGGCGCAAGGTGATCAAAATGGCCGATAAAAACGTGGAGACCAATGATAAGGATTATGTTTTTATACATTTTATATTAAACAACATGCCCAAAGGCCTCATAGGCCTATTACTTGCAGTAATTCTTTCTGCGGCCATGTCCTCTACCGCGTCTGAACTCAATGCATTGGCCACCACTACTACAATAGACCTTTACAAACGGAATATTGACGATCCCAAAGATGAATCCCATTTTGTAGATGCGACCAAATGGTTTACTCTCAGTTGGGGAATCCTGGCTATACTCATTGCCTGTACGGCCAATCTTTTTGATAACCTGATACAGCTGGTAAATATCATTGGTTCTATATTTTACGGAACAATTTTAGGGGTTTTTGTAGTTGCATTTTTCATTAAAAAAATCAAGGGTAATGCCGTATTTATCGCCGCACTGACTACCGAAATTATCGTTATTGCCTTATTTTGCCTTGATAAATTTGAAATAATCAGGCTTCCTTACCTGTGGTTGAATTTTGTGGGCTGCGCACTCGTTGTTCTGTTTTCATTTCCTATTCAGATGATGGCTGGGAAAAAACAGTTGCCGCAATCAGAAGAAAATTAAATTATCAAAAAATCATAAAGCCAATTCCAAAATAAAAAGCATGAAAACCATCAATTGGGGAATACTCGGCCTGGGGAAGATCGCAGGTAAATTTGCATCAGATTTGATCACCGTTAACGGCAGTAAACTCTACGCTGTCGCCTCACGAAGTCTGGAAAAAGCAGAAGCATTTAAAACCGAATTTGGTGCAGGGGCGGCATATGGCAGCTACGAGGCCCTTGCCGAAGATCCGGAGGTGGAAGTAATCTATATCGCCACGCCCCATGTGCGGCACTGCGAAGATTCCATTTTATGCATGAAAAACGGGAAGGCAGTGCTCTGTGAGAAGCCATTTGCCATGAATGCTGAAGAGGTCAATACAATGATCGCTTCCGCGAAAGCAAACCAGGTTTTCCTCATGGAAGCTATGTGGACACGCTTTATACCCTCGTTTATGTTTGTACTCAACGAAATAAATTCTGGAAAATATGGAAAGATAAAAACGATCACTGCGGATTTTGGCTTTAAGGCTCCATTTGACCCAAAAACCCGCTTATTTGATAAAAAACTAGGAGGAGGTGCCCTGCTTGATGTGGGTATCTATCCTATATTTATGGCGCTGGCCCTTTTGGGGAAACCGGATGCAATTTCCGCAAAGGCGAAAATGGGCAAAACGGATATTGATGACAACAATGATATCACCTTCACTTATGAAGAAGGCACACAAGCGTTCCTACGGAGCAGCATCGTTGAAAAAACACCTACTTCTGCCACCATTTTATGCGAAAACGGCTTGATTTATATGCATCCTCGATTTCATCACGCACAGGAAGTAACCACAATACTAGGAGGCGAAAAAGCGGAAAACCACTTTGACTTTAATACCAGGGGTTACAATTTTGAAATAGAGCATGTAGCAGCAATGTTAAGGCAAAACACAACGCAAAGTGCGTTAATGTCACTTGATTTTAGCCTTGACCTCATCACTACTTTAGATAAAATCCGAGCCGAAATCGGCCTGGATTATAATTCCTGATACATTCATAATCACATTCCTCCCCATTCTTTTAGGGACATTGTATTCATTCTAATATAATCTTCGTTACCTGCTTTATTTGCATCTGCCAGTGATTTTTTGGCAGCTTCAATTGCGGCTTTTTTATCTCCTGACTTTGCCAAAATGAGCGATTGCTGACGCAGTTGCCAAAATCTGGGTGTGGGCGTCATACTTATTGCTTTGTCCATCCAGGTTTTTGCTTTTTGAATATCTTTATCAGAATTTAGGTAATAGACCGCTGCATTATAATATTCTTCAGCTGAAGGGCCATTGAGTGCGGCATCAATACTGGCCATCACCTCTTGATCAGTACCTACTTTAAAGGGCACGCCCACATAGATATTTTCCCACATTATACCCAGCACGGCACCCTCTGGGGCAACATCGTCTATAGATAGAGTAAAGGTCTCAATGCTTACGGGCAGCTGCTGTGGTTGGGCGGCGACCCTTAACGCGACCTTACTTTCATCTACAGTAGTCATCAACGGATTACTGTCATCAGTATAAAAAATAACCTCCCACGAATTTTCCCCAGGAATGGTGAAAAGACTATAAGTGCCGGCCTTAAGCTCCTGATTATTAATATATATTGATTTCTCTACGGTAAATTTGGTCGTTGCGTTAGCTCCTGTTCTCCATAGTTTATCATAAGGCAGAATGCCGCCAAAAATCTTTCGCCCTTTCATGCTGGGTCTAGAGTAATCGAGCTCAACGGATGTAAGACCTACAGTTTGCGTTAGGGTGGCCGATGGACTGGCTGCTGGAATATTGACCTGGGCGTTAACCGACAAACTCGTCAAAACCCCAAAGAATAAAAATACAATCTGTTTCATAATTCATGATGTTATTGGTTTCTAGCGATTTAAATACATTAAAAAAAATGCTTAAACCGCTCAAATAAGTGAAGTTAATTCATTACGTTAACAAAAACTTAAAAATAATTATTTATTTTTGGTAGAGGTATGTCCATGATATACAATTTATTGCATCTTTAAAAATTTTATGAATTCGATTTGAATTCTAAATCCCCCCTTACTATGGATATCAACGATATCAAAAATCATAGCGTAAAAACAGATGTGTATGTATTACAGATGAGACCGCTGTATGCCTTAATCACCTACAATGATCCAAGCTCATTAGAAATTAAGATTTTGAAGGAAATCAGAAATCATCTGAAAAAATTTTACGTGCGCAGGGATTTTATATTGATTAATAAGCGCATGGGATCAGTAATAATCAATCCTTTGGTTTATAAATATGCTCTCAAAAATATAAAAGGCATTGCAGTGGTATCCGAACACCCCAACCTGCGCGACCAGCTTATCACGGAGCAGAAAGCCTGGAACCGTTCTTTTGCCTATTTTCGTAATTTTCGGGATGCAAAAAAATGGGCATTGGACTGCTTTGAGCGCGGTGCCTGAAAATAAATTTTTAATTTCCTTCCTACTTCTACATTTCTTCTAAAAGGCTAAAATTTTTAATTTAATTTTTGTTTAACGCAAAAGTCTTTTTATTAAACACTTCTCCAAGTATCTTTACGCTTAAAGCAATGTTTTAAGCCCATGAAAATATACACGATGCATACGCGTCAAAATCTGCCCATATCAGTAGATAAAGCTTGGAACTTTCTTTCTGACCCAAAAAATCTAAAAACGATTACGCCCGATTATATGGGTTTTAAAATTCTTTCTGGAGCTGAGCGTCCTATGTTTGAGGGACAGCTTATACAATATATAGTAACTCCGATCGCGGGTTTAAAAATGAAATGGGTTACAGAGATCACGCATGTAAACGACAAGAAATATTTTGTTGATGAGCAGCGCTATGGACCTTATGCCCTATGGCACCACAAACATTTTATACATCCCATTGAGGGCGGTGTAGAGATGGAAGATATTGTGGATTATAAACTCCCTATGGGATTTTTAGGTCAGCTTGTGCATCCCTTTTTGGTCAAGCCAAAACTTGATGAAATCTTTGAATACCGCAGAAATAAGCTCGTTGAACTTTTTGGCCCTTATGAGGCATTAAAACAGGAGAACGGTATTACAAGAAAAGACATTTTAAATTAAGGAATTTCATGAAAAAGAATATTTTACTTATAGGCGGCTCTTATGGAATTGGCTTTGAGCTCGCCAAACTATTATGCGAAAATCATAACATTTATATTGCTTCGCGCACCGCAGACCATCTGGGCGAGATTAATGCTACTCACATTAAATATAATGTAGAAACTGATAAACTTGACACCAGCGATCTTCCAGAGCAACTAGATGGTTTTGTCTATTGCCCAGGAAGTATTGATCTTAAACCTTTTAAAATGCTAAATGTAGATGCTTTTGAAAAAGACATGCAACTCAATTTCATCGGGTTGGTCAAGTCGTTAAAAGATGTGATGGACCGTCTAAAAAAATCACATCAGGCCAGTTTAGTATTTTTCAGTACGGTTGCGGTTAAGACGGGGATGCCATTTCACACCAGCGTAGCTGCCGCAAAAGGTGCTATTGAGGGATTTGCAAGGGCGCTTGCCGCTGAGTATGCACCATCTTTTAGAGTGAATGTAATCGCACCTTCCCTTACAGCTACGCCACTGGCCGACAAACTGTTGGGCACTGACAAAAAGAGGGTGCAAATGAATGAACGTCATCCGTTAAAACGCGTGGGTATGCCAGCTGATATCGCAACCATCGCACGCTTATTATTGAGCGAAGAAAGCAGTTGGATTACAGGCCAGGTCATCGCTGTAGATGGGGGAATGAGTACGCTTAACGTGCATTGAGGCTACCAGACCTGCAAGTACAACATAGAAAACAAGCGATCTTATAGATCTAAATTGTTACAAATATCTTGACTTTTGTAATGCGAAGTACAAAAAACCTATAGAAATCAAGCATTTATGACATTCATTTTGCCTTCGCGAAAGCTGACAAATTTTTAAAACCCTTAATTGCATCTAATAAAACAGGTACAATTATACATAATGATTTGACTGTCTAAAAATTTTAATCCAAAGCATAAAAAATAAGTAATCATGCCCACAATAAGTATTTTCTGGTTTAGAAGAGACCTGCGTCTAGACGATAATGTAGGATTTCTCGAAGCTTTAAAAAGTGATCATCCGGTACTTCCTATTTTCATTTTTGATAAAGAAATATTGGATAAACTCCCAGAAGATGATGCGCGTGTAACCTTTATCTACGATACATTACAAGATATGCGCAATGAGTTACAAAATAAATTTGAGAGTTCAATTGCTATGTTCTATGGTAAACCCGAAACCATTTGGAAACAAATAGTAGATGATTATAATGTCGCCGAGGTATTCACAAACCAAGACTATGAGCCCTATGCCACAAAGCGGGATGAGGGGATCAAAAATCTGCTTGACAAGAAAGATATCCCCTTTCACACTTATAAAGATCAGGTGATTTTCGAAAAAAACGAAATCTCAAAAAGTGACGGCGATCCTTATGTGGTATATACACCTTATAAAAATAAATGGATGGAAGCTTTTGATGCACAAAAGCATCTCAATATACACTACACCGCAAAAAATCTTGATCATCTTGTGAAGAATACACGGCTGCCCAATCTCAATTTGGGCGATATGGGCTTTAAGACATCTTCTTTAAAATTCCCCAAGCCTACCCTCACACCCACTTTGATCGACAATTATGAAGACACCCGCAACTATCCCGCACTGGATGCCGGCACTTCTCGTATTGGTCCGCACCTGCGCTTCGGTACGGCCAGTATACGGAAGATCATGAAAAAAGCTGTCGCCGAAAATAATAAAGTATATATGAGCGAGCTTATCTGGCGCGAGTTTTTCATGCAGATTCTCTATCATTTTCCCGAAACCGTTGAAGAGTCTTTCCATAAAAAATATGATCGCATAGAGTGGCGCAACAATGAGGATGAATTTGAAAAATGGAAAACCGGAACCACAGGGTTTGCTCTTGTGGATGCTGGCATGCGCCAACTTAACACTACGGGATATATGCATAACCGTGTACGTATGCTTACGGCCGGTTTTTTATGCAAGCACCTGCTTATAGACTGGCGCTGGGGCGAAGCCTATTTTGCCGAAAAACTGCTTGATTATGAACAGTCAAGCAATGTAGGCAATTGGCAATGGGCAGCAGGTACAGGTGTGGATGCCGCCCCATATTTTAGGATCTTCAACCCGATGACGCAAGTTGATAAATTTGATAAGGAGAAAAAATATATCAAAGAGTTTGTAGAAGAATATGGTACAGAAAATTATCCAGAGAAGATGGTAGATCATAAAGAGGCCCGCGAACGCTGCTTAAAGATATATAAAAGTGTCGTTTAATTAGACTAAAAATTTGAACCAAGTTATCTTTTTAATTCTTAATTCAAATCAGTCTTCCCACTTTTAAAAAAAGAGGGAAATTAAATATTTTGTGCATTTTCTGGCCCCATGTGTCAAGAATTTCACCAGTGATCAATCTAACAGGATTGGCTCCCTTTTTCTCTTCATAATGTTTTACCGCAGACCACGTGTTTAGATAATCCAATAGTTGTTGTGCGCTCCACCGTACCTCAATCATAAAATCGGGTACAATTTCTTCAAAAAAGGGAAATGGAATCGTGCGATAACGCGCATCCAGATAGTCACGCTCCGGATCCCAATATTCATGGATGATCTCGTCGTAAAAGTGCTTGATCAGCTCATTGGTGTTTCCTTTGGTCTTTAGAAGGGAATATCCGATAAGGGCCAGAATACCATTGGGCTTTAATGCACTTCTAACATTGGCATAAAAGCTATCAAAATCAAACCAGTGTACTGCCTGCCCTACGGTGATCAGATCAAATTTTTTTTCCGGCCCCAAAACATCTTCAGCGGTATGCACTTCATAACTAATATTAGGGAGCTTCACGGCCTCTTTTAATTGATTTTCGCTGAGATCGGTTGCCCATACGCGATCAAAAACCTTGGCCAGTGCTACGGCAACCTGCCCATTGCCAGTAGCGCAGTCCCAGGCGCTTTCCTTTTGGTCCAGCAGTGAAAAAATGTAGCGATACATCGCATCGGGATAATTGGGCCTGAATTTGGCATAATCGGCCGCATGACCCGAAAAATTATCTTTTGCCATTATTTCCAGTCATTTTTGGTTCTTTTTAAATAGCCCATTTCAGCAAGTTGTTCCTGGCTTTTTAAGCTATGGAGTTTTCCATCCTTCAGCAACCATCTTATAGTGCTAACCTTCCAGACGCTTTCATAATAATGATCCGTAAGGATGATGCCTTTTTTTTGTTTTAATTTCAGTATAAATGCAGTAATACGCTCGGCATAGAGCGGCTCTACCATTGAGAAGGGCTCATCAAGAATGAGAAAAGGATGATCAAGATTGCCTACGAGTAGCAACTCCAGATACCTTCGCTCGCCAAGGGAAAGCTGATTAATCTTCTTCCCATCAATACGCGCGATACCAGGATCATAAAATAGACGTTCCTGATCGTCAGTATCTGCAAAAAAACGCGGGATAATCCTGCGAACTTCCGAGTTATGCGGTAAAAAGGAAAATTGAGGAAGATAACCAATTTGCTGTTGCGAAATAATATCGCTTTTGCCCAGTCCGGCTGATCCTAAATAGCGTCTGCCGTTGATCTGCATATGGATGTTTTCCGCCTTGAGCGTACCAAAAAGTATTTTGAGCAAGGTACTCTTGCCACTTCCATTCCTACCAAATATTCCCATTACCTCACCGGTTTTGAGACTAATTTTTAGATCATCAAGGATTTTTTTTCGCCCAAAACTTTTGTTCAGACTATGTAATTGCAGCTCTACCATCAGAAAATAACCGCGATCAAAGTGCCCAGTCCCATAAGCGGAATGCAAACTAAAAGATTTACCAAACACATGGTTTTTATCAATTTTCTTTTGGTAAAGCCCAAATTATAATAGGTATAATATTCATGTTTATGAAACTGGCCATACCCAAGCAACCCGATCGCATTACCCACCGTACCAAAGATCAACGCCACATAAAACGGATTGACCAATGCAAAGCAGCAAATGCAAAAGGCAAGGTTAAACTTTGTCGTATCAAGATAGTATTGAAACATTCAATTTGATTTTAAAATCACTAAAATGGCAAGATATTTTTTAGTTTTTGCTTAATGTAAAACATAATCGACATAGAGTAAAATCCTAATAAAGTGGTGTAAGCTTTATACTAATTGAGTTGAAACCCAGGAAAGCTTGTACTTCACAAGAAAATATAATTTATATAGCTTTTAATACGCGATTTTTAAAAGTTTGATCTATTGCAATGAATAAGAAGGTCTTTTAAAAAGGTTAAATCCTACCATATAGGTTTTCAAACCTGTATGTCACCACCTGCAACTATAAATACTTAATCCCTTATCTTTACAAAAAAATTCTATGCGCATATTTGTGGATATGGACGAAGTAGTTGCCGATACGTATGGCGCGCACATCGATCTTTATAACGAGAAATTTAAGGAAAAACTTTGTAAGGAAGACTGTCACGGGGGTGATGTTTGGGAATTTGTGCCCAAGGATCGCCAAGACTACGTGCATGGTCAAAACAGAACCAAAGGTTTTTTTGCCGATCTCAAGGTCATGGATGACAGTCCGGAAATAATGCGCGAACTGCATAAAAAACACGAAGTCTATATCGCTTCTGCGGCAATGCAATTCCCTAATTCCCTTAAGGAAAAATCAGATTGGCTCGACCGGCATTTCCCTTTTATCACCTGGGAATATCGAATTCTCTGTGGGCATAAATTTGTGCTCAAGGGTGATGTGCTCATTGATGACCGATCCTATAATCTAGAGCAGTTTGACGGGCGCGGGATTCAATTTACCTCACCACATAATATAAATACTCCCGGTTTTGAAAGGGTACATAATTGGAAGGAAATAGCAGAATTATTGTTGTAATATACTATAAATCAAACGATAATATTCCAAAAATACACCGAAAGCCAGTATGCAAGAGATTTTCATCAGCTGCAAAAACTGGGTGGTTCAAAAAAATTATTTTCCAAAGTAAGTTCTTTAATACGATAAAAAATTAATAGAGGTCATCACTTAATTACTCACTAATTTTGCTTGATGAATTTTATTGCTATCCACCATTTTTGTTATCAATTTATTGAATATTGTATCCTTGCTTTGAGAGCGGTTTATTCTAAAACAAAATTCATTAAAATATCGGTTTAGATTATGATCACTTACCCAGGAATAAGTTGTTCTAATCCAAGATTTCACTTGATGTATCATTGTGTGCAGTGCTTTAAAATTTAAGCCATTGTTGCTTTCAATTTGGGTAATATCGTATGCTTTGGCTATAGGCCTATATCCCCTCCATTTATCAGTAGTAACTTGCGCCCCTCTACTAATGTGGTCCACAAAAATATATTGAAGTGATTTTGCTGAAAAGTCATCTATTTTCATAGCATACATTCTCCTTACTTTCCCGTCTTCTGTTAGCTGTACAGCGGTAATAGCTTTCTTTTTCTTGGCATCATAACTTCTTCCAGTCTTTTTTTCTTCCCTACCGCCCAAAACAAATTCATCAACATGTACAATACCATCCATGGGATTGTTTCCACTAGAAGCCATAGCCTCCCTGACTTTTAGCATAAATTATGCAAAACGAACGGCAACATAACTGGCCGACAGACATCTCAAAACAGATAAAGAAAGCTTTTCGTAAACCAAATTTCACTTTATGGAATAATGTATTTGCCGTAGCTGATTCTCGGTGATTACAAACGTTACATTGTCTGGAGAAATCAGCCTTTCTTTGATAAGCTTTATGGTTACATTTTAAACATTTATAGTCTGTTTTAAAGGTATTCCTTACAATCTGAACCGATCAGAGAACTCTAGAAGATTTTGCCCCTTAAAAATATTCATATTTTCCATTTATTGAGTAAGTATTTAAATGATGACCTCTAATAATTAAATTTTCTTCATGATATGCTTATCAAACGAATTAGCGCTTTTAGGAGGAGGCTATGGTCGAATACGTATACATATTTACTTTTGAAAGGGATCTGTATAGATTGCTTAATTCCATTTTAGTAGGCAACCTATACTTCTTTACTTTAGAAAGAAATTTAGCACTCTCTTTTTTCGTTTTTGCTTCTGAAGCATATTTTTAAGAATACCAGATCAGTGCGCCATTTACAGAATAACGCTGCCTGAACAATTGATATACCAATAATCGGCTCGTAATTATAGTGGGGATGACCAAATTTATCACCAAGCTTGGTTTATCATCCAATCTATAATTTGCATGAATTTGGGCACTATTGAGCAGTAAGGAAGGATTTTCTGGTGAACCCTTTTGAGTAGCTTATAATAAGCATTTAAACCAAATATTAGAAATGCAGCAGTCTGTCATGAATCTCTTCTGACCAATAATTTTTAAGCTTGTTTACAATTCTAGATACATGAGATGATCTACGGGTGAGCATCGATATAGAGAAAATCATTAACATAGATAGTACCAGGGGGAGCCCTAAAATCTGGTAAATGATTGGACCGCGCCCCACCATTGAGCCATCAATTTAAAGCCTATTAAAAACAGGGTAATATTAGAAACCTTAAAAAAAACTCATTCCCGGTCATGCCGTCCTCACAATTTTAGCCCCGAGTGCACGCAGTCGCTCATCAATATTCTCATAACCTCGGTCTATCTGCTCAATGTTTTGAATGGTAGAGGTTCCTTTCGCGCTAAGCGCGGCTATCAATAGAGAAACACCAGCGCGTATATCTGGTGAGGTCATTGTAGTTGCTTTTAAGGTAGATTTAAAATTATGGCCTATCACTGTGGCACGATGCGGATCGCATAAAATGATCTTAGCGCCCATATCAATGAGTTTGTCAACAAAAAACAGGCGGCTCTCAAACATTTTTTGATGTATGAGCACTTCCCCTTTGGCCTGCGTGGCCACTACAAGTATAATGCTCAACAGATCTGGCGTAAAGCCCGGCCACGGAGCATCGCTAATAGTCATAAACGAGCCATCAATAAACTTTTCAATCTCATATCCATCTTTATGTGCGGGTATATGAATATCATCTCCTTTACGCTCTACTGTGATGCCTAATTTTCTAAAAGTGAGTGGTATAAGCCCAAGATCTTCCCAACTTACATTTTTGATCGTGATCTCGCTGCGGGTCATCGCGGCCAGACCAATCCAAGAGCCTATCTCGATCATATCTGGTAAAATACGATGGTCACAGCCGTGCAGTTTTTCAACACCTTCTATATGGAGCATATTAGACCCAATACCTTCTATTTTTGCCCCCATACGATTGAGCATCTTACAAAGTTGCTGCAGGTAAGGTTCGCAAGCGGCATTATAGACCGTAGTCTTTCCTTTTGCCATAACGGCCGCCATTACAATATTTGCCGTTCCGGTTACAGATGCCTCATCCAGTAGCATATAAATTCCCGTAAGGCCTTGTGGGGCTTCCACCCCATAAAAACGTTCTTCTTTATTATAACGGAATTTCGCACCCAGTTTGATCAAACCCGCAAAATGGGTGTCCAATCGGCGCCTGCCTATTTTATCTCCGCCAGGCCGAGGTATATATCCTTTGCCAAAACGTGCCAGTAAAGGCCCAACAATCATGATTGAACCACGTAGGCCACTTCCCTCCTTTTTAAACTGCTCGCTCTCTAGGTAATCAAGATTGAGTGCGTCACTTTTAAAACTGTATTCTCCTTTGTTCAATTTTTGAATCTTGACACCCAGATTTTCAAGGATTGTGATGAGTTTATTAACATCTACAATATCTGGTATGTTGGAGATCGTAACTTTTTCTGGGGTAAGCAAGACGGCACATAAAACTTGTAAAGCCTCATTTTTGGCTCCCTGGGGTTGTATCTCCCCCTTAAGCGCGTGGCCTCCCTCAATCTGGAATGCTCCCATAAAACAGGTGGGTTTAGTAGCGTTTTTTACTTCTGGAACTGGATTTCTTGCGGTAGTTTGAAGTTTTACCGCTTTTTTTGCCTCGCAACAGCTTATTTGCATCTTTAAGATCCTCTTCTTTTTTAGCCATATTGATCTGGCCACCACTCAGCTCATATAGATGTTTAAAGATCACCTCATCATCCACTGTATCACGGTTCCAGTTGAGAAAACATTTTTTCATGTGGTTGGCTATGGTAAATTCAAGGGCCTCGCGCATATCTCCTTTATCCCATTTTACGGCGACGTCAATCATCCTTTTAATATTATTTCCGTAAAAACGATATTTTGGATGATTCTGTGGATATTCCAAAGGCTCCGGACGCTCTTCCAGTTTTTCTTTGGAAGGCGTGTCGTAAGGCGAGTCTACATCGAGCTCAAACTTGGCCACGATAAAAAGCTGATCCCAAAGTTTATGCTGAAAGTCTGGCACGTCGCGTAAATGAGGCTGTAGGTTTCCCATAACGGCAATAATGGATTTGGCCACCTTATTACGCTCATCTCGATCCTCGATCGCCTTGAGCTGATTGACCATTTTTTGTAAATGGCGACCATACTCGGGGATTATGAGGTGCTCGCGCTCCGTATTGTATTCTAATTGATCTATCAATGCTAAAAATTTAATGTGAAGTACGCTCACCTTTGGCAAGCGCTGCAAAATACTAAAATTTGTGACAAAAAGGTAGCATGTCACACGCTTTAAATCTGTAAAAGGATAATAATTATTGTTTATGGTACCCAGGTGCGGGTATCTTGAGCTCTTACTAAAAATTGGACTCCCGTTTTCGCTAAAGCGAAATTACACCCTCCACTATAGCCGCCTCTTTATATTTATCGATTACTGCATCGGGGTTTTTCATCCGCACATTAACTGATACGCTGGTGTATTTTCCGTTGCGGGATTCTTTAGTGTTAATTACTGCACCGGTATTATCAAAAATGTCCTGAATCGCGGTGATCTTATTTTTGGCCGAGGGTACAATAAATTTAAAAAGATATTCTGAGGGCCACAATGAGGTATCTTTTAATTGCTCCCTGAGTTTATTATAAAATTCCTCTGGATTGTTTGTTTTATTCATGATGTATAATAAACTGAAGTTTTAAGCGCTACACAACTGCTATTATGAAAATATAACGAAAAAATAATTTTTTTTAGGTTTTAAAACGATGTTTTTTCAAAAACCATTAAATCAAATAAAAATATTGGCCATAAAAAGCCAGAAACATTGCAAAGGTAAGCTTATCCGCCATTTTAATATAATGCGCCAAAAGCCTATTTTTGTCCAAAAGGAATTCTTGGCACCACAGCGCATTGTACTTATCGGCGGGCCTGGCACAGGCAAGACCACATTGATCAATGCCCTTGCAGAAAATGGCCTCCCGGTCTTTGAGGAAGTCTCCAGGCAGATCACTCGGGAGGCACAGGAGCAAGGTGTTGAGCAGCTTTTTCTTACCCAGCCCCTGCTCTTTAGCGAAAAACTACTCGAGGGCCGCATATCTCAATTCAATTCCTCAGGAAAAACTGATTCCCCAGTTGTATTTCTGGACCGTGGCATCCCAGATGTACTAGCTTATATGGACTTTGTGGGTCAGTCATATCCTGATATTTTCAAAAAGGCTTGCGAGGACTATCGTTATGATCAGGTATTTGAACTCCCCCCGTGGAGGGAAATACATACTACCGATGGAGAGCGCTACGAGGATTTTGAAAAAGCTGTCGAGATTCATAAAGCAATCCGCGGCATGTACATCAAATACAATTACAACCCTCACATCATACCCCACGCTCCCGTAGAAGAACGGGTGGAGTTTTTGCTCAATGCTATAAGATCATGAACGCACTGACTCAAAAAGCATTATTGGAAATCTGGGGTCACGATTCCTTCAGGCCAAAGCAGGAAACGATTATCAGTGCTGTGCTGTCTGGCCGCGATGTACTCGCGCTGCTGCCCACAGGTGGCGGAAAATCGCTCTGTTACCAGCTGCCGGCAGTCGTAAAACCGGGCATTGCCATCGTGGTCTCCCCGTTGCTTTCCCTCATGCGAGACCAGGTCATGCAACTTGATCGCAAAGGCATTAAAGCTATGTATATTCCTGGCGGCACGCCCTATCGCGACCTCGACATCATGCTAGACAACTGTATCTACGGTAACTATAAACTGCTTTACCTTTCGCCGGAAAGGCTACAGCAAGAACTCATACTCACCAGGCTCAAGCAGATGGATATCTCCCTTCTCGCCGTAGATGAGGCACACTGCATTTCTCATTGGGGGCATGATTTTAGGCCGGCCTACCGCACTATTTCCGCATTTCGCGAAAGCATGCCCGATGTAAACTGCATTGCGCTTACGGCAACAGCAACCGAAAAGGTGATTCAGGATATCATTGCACAACTTCAATTGAATGGGGCACCGGTTTTTAAAACCTCATTTGAGCGTAAGAACCTCGCCTATCACGTATGTGCCGAAGAGGATAAGAACTACCGCCTGGAACGCTTGCTTACTAAAAGCCCGGATACGGCAATAATCTATGTACGCAGCCGGAAAACCGCCCAGCGCTATGCCGCCCACCTCAACAGTAAGTCGATAAAGGCACATTATTATCACGGTGGCCTTGCCCACGCGGAGCGCGATGAATACTTTGGCCAATGGATGCGAGGGGAGGTACAGGTCATGGTTGCCACAACTGCCTTTGGCATGGGTATCGATAAGGCTAACGTGCAGACCGTGGTGCATGTAGAGCTCCCAGAAAGCCCGGAAGCCTATTTTCAAGAAGCTGGCCGGGCGGGCAGAAATGGCGCTCCTGCCACAAGTATAATCCTTTATAGCCCCGGTGACACAGCAAGGCTCAAAAAGCAGTTCCTTAAAGTGCTTCCTACGGTTGCCGATGTCAAGCTTACCTATAAAAAACTGAACAGCTACTTCCAGATCGCGTATGGTGAGGGTGATCAAGAGATGTTTCGTTTTAACTTTATGGAATTTTGTAAAACCTACGGACTCAAAACTATAATTACCTACAATGCCCTCCTGGTACTTGACAGAAACAGTGTGGTCTTACTGGCGAAGGAATTTTATAAAAAGGCCGGCCTTCAGATTACCGTATCTCCAGTGACCCTCACTTACGCTCTCATCAAAAATCCCGGCCTCGACAACATTGTGAAAACGGTATTGCGAACCTACACTGGTATTTTTGAACAGATGGTAAGCATTGACCAGGCAGCCATTGCTAAAAAAAGCGGAAGTACTGTCAAACAAGTACATGATGCTTTGGTTATTTTGGCCAAAGATAATTTGGCGCATTATGACCATAAGAGCTTTGATACTGCGATCACTTTTTTAGAACCACGGGAGGATGATGCTGTGGTCAATAGGATTGCGAAGGACGTAAAAATGCAAAATGAGCGAAAGATCGAACAGATCAAGGCCATAATAGACTATGTATACAATGATCAAATATGCCGCAGCAGGCAACTATTATCCTATTTTGGAGAGCAAAAAACAGAAAATTGTGGGATATGTGATGTGTGTTTACGCTTAACGCAAAAGGCCGCCAGACCCAAACCAGCGATTATTGATCGCATACTAACGGTTCTGGCGGGCAGACCTGAAGACTCTCGAGGAATTTGTAAAGCCATATCGGAATATGAAGAGAGCGAAATTCTAGAAGGCCTCTCTACATTATTGGAGTTGGAAAAACTGTCGTTGAACGAAAACAATACCTATAGCCTGAAATCGTGAAATATTTGAAAGTAAAGAGAAAAATATGAAACAAATCCGTGTGAAATCAGGACAATTCAAATGAAAAATACTAAAATGAAAAACGTACGCATTGTTTTTATGGGAACACCAGAATTTGCAGTAAGTAGCCTGAAATCACTTGTAGATGCAGGTGAAAACATTGTGGGCGTCGTTACCGCTCCAGACCGCCCGGCAGGTAGGGGTCGTAAGATAAGCGAAAGTGACGTTAAGGTTTATGCCAAAGAGCAGGATCTAAAGATTCTACAGCCTACCAATCTTAAAGATCAAAAATTTATAGAGGAACTAAAATCGCTTAATGCAGAACTTCAGGTTGTCGTAGCATTCCGGATGTTGCCTGCAATCGTATGGCAAATGCCACGTTACGGCACTTTTAACCTGCACGCCTCACTCCTGCCCGATTACCGCGGGGCAGCACCTATAAACTGGGCAGTAATCAATGGTGAAAATAAAACAGGCGTCACTACTTTTTTCATAGATGAAAAAATAGATACAGGAGCGGTTATCCTGCAAAAGGCGACTCTTATTAATGATGATGACAACGCTGGCAACCTGCACGACAAATTGATGCAACTGGGGAGCGATCTTGTCTTAGAGACTGTACGTTTAATAAAGAATGGGACCACGGAAGCCCAGGCTCAGGTAAAAAACCAAAACCTACATCCTGCCCCAAAACTGGACCGCAGCAATACACGGATCGATTGGCAAAGTCCCGTGGATAAAATACGCAACCTCATCAGGGGACTAAACCCCCATCCCTCCGCTTGGACAGCATTTAAAAATAATGGCAAGGAAATGGAGCTTAAAATCTATGCCGCACATATCGCACAAGAAACTGAAGTACCCGATAAAAATAAAGATGAAGGAACGATTGCTACATATCAAGGAAAGCTCTTTGTAAAATGCGGGGACGGCTCAATCGTTATAGATGAACTTAAACTTCCGGGAAAGCGCAAAATGAAAACAAAGGACCTATTAAATGGTTTTAATATCGGGGAAGATGCCAATGTGCTCTAAGGCCCGACTGTTGCTACAAACCTTAAAATTTCAAAAATTAAGCTCTGCTTTGTTAACAATAACCTAAAGTTATCAACATTGCACCCTATTTCCCTCGCTATTCCTTGTACGAATGGAATATCCGTCTAAATTTGTTAATCGATATAGTAAATTTTAACCGACAATTAATTTAAAATTGGCATTATGAACAAATCAGATTTAATCGATGCAATGGCGGAAGACGCCGGAATTACCAAAGCAGCCGCAAAAAAAGGATTAGAGTCCTTTTTGGGCAACGTTGAGAAATCACTTAAAGGTGGTGATCGCGTTTCTTTGGTAGGTTTTGGTTCTTGGTCAGTATCAAAGCGTGCTGCACGTGAAGGACGTAACCCCCAAACAGGCAAAACCATAAAAATCGCGGCTAAAAATGTGGTTAAGTTTAAAGCGGGTTCTGACCTAGCAGACGCTGTAAATTAAACTTTATATCATTAAAGTATTAAAAGCCCTCTTATGGAGGGCTTTTTTTTTAAAAAACATTAAATTTTGCCGATAAAATAAAATAACTTAGCTTAGTCCTACCTTCCTTCTTACGTTATGACAACAAAAAAACCGACCAAAGGCAAACTTCTCATTGCAGAACCCTCAATTATTGGGGATGTATCCTTCAACAGATCCGTTGTGCTCTTGGCCAATCATGGTATTGAAGGTTCTGTGGGATTTATACTCAACAAGCCCCTTAACTACACCTTAGAACAGCTTATACCGGAGATACCATCAGGCATGACTGTTTACAATGGCGGCCCAGTAGAACAGGACAACCTTTATTTTATACATAAAGTACCGCACCTGATCCCAAACAGTATCGAGATCTCCTCAGGCATCTACTGGGGCGGGGACTTTAAGACTGTTGTACAACTTATTAGCTCTAAAAAAATATCTGATAACGAAATCCGGTTTTTCTTGGGTTATTCAGGTTGGGATTCTGAGCAGCTGGATGAAGAGCTCAATAGCAATTCTTGGATCATTGCCGACAATGAGTATCAAATGGACATTATCACGCATTCCCTGCCCGATCTTTGGAAAGAAAAAATGATTGAGCTGGGTGGTGATTACGTACTTTGGTCTAATGCTCCAGAAAACCCAAGTTATAATTAGCAAAAAGCCTATTTAAAAAGTTATAGGAGATTTATAGGCATCGAAGATAGACTGAGAGCAATTAAAGGCTACACACTTAACTTATCAGGAAAATATGCGGTGAAGTTTAACGTCTTTTCAAAGGTGATGGCTAAAAGCTTGCTGTCCATTTAAAACGATAAACTAAAAAACTCAAGAAAGTCTTGCCCTTGCATTCAGTTTGCCCATAAGATCACGGGCCACCTTATCGTCATAAACCTTTTTTCTGTATTTGGTAATGGGTCTGATACCCATGATCGTATTTGTTATAAACAGTTCATCTGCTTTTTGAAGTTCAAACGGCGATATTGCGGCTTCTTCAAACGTATACATATCCAGTTTTTTTAGGATCTCGAGCAATTGTTTCCTTATGATGCCGCGAAGGCAACCCTCTTCCAGTGGAGGAGTTTTGATGTGATTATCCTTGACCAAAAATAAATTGCCCTGTAAAGCTTCTGCCACCGATTTCTTATTGTTGAGCAATAAGCAATTGGCATAACCATTTTCTTTGGCAAAAATACTTCCAGTGATGTGCAGCAGTTTATTTGTAGTTTTCAACGTTGAGATAAGATCTGCATTGATAAAGTGATCTTTGTAAAGTTCCACTTCATATTCCCCATCTTTTATCAAATAAAAAGGATCCCGCAATGTTTCCGCAAAAGCATAAAAACCTACACCACTATCTGTAGGCAGATATTTGCCCCCCTCTTTTCTGAACACAGTGAGTCTTAACCTGGCGGGCCGGTCGCCCAAATTGGCCGCGCTGATGAGTTTATACATCTCCTCTTCCAGATTTTCCATGGTAAATGACATAGGGATCTCCATACGTAAAATACGCATGGATGCCATTAACCGTAGATAATGATCTTCCCAAAAGATAAGCTTGCCATTGATGCAACGCATGGTTTCAAAAACAGCGTCACCATAAAGCAACCCGCGGTTATAAGGCGAGATTTCAGGGGTTTTGGTAAGATTACCGTTAAAATTGATCATAAAAAAAGTCCCGTTTTCAACAAAAGGGACAAAGGTACAATGGGCAGGTGGATTCTAGGTAGAACCGATCACATGTTTTAGTTCAGAAATCTGGTTTTCCCAAAACATTTTGCCCTCATCAACCTCATCTTCTTCAGCATAATCAGTCACAATTAAGGAGACATCTTTAGTAATCTCATCAACCACGATGCGCAGTTCAAAATAGTATTGATTTTCATCCTCCACATCATCCATCCACCTAAATTTGATGCGCTCGCCGCTTTTCTTACCCAGCAATTTGGCCCGCTCTTCGCTTCCGTTCCAGATAAAGGTATAATATTCACCACGGGAATTGACGTTATCGGCAAACCATTCTGACATTCCAGAAGGGCTTGACATATATTGGTATAGCAATGCCGGCGAGGCCTGCACAGGGAATTCTATTTCAAATTTTACTTTATCTTCCATAAAAATAATTATCCGTTGATCGGCCAATATAAATATTATATAGGGACTAAAAAAGAAACGGAGATCATTTTATTTTATATTTATGATGCTTGTCCTGTTATTAAATGTTATTATATTTGCACCCGCTTAAAGAAGAATGTCCATAAATTCTTTTTTTTCTAAAGAATTAGATAATTAAATTTAATCATGGCGTGGTAGCTCAGCTGGTTAGAGCGTCGGATTCATAACCCGGAGGTCGGGGGATCGTGCCCCCCTCACGCTACTTGTAAAAAGACAGTTACATTGATTTGTAACTGTTTTTTTTTTGGTACAATAGTTTTAAAAATTCAACCTTTTGAAACAATAGAATGTACTTTGGTTTTGGACGTACAGGTTTATAAAACAGATTTATTGCATCACAATCCCAAGCGTTCCATTTTTCAGAATGATCGTTTTAGGTCAGGAAAAAGTATATAATTTGAATTTTCCACAAAATCCGGTAACAACTCATCTGTGTTTTCTACATAAAAACCTTTAAGTTTTTGGTACTTGAATTCCTGAACAAACTGTCCAGGAAAAAACCTCACTGTAAAATCTTTATAGTCACTGTTTCCTTTTTCATCATCATCATCATCATTACCGGGAAGAAATCCTGGTGTAAAGGAATAAGAAGCGCTAATGAATTTATAGTCCAAATGCAGCGAAAGCCACAAGTCATTATTTGTTGCTAACGTAATGTCTGTATCAGCGTAATTATTGGTTAGGAAGTAATTTTCAAGATAGGAGTCAATATGTACATTAAACTGTATCTTATCTGTGTAAGATATGATACCTAGCGAATCTTGTTTCTCCTGGCCATAAAAAAATAGTGTAGAAAAAACAGGAGAAGGCTTGAACTATGTTTTATGTGGAGTTTAAATTACATAATAGAGCAAGATTAAAAATATTAGTGTTAAAACATAGGCTAAAAGCCAGGAGCTGGTACTCAAGAAAAGAACTTTGAGTTTTGAGTCATAAAAAAATTGATTAAAACACCAGAGGTATAAAATGAAACCGGCTAAAAATTGAATACCAGTGAGCTTTTTAAGAAGTGTAACCTAGGAAATACTCACAAGTACTGTAAGAAAAACTAGATGTATAATTAAACGTTGACATGCCGCAGAGGTATTTAAGATTAAATGCTCGGCAAAATTAAGTTTGGCCTTTTTAAAAAACAAACAGCTGCTAAGGGTTAGGAGAGGAAGACTGCCAAGGGTTAAGTATACATAATTGCCATCAATGATATTGTAAAACCTTGCGATTTTAGGATCAGTGTTTTGCTTTACAATATCCACTTGAAATAAGTCAATTTTTAAAATATGGTATAAAAAACTGTTTATCGTAGAGAGTACGATAAGCATAGAAATAGGCATAAAGTACCTAACGCGCTTATCATTTATATAATCTCTAATAGCATAACCGGGTCTTAGAAATAATGCTTTGGCAGTATATAAAAACCCGGAATCAATATTAAAAAGTCCCAGACTCAAATCCTTGAAAATAAAATTAGGCTGTATGCGCCGCACATCACTGTGCTGTCCACAAAAGAACAATTCATACCCGTAAACTTATGATTGCAATTTTTACAGTGGGTCATAAATATTATTTTCTTTTGGTACCCCAGGGACAACGCTTTATCAAGTAATTAAGAGTACCGCTGTATGTATCTAGAGAAGTGCCAAAACCATTTCTATTTACCGAATACAAAGTAGAACCGGTATCAGATAGAATATTCAATGCGATTGTGGTATTATAATTTGTGCGGGTTGTTGAGCTATTTGAAGTCAATTCTGATCCTGACTTTTTATTAGTGTTTTTTTTGTCTTTGTAAGTCGTACTGGACAATCCAGATGTACGCGTACTGTCAAAATCAATATTTGCAGAACCATAGACTACGAATTCCACCTCAAGCAATACTGCAATATCCTTAGGTAACATGGCCTTGATGCTCACAGGATCCAAGCCATTTTGTAATAAAATAGCATTGGTGGTCATAGCTTCCTGCACAATAATTTGATTGGTATTCTCTTTAAATGAGTTTACAGCCGCACTCTGAATTTGGCCAGACATAGCCTCACTCATGAGCCCTTGATCATTAGAGATCATAGTAAAGGGTAACACTGCAAGTTTGTTTTTACGCGCTTGTGGCACGGAGGTCTTATCTGTTGCAGAAGTAGTTGTTGGTGCAGTGTTAAATACCTCGGTTCGACCACTCGCAAAAGTGATTTTTTCAACTTCAGCTTTGTTCAGTTCATAAGAAAGTTCTTCGCCTGAATAAACAAAGTCTATCGTACTTTCATGAATTTTGGTGACTTTTCCCTCTTTTAATTCACCATTAATCATATAAACAGTATCTACAGTATTTTGGGCTACAACCTTCACGGTATGTATACTTGAAATACTGATTAAAATGTAGAAGAGCAGTTGTAGTCTCATCGGTTGAAGATATTAGATTGCGGTTGAAAAATCGGATAAAAGTTATACTAAATTAAGAAAATAATGTTTAAATAAGATCCTTTATAATATTGAAAATTAATTACTTGTGTAAACGAGGCGGTTTTAATCTAAATTCTTGAATCACCTGCGCTAGGAAGAAGAAATGGATTCTTTCAAAATATAAGGATGAAGGGATTTGGTTAAAATAATTGGTAGACTTTTTCTCCTCATATAAATGAACGGCTGATTGGTAAAGGTTTTTTAATTTCCTTACATATAATTTAAATCTGCCTAATAGAACCTTTATTACAAAAAGCGCCTATGATTTATTTAAAATAGAAATAGCATCCATTTTAGACCAAATAGTCTATTTTTGCATAAGTAATTATTCAGCAATGTCAAAGGCGGAAAGAACAAAACAATTTATCATAGAAACTGCAGCTCCTATATTTAACAAAAAGGGAGTGGCAGGAACTACTATAGATGATGTTTTGGCAGCAACCAAAATAGCTAAAGGCGGTCTGTATGGGCATTTTGCAAATAAGCAGGCTCTCTCGCAGGACGTAGTTGCGCATTTACTGCTTCAAATGAAAATGCGCAGAAAGATGGCGATGGAGCCACAAACAACGGCCAAAGCTAAACTTTTTGCTTTTTTGGATACATTCTCTAATCCATGTAAAAGTCCTGTAGATGGAGGTTGCCCAATACTTAATTTCGGTGCTGAAGCCGATGATACCAATCCTCATATTAAGCAGCAAGTAAAGTCTACAATACAATCTGCACTTAAAATACTGGAAGAAACCATTAATCAAGGAATTGAGGAAAAGGAATTTTCACCAAGCCTTAATGCCGAGGCATTTGCAGTAAAAATATTCACAATGATGGAAGGAAATGTTTTGCTGGGACGCGTATTGGAAACACAAAAATATGCGAAGCTTACTATCGAATTACTTAAAAAAGAGATAGAAGAACACTGCATTTAGGTTTTTTTTGACTAAAAATAGACCATTTAGTCTATTTAAGAAAATATAAAATGATTTGAATATGAAACAAAAAATAGCCTTCGCTGTAATTATGGGACTGATAAATACGGGTATTATTTCATTGGTATTGGTGAGTTTGAATATTGGGTTTACTAAAGGGTTTTTATTGGCTTGGTTAAGTTCTTGGATTATAGCATTTGTTATTGTAATCCCTGGTATTTTATTTTTCAGCCCAATAGTGCAAGCCTTCGTAGAGCGACGTTTCGCTAAATAATATCAACTAAATAACTAAAAAAAATGGATGCTTTACCTTGGTCTGTTTACGCTCTTTTTTGCGCCACATTTCTTTTGGGTCTTTGGTTGTTTAGCATAGCCACACATTATTCCAAAAGATTTTTAATTATTGCCCTCATCATTATTGTAGCACAGTCCTCACTAGGCATCATAGGATTTTACAACCATCCAGAAACGATGACTAAACTATTCCCTTTACTGCTTTTGCCTTCATTTGTTCCACTTTTTATCCTATTTTTTAGTAAAAAAGGAAGATTGTTTATTGATGCATTGGATATAAAATCCTTAACGCTTTATCATATCATACGGGTTTTTGTAGAAGTGTGTTTGTTCTATTTATACTTGTACAATACAATTCCGGAAGCAATGACTTTTGAAGGCCGAAACTTCGATATTCTTTCTGGACTTACAGCGCCCATGATTTTTTATTTCGGTTTTGTGAAAAAGAATTTAAATAAATCTTTTTTGATTGCTTGGAACTTTGCTTGTATGCTCTTGCTTTTGAGCGTCGTATCAAGTGCAGCATTATCACTTCCGGGCAGATACGAGCAGTTTGGTTTTGAACAACCCAATATTGCTGTCGGGTACTTTCCTTTTTTATTACTTCCTGTAGTATTAGTGCCGTTGGCATTATTTGCAAACGCAGCTTCAATATTAAAATTAATCAGAAATAAGTATTAAATAATTACCATAACCTTTAAAATCAAATACAATGAAAACAACAGGAAATACCGTGTTAATCATCGGCGGTTCAGCAGGCATCGGTTTTGAAATGGCCAAAGAATTATCAAAAAAATTCAATAACGTCATCATTACAGGGCGCAATGAAGACCGCTTGAGCAATGCTTTGGCAAAATTGAAAAATGTATCAGGGATCATTTCAGACATCAGCAGTAGAGAAGATACTGACCGTATGGTAAAAAAAATAAATGCAGACTTTAAAGATCTCAACATGATCATTAATAATGCAGGAAGAGCGTTGATACATAACGTGGCCACAGATACAGATGGTTACAAATTTGCGGAAGAAGAGATGCTTACCAACTATTTATCGATTATTCGATTAAATCAATTACTGCTTCCAGTTCTTGAAAAGCAAAAAGAAGCGGCAATTGTTAACGTTTCGTCAGTTGTAGCAATTGTTCCGGGTAGTTTAAGTACCTATTCCGCAAGTAAAGCCGCCTTGCATTCTTACACCCAGTCATTGCGGATTTTACTTACCAAAGAAAATAGTTCTGTAAAGGTTTTTGAAGTGATGCCACCTTTGGTAAATACAGAATTATCGGCAGCAATTGGTGGCGAAAACGGAATTCCTCCGTTACAGGTTGCAACGGAATTTTTGGAAGGTTTAGCAAAAGACGAATTGGAAATTCACGTAGGGCAAACACAATATATTTATGATCTGTATTTACAATCGCCACAAGCCGCTTTAGAGGCGATGAATGGCGCAAGATCCTAATTTTTTCTTTCAAAATAATAAACTTAAAGATGATGAATGAAAATATTTGAATAGTTCATTCATTAACATTTAGAAATATAGAATGAATAGATCAGAAGAAATTAAAGCTTTTGCGTCGGTTGAACCCGATGGTTAGCGCTGTGAAGGAAAGGCATTTAGAATTTGAATATCCTATGAGATCTGAAGGGTTAAATCCCCTCGGCAATTTGCACGGAGGCGTTACCGCAGCCATTATCGATGATGTACTTGGCGCCACAATATTTTCATTGAACGAACCTTTTTTTTCACTACCATTAATAATGTAATTGATTACTTTGCCATCGCTAAAAATGAAGAAACCATTGTTGCAGAAACTAAAATTACTAAACGTGGTAGGCAATTTATAAATGCTCCATGTGAAATTTGCAACGCTGATAAAAACAGACTAATTGCCAAAGGAACTTCTAATTTATTTAAAACTGAAGTAAAAAAATAAATATGAAACGAGTAGTAATAACAGGATTGGGAGCACTTACACCCATTGGAAATGACGTGCCGGCTTTTTGGGAAAATTCTCTAAATGGCAAAAGCGGTATGTCAACAATTACTCATTTTAACGCAGAGAAATTTAAGGTGAAATTTGCCGCGGAGGTAAAAGATTTTACACCGGAAAAATACTTAACCCACAACGAAATTAAACGCAGCGATTTATTTGCCCAATACGCCATTTATGCAGCGGCAGAAGCTGTGGCAGATTCTCAATTGGATTTTTCCTCGTTGGATTCTTTCGATAGTGGCGTGATCTGGGGAGTAGGACAAGGCGGTATGGAAACCTTTGAGGATCAGGTAACCGAATATGCAACCGGTAATGGCACTCCGCGCTTTAATCCGTTTTTTGTACCAAAATTAATCTTGAATATGGCCTCTGGACTGATTTCTATGAAATATGGTTTACAAGGCATCAATTATACCACCGTCTCTGCCTGTGCCACATCCAACACGGCATTGATGGATGCCTTCAATTACATCAGATGGGGCAAAGCCAAAGTGATCATATCAGGTGGCTCGGAAGCACCAATTACGCCAGCATCTGTAGGTGGATTTTCGGCCATGAAGGCGATGAGCACCAATAATGATAACCCTCAAGGCGCTAGCAGACCTTACGATACAAACCGCGATGGTTTTGTAATGGGAGAAGGTGCAGGGGCTATAATTTTAGAAGAATATGAACACGCCATCAATCGTGGCGCAAAAATTTATGCAGAAATGGTGGGTGCCGCGATGACGGCTGATGCGTATCATATGACAGCACCACATCCAGATGGCATTGGCGCCGCAAAATCAATGGAACTGTCCTTAAAAGATGCTGGATTAAACCCTGAGGATATAGATTATTTAAATCCACACGCGACCTCAACACCTATTGGAGATATTGCGGAATTGAACGCCATACAACAAGTATTTAATGGCAGTGAAAATTTGGACATTAGTGCCACGAAATCTATGACCGGACATTTGCTGGGGGCTGCCGGTGCAGTGGAAGCTATTTTATGCATTAAAGCGATCGAACAAAATATCATTCCACCTACAATGAATATTGAATCTCTTGATGAGAATATCCCGAAAGGAATTCAAATTGTGCAAAATAAATCCAAACACAAAACGGTGAATGTCGCCATGAGCAACGCTTTTGGTTTTGGAGGTCATAATGCGAGTGTCATTTTTAAAAAAATTTAATCAGTAAACTTGTACAAATTTCAATTGGAAAGGTTAAAAAATACTGATAATAATTAGCGGCTGGCCCCTATTTGCCACTTATCTTTTTTTTATGATTTTCACCCCATTTTATCATGGAATCAATTACTTCAGAAAGCGTTGAGGCGTATGGCGTAGATGCATATTCAACCGTTACTGGTTTTGTATCACAAACTTTTCGGGAAACAAGATTATTCATTTGAAGTTCATTCAATTCTTTCGATAAGATCCTAGGGGATATTCCAGCTTTCTTAGACAACTCACCAAATCTTTTTGTTCCGTCATTTACCAGTATGGACAGGATCACTAATTTCCATTTTCCACCAATCACATATAAGGTATCCTGGATTGCATTGTGCACACTAGAGCATTCCGTGTGAGATGTATTTTTCATAATCTACAGGTTTTGTTTCTTAATTATAAGGTTACATTAAGTAACCGCCATTTTATTTATAATCATTAACAAATAAAATATTATTACTTCCAAATCTCTAATTTAAGATTCGCTTCACTAATAAATTATAGGCATTCTGAGATAGTTTTCATCATAAATAAATGACGCTTTCTATGAGGATAAGCTAAAATAAAAACCAGTGCTATTGGCTGAAAAAATGATTTCAAACATAACAAAATACTTGAAATTATAGTAAAATCTCCTTGTCAAATTCCAAAATCCAAAATTTATAGATTATTAAAAATCAATTAATTATCCTTTTTGTAAGTACTATTCTTTATGTAATTGGTTACAAATGTATAGCTTTCAGATGTACATTTGACCAATAATTTTAAAACATAAATAATGGAAAAGTTTAAAAACAAAGTAGTGGTGGTCACCGGCGGCAATAGCGGAATCGGCTATGCCACCGCTAAAGAATTTGTCAACAATGGTGCAAAGGTTATCATAACTGGAAAACGTAAAGGAGCATTAAGAAAGGCAGCTACTGAAATTAAAGCTAAAGATATCCTGGCAGACCAGTCCAACATGCAGGATATTGACAATCTGGTTGAACGTGTGAAGAGTGATTATGGTAAAGTGGATGTGCTTTTTCTCAATGCGGGTGTGGCAACTTTTGCGCCTATAGCGCACACATCAGAGGAACAATTTGATACAATGCTAAGTGTAAATTTTAAAGGAACATTTTTTTTATTACAAAAATTTATACCGCTTTTAAATGATGGGGGCTCTGTGATTTTCCTTGCATCAGGAAATACATCTTTAAACATGCCCAACAGCTCAGTATATTCAGCTACCAAGTCAGCAGTTCTCCACTTATCAAAGATTGCCACCAAAGAACTTGCTGAGCGCAACATACGTGTTAATACCGTAAGTCCTGGCCCAACGCAAACTGATATGCAGGATAAGCTCGGTTTTGACAAAGAATCTTTAGAAGGTATGAGAAAACAGATCATTAGTCAGGTGCCCCTGGCCAAAATGGGTGTTCCGGAAGATATAGCAAAAATGGTGGTCTATTTAGCAGATAATACCACTTCATCTTTTATTACCGGCTCAGATTTCTTCATCGACGGAGGAATGGCGCTGTAATATTCCCCCATTAAATAGAAAATATGAAAGCAAAAACAAAAAAAATAATCGGTTGGTCACTTAGCAGCTTAGTGGCTTTAATGTTAGTGGCTTCTGCCACAGATAAAATCTTCGCAAGTGAGCATGCCTTAGAAATGGCCCAATCATTCGGTCTCCCGCCTACACCTTATGCAATTCTCGGGGTTATAGAACTGTTGTCTGTGGTGCTATTCCTGATCCCAAGGACTGGTGTCTTAGGTACTTTGTTATTGGCCTCTTACTTTGGAGGGGCCATCGCAACGCACTTACAGCATCAGCAGGAGATTCTTTTTCCAGTGGTTATTGAGACCATTATTTGGATAACGGCATTTCTACGCTTTCCAGAGCTACTGCAACGACTGTTGGGCAACTCACCTATAAATAATAATCAATTATAAAAGGATTCCTGACGGGAGCTACGATGATATATTGATAACGTGGTGGCTGAAACACTACTTGACAAAGGCCACCACGTATTTTCTCTTGCCAGATCCAAAGAATCTACCGTTAAAGTAAATGAATTCAGTGCTAGTTCATGAGGATCTTGATGACTTTTTCGCGTTGCCCTTCCCTACCGTTTTTAAATGCACCTCATATACATATTACTCCCAGATGCTTTTTAGCTCATAAATATCAAGTTTTATGATTTCAGCATTTGAATCATTTGAAATAGAAATATCATCTTTATCCAGATGTATGGGAATACTTACCGGCATATAGAAAACCCCATCATCAGAAAATATTTCTAAACCCGTCCTATCTACATAGATTGAAAGTTTCAATCTATCCTTAGTTGTTTTCAGCGAGGCTTTCCTATCTCCTACTTGAAGAGTGCTGTTAACTACGTCATAAGAAACCTGTGTACCCTTGATACCAAAAAATAATTCCTGGGCATTTTTTAGATCAATCTCTGTCTGTATTTCTACCGGACCGCTCTTTTTCAGTATCAATTTAAAGGAATTATCTGCTAAAAGTAAATCCTGAAACGAATAATGTCTACTTCTTAGCTTTTTAAATTCTTCCACTGGTTTCCGCGACAGTCTGATTCCATCAGCAGTTTGAAGCAATTCCAGATTCATGGGTATACTCATGCTCTGATTGAAATCATTGCCCGGCTGCGTGTTCGTTTTGGTCCTGAACCAACCTATTTCTATTTTTCGGTCTTTGGGATCGTTTGTGAAGGTTTGGGCAGCATAATAATCCTGCGTCTGTACGCTTTTTAAACGGGAAGCTTCCGGGTGAAAGGTTGCACCATCAAAAGTCCCAATAGCATACTCACCATTTGCCGCATTGAGGACCCACCTTTTCTCCCCGGCTTTTCCTTCTACCGGCAACTCGTAAAAATCCGGACATTCATAGAGGTACCTGTCATCGCCTAGTCCACCTTCAAGAACGCTGGTGAGTTTCCAATCTTTAAGGTTTTTAGAGGAGAAAAAATGAATGGTGTTCAGCTTGTTTTCCTCTTCTACCCATAGCACCATAATCCATTTTTTTTCAGGCTCGTACCAAATGATTTTTGGATCTCGGTTTCCATCAGATATTTTCTCAACCGCGGGATGATCCATACGTTTAAAATGCCTTCCATCAGTGCTATATGCAATCTCCTGTACCCAGGCATCACTCGCCGTATGAGCAACCACAAGTGGAGGATTGGCTTTTGACCCAAACCCGCTGGTATTGTTTTTATCCACGACACCGCTTCCGCTAAAAACCGGTCCGTAAGCATCCGGATAAAGTGCTTCGCCCACTTCCTTCCAGTGTACCAAATCCTTGCTCACGGCATGGCCCCAGTGCATATTGCCCCACTCCGTTCCATACGGATTGTGCTGAAAAAACAAGTGGTATTCGCCTTTATAATATACCAGGCCATTGGGGTCGTTGTTCCAACCACGCTTCGGCGAAAAATGAATTTGCCCGCGCATGCCTTCATCATAAAGTTTGTCTTCATCCAGCTGCTTGTTGCTCTGTTTTATTATGGCAAATTCTTTGGCATCCGCCGAAAGTCCATCAACAGCGAGTTCCAGGGTTTCGCCTTTCCACTGGCTGATATCCATATACGCGTACCAATCCGGATTTTCCTTCGCTAATTCTATATCGATCCAGCGTATTTTTTTTCCGTTTATAAATACATCCAGCCGCTTGCGCTCTGCACCATTCTTGACGGGCAGCAAAAGCCATTTTTTCTCAGCTCTGATCGTCTTTTTTTGGCTTAAAGCCAAAACGGGAAACTCATTATCTAAGATTGTAGTCGCCTTGCCAGGCATCATGATGATTATAAAAAACAGCAAAAATGCAGCGATAGTAATCGTTTTATACTTAAAATTCATAGTTATTTTATAATCAGGTTATCGTTTTAAGAAGCAACTATTGCGCCCCTGGCAGAGAGGTTGCCCAGTGCTCCCAAGGGATTCATCTAGCAATTTACTTAATAAAATGGCCAAAAATGAATCGCCAGCATCCACTTTTTCTTTTAACTTGGTTTTATACCCGCTGTCAGATTACAAATTTATAATAAGACATAGCATCTTACTTTCCCTGTGCCTCACAGAGCATCTTAACGCTTGACTTGTTTTTTTGGCTATTTCAGGTTTTGATCATGAGGCCGTATGGCGTACCCAATTTATTGCAATGAAGGTCCTTCATTCTTTACTATCACTCGGTTTTCAGAATACCTTTATGAAAAACCCCATCTTTTGAATCAAAATTAAGGTTAAGAATACTGGAAATTAGGGGAGCCAAGTCCTGAATGCCCATTTGAAAAGATATTTCCTTGTCATGTGCGGCAACATCTGGCCCACTGATGATAAAACCGGTCTGAATCTCCTTAAAATCGGGATAAAAACCATGAGCTGCCACTGGTTGGCGATCTTGGATTATTTTGCCTTCACGTTTTGCGTTTGCGACATATCCCTTTTTCATGCCCAGCGCTAGGGTCGCTTTCGGATCTGCCCCAATCTTATGCAGATCATTTCGGTTATAGATCCTAAAAAGTTCTCTTTGTTCCTTGGGAAGGGCATCAAGTAGACCTCGTACCTGCTTTGTATATTTTTCATCCTTTACATAAAGGAATGCCGAACCGCCAGCAGTAGTAAATTTGGCCTTCCAGGAATCCTTAGTTATCAGTGCGGCTTCTTTAAGTAGTAGATTTGGCAAAAATTCTTTGTCAATATCTACATGGCCGTGGTCCCCCGTAATGATAATATCTGTGCTGTCATATAGGTTATCCTCCTTTAAGAGTGCTATTAATTTCCCAATTTGCACATCCACATTGTGGATCGCATTTTTTACAAAAACATTGTTTCTTCCATGCACATGCTGCATGTGATCTACATTTATAAAATGCACGGCCATAAGCCCGGGATGATGCATTTTAATTATATAGTGCGCTATATCGCCAATCGTCTGATCGACATTTTCATGAGTAAACTGATCTTTTGATGTTACGATTCCAGCAGATCGCATTTGAGGCATTAGAGCTTTAGGTGTAACGACCGGTTCGGTTACGCTAAGTTGATTCCCCTTTTCCTTACCATACGGGCGCCTTACCGGAAAATTAAACGTAATGGGGGCACCTACGGTAACCGGCCACATAACAGCACCCGTGGTCAACCCCTTTTCAAGGGCAGCCTGCCAGATGGTTTTTGTGGTTATACGATCATATTCCCAAAACCAATGATTATCTTGTGAAGTACGGGGAACATTGTAAAAAATACCATGTTCACGAGGGAAAGCACCTGTCACTATAGTGGTATGGGAAGGATAAGTTACGGAGGGGAAAATACTATTGATCCCATCGGCATACACTCCTGTTTTCATCAAAGCTTTTAAATTGGGGGTGTCCCAGGCCTTTTCCATATAAAAATCGGGCCTTAACCCATCAATACTGATGAGCAGTACATGTCTATCCTGTTGAGCCTTTATGTTTTGAAAAGCGATAAGCAGGATTAAAAAAGCAACAATTTTTTTCATCTAAAATCTTTTAGTAATGACATTCTTGCCATTAATTATCACTTGTCCTAAAGATTGACTCCTGTGCTTAAATACAGCAATTTATTATTTTTAACTTGCTTGCTTTATGTGCCTTAAAAAAATGTCGTCCTGTACTATAAACTTTTGGGATTGATCTCATCACTTACAGAATAGATGCGGTTTCTATACATATCAAAACGGGTTCACTACGACAATTTCGAATTAAAAACCACTGGAATTGACTAAAAGCGGGACAATTTTCTATCAAGAAATACCTTTTTTATGCTTTGAGACTTTACCATTCTTCAAAATACAGATCTTTTTCCGGCGCCTGTCTCAGCACAAGTGTATCTGATACCTGATACATTTTATTGTTTCTTGTAAAATTATAATCAAGGTAAAATTCCCTGCTATCCATGTTATAGGCTCCATTTTCCTGGGTGATCGTAATATTGTTATTATTTGAGGTGATAGTGACATCATTAGAGTTCTCATCAACTTCTAGTTGTAACTTTCCATTCCCAAAAGTTCCGGCCTGTGGGGTAAGTACCGTTGTAGCATCTATGGTACCTACATCCCAGGTTTCATTTTTGATTAAATCTTTATCGGAATATATCGTTTTTTCTACGGTATTACCATTGTCATCTACTTCTGTCTGGACCCCTTTATGATAGTAAGTACCGTGATACTGACTGATATATTTAACCACCAGAATACTATAATTCTTATCTGCCAAAATGGTATCTGTAGAGGTATTTGTAATTCTCAAGGGTATCGCATAGTTGTTCCCGGTGGATAGCTCATCTGCCGTAAATTTGTCCTTATCTAATGTTACGGTAACATCACCGATAAACTCACCTGCGGGGATTTCCATCTTACTGTCATTTGATAGGGTGTAATATTGGGACGGCATCAATTGAAAATTATTATCCCCCACGATGTCCTCATTGTTAAGAAGAGCAGGGTCAATTTCAAAATCAGCGCTTTCATTAACCGCATTTTCCCTTTTACCCCCCAGTGCAACCCCCACTTTAAAACTCATCGTGTCATAGGCCACAATGGTCCTTAATGGTTTTTGCGTCGCAAAGTATACTGCGGAGTATTTATAATCTTTGATGTAATCGTCATACTTTTCACAGCTTGTTAGCACAAGAAACAAGAAGCTGATAGCGAAAATTATCTTTATTTTCATGTTTTATTTTTTTAGCGTTTTACCAACCCAAATTATTCTCCAGATTACTCTTTACCTGTTCCTCATAGGGCAATGGCAGATAATAATCCCTGATGTTATGAAAACCTCTCTGTTCCACAGTAAATTGTTGATACTGTAAGCTTCCATTAGAGGTTTTTGTAATATCTATCCCCTTAACCTCCTCATCCAAAGGTAAAAGCCACCTTCTCATATCAAAAAACCGGTGGTTTTCAAAAGCAAGTTCGAGCCTTCTTTCATTATGAATCAAATCCCGGAATGCATCTTTACCCATAGCTGCGATTTCTTCCACGTAAGTGGCATCATTTATTCCGGCATTTTTTCTTATTTTTTTTACGGCCTCCAGGGCAGACTGCACCATATCAGGTCCCAGGGTTGTGGGGCCCCAGGCCTCATTGGCCGCTTCAGCTAGATTTAATAATATCTCGGTTCTCCTGAACAGGGCGTGATAATGATGCGCTGTTGAGGAATTCTCCACATTTAAAAGGTCTTGCAAAGCGAGCCATTTTCTTAAATAATACCCCGTTCTGGTAGAATTATGGCTGATTTCCCTTGAGTCCCGCCCACCTTCAAAAGTTTCTAAAGGATCTCCCAGGAAATCCTCACCATTGTACATGATATTAAGGTAAAACCGGGGATCTCTATTTAGATACGGATTTTGTGGATCATAATTTGACCTTGGGTCGTTTATGGGATAACCATTAGCCGCTGGAAAAGCATCCACCAGGTTTTGCGAAGGACTGGTATTTCCATTTCCTAAATCAAGGGGTGGGAAATTTTGATTTTCCAGCACCCTGTCATTATGGTATTTGCGCCAAACAAATTCAGCCGGGGTGTTGTTGCTGTTAAAATCCCCAGCTTTAAGCCCCGGGACATTCCCTATAAGCTCCAAAGCTTTGTTTGCCGCCTGCGCGGCCAGAACCCAATGGTTTTCATAAGCGCTCTCATTGAGGACCGTAAAACTTCCCATACCGTTTATTTGGGTAACATCATCGTTTTGATAGGCGGGACTGGCCCCATAAAGTAAAACACGAGATTTAAGCGCCAGAGCGGCCTGATCATCACCCCTACCCAGTTCTGTAATTCCCGTGATGGCGACGTTACCGCTATATTTCACCGGAAGGTAAGCCACTGCAGTGTCTATATCTGCAACAATCTGTTGCACACATTCCTGATAGGTATTCCTTTTTAAACCCATTACATTATCAAGCTCTTCCTGGGTGGGCGTTCGCGTTATTATGGGGTAACCCAAAGCCTGACCGCTTTCTGTTTTCCCTCCATATTGTTGCAAAAGCTGAAATCCCCACCATGCCCTCAAAAAGTAGGCTTCACCCTTGAGCCTGTTTCTGTATTTAGAATCAGCGATGGAGTCGCTTAAATTATAGGTTATTTCGTCAGTTAACCCTTTTTCTAAGAATAGGTGAATATTCCTAAATTGATCGTAGGCCACATTCCAGGATCCCACGGGATTCAAGTTGGGACTTATGCCACCCGTTGCGATCTCATATATATCACTGCCAAAACTATTGGTTACCGCGTTATCTGTCGCAACATCTAAAAAATTGTCATTGTAGTTTGTAACACGCTGGGGAATATTGGCATATGCGTTCATGAGCACCCCTTCGGCATAATCGGGATAACTCCAGGTGGCCTCATCGCCAAAGGTATTAACCGCCGTGGGATCCAGACTGCAGGATACAACCATACTGGCCAGAAAAGCAAGCGCGTATAAATATAAGTTCTTAATTTTCATGCTATTTTGTTTTGGTCGATTAAAAGTTTACGGTCACACCACCGGTTATAGTCCTAAAAACCGGATAATTGTTAATCCCGGCATCTATTACCTCAGGATCGAGATCCTTATTTTTTGAAAGCACAAATAGATTAGTGCCCCTTATATGAAACTTATAGGATTTTGCCACACTTGTTGCTGGTAATGTATAGCTCAACTCCACATTTTTTAATCTAAAGAAAGATGCATCCTGAAGCCAAAAGGTAGAATTTCTAAAATCATTTAGACCGTTTGTGGTGGTAAGCGCAGGATAAGTGCCCTGTGGATTATTCTGTGGGTGGAAGCGATTTAGGGTCTGTACGGAGTATTTACCCTCACCATAATTCCAATAATAACTATTGTTAAGGTAATTATCTACACCAGTTTCCGCAGTTCCCAAAACAAATAGGCCAAATCGCTTATAATCAAGGTTAACATTAACGCCCACCGTGGTTCTGGGAAAATTATTGCCTAGCCGGGTTCTATCCAGGTTATCCACATACCCGTCACCGTTAAGATCTTTATAGGCAATATTACCCACACCATATGGGCCAAATCGTTGTATCGCATGATCATTTACCTGTTCCTGAGTTGTAAAAAGGCCTTCAGATACATATCCTAGCATCGCATCAGAGGATTCCCCGGTTTGAGCGAAGAAATCCTGATCATCTGGATAGGCTATTTCATTTGTTTTAAGCACTTTATTTTTGGCAAAGAGAACCATTCCGCCAACCGTATAATTGAACTCCCCAATTGCATCAGACCAATTTATTTCGGCTTCAAAGCCTTTGTTGCTAATTTCCCCTTGATTAACCATAGGGAAAAGGTCACCGGCGGTTAATGAATATCTATAAGAAGGGGATTGTATGATATCATATCTGTCTTCATTAAAATAGTTCAGTTCAAATTGAAGTCTTTTATTGAGCATCAATCCTTCTATGCCCACATTGATCTCTCGGGATTTTTCCCAGTCAACATCAGGATTGCCCGTCTGCTCAAGAATTGTTCTTGGTACCGTGTTATTGTTGCGCTCATTAAATTGAACACTTCCATTGGTATTCCATCGGGTGACATAGAGATTATACGCCATTGCATTATCATAGCCCAGAATACCGAAACTTCCCTTGAGTTTAAGAAAATCAATGGTATTTGATTCTTTCAGGAAATTTTCTTCTGAAATAACCCATCCCAAACCTACAGCCGGGAAAACATTATATCTATTCTTACTGGGTAGTTTATCGCTGCCCATGTATGCCATAGAAGCTTCAGCATAAAGTTTTTTATTGAAATTATAATTGAGCCGCAGCACCGTATTTGTAAACCGCAGGTCCTGTACCACGTCATCATCGTCATTGCTATAGTAGATATGATTAAGACTTGCAGAAAAATCATGTAGGCCAAACTGATGCTCATAAGCCAGGGATGCATAAAAACCACTATTATTGGTATAGTCCTGGTCTAACCTCCGCTGGTTATCCTCTATAACCCGACTTCTCAACTGGTAGTAGCGCACCTCTTCCCCATTATCTGTCTGAAACCATCTTTGAGCGTAGGTAGCCGCACTTTCAGTTTTACCATTGGCAAAATACTGGTAGTTATCTGTAGTATAGTAAACTTTCGCCGTAAGGCCATCAAGTAGAACACTACTGAAGTCAAAATCGATCCCCACATTTGCCTGCCCATAAAATGCCTGAGATTCACTAAAACCGCCGTACAGCAGATCCGCATAGAGATTGTTTGGTCTAAAAAAGCTTCCCCCCAGTGGCGGAATATCCGAGTTTACGTTTTGCAGGGAGGGCTCGGTAAGTATAAAGGGATATTCATTGGGCCGGTGATTGGAAAGCGAAGACATTACTGCGCCGTTGTTTCGAGTGGGTCGTTGTGTTTCCACATAGCCGGCGGTACCCAGATGAACACTCAAAAACTTGCTGATATCAAAATCAAGGTTTCCCCTAAGGTTAAACCTGTGCCGGGTAGGTTTTTCGCCTAATTTCTCAATACCGTCCCCACCCACATAACCCAGTACCAGGGCATAACGGCTTTTATCATTGCCGCCGGAATATTCTATGGTCGCCTTTCTGAACGCGGCGGAATTATTGAGAAAATAGTCATAGTAATCTGCATTGGGATAACGCTGGTCATTAGGTCCCGTACTCGTTCGGTAACCATCCAGTTCCTGCTGGGAGTAATAGGGTGCTAAGCCATCATTGGCCCTGGCCTCATTGTATAAGGTTGCATATTGATAACTATCCAGATATTCGGGAATTTGGGTTGCAATGGATGCCCCATACTCCAACCCGATTTTTAAAACTTTTGTATTGGGTTTACCTCTTTTGGTCGTTATAAGCACCACCCCGTTTGCAGCATGCGGGCCATAAAGTATTTTACTGGTTGCATCTTTCAGCACTTCAACGCTTTCGATTTCCTGGGCCGAAAGATTATTGATGGATCGCTCAATACCATCCACAAGTATTAAAGCCCCGTCTGCTCCCCCGCGAGATAGGCCCCTGACAAAAAGCGCTGCTGAATTATTCCCCAAGCCATTAAGGGTCTGCCGTGCCTGTAGGCCCAGTATTCTTCCCTGCAGGGCGTTGGATATACTGAGATCAGGATACGTTGCCAGATCTGAACCATTGATGCTGCTAACCGCTCCTGTTACTGCACGCTGCGTGGTTTCTACCCCTAAGGGCAGATATACTTTATCCTTTTCAGTAGAAAAAAGGATGCTTTTTTGGAGAATGATTTCAGCATCCACACTCTTTAGTTTTACCCATTGGTTCTCGAAGCCTGTAGCCTCAATTAAGAGCATTCCTTCAAGATTCGTATTTATAGCGAAATGTCCGTTTTCATCACTTATCTCTTCAACTTGCCCTTCACCCAAGGTAATTTTCGCATTGGGGATGGCATTTCCTTCGGGATCAACGATCTTCGACTCTATAGTAACCTTCTTTTTTTTCTTTTTTTGCCCTAGAGCATGATGTGGCAAACAGAAGGCTATCAATAGTATTAAAAAAGGTAAATATGTTTTATTGATCATCTCTTTAAATTATGCTGTGAGTTAATTACCATCCAGGATTCTGCGAGAAATTGTATAGATTATCTACGTGATCTGGAGCTACTGGATACCAGTAATGCTTAGTGTCAAACGTGCGTTGCTCTGTAGTGAGCGGAATAATTTCATAAGTAAATTCCTTAGGTGCATTGCCCGCTGTGGTAGGATAGGCCCTCATGCCTTTAAGGGGTTTACTAAAGATGTCTTTAGCGATCATCCACCTACGCATATCATTCCATCTGTGCGGATGTTCAAACATGAGCTCTACCGATCTTTCATTTCTTATCCTACCTCTGAAAATCTCTTTAGAGCCCGTAAACTCTGAATGAACGTCTGGCATGCTTACCCTGTTTCTAATAATATTTATAGCATCAACAGCGGTCATACCAAAACCTGCCGGGTCAGCAGTAGGTCCATAAGCTTCATTCATGGCCTCGGCAAAGTCGAGATAAAGTTGCGAAACCCTGATGTAGACCATATTATAACTGTACTTTCCATAATTCTTCGTAAATCCGTTAGCCTCTGGCCAAACAAATTTTTTATTAGCATAGCCGGTAATCATCCTGTTTGAGGTGATATTTACCGTACGCGCCAGGTTATAATCCTTTCCGCCCACATAAGTTTCTAGATATAAAGGTTTATTAGCGGCATTAACGCCCCATTGCTCTCCAGGAACAAAAATGTCGTTGTAAAATCTGGGATCCCTGTTTTCAAATGGGTGCTCAGGATCGTAGCCCGAGTTAGGGTCAGCAATGGGATATCCATTGCTCGTTTCAAACCTATCCACAGCGTTTTGGGTTGGATTGGCAAAATTCATGGCTGAGAAACCTTTACCCCCATCATTATTAATACGTTTGGGTATATAAAGCGACCTTAAGTCCCTATCATTGTGCCTTCCCACGGCTGGTCTAAACCATAAGGCTTCATCACTTGCAAAGTTCTCATGGTAAAATATATGCTCGTATTCATCCCCATCCATTAGGCGGTATCTACCCCCTGCACCACTATTAACATAGGCAATGGCATCGTGGGCATATTGAGCTGCCCGCTTGGCCCATTCTATATCATAACCATTATTGGCTATGGTGTTCAAATCATTTTTCATCAATGGACTGGAAGCATACAAAGCGGCCATTGATTTAAAGGCATAGGCTGAACCCTTAGTTGCCCTGCCATATTCCTGATCATCCCATTGATGTGGCAGAAGTTCAATGGCCTTATCAATATCAGAAAGCATCCATTCGGTAGATTTCTGGTAAGTCAATCTGGGAAGATCCAGATCTTCAGTAGGATTGTAGACCTTGTCAAAGATAGGCATGCCTCCCCATCGTGTAATGATCTGAAAATACCACCATGCCCTGAGAAAATAAGCCTGTCCCATTAGGTTATCAAGTTGGTCCTGTGTTATATCCGGTACATTCTCAGCATTCGCGATAATTTTATTGGTAATACGGATACCTCTAAAAGCCCTACCCATGATAGGGGACTGATCACCGCAACAGCGATTCCAGCCTATTTCCCCTTTGTCGGGAAAGTCAAACCACTGCCCAGATATTACCATGCGCGTTAGGTTTAGATCGTCTATAATAAGTGCGGTTTCATCAGACATTGAGGTGTAGTTCAAATTATTTAGACCCTGACTGTTCCAAATATGGAAATCCTCAAGCATGGAATAATTTTGATCAAGAAATCCCTTTGTAGATTCAAATTCCTGAAAAACATCATCCTCGGTAAGGCCCAAATCTGGTGACTTATCTAAATAGTCTTCACAACTTGTAAATACTATTACTGCAAGTGCAATACTTAATACTCTTAATTTCATAGTCATTTTTCTTAAAATGAGAGGCGAAAGCCTACATTATATCTTTTTACTACAGGGTATGCAGCTCCATCAAAAGCTTCTGGATCGGTTCCAGAATTGCTTTTGGTCCAGGTATACAGGTTATTGCCATTTGTATAGATCTGTAAGCGATCAATCCCAAAAGCCTCAAGATCTTCCTTAATCGTATAGGATAATTCTACACTTTTCAATCTTAGATAATCGCCTCGGGTGTAGTTAAAGGTGCTTATACTATTATTATGAAGTATGTTACTTCCTAAATGTAAGGATGGTTTTTGAGCAGTAGCAGCTGTTTCAGGCGTCCATCTGGTAAGAACATCATTCTGTGCCATAATCTCGCCATCAAGAAAATCAAATGTTAACCTATCTCCCCTTACTCTTCCTATTTCGGAAACACCATAAAATCGTGCTTGAAGACTAATGCCTTTATAGGAGGCACCCAGATTGAAACCATAGATCATTCTTGGATATAATTGATTTTGCATAACCACCTGATCCTGAACATCCACGATACCATCGGCATTATAATCGACAAACATCAAATCACCGGGTACAAGATTATTTACCGAAATACCCAAACTTGGCGCGGCATAGTTATACACATCATCCAAGGATTGGTAATAACCTGAATTTATCACCCGCGGCCCTTGATTATTCCATCGTATCGGTTTCCCTTGATGTTTTAAATAATCATCCTGTAACCTGGGGTCATCATAAAAAACGATGCGGTTTTCAAATTGAGAAATATTTCCATCCAAGTTGTAACTAAAATCCCCTATGTTATCTTTCCAGCTAAGCGAAAGCTCATACCCTCTGTTTTTAGCCTCACCAATATTTCCGGTAGGCTCATTAGCGCCAAACCAAACGGGAATTGTCCTGTAATTCATTAGAATACCCCTGCGGTTTTCGGTATATAGATCTAATGTTCCCGATAATCTTTTATCTAAAACTTTAATCTCAAAACCTAGATTTTGTTTTAAACTCGTTTCCCAGGTTTGATCAGGATTGGCAGCTTTACCCTCCTGATAAAGAGGTCCATAGTTCGTTCTATTGTCATAACCCAAAGGCACATTACCCCCTGATGAGTAAATCTGGGTATAGGCAAACCGTGGTGCTCCAGTATCGCTCCCTTGTTCACCCTGAGAATAACGTACTTTAAAAAAGTCTAGGGCGTTGCCTGTTATTTTGTTTATAAAAGGTTCTTTAGATAATACCCATCCCACAGCAAATGATGGGAAGAATCCAAATCTTTTTCCCCGGGCAAATTTTTCAGATCCGGTGTAAGCTCCATTGACCTCAAGCAGATATTTTCTATCATAAGCATAAGTTACCCTTCCTACCCAATCTTCTCTATATGAAGGAAAGTCGTAAACTAAGGCTTCCCCCGCATTCACCTCAGTCTGTCTGTTCATTAGGGCAAGTGCAGTTACCGCATGCTTTCCAAAAGTTCTTTTATAATTTGTAGAAAATTGATAGAAAAGTCTCCTGCCATACCCTCTAAAAGAATCATAGTTGGTAACAATAGGTTTTCCGCCTTGATATTCAGATGTGGGCCAGCGTACTTCTGATAGAAGTGGATATTCTATGCTTCCATCTTCTTGAACGATAGGATTGGTGATATCATAATTTCTATAATACCGCACCTCAGACCCCAAACTGGCATTTCCCATTGTTGATCTATCACGCCTCTTTGCCGAAAAATAACTGGAGTTTGAAGTGAATGCGATTTTGGCTTCTGCCGATAATCCTTTGGTTACAAAATCAAGTTTTTGATTAAGCTTTGCATCATAAAAACCTTGATAAGCTTTATGGATTTCTTGCCCCCCTTCATTAAGAAGTACAATAAAATTTTGACCTCCAGCGGCAGAATCCCCCCATTCACCATCTGGATATTTAATAGGAAAAATGTTTGAGGGAAGTGTGTGGATTTTGCTATAAATTACATTATCACCAGGGCCAAAGAAAGGTTGTAGCCTGTTTCTAAAGTTTCCAGCAAAATTAATCGAGAATTGTGTAGTCTTCGTTATGTCAAAATCCAGGTTAAAACGCCAGTTATAACGCTCATAACCAAAATCTGGATCAAAATCTGCACTTTGTGAATCTGTATTGAAAATATCACCATCTTTAACATATCCCAATGATCCAAAGTACCTCATTGATTCTGTACCACCACTCACATTGAGGTTATATTGCTGTTGAAATCCAAAATTCCTTATAATTTCATCCCACCAGTCTATTTGTGGAAAATAGGGGTTATATGGGCCCGCCTGATCTATATTTTGCTCCCAGGCACTAATTACAGATCCTGGTATTTGATTTCCCCATAACCGGTCATTCGCCGCGGCCTCATTATACATTCTCATGGTAGTAATGAAGTTGGTAGGCTCTTTGTTTTTAGTAGGAAATTTAAATCCAAAATTTGAAGAAAAATTGAACTTTGGATCGCCAGTTCTGCCACGTTTTGTTGTAATCATGATTACACCATTAGCTCCCCTTACCCCAAACACCGCTGTTGCAGAAGCATCTTTTAAAATTGAGATGGTCTCAATCTCACTAGGATCTATGCTATTAAAATCCCGTTCTATTCCATCTACAATAATAAGCGGATCAGTATTTGCCCAGGTGCCTACGCCTCTGATCTGTATTCCATTTGCTCCTTTGCCGGGCAGACCATCACTATTGATAACGGTCACTCCTGGTGAAAGACCTTGTAATGATTCTGATACATTGGTTGTCGCTCCCGTTTTGAGTATTTCCTCGCCATCTACCTGCGAGATTGCGGCAACCACACTTTCTTTTTTCTGCTCTCCATATCCCACTATGACCACTTCATCCAGACTGGCCACATCGAGTTCCATATTGATTTCCAAGGGGTCCATACCGGCAGAAAGATTTCCTATCAATTGTGGCTTATACCCTACAAACGTGACTTTTATTGTAGAATCTTCACTTACAGTAAGCGCAAATTCCCCATCAAAGTTGGTCAGCGTTCCGTTAGAGGTGCCATCTTCTACAATGGTAACCCCTATCATCGGTTGGCCCAACTCATCCCTTACCGTCCCTTTTATAGTAATAGGGTCTTGAAAACGGCTAATTTTTTCAGAAGCATGAGCATCTGATGTGGCGCAAACGTTGTATACAATAAGTAAATAAAAAAACGTTCGGGAAAATGTAATCATCCACTTATTTAATGATAAATATAAGATCACATTTATGGGGAAATAGTTTTCAATTTTTAAATAAGTAAAATTTTTAATCATGAAAGAACTTATTTAAAAGGCTATAATCCATTTGGAGATATGCCTTTTGATTATCAAAGTGAAATTCAACTCTTAAGATTTTGCTAATATTTGTACAAACCTAGGAAGCAAATAATTTTGGGATTGCTAAAAATGTGGCAAATACTGTAAAATTTGTGGAAATATTGAGATTAATCTTAAAATTCGGAACTTTTTATTCTAAATAAATATCAAAATGTTACAAATCACATATCAATTTAGTTTTAAAAAATTCTGTTAAAAATGGGGATTTTTATCTTTTTTTTAAATCTGATAAAAAACTTGATTTCGCCGAAATAAAATTGGATGATTAAAATTTGTTTGTTTACCATTTCCAAATAGATACACCAAAAAAACCGCGTAATTTTTTGTATAAAACCAGCCTACAAAGGGATTTTTATTCGAAAAAACGCTATTTTTCAGAAAACAGTTGAAATAATTTTATAAGTACATGGATACCATACATCGGCACAGGGCCATAATCGAAAAAATAAATAATGAAGAGCAGGTAAAAGTTCAAAAATTATGTGATGAATTGGATGTCTCTTCGGTTACAATACGCAAAGATTTAAGATTACTGGAGGAAAAAGGTCTCTTATATAGAATACATGGCGGTGCGACCTTAAACAACCCGTATGCGATCGACAAACATGTAAGTGAAAAGGAAAAAATTCATTTTTCAGAAAAAATAAAGATAGGAAAGGAAGCTGCCAAAAGGATAACTCCTGATGATTCCATTTTAATAGCCTCTGGCACCACGGTTCTTTCTTTTGCGAAATGTATTGAGCCCAAAGAAAGCCTAACCGTAATTACATCTGCTTTAAACGTTGCTCTGGAACTGAACAATCATCTGGAAATTGACGTCATCCAACTCGCAGGAAACCTAAGAAAAAGATCCTCCTCAGTCACGGGAATGTACGCAGAAAAAATTCTGTCAGATTTCTCATGTACCAAATTCTTTCTCGGGGTAGATGGTATCGATCTAGATTTTGGTTTTACCACAACCAATATGATGGAAGCCAAACTAAACCGGGAAATGATGAAGATTTCACAAAAAACCATCGTTTTGGCGGATGCTTCCAAATTTGGTAAAAGAGGCTTTGGTAAGATCTGTGGGATAGATCATATCGATGAAGTCATCACAGACGACAGGATCAGTGATTTCACCAAAAACTCCTTGGAAGATCTTGGTGTCACGGTTACCATTGTTTAAAAAGTGTCTATTCTAAGGCAAAATCCGTATTTAAGGATTGTTTTTTAGCTTTTTAAACATGATTTTCGTGCCAATAATAGTAGTGATTACCAGATTGATTCCGGATTTCGTATCTGCTGCATAGGATGCTGAGCGGATAGCTCCCAATAGTCATTGAGCCGGAATCAGCTTTCCCAGACGCTGTCTGATAAAACAGCTGATTGGATTTAAAAGCGGAAATTTAAAAATCTCCTTTAGTGTGCAGCTTTTACAGGTTTCAGATTGCTCGTGTTTGCTTTGATCTTTAAACTGCCAGTAGTGTAAGTTTGAAAACCCTCTGCCACGTCATTACAGTACACGGTTAACGCGCCATTTTTCTGCCAATACTGCTTAACGGAATATCCCTGCATGTCCCCGGCACCACTCCCCTTTTCGATCTTATCAGCATTGGGGTTTACTATTAATTTGATACCGGCCGATTCATTCATCATCTCCATATCGCCCCTACTGTTGCCTGCCACAAATAATGGCTTTACCTTTATAAATGTCTGTATGGCTTCGGCCTTTCCTTCGTCTTGCGGAATGGGCAAAACCAGATGATCGGTGATTTTATTATCCTTAATGACGGATTTGACCCCCAAAATTCTGTTTTTTGGAATACCCAGGTTTTCACTTACAAACTCCTGGTACAACAACTCTGGCGAGGCGGTCAATACCCAAATCTCAAATCCATAATCCTTAAGGTTGGCCAGCAATTCGCGCATTTCGGGATAAAATTTCATTGAATACTTTTCCTGAAATTCTTGTTTCCCTATATTTTCTACCTCATTTGCCATAAGTCCTGAAAGAAAATCGATTCGACGTTTTACATACTCCGTCCCCACATTGTTGCCGTGCAATAATGTATCAATGATCGCCATTTTGACTCGCGAAAGGCTGTCTTTTTTTCCTGCATATCGGGTTTGCGCATAATCATAAATAGCCTCATCTGCCAAATAATAGGGTACTTGTCCAAATAAAGTCCCATCACAATCAAAAACTGCGACCTTACGCTCTTTTAGTACTCGAGAAGCATTGAGAAAGCTCTCTAATTTTTGATTGATATCAGCATCCCAGCCCGCAATATGCTTATAGTCCTGTGAGAATATATTTGTGCAGCAAAAAAGAAAGATGATAGCCGCGAGATTTAATTTAATTTTTGGCAGCATCACCCTCATTCTTTTTTAGAATATCCATCAGCATTTGTGGTTCATTTGTAGTGATATATTCTACCTGCTGATCAAGCAAATTTTTCATTACTTCCGGTTTATCAACGGTCCAGGCATTAATGGTCAGGCCAAGGTCATGTGCTTTATTGATCCAGTCAGGATGCTCATCATAAACCGAGTAATGATAATCTAGACCGGTATAACCAGCTTTTTTTGCTTCCTCGGGTGATTTATCGCCTTTAAGATAAGCGACCTGGGCATCGGGATCCAACTCGTGCACAAGTTTCCCCACATTAAAATCAAAGCAGATATATTCAACCCATTTCTGGGCATTTAAATTTTTGACCAACTCCACAGATTTCCTGGTCAATTTTAGGCTGCGCTCCTCGCCCTGTGTGGAGGTTTTAATTTCATAAATAAGCTTTGTTCCGTTTTGGTTCATCCCCGCCCTAAGATATTCTTCTACGGTTGGGATATGTTCTCCATTAGGCAATTTTTTAGACAAAAGTTCACCGTAAGTTGCCGTTTCGATATCAATTCCAAAAAAATCGTCGTCATGGTTCACAACGAGCGTATCATCTTGAGTAAGATGAACATCGAATTCTGATCCATGTGTACCCAACCTTATAGCCTCTTTTAAGGAGGCGAGAGAATTTTTGGGAAGCCCGGCTTTTTTCCAGGCGCCGCGGTGCGAGATTACCGGATTGTCATTAAACTTGGTTATACCGTTATCACAACCTATGAGGGTCACTGCAACGGCAAAAAGGAAAACTTTGCGCATAATAATTGTAATTAAAGATTTTTTTTTTTGGATTTTAATCAATGCGAAAATCTCAGATTCATGAAATAAATCAATTGAAAATTAGGAATAAAACTTCTGAAATTTAATAATTCACAATATAAACTGATATGCTTTTATGACATTCCTGATCAATAACGTATTTGTTTTAAAAAATCTTAATTAATGATCAGCACATATCAAGGCACCATGGATTCTACTTTGATATCATCCAGAAAAATTCGGTTTTTACCTTTGCCTACTCCCTTAAGGTCAAATTTATTGGATAGAAATCTTATTTGTGTTTCTGCTGTGGCCCCAGTAACTGTAAAAGTATACGCTCTTGCCGGATCCCAAATATTGTTCTCAACCCCTTGATCATCTGCATCTTTATCGTTGGGATAATTATCAATGACAAACTCAGAAACATCAGTTTCACCAGGTCCTACTGTGGATACACGTAAAATATTGTCATCTTTAGTCCCGCCAGCAGAGATGTAGCCCGCAGCTTTAAAGGTCACTTTTACTGTGGCTGTACCTTCAATTTTTGAAAGTTTTGGCGAAACAAGGTCTCCGCCATATCCTGTTTTACCAAGTTTAACAAACCCAAGACGAGCATATAATACCGGCTGGTCACTACTGGCTTCATTGGGACTACTGGTCCATCCCATGGCAACTTCATCAGGAGTCCAGGAATCAAAACGGGTTTCTCCAGTAGTTACATAGGGAATATTGGTCCCATAGGTTAGCCAGTTAAAATTTTCTTCGAGCACCACATTGCCCGAAGATTGGATTATTGTGACCTCAGTAGTAAGGTCTGGATATTGTGCGGAGCTGACGGTAATAACGGCAGTACGCTCAGGACCTTTATTTTTATTGACCAAAATATTTATTTCGTCTTCAGATCCGTCCTGCTTTTGTAACCATTGTACATCGCCAAATGAGTAGGACCAATCCACATTGGTATTTACGGGTATGGTAAGGGTTTGCTCATCTGCAAGGGCATTCAGTTCAGTGCGTCCTTCAATCTCCAGGAAGGGAGTATTTTTTTCCTGGGATATTTTAAAAATTGCAGGTTGCTCTACACCGTTAAGCAAAAATTTGAAATCCGCACTCCGGTTCTCAAAGCCCAGGTTCTCTTTTACGATAAACTTAAAGATCCCATCATCCTCCCCTTTGTTTGGGAAGGCCCTTACCCAGTCAGTTTCGGTTTGCGGTACGACTTCCCAAGAGCCACTGGCGCGTACCAGGTATTCCTCTTCAGCCCCATCTATCCCAACTGATAATTGCGTGGGATTCCCCTCAATCCCAAAATAAGGATCACCGGCATTCTCATCATCACTGGAACATGACAAAAGTGAGCACAGCATAATTATTAACATCCCAAGAGAGAAATACTGATCAAGTTTTGGGATTAAGCGGTTAGTGGTTTTCATGATTACCTTTTTAATTTATTTCTAAAAAATTATCAGCTCTTTTCTGGTTTAAAAGAAGGGCTATTTGCCTTCTTCAATAGCTTGTTTACTCCACCAGACTGGGGTTTTCATCGTATTGTCGCCACCCATGCGATCCAAAGCTTCTTGAGCGTTAGCCCCATTGGTCGCCATCGTGGTATTTGGATACGCAAAGCGTGTGGGTAGGATAAAGTCGTTAAAATTGGCGCCGGCGCCTATGGTCAGTTCGGGATATCCAGTACGGCGATATTCATGATAGGCCTCCATACCTACCCAAAAAAGGGAAAGGAATTTCTGATTGCCAATAAGTTGTAATTTATCTGGGTGTGTGTCCCAGGAGGCCAAATCAGAGGCCAGAAATGTTGTGATATCATCATCAGAAACTGTCACCGGCGGATCACTGTACTGCCCCAATTGGGCCCATTTATTTACTGAAGCAGTAAGGGCGGCATTATAAAAGTCCCTCGCCTGGGAGTCACCACCGGGAATCAGACCGCGCTGGGCAGCTTCGGCAAGAATAAACTGTACCTCTGCATAATCCATAAAATATCCTGGGGCATCGGCCCTAGCCAGCACCGCCGCATTAAGCCACGAAGTGCCCCGGTCAACATCACTGCGATTCTCTTCTTTGACGCCGGCCACGGTACCTATCCATTTGCCATCAGGATTTGTCTGGGCGCTTGGATTTTTCTTCCCAATTATGGCAAGTCTGGGATCTTGATATGTCTGCGCATCACCTTCGGTAACTACGGTCATTTTGATAAGCTGTTCGGTGAGTTTACGTCCTGAACTTGTGAAATCGCCCTCATTAGTGTTGGCAAAGTAATTTCGATAGGGATCAGTCCCTGTAAAATTAACGGTAGCATTATCGTCATTTGACGTGAAAATGGGATAGTCCTGCGGATGGTTGATAATTTCAGTCATTTTGGCCCCCGCATTTATTTCACTACGTCCACTCACCCGCATCAGTAACCTCAAGTAAAGAGAGTTATTGAATTTTTGCCATTTTTCCATTGAGCCTCCATACATCCCATCAAGGCCCGGTTTTAAAAATACAGGGCGCTCTTTATAAATAGTATTGGCAGAGTCCAGCTCCTTAAACATTTGCTCATACACCTGGCGCTGCGCATCAAATTTCGGTTTTCTGGTACCTCCATCGCGTATCTGAAAGGCTTCAGAATACGGGATATCTCCGTACATATCGGTAAGGTTTGACAGAAAGAGCACCTTTAGGGTAAAGGATATGGCCTCAAGAGAGCGATCACCATCTTTAAGAGCCAGTTCATGCATGTGCACCGTATTATTGGCATAGCGCGAGTAGGTGTTCCAAACGCTTTGCCAGTTTCCATCACTTATAAAATAGCGGTGCTCCTGGCGCGTGGTACCGCCGGTAAATGCGGTAAATTGTATAAGCTCGTCGTTCCAGAACCATGTATAATTCACCCAATAATTGGCCCCGTCATACAAGAGTGGTTCAAAGAGACTGCTCGCCTTAATCCCGCCTACGGTGGTCGTATTGGGATTGGTATTGATCTCTTCAAAATTGGCGGTACATGCCGTTAAGCATACCAAAAGAACCAAGATCATTATAATTTTGTTGATGATTTTCATAGAAATATTATTAAAGAGAGAGTTTTACATTAACCCCATAAGATCGGGTAAAGGGAAAGGTCATCGCCTCAATGCCCCTGTGAATATCGCTTCCATTCAGTGAACCTGCCTCGGGATCATACTGGGGAAAATTGGTCCACATCCAGAGATTTGAGCCAAAAATGCCAATATCAGCATTCTGAAGAAATCCGGTTTTTTTCATAATTTCTTTGGGAAAGCTATAGCCCAATCTTAACTCCCTTAATTTAATAAAGGAGGTGTCAAACGTATTTGATTCTGTATTGTTTCGGTTCCAGACATAAGAGTTATAGTAGGTCTGTATGTCGCTGGTCACGGTCTTATTTTTAGTATACGTAGTTGTGCCATCAGGATTTTGAACCGCATTTACCCCCTCGTGCACCAGCCCGTCATAACGTCCCGGTAGCGAGTTTTTTAATTTTCCTTGATAGGAAAGGGCAAAATTGGTCACTGAAAAGGTATTACCGCCATACTGTCCGGTAAAAGTCGCAGAAAGACTTAGGTTTTTGTATCTGAAGTTTTGGGTCATCCCCGCCCTCCAATCTGGATTTACATTACCTATCTTTCTATCGGGATTTGCATCAAGAATGGGGTAGCCATCTTCATCTACCAGATCCATACCAGAAGCATCCACCTGATTACCAGCATCATCCAAATATGTTGAACCTTCAGGAGCTTTCTGAAAACCGCGGCCATAAATGACATTCATTTCTTGACCCAGGTAGGAATAAACGTAAACCCGGCCGCCTATAGTCGTACCTAAATCAGTCTGCAGGGGCTCATCGGGATCCCAGCCATCCTGAAGGCTTACCAACTCATTATAGTTTCTAGACCAGTTCAGGTCAAAAGACCATGTAAAATCATTGTTTCTTATGGGTACAAATGTGCCAGAAACTTCAATTCCTTTATTGACAATCTCCCCGGCATTGATCTTTAAACCGGTCGCACCGGTAATCTGGTCTGTATCTACAGATACAATCTGATCTGTTGTAGAGGAGTAATACAGGGCAAGATCAAAAGAGATACGGTTTTGGAAAAAGTGCCCTTCGAGTCCAGTTTCCCAACTTTCAACATTCTCCGGTTTGATGAATGGGTCGGGGATCGTCCCGGGAAGCGTATATCCTCCAGGATAAGAAGTATTGCCATAATATTGATCAAGGGAATACGGCGAGGTATCATTCCCGACATTGGCCCAGGAAAAACGTAGTTTGAGCAAATCTACCCAAGACGCAGATTCTTCTAAATTAAAGGCTTTGTCCAGCAAAATACTGGTGGCTACAGAAGGATAGAAGAACGACCAGTTCTTGGGTGAAAGTGTACTTGACCAGTCATTCCGCGCGGTAATATCTACAAAATAGGTATCATCCCAGCTCAATGATGCAAGACCGTAAAGACTGTTCACTTCCTTTTTACTATGGTAATTGTAGGGGTTAGGGAAAACACCTTGTGGTAAATTTTCAGTATGGTAAACCCCTTCATCCCCTAATTCATAAAGAGATATTTGGTCACGGAAATACTGAGAGTATCTACTATTACCGCCCAGCACGGTGGTCAGGCCGAACTTGCTGTCAGCTACCTTATTATTTTTATAGGTCAGTAAAAACTCATTGTTAAACTCATACCTTCTAATGGTTTGCTCCCTGTAGAATCCTGTAGGCCTTCCGGTGGTATAAAATGGTTTTTGCTGGGTACGAAACTCATTGGACCAGTCAAGACCAGATCGTAAATCAAGGGTAAGCCCTTTATACAACTTAAAATTTAGGCCCATACTTCCATAAACCCTGTCTTTCTCTAATGGATTGACTTCTTCATAAAGTACACGGTAGGGATTATATGAATTGGATGAAGGGAACACTAAACTTTTTCCATCATCTCCTTGCGCGGAATAATTTTCATAATTAAAACGACCATCAAAATATTCATTTTTCCAGTCATTAATACTGTTGACATTAAATCCCCAGGCAAGATCATACATCACACTAGTCTCATCATAACCGCTCACGGGTATATTATCACTTTCTTTGCGAAGGTAATTTACCTTCGTGTTCAGACTGATATAATCGTTTAGCTCTGTATTGAAAGAAAGAGCGACATTTTTCTGTTTATAACCGGTATTAGGAAGAATCCATTCATTTTTCACATCAGTGACAGATAAGCGCGTACTGGTAGTCTCATTACCACCAGAAAGCGTAACGGAGTTCCTTGAGGTTACCCCGGTTTTAAAAAGACCGGTATACCAGTCATCCTGGTACACCCATGGTAATTTTTGAAACTGACCCGTTTCCCAATTTTTGGAAGCGTAGAGATAGCGCATTTTTTGAGGGTCAAATTCCTCACCAAAAGTATAACGGGAATAATGACGCTCTACCGGTATACCATCGGGAGCCATATCGGCTGACAGTTCCCAAAAGGAATAAGGATCTAGGCCACTATCTGAGCCATTGCCATATTGTTTTTGAAATTCGGGAAAATATCCCGCTTTTTCAAAATTGATCGTAGAATTTAAGGTTATTCCAAGGCCTCTCCCTTTTTTTCCTGATTTTGTGGTGATGATGATAGCACCATTCCCCGCTCTTGATCCATAAAGCGCACTCGCTGCGGGACCCTTTAATACAGATACAGATTCTATATCCTCGGGGTTGATCTCACTGGCAGCATTACCAAAATCAACCGGTGCATCAGCCTGGGCATAATTACTATTGCCACGCGTGGCGGTTGTTCCCGAGGTAACAGGTACGCCATCAATTACAAAAAGAGCTTCATTACTTCCATAATTTAAAGATTGATCCCCCCGTAACACGACCCGCAGGGAACCTGTAGGGCCAGAACCCGCATTGTCGAGGGTGAGGCCGGGCACTTTTCCGGACATCGAATTCAACCAGTTGCCCGAAACAGTCTTAGTAAGTTCATCACTATCAACTTTTCCCACAGAATACCCCAATGATTTCTCCTCCCTTGTGATCCCCAGTGCAGTTACAACCACTTCGTTAAGAGCATTGATGCTCTCCTGCAGGGTTATACGGGAAATTGCGGGATCATTAGCCTGTATCTCTTTAGTATCAAAACCTATAAAAGAGATCACTACCATAACATCGGGATTTGAAACCTGTAAACTAAACTTGCCGTCAAAATCTGTAGTCGTCCCTTTATTAGTCCCTTTTTCCGTCACCGTGGCGCCGGGAAGCGGTAGACCTTGCTGATCCAATACCAAACCGGTTATGGTAGTTTGCTGTGCCCAAAGTGGAGAACAACATAAAAGTATCAAAAGAAATAAGTATCGTGTTTTTTTCATAAGTGGTAACCTTTAGTCAATATAAAATGCTCAGTTTTCTGCTCTACTCCTTTCGTAATATTATTAATTTAAATTTATGTATAGTTTCGAAATATTATTATTATTATTTTTCGAAAGTCAAATATAGTTAATTATGCAAATAAATAGGATAATTTAGCATAAATTCTAAAAAATTAATTTTTGTTAGTTTCTTTTATAATACATTTGTTTCGATTTGTTTTAAAAAATGTTTAAAATGAAATTGTTAAAAATAGAAATTAACAGTATTTTCTATATTAACTCAACTTTATGCTTTCGTAAACTTTCTGCGCAAACCAAGAAAAATTCTTTAAACAACTAACTCACAGCGCCTAACAAACACTAGCTCAATCATGAAAAAATTAGTTTACATACTTTTAAGTCTTTTAATCACATTTAATGCGTGTTCCAATTCAGATAATGATTCAGTTACGCTTAAAGAACCCAGTGCTTTACTCACGCCGCTTACTAATGCACAGGCTCAAAGCCCACAAGTATTATTTGCTGATCTTCAAAAAATAAAAAATGGCGAGGAATCCCCTGTAATCGCCCAAAATCTCATCAATTATATAGACGCTGTACCACAGGGGGCGTCTATACATGTATCTATTTATTTGTTTGACTATAAACCCATATTGCTGGCATTGCGAAAAGCTTATCTTCGAAAGGTGAACCTAAACGTAATGGTTGATGCCAGCGACAGGAGCAATAACGAGGAGACTGTCAATGAAATTAACAGCTGGGGAGACGATATCCAGATCGTCCAAATAAAAAATGATTGCAGCTCAACAGCCATAAACCATAACAAGTTTGTGCTTTTTTCTGAAATCACCACTGAAGGTGAACCACTCAAAAATGTGGTTTTTCAGACGTCACATAATTTTGAACAGATATCGCTGAGCAAAATTCAGGATGCGGTAATTTTTGCTGATACTGGACTTTACAATGCCTACTTATCGTACTGGAACTCCCTGAAAGACCATAGCGCAGCTGGAATGAAAAATTATGCCTACACCGAATATAATAGTGGTTCCGGAGATCTTTCCGCATATTTCTATCCAAAAAGAAAAAATGGCGAACGTTATGGGGAAGACACTTTTATCGAGATTTTAAACAATATTAAAGATCCCAGTGCAACAAGCATACAAGTAGGTATGTCAGACTGGTCAGACTCACGCATCTCCATTCTTAATAAATTGGAAGAGTTAGTATCGCAGGGAGCAAACGTTGAAATCATTACAAAAACCAGTAATAAAGGCCCTAAAATCCTCACTGGCTTAAAGGATATTCAAGATCAGGGAGCATATGTTAAGATTTACAACACCTCTCAAATCAATATACACATGAAGGTGATGCTTATTAACGGTAGTTTTAAAAATGGTAATCACAATATGGTCATTACCGGTACACAGAATTTTACAAACAATGCTATCTGGAACAATAATGAGACAAGCATCATTCTTACCGATCATGCATTTTTTCCGAAATATGAGGAGTATTTTTCTCAATTGAAGACATTACCGGGAAATTGAAGACATTGTATGTTATCTTGAAAATCAATTATATTCCAAGTACGGCGAGTGTATAGAAACCTCCCTTTAAAATCTGGCAATAGGCTTTAGGCTCTCTTCAAGAAGATTCAAACAATGAAGTATATTATAGACACGGAATAATCCCACCTTAACTTAATATCAAAAAATGGCGAAGTCAAACTTGTATTCTTTATATGTAGAAGATCTAAACAAAAAACTTAAATGGGCGCTCCTGCTCTTTCTATTGTGTTCAGTCACGCATGCTCAAAAAAAGTTTGATGTCAAATCCCCAAATGGTAAAATCAAGTATTCCTATAGTATTAGCGATGCTCAAGCCTCCTACAGTATTTCCTATAAGGGAAAAAACGTCATTGATGCATCCGCCTTATCCCTGAATTTTAAGGAAAACGGACCTTTAAAAGACTTGACTATCAGTCACTCCACAAAGAAGAAGATCAACGAAAAGTACGATCTCGTTGTGGGCAAATCAAAGCACATCAGTAATACATGCAATGAACTGCGCATAGATCTGCAGGAAGGTTCTGGGTCGGGGCGCAAACTTGTGTTTATAATTCGGGTTTATAACGATGGTGTGGCTTTTCGTTATGAATTTCCAGAACAAAAAAACTGGAAATCCTTTGAGCTGACTGATGAACTCACCTTCTTCAATATTAGCCAAAATCCAACAGTATATTCCCTGTGGTGGGGCAACTACAACAATGATCATGAGGGCTTATATAATATTGTGCCATTTAATGAGATCAAAAAGGACACACTTCTTGATATGCCCGCCCTTTTTAATTATTCTGATCAGGTTTTTATGGCCATAACCGAAGCTAACCTGCGAGATTATGCCGGGATGTATCTTAAAAAGAAAGACGGAAAGCTCGTGAGTCAGTTGTCACCGCTTCAAGGGCAACAGGAAATTAAGGTAAAAGCCGATCTACCGCATAAAAGTCCATGGCGCGTAATTATGATCAGCGATGAGATAGGAGATTTTATTGAAAGCAATATAATTACCAATGTGAGCGACCCCCTAGAGGTTGATGACACGTCCTGGATAAAGCCCGGCAAGACCGATTTCCACTGGTGGAACGGGGATATTGTGCCAGACACCACGTTTGCGCCGGGCGTTAACTTTGCAACCAATAAATATTACATAGATTTTTGTGCCAAAAATAATATCCCCTATCATGCGGTAATAGGCTATGGCGGTTTTGCCTGGTATCAAACCGATGCTGCCGGTTATTCTTCCGTAGGACCCAATACAGATGTCACCAAACCCGTTGCTTCACTCGATATGAAGCGGGTGTGCGATTACGCAAAATCGAAGGGTGTGGGCGTAGATGTTTGGGTAAATTGGAAAGCGCTCTATCCACAACTGGAAGAAGCATTTACACAATATGAAGCTTGGGGAATCAAAGGGCTCATGGTCGATTTTATCAATAGGGATGATCAGGAAATGGTCAAAATTATGGAGGATATCTTGAAAAGCGCTGCAAGGCACAAGTTGTATATCCAGTTTCATGGTGCGTTTAAACCGGTGGGTCTTCACCGCGCCTTTCCCAACGAATTCACCCGGGAAGGCACGCACAATTATGAGCAGAATAAATGGCGATCAACACCTATAAGTCCGGAGCATGACCTCAATATCGTCTATACACGCATGCTAGCCGGCCCAACAGATTATCACTTGGGAGGGTTTAGGGCGGTAACCAAAGAAAACTTTAAAACGCAGTATACACGACCGCTCATGGGCGGAACGCGCTGCCACATGCTTGGTATGTACGTGGTGTTGGAAAGTTACCTCAGCATGGTGGCAGATTTTCCGAAAGCTTATGAAAACCAACCGGGCTTTGAATTTGTTACCAAGGTATCCACATCATGGGATCAGACTCATTTTTGCCAGGGAAAACTTCAAGAATATGCAGTAATAGCCAGAAAAAAATCTAAAAATTGGTACGTGGGTGGGATCAATAATAGTCATGACCGCGAGATTGACCTTGACTTCGATTTTTTAGAAAATAATATAACTTATAAAGCTACGATCTATCAGGACAGCCTAGCAACGCTAGACGATCCAGATCGCCTGGAAAAAACGACTATATCCGTTAAAAAAGGGGATCATAAAACCATAAAAATGGTCGGAGGAGGAGGATTTGCGATGGAAATCCGTCCTATAGAATAGAATTTAACACGGGCGGCACTTTTGTAAGCAAAAGATAAATTGAGTGTATTTTAGATGAAATAAGAGCTCGTTTTCATCGCAGAACCGCAATTAAAATAAGCTACTTTATTAAATTAAAGAAGTTTAATTAATTAGAAAAAACGGGTTATCTCTATAAAAAACTCCAGTTTTAGGATGTTTAATCCCAATTTGTTCAATCTTGAAGATAAGGTCTTAATATTTTTGCCCATCGCACATAGCCCTTACTGTTAAGATGCAGCCCCTCTTCAGTATAACGTGCGTCCAGAGCGCCTTGAGAATTCAGAAAACGATCATGCAACTCGATCAACGTAAGATTTTCCTTTTTTGACAAATCTTTAATGGCGTCATTAACCTTTAAAATATGCGCATCTTTATTATAGTGGTTTTTATAAACTCCAAATTTCGCATTGACGGGTAAAATCGTTTGCACATAAATTTTGGTCTTGGTAGATGCTGTCTTGATGCGCTTTATAATTTTGGTATAGTTTGCAATGATCAATGTATCCGGAAAATTGCGGGAAATATCATTTATGCCGATTAACAGGAAAATTTTTGCGGGTTTTCCTTCAGTTACTTCATCTAGCCGCTCTAAAATACCAAAACTTGTATCTCCAGAAATCCCCCTGTTTTTGGCATTTGGCATCTGTAACAGCTCTTCCCAATGATTTCGCGCTGTTATACTATTCCCTAAAAATATAATATCATTGTCCGCATTTGGGTAACTTTTAAACTGTGCAACCTGTTGATCATAGGTTTTGGGTCTATAAGCCGTATCAATGGCCATTGTTGTTTTCTGACTAAAGCCAGAAACCGCCAGGAAAGTTGAGAGAAGGAACCACAGGAATAATCTCATAAAAAGCTATTTAAGGAATAAATATAAAAAGGCGGCCAGTGCCGCACCGATTATCGGGCCCAACACCGGTATCCAGGAATAGCCCCACCCATTGTCTGTTTTTCCCTTTATGGGAAGGATCGCATGCATGATGCGCGGCCCGAGATCCCTTGCCGGATTAATGGCATAGCCGGTGGTACCGCCTAGGGAAAGCCCTATGCCCCAGACCACGAAAGCCACCGGGATGGCACCTATGGATCCTAGGCCTACTTTAGTGGTCTGCGTGCCATCGTTAATGCTTCCATCAGCGAAATAAAACACGCAGATCAATAAAACAAATGTGCCTAAAATTTCGCTCAGCATGTTCCTGAAATTATTACGGATTGTGGGATCTGTACAAAATACAGCACGTTTTAACCCAGGATCATCTGTAATATCAAAATGATCCTTATACATCATGTACACGAGTGTGGCACCTATCATTGCGCCAATAAACTGGGCCAATATATAAGGAAGTACATCTGCCCAGGGAAAACTGCCTGCAATGGCAAGCCCCAGCGTAACCGCAGGATTGAGATGTGCCCCGCTAATGGGACCGGCAATGACCACGCCTGCGAATACCGCAAGCCCCCAAGCTGTTGTTATGGTAATCCAGCCGCCCCCGCCGCCTTTTGTCCCTTTTAAAATATCATTGGCAACAACTCCTCCACCAAGCAAGATCAAAATTGCCGTTCCCAAAATTTCTGCAATAAATGGCGTCATAATTCAATTTTTATATTTCTGTCCAGAACTCAAGGGCCTTTACGGCTCTGTACCAGCCCCTTATTCCTGTTTCAATTTCATTTTGGTTTTTCTGGGGTGAAAATCTTTTTTCCTCCTCCCATATATCTCGGATCTCATCCTCGTCTTTCCAGTACCCCACGGCAAGACCGGCGAGGTATGCCGCACCTAGCGCTGTGGTTTCGGTCACCTTCGGACGTATAGTGGTCGTTCCCAGCACATCGGCCTGGAACTGCATGAGCATATCATTGACCGAAGCCCCCCCATCCACGCGCAGTTCCTGGATCTCTATTCCTGAATCTGCCGCCATGGCTTTTAATATATCCATCGTCTGATAGGCGATAGATTCAAGAGCTGCCCGGGCGATATGGCTGTCTGTCGTGCCACGGGTAATACCAAAAATGGTTCCTTGAGCCCGCTGATTCCAGTGTGGGGCGCCCAATCCCGCAAATGCGGGTATAAAATATACTCCACCGGTATCTTCAACCTGTTGTGCAAGCTTTTCTACATGTTCAGACTTTTTGATAACTCCCAGCCCATCCCGAAGCCACTGTACAACCGCACCACCAACGAAGATACTGCCTTCAAGTGCATAATTTGTTTTTCCATTGATACGCCAGGCGACTGTGGTAAGCAGGTTGTTTTCAGAAAGAATAGGTTTTTCACCGATATTCATGAGCATAAAACACCCCGTACCGTATGTGTTTTTGACCAATCCTCTTTTGGTGCACATTTGCCCAAAAAGGGCGGCCATCTGATCCCCAGCTATTCCGGCGATGGGAACCTCTGCGGTAAATCCGGTGGTTTTGCTGTAGCCGTAGATCTCACTTGAATCTTTCACCTCGGGCATCATGGATTTGGGCACCTCAAAATAATCTAACAGCTCTTCATCCCAACTCATGGTATTGATATTAAAGAATAAGGTTCTACAAGCGTTTGTCACATCGGTAACATGAAGATCACCATCAGTAAAATTCCAGATCAGCCAAGTATCAATGGTACCCATGAGCAGGTCTCCTGCCTCGGCTTTTTCTCGAGCCCCGTCCACATTGTCCAATATCCATTTTACTTTAGTACCCGAAAAATAGGAGTCGATGATGAGCCCCGTTTTTTCTTTGATCATTTGTGCTTTTCCGTCTTTCTTGATCTGGTCACAATAATCGGCGGTACGTTTATCCTGCCAAACAATTGCATTATAAAGAGGTTTTCCTGTGTTTTTGTCCCACACAACCACTGTTTCGCGCTGGTTTGTAATGCCTATTGCAGCGATGTTTTTTGCGGCAAGCCCTTTTTTTGTGATGGCCTCGGCAGCTACCCCAGCTTGCGTAGACCAGATTTCGGCAGGATCATGTTCTACCCAGCCAGGTTTGGGAAAAATCTGTGTAAACTCCTTTTGCGCTACAGAGATAATCTGCCCCCGTTTATCGAAAACGATTGCGCGTGAACTCGTGGTTCCCTGATCGAGGGCAAGTATATATTTGGTCTTTTTATCATCCATATTAAAAGATTAAAAATTAGGTTGTTTAATTGCTTTTAAGGGCTCTTTTGTGATTATATCATCCTTTTCCAATACATAATTGCTAGCCAGGTTTTTAAAGGATCTTATCTGGTCTTGTTTCCACAAATCGTCTTTACCCAGTTCTATCGCCAAAATTTCGGCAACTGTTTCGGTCATGTCTATGGCGGCCCGAGCATCCAGAAAAAGTGCCCGTACCCTTCTCGCCAATATATCTTCTACGGTACGTGCCATCTCATAACGAACTGCCCAAACAACCTCAGCTTTCATAAATGGTAGCCGGTGGTGCAGTGTGACACCTAGTTCAGGCTCCTCAGCAATTAGCTTTTCTATTCCTTTCCGGTCGCTTCCGTAAATATATAAATGATTGCTCCTATCTACTTCCTTAAGGGCACCATAAATTGCCAGGTTTGCGGTAGTGCTTTTTTTCCTAGGGAGTTTGCGCAGCGCAATAGCCTTGTCTATAGTATCTTGCGCCATCCGGCGAAAAGTAGTCCATTTACCACCTGTGATGGTTATCAGGCCCGTTTTGGAAACAATAATTTTATGGCTGCGTGAGATTTCCTTTGTTTTTTCAGATCTGTCCTTGGGGGCGGCAAGTGGGCGTAAACCCGCAAAAATACTCCGTACATCCCTGCGTGTAGCCTTCTTGGCAATATATTTGTTAAAGGTATTTAGGATAAACTCAATTTCCTTTTCCATAGCTCTTGGCTCCAGACTATGGCTTTCTAAAGTATTGTCAGTAGTTCCCACCAGTACTTTGTCATGCCAGGGGACGGCAAAAAGTACCCGGCCGTCATCCGTTTTTGGTATCATAATGGCATCCCCACCAGGAAGAAAAGTATTATCAAATACTAAATGCACCCCTTGACTGGGCTTTACAATATTGCGTGCTCCGGGATTATCCATGTGCAAGATCTCATCGGTGAATACGCCAGTCGCGTTGATCACCACATCACTGGCAAATTCGTATCCCATGCCGGTTTCGGTATCCTGGGCCAAAACCCCGCTTATTTTACCCTCAGGACCCTTTTTAAGTCCCGTTACCTCAAAATGATTGAGGATAGTCGCGCCCTTTTCAATACAGGTTTGAGCTATATTGACCGCCAATCTGGAATCATCGAACTGACCATCTTTATAAATGACACCGCCCCTTAAATTTTTAGTATTGATGGTACTTAAGCGTTTTATGGTTTCCGATTTACTGATATGTTCAGATTTACCCAGGCTCAACTTACCGGCCAAGAAATCATACGCTTTTAAACCAATCGTATAATACACACCCTCCCACCACTTATAATTGGGAATTACAAACGTCTCACTTTTCACCAAGTGCGGCGCGTTTTGCGCTAATAATCCACGCTCATAAAGCGCTTCTTTCACCAGATCAATATTCCCCTGAGCTAAATATCGTACTCCACCATGCACCAACTTTGTACTTCTGCTAGAGGTACCCTTAGCAAAATCTATCTGTTCAAGCAGTAATGTTTTATAACCGCGGGAGATGCTGTCAAGGGCACAGCCCAACCCAGTAGCGCCACCACCAATCACGATTACATCCCACTTTGCATTAGCGTCTATACTATTAAGTAAAAACTGCCGATTAAAAATTGTGGCATTATTCATTTAGCTTCGTTTTATTTTCAAATATATAAAATATTATATAAATAGAAATGAATCGAAATTATATTAAAATAAATTGATTATTATTAACTTCTTACAAAAACAAAATTTAAAATTTAATTGCAATGATCACTTAAAACTGGTGGTCCCCTTTGTATAATATTTTCAGTCGTTGTCATAATTACTTTCAAATGACTTTTAGAGAAATTGGGATTCCACTTGAGAATACAAGTATAAAAAGAGGCTGGTCTCGATAGTAGATTAGTCAATAGGCCTAATTGTTAAAAAGGATTAACATTTTTGGCTTTTATTAAAATATGCTATATTACTATCTAACAATAACTTTAAATCCATGAAAAAAAGTAACATTAAAATTATTACGATGTTTATTGCACTGGGTGCAATAGTAATTTCCTGTGAAAAGGATAACGTTGGGTTAAACACGCAACAGGTATATGAAAATACAGACCTGCAAACTTCTAAAAGTAATTTAGAGCTTAGCAAAAGTGCAAAAGATCGTGGTGATCAAAATTCTATAAATCTTGCCAGTCTTTTCAGAAATGCCGTAGCACCAAGTACGTGCGGCCCTACTGAGCTGAATACCGTACAAAACAAGTATATCAATGCAATCATCGCAGACCCACTGGCGCTGTCATATGTTTCTCTTTATTCCGATCTGAATTACTATTATAGTTTCTTATTAAATGATGGCAAACAATATTTTGGTGAAGATGGTGATTATACCCACCTCATCACAAAACGTCAGCAAGAGCTAAATAAATTCTGGAACATGCCTGTGCAGATCACAGTTAAAGGCGAGCATACTGCAAATTTGAACGACCGCGATATTCTGGCCGAAACCTTCGAAGCGTTTTATGGATTTAGGGATCAGGACGGTAATTTTGTCCCATTGACGCAAGAGCAAGCTTATGAACAAGCGGATATCCTCCTTCAGTTGAACGACCAATCACCTAATCTTCCCGAAAACCCCTATTTCGCCAGCGACGGTTTTGCCTCGACAAACCGCACTATTGTCATTGGTGATGCACTGCCCGATTGGTTGGCCCAAACCGGAATTGATGAAGGTATTGTCTGGACGGGGATTCTTTCTCATGAATGGGCCCATCAGGTTCAGTTTTTAAATTTCGATGATTGGTATCCCAATGACGCAGCTGAAGATCCAGCTGCCGCTACGCGCTACACAGAATTAGAAGCTGATTTCTTATCTTCTTATTTTATGACCCATAAACGTGGGGCAACCTATAATTGGAAAAGGGTAGAACAGTTTTTTAACCTTTTCTTTCAGATTGGTGACTGCAGTTTCAGCAATCCAGGGCATCATGGGACGCCGGCACAGCGCATGGCTGCAGCCAGAGCAGGTTATGATCTGGCCCACGATGCACAGAAACAGGGCCACATTCTTACTATGGAGCAAGCCCACCAGGCGTTTGTAGATTCGATTGCCGATATTTTATAAATAAGGATTTAAAAAAAAATGGAAAAGCCGTTCAGCATTGAACGGCTTTTTTATTGATCAATCCCTATTGGAAAAATGTAGTTATTATCAGTTTGAATTTAAAAGTTTTGACCTGTTTAATTTTAAGCAACTGTGATAACGACCCAATGATATATCTATTGATAGGGTCTATAGCTGTCGTCTCCAAATTCTTTTTCGACTTGTATAGTCGTATGGCTTATTTCGAATTTATCATGCAATTGTTCTCGGATATCATAAATAAATTGATCTTCATGGCCATTGGGAACTACAAGATGAACTGAAAGTGCTGTTTCCGTGGTGCTCATGGCCCATATATGTAGATCGTGGATATCCTCTACACCCGCTATGCTCGAGAAATATTCTTCAACCTTATCAATGTCAATATTTTTAGGGACCGCATCTACAGCTATCTTAACAGAATCACGCAGTAATCCCCAGGCACTATAAACAATGACGATCACAATAACGAGGCTCAGGGCAGGATCAATCCATTCCAAACCTGTATAATTGATAGCAAGCCCACCCAGCAGCACGCCAAGGGTTACCGCTGCATCGGCAGCCATATGGAGAAATGCCCCACGTATGTTGAGATCGCCTTTTTGACCCTTCCAAAAAAGAAAGGCCGTACCCAGATTTACTACAAGCCCTATCGCCGCAACAATCATAACAATATTGCCAGATACCCTAATAGGGTTTTGGAATTTGTCAATAGCTTCCCAACCTATCAGCACAGCCGCAGCAATGATGATCACTCCATTAGTTAGTGAAGCGAGAATTGTGGATTTCCGCAGCCCGTAAGTATAGCGTTTTGAAGGCCTTTTGGTCGCTATTTTAATGGCAATAAATGCAAGTATTAAACTAAAAACATCCCCAGCATTATGACCTGCATCGGCCAGTAGGGCAGATGAATTTGCGACAAAACCGTAATATAGTTCTATCACCACATACATGGTGTTTAGGGCAATACCTATACCAAATGCTTTTCCATATTGCTGTGAACCGTGTGCGTGATCGTGTGCCATAAATCTATGTGAGGGATAAAAAATTAGAGGGAATGTATATTAAACATTCCTTAAGTTTGATTTAAAAATAAAGGTATGGTCAATGCAATGGAAGTGCAATTGTAATAAAAACCCACGGATTCAGGAACACTTAAAGGAGAATAAGTACTGAAGGGGGGCCCACGAGTGCTTGTTTTGGTTTTAAGAAAACTTATGTCATAACCCAATCATTTTTGGGATACCGCACTTTAAAATCTTATGGCAGAAAATCCTTTTTCACCCATAGGTTATTACAAAGAACTGGGAGCCGTATCCGGATCAATCCCCGGGAAGTTACCCGGCTCAATGTGTATATGCACATCGATTATCTGAGGGATTTTCTTAAATAGTTCATCTTTAATGGCATGTGCTATATCATGTCCTTCAGTGACCGTTTTGGCACCGTCAACCCATATATGCATATCAATATGAAAGGCGGTACCCATTTTTCGGGAGCGGCAGCGCTCTACAGCGATCACATCTGGTATTTCTCTTGTGATCGCAATTACTTTTTCGCGCATTTCAGGTTCTACTGCCTCATCGAGCAGTTCTCCAATGGCCTCGCGTGCTATCCGGTAAGCATTGTAAAAAATAAAACCCGCCGCAAAAAGCGCCGCAACATCATCAGCGATCTCAAAACCTTTTCCGCCTATTAAAGCAATTGAAATCCCTACAAAGGCCGCGATAGAAGTTATAGCATCACTCCTGTGATGAAAAGCGTCTGCCTTAACTGCCGCACTGTTGATCGCTTCTCCAGTTCTGAGTACAAACCGGTATAAAAGTTCCTTGACCGCGACAACTACCACCAGGATAACCAGCGTAAAGGGTGCCGGGCTCTTATGAGGTTTCATTATATGATGGATGCTGTCCCGCACGATAAGTACGCCAGCAAGGGCAAGGGCTGCGCCTATTCCTACCGCCACCACTGCCTCGATCTTGCCATGACCATAAGGATGATTCTCATCTGGTGGCCTGGACGACCATTTGAGCCCCACCCAAAGCAAAGCCGAAGTAACCACATCTGAAGCCGACTCGATGGCATCAGCAATTAAAGCGTAAGAATGGCCCAAAATACCTCCCAAGCCTTTAATAATGGCAAGGAAGCCACTAACCAAAATTCCCACAAGGGTTGTTTTTAATCCTTTTTTTGATATGGCATTTGGGTTACGCTCCATTGTATTCTTTTATTGCCCACTGCATTTATCACAAATCCCTTTGATAACCAAGTTAGCATCTTCGGCGATATATCGGTCAGGTAAATTAACATGTGGAATCTTATGCTCGGTCAAACATACGGTTTCATCACAATGGGTGCAATGAAAATGCAAATGAAGATCGCGGTCAATCTCACAATTACAGCCGGGCTCGCAGAGCGCATATTTCGCTATTCCCGTGCCATCGTCAATCTGGTGGACAAGCCCTTTTTCTTCAAATTTTTTGACGGTTCTGTAAAGGGTGGTACGCTCCGCTTTCGCGAAAGTATTTTCTATATCGGTCAGCGCTGTGGCCACTTGTTTTTCGGCGAAATACCTATAGATCAGAATGCGCATCGCCGTAGGACGGATACCATGATTTTCCAATGTCTTTTCAATTTCGGTCATTTGATCAGCAATAAAGGTCTTCTGCATCTATTTTCAAAAGATAGACCTTCTCTTTTGTAAAGGTATCAGAAAATTCATTCTTTGATGTTATGATAATAGCTTATGCCACTTTTATAAATGTACATTCAGTGCATTTGCTAAAGCGAAAAAGCAAAAATTGACTATTTGGTGCAGAAAATATTCACTATTTCCATTGGGTTATGTAAACCTTGAACCTGAATTTCTATAGAAAAGGCAGAGAAGAATAAACAAATTTTATAACTCCAAATTGCCAGATAGCTGTCTAAGAGTAATTTCAGAAAGTTTGGCCTGATAGGTGGCCTCGCTAAAGCGCACCTTGGCGTTGATATAATTCAACTGCGCCGTCCTGAACTCTATGGTGGGTATGGTACCGATCTTAAATTTATCCAAGGTGATCTCCAAATTTTCTTTGGCAATAGCCTCGTTGTTTTTTTCGAGAGCAATGAGCTGTACGTTGGTAAGGTAGGTCTGATAAGCGGTACCCAGTTGTGACTGTAATGTCTGCTGCTGTTGCTCTATTGCGATAGCACTGTTCTCGACCTGGATTTTGGCCGTTTTTTCGTTGCGATTTTGGTTAAAACCATCAAAAAGGTTTAGGCTTGCGCTAAAGCCATAATTAAACCCATTCGAGGAGGCGATGGTGTTAAAACCCAAACTTGATTTTGAGTCATTAAACTGATATCCCGTGATACCGGTAATGGTGGGATATCTTGCCGCGCGTACCTTTTTAAATTCGAGTTCGGCGATACGTTTATTAATAAGTGCGGCCTGTAGATCGGGGTTTTGGGCAAGCGCCAGTGCTTCCAATTTAGGAAGCAAAAGTGATTTGTCAACCAGCATGGCATCTTCAACATCAAATTCAGTCTGGCTGTCACGTGCCAGTATTTGGTTAAGCGATATTTTGGTATTTGCAAACAGTTCTTGTTGCCGGTACAGCATCGTCTGATCTGTATTAAAATCTACCTGGGCGTTGAGTACTTCAAGCTTTGAGGCCTTGCCGATCTTAAAACGGTTTTTTGCGAGTTCTACCCGTTGTTGAGAAATGACCAAGGTACTATCCAGCGCAGAAAGTTCCTGCTTTTGCTGTATCAGTTCATAATAGGTGGTCATAACATCACCTACCCGGCTAAGAATAGATTGTTGTAATTGTGTCTCGCCCAGTTTTTCAAGTTCCTTAAGCTGATCATATCGCGCAAACATACCAAAACCGTCAAAGATCGTCCAGTCCAGCCCTATCCCGTAATTTAGGTTGTTGTTCTTCCCGTTGTTACGTTCCAGCTGGGTCCCGTCAGAACGGGTCTGTGAAATATCCTGAACGCTGTTATCATCCTCTACCGTGGCACTTACACTGGGCAGCATTCCGGCGTAGCCAGGACTAACCTGGTTTTGATCAATCCTTAGATCGTTTTTTGCAAGCCTGATGTCATAGTTGTTTTCCAGGGCAATGCTCACGGCTTCCTCAACCGTAAGCAGTTCTTGGGCAACGATAGACTTTCCGAAGAAAGCAAAGGCAATAAAAAAGAGGTATTTAGGTATGCTGTAATTCATTTTCATATTTTTCCAAATGGTCAAATTCGGGACGGTGCTTTTTTTCTCTAGACCACATCAAATATATCGCCGGTATGATAAACAGAGTTAGGATGAGTGAAAAAATCGTACCTCCTATGATCACCACGCCCATACCTATACGGCTTTCTGAAGCCGCTCCCAGCGATACCGCGATGGGAAGCGCGCCCAACGCAATGGTAAGGCTGGTCATCAGAATGGGTCTTAAACGCGATTCTGACGCACGCATGATCGCCTGTGCTTTTGGGACACCATCTTCCCTTAACTGATTGGCAAACTCTACGATAAGAATCCCATTTTTGGTTACCAGACCAATGAGCATGATAGTACCAATCTGGCTAAAAATATTCCAGCTTTGCCCAAAAAGCCATAAAGAGAATACCGCCCCGGCCACGGCCATAGGTACGGTTAAAATGATAATCAATGGATCGATAAAACTCTCAAACTGTGCAGCAAGAATGAGGTAAATGAGCAAGAGTGCCAGGCCAAATGCAAAAAGCGTGTTGGAGCCACTCTCCACAAAATCGCGAGACTCTCCGCCCAGATCCGTTGTAAAACTGTCATCCAGGACCTTTTCCTTTATACGGTTCATCGCATCTATCCCGTCACCAATACTCTTGCCCGGTGCAAGATTTGCAGACACCGTTGCAGACATATAACGGTTGTTGTGAAAAAGTTGTGGTGGGCTGCTATGCTCGGTCGTGGTAACCAAGTTGTCCAGCTGGATCAAACGGCCCTCTTTGTTCCTCACAAAAATAGAAGTGAGGTCAGTGGGTGTATTACGGTCTTTTTTATCAAACTGCCCCATAACCTGGTACTGTTTTCCGTTCATCAGAAAATAACCAAAACGCTGACCACTTAGCGAAAGTTGAAGCGTCTGTGCCACATCTTTGACCGATACACCAAGACTTTCAGCTTTCTGGCGGTCTATGGTTACATAAATCTCCGGCTTGTCGAATTTAAGATCCACATCTGTGTATGAGAAAGTAGGATCGTTTTCGGCCTCTTTCATAAATTCGGGAATTTTTTCCTCCAGTTTACTAAAATTGGGCGCCTGTATAATATATTGAATGGGTGGGCCACCGTGACGGCTCACTGAAATGGTGGGGCGTTCAGAAACATTGGCCTTGGCCCCAACGAAAGCCTGTGACCATCTGTTGAGATCTTCGGCGATCTCATGCTGGGAGCGATCCCTCTCATCGGGAGGTACGAGAGCTATATTAGCGCGCCCGCTATTGACCGAAGAACTGCCAAAACCAGGGGAGGTGAGCACCAAACTTACTTTTTTTTCTGGTACGGAATCGTTGATAAGCTGTGTGATCCTATCCATATAACGTTCCATATAATCATAAGAGGAGCCTTCGGGAGCAGTGGCGCTCAACCTTACAAAACTACGGTCATCATAGGGGGCTGTCTCCTTTTTGAGCAAATGGTAAAAAAGACCAATAGCTCCTAAACATACAACCAGTAAAGGAAAACTAAGCCATTTACGCTTCATAAATCCACGCAATGAATTTGCGTAAGATTTGTTCATCTTGACAAAATATTTTTCGGTAACCGTATAAAATTTTGACTGTTTTTGCTTGCCCGGTTTGATAAGATAGGCATTGAGCATGGGCGTCAAGGTTAAGGAGACAAAGGCAGAAACCAGCACTGCCGCACCCAAAACCACCCCAAATTCCCTGAAAAGACGCCCTACAAAACCATCTAGAAATATAACGGGGAGAAATACTGCGGCCAGGGTTATAGAAATGGAAATCACCGCAAAAAAGATTTCATTAGAGCCTTTAATCGCGGCCTCAATGGGTGTCATCCCCTCCTCCACTTTTTTATAAATATTCTCGGTCACCACGATACCGTCATCGACCACGAGGCCTGTTGCCAGAACGATTGCCAGTAACGTAAGTACATTTATAGAGTAGCCGAACATCCACATGATAAAAAAGGTGGAAATCAGGGAAACGGGAATATCAATCAGAGGGCGCAACGCCATTGACCAGTTCCTGAAAAACAGGAAAATCACAAGGATCACCAGGACAACAGAGATAAGCAACGTCTCGGCCACTTCTTTAACGGCCCTTCTCACAAAGACGGTATCGTCTATGACAACATTTAATTTAAAACCTTCGGGTAGGTCTTTCTTCAGTTTATCATATTCCTTATAAAAAGCATCGGCAATCTCCAGATAATTGGTTCCAGGTTGAGGAACGACGGCCGTTGCCACCATAGGCTGGCCAGAATCGCTCATTTTGGTCTCCATGTTTTCGCCCTCGAGCGATGCCCTACCCACATCGCTAAAACGCACCACCTTATTACCATTTGTAAGGATAATAATATTATTAAAGCCCTCTTCGGTAGAAAGGTTGCCAATGGTCTTTACCGTAAGTTCTGTATTGGCTCCGGTAAGTTTTCCTGAGGGTAATTCTACGTTTTGCGCTAGGAGAGCGGTGCGCACATCAGCAACCGTGGCGCCATAAGACGCCAGTTTTGCGGGATCAATCCATAGGCGCATGGCATATCTGCGCTCGCCCCAAATCTGCACGCTGCTTACCCCTGGGATGGTTTCCAGGCGTTGAGCGATTACATTTTCGGCATAGTCAGACAGTTCAAGGATATTTTTGGTATCGCTCTGAATCGTCATGGATAAAATACGTTCCGCATCGGCATCCGATTTAGAGACTACTGGCGGCGCATCAATATCTTCGGGTAGGCTGCGTATGGCCTGCGATACCTTATCGCGAACATCATTTGCTGCAACCTCCAGGTTTTTATCAAGGTTAAACTCAATATTGATATTGCTAGAGCCTTGTATGCTAGAGGAAGTCAGGTTACGAATCCCATCTATGGAATTGATCGATTTTTCCAAAGGCTCAGTAATCTGCGATTCAATGATATCTGCATTGGCTCCTGAGTAATTGGTGCGCACCGAAACCACCGCGGGATCGATTGATGGAAATTCACGCACTCCCAGATAGGTGTAACCAATAATGCCAAAAAGGATGATCGCAACGTTCATTACAATGGTGAGCACGGGCCGTTTTATGCTGAGGGTAGAGAGGTTCATGGTGCCAAAGTATCAGTTGCTGCACGGTCTAGACTTACTTTTACGGGACTACCGTCCCGCAGGGCCATCACCCCATAGGTCAGAATGGTATCGCGTGCTTTAAGTCCCGATGTAACGCGTACCAGGCTATCTGTGCGCGATCCGGTCTTAACCTCAACCTCCCTCGCCTTGCCCGATTTATAAACAAATATTTTTTTGCCGTTCTGTATGGGGATCAGCGCTTCTGTGGGCACCAAAAGTGCATCGGGCACGGTTGCCAGTGGCAGCGTAACATCAGCAAAAGTGCCGGGATACAACGACCCGTCACTGTTATCTGCGATGGCACGCATCCTTAATGTGCGCGTAGTTTCTTCCACAGCGGGCTCAATAGCATAAATTGTTGCACTATGCTCCTCGGTGTCGCCCGCTGTGGTAAAATAAAACTGGTTGTCTATTTTAATCCTGGACACATACTTTTCAGGAATTGCAAAGGTGAGCTTAAGCTTACTCGTATTGACTAGTTTTGCGATGGGCGTCGCTGGTGTGACGTAAGTACCCACCGAAATTTCCCGCAGTCCAATGGTACCTGAAAAAGGCGCGCGTACCGTAGTTTTGGACAATTGGGCGTTTATGAGTTGAGAAGAGGATTTAGCGGATTCAAAATCAGCGTTTGAGACATCATATTCCTCTTGACTAATAGCTTGTTTATCAAGTAATAGCTTTGCCCTTCGTGCATTTTCGGCAGCTAATTTTTGGGCGGTTTCCATTTTAGATAACTGGGCGCGCAATTCAATATCATTTACACGAAATAGAACCTGTCCTTTTTTTACTTTACTGCCCTCTTCAAAATTGATGCTTTCCACAACCCCTGAAACCTCACTGCGTACATCGATCTGCTCATTAGCTTCTAGCGAGCCGGAAAGTGAAAGATTATCTTCAAATTTGCCCGGTTTTAGGATCATCCCACCTACTTCGATAGCACCACCTTTTTTACCATTTTTCCCACTGGCTTCCTCCTCTTTATTATCAATGATCCTGAAGGCAACAAGTGCCAGGAGGCCCAGGATCAAAATGGTATAGACCACGTATCGTACTTTCATAGCTATAATGATTCTCCCAAATGTCTGTATAAGGTTCTCAAATCAATCAAACATTCAGTTTCAACAGGGTCATATCCCTTTTTTGGCTACCAAAGCAAAATGGTCAAAAATATGCGTGATAATTATAGGTCCCCTTAAAAACCTTCAGTTTTCTAATTCGGTCAAATTTAATACACAAGCACGTTGCTCCAATCAATTTTAGAAAAAAGTATGACAATAAACATAGATAGGCCCATAAACCGAAAAAAAAGTATTGTAAACAGCGATCATTAAAAATACCGCAATGATAAAGTCTATAAAAAGGAATTGCCCCCATTCCAGTCTGGTTTCAAAATATAAGTCAGTATACACCTAAATTTATACGATATAGCGTTTTTAGAACCAGTCTCTTAATTTCTATGCCATCTGGCATCTTTCAAAATCGTGTGTAACTATATTTAATGATGTACAACTTTCATATATCGATAATTTAAAAACTCTATGCACCGTAAACCTGAAAATTGATTTTCGCATTAAATCTACCAAAAAAATTAATTGGGTTAATTATTTACGGAATAAGGCCCTTTAATTCAAAATTCTTATTTATCACACTAAAATATCGGTATGATTTTAAATAATTTATATAAATTTTAATATTCAAGTAAGAAAATATTAAATGTTTAAAAAATCTATAAGTGTAATTTAGTCGTCTAAAACCCAGCTAACGATGATAGATAAATTAAACCTCGAAGTCCCTACTCAAGATTTGGGCTTAGACATGCCGACTTTACACGGAATTTTACCACAGGGGCTACTGGAAGGTAAAATGGTTCCTAAAATACTTTTTGTTACTTCCTTCCCTCCACGCGAGTGTGGTATTGCCACTTACACTAAAGATCTAATCAACTCGTTAAACAACCATTTTGAGCAATCGTTTAAGCTAGAAGTCTGTGCAGTAGAATCTGATTTAGAACAACATGATTACGATTATCCCGTACATTACAAACTTAATGCAGATCGTGGAGACTCTTATACCAGATTGATGCACCAGATCAATACGCGCCCAGATATAGGGCTGGTCATGATACAGCATGAATTTGGCTTTTTCAGAAAATGTGAAAAAGACTTTTTGAAGTTTCTCAATGGTTTTACAAAGCCGGTCATCGTTGCTTTTCATACCGTACTGCCCAAACCTGATCCCCGCATGAGGGAACACGTGGTACAAATAGTGCAGACTGCCACAGCAGTAACCGTTATGACTCACTCCTCCTCTTCAATTCTGGTGCGCGATTATGATGTCATACCTGATAAAATTCACATTATCCCACACGGTACGCACTTGGTAAAACACACGCACCGTGAAATATTAAAAGAAAAGTATGAGCTGACTGGAAAAAAGATATTCAGCACATTTGGTCTTTTAGGACCCGGTAAAAATATTGAGACTACGCTTAGGGCATTGCCCGGGATTATTGAAAAACATCCTGATATCCTGTTTTTGATCATCGGCAAGACCCATCCCACCCTTAAAAAAGCAGAAGGTGAAAAGTATAGGGATTTTTTAAAGCAGCTCGTGGACGAACTTAAATTAGATCGTCATGTAAAATTTATAGACCGTTTTGTCGCTTTGCCCACGCTGCTCGAGTACCTGCAGCTTTCTGACATTTACCTTTTTACCTCAAAAGATCCCAACCAGGCGGTAAGTGGTACATTTTCATACGCTATGAGCTGTGGGTTACCCATCATCTCTACCCCGATCCCCCATGCTCTTGAAGTGCTCCGGGATGATACAGGCATTGTAATAGATTTTGAGGCGCCAGACCAGTTGGCCAATGCAGTGCTGCGCCTACTTGACGATGTAAAACTCAGGAAGGCCATGGGTCACAATGGTCTTTTATATTCAGCAAGTACAGCTTGGGAAAATGCTGCCATTGCCCATGCGCGGCTTTTTAAAAAAACCTCCCAAAGGCCACTGAAATTAAAATTCAAAAAACCAGAGCTCAGCCTTGAACATATAAAAAAAATGACTACCCGCTTTGGTATATTACAGTTTTCGGTAATCAACCATCCAGACCCAACATCAGGGTATACCCTAGATGATAATGCACGGGCGCTCGTAGCTTTTTGCGGTCACTATTCGGCCACAGAGGATTTAGACGATTTAAAATACATAAAAATTTACCTCGATTTTATATTTTATTGCTATCAGGGCAAAAACGGATTTTATAATTACGTTGATTTTAATAGAAAATTTACTTCCCAAAACGGTGATGTTAATCTCGAGGATGCCAACGGCAGAGCTATCTGGGCACTTGGCTTTTTCCTATCTATTTCGCCACAGCTTCCACCAGATTTTCAGGTAATGGTGCGTAGTGCCAGTGATCTACTTCAGATGGCGCTTTGCGATATGCATTCCATTCATTCCACGCGTGCTATGGCCTTTATTATAAAAGGGCTCTATTATCAAGATAAAGTGGAAACCATACTGGATAGTACCTTATTGATCAAAAAGCTGGCAGACCGTATGGTACAAATGTACCGACACGAATCTAGCCGAGAATGGCAATGGTTTGAGGGATATTTCACTTATGCTAATAGTGTCATGCCCGAGGCGCTGTTGCTTGCCTATAAGGTCACAGGTTGTCAAATTTACCGTAAAATCGCCCAAAAATCATTTAATTACCTCCTTTCTCACATTTTTGTGACCGATCATCTCAAACTGATTCCCAATAAAAGTTGGTTACAACGCTCAGATTTGCTGGACCAGCCAGAAGGTGGCGAACAGCCCATAGATGTGGCCTATACCATTCTTGCGCTTAAAGAATTTGATAAAGAGTTTCCCAATGCCGGGTATGACGATAAGATGCGAAAGGCTTTTAATTGGTTTATGGGTGAAAATCACCTGCATCAGATATTATATAACCCATGTACCGGAGGATGTTATGATGGGCTTGAGAAAAATTATGTAAACCTAAACCAAGGTGCTGAATCAACTGTGAGCTATATACTTGCCCGGCTTGCCTTTATAAAAACGGATGTAAAATCAAATGCACCTACAAAGAAAAAAGAAAATCTGAAAAGCCAGATTCTAAGTGAACTGCAAAATTAATTAGGGGATAAAAAGCCGTTAGTGAGCAATAAATCATAAATGCTTTTAGTCTAGATCAGCCATTTAAACACATCCGCCTGTGAAGATTGCGATACTCGCACCGATTGCCTGGAGAAGCCCTCCCAGAAATTATGGGCCTTGGGAACAAGTTGCTCACACCCTAACCGAAAAGCTGGTTCAACTGGGCCATAATGTAACGTTGTTTGCGACAGCAGACTCAATTACAAATGCAAGACTGGAGGCTGTATGCCCAAAACCATATGCCGAAAACCCTGAAATGGATGCCAAGGTATGGGAGTGCCTGCATATAAGTAACCTCATGGAGCAGGCGGCACATTTTGATATCATTCACAATCATTTTGATTTTCTGCCACTCACTTATTCTGGCCTTGTTGCTACGCCCATGATCACGACGATACATGGTTTTTCGTCAGAAAAAATCCTCCCAGTCTATCAAAAGTATAATAAAAAGAGTGCCTATATTTCAATTTCAGATGCGGACCGTCATCCCTCGCTACACTATCTGGACACAATCTATCATGGTATTGAGGCCCATGAATTTGAGTACCGGGAAAAAAAAGACGATTACTTACTATACTTTGGCCGTATCCACCCTGAAAAGGGAGCACATGAAGCCATCGCTATTGCGAAAGCTAGCGGTTACAACCTCAAGATAGCGGGCCTTATTCAAGACCAGGATTATTACAATAATAAGGTCTTGCCGAACATTGATGGAAATCAGATCACTTATCTCGGAAACGCAGGCCCCGAAATGAGACGTAATCTATTGGCTGGCGCCAATGCTTTACTGCATCCCATTTCTTTTGACGAACCTTTTGGACTCAGCGTTGCAGAGGCCCTGATGAGCGGTACACCTGTCATCGCTCATAAGCGTGGTAGCATGTCAGAACTTCTAGAGCACCGTAAGATCGGTTTTTTGACAAATAATATACAGGAGGCTGTTGCTGCCGTTAACCACCTTCATACCATAAAGCCCATAAATTGCAGGCAATTTGCAGAAGCACATTTTAGCACAAAGATTATGGCAGAGCGCTATGTGAAAGCATACCAAGTTGTCCTTGAAGGTAAACATTGACTGAGAAAAAAAATTAGGAATCAACGTATCCGTTTTCTTTCCCCAATCTTTGGCACACAATATACAAAATGTTCCATAGTACCTATAAAAAACTAACGAAAATAAACGCCTTACAAAAGCCTAGTTATCCACCTCTTCGAAGTGTTTTTGCTATATGCTCTTTTTTCGCTTGAGCAATCTTTTATCTACACCTCCATGTAATTTGAAGATAGTTTTCAAAATTTGAGGGAATGCATGCTAAACTAATCCCCGTTTTTTAATGCATGAAGAAGTTCGGCCATTTTTACTGTGGCATAGCTGGATGAATAATCCGATACCGCGTACGGAAGCACTAAGCTATCATTATGTATAAGCGCACCGCAGGAATAGACAACATTGGGCACATAACCGTCCCGCTCTTCTTCAAGTGGTGAAAGTAAAGGATCTTTTAAACGACCTATCTCCTTAGATGGATCATCAAGATCAAAGAGCGAAGCGCCCATACAATAACGTCGCATAGGCCCTACGCCATGTGTTATGACCAGCCAGCCCTCGTCAGTATATATCGGGGGACCACAGTTACCTATCTGTTTAAACTCCCACGGGTATCGGGGTTCCTGTATTTTTATGGGATCGTTCCATACTGTGTTTCTGTCTGAATACATGATATAATTGTTGACCCCATCGATACGCGCAAGCATCGCATATTTGCCATTGATTTTTCGTGGGAATAGCGCCAAATTTTTATTCTGGGCGCCATTGCCGTGCATGGGCATGATCCTAAATGTATAAAAATCGTCAGTTGATAAAAGTTTTGGTATAATGGTATTGCCATTAAATGCGGTGTAAACCGCATAGATCTTCTCACAGTTGTCTTCGCTAAACCGGACAAAACGAGCATCTTCAATACCGCGGCTTTCTGATGGGGAAATGGGAAATATCACCCGCTCAGAAAGATCTGAATCAATGTTAAACTTTATATCGTAGTAAGAATCCTCCAGCCAGGTCATTTCCTCAAGCGCCAATCTTCTCTCTTTGCTTATCGTCTCATCCTGGAGCACTCCCTCAACCGAATTTTTTAGCTCAAAGTAATCAAAACGGTCGCTCAATTTATTCATCACCGCAGATGAATATTTCTCAGGGATTTCCATCTCCCTCATCTTTTTTATAAATCTGGCTTTATCATAAGACATTTTTTTACCTATTTCAGCCATATCAATATGGCTACGCATACGCATAAGGCGCAGGTTATTGTGTATATCTAAAATGCCACGCCTAAAAACAAGGGATGACAGATGCCCTTCACCAGTAGCCCGAAAGGATAATATGACTCGAGTCTCCCCCCGGCCCAACAGGGACTGATCAAAATCCCGCACAATTGAGGGGTTGAAAAATGCCGCAGACTCCACCGAATATTCCATGGTTAAGTAGGAACCAATAAGCATTTTATGGTTATCGGAGAGGTCATGGTAATCAATTTCCATGCTCTCAATAATGCCGCGCACGTTTTCACAATGCTTAAAAAATATTTTAGAGATGTTTCTATGCCTTCCGGCAAAATCCCTTAATGTCTGCGAAAGCCCCAATTGTATCTGATCTTTGCTAAGGCCCATTATACGGGCAACCAGATTCTTAGTGCGCTCGTCACCGCTATTGAAAAAGCGTGCTACTACCCGGCTTGAATCGGGCAGGAATTCTACATTTTTGCGATCTATCTTTACGCGCATTCTTTTCACTTTATAAAATTGCCTGATAAAAGTAGCAATAATAAAATTTGTTCATTCTTTTTCTGACTAAAAAATCAAAAGTCCTATATTTGCGCACCTTTTGAAAAAAAGTTCAGACCCGGGTGCTGAAATTGGTAGACAGGCACGGTTGAGGGCCGTGTGCACTAGTTGCGTGTGGGTTCAAGTCCCATCCCGGGTACCATTTAAACCTGTTAATCATTTGATTAACAGGTTTTTTTTATGAAAAATGGAACAATGACAAGAACGGGGTTATTTTGGTTCATTTTTGCCTATAAATTTCCCTATTTTCAAAAGCCTAATTAAATATTTTCGCCGCAGGTAAATTTATATATTGGTTATCCCGGTTTCAGGTATAGTTTCCTAAAAATGGTAAAACTCTTGTTGAAATAATTGAATTTAAATTAGTGTGTGGCCATATCAGTCTAACTTTTAGCTAAAGGCAAAAGATCAAAAGACAGTATACAACTTTATTTTCTTAATCTATTTTTAACATCTACCCAACTTATTACCCTTACTTATTTTACGGTTTAAATAACCATTTTTACTGATTTTAAGCAGTTAGCGGGCTATTCTAAGCCATCAGATTGGTAATTTTATTATCTTGTGTAGGCAATACTCTGATAATAAAAACATCGAAATAGGTAAACCATGACTAAAATCAAAACCTCGATAAATAGGCGCTCTTTTTTAAAAACAACTGCTTTGGCTGGTGGCGGTTTGATGATGGGGTTTAACTGGATGTTGTATGCCAAATCTGATGAAAATACTTCCGATGCTGTCCCAGAAGAATGGTACAATCTCAACGCGTATTTAAAAATAGCTGAAGACGGAACCGTAACTATACTGGCGCCTAATCCTGAGTTTGGTCAGAATGTGAAGACATCGCTGCCCATGATCATCGCAGAAGAACTGGACGTAGATTGGGATCAAGTAGTCGTCGAGCAAGCGCCTTTTAACACCGATCTATATACCCGTCAATTTGCTGGCGGAAGCCAGTCTGTACGCCAGGGATGGAATGGGTTGCGAACGGCAGGTGCCACAGCACGACAAATGCTGGTCAATGCGGCAGCGCAGCAATGGAACGTACCTCCTACTGAAATTACTACGGAAAACGGAGTGCTGAAACACAAAAACGGCAAAACATTAAATTACGGCGCAATAGCCGCGGCGGCAGCAAAATTGGAAATACCGGAAAAGGTAGCCCTGAAAAATCCTAAAAATTTTACCATTATAAGCAGTTCCAAGAAAAATGTAGAATTGCCGGCAATAGTAAGCGGTAAACCCCTATTTGGGCTAGATTACAAGGTGGAAGGTATGAAATATGCTACTATCGCGCATCCACCTGCTTTTGGGATGAAACTGAAATCCGTTGATGACGCTGAGGCGCGAAAAATGCCCGGCATTCGTGATGTTTTTACCATAGAGGTCTACCCGGATGATTACGAACGCAACATGTTTGACACGGTAACCTTTAATAAACTGGTTGTCATTGTGGGCGATAGTACTTGGCAGGTCATGCAGGCAAAAAAAGCATTAAAACTGGAATGGGAACAATTTGCCGAATACACCCAGAAAATGAGTGTTTTTGGCAATAAATCGCAAGTAATCGTTCCTTCAGGATTGGAGAGCAGCGATGATCATTTTAAGCAAATGGAGGCCAAATCAAATGAACCAGCGCGGGAACTGCGCAAAGATGGTGACCCGGAAACGGCGTTTAAGAATGCGGCAAAGATCGTCGAAAGTACATATACAGCTCCTTTCCTCGCGCATAACGCTATGGAACCGATCAATTTTTTTGCCGATGTGACCTCAGATAAGGCAACACTAGCAGGGCCGCTGCAGGCACCGCAATTGATAGAAGCTACTGTAGCCGCAAGACTGGGGATGAGCAATGATCAGGTTGAGATCATTATGACTCGTATGGGAGGTGGTTTTGGCAGAAGGGCCTACTCGCACGAACTTGTGGAAGCAGCCGTAATTTCCCAGAAAATCAAAAGTCCGGTGAAGCTTTTCTACACTCGGGAGGACGATATGACCTACGGAATCTACCGCCCGGCCTATCACGTAAAATTTAGGGCTGCCCTTGATGAAAACAATAACATGACCGCATATCACATTAAAGGCGGTGGTATTCCGGAAGGTCCCGTTCATGAAAACAGATTTCCTGCCGGAGCGGTAGACAATTATCTGGCTGAAGCCTGGAAGTTAAATTCAAATATCACTATAGGCGCCTTCCGTGCACCGGGATCCAATTTTATGGGCGCTTCAGAACAGGCATTTCTTGATGAAGTAGCCATTGCCGCCAAAAAAGATCCTATTGAATTCAGGATTGCGCTTTTTGAAAAAGCCATTCATAACCCAGTGGGTAAAAATAATGACTATGATGCAGAACGGTATATGGGGGTATTAAAACTGATACAGGAGAAATCCAATTGGGGAGCTTCAAAAATGGGTGTTTATAGAGGTGTCGCAGCATACTTTTGCCATAATTCCTATGTTGCCCATGTGGTAGATCTGAAAATGGAGAACAACAGACCGGTTTTTGATAAAATCTACAGCGCGGTAGACTGTGGGACCGTGATCAATAAAGACGCTGCAAAAAACATGGTGGAAGGCGCGGTCACCGATGGACTGGGCAATGCGATGTTCGGTAAAATGACTTTTAAAGAGGGTGTTCCAAAAAAGAGCAATTTCCATAATTATAAAATGATCAGGATTGATGAGGCGCCAAAAGATATCGAGGTACATTTTGTGGATAACGGTCAAGATCCTACTGGTCTGGGTGAACCGCCCTTTCCTCCTATTTTTGCCGCTTTTACCAATGCGCTTTCAAGAGCAAAAAACAAACGGTTTTATCACCACCCATTTATGGAAACTGCTTCATAGCGATGAACTTTAGGTTTTACGGAACTTGTTTCGATAACTATCTAAATAGGGTGACGTTAGAAATCACCTGAATTTTGTTCAATTTTCGGTTTAAAACCTCTGATTTTAAACTGATTCCGTCCGATTTTCATATTGATAATTTCAATTTATCTGATTTATTCCCTTTATCTAAAGCTTTTAGGTGAGTTCCCAATAGTTATCTGAAAGGAACAGCATTACATCACCTCGGTATTTTCAGCCTTACTTTAATTTTTTAAATAGCATAGGCATGGTTTCTCCATCAATTGCAACCATATCAATTAATTTTAAGGAATCAACCATTTCTAGAGTTGTTGTTTTATAATGTTTAAAATGTGGTGTTTCCAAGTGTGATTCATATGCTTTTCTGTTTGCATAAATTTCCAAAATTCTGATTTGAGTGGGATTTTCTTTTAAGTACATGGATAAATAGAAATCACACCAGGTTCCAATTCCACGGAGGCTCTAGATTCTTCTTTAAGTATTGATAAATATTCCTTCAGATGTTCAGGTTTAATTTCAAGTTCAGATATTCTAATGATCATATCTTCTGAATTGAAATTTTCGGGATTCTGTTCTTTTGATCCACAGGAAATACAGAATATGATACTTATTAATAGAAGACTTATTTTTTCCATTTGCATGTTTTTTTTGCTTTCAAAGCCTAAACATATCTGTAATATGATCATTTAATTCATTTTAGCATTACATCCTAATCTGAACCTAAATCGATTATTTCGAATCATCCGGAGCGTAAGCACCATTTTTAAGCCAGGTAATCCAAAATTCTTTGAATTCCTGATGGCTCATAGGAGGTTTAGATAAGCCTTCAGCGGGATGCCAACCCGCTTTGACCAGTGTATCATCAGCATGTTCAATGAGGTCTTTGATGGATTTGTTTCCATTTTTAGACTTATTAACCAATTGTTTGGCGAGTTCAGAAACTGATCTTCCCTGAAATACCATTTTCATATCCGCTGGTGGTAAGTGCCATTCCGGATTTCCAGGTGGCATATGCACACCCGGCGTATTTTCGTTCTGATGACAGTTAGAACACTTCATCGCATACAGGCCTTTACCATCCTCTCCTCTATGGGGAGACATGCCGTGCAAATGGCTATCTTCACCCTGTAAAGGAACATCCCCAGAGGGATGGCAGTTCAGACAACGCGGATGCATCAGCACTGTATATACTTTTTTAAAAGCTTCTTTAGAAACAAGGCTATCCTGTTGCTCTTGAGGAAGCATAACGTATTCTGAATCCTCATGGGTAAAACCGGTACGGCCCATACTTACTGTAATCCCGGCGATCAATAGGATGATAAGAATTCCCAGGAATTTTCGACTTTTAAAAAAAGAGGGGGTTGCTGTAGTGTTGCTCATGGTTTCTTTAGTATCATACGACTGGATAGCTTTAAGGATCAGGTGCTGCTGCTGTTTATCTCCGCCGCTCGGTGAATGGCTTTTCGAATCCTGGAATAGGTACCACAACGGCAGATATTTCCAGACATGGAAATATCGATATCATCATCGGTAGGATTGGGATTTTCGCGAAGCAGGACCACGGCAGACATAATCTGACCACTGTGGCAATACCCACATTGCGGCACGTCAACTTCGGTCCAGGCCTGTTGCACGGGATGATCGTGGTTTTCCGAAAGGCCTTCTATAGTAACCACTTGTCTGCCTTCAGCCCTTTTTACCTTGATCACACAGGAACGGGCGGCCTCACCATCCAGATGTACCACACAGGCGCCGCACTGGGCGACCCCGCAACCGTATTTGGTACCCATAAGATCCAGATGATCACGCAAAACCCATAGCAACGGAGTTTCGGGATCCACATCTACCTTTACCTGTTTGTTGTTTACGTTGAGTGAAATCATAAAATTTGGAAATTAGGCTTATTTTAAATATACACAAAATACCTTAATCATTGATTTACAGGAACAGGGTTTTCTATGTTAATGCTTTTTCGAACCTTTTAAAGAAAACTTCACCTATTGCCTTTAAAATATTTTTTATTGTATTCTTCATCGGTAACTTCATCCATCCACTGGGTGGGTCCATCGATTCTACTAGTGATGGCAATCTGGACAAATTCCTCGTCTTCTGAAGCCCCGTGCCAATGCGGTGTATTTGCCGGGCACTTGGCGACTTCACCTTTTCTTAAAATTCTCTTATCCTTTCCCTTTTCCTGATAATAACCCGTTCCGGAGAGCGCCAGGATGATCTGTCCATTAGGATGTTGATGCCAGAAGGTTCTTGCTCCGGGTTCAAAAGTGACGACGCCTGCCGAATTCTTATTGACTTCATCTGCCGTAACGAGCATGTTAAGCCATGCGGTTCCGGTAAAGGCAGGGTTTTCAATCCTTTCCCCACGTGGGTACAATTGCTCCTTATCATAATCCTCGGTATTATTTTGGGCGGGTTCTCTTGAAATGAGGGCGGCGACCAATGCTCTTCCCTCAAGGGCGGTTTTTTGATCTATTCCATTTTCAATAATATCCGCGATCTGAAAAATCTGCGGTTCAGTAACCCCCAGGCGCATGGCAATTTTGATATGTCCGGTGGCCATGGGTGCAAGATCACCCATGGTCAACAAAGCGGCTACCGTAGCAATTTCTCGTTCTTTAAAAGATAAAACCCCACGTTTAAATATATCGGCAAATAAGTGTTCTTTCAAAAAAACTTCGATAATAGGTACGGTCTTGGCGTATCCTGCCGTTGGCCAGTCTTCCACTCCGGTCAGTTCGGCCAGTACCTCTTTGCCTATTTCGTATTTGTTGCCGGTTTTTAAAGAAGTGGGCTCTTCGCCTTTTGGATCTTCGATCTCACGATCTTCCCTATCGCTTAGCACATCGGTAAGGGTGTTTATGGCCATAAGGCTGCGCGGAAAGCCACAGTAAGCATAAAGATGTACCAGCTCTTCCTTAACCTTATTGATGGTGAGCCCGTTGTCCAATCCTTCCTGCAGGGCCACTTCCAAGGTTTTAAGATCCCCTTTTGCGGTGGCCGCGGCAATTTTTGCGATGCTATATTCAGAAGGGGTTAATTGCTCTTCTGTTTGCGCATCCATTTGATAACTGAAAGCTGCCAGTAGTAGTATTAAGGCTGTATTTTTCTTCCACATCATAATCTTCTATTTTAAGATTTTAATTGATTTTAACCACTCTTCAACCTGCGCTGAGACTTTTTGCTTACGTTCCCCCTTTATTGCCAGAAGAACCCCTTGCTTCTCATAGCCACCTTCTACAGAAAATTCTTTTAGAACCTTACTGTCAGGGCATAGATTACGAAGTTGTTGCAGAGATTGACCCAAACCATAACCGGCATTGGTATTAAAGGGAATGACTGTTTTACCAGCAAGATCATGATCTGTTAAAAAACTTTTTATAGGGGGTGGCAGCTGCATATCCCATGTAGGAAATCCCACGAAAACAGTATCATACCTTTTTAAATTTTCAATTTCTGTTTTTAGTGCTGGTAAATAACCTTCCTCATTCTCACGGTCCACCTGGGCGACGATTTCCTGATAATTTTCAGGATAGGGGTTTTTCAACTTTAAATCAACCAGATCACCGCCTGCCTTTTTCTGAATCATTTCGGCGACGGCTTTTGTATTTTCTGTGCGTGATAAATACACGACCAAGATGCTTTCTGGTTTAGAATATTCCTTATCTTTTCCAGAATCTTCCCTTTGAGTGTGGCACGTTATGGCCAATAATATAAAAGTTTGAATTAAATAGCTCATAAAGTATTATTCTCCCGGCGAACGCGCAAGTTGATTTACAAACGAAAGGTTTGCCAGTTTCCAATTGGTCTCTTCGTTTACATAGATTTCGGTCACAATAAAGTCATGGGAAACCTCATTTCCCCCCACTACGCCAGTAGCGTGATATTACTCAAAACAATCGCTGTATTTTCTATGATATCTGCCGAAACCTTATGAATATCGGCATTTTTATACCAAATACCTCCACTTTTTATGATCTGAACTTCCCGTTCTTTACCCCAGCTGCCACCCATATGTACAAACTGCGCTTGATCGTGGAATAACCCGGCAAGTTTATCAGCCTCTTTATCGGCCATCCATTGCCACTTTTTAGCGGAAAGATCCTTGATTTCGGTTTCTGTTTCGGTATCCTGAGCACTGATCTGACTACTGATCATAAATAGAAAAAGTGCGCATAGACCTTTGGCTATTGTTGAATATTTCATGTTTTTAAATTTTAATGAACGATTTCATGGGTGTCCCTGACACTGCTGAAGGTAAGATCTAAAAGCTTCCAGGAATCATTTTGCTTTTGATAGACTTCAGTAACGGTAAATTCGGTAGTAACGTCACTTCCCCTAACAAATGCGGTAAGGGTAATGCGGTTCCAGAGAATCGCGGTGTCGCCAAAGGTCTTTACCAAAACATCATGCACTTTGGCTTTTTTGTACCAGATACTACCGGATTTTATAATCTCCAGTTCACGTTCTTTGTCCCAGGTACCGCTCATATGTACAAACCTGGAATCAGCATCGAATAGTTCGTCCAGTTTATTTACATTCTTATCGGCCATCCATTGCCATTTTTGGCCGGAGATTTCTTTGATCTGATCTTCTACCTTGGTTTCCTGCGCATAGCTAAACTGGCTTAGAACGACTAGAAAAAGCCCTATAATCTGTCTTATTATCTTCATTTTGATTTATTTAAAATTTTATAGAATTTTTGGTTTGATTACTTCCCTACCATATTCTGCATGCGCTCGGGATACCGGGCCCCCTGCACATCGATATGCTCCAAAGCCTGCTCGATGTTCTTTAAATCTTCCATGCTCAGGATAATGTCTGCGCTTCCTATATTCTCGGTTAAGCGGTGCAGTTTCGTAGTTCCGGGAATGGGGACAATAAATGGTTTTTGATGAAGCAGCCAGGCCAGGGCGATCTGCGCCGAAGTGGCCTCTTTTTCTTCGGCGATTTTACCCAATAGTTGAACCAGCTCCTGGTTGGCTTTTCGGTTTTCCTCATTGAACCGCGGTACGATGTTCCGGAAATCATTCTCGGCAAACTCGGTTTTCTCATCAATTTTGCCGGTTAAAACCCTTGCCCAGCGGACTAAACGGCACCAGGCCAATGCCCAGTTCTTCCAGTGTGGGAATAATTTCAATTTCGGGTTCGCGCCACCACAGGGAATATTCACTCTGCAGCGCCGTTACCGGTTGGACGACATGTGCTTTTCTAATGGACTGTACTCCGGCTTCAGAGAGTCCGAAATGTTTTGCTTTGCCTTCCTGAATCAAATCTTTTACCGTTCCCGCAACCTCTTCCATTGGAACATTAGGGTCAACGCGATGCTGATAGAATAGATCGATCACATCGGTATTCAATCTTTTTAGGGATTCTTCTGCTACTTTCCTGATGCGTTCGGGACGGCTGTCCGTCCCTTTTCCCGGTTCACCTTCTTTAAAGCCGAATTTGGTCGCAATCACCACATCTTTTCTAAACGGTGCAAGCGCTTCGCCCAATAACTTTTCATTTTCAAAAGGTCCATAGGCTTCGGCAGTATCAAAAAAGGTAATACCCTTTTCATACGCTTCCCGAATAAGTTTTATGGCCGCTTTCTTTTCCGTCGCGGGTCCGTAGCCAAAACTCAATCCCATACAGCCCAGTCCCAAAGTTGATACTTCCAGTCCGTTTTTTCCTAATACTCTCTTTTTCATAATCAAAATTTTATTTCATTACAAATATCTCCAATCAACAGGTTTATAAGGGTATACAAATTACGGTGTTGCTTACCATTTTTACTGATTAGGCCTTTTAGGCTAATTTTCTAAATATCTGAATGGTATCTTTGTTTTAAGAAATAGGAAGCACCCCATTATGAAAGAGATACTTAAGGTAGAAACCATTGCGCAGTACAATAAATTGAAGGCTGTTAAAACCAGACATCCGCTAATAAGTTATTTTGATAGTGCCACCGCCAAGCCCTTGCACAACGGTAAATTCAATTTTAATTTTTATGCTATATTTTTAAAGGGGGTGGATTGCGGCCAACTACAATATGGCAGAAATATTTATGATTATGAGGCTGGCACTATGGTTTTTATGGGTCCTGGTCAAGTGGTTGGTATTAAAAGTCAAAGCGATTACAATCCAAAAGGTAACGCACTTGTATTTCATGCCGATTTTATAAAAGGCACTGATCTAGCGGGTAAAATACACCGGTACTCCTTTTTTAGCTATGAATTGAACGAGGCCCTCCACCTTTCGGAAAAAGAACAACAACTTATCAGGGAAATTTTCGCAAAAATAGATCACGAACTCGATCAAGCGATCGATAAACATAGTAAAACCATTATTGCCACTAATATAGAGCTACTGCTCAATTATTGCGAACGCTTTTACGACCGGCAGTTTATTACGCGTGAAAATCTAAACAGCGGAACACTCTCCAAATTTGAAACCTTGCTCAATGCTTATTTTCAGTCAGAACAGCCACAAAAGAATGGACTGCCCAGCGTGGCCTATTTTGCGGAGAAGCTTAACCTTTCGCCCAATTATTTTGGTGATCTGGTGAAAAAAGAAACCGGTAAAACGGCCATGGACCATATTCATCTGAAACTTATTGATCTTGCCAAAGACCGCATTTTTGATGCTGATAAATCTATTAGTGAAATCGCCTATGAACTGGGCTTTAAATACCCACAGCATTTTAATAGAATATTTAAAAAAAGTACTGGGTTTACCCCCAATCAATATAGGGACTTGAATTAAACCTGATTCTCTTTCGTTATTTAATAATTATACCGATAACCTTAATAAAAACCAGGCAAGCTATCGGTATCATGCACTTCTTCATAAAATAAATGCTTCAATTGAGAAGGATAAATTTATCAGACTCAACTGACAAACAGCGGGAATCATCACCAATGAAAACAATTAAGTTTTAAATTCTTTTTTTAAACCGGATATAAATGGTTGCTGGTAAAATCTTTTGCCAGTAGCTTTATATAGAGCATTTGCAAGAGCGCCGATCACTGGAGGAAACGGTGGTTCTCCCAACCCAGTAGGATCGATCCCATTTTTGACAAAATGTACATCAATAGTTCTTGGAGCTTCTTTATGCCGTATAAGCCTGTATTTGTCAAAATTATTTTCCTGCGGAACACCATCTTTAAAGGTCATCTGACTGTAAAGGGCGTGGCCTATACCATCAATGGTACCGCCCTCTACCATATTCTTAGCGGCATCAGGATTTACAACAATCCCGCAGTCTACGGCACAAGTGACTTTATCAATCATCGGTATATTATCTTTAACGGTCAGATCGAGAATCTGTGCAACATAAGAATTGTGACAATAATAAGCCGAAACGCCCCTATTTAAAGAGGAAGAACTGTTATCCCATCCTGATTTATCCCTAACGAGTTTAAGGACTCCTGCATAGCGCGGAGCATCATAGTCGTTGTTTTCTCCCACGGGGTCCTTTTCTGCCCTTTCAAGCATATCCAGACGTAATTGGATAGGATCCTGGCCCATCTCTTCAGCAAGCTCATCCAGAAATGACTGCTCTGCCCCAGCAATAAAATTGGATCTAGGCGCTCTAAAGGCCCCTACGGAAATATTTGACTCAATAGTCCAGCTTTCAGCAAGATAATTATCTACTGCCCCTGCGGGAAAACGGTCTGCAAATAAAGGGCTTTCCGGTATGCCTCCAGCATTTACATGAAAAGCGGTGAGCTTGTTATCCCCGTCAAGCGCAGCGCGATAGGTAACGTGGTAAGCGGGACGGTAAACACCATTTGTCATATCATCTTCACGAGTGTAAACAAGTTTGATCGGTGCCCCCATTTTGTGGGATATAACTGCAGCTTCAACAAGAAAATGACCATAAAGCCTACGCCCAAAACCACCTCCCATGCGGGTCATTTGCACATCAATATTTTCCAGATCAATCCCCAAACGTTTATGCACACTTTTTTCAGCAAATTCAGGAGTTTGTATAGGTCCCAATAATTCCGCTTTAACACCGCTCACATCGGCAAAAAAGTTCATCGGCTCCATACAATTATGTGCTAAAAAGGGGCAGGTATATGAGCGCTCGATTACCCGTGAGGCTTTCTTAAAAGCGGTTTCAGGATCACCATCTTTCCTTACTGTTTCAGCTTTTTTAGAGCCCACTTCTGTCATTAACGAGTAATGAATATCAGTACTTTCTAATCCGCTTGCCTCCTCCATTCCCGCAGATTTCTCGAGAATTTCTATCTGTTTTGTCAATTCTGGGTTTAGGTCCCATTCAATCTTAAGTGACTTTTTGGCCTGTATAACCTGCCAAGTGGATTCACCTACAATTACCGCCAATGTTGAGAATGCGCCAACATCACTCCATTCTTTTTCCATATCTTCAGGGTAGGTATCTATGGTAAAAACGTCTTTTATCCCTGGCATATCCTTTACATTTTTGGCATCCATAGATTTAAAACGCATACCAAAAGTAGGAGGCTGCACCACCATTGCGATCAACATGCCATCTTTATAAGTATCCAGACCATAAAGTGGCTGGCCGGTAACGATTTTTTTCGAATCTACATTTTTACGAGAGGTGCCAATTATTGTAAAATTATCATTTTTCTTTAATTCTACTTCTTCAGGTACTTCGACCTCCGCAGCAGCCTTGGCAATTTCTCCATAACCTATTGATCGATTGCTTTCCTCATGTTTAATAGTTCCATTTTCAACTTTAAGTTCGCTTACGGGAACATCCCACTCCTTGGCAGCCGCCCTTAAAAGCATTTGCCTTGCCGTTGCCCCGGCCATTCTCAACGACTTCCATCCCTGTCTTATAGACTGGCTGCCCCCAGCGATCTGACGGGTGAATACTTCAGTATTTAAGGGTGCCTGTTCCACAATAACATTGTTCCAGTCCACATCCAACTCTTCGGCAACGATCATGGGCATGGATGTCTTTATGTTTTGGCCAATTTCCGGATTGGGACTATAAATCGTTACCACACCGTTATCACCTATTTTTAGATACCCATTGATTTCATACCACTTATCGGGCATTTGAAGCGCCATTTCCTTGCTATCCTCAGTAGATTGTTTGCAGGACATCCAGTTAAAACCAATGATCAGTCCACCTCCAGCAATCGAAACGCTTTTAATAAAAGATCGTCTGCCTTTATTTATTTTTATTGTGCTCATTTTTTGGATTTTAATTATGATATCTGAGAATTTGAAGCCGTTTTAATCGCGGCTTTAATCCGGGTGTAAGTCCCACAGCGACAAATGTTACCATTCATGGCATTTTCTATTTCGGCATCACTGGGGCTAGGATTATTATTCAGCAATGCGGAGGCTGACATAATCTGACCTGCCTGGCAATACCCACACTGTGGCACATCATGTTCTAGCCAGGCTTTTTGTACAGGATGGTCACCGTTTTCAGAAAGACCTTCAATGGTTGTGATCTTATTATCTGCCACTGAGGATATGGGGATTTGGCAGGATCTTACCGCAGCACCATTTAAATGTACGGTACAGGCTCCGCACTGGGCGATCCCGCAACCATATTTCGTACCTACCATCTTTAAATGATCTCTCAAGACCCAGAGCAAAGGGGTGCTGGGTTCTATATCAACTTTATGATTCTTACCGTTAATAATTATATCAAATTCTGCCATGATTGAAAATTTTTAAAATTTAATACTTTATTTCCATTAATGTCAATTTTTATTAAATTTTTTATTATAATCGATTGATTAACTACAAAATACAACTGGGTTCTTCCAATATTCAATGTTCCCATCCAAAATTATTATTGTCTTAGAATAACTCCCTGAAAGGGAAGTAATATAGCCGTAGAATCCATTTGCTCAAAATCTGGATAGTTATTGATCATGATTTTTCCGCCTATCGCAATTTCTGGCAATTTAATTTCAGATTTATTTTTAGAAAAATTGAGGATGATCAAGAACTTCTCATTACCTAATCTACGGGTATACGCATAAATATCAGGATTATCTGCAGCCAAAAGGGTGTAATCACCATAAATCAACGCTTTGTTATCCGCCCGTAGTTGGGTCATTTTTTTAAAATGATTAAGTACAGAATTGGGATCGTTCTCTTCATCAGATACGTTTACAATTATATAGTTTGCATTGACCGGTAGCCAAGAGTTGCCATTGCTAAAACCAGAATTTTTAGAACCGTCCCACTGCATGGGTGTCCTTCCATTATCCCGGGAACTGAATTTTAGGTCTTTGAGATATTCTTTAGCATCTCCGCCTTCAAATTGAGATTTTCGGTATCCATTGATCGCGGCAATATCTTTATATTGTGAAATGGAGTCAAAACCTATATTGGTCATACCCAGCTCATCGCCATAATAGCAATAGGGCGTGCCCCGCATACTTAGGATAAAGGTGTTGAGCATCTTTGCCGAAGGTGCCCTATATGGCAGGCTGTCACTGGCATAACGACTGACCATCCTGGCCTGGTCATGATTAGAGAGAAAAATGGAAAGCCATCCCTTTTTCGCAAAAGCACTGTCCCATTTGGTATAAACCTTTTTAAACTCCACGAGGCTATATCCCTTCCGTTTAGGAATATCTACGCCATCAAAAGGATATGCCATATTGAGTTCATGACGGTCCGCATCTACTAGATTGTGTGCATCCTGAAAATTTCGGCCCGCACCCTCTGCCACAGTCATCACATCATATTTGCTGAAGACCTCATCGTTCATTTCCTTTAAATAGGTGTGCAGGCCATCCTGCATCGCATAATATTGAATGAAGTTCTTCTCGTACCCTTTAGGAAATTTTGGAAACGTAGTGTCTTTTGCGGCAAATTGAAAAGCATCCAGCCTAAAGCCATCCACCCCTTTATCTGCCCAAAACCTCATCATGGCGTAGATTTTATCGCGCACTTTGGGATTTTCCCAATTGAGGTCCGGCTGTTTTTCTGAGAAATAATGCAAGTAATAAGCATTGGTCACCGAGTCGTATTTCCAAGCATTGCCCTTCTCATCAAACAGGCTGTAGCGGTAAGGGGGCTTACCCTTCTCAGCCGGCCACCAGTGGTAATAATCGCGGTAAGGATTGTCGCGGGAGCTGCGCGATTGCTTGAACCACTCGTGCTCATCACTGCTGTGGTTGATCACCATATCCATAACAAGTTTTAGGCCGTGTGCATGCATCCCCTGAAGCATGGTGTCAAAATCCTGCATTGTGCCAAAATCGGCCATAATCTCCTCATAATTGCTTACATCATAACCGTTATCATCATTGGGCGAACTGTAAATGGGATTTAGCCATACCGCGGTAACACCGAGGCTTTTTATATAATCCAGCTTTTCTGTTATCCCTTTGAGATCACCCACGCCATCGCCATCGGTATCTTTAAAACTGCGGGGATAGATCTGATATACGATTGCCTCCTTCCACCACTGCTCATCGGTTTTCTGATCGTTTTTGGTGTTTTTTTCTCCGGTTTCTGCACATGAACAGAATAGTAACCAACTAATAAGGAGTATATATAAATTTTTCATACTTGGAATATTTCAATAAATTCATATAATTTTTCTCTAAAATACTCATTTTAAGCAACTAATTTCAATAATTGTATACATGCTGGCGGTAGCGATTTTATTTTCGCTTTGTAAATTACATCCCAATAGAAAGGCTATAATTTCTATTAAAACATCCTTTTTTACCGCACAATTTGTTGTATTTACCTCGATTATTGAACATAAAATCAACAACAGGTTACTTTTGATTTTAGAATACATTTAAAAAATGAATAAAAGAATACTTATAATCAATGTGCTCATTGGGATTATACTGATCGCCTTTCCCATTATCAGTTCGCCCGACTTTAATGAAGGCTGGATGGTATTTAAAGTGCAGCCCTTTCAGCGTAGCCTTTTAAGGTACCTCTTTATCTTAGGTTTTTATTTCCTCAACTATTATGTACTTGTACCCCAATTTTATTTCAAAAAAAAGCATTTGCTCTATACACTCTTTTGCCTTGCAGCGTTTGAAATCATTAGCCTGATCCCTGGTATTTTGTTCCCACACAATGCGCTGGCGCCCGGCCATATATTAACCTCTGCACCACCAATGATGGGGGCTCAGCCCGGTAGGCTAGAACGTGGATTCAATTTTCGGCGGTGGCTTCTAGGGATGGATAATTATGTTTTTGAATTTGCTATGGTCTTAACGCTCTCCTTATTAATGCGCATAAGCCAGAAGCTTGAGTCGACAAAAAATGAAAAATTAAGGGCAGAGCTTTCGTATCTCAAGGCACAGGTCAATCCACATTTTTTCTTTAACACGCTTAACAGCATCTATTCCCTAGCGCTCAAAAAGTCTGAAGAAGCGCCTGCAGCAGTGCTTAAAATTTCAAATATCATGCGGTATGCCGTTTCTGAGGGAACACGTGACTTCGTGCCTCTGGAAAGAGAACTGGCTTATATAAAAGATTATATTGATCTACAGAGCTTACGTCTTAGCGATACTGTTGATTTAAACGTGACTATAAGTGATAATGCTAAAGGGGGCCAGATTGTACCAATGCTCCTTTTTCCATACATTGAGAACGCCTTTAAATACGGGATAGATCCCGACAGGGATTGCCTTATTCAGATTGACATAAGGATTCAAGACTTACAACTACATTTGCACACCTACAATTCCTGTATCGTAGAGAACAGTTTGCTGATCCAGCGATCTGCGAAATTTGGCACCCACAGCACCAAGCAGTTTTTAGAAAGGTTATATCCTGGTAAATTTGAACTCAAAGTCGCAAACGATAAAAAAACCTATACATTAGATTTAAAAATTGATCTCTCATGATAAGGGCTATAGCGATAGACGATGAGCCGTTGGCGCTTGATGTGCTTAACGCAATGGCCGCCCGTTTAGATTATCTCAAGCTTGAGCGCGTTTTTTCCCGCCAGGAAGAAGCCCTCAGATATCTGCGCAAATTTGACGTAGACCTGCTGTTTCTTGATATACAGATGCCCAGGCGTGATGGTTTTGGTTTTTATGAAAAGGTGGATGCTGCCGCAAAAGTTATATTCACCACAGCTTTCGCGGAATACGCCCTAGAAGGGTTCAATATCCAAGCAACTGATTACCTCTTAAAACCCTTCTCTTTTGAACGTTTCAGCCAGGCTGTGGGACGGGCGCATGAACAAATCCTACTAGAGCGCAAAAGTCCCAAAATAAATACCCAACTTAGTATACGGGCAGATTACAAATTGTATAACATTGAGCATGAGAACATCAACTTTTTAGAAAGCTTTGATGATTATGTAAAAATACACTTGGAAGAGGGGAAAACAGTTACCGCCCGCGCCACTTTAAAAAACCTAGAAAAGAAACTGCCCAGCACCTTTATACGGGTACACCGCTCATTTATCATTCCCAAAAAAAATATCCGCAAGATTGAGCAGCAACAGATCCTTCTGGACAACCTGCGCATCCCGATAGGATCAAAATATAAAGCCGAAGTGTATCAGCTTTTTCAGAAGTAAATCGGCGAAATTTCGCTGGATTACTTCTATTAATACTTAGCTATACCGTTTTTTGTATTTCACTAAACGTTCAGATTTGGTACCCAAATCGCATTTAAGGACAAAGATTTATAAGATTCATCAAACAGAATTTTTCCACCGCTCTAATTAATACGTTTACCGCAATAGTTTCCATATAAAGTATAAGCCCAATACATTTACTGTAATAAAATTTAAGATATGAAACGAAAAGATTTTTTGACCCAACTAGGCATTGCCAGCCTAAGCTTAAGCGGAATGTCAATTTTGGCAGCATGCAGTGGAGATGAGGAAACACTAGTGGGTGAGCCCTCTGGAACTTCGGGTAGCGGAAACCCTACTGACAGTACAATAGACACAAGTTGTGCGGTGACTAACAGTGAGACCGCCGGTCCCTTCCCAACCAAATCACCAGATAATTATTCGCGCATGGATATCAAGGGTGACCGTACCGGCATACCGCTGGGCATTACCCTAACTATACAAAATGTTTCAGAATCCTGCGCTGTCCTTGCCAACGCCGTGGTAGATATCTGGCACTGTGATAAAGATGGAAACTATTCGCAATATGGTAATTTAACACAGGCAGATTTTTTACGCGGCAGACAGCTCACCGATAGCAACGGACAAGTTTCCTTTGACAGTATTTTCCCTGGCTGGTACAATGGTCGTGCGACCCACATTCACGTTCATATATACAACAATTTGGGCACTTCGCTACTGGTTACACAAATTGCTTTTCCTGAAGGAAGTGACAGCGCGGTGGCAATAGTAAACAGTGATAATGGTTATGGCAAGGGGCTGAGCGGCTATACTTATAATAATAGGGATAATGTCTTTTCAGATGGCGTATCCAATGAATTGTGTACCATCTTGGGCAACCTGGATGCAGGTTATGAACTCACCCATACCATTAAAGTTTTATAGATTAATAATCAATTGTTGGTTTGTAGAAGTACGTCGTTGTTTGTTATACCTTTCAGCCAGGCGTGCTTTTATTTTAAAATCCATGAAAGAAAATATCATCTTCCTGCCCGGCCAGAGTAACAAGCAAACAAAGTCTGACTTTCTACCGCTTTCGCGAAAGTTACCTACAGAAAACATACAGAATCTGGGGATAATTAATGTTTTTGAACGCATATCGCTCAGGGCGAAAGGTTATTTGGAAAAAAAATTACCCAAAGCATTAACTATTGTACTAATCCCTACCACAGGCGGTCTTCACTTATCTATAAAAGATCAGGTACAAACTGTAACCATTGGTCAGCTTGCGATTTTGCCAACCATGCATGATGCAATTCCTACAATCAAAAATATCATAGATGATGCCCAATCCCAATTCCTACTAATCGGGATAAAAATTGCAAACGAGACTTTTCAACTTCATGAAATAGACAGAAAACCAGAAAACACCTTTGGATCTGCTTATACTATTCCTTTTTCAGATTTTACCTTCCAATTTGGCTTTTTTAATACCAAAAGCGAATTTTTGCTACAGCGCCAAAAATCCCCAACGCATTTGTTTTATGTAATCGCGGGGGTTTTTGAGGTTCAGGAACGCCTGCTTGTAGATGATGATTGTGTATTTTTAAGTTTAAATGAAGAGATCGAGATGATGAGTTTTGAAGGTCCCGGAATAATTATGCTGCTAAATTATTAAAAATAAAAACAGCCAAATTAGTATCAACAATTGTAGATAAGAAGGTTTGCTTATCGATAAGAATAATCTCAATTTTATTTAAAAATATTCAATTCACAAATCCGGCTATTAACTCCATGTTAATGAATTATAAGATCACTCCTTTTATATTAATTTTGCGGTATGAAGGATAAATTCGGAAATATAATTCAGTCTGAAATACCAGTGCTCATCGATTTCTATGCCACGTGGTGCGGCCCCTGCCAGACCCTTGCCCCCATTCTAGAGGAGTTCAAGACCGATATGGGCGATGCGGTAAAAATCATCAAGATAGATGTAGACAAAAATCAAGAGCTTGCACAACGCTTCCAGGTGCGCGGCGTACCTACTTTGGTACTTTATAAAGATGGTAGACAATTATGGCGTAAAAGTGGTCTGATGACCAAAAGAGATCTTAAGGTGGCTTTAGCACCTCACCAATAGCATTTTAGCGGCATAAAGGCAGGAAATTACATGAAACAATCTTACAAGGAAAAGTTTGCACGCTTTGGTATTGCAACCAAGGGATTAATATATTGTCTGGTGGGCACGCTTATCATCATGGCTGTGCTGGGATTGGGTGGTGAGAAATCTGGCCTTACCGGCATGCTGAATTTTTTTGGCAAAAGCTTTATTGGCAAGGCGCTCCTGCTGTTTATTGCTATCGGTATGGCCGGGTATGTTTTCTGGAGACTGTATCAAACCTTTATTGATCGCTCAGAAAATGAGTTTGACCTTATGGGGATCACTAACAGGTTAAGCTATTTCTCAACCGCCATTTTTTATGGGGTTGTGGGTTTTACAGCACTTAAGGTATTTTTATTGTCGGGCAGTGGCTCCAAAAAAGCAATTGAAAATATTGTTCATACCCTGCTCACTAAGCCAAAGGGGCAGCTGCTCGTTGGGATTTTAGGCGCAATATTTTTGGGCAATGCCATCTTTCAGTTTTATGTGGCCTTTTCGGGAATTTATAAGAAAGATATTCGCATCAAAAGTATCACCGCCAAACAGCAGAAATTTCTGTTACGTACTGGACTGGTGGGCTTTGTGGCTCGCGGCATAACTATAGGTGCCGTCGCCTATCTGCTTTTTCTTGCCGCCTATACGGCAAATAGCGCCGCTGCCGGGGGAACAGAAGATGCATTTAAATTTCTTCAGAATGTTTTTGGGCCCCTGGCACTCATCACTGTTGCCATGGGCTTACTGGCTTATGGGTTCTTTCTGCTCATAAAATCGCACTATAGAAGAATAAACGTAGATCAGTAACCAGAATCAGCTAAACCCTCCTTAATAATTCGTCCAAACGGACTTCACCTTGCGTTATAAACTGATTTTTTATCAGGATTTTCAGCTTATTTTACGTATCTGTGCAAAGCTGATTCCCAATGCTTTTTCATAATTGCGCAGCGTCTTTAGCTCACGTGAGGTAACCAGAGCAAGCGATACCCCATCCTTACCGGCTCGTGCTGTCCTGCCACTGCGATGGGTGTAATACTCCTGCTGATCCGGAAATTGGTAATGAACCACAAATGCCAGATCCTGTACATCAATACCTCGTGCAGCGAGATCTGTAGCTACTAGCAGGCGCAGACTTTCATTTTTAAAAGCACGCATAACCTTATCACGATCCTTCTGCAGCATGTCGCCCTGTATTGCTTCCGCGGAAACATTTTTAGCCTGTAGCTGCTTGGCTAGCTTTGCTGTAGAGGCTTTGGTACGACAAAATATCACACCGCGCTGCTTCCCCTTTGATTTTAAAAAATCCAGCAGTATGGCCAGTTTATCCACATCTTCACAAAGCAGAAATTTGTGATCTATATTCACGTTGACCACGCTGTCCTTGCCAACGTTGATACGTTGCGCCCCTTGGCTCAGGTGTTCATTGACAATTTGGTTGATGCCATGGGGCATTGTGGCCGAAAAAAGCCACTTGCTTTTAACCTCCTTAAGGGATACTAAAATCTCATCGAGTTCTTTTTTAAAACCCATGCTCAGCATTTCATCGGCCTCATCAAGCACGAGCACCTTAACATATCGCAGATCTACGGCCTTGCGCCGCTGTAGATCAAGTAGGCGTCCTGGCGTGGCCACGATGATTTGTGTAGGCCTCTTGAGTTTTGCGATCTGCACATCTATTTTCTCGCCACCATAGACGGCTTCGGTAAAAATCTTTGACGTGTACTTTGTAAACTTAAAAAGCTGCTTGGCAACCTGCTGGCACAGCTCTCGGGTGGGGCTTAATATGAGGGCCTGCGGTTTATCAAAACCCGGGTCTATACGCTCAAGTACAGGAAGACCATAAGCTGCCGTCTTTCCCGTACCTGTTTGTGCCCGTCCCACGAAATCGGTATCACCATTTAAAAGTATCGGGATAGCTTGTTGCTGTATAGCCGTAGGTATAATAATCCCAAGTTCGGCAAGCCCTTTTATGACGTCTTTACCGATACCCAATTCTGCAAAATTTTCCAAAATATAGATTTATTTTTGGCAAAGGTAGTCATTACGGGGCTCACCAAAATTTATTTCAATTAGCTGCCATCTTTTATTTTCGCTTAAAGCGAAATGATTCCGGATCATAAAAAAATTATAGTATTTTAGTAATGAAATATTTAACCCAATATTCCCATTTAAACCTTAAACGATGCAAAATTTTCTACTTATTCTTTTATTTTTAATTGGCCTAAGTGCCGACAACCTTAACAAAAATGAATTGGAAAATACCACTTGGAAAGGTACGTTCAATATCCCTGATGCCACTGAGGGTCTTTTTGTATTTAAGCAGGATACCGTGAGGGTAATGATCAACGATTACCCACTGGAAACCATGAAGTTTTCTACCAAAGGGGACACTCTCATCCTCCGTAAGATATCGGGAGACAGTAGCTGTGGAATGGACGATGCATTCTATCAATATACCATTACCGATGCTGTTCTCAAGCTAAAAATGCTAGAGGATGACTGCCCTGATCGATCTTCGGGAATTGGCACGGAAGGATTTGTTAAACAATAGTCAAATACTACATGCAACAATGAGAATTGTATACAGTACCCTATGGATACAAAACGTCTAGAAGCCTTTAGCGATGGGGTACTCGCCATAATTATAACGATTATGGTGCTTGAATTTGAAGTGCCCAAGGGTGGCAATTTTCAAAATCTAACACCGTTAATTCCAATCTTGCTCAGCTACCTATTGAGTTTTATTTATATAGGAATCTACTGGAATAACCATCACCACATGATGTATATAACCAAAAAAATAAACGGAGCCATATTATGGGCCAACCTTCACTTGCTTTTTTGGTTATCACTTATCCCTTTTACCACGGCCTGGATGGGCGAAAATGATTTTGATGCAGATACTGTTGTTCTTTATGGGCTAGTACTTTTGATGAATGCCGTGGCCTGGTACATTTTACAAAGGTGCATACTCAATGCGCAGGGCGGGCAGTCGTTACTAAGCAAAGCTTTAGGCAGCGACTGGAAAGGGAAACTATCACCTTTTCTTTATGTGACTGCTATAGGCTCAGCGTATATAAGCACCTACATATCGGGAGCTATTTATGTGGTAGTGGCCGTGATGTGGATCATTCCAGATCGCAGAATAGAGCATATATTAAATAAAGAGCCACATCCAGGGGAAGATTAGTTTCGGATTTATGCAAAATCTCAAATGCATTTGACTTTAAAAGCGTACCATTACTTTACCTAAAGGCGCATAATGCCCCATACAATTAAAATCCATGCTACTCTTTATAGGTATTCTTTGTAACTTCGCAGCTTCAAAAGAAATTTATAAAATCCAATGATCATTACGAAGACCTTAGAGGAGATCGAGCTGATGCGTGAAAGTGCACTCATTGTCTCAAAAACCTTGGGGATGCTTGCCACCGAATTAAAGCCGGGGGTGACTACACTTTATCTAGACAAACTTGCCGAAGAATTTATAAGGGATCATGATGCTGTACCCGGGTTTTTAGGGATGTACGATTTTCCTAATACGTTGTGCATGAGCCCCAACGAGCAGGTGGTACATGGTTTTCCCACTAATGAACCCCTAAAAGAGGGAGATATTATCTCCATTGATTGTGGCGCTGTAAAAAACGGTTTTTACGGCGATCATGCCTACACCTTTGAGGTGGGCGAGGTAGATCCAGAAACTAAAAAACTGCTCGAGGTCACCAAAAAATCCCTTTATCTGGGTATTGCAGAATTCAAGCACGGCAACCGCGTGGGTGATGTAGGCTACGCCATACAACAGTATTGCGAAGCACACGGCTACGGTATCGTGCGTGAACTTGTAGGCCATGGTCTGGGCACTCAAATGCACGAAGATCCTGAAATGCCAAACTACGGCCGCCGAGGTCGTGGTAAAAAGTTTGTGGAGGGGATGGTCGTGGCCATTGAGCCTATGGTAAATAAAGGTACCCACCGCATCAGACAACATCGTGATGGATGGACGATCACTACGCGCGACAAAGAGCCCAGTGCGCATTTTGAGCATGATGTGGCCCTGGTAGATGGTAAACCCGAACTGTTATCCACTTTCAAATATATCTACGACGCTCTCGGCATCGCCTCTGACGAAGAATCTCCGTTTAGGCAAAAAACCCTAACCGACTAACAACAACCAACTTTAAATTATGCAATTAGAAACATGGATCGACTACCGAGAGGATGATTGGGAAGAAGAACATTACATAGGTTTATCCAACTATGGCCGTGTAAGAAGTTACAGCTACAATACCGAAGGTACGATCATTAAGGGGGGTACGATCAATGGGTATTGTACCGTTAATGTTAAAATGGCAAATGGTAAGCGTCGCAACCTCTATCTACACAAGCTCTTTGCGAAGGCTTTCCTTAAACCAAAACCAGGCGAGGATACCGTAATCCATATTAATCACGATAAGCAGGACAATCGCCTCACCAATTTAAAATGGGTGACGCATAAGGAACGTTATGCTCATCAAAAAACCAGTCCGTTGGATATTAAGCGTAGAGAATCAGGAGAGCGGCACTATACCAAGCTTAGTTATGCCGAAGCTACCATACTCAAAAAAAAACTGCTGGATCCCAACCGAAAAACGCGCTTAAAAATACTGGCAAAACAGTTTGGCGTTTCAGAGATGCAGCTGCACCGAATCAAGACTGGTGAAAACTGGGGCGACCTTAAAGTATGATTGGCAAGCTTTTTAAAAAGGTGCTACATGTGGTGCCGCGACCATTACTTATACGTCTAAGTTATATCGCAAAGCCCTTTTTAGCTTTTTATTTACGGGGAAATAACTATCAAGATCCCATAGATCTTAGATTTTTTAGAAAATTTTTGCCCTATGGATATGAGCAACAGCGGGAGAATGTCCTTTCCCCATCAACACTGTCTCTAGAGCGGCACCGTCTTTTCTGGCTTTATCTAAAGCGGGAGACAGATTTTTTTTCAGTTCCAGCAAAGGTGCTTCATTTTGCACCAGAACAGGCGTTTTATAAACGATTCCGGAAGATGCAAAACCTGGATTATACCACTACAGACCTTAATTCGCCTCTTGCTGATGTGAAGGCGGATATATGCGATCTTCCTTTTGAAGATAATTGCTACGATTATATTTTCTGTAACCATGTGCTAGAACATATTCCCGATGATAGTAGCGCCATGCGTGAACTTTACCGCGTACTCAAACCTGGTGGAATGGCCATTTTACAAATCCCACAAGATCTTTCTAGAGAAAAAACCTTTGAAGATGATAGTATAACAGATAGAAAGGAACGGGCCAAAATTTTCGGCCAGTATGATCACGTGCGCATTTATGGCCGTGATTATTTTGATAAGCTGAGGTCAGTAGGCTTTCACGTAAGTGAAATAGACTACACCACTCAACTTCAAACTCGAGAAGTTGATACCTACAGGCTTGCAGCCAATGAGATCTTACCGGTTTGTTATAAATAAATAAGGGCCCATTTAATTCAGAAATTTTCCAAAACCTCGCGACATATAAACCGCCGTCCCTCCTTTTTGATCGTCGTAGAGCAGGTAAGCATCCACATCATCTAGAGTATCCAATACTTTTTTTGAGCGCTCCAACCCCAAGGCCATAAAAGCTGTGGCGTATCCATCGGCTTTAGCACAGGTCGCAGCGAGAACCGTTGAACTCAAAACGTTACTACGGGTCGCAAGCCCGGTGATAGGATTGATGGTATGCACGTAACGCTCACCCGTCACAGAATCTACTCTAAATTTGCGGTAGTTGCCAGAGCCTGCCATCCCCTTATCGATCAAAGCCACGGTTTTGGTGTATGAGCGGTCATCAACAGGGGCGTCAATGTTTTCAATACCCACCGTCCACGGTGCTTTTTTGCCAAGATTAGTGCCTCTTGCGCGCAGCTCACCTCCCATTTCTACAAGGTAATCCGTAATCCCATTTGCCTCCAGCATTGTACCTATGCGATCAATGCAATATCCCTTTGCAATGCTATTAAAATCGAGGTACATACCCTTTTTATCCATATTTATTTTGCCTTGCGGCGAAAGATTTATTTTATCAAGGCCCACAAACTGTTTTAGGGAATCGATATGCGCACTGTCTAACACTTTTAATCGTTTCCCCGGTCCAAAACCATAGGCATTAACGAGCACCCCTACCGTAGGATCATAGTACCCATCAGTAGTTTTATAGATCCTTTGCGCAAGAGAAAGCACCTCCTTAAACATACTATCAACAACTACCGAAGAATCCCCCCGGTTTATTTTTGAAATATCAGAACTTGGGATATACGTACTCATGGAATGATTGACCGCCGCAACGACCGAATCAAATTTTTCCTGTACAGGAAAAGGTTTTTCACCATAAAACTGCACGTTATAACTTGTTCCCAACGCACCCCCTGAAAAAGAATGAAGCTCAGGTTTTTGAACGCAGGCCAAAAAGATAAAACTTAAAAGGGTGGCTAATATAAATTTCATTACTAAAGGGTTGTAGATTTTAATTAAAGTAAGTGAGCGAAAAAAGATGTCAGATAAAAATTGGAGAAAAAGATTCAAACAGACAAAACAAGATTAAAAAACAAATGATCATTTAATCTCCTGAAGCCCGTTATAAACAACAGAATAATCCGTACCCTTTTCAACCGGTCGGCCATAGTCTGAAGCATGGCCCAGGCCTACCCCTGCGTAAAATGTTTTAGCATCAAATTTATCAGCATGCGTTTTTATGGTCTGCATAAAAACAGGATCGTATGTGTTTGCATTCTCAGGAAAATGCACCGCACGTACAATGACAAAATGTAGGATTTTATCTTTGAGTGCAACAAATTGTGGATCCTTTTTAAGTTTTGAATTGACACCCAAAAATTCGTAGCCCAACTTCTCAAGATCTTTTCCCACGATATTCATCGCGAGGTTGTGAAGTTCTTGTTTATCGAGTTCTTGGCCCATGGTTCAAAGATAGTTCAGTAAATGTTCTATAATTAAAAAAACCGATGCGTTAACATCGGTTTGACAAATTTTCACAAAGATGAAAATCGTATTTCAATAAAATAGATTTCACTATCATTGGACTTCCGCTTGTACGAAAGCACAATTATCCACCAAAATCATCAAAGCGGATGTTCTCATCAGGGATACCAAAGTCCTCCCCCATTTTCTGAACAGCTTTATTCATAAGTGGCGGTCCACAAAAGTAAAGTTCGATATCTTCCGGCGCGTCATGATCGTTTAGGTAATTATCAATTACAACTTGGTGCACAAAGCCCACAAAACCGTCACCGGGGCCATCAAGACTTTCTTTTACTTTCCAGTTATCTTCCTCCAATGGTTCGGATAAGGCCAGATAAAAGTTGAAATTTTCAAAATCATTTTCCAATTGTTTAAAATGATCCAGGTAAAATAGTTCACGTTTGGAGCGGCCACCGTACCAATAAGTCACTTTTCGGCCTGTCTGTAAGGTTTTGAACAAATGGTATAAATGAGACCTCATAGGGGCCATACCAGCTCCACCGCCCACATAGAGCATTTCTGACTCTGAGGGATTGATGTAAAATTCGCCGTAAGGACCTGAAATAGTTACCTTGTCCCCCTCTTTTCTACTGAAAATGTAAGATGAGGCAATACCAGGATTTACAGCCATCCATTGATTTTTTGCACGGTCCCATGGTGGCGTTGCAATACGCACATTAAGCATGATCTCTCTGCCTTCGGCTGGATAAGAAGCCATCGAATAGGCACGCTCTACTGTTTCTGGATTTTTCATAACCAGCGGCCAGAGGTTGAACTTATCCCACTCTTCTTTAAACTTATCGGGTGTCTCATGCTCCTCTGGATGTGCGGTAATATCTATAGAGTCAAATTTTATCTCACATTTGGGGATTTCGATTTGTATATACCCGCCCGCTTTATAGTTCATATCTTCAGGGATCTCAACCACAAATTCCTTAATGAATGAGGCCACGTTATAATTGCGCTTTACGGTCGCTTCCCATTTTTTGATACCAAAAACCTCCTCGGGAATAGTAATATTCATGTCCTGTTTTACTTTTACCTGGCAGGCAAGACGTGCGCCATCAGCAAGTTCCTTTCGGGTAAAGTGAGGAGTTTCGGTAGGTAATGCTTCACCTCCGCCTTCCATAACATGACATTCACATTGTATGCAGGTACCACCACCACCACAGGCAGAGGGCAGAAAGACTTTCTCGCTCCCTAAAGTGGAAAGCAAAGAACTTCCAGAGGGTACCTCAAGTTTCTTTTCGCCATTGATGGTTATAGTCACTGGCCCAGATGGGGACAATTTCTCCTTGGCAAATAAAAGGAGAATGACCAAAATAAGGGTAAGTACTAAAAAGAAAATTACCGTAACCGTAACTACGCCAATCGTACTCGCTGCTAGAAACATATCTTAGTTATTAGGGTTTATTACATTGCCATTTTCAGCAATTAGAGCTTTGTCCTTGTCCGTTTGTTGATGTTGTTCTGGAGCAACCTGAGAAATTTTAGAAGGGTTCTGGATTTCCTTATCCGCATCAGCATTGGTATCATTACCTCCAGTCAACATTCCTCCGAAACTCATAAAACCAATGGCCATAAGCCCAGTGATTATAAAGGTAATACCGAGGCCACGCAATGGGGCGGGCACATTGCTGTACCTTATTTTTTCGCGTATTGCGGCAATGGCAAGTATAGCCAAAAACCAACCAATACCAGAACTGATGCCGTAATTCAGGGCAAGGCCAAAGGTGGCAATATCCCGGGATTGCATGAACAGCGATCCCCCGAGAATTGCGCAGTTTACCGCAATCAGTGGTAGGAAGATACCCAAGGAAGTGTAGAGGGCCGGCGCAAAGCGCTCAACAACAATTTCTACAAGTTGCACCATAGTTGCAATGGTTGCAATAAAGAGGATAAAAGATAGAAAACTAAGGTCATAATCAGCATATTCCGGACCGAGCCATTCCAAAGCGCCCGGCCGCAATACATACTGGTCGAGAAGCCAGTTCATAGGTACAGTCACCGCAAGAACAAATATGACCGCGGCACCCAGGCCGATCGCTGTACTAACTTTTTTGGAAACTGCAAGAAAAGAGCACATCCCCAAAAAGGTGGCGAAGACCATATTGTCTATAAAGATCGATTTAAAAAATAACTCAACGTGTTCCATTTTTCTTAGATATGAAGTGTAATATTATAGCTATACATTGTAAGAGCCATGATGTTAGAAAAGATCTATAAGGTAAACCGATCTTTTCTTATCAATTCCTTATTTAATTTTCTTCAATTAATGTTTTGTTTCTGGAGCGCTGAACCCAAATAATGATACCCAGTACAATCAGCGCCATAGGGGAAAGCAACATAAAACCATTGTTTTCATAACCCAGGGCATAAAGGCCTGTTTTTGCTATGGGGTCTCCCAGAACCTGAAATCCAAGTAAAGTACCTGAGCCCAATAATTCACGGAAAAAACCTACAGTAATTAGGATGAGACCATAACCGGCAGCATTACCTATACCGTCAAGAAAAGACCTCCATGGCCCATTGCCCAATGCAAACGCCTCAAAACGACCCATAATAATACAGTTGGTAATAATAAGTCCCACAAATACAGATAGTGTCTTGCTCAATTCATAAGCAAAAGCATGGAGCACTTGATCAACGACGATTACCAGTGCAGCCACCACAACCAATTGTACGATGATTCTTATTTTAGAAGGAATGATATTCCGCATAAGGGAAATCACAACGTTCCCCATTGCCAGCACAAACATAACCGAAAGAGCCATAACGATGGATGCTTTCAATTGAGCGGTAATTGCTAGGGCCGAACAGATACCTAAAACCTGTATGGTAATAGGGTTATTCTCCGCTAGGGGATCCAGTAAAAGACCTTGTTCTTTTTTAGATAGAATGGACATAATTATATTTTTAAGTCTTTAATATAAGGTATATAAAGTTTTACGGTACTGTTGATCATGGCTGTAACGCCATTCCCCGTGATCGTAGCTCCCGCAAGGGCATCTACCTTGCCGTCGTCCTTACGCTCGTTTAGAGGATCATTGTTACCTTTAGCAACAGTAATACCAGCGTATTGAGTGCCATGCATGATCTCCTCACCGGTAAAATCATCCATAAAATAACGCTGCTTAATGTTTGCGCCAAGGCCCGGAGTCTCCCCTTTATGGTCAAAATAAACACCCTGTACCACAAAATTCTTATCCAGGGCAATAAAGCCCCATATGGCATCCCAGAGGCCCTTTCCATAGAGAGGGATTATAAAATAATTCTTGTCATCCTTTTGACCAACAAACAATGGCAATTCACGCTCATTTTTATCCTTTTTCAGTTCGCGTTTGAGGTCAACCAAATAAGCCGTTGAATCTTTTCTGATCTTACCGCCCTGGATGATCAGCTGTTCCTTGATATATTTATTGAAGACATCCTGTACCGAATCAGCAGGGATAAAAACTGCTGAACCCTCCACATTCTCATTTACACCCATCGCATAAAGGATATTCTGTTGCTTTTCGAACTTTTCGTTCAAACTTATGGTAGGCTTGAGTGAAGACGCCGTAAAAGCAAGAACAGATCCTACCACTAATACCATAACAACAGCAAAAATGATTGTATAGCTATTTTTTGAAGTATTCATAAGTTATGCTGTTTTAAGTTTAAGTCGTTTCATACGGTGCTTAATATTGGCCTGCACCACATAATGATCTATCGTTGGGGCAAAAACATTCATGAGCAATATCGCCAGAAATACGCCTTCAGGATAGGCGGGATTAAATACTCGAATCATAATGGAAAAGAAACCTATCAGAAAGCCATACCAATATTTACCCCTATTCGTTTGTGAGCCAGAGACCGGGTCTGTAGCCATATATACAATGCCGAAGGCAATCCCCCCAATGATCAACTGCTGCCAAAATGGGGTACTCATCAGGCCATAAAATTTACTGCCCTCTGTAATCCAGCCTTGATCTACAATGCCATTGAAAATGAGTCCCATACATAAGGCACCTACAATGGCACTGACAATGACCCTCCAGCTTGCTACTTTAGTAAACATAAGAAAGAGGCCACCGATGATAATAAGGAAGGTAGAAGTCTCCCCTACTGAACCCGGTATAAAACCAAAGAACATATCAGAAATGGAATAAGGTACTTGAGATCCCTGAGCAACTGCGCCCAATATAGTCTCGCCAGAGATGGCATCTGGGGTTCCAGCTAATTTTACTGCGTCGTGCACCCATACCTTATCTCCGCTCATCCAGGTGGGGTAAGCAAAAAAGAGAAAAGCTCGTATCGTAAGTGCTGGGTTTAAAATATTCATTCCAGTACCACCGAAAACCTCCTTACCAATGATCACCCCAAAGATAATGGCAACGGCCAGCATCCATAAAGGAATATCAATAGGTACAATGAGCGGTACGAGCATTCCCGTCACCAGGTATCCCTCTTCTACCTCATGGTTTTTAATCACAGCAAAGATAAACTCAACGCCTAGTCCCACACCATAAGATACAATCACAAGGGGAAGCACCGTCCAGGCGCCCATTACAAAGTTATCCCAGGTAATAAAATTACCGAACAAACTGGGCTCAACAGTAATTCCCTTGGCGCCCTCTACAGCCGCATAATGCTCGTATCCTGCATTAAAAATACCGAAAAGCAGCACTGGCAAAAGGGCGATGATCACTGTATTCATCGTCCTTTTCAGGTCATCCACCGCCCTAATATGGGCACCGTGTTTTGTGGTCTCATTGGGGGTGTAGAGAAATGTATGGATCGCGTTAAAAGCGGGGGCCATCTTTTTCCCTTTGTACTCCTCCTTTAAAGAGTTCATTTTTTCCTTAAATCCCATAGCTCAATTTTATAAATCTATCCTATTTCTTTTTGCATTAAATCCAGCCCTTTACGTATAATGGCCTGGTGCGGCTGCTTGGACACACAGATGAATTCAGTAAGTGCAAAATCTTCAGGTGCCAACTCATACATACCCATAGCCTCCATAGCGTCAAGATCCTCAACCATACACGCTTTTAATAGCTGTAAGGGAAACATATCAAGCGGGAATACCTCTTCATAACTACCGGTGACAACAAACGCGCGATGCTCGCCATTAGTATTGGTATCGAGGTCATATTTTTTATTGGGAAACATCCAGGAAAATGTCAATGCCCTTGTGGGCGAAATCTTATTGAAAACAGGCTTATTCCATCCAAAAAATTCATAATCATCACCTTCTGGGATAACCACAAATTCGTTGTGGTAGAAACCCAAATGGCCGTCTGCACCTAATCGATCTCCCGTAAGCACGTTGCCAGAGATCATACGTACGTGCTCACTCTTAAGACCAGCATCATACATAAAGGTAGAAACCTCAGACCCTATTCTGGACTTATAATATTTAGGTGCCTTAACGCAAGATCCAGAAACCGAAATAATACGCTCCGCATTATACTTACCGGTCAATAGATGCTCGCCTATAATTACAAGATCTGCTGCATTGATCGTCCAGACGGTCTCTCCTTTATTGACTGGGGCAATTTTATTGATCTGCGTACCCACATTCCCAGCAGGATGTGGCCCAGATACAGTATGCAGGGTAATATCTTCTAAATTGGCAAAAACAGATTGCCCGCCTTTTTTAACTGAAACGTGCACCGCTCCGGCCGTTAACTTACTAAAAGCGGTAAGTGCCGCCTGTAGTTCAGCTTCTTTTCCCGCTAGTATAAAATCAAGATCTGGTGCTAGCGGAGCAGTATTGCAGCCTGAAATAAAAATATCACGCGGCTCACTGTCAGTTTCGGCAATAATATCATAAGGGCGCTGTTTTATAAATGGCCAAAGACCAGTTTCTAAAAAGTGCTCCCGTATTGTTTTGCTATCAGCCCTTGCGACGTCAAATTTTCCATAATCAGCAAAAGTATCCTTTCCATCGGCCTCGATTACTATATGAGTGATGACGCGCTTTGCACCTCTTTTGATCTGCAAAATTTTACCACTTACAGGGGCAGCAAATTTGAGCGATTCATCTGCTTTGGAGTAAAAAATAGGATCGCCAGCGTTAAAAGTGCCCCCTTCCTTAAACAGTAATTTGGGGGTGATTAGATGAAAATCAGAAGGTCTTATAGTAAATGTCCTTGATTTGGGAGCCGCCGAAATAGTTTTTTCAGCTTCACCTATAAGCTTGATGTCAAGACCTTTTTTGATCTTAATGTCTGTTGACATAGGGAGATTATGTTAAGATTTTAATTCTTCCCACTTATTCTCGAGCAGAAAAAATCAAATTGCCGAGAATGATATTTGGGTGTGCAAATTTACATATTAATGTATGCCTACACACAAATTATCTATATAAAATTAAGGATTTGCTACGTTAAATTTAAGATATTTGAAATCTTATTTTATGCTTAAAGCCAAAAAAACCGGCTAAAACGTTATCGCTACCCAAAATGGTAATTTGATTAACTTTGATGTTGTAAAATTCTTAAAATGATCAAAAAAATTATCCCCTTTCTTTTTTTGTTGATGGGTGCACCACTTTTAGCACAAGTTGAAGTGCCTGCACCAGCTTTTATAAAGACTGTGCAGTTTAGCGGTAATACACCGCAAAGTCAATTACCGCTCATCCAACTTAATGATAACCTGCATCTTAGTTTTGATGATATTATAGGTGATGAGGCCGATTATTATTATACTATAGAGCATTTTAACTTAGACTGGACGCCTAGTGCACTGGCAAAAACCGAATATATGCAGGGTTTTGATAATGTGCGAATTATGAACTACACCAACTCGGTGGCAACACTGCAAATTTATACGCATTATGAACTGAACATCCCCAATAAAAATACCCGCGCCCTCACCAAATCTGGCAATTATTTGCTTAAAGTGACTAATGCGGATGGAGAGATCATATTCTCCCGAAAATTTATGATATATGATCCTCAAGTAAGTGTGGGCGTTGAGATCCTGCGCACGAGGGACCTTAAGTTTATAAAGACTAAACAGGTTGTCAATTTCACTGTTAATAGTGGGGATAGAACTTTGATCAATCCAGAAAATACGGTCCACCCACTGATCATACAGAATAATAATCTTAAGAATACCCTTAGCGGATTTAAACCACAATATACAATAGGTAACACACTGCAATACAAATATGACTTGCCCACTTCATTTTTTGGGGGTAACGAATTTTTATCTTTTGAGAACAAAGATATACGTGCGGCCACCAATGCCATACAGTATATTGAGCTAAAAAAACTGTACCATAATTACCTGTACATCAACCCAACAAGAGCAGACCAGATCTACACGTACAATCCTGATATTAATGGTAATTTTGTGATCAATACCCTTCAGGGCAATGATCCAAATACCGAAGCAGAATATGCATGGATCCATTTTAGCTTGCAGCATCAGGAATTCCCACCGGGCCAAGATGTATATGTTTATGGAAACTTCAATAATTATGATCTTGATGAAGGGGTAAAGATGAAATACAATCCTAGAGATCGCATCTATGAAGGCGCTCTCCTCCTAAAACAGGGATATTATAATTACAAATATGTCGTAGCTAAAGACGGGGTTCCGCTTGCTCAAAACCCCATTAGTGGCGACTTCTGGCAGACAGAAAATGAATATGACGTCGTTATCTACTACCGTGAGCCAGGCGGACGCTATGATCAGATCATAGGTGTAGGCCAAGCCCTATCAACCACTATTTCAGATGTTAGGAGATAAAATCTCAGCACATCTGAAGTGGGGATTTTGAATTTAAAATTATATTTGGGGTAATGAAAGATGACCTTAGCCCATCCAAAACCCGAAATTCCTTGAAATATCGAGGCCAGGAGTGCCTTAATTGTGGTCATGCGCTTGATAAGAGTGATCAATATTGCCCCTCATGCGGGCAGCTTAACTCGATAAAAAAGCTCTCGCTCTTTGATTATTTCAATGAATTTATACTCAGCATATTTGTTTATGATTCTAAGATCAGGTTTACAATAACTGACCTCCTTTTCCACCCCGGGCGCGTAAGTCTTAATTATTCTCAGGGTAAGCGGCAGCGTTACGCTAATCCATTCCGGTTCTTTTTAAGTGTTAGTATAATTTATTTTTTGCTATCGGGTCTTATTAGTTTTATCGATCCGGGAGTAAATGCGTTCAACAAGGGCAACAATAGGCTCCTCAAATATGATGACCCGAGCGATAGCCTTTCGGTAGATGAATCGCAATCCGCCCCCCCAAGTTTATCAGAAATTGGAAACCTTTTCAAAAAAGAGATTACAAAAGCGAAACAAAAAGATACGCTCAGAAAAAAATCCTACACGCACATTGCGCCCGAAGGTCTGGACTCATTAGGCATAATTTCTGGATCAATTAAAAAACTCGAACTTTTTAGCGATTTTTACGGTTCCACGGATATAAAAAACCCTGTAGAAGCCTTAGATAGTCTGCATTACCCGAATACCCGTTTTAACGTTTGGCTCTACTCCCGCAACGAGGTACTGGAGCGCATTTCTGAAAACCCCCTTCCGTTTATAGATTACCTCAAGGGCAAAATTCCTTTTTTTCTATTTTTCTTTACACCGGTTTTTGCCCTTTTCTTTTCGATAATCTATTTTAAAAGAAGGATTTTTAAACGTATTTATTTCAAAATTAAAGACTGGGTACAACCCGTTATCGTTCAAAGTTTTTCAATGACCAAAGCCACAAGGCCCATCGCCCGCCCTTTCGCGAAAGCGGTTTCGGCTACTGCCGCGTTACCGGCATGGTTGCTTTTCGTCAAGCGAAAATTTAATTATATGGATCACGTGATCTTTATGTTCCATATATTCACCTTTGTTTTTTTAGTATTACTTCTTATTAAAATCCCGGATTACTTCCTAGACAAATACTTTAATGACAGTTTGCTCGCCACTATTTTTTTGATGCTGGTGGTCCCCTTTTATTTCTATAAGGCCCTGCATAATTTTTACCGTGAAAGCAGGTTTGCCACCATTGTCAAATGCATATTTCTTATTCTGGTATTCCTCATTATAGGTGGTCTTTTCGCATTGATTTTCTTTGGCGCAACCATGGTTGCTTATTGATTTTTTGACCACCACCCGCTCAAAGATTTTTATATGGATTTAAGGCCTTTGCAAACTCAGTAATGGCATCTCAAGCCTTACAAAAAGCATCCATAGAAATTTACATATTCAAATTTGAGTTCTTTTGACCTATTTTTCGGCTTTCATACCCATACTTCATTACCACTTCCACAAAGGATTTTGTACCTTGCGGCCAAAGGATTTAGAACTAAAAATACAGATCGACCACTATGGGAAAAGGATTTTTTGAAGTGCCCCTGGCCATTAATGAACCGGTAAAAAGTTACGCTCCGGGAAGCCCTGAGCGAGAGCAGGTACTCGCCGCATACAAAGAACTTTATAACAGCACTACAGATGTGCCCCTGTATATCAATGGAAAGGAAATGAAATCTGGTAAAAGTGCCAATATGGCTCCTCCACACGATCATAAACACAGTCTGGGCACCTACCAACTTGCAGAAAAAAAGCATGTGCAGGAGGCCATTGATGGCGCTCTTGAAGCGCGTAAAAATTGGGCGCAACTCCCTTGGGAACATCGCGCTGCCATATTCTTAAAAGCAGCAGAACTGATCCAGGGGCCCTACCGGTATAAAATCAATGCGGCGACCATGCTGGCGCAGTCCAAAAACATTTATCAGGCCGAGATCGATTCAGCCTGTGAATTGATAGACTTTTTGCGTTTTAACGTTCAATATATGAGCGAGATTTATGCAGAGCAGCCCGAAAGCAGCAGCGCTGCCTGGAACCGGGTAGAGCACCGCCCTCTTGAAGGATTTGTTTATGCCGTTACCCCTTTTAATTTTACGGCGATCTCTGGGAACCTCCCTGCGGCGCCCGCACTTATGGGCAATGTGGCTTTATGGAAACCCAGTGACAGCCAGGTTTTTTCTGCCAAGATCATTATGGATGTATTTAAGGAAGCCGGGCTTCCCGACGGTGTGATCAATTTTGTGACCGGTGACCCGGCGATGATCACCGAGACTGTGCTCGCAAGCCCTGATTTTAGCGGTATCCATTATACCGGTTCTACCAGCATTTTTAAGGATATTTGGGCCAAAATCGGCCAAAATATCCATAAATATAAGACGTACCCACGCATTGTGGGCGAGACGGGCGGTAAAGACTTTATCGTAGCCCACCCCACGGCCAATGCCAAGCAGGTGGCCACCGCCATTTCACGGGGGGCATTTGAATTTCAAGGACAAAAATGTAGTGCGGCCAGCCGTTGCTATATTCCTGAATCTTTGTGGGAAGAGGTTAAGAACTACGTGGTTGAAGACGTAAATTCTTTTAAAATGGGATCTCCCGAAGATATGGGCAACTTTATCAACGCGGTCATTCATGAACGCTCATTTGACAAACTGGCCAAATACATTGATCAGGCCAAAGAGGATAAAGATGTTGAGATAGTCGTGGGCGGTGGCTACGATAAATCTGAAGGTTATTTTATCGAGCCAACGGTTTTGCTCGCCAAAGATCCTAAATACACTACAATGTGTACCGAACTTTTTGGCCCTGTGGTAACTATCTATGTATATGCTGATGAAAATTGGGCAGAAACCCTACAACTGGTGGATAGCACCAGCGAATATGCCCTTACAGGTGCCGTACTTGGCACAGACCGTTATGCGCTGGCCGAAGCAACTAAAGCTTTAGAAAACGCAGCCGGCAATTTTTACATCAACGATAAGCCCACGGGTGCGGTGGTTGGTCAGCAGCCCTTTGGCGGTGCTCGCAACTCGGGCACTAATGATAAAGCCGGTAGTGCACAAAACCTATTGCGGTGGACATCTACCCGACTGATCAAAGAAACTTTTGTATCACCTATTGACTATAGATATCCGTTTTTAGGGGAATAAATAAATTTTTAATAAAAACTAAAAACCGCCCAAAAATTGGGCGGTTTTTAGTTTAGACCTATTTAATTATTTATAATAATATATTTTCGGAATTTATTAAATTTTTAAAATACTTGATTTACAATTATTTAAACGATTAATGTTACCTTAACGTTAATTAAATGTAATTTTAATATTATTAAAACCATATTTTTTTATTAAATTTGCTCATTAAAATAAAGACGGAAAATGATGAAAGAGGAAAACATAGTTAAAGACGACAATAAACTTTATGTATTAAAGGTCAAATATTCTTTGATCGATGTTACTAAAAGTAAGAAAAACAGGAAGATATCCAGAAAAAAAGAGCGGCTATACCTGGTTAAGGATCCTAATACAGTAGATGAAAAATTGAAGGAACTCGAAGGTTATCTCCTGGAGGATGACAATGTGGAGCGAATAAGTTTTATGGAGCAGGTACAGGGCTTTTTGAAAAAATTTGGCAGTAAGTGCAATCGTACTTATTACTCTATTTTAAGAGCATAAAATTAAAAAGCGGCAGTATTTGGCCGCTTTTTGCATTTACAACGCTTAGGACGATTTTCCCATTGCATTATTGAAATACTTTCCCAAAACACCACCCAGTGCACTACTAAATAAAAATTTGTCCATCTGGGCTATATCATCTGGCTGGAGCCATCGCCATTTTTCTGGAAAAATCAAGTGCATCACGCGCGCAATAAGTACAAGGAATATTAGACCAAAGGCCATCCAGAGCACAATGACAAAAATTCTATTGAAAACCTCCCGGATTTTCTCCTTTCTACGAGTATCTGCTGATAAAATAAATCTTTCTTCCTTGTCCGATTTGGTATCTTCGGTAATGGTTTTATTTTCCGTAATGAAGTCTAACTGGGAGCTCAATGTATTGTTTTTTAAGCCACCTCTGGCATCCTCGATCTATAATATTTTTCTATCAGATCATTGGGAATGATTCCCTGACCTCCATTTTTATTTATTGTAAGATCCCAGGGAGAGCCCATTTCGTGGGTTAATGTAGATAATTGGCGCGCGGTAAAACCTTTATAAACATCCCAGATTTTGTCAAGAAAAACCTTAAAATCCAAGTCTTCTGTTTGATTTGTAAAATCTACCTTTTCATTGGGTATTGTTGTGATGGGTCTTGCGCCAAAAACCTTGAAACGTTCATACAGCGATCGTATTACCGGCCCATATTTCCAGGCCTCAACCGCCTCATTGATCAATGGTTTTCCGGTTATGCCCAGATACCAGCCATGAGCGATATAAACTAGCTTTAAAACTTTCATATTAGTAAGAGGATTTCCCTCATCAATACTTTTTTGAATAAAATACCGGGCTACCTGTACCGGTGTATGAATCTCATCCCTCATAATATGGTTCTTTTGCACTTTAAAATTCTGTAGCCGTCTATGGCTAAGGAACTGACTTATAACTCAGGCCCCTAAATGTAGTGATTTTCAGATGACTTTCAAAAATTGCAATCTTGAGGCACAATGGGCTATCCTTTAAATTTCAAAGGAAGATAGACCACTTTTTTAGTATCAAAAAAATCCTCTTTAAAATAATCGTTCAGTTCAAAGATTTGGGCCGTTTTATAAACTGTAAGTTCTTCGGTAAGGTCGCCACCCTTTAAATAAAGAATGCCATTTTTAAGATTATGGGTGCTTTTTTTGGCTATTTTCCCCTTGACCCAATATACAAAGGTTTCCATTTGAGCAACGGCTCGGCTTACAATAAAATCGTAATGCCCGTCTATATGCTCTACACGGTCATTTATTGTTTTCACATTGGTGAGCCCAAGACCTTGCGCAACCTCATTGACCACCTTAATCTTTTTGCCAATGCTATCCACCAGATGGAATTCTGTTTCTGGAAATAAAATGGCCAGCGGGATCCCGGGAAATCCGCCGCCGGTCCCTACATCAAGCACTTTTGCAGAAGCGTTAAAGGCTTGCACTTTTGCGATACCCAGTGAATGTAACACGTGGCGCAGGTAGATCTCTTCAATATCTTTGCGGGAGACCACATTGATCTTCAGGTTCCAATCCTTGTATAAGTCCGCAAGCTGAGTAAATTGGGTTTGTTGAATTTCGGTCAACTCTGGAAAATAATGGGTTATTTTATCCATAAAATAGTTTATGTGGGCAAAATTAGCAGTTTAGTGAGTTAAATTGATGCTTTCCGAACGCTTAAAGTAATTATAATCTTATTTTTGAAAGAATGTAACGTTTTGACCTTTTCATACGTTAGTATTAAAAAGTACATGGAAAACAAGACCATAAAATTTTCGCGCATTGATTCTGCAAAATTTTTTAGAACCCTCAACAAGCGCGTCAACTCTTACTTTAAGGAGAACGATATTGAGCGTACCGGCAACTGGAAGCTTTACCTGAAGTCTGCAGTGATGTTCAGCCTGTACCTCACTCCCTACTTCTTACTGCTCACTCTGGATCTTCCCGGCTGGTCGCAAATCCTGCTCACCGTTATTATGGGCGTTGGTATGGCCGGAGTTGGGATGAATGTGATGCATGATGGCAATCACGGCTCTTTTTCAAAAAAGAAATGGGTCAATAAATTTATGGGCGGCAGTATTTATATCCTCGCGGGGAATGTCTACAACTGGCAGGTACAGCATAATGTGCTGCACCACACCTATACAAATATCCACGGTCATGATGAAGACCTTGAGGCCGGGCGTGTACTGCGTTTTTCTAAACATTCCCCCTGGCAGCGCTACCACCGTTTTCAGCATTTTTATTCCATTTTTCTGTATGGGCTCTTAACTTTCAACTGGGCGATCACAGCTGATTTTGCACGTATGAAGCGGTATTTAAAACAGAACCTCTCTTACGGAAAATTACCGAATCCCACGATAGAATGGACGAAGCTTGTCATCACAAAACTCATCTATGTCACGGTTTGGATCGTGCTACCACTGCTCCTACTGGATATCGCCTGGTGGAAAGTGCTTTTGGGCTTTTTCATAATGCATTACACGGCCGGAGTAATTCTAAGTATGGTCTTTCAGCTCGCGCATATGGTTGAGGATACTGATATGCCGCTACCCGATAAATCAGGTACTATGAAAAATACCTGGGCCATACATCAATTATTTACAACGGTTAATTTTTCAACTAAAAACCGTATCGTAAATTGGTTTACTGGAGGCCTTAACCATCAGGTCGAACATCATATATTTCCACACGTGAGCCATATACACTATACTAAGATCTCAAAGATCGTTAAGGAAACGGCAGCGGAATTCAACCTGCCCTATTATGAATATAAAACCACACGCAAAGCGATTATTGCCCACTTTAAATTTCTACGCGAGATGGGCATGCGACCTGCACTAACAACCGCATAATTTTAATTTTTTAATGGAAACACAAATTGCACAACTCTCTGAACGAATCAACAAATTAGAGACTTCGGCAACCCTTGCCATGGCCGCAAAAGCGCGCGAGCTAAAAGCCGAAGGAAAAGATATCATTGGCCTGAGCCTAGGTGAACCTGATTTTAATACACCCGATTTTATAAAGGACGCGGCCATAAAGGCCATAAATGATAACTACAACAGTTACACGCCTGTAGATGGCTATGTGGAACTGAAGGATGCGATCATAAATAAATTTAAACGGGACAACCACCTCACTTACGACCGCTCGCAGATTGTGGTATCAACAGGTGCGAAACAGGCACTCTACAATATTGCAATGGTATCACTTAACAAGGGGGATGAGGTCATCCTGCCATGCCCGTATTGGGTGAGTTACAGTGACATTGTAAAACTGGCGGAAGGTATTCCGGTAGAAGTACCCACGACCATAGATTCTGATTTTAAGATGACTCCAGACCAACTGGAAGCAGCCATCACACCCAGAACAAAGATGCTTTGGTACAGTTCACCGTGCAATCCCAGCGGTTCCATTTACAGTAAAGAAGAACTGCGCGGTCTTGCTGACGTGCTGCAAAAACACCCACAGATCATCGTGGTAAGCGATGAGATCTACGAGCACATTAACTATACCGGCGATCATGTGAGTATGGCCGGGTTTGATGATATGTATGACCGTACCGTTACCGTAAATGGCGTTGCCAAAGCCTTTGCCATGACCGGATGGAGAATTGGTTATATAGGTGGCCCATCATATATTGCCAAAGCCTGTACGAAACTGCAGGGTCAGGTAACCAGCGGTGCTAATTGTATTGCACAGCGTGCAACAATTACCGCCCTAGAGGCACCGGTGAGCAAAATACAATACATGGTAGATCAATTTAAAGAGCGTCGCCATCTCATCCTCGATCTGCTCAATGACATTCCCGGTTTTGAGTGCAACGAACCGCAAGGCGCTTTTTATGTGTTCCCCAATATTGAACATTATATAGGTAAAACCCTAAAGGGAAAAACCATCGAGAACGCATCTGATTTTGCCATGTTTCTATTAGAAAATGCCAATGTGGCCACCGTTACCGGCGATGCTTTTGGTGGGCCCAACTGTATCCGGATCTCCTACGCAGCAAGTAAAAACGAGATCACTGAGGCGATGGCAAGAATCAAAGAAGCAGTTTCTTAAAGTAATCGCTTTCGCGAAAGTGATATCAGCCTTAACTTAAGTCTGTTTTCAAATGCGACAAGTCTTTAATATTGTAATATATCTAAGACCTTGCAGCTTTGAAAAAGCAAAAAATTCATAATAGAGGAATTTCACTTTTCTTATAAACTGTTTTAATCTTGACAAAATTTTGGCACTTTAATCGCATGTTTCATCTAAAATCGATGCCAAATCCTTTAATCAAAATAAGTCAGTTTTAGCCAGGAGCCTTTATAGAATTATTGACAACAATTCAAAAGTCACAAAAAGCCTAAAACCTCAAATACAAATAAAAAACTATGGCAAAATTTCTTCTTTTGGGAAGTGGTGAACTCGGCAAGGAATTCGCAATCGCTGCACAGCGGTTAGGACAGCGGATTATTGCCGTTGACAAATATAAAAAAGCGCCAGCGATGAGCGTTGCGCATGCGTTTGAAGTGATTGACATGCTTGACGGGGATGCTCTGGATGCTATTGTTGAGAAACACAAACCCGATTTTATCGTCCCCGAGATTGAAGCCATCCGGACAGAGCGTTTTTATGATTATGAGCAACAGGGCATTATTGTTGTGCCCAGTGCACGAGCGGCAAATGTAACCATGAACCGTAAGGCCATCCGCGAACTAGCCAAAGAATTGGGAATCAAAACTACGGCCTATCGCTATGCCAGCACACCCGACGAACTTCGCAATGCAGTAAACGAGCTCGGTATGCCCTGTGTGGTAAAACCCCTCATGTCATCTAGCGGTAAGGGGCAGCGTGTGGTCAAAAAACTTGAAGATATAGATTGGGCTTGGCAACATGCCCAAGAGGGAAGCCGCGGTGACAGTAAGGAGGTTATTGTAGAGCAGTTCGTTGATTTTAAATATGAAATCACCCTGCTTACCGTAACCCAGACTGACCATCCCACATTATTCTGTGCCCCAATAGGCCACATTCAGGAACATGGCGATTACCGTGAGAGCTGGCAACCCGCCGCAATGGATGATAATGATCATGCTTCTGCCAAGGAAATAGCCCTAAAGATCACAGAGGCACTAGGTGGTGCCGGACTTTGGGGAGTTGAGTTTTTTATCGCCGAAGACGGCGTTTATTTTTCTGAAGTATCACCAAGGCCTCACGATACTGGGCTGGTCACATTGGCAAATACTCAAAATTTCAATGAGTTTGAATTGCATTTAAGAGCCATTTTAGGCTTGCCGATCCCTGAGATCACATTAGAAAAAATAGGTGCGAGTGCCGTAATCCTCTCCAAGGAAATCAGTCTAAACCCAACCTATAAAAATGTAGAAGTGCCGGCAGCAATGCCCAAAACAGATTTTAGAATCTTTGGTAAACCTACCGCGCATAATGGCCGTAGGATGGGCGTTGTGGTGAGTTACGGTGACCTTGATGAAGATATGGCGCACGTAAGAGAACGCGCGTTTCAGAGCGCCAAAGAGGTGGTTGTAACAACCTAAAATCAAAAATCAGGGCCTGTAAAAATATCTGTCAATTTCTCCCATAAACTGGATTTTTTTAGCAAAAATCCCATAATATTTTTTGGGTATAGGGAAGACAATTATTAGACCTTGACCGTCCCGAGGGAGATTTTAAGATGGTCCATAATTATTTTTGCATGTACGCGCGTATTCTCAATGAAGAGCTTACTGGTCTGCATTCCTGAATTAATTACTCCGGCGACATAGACATTTGGCAATGGCGTTTCCAGCGTATCGTCATCGTGAATGGGCCGTTTGTCAACATCATCGCTAATGGGTAGCCCAAGTCGGGAAAAAAATTCGTAATTGGGGGTATAACCTATCATTGCAAGTACAAAATCATTTTCGATCTCTACTTGGCCATCAGGGGTATTCAATATAACGCTACGCGGTTTTATCTCTATTACCGTTGTATTAAAATATGCCTTGATAGCACCTTCCTTAATGCGGTTTTCAATATTGGGTTTGATCCAGTATTTGGTCTTTTTGTATATTTCACCCTCCCGGATCGCCATGGTAACATCAGCTCCTTTATAATATGTCTCCAGAGCAACATCACAGGCGCTGTTAGCGGCACCTATCACCAGGACTTTCTGATCTATATAAGGGTGCGGGCTATCGTAAAAATGTTTGACCTTTGGGAGGTTTTCACCGGGAATGCCCAGTTTACGAGGGGTATCATAAAACCCTGTCGAAACGATCACGGATAGGGTACGGTAATCCCCACGGGAGGTTTCTACAAGATAGCCCTCTCCCTCGCCCGTCATTTTCTGTACCTCAGTATATAGTTTTATCTTAAGATCCCAGCTTTCATGCACCCTGCGATAATATTCCAGCGCTTCTTTACGGGTAGGTTTATCACTATGAGAAACAAAAGGGACTTCCCCAATCTCCAGCAAATTAGAAGTTGAAAAAAAGGTCATCTGTTCGGGAAATTTAAATATGGAATTGACCAGTACGCCTTTTTCCAAAATCAGGTAATCCAGACCGGCCTCTTCAGCAGCAATGCCGCAGGCCAATCCTATGGGGCCGCCCCCAATAATTATAAGCTGTTTCATGTTAAGCAATTTTTCTGTATTTCGCTTTAAGCGAAAAGGCTAAAGTTAGCGAATACCTAACGATTACACCAAAAAACAGGGCCAAGAGAAAGCAAAAATCATTGTTTTCAAGCTTATTTAAGCCAAAGACCGTACAGAAACAGGCACTAAAAATCAGAAAGTGCTTCTAATTCCCTGTCACCAGTACATTGCCGACCGAGAGGAATGAAAAATGGGCTGCATCTTGCAACAAATCTTATATTTGCCCCAAATTAGCCTTATGCCCAAAAATGTAAATCCCTATAAAAATTCTGGCCGTTCCAAAAAGGAACAGGTTGAGCAGATGTTTGACACCATATCTGCAGAATATGACGGGCTTAACAGGGTGATTTCCTTTGGCATTGATGTGCGATGGCGAAAAAAAGTGGTAAATCTGGTGGCCGCTAGTCATCCCCGAGCTATACTTGATGTCGCCACGGGTACTGGCGACCTGGCCATCAACATGGCAAGTACTGGTGCGCAAGAGATTGTGGGCCTGGATATCTCAGCGGGAATGCTTGAGGTGGGCCGAAAAAAAATTGATAAAAGCGGCCTTAGCGACAAGATTGTTATGATAAAGGCAGATAGTGAGGCGCTCCCTTTTGAAGATGATCATTTTGACGCGATCACCGTAGCTTTTGGGGTGCGCAATTTTGAACATCTTAAAAAAGGCCTTTCCGAAATTTTAAGGGTGCTGAAGCCTGGCGGTCTTTTTGTGGTCTTGGAAACTTCTGTACCTACGAAAACGCCATTTAAACAGGGTTATAAATTGTATTCAAACCAGCTCTTACCGCTCATAGGCAGGGTGTTTTCAAAAGATAAAGACGCATATTCGTACCTGAGCGCCAGTGCAGCTGTTTTTCCTTTTGGTGAAGATTTCAACAATATTTTAAGGGAAATCGGGTTTAAAAAAGTGCACCACGACCCACAGACCTTTGGCGTCGCAACCATATATACAGCGTCAAAATGAACGTGAATAGGTTTGGTAATGATCTGGCAGATTGTGTTGATCAGCTTTCGCGAAAGCGATAAAAGGAGAAATGCGCAGTATTAGTTTTTACCAGTTAACTTTAAAATAATCCCTTTGAAAAAAATATTCATCTTTCTTGTACTGCTTTCATTTACCCAAGCAGCCACAGCCCAGCTTTTTAGCAAGGAGCGCCTTGCCAATATTGAAAACTTTGATAAGCAACGGTGGACGTGGGGATTCTTTTTTGGTCTAAACGATTATGACTTTAAGTTTGACTACAAAAATTATGATCGTAGTTTTAAAGATATTCAGGTAACCAAGAGCATGGGTTTTAACGTAGGCCTATTGGGTGATCTGCGCATCAATGATTACCTCAACCTTCGCTTGGAGCCGGGGATCGTTTTCACGAAAAGAAACCTCACTTTTCCCGGGGATGTGCCGGGAGATTTCCCTACCGAGGATGACCGTACGCGCGAGAGCAATTCTACCTATGTGCATGTACCGCTATTGCTCAAGGTATCGACCAAGAGGCTCAACAACTTTAAACCCTTTATAGAGGGTGGCCTAAGTTATTCCTATAACCTGTCCAGCAATGAGGATAATCCTGATGACAATTTCAATGGTCAGTTTAGGATGAAAAACAATACCTATTATTATGAACTGGGCATCGGGATCGACTTTTATCTTTACTACTTTAAATTTACCCCTAGTATACGTGGCGTTTTTGCTTTAAATGATGAGCTGGTAAGGGATAACCCCCGAAATGATGGTCCAAATACGGCCGATATTCAGAGTCCCTATACAGGGAATATTGATCAAATGTCAACGCGCGGTATTTTCCTCAATCTGACGTTTCAATAAACTATTCAGGTTTTTTCCGAAAACATAGTGATCTGCTAATACGATTTGTTCTAAGGTTTTTGAACTTTGAAAAAAACAAATTTATAAATGCAAAACCTTTTTTTATTACTTTTTGCGTGTTTTCATATTTATATGGATCGTAAAAATGGTTGGTCCCACCTGGCTTCTTCATTCATATATTCCAAAAAAGGGTTTAAAATCCTCAAATATGCCCTGATTTATGAGGGTCATATTTTGAATTAATATATCACAACTAATTTGGATAAAATCGTAGATATCTGTTTAAAACTGTCACATGAGATCAGTTTTCATGCATTCTTAACGCTTTTAAATAAAAAATTACCTGCGAATATATGTTGAAAAACCACCTCTAAATACCTAAAATCAACACTTTTTATAATGAAAATAGAAATCTGCGCAAATAGTATTGCAAGTGCCAAAGCTGCCCAAATAGCAGGTGCAGACCGTATTGAGCTGTGCACAGAACTATCTGTAGGAGGCCTCACCCCAAGCCATGGACTGCTCACCAAAGCAGCGCGTGAACTCCATATCCCGATCCATGTGCTTATTAGGCCACGCAGTGGGAATTTTAGCTACAGTGCAGACGAGATAGACCTTATGCTACTGGATATTGCATACTGCAGAGAGCTGGGCTGTGCCGGTATTGTGAGCGGCGCACTTGCAAAAAATGAGGCAGGCCTATTACATATAGATCAGGAGGTTACAGCTCAATTAATACGGGCTTCGGCAGATATGGAATTTACCTTTCACCGAGCTTATGACTGGGTTGACGACCCATTAGAGGCCATCTGCCAATTGACCAGCCTAGGTGTAACGCGATTATTGACTTCAGGGCAAAAAGCTACCGCAATAGAAGGTCTACCCCTTTTAAAAGAAATAAAGGAAAAAGCAGACCACCTGGGATATCAAAAGTCTGATAAAGAAAAAATTGAGCAAAAAACACTGGAAATTATGCCTGGAAGTGGAATCAATATTGATAATGTCCTCCAATTTAAAAATGCCGGTTTTGAAGCGGTTCACTTTTCCGCTGTACGTAAGGAGCAAGTATTGACCCAAAAACCAAAAGTCCCCTTTCATAGCGATTTATTTTTTGAGGAAGGGATCATCGCTACTTCAGACCAGACAAAGATCAAAGCGATAAAACAGGCTATTAAACCAATTTAAGGCTATTTTTAAATACAAAATAAAAATTTCCGTATTTTTAAAAATTGATCGATAATTCTTTAGTTCACTACCATTGCTTCAATCAGCGCTTTTAACCTTTAGTGTTCTCAAAACCTCCTAAACCCACTCAATAGAATAGCTCCAGCAGTAGCTACATTTAGGCTCTCGGCAGTCGGGCTACCATGTTGTGGGATACTGATACGATGATCAATAAATTCTTCGGTCGTCGGCAAAATTCCGGTGGCTTCGTTGCCTAAGATCAGGATGGCATCTAGCGACAATGGTTCGGTATAAAAGTTTTTTCCATTCATAAAGGCACCGTAAACGGGTAATTTATTTTTTGCAAGATAATCAGTCAAAACAGCATAGACCACTTCTACCCTACTCAATGATCCCATGCTCGCCTGTACGACCTTAGGATTATAGCAATCTACCGTTTTTTCTGAACAGACCAGTTGCCCCACACCAAACCAGTCACAGAGCCTTATGATTGTGCCCAGGTTGCCAGGATCGCGCACATCATCTAGCATGAGTGTAAGACCGTGTTGCGCAGGGGAATTTCCCGTTTTAGTAGGGATCTCAAAAACCGCCAGAGCCTGCTGCGGGCTTTTTAGCATACTTATTTTGCGGAGTTCTTTGACATCAATACTATCAATATTTGGCGCATCAAAGCTATCGGCACTTTCTGGTAGCGCATAAATACGATGAAGGCGGTAGCGTGAGTTTAAAAATTCTTTGATACTCTTAATGCCCTCAACGACAAACAGGCCGTGAAGGCGCCGGTACTTTTTTTGGGCCAGGCCCGTTATTAATTTTATTTCGCTTTTGCTAACCATGCTTAATATGTATTTTTGACGGTATCCTAGAGGGAATTCCATTTGCGCCATCCATATCTTATAATCGTTTTATTGATCGTGCTCCTGTGCACCATAACGGGTTGCAATGCGGTAAAGCGCGTACCCGATGGTGAACAATTGCTGATGAAAAACCATATCATGGTCAACGGCAAAGAGAATATGGCTGCAAATATCGATAATATTCCTTATCAACAGCCCAATACGCGCCTACCCCTGATTAATGCTCCCGTTCGCCTATATATTTACAACTGGGCAAGGCCCAATATTGACAGCATCATGCAGGCCAAGGCCATTGATAACGACGCGACCCGCAAATTCTGGACGGCAATCCTTTCGCGAAAGCAATTGGACCGGTATATACAATTTAAGATATCCTTCAATCAGGCTCTTAAAAATACGGGCGAGGCGCCCACGATTATTTCAGAAAAGCTCACCCAGAAAACAGTAGAACGATTTGACGATTATTATTCAAAAAACGGCTGGTTTAACGTAAAAACGGACTATAATATAAAAAAAGACAGCCTTAAGAAACGGGGCGAGGTCACTTATGAGGTCACTACCGGCAAGCCATATATGATTGACTCGATCAAAACGTATATAAAGTCACCGGAAGCAGATTCTCTTTATAACCGCTATAAAAGTGAGTCACTCCTCAAGCCGGGCAAACAATACAAGACCTTGGATGTTAATGCCGAAACCGTACGCCTTACGGATTTGTTCAGAAACCACGGCCTTTTCTATTTTGATCAGGAATATACAAGTTTTATAGCGGATACCGTAAAGACGGGGCATAAGGCAAATCTTGAGCTTTATATTAAGAACAGGCAGATAAATGCACAGGATTCTGTATATGAGGAACCACTTAAGGTGCACCATATTAGCAAGGTCAAGGTTTATACAGACTATGCTTATACCCACCGCAACGATATCCCCAAAGATAGCCTGGCATTTAACGACTACGAACTTTATGGTTACGACAAGATCAACTATAAGCCTCGCTTTCTCACCGATGCTATTTTTATCAAGCCAGGCGATATTTACAGCGATGAGGCGCGCAACCGCTCACTGATACGGCTGGGCCAGTTACGTACCTTCAGATACCCAGACCTTAAATTTGCCCAGGACCCCAGAGACTCTACTGGCCGCAGTTTAATGGCCAATTTTTTGCTGAGCCCACTGCCCAAATTCAACCTGCGTGCCAATTTTGATATTTCCAGGTCTCAGATACAGCAATTTGGCATAGCCGGTGGTGGCTCGCTCTTGATACGCAACGTTTTGGGCGGTCTTGAGACCCTTGAGATTTCTGGGCGGGCGAGTATAGGGGCATCGGGCACCAAGGATAATCCAAGTACCTTTTTTGATATTACCGAGCTTGGCGCGGATATCAATTTCACGCTTCCGCGAATATTTTTCCCCTTGCGCACCGGCGGTTTCATCAAGCCGGAAATGTCACCAGCAACTGCCTTTACCGCTGGCTTTGGCGTACAGCAGAACATTGGCCTTGACAAACAGAATATCACCGGTGGTATCAATTATAAATGGAAGCCCACCACAAGCAATAATTTCCGTTTTGACCTGCTCGATATCCAATATATACGCAATCTGAACAATAATAATTATTTCAATGTTTATAGAAATAGTTATGACGACCTCAACGTCATTGCCAGAAACAATCTTATGGATGGAAACCCGCTTTATGATCCGGAAGCGGAAGGACCCGTACTGGAAATACCCAATGGAGCACAATCTTTTATCAACCAGGTACAGGATGGAAACATTGCCGTAAACCCCGATGAACTGTTACAGGTAAACCGCATTGAGGAGCGCCGTCAGCGTCTTACTGAAGACAATTTGATCCTTGCGACCAGTTTTACCTTTACAAGGAATACGCGGCGCGATATATTTGATGACGGTTTTACCAGTTTTCGCGCTAAAATTGAATCTGCCGGAAATCTTTTACGCCTGGCCAGCGACGGGCTCAACCTTGCCCAGGATGCTAACGGAAACCGTAAAGTGCTGGGGGTGGTGTTTTCCCAATATATAAAAAGTGAGCTTACCCTGGTTAAGCATTGGGATTTTGGAAACGATAATGTCCTGGCCACCCGGGCCTTTGGTGGGCTTGCCGTACCTTACGGAAACAGCAATAGTATTCCCTTTATACGCAGTTTTTTCGCCGGAGGCGCAAATGATAACCGCGCCTGGCAAGCCTACAGATTAGGGCCCGGCCGCACCAATAGCCCCAATGAATTTAATGAGGCCAATCTCAAACTGGCGTTTAATGTTGAGGAGCGCTTTAGCGTTTTTGGAGACCTGAAGGGCGCTCTGTTTGTGGATGTAGGCAACATATGGAACGCTCTCGACAATGTCAATGATCCTAGGGCACGGTTTAACGGGATCAAAAGCCTTGAGGATATCGCTGTGGGCTCAGGATTTGGACTGAGGTATGATTTTAATTTTTTTGTACTGCGCTTTGATGTTGGCTTCAAAACCTACGACCCCGCCCTTGACAAGGGCAATAGGTGGTTTACTAACTTTACCCTAAATGATGCCGTGCTGAATGTAGGTATTAATTATCCCTTCTGATCTTTATCGCAGCTAAATTTATTATTTTTACACACTTAATTTTAAAACACTAGAGTTCATGAGTCATAGTATAAAGCCCGGGGTTGCAACCGGCCGGGAAGTCCAAGCGATTTTTAAACATGCAAAAGAGCACGGTTACGCGCTGCCAGCCGCCAATGTAATAGGTTCAGACACTATAAACAGTGTCCTTGAGACCGCGGCCCGGCTCAATGCTCCAGTAATTTTACAATTTTCTAATGGTGGTGCGCAGTTTAACGCTGGTAAGGGTCTTTCTAACGAGGGACAGCAGGCTGCAATAGCTGGTGCCATCGCAGGGGCAAAACATGCACATGAACTGGCAAAACGTTATGGTGCCACAGTCATATTAAATACAGACCACTGCGCTAAAAAATTGCTTCCCTGGATCGATGGCCTTCTTGATGCCTCCGAAAAACATTATAAAGAACACGGCTGCTCCCTTTTTAGTTCTCACATGATAGACCTGAGCGAAGAACCTATCGAGGAAAATATGGAGCTATGTAAAAAATACCTCAAGCGTATGGCCAAAATGGACATGACCCTTGAGATTGAACTCGGCATTACCGGCGGGGAGGAAGATGGCGTTGATAATAGTGATGTTGACGACTCTAAACTCTATACACAGCCCGAAGAGGTTGCTTATGCCTATGAGCAATTAAGCGAGGTGAGTGATCAGTTTACCATTGCAGCGGCATTCGGCAATGTACACGGTGTTTATAAGCCAGGAAATGTAAAGCTTACGCCAAAAATCTTAAAAAATTCTCAGGAGCACCTTTCTAAAAAACACAATCTTCCTGCAAATACGATCGACTTTGTCTTTCATGGCGGTAGTGGCTCAACCGTTGAAGAGATACGTGAGGCTATAGGATATGGTGTGGTCAAGATGAATATAGATACCGATTTGCAGTGGGCCTTTGCCGAAGGTATACGGGATTATTTTAATGAAAACAAAGAATATCTCAAAACACAAATAGGCAACCCCGACGGGCCAGATAGCCCCAACAAGAAAAAATATGATCCCAGGGTATGGCTGCGCAAAGCAGAAGAATCCTTCTCTGCGCGCCTCGAGAAAGCTTTCGAAGATCTTAACAATGTAGGCACGCTCAGCAAATAACAAATTCACGGATAAGTAATCATATTGCTTTCGCTTTCGCGAAAAAAGACACTGTCCGGAAGAAAAGGGCTCAAACAAACACAATTTTGGAGAATTCACCCTTTTTACATGCTGAAAAAAACAGTTCATTAATTAATCCACAAGGAACTATGGCTTGGTTTAAACGCAAAGAAAAGGGAATACAGACCGCCACCGAAAACAAAAAAGACGTCCCAAAGGGGCTCTGGTATAAATCGCCCACAGGTAAAATCATTGATGCAGAGGAACTTGCAAAAAATTATTATGTAAGCCCTGAAGATGATTACCATGTCCGTATCAATAGTAAGGAATATTTTCAGATACTCTTTGATGACGATAAATTTAAGGAGCTCGACAAAAACCTAACATCTAAGGATCCGCTAGACTTTGAGGACAGCAAAAAATATGTTGACCGCCTCAAGGAAGCTCAGGAAAAAACGGGCCTTAAAGATGCCGTACGCACCGCTGTGGGCAAAAGCTACGGTAAAGATCTCGTAATCGCTGCTATGGATTTTAAATTCATTGCTGGATCGATGGGCTCTGTAGTTGGCGAGAAGATCGCACGCGCAGCAGATTATTCCTTAAAAAATAAAATACCCCTGCTCATCATTTCAAAATCGGGCGGTGCCCGTATGATGGAAGCTGCCCTCTCGCTGATGCAATTGGCAAAGACATCTGCTAAACTGGCGCAGCTTTCTGAAGCAAAAATACCCTTCATTTCACTGTGTACAGATCCAACTACGGGTGGCACTACAGCTTCTTTTGCCATGTTGGGCGATATTAACATTTCAGAACCCGGAGCGTTGATCGGTTTTGCTGGCCCCAGAGTAGTAAGGGATACGACCGGACAGGAACTTCCGGATGGTTTTCAGACGGCAGAATTTGTGCTCGAACATGGTTTTTTAGATTTTATCACCCACCGCAGAGATCTTAAAAAGAAAGTCAATTTATATTTGGATCTCATCCTCAACCGGGCGGTAAGGGCATAAAATACTATTGGACAAACCGTTGTAAAGATATTGCCGTCATTTTTTTATGGCGGGAGTAACTTGTAAATTCAACATGGCAAGTTCGTGGTATAAGTATCGCTGTTGTGAGACTTTAATGCTTTCGCGTAAGCTTTAAAATGATTTAGGTTTAATCTCAATGATTTAGGTTTAAACAAATTTTTGAATTATTTATTTGCTGAAGTGAAAAATGCCTATCTTTGCGGCCTGAACGGGGAAATCCCATCATACATAAAAATCATTTAAATAATATTGGCATGTATTTAACTACTGAAAAAAAAGAAGAAATTTTTGAAAAGTACGGAAAAGGTAAAAAAGACACCGGTTCTGCTGAAGGACAGATTGCTCTTTTTACACACCGTATCGAACATCTTACGCAGCATTTGAAAAACAACCGGCAAGACTTTAGCACTGAGCGCTCTTTGGTGAGACTAGTAGGTAAACGCAGGGCACTGCTGGATTACCTGATCAAAAAGGATATCTTAAGGTATCGTGCGATCGTTAAAGAATTAGGATTGAGAAAATAATTATAATATTTAGGGGGTCATTAATGCCCCCCCTTTTTTACAACAAGTCCGCGCTCTCACTAAAGCACGGTAAGGAAAGCTACCCTAGGTTTTTCATTGGTCACCCACTACACACATCAATAACACAACGACCATGCATTGCATCCCGATAGGGCCCGCTCTGCCTTTGTACAATGCCGAAAGGATTCGGCGCAAATGAAAAACAAATTATGATTCCACAAGTTTTTAAAGAGGTCATTGACCTTGGCGATGGAAGGGAAATTTCCATCGAAACCGGAAAACTGGCCAAACAGGCCCACGGCTCTGTAGTCGTGCAATCCGGTAAATGTATGCTTCTCTGTACCGTAGTTTCTGGTTATGAGAAAAAAGATCTTGATTTTCTACCATTGACGGTGGATTATCGCGAAAAATTTGCTGCTTCAGGGCGTTATCCAGGTGGTTTTTTCAAAAGAGAGGCACGTCCCAGCGATGGTGAAATCCTTACCATGCGTTTGGTAGATCGCGTGTTGCGTCCATTATTCCCCAAAGATTATCATCAGGAAACTCAGGTAATGATCCAGCTCATGAGCCACGATGAGGACGTGATGCCTGATGCTATGGCTGGCCTTGCAGCTTCTGCGGCCATTCAGCTTTCTGATTTCCCATTTGAATGTGCAATCTCTGAAGCTCGTGTGGGAAGGATTGATGGTCAGTTTATCATCAACCCAAACCGCGCACAACTAGAAGAATCTGATATTGATATGATTATTGGCGCTTCAGCAGATTCTGTGATGATGGTAGAGGGCGAGATGAAAGAGATTTCTGAAGAGGACATGGTTGAGGCCATCAAATTTGCTCACGAGCATATCAAAAAACAAGTGGAGGCCCAAATGAGGCTTGCCGAAGCCGTAGGTCGTAAAGAGGTGCGTGAGTATGAGCCAGAACGTGAAGACGAGGCCCTTGCTCAAAAAGTATACGACATGGCATATGATAAAGTGTATGCCGTTGCCAAAGGTGGATCTGCAAAGCACGAGCGCAGTACCGCTTTCGGTGATATAAAAGAAGAGGTTAAGACCACATTTTCTGAAGAGGAGCTGGAAGAAAATGGTGACTTAATCTCCAAATATTACCGCAAAGCGGAAAAAGCGGCCGTAAGGGATCTGACCTTGAATGAAGGCCTTCGTCTTGACGGCAGAAAAACTGATGAGGTACGCCCTATATGGTGCGAGGTTGATTACCTGCCCTCAACGCATGGTTCTGCGATTTTTACCCGTGGTGAGACACAAGCACTGGCGACCGTAACTTTAGGTACCTCTAGAGAGGCCAACCAAATCGACATGCCTTCGTATGAAGGTGAGGAGACTTTCTATTTACATTACAATTTCCCCCCGTTTTCCACTGGGGAAGCTCGCCCTATACGTGGTACATCACGCCGGGAGATAGGACATGGTAACCTGGCGCAGCGTGCACTCAAAGGTATGATACCTGCAGATTGCCCATATACTGTTCGTGTAGTCTCAGAGGTTTTAGAATCTAATGGTTCTTCCTCAATGGCCACTGTGTGCAGCGGTACAATGGCGCTGATGGATGCAGGAGTGCAGCTGAAAAAACCTGTTTCTGGTATTGCGATGGGCTTAATCTCTGATGCAGAATCAGGGAAATACGCCGTGCTGAGTGATATATTGGGTGATGAAGATCATTTGGGCGATATGGACTTTAAGGTTACCGGTACAGCAGATGGTATCACTGCCTGCCAAATGGATATTAAGGTTAAGGGCCTATCTTACGAAATTCTAGTAAACGCTCTAAAACAAGCCTCTAGCGGACGTTTACATATCTTGGGCAAGCTGACCGATACAATCGCACACCCTAACCCAGACGTAAAGGGTCATGCGCCAAAAATGGTAACCGTGACCATCCCCAACGAATATATCGGGGCATTGATAGGTCCCGGTGGTAAGGTCATTCAGGAATTACAGAAGGAGACTAAAACAACTATTGTAATAAATGAAGATCCAGTGACCGAAGAAGGGATTGTAGAGATTCTGGGTACAAACCAGGAAGGGATAGATGCCGTATTGGCCAAGATTGATTCCATCACGTTTAAGCCAACGGTAGGTGAGAGTTATACAGTTAAAGCGATCAAGATCCTTGATTTTGGTGCGGTGGTTGAATATCTGGATGCTCCCGGTAACGAAGTTCTCCTACATGTTTCCGAATTAGATTGGGCACGTACAGAAAATGTGACCGATGTGGTTAACATGGGCGATGAGTTTGAGGTAAAATACTTAGGCATCGATTCCAGAACCCGTAAAGAGAAAGTTTCGCGTAAAGCCTTATTACCAAAACCCGAGGGTTATAAAGAGCGTCCGCCACGCGACAATAAACGTGATAACCGTGGTTCACGGGACAACCGTAGTAGAGACAATCGTGGTAGGGACAACCGCAACCATGATAGGAATAGAGATTAAATCAAATCCTCTTATTATCAAAACCCAGCGCTAAAGCTGGGTTTTTTATTTCCTTTAAATAAAAAAATTACTAAAACTAATTTGTCTCCAAGATTTATCCTAAACCTGCCAATAATGCAGTATACACCCCCATTTGGACTAAGATTATGCCAAACCTGCCATTAGGCAATAAACCTTTTTTTATTAACAAAAATTTAATAAAAACTGCTTACGTGCAATTATACGTAAGTCCACAGGCCTTTTCAAGAAAGGTTAGGAGTGATTTTAAAAATATTCTTAATCCCTGCATCGTCCTTGCACCATACATAATTCAACTATAAATAGTTAATAAACATGAAAGTATTAGTAATAGGGGCAGGAAATATGGGTCTTACATACGCTGAAGGGATGGCAAAGTCTCCATATCTTAATCGCAGAAACCTGATGATTTATGATGTATCTCCAGAAAAAATACTCAGCCTTAGTAAAATAGAGCATTTTGACGTTTTTGAAAATGTTGAAGATTGCCTTCCAGAGGCTGATATTGTGTTTTTGGCTGTAAAACCATATCATATTAGTGATCTTTTTGGAAAGATTAAAAATCTCGTTAACGATCAGCAAATTATAGTTTCCCTAATGGCCGGCATCACTATTGAAACGATCCAAGAAGGATTAGGGGTTAAAAAAGTGGTAAGAACAATGCCAAACCTACCTGCTAAAGTAGGTAAAGGAGTAACTTCTTTCACCGAGTCTAAGGAAGTGAGCCGGGTTGAGCTACTTACTGTACGAAACCTCCTTGACACTACCGGACAATCTATCCATGTGGATAACGAACGCTTTATTGATGCCTCTACGGGAATCTCGGGAAGTGGCCCAGCCTATATATTTTACTTTATGCAGAGTATGCTAGAGGCGGCGCTTAAAATGGGATTTTCAAAAAACGACTCTCGCACACTTGTGACCAATACTTTTGAGGGGGCTGTGAAAATTTTTAACGAGAGTGACCTTTCCCCGGAAACCTGGATGAACCGTGTGGCTTCAAAAGGAGGTACCACCCGCGCCGCGCTTGATAGTATGGATGACAATAATGTAAAAGAGCTTATCAAAGATGCCGCGTATGCCGCGTTTGACAGAGCTATTGAACTAGGGAAAAAAGACCAAAAACAAACAGAAAATGCATAAAAAGAGAGTAGTTATAAAAGTGGGTACCAATGTAATGACTAATAAGGATAACCGCATTGTTGGCCCAATACTTAATGAATTGGTCAGGCAGATCGCAGAACTTTATGAACAGGACATTATGCCCGTACTCGTATCCTCAGGTTCGGCCATTGCCGGTAAGGAAATCCTGGGGGATAGTATTGCAAGTGATCCATCGATCAGAAGACAGATATTTTCATCAGTGGGCCAACCCAGGATGATGCGTCATTACTATACCCTTTTCCATAGTTTTGGAATGCGATGCGCACAGGTTTTAGCGACCAAACGTGACTTTGCTCCTGGTAAATATCGTGAGAATATGATCAATTGTTATGAGGGTCTTTTAAATGAGGGCATTGTACCTATCGCCAATGAAGATGACGCCGTCTCGCTTACGATGAGTATGTTTTCAGATAATGACGAGCTGGCCAGCCTTGTAGCAGAGTTAATTGGAGCAGACGCACTCATTATCTTATCGGATACAGATGGGCTCTATACAGGCCACCCTGATGATGAAGATTCTCAAAAACTTACTGAGGTTCATGCAGAACAGAAAGTGGAGCAATATGTGAAAAAATCGAATAAAGCTGAAGGAGAAGGACGGGGCGGTATGGAATCAAAACTTAAAATCGCCAAGAAAACCGCTAAAAAGAACATTGTAACCTATATCGCCAACGGTAAACGCAAAAATGTAATCGTTGATATTATGAATGGGAAGGATATAGGCACCAAATTTCACGCGTAAAGTGAAGGAAAAAATATAAACAATATGCAATTATTAGATACAGATAAGAAAAATAAAGTGTTGACATCAATGATGAAGATCCTTGATGAAAACAGAAATGAGTTGCTTAAGACCAACCAGAAGGATCTGGAAGCCTTTAGCCGAGACGATCAGGCGCTTTATGACCGCCTCGTGGTCAATGAGGCTAAAATAGACGGAATGATCCAGGCACTTAGAGAAGTGCGGGAGCAGGATGATCCCGTAGACCAGGAAATCTCCAACAGGACGCTAGACAGCGGGCTGGAGATTATCAATCGCACCGCACCTTTTGGCACCATCATGATCATTTATGAATCTCGCCCTGATGTTACCATTGAGGCTGCCGTACTTGCATTTAAAGCCAATAATAAAATCCTCCTAAAAGGAGGAAAAGAGGCCTATCACAGCAACAAACTGCTGGTTTCCTTTTGGCACAAAGCGCTCGTAGAAAATGATCTTGATAAAGATTGGATTACCATGCTTGAAATGGACCGTAAACAGACTCAGGAATTTCTGCGTAATCCAGACCAACAGTTAGATCTGATCGTTCCTCGCGGAGGTGAACGCTTAATCCAATTTGTTAAAGAACACGCTACCTGTGCCGTACTCATCAGTGGTCGCGGAAACAACTTCCTGTATGTGCACCCAAAAGCAGATTGGAAAAAGACGCTTCAGGTCATCATCAATGCAAAAACCGATAAAATCTCTGGCTGCAACGCTCTTGATAAAGTACTCATTGATGTAAATATACCCAATTACGAAGAGCGCTTGCGCGAAATGCAGCAAGTGCTTACCGATGCTAATGTTGAGATTGTGGCCGATGAGAAAATTAGGGAAAAACTTCCCGAAGCGGGAGCCATAAACGATGATTCGGTTTGGCATGAGGAATTTTTAGCGCTTAAAATCGCACTTGGTGCCATTGACGGTCTGGATAATGCAATCCAAAAAATCAATACTTATAGTGGGGGGCATTCCAGCACAATAATGACCGAAGATAAGACAAGTGCAAAAATTTTTATGGAGCAGGTAGATAGTGCTGCTGTTTATCACAATGCATCCACTCGATTTACCGATGGCGGTCAAATGGGTGTAGGAGCAGAATTGGCCATAAGCACAGATAAACTGCACCACCGCGGGCCATTGGGCCTCAAACAGCTTGTAACCAATAAATATTATGTCTTTGGTGACGGCCACATTAGGGTTTAAAAGTTTTATATGCTTTTCAAAATAATATTTTGAAAATCCACCAGGTCTTAAACTGTTAAAAATCAGATTATTTAAACGAAAAAGCCCCATAAATGGGGCTTTTTTTTAGTCCTATCAGTATAATTCTAAATTTTACAAGCTATTGATATATAGTGAAATATATTTAAATGATAATATTATTTAACTTTTTTGTAACTTTCATAGAAGTTTCTACGTATAATGAATATGATGTATGGTACATCCCTTGTAATCATAATACTAGTTAAATGAGACAACTCAAAATAACCAAGCAGGTTACCAACCGTGAAACCGCCTCTCTTGACAAATATTTGCAAGAAATTGGCAAGGTTGACCTCATCACGGCTGATGAAGAAGTAGAGCTCGCTCAACGAATTAAAGCCGGGGACGAGCGCGCTTTAGAAAAATTGACAAAGGCAAACTTGCGCTTTGTGGTCTCTGTAGCCAAACAGTACCAGAATCAAGGCCTTACACTTCCAGACCTTATCAATGAAGGCAACCTTGGGCTCATTAAATCTGCCAAGCGCTTTGATGAGACCAGAGGATTCAAGTTCATCTCTTACGCCGTATGGTGGATCAGGCAGTCTATTCTTCAAGCGCTGGCGGAACAATCCAGGATCGTACGCCTTCCCCTCAACAAAATAGGATCAATTAATAAGATAAATAAAACGTATGCTTTTCTGGAACAGGCAAATGAGCGTCCACCCAGTGCCGAGGAGATTGCCAAAGAACTTGAGTTAAGTGTATCTGAAGTAAAAGAATCCCTGAAAAATTCGGGAAGACATTTAAGTATGGACGCGCCGCTTATTGAAGGGGAAGATTCTAACCTTTATGATGTACTGCGCGCCAATGAATCACCTAATCCAGATAAAGACCTGTTGCTTGAATCCCTGCGTGTAGAGATTGAGCGCGCTTTAGAGACGCTTTCCTGCCGTGAGGCCGATGTGGTACGCCTCTATTTTGGCCTCGCCGGGCAACAACCCATGACCCTCGAGGAAATAGGAGAAACCTTTGATCTTACCCGCGAACGCGTACGGCAGATTAAAGAAAAAGCGGTGCGAAGGCTAAAACACAACTCAAGAAGTAAGATTCTTAAGACATATTTGGGCTAAAAAATGTTTTTTTAAAGTGAAAAATGTGCATCTTTGTTTTTAGTACAAAAATCTTAACTGAGATAACAATATTTAAGATGACAACAGTTCATCATAACTGTTCGTTTTTTGATTGATGAATGAATCCCCGGCTGATTACCGGGGATTTTTCATTTGCTTAATTCCAAATTATTTTTTTGAGACAATATCTAATGAATTATTCCATTTTATACCTTAGCAGTGCTCGTGCAGACCTCTCCAGGGAAGATATAGACGAAATCATGGATATATCTTATAAACACAATACCCTTCTGGATATTTCCGGATTTTTGGTGTATCACGAGGGTACTTTCCTTCAACTTTTAGAAGGAGATGAGATCAATGTTAAGATGATTTATGATCGCGTATGTTTAGACGACCGGCATAAACAGATGATCCCAATACTCAATCAGGAAACTGAGGCACGCTTCTTTAATCTGTATCATAGTGGCTTTAAAATTTGTGATAATGTCGCACTGTTAAGGGAACTTAAAGAATACACCCACCGGCTTTCAAAACTTCCCGATTGCCAAGTTCAAAAGACAGTTTACTTGGTAGATTCCATTTTAGCAGCGATGTAGATTTTAGAGCGGTTTATTTACCTTAATTTTGCTCAAACTTTATTGCATGTCACAAAAATTAATCGCTCCATCCCTGCTTGCATCAGATTTTGCCAATCTGCAGCAGGAAATCGAAATGGTAAATGCCAGTGCCGGAGACTGGTTTCATATAGATGTCATGGATGGCGTCTTTGTACCTAACATATCCTTTGGCCAGCCAGTGATCAAGGCCATAACGGCACATACTAAAAAGTTTGTAGATGTACACCTGATGATCGTTGATCCTGACCGGTACGTAAAGGATTTTGCAGATCTGGGTGTAGATAGCCTCACCGTGCATTATGAGGTGTGCTCCCATTTGCACCGCACATTACAAGTCATAAAAAAAGCTGGTATGGGCGCAGGGGTGGCTATCAATCCACATACACCAGTAAACCTTTTACAGGATGTTATACAGGATATTGACCTGGTTAACGTGATGAGCGTCAACCCCGGTTTTGGCGGACAGACCTTTATAGAAAATACGTATCGAAAAGTACGTGAACTCAAAGAGCTTATCCTTGACCGAAATTCTGATACCCTCATCGAGATCGATGGCGGCGTAAGCGATAAAAATGCGGTAGCTTTAATCGAAAGCGGTGCCGATGTGCTTGTAGCGGGAAGTTTTATTTTTAAATCTAGTGACGCAAGCAAGACCATTGCAGCACTTAAATCACTTATCACTTAAAGGTTGATAAATTTCATGCGTTTTTTCCTTTAGCCAGGTTTAGCGGTTAAGCCTAAAAAATCCCTCCACGCTGTGCTACACTCTTTATTGTAAATTTGAGTTCATGACGTATTCCATAATTCCCATTGCACAATCTGTTGTAGAACTTTGCCTAAGCAAAGATATTGATCACATTGTGATCTCCCCTGGTTCTCGCAACGCTCCGCTAACCATCAGTTTTGCAAATCATCCAGATATTAAAGCATATAGCATTGTAGATGAGCGATGTGCCGCCTTTTTTGCTCTTGGCCTTGCACAGCAACTCCAGAAACCGGTCGCAATCTGTTGTACATCCGGGAGCGCCCTACTCAACTATTATCCCGCAATTAGTGAGGCTTTTTATAGTGATATTCCGCTTGTAGTACTTTCTGCAGATAGGCCTATAGAGCGTATTGACATTGGTGATGGCCAGACAATAAGACAGCGCAACGTTTATGAAAACCATATCCTTTATGCGGCCAACCTCTATTCTGAACTAGTACCACAAGAACCTACTACAGACCCTAAGCTTTTACAGAAACAGCAAGAAGCCGCTAAACACAACCAGCAGGAGATCAATCGGGCGCTTAATACCGCCATAGAACAGCAAGGACCGGTACATATCAACATCCCATTTTATGAACCCCTCTACCAGACGACCACAAAAAAACTAGTCAATCCCATACGTATAGATCCACATATAAAAAAAGAACGCATTACCGAAGAAGAGTTGAGCACCTATGCAAAGGTTTGGAACAGTGCCAAGCGTAAAATCATTCTTATTGGTGTCCTTCCGCCCAATAGTGTAAACCAAGCTCTAATCGATGTTTTGGCACAGGACCCGTCTACTCTGATTTTTACGGAAACGACTTCAAACCTGCACAACCCCAACTGCTTTACGCGTATCGATAACCTCATCGGCAGTCTGGATGATGCGGGTTTTAAAGAACTTCAACCGGAACTGCTGATCACCTTTGGTGGCATGGTGATCTCAAAAAAAATCAAGGCGTTTCTGCGCAAATATCAGCCCAAACAGCATTGGCACATAGATCCAAAAAAAGCCTACGATACTTATTTTTGCCTCAATAAACATTTTGAAGTGGAGCCCAATTATTTTTGGAAACAATTCATCCCTTTGACCGCTCAAGGCGAAAGCGGTTATCTGAAACACTGGCTGCGTGTGCGCCAAAAACGCAACGAACGTCACGAAGCTTACCTCAGGGATATGGAATGGTGTGATTTTAAAGCATTTCAAGGAGTTTTGAAGGCTATCCCACCGAATACGATGCTGCAATTGGGCAATAGCAGCACGGTAAGATATGTACAGCTCTTTGATATTGATAAATCGCTAAAAGTGTACTGCAACCGAGGTACCAGCGGAATAGATGGAAGCACCTCTACCGCCATTGGTGCCGCGGCCGCAAGCAAGATTATAACCACATGTATCGTGGGCGACCTCAGTTTTTTTTACGACAGCAATGCCCTGTGGAACAATTATATTCCAAAAAGCTTTAAAATTATTGTCATAAATAACCAGGGCGGCGGAATTTTTAGGATTCTGCCCGGGGATAAAGATTCTAAGGCTTTTGACACTTACTTTGAAACGGTGCACAACCTGAGCGCAAAACATTTGTGTGCGATGTACGGGCTTGCTTATTCTAAGGCGGATTCTCCTGCGACACTTAGCACTGGCCTTGATAATTTATATGCTGAAACTGCGCAACCTGCGCTTTTGGAAATCTTTACACCGCGCACGGTTAATGATGAGATTTTATTGAAATATTTTGAGGTTTTGAAATAGGGATCATTTTAGCCTTTAATTCTTTAAATAAGGGTGTGAATTATTCTATATAAAATATCCTAAAATCAATGCTGCGCTAGATGGTATAACACTTCATCTATTTGATCAATCCAAATAAATTAAAAATACAGGCTTTACCTCCTCCCTATTTATAATTTGAGGATTATGAAAATCAACTCCTCTCATACAAATATGTTTATACTCCAAAAAAGAAATTAAAAAATTATAAATCACGTTCCGATCTCTTGGTTTTAAATTTAAATCTTATACTAATGAATTTTAATGTATATTGATATTCAATTCATTATGGTATTAAATTAAAATATATGAGAGTATATATCTTAGCGTTTTGCTTTAGTCTTTTGGCACCACATTCACCTTCTTATGCGCAGAGCTGTCGGGATATAAAGAAATGGATTTCAAAAGCAAACGAGATTCTTCCCGAAGAAAAAAATACGGTAAGTTTAGAAAGAGATTATGTACGCGTGTATGCCATTGCCTATCACGACGACTTTTTCAAACCCATTTTTGGTAAGTCATACCTGCAGATGTCCCCAGATGAAAAAGAACATCTTTATACTAAGGTAAACAGGTGTTCGAGTGAAGGATGGGTTAAGTATGGTTTGGCCAAGGCACTTAAACCTGAGCAGAGATATATAAATCTCTGGTATTCCTCTATCGTAGGGGTTAATAGAATGACGGTGGCCCAGCATGCCAAATTTCAACAAGATCGGGCGGCAAAGCTAGATAGAATGCTTCACCCTACACCGGAAGATATTAGAAAAAGACAGGAAAGCATAGCTCTGCAACGCCATATTAACAGGGTTCGAGCTCAGGAGGTAGCTGAAAAAAGAGCCCAGGCTCGAGCGAATGTACCCGTAGAAACGCTTCGTCTAGAAGCTCAGCAAATGGAACGTATATTAAGGCCAATTAAAAACCTAAATGCTCCAGATTATGAATTCAACGGGTACAATGGCTCCATTTTTTTAAAACAAATCTATCGCGGGGAGTTCACGAGTCTTAATATTTCCTCGCTGTCCCAACTATTTAATTCATCTCTTGAAGAAACCTTTGAAAGAACCAGAACTCTACAAAAAAGGGCAGATTGGCTATATTCCTATTTAAATTACTTTTCTAATCAATGTACAGAAAAGGAACCTGAAAAATTTATAAAATTTTCTCCGCAGTATGTTTATACAGATGTAGATTCAAATGGAAGAAAATCTGAACGTACGGGCAAAAAAGAAACCTTTTATATTAAAAAACAATTTTACGAAGGCTTTAAAGAATTACATCAAAATCTTGCCGCAGATCAAGGTATGGGTTTTGTGACCCGCATTGATAGAACTGACGAGATTTTTACAGGAATGCCAGCTGACCTAAAGCGATTATTTACAGAACTGGGTTGTGACCATCCGATCCTTCAACAATTAGAGGCTAATTTATATCTAGCAGCTAAAGGAAAATCGCCATTACAAAAATTGCTTCCGCTAATGAATTTAGCCGGTAGATAATGTTCTGAAAATTGCTGTAATAAAGACCGAATGAATTTTATACTGATGTCCAGTAATTTGCAATCAGATTACTACTTCTTAGACGATTCACCCTTAAAGTTCTGTGATTGATTTTTAAAAAGCACATTAAACGTAGTCAAACTGCCGTAGATACGGGTGATATACTGCTGGAAATCCATTTTTTCCTGATCGTCTAAATTTTTACTTGCGTTGATCTTTTGCTCCATAACGCGGATGCGGTCTCGCACCATAACAATCTTATGAAAAAAGGTATCAATGGGAATTTCTTTCGCAGAAAGGTTTCCATCCTTAGGCAAAAGATTCATCGTGCCGCCCCTCCATTTATCTGCGATCGGGATAACTTCAGATACATCAGACCAACGTTTTAAGATTTCGCGCAAGCTACTTTCCACCTCAGAAAAACTTACGGTGTCTACCGCATCCTCGACAGCGTCAATCACTTCAAAATCTTCATCCATCTCAATGGTTTCCAAACCACTGTCTATAAAAGTGATCCAGTAATGCTTTGCCGTGGCATTGGTCACAACACCTTTGCCGTGTGTGGGATGATCAATTCGAGAGCCTATGCCCAAAATGCTTTTCATATTTAATGCTTTAGATTCTAAAAATTGGAGATAAATGCCCGTAATGATTTTTGTCAGAAAAAGGAAAATGAGCTTGTATTTATAAAATTTTTCAGTGCCAAATTAAGGGTATTGGCTCAATTCCGGAAATAAAAATGTATGTTTATAAGACGTATACCGGTAAGGACAGCAACATATTATGATTACAACTAAAAGAATTGGTGCCTTTTTAGGCCCTTTATTATTCATTTACCTCAACTTTTTCTTTACCCCGGAAGGTCTTTCACCGGAAGGCATATCTACTCTGGCCTGTGCCGCCTGGATTGCCGTCTGGTGGACGATGGAGGTCATACCCATTGCGGCGACTGCACTGCTGCCCATCGTACTTTTCCCATTAACGGGGGCGCTCCCTCTTGCGGAGACCACCGCAAGCTATGGTCATAAATATATCTTTTTATTTGTGGGCGGGTTCCTTATTGCTATCGCCATTGAGAAATGGAACCTGCACCAGCGTATCGCCTTAACGATCATCAATTCGATCGGCACAAGTATTAACAGGATCCTGCTGGGTTTTATGATTGCCACAGGCTTTCTCTCGATGTGGATCTCAAATACGGCGACCACGGTGATGATGCTGCCCATTGGGATGGCCATTGTCTCCCAACTCAAAGACAATCCTAATACCAGGGGTAACGAACACAAAATATTTGGCAAGGGCTTGATGCTGGCCATTGCTTATTCCGCCTCTATTGGTGGGATGGCGACATTGATAGGTACACCGCCCAATCTGATCCTCGCGGGTGTACTCGAGGAAACATATGGCGTTGAGATCAGCTTCCTGCAGTGGATAAAATTTGGCCTCCCCGTGGCGATACTGCTTATGGTCATCTGCTGGTTCTACCTCACCCGATTTGCCTTTAATAAAAAGGGCGTAAAGATGCCAAAAAAATTTCCCGGAGGTAAAAAAGAAATCAAACGACTATTGGGAAATCTTGGCAAAATGAGCCGGGAAGAAGGTATTGTTTTTGTGATTTTTGGCCTTACCGCATTGTGCTGGATGTTCCGTTCTTTATTGATCGAAATATGGCTGCCTGAGATAGATGACACAATAATCGCTGTATTTTTTGGGCTGATCTTATTTTTGATCCCTTCAAAAAAAGACGAAAAAGGAATGCTGCTACAATGGAAAGAAGCGGTAAAACTACCGTGGGGCATCCTATTGCTCTATGGTGGCGGAATCGCACTCGCCACGGGATTTTCAGAAACCGGGCTGGCAGAATGGATTGGTGGGCAGCTCACTTCAATACAAAACATAGGTCTTCTATTGTTGTTGCTCATCTTGATTGCCTCAGTCAATTTTTTGACGGAGATCACCTCAAATCTGGCCACTACCGCAATGCTACTGCCGGTCATCGTGCCCGTGGCGCTAATCTTTAATGTTCACCCATATATTTTGATGGCAGGTGTCACCGTCGCGGCAAGTTGTGCGTTTATGCTCCCTGTGGCGACACCGCCCAACGCTATTGTATTTGGTTCTGGCTATCTGCGCATACCTGATATGGTACGTACAGGTATCTGGATGAACTTTATCTCAATCGTTTTACTTACCCTACTGACCTATTTTCTGCTACCCGTATTATGGGATTTTGTACCTGATAATTTTCCGGCAAGTTTTCGGGTAAAAAAGGAGGCTTTTTTACCGATTTTTAAAGGTTTTCAGAGTTTTTTCGCTTAAATCGAAATAGATTTGATTTTATAATTCAAAGGGTTAAATCTGTAAAATTCTATATTTTAGTCATTTAGCGATTCATCTTTTTTTTGAAAAACATACATTTTTAGCTTGTTCAGCTATTCTTTGGTAATCATAACCTGAGCAGAATAATCCTTAAGTCCCTTCCTCTCTATATTGACGTCAGGATAAGGGAGCACATCTACAAGTTTAATGCTATAGCCATTTACTAAAGTATCTTTATGATATTGGGCATTATCAAGTGTGGCAAGACTAAACGAACAGGATTTATTCTCAAAAGTTATATTGAATGTGACGGTGCAACCCCTGCCCAAACGCAAGTGGCATTCATGGGACACCGAGAATCCTTTATTGACTTTAAACAGATTTTTAAATCTTTGGATTCATTTTCAATACAGTCATTATATTTGATTCCGGCAATCTCATCAAACTTCAGATCGCTGGAATTTATAGGACCAACATCACCACGATCACAATTCAATAATAGCATCGAAACTAGGGCAAATAGTAGGATTTTCATAGGATTGTCTCTATCCTATAGATGCACTAGATATGCAAAGGTTGCGTGAGTACCAAATTTTTTTTTGGACAGTTTATTGCTCAGGCATCCCTACTGCTGCCACAGTCCTAAACCCGGTATGATCAGTAGCAGAGTCCATCGTATTACCCATACGGGCTGAAATACGGTAGCTGGCACAATAAGAAGCGGCGCACAAAAAAGAACCCCCTTTGATGATCTTCTCCTGTTGATGGGACATCTCAGGATTATAGGCCTCAGAAGCTCCTTTCGGATTTCTGATTTCGCCCTGAGCTAAAGCGTTTTTATAATAATTAAGATTGAACCAATCCTGTGTAAGTTCCCACACATTACCGGCCATATCATAAATTCCCAAAGAATTGGGGTCATAACTTTTTACAGGGGCAATACCATCATAGCCATCTGCATCTGTATTTTTAACGGGAAATGTACCCTGCCAGGTATTTGCCTCTTTGGTTAGTAGATCGGCATCGTCGCCCCAAGTATAGATTCCGCCGGTAAGTTTACCATGCGCGGCGGCCTCCCATTGCGCCTCGGTGGGCAGGCTCCTATTTGCCCATTTGCAGTAAGCTACCGCATCGTCATAGGACACCTGTACAACGGGATAATTACCCTTTCCTTTTATAGAACTGTCCGGACCTTGGGGATGTTTCCAGTCTGCGCCGTTCTTCCATTCCCACCATTGAGAATAATCGTTAAGGTTCTGCACCTGTTTTACATCTTCTCTGAAGATGAGCGATCCGGGCATGAGAACGCTATCAGCTGGTTTTGGTGTGCCTGTGGGAAGCTGTTTTTTCATCTCTTCCCAATCCACAGGCTTTTCGGCGGTGGTCAGGTAACCTGTAGCATTAACAAACTTTTGAAACTGATCGTTAGTTACTTCGGTTTTATCAATAAAAAACCCATCTACCGCTACGGGATGTGCCGGTTTTTCCCGCGGAAGTGCCTGCTTATCTCCTGATTGAGCTCCCATGGTAAAATGTATACCAGAAACCCAAACCATATTATGGGGTGTTTTTAGGGAATCTGGTTGCTTAACCACAAGTGGAGATTCCTGCTCATTATGTGTAACCTGTATCGTTTTAGTTGCAGCCTCTTCTTTATTTTTTGTCCCGTTGCAAGACATGGCCATAAATATCGAGATCCCCAAAAAATACTTACATATTAGAAAAACTGAATGTTGTGGGACTGGCATAAATAAGGTTTTGATTAAAATTATTTTGAATATTCTTTTTAGTAAACTAAGCTGTTTAACCCGAAAGAGTCATGCTGAATTTAATTTAGCATCCTATTTTTCAAAGGATGTACCTTGAATCAACTTAAAGATAATGGTAATTTATAGATTAGAATATTTAACGGATGTTCAAAAATTATGTTACAAAAATAATCAAGTTCTATATAAATCAACAAAAGATCTTCCAAAGTGCCTCATTAATCTTTTGGCCGAGGCCAAAAAGAGTATCTGTATTATTTTTTGGATGATTAAAGAGTCAGTACAGTAAACAAAGGCAAATCATCTGGGCGTTAAAACAATTCCCTAATGAATTAGTAAAGTTTTCTAGTTTTTATGTAGTGGGAAATTGATGCCCGTTATTGCCAGCAGCAGATGGATTCAAAAAAACTCTTTATTATAATTTTCTGTGTCTAATAAGATTACAAATTATTGTCAATCATTTCAAATTGAAAGATTTCCTCCCGTGCACGGTCATAATTGAGCGCGTGGTTCACTAAAAGGCCCAAGCTAATTACAAAGCACAGCCTATCTATATAGTAAAATGTCTCAAACCCAAAATAGTAGGCGAAGAGTGCCGCAATATCAGAAATTATAAAACCAGATACCAGCATGACATAGTAAAGTGAGCGTGTACTATTGTATTTATTGTTATAGGTTATGGCTACGGCACCTACAACAATCATTAAGGCCCCATACAGGTAAAAAAGGGCCACCTCGATCCCATCGTTAAACGCGTGGCTGATGGCGCTCATTAAGGTAATTAAGCCATAAATGTTTGCCAGTATAAGTGCAGCACTTATTAAGAAGGTTATACCGCTTATTTTTTCTCCCCTTAGTGCCGGTTGTCGCTCGAGGATCATGGCTATAAAAATAAGGACGCCCAAAAACATGTAGCCTTTGCAGCCCCAGTCAACCTCATAAAACTGAAAAAAGACATCCCTGAGCAGCAAAAACAGCAGGACCAGAGTCAACCTCTTATCATTGAATTCTTTTTTGGAAAAATAGTAAACAAAAAAAACAGCACCTGTTACTAATCTGAAGAGGCGGCTATGCTCGAGATCGCAGCTATAAATGACACACAGATTACAAAGAATGAAGAAAACAATCAGATAGATGAGTCGCCTATTCCGACGTCTTAAGTAATTAAATCGCATTAATCCTAGTTATTTATGACTTGGGGGAGTCTTTAAACGCGAAATATACAAAATTTTCTTAAAAAATTACATATTGAGTTGTTTTTTAGAAATCTACAATCACCCCGATGCCCAGCTGTTGTTTCCACTGCACTTTAGGCCCAACGGCCACTTCTTCCCCATCAGCATTGGTTTCGGTAAATTGAACATCATCGTCATATTTCAGGTGCGATCCCAATTTGGCCACCACATAGGTATTGACCTTGAAGTTCAAATTGAACTCCCAGTCCACATCAACATTTCCAAAACTATTCAGATAGTCAGTATAAAAGCTAACGGTATTGTTGAAGTTGATGTTTTCCATAACCTCACCCTTATATACCCCAGATACCAAAATACCCAGTTCGCTGCGGGCATTCTTGCCGGGCTTTATAACATTTCCATCCGCATCAAGCACGGCTTCGGTAACCCCAAAAGCGCCTTTGTCAGCCAATTCTTGATTAAGCACAAAAGTAGATTTATACGTGAGCGGCGATGCATATACCGATAGGTTTTCCATGCGCTTGCCATATTCTGTCCCAATACCCAAAAAGAGGTAGGCAGGTGCCATAAACTGAGATATGGGGTCTGCCGTATTAGGATATCTGTAGCCATTACTGAACTGCGTCTGAAAACTAAACTTTGCCGAATAGAACCAGTTGGACAGCGTATCGCTACGGTAACCAAATTCGGAACGCACATCCAGCTGGTCGTCCGTCTTTCGGAGCTCCCTGCCCTGCTGGCTATTTATACCATATTTGGCCACCAGCGTATTGCTCCACTTTATATTTTTATAAAAATAATTACGCGCCAGATTGAGTGAGGCCAGGCCAGAGATCGAGTTGCTCCCACCGGCATTCCAGTTTACAAAAGCTACCTCGCTTAGATCAACCCCAAGCAGATTTTTTTTTGTCCAGTGCGAGACAGGTGGGTTTACGATCTCGTTGTTGAGCAGTTGGGATATACCATTACGGTCTATCCTGTGTTGAAAAAGTACCTGCTGGGCAAAAAGCTGCTGCCCTCCAAATAAGGATATAAAAATAAGGACTAAATAAAACTTCAAGGTCTTCTAGGTTATTTTTGGGTTATGCAATCACACGTATTCAAAAATTCCGTATTCGCTTTTGATGGTCAATTTTTTAGAAGCGGAAGCTTCTACCCTACCAATTATGCGGGCTTCCACGTCAAACGTTTGGGCGATCTCAATTATTTCACGAGCTGTATTTTCCTCAACGTAAAGTTCCATACGGTGTCCCATATTAAATACGCGGTACATCTCTTTCCAGCGCGTTCCACTTTCCTCCTGAATCAATTTAAATAACGGCGGTATGTGAAATAGATTGTCTTTTATAACATGATGGTTACCCACAAAATGAAGAATTTTAGTCTGGGCACCACCGCTGCAGTGTATCATCCCATCGATGTTTTTATGGCCTATGTCGCTCAATACTTTTTTAATGATGGGCGCATATGTTCTCGTGGGAGAGAGCACTAACTTCCCGGCATTAAGGGGACTTCCCTCCACTTCATCGGTCAGGTGTTTGGAGCCCGCGTAGATAAGATTACCGGGCATAGTGGCATCGTAGCTCTCGGGAAATTTTTGGGAAAGGTATTTTGCAAAGACATCGTGCCTTGCGGAAGTAAGGCCGTTGCTGCCCATACCGCCATTATATTCCTTTTCATAACTGGCCTGCCCATAAGAAGCTAGTCCCACGATTACGTTACCGGGCCGTATGTTACTATTATCAATTACCTCATCCCTGCGCATCCTTGCCGTTACCGTAGAATCTACAATAATGGTGCGTACCAGATCGCCCACATCAGCAGTCTCGCCACCGGTGCTCCTGATGTTTACACCATAATTTGACAAATCTGCGATAAGCTCTTCGGTTCCATTAATAATGGCGGCAATGACCTCACCTGTAATGAGATTTTTATTGCGCCCTATCGTTGAAGAAAGCAGAATATCATCTGTAGCGCCTACACAAAGAAGGTCATCCACATTCATGATCAGGGCATCCTGTGCAATACCTTTCCAAACGCTCAGATCTCCCGTCTCTTTCCAATACATATAGGCCAGGGAGGATTTTGTGCCCGCTCCATCGGCATGCATGATGAGACAGTGGTCCTCGCTGCCGGTAAGATGATCGGGCACAATCTTGCAAAACGCTTTAGGAAACAGCCCCTTATCAACATTTTTGATCGCCCGGTGCACATCTTCTTTTGCGGCGGAAACTCCGCGCTGGGCATATCTTTCTGTTTGCTCCTCGCTCATATTTTTAAATATCATGCAAAAATAGGAAATAGAGAAGTAATAGTTTTAGTTCTGCCTTATGAGTTATGAGTCCTACAGGAGCAAAATTATTTTTATGAAACAAAAAGTACAACTTCCCTGACAATCTTAGATTTTAAACACCTTTCAAAATCTTTTTCTCGAAAGCTGAATAACCGTTGAATAGGATAATTCCCAAGATCATGACTATTTAAAAAAAAGCAGTTCCCGGTTTTTTGAAAGCGGCCATAACTTATCTTCTACCAGCAGTTCCAGTTTGTCACAGTGATAGCGGATGGTTTCAAAAAATGGCTTGACTTTCTCTGTATATGCTTCTGCCTTAGGATCAAGCTCCAAAACATTTGCTGCCTTACGCGCCTCTATCATTTGTGTAATATCTGCATTGATCTCCCTTACATGTGAAGAAATATCCTTTATTAGGCTCATCTGTTCTTTCGCAAGTATCTTATAATCTGCACCATAGATAGTCTTGAGCCCCTTGACGTTTTTAATGAGCACATTCTGATAACGTATCGCCGTAGGTATAATGTGGTTGCGTGCAATATCGCCCAGCACCCGGCCCTCGATCTGAAGGCGTTTTACATAATCCTCCATCTCAATCTCATAACGGGCCTTGATCTCTGTTGTATTCATCACGCCCAGCTTTCCGTAAAGTGATATTTTTGATTTATTTAGATGTATTTTTAGCGCATCCGGAGTGTTTTTTAAGTTGCCAAGTTTGCGTTTGGCAGCCTCCTTTTCCCAGGCTGGAGAATAGCCGTCGCCCTCAAAACGTATGGATTTGGATGCTTTGATATATTCGCGGAGCACGTTAAAAATAGCCTCATCCTTTTTAAGTTTTTTCTTTTCGATCAAGCCGTCAACCTCATTTTTAAAGTCGATCAATTGGGCAGCTACGATTGTGTTGAGCACCGTCATGGGTTTGGCACAATTGGCCATGCTGCCCACAGCTCTAAATTCGAATTTATTACCGGTAAAGGCAAAGGGCGAGGTACGGTTACGGTCAGTATTATCCATCAGGATCTCGGGAATTTTGCCCACTACATTGAGTTTGAGATCGGTTTTTTCCTGGGGCGACAGTTTACCGGTGGTCACCTTTTCGAGTTCATCGAGCACCTGGGTCAACTGCTTACCTATAAAAATAGAGATGATTGCCGGGGGTGCCTCGTGGGCCCCTAATCTATAGTCGTTGCCTGCAGAGGCTACTGAGGCTCGCAGCAGGTCACCATGCTCATACACCGCCCTTATGGTATTGATAAAAAATGTTAGAAACTGCAGGTTTTTGGTCGGTGTGGTCCCCGGGCTCAACAAGTTGATCCCCGTGTCTGTAGATAATGACCAGTTGTTGTGCTTGCCACTGCCGTTGATCCCTGCAAAGGGCTTCTCATGAAAAAGTACCTTAAAATTGTGCCGCTGGGCCACCTTGCCCATAACATCCATGAGCAGCGAATTGTGATCTACGGCAAGATTAGCCTCCTCAAAAATAGGTGCAAGCTCAAATTGATTGGGTGCCACCTCATTATGCCGGGTCTTTACCGGGATGCCCAGCAGGATACTCTCGTGCTCCAGCTCGCGCATAAACTGCATCACACGGGGGCTGATGCTCCCAAAATAATGATCGCTGAGCTGCTGTCCCTTTGCGGCTTCGTGCCCCAGCAGCGCCCTGCCCGTCTGGCTAATATCTGGCCTTGCTGATGCCAGTGCGGCATCGACCAAAAAATACTCCTGCTCCCAGCCTAATGTAGCAGAAACCTTACTTATGGATCTATCAAAATATTGCGCCACTTGCGTGGCCGCCTCATCTATAGCTGCCAATGCACGCAGCAGTGGAGTCTTATTATCAAGCGCTTCCCCCGTATAGGACACGTAAATAGTGGGAATACACAGCGTTGTCCCCAAAATAAATGCAGGTGAGGTAGGATCCCAGGCCGTATATCCACGGGCCTCAAAGGTATTGCGTATACCACCATGCGGGAACGATGACGCATCAGGCTCCTGCTGTACAAGCTGCGCCCCACCAAAACGCTCTATGCCAGCACCATCGGGGAGTAACTCAAAAAAGGAATCATGTTTTTCGGCCGTAGCGCCCGTAAGGGGCTGAAACCAGTGCGTATAATGGGTTGCCCCTTTTTCAAGTGCCCATTGCCGCATCCCGGCAGCAATGCCATTTGCCATTTCACGATCTATCTTGGCACCTTTGTTAACGGCCTCTCCCACCGCACTCAAAGCCTCTTTGGTCAAAAATTGGCGCATAGCACGATTGTTAAATACATTTTTGGCAAAAAGTTCTGAACGCTTGCCTTCCTCCTCAAAAAACCTGGGCCTATGTGCTCTAGCTTCGCGCAAAGCGTTAAATCTTAATGTTGACATCTTTTTAGAGAATTATGAATATGAAAATAATACTACGCAAAAATAATCAATTCTTCAATACACCCCCTTTATCGAATCCCCTAAAGCCTTAAATGAAAGCTCATTTATTAACATCCCCCCTATTTTTTAAAGGGATGATAAATAAGAATTATTATATTTGCTCACATAGTAATCCAAAACAACTAAATCAAAGCAGTTATGGGCAAATCAAAATTAGAGTATATCTGGCTTGACGGCTATGAACCAACCGCCAATCTAAGAAGCAAAACTAAAATAGAAGAGGACTTCAGCGGGAATCTGGAAGATTGCCCCATATGGTCTTTTGACGGTTCTTCTACAAAACAGGCTTTGGGCGGATCTTCAGACTGCCTGCTCAAACCGGTTGCAATATTTCCAGATCCCGCCCGTAAGGATGGCTTTCTGGTTATGACCGAAGTGCTCAATGCCGATAAGACCCCTCACGTATCAAATGCACGGGCCAAGATCGATGATCCCGATGATGATTTCTGGTTCGGTTTTGAACAGGAATATTTTATCATGGATAAGCATACACAACTACCACTCGGTTTCCCATTAGGCGGATATCCGGGACCACAAGGGCTGTATTATTGTTCAGTGGGCGGTAAGAATACACATGGGCGGGACTTTGTTGAAGAACACGCTGACCTATGCATCGCTGCCGGCATCAACTTTGAAGGAATCAACCAAGAGGTTGCCAGTGGCCAGTGGGAATTTCAACTCTTTGCAAAGGGCGCACAGCGCGCCGGTGACGAAATCTGGGTAGCGCGGTACCTGCTACAACGCCTTACCGAAAGTTATGGTTATTATATAGAATTTCACCCAAAACCTATAAAAGGGGATTGGAACGGATCTGGTATGCACGCCAATTTCTCAAACTCAACACTGCGCAACGCAGGTTCTAAAGAAATTTATGACACCATATGCGAGGCCTTTAGACCAGTTACCAAAGAACACATCGCGGTGTACGGTGAATTTAATGATGAGCGCCTGACCGGTAAGCATGAGACTGCCAGTATCACTGATTTCTCCTACGGGGTATCAGACCGTGGAGCTTCTATCCGTATCCCGATTATTACGGTAGAGCGCGGCTGGAAGGGATGGCTTGAAGATCGCCGTCCCGCTTCTAACGGAGATCCTTATAAAATCGCCGGAAGAATCGTAAAAACGGTAAAATCTGTGAAGGTTTAATTCCTGAACAACCATTTTTTAAATATAGAAGACCCGTTTTATGGATAGAACGGGTCTTTTTTTATGATGAAAAAGTATATTATTTAGGGCTTTATTGCCATTTTCACCCCAAAAATCAAAAGTTCGACTGCTTGAATTTTTTTGTTGCCATTTCGCTTTAAGTGAAAAATCATACAAAAGCCAAAGCCACAAACATACAATATGCAGCAAAAATCAAAAGGCCCTTCCAGCGACCAAGCTCCAGTCTTCTTGGCAAAAAACCCAAAGGTAATAGCACGAGCGCAAACCCAAGCAGCCAGAACATATTTGTATTTAAAATACTTGGATCAATAACACTAATTGGGCTAATGACCGCGGTGAGCCCAAGAACAGAGGCAATATTAAAGATATTTGAGCCTATAAGGTTGCCCAGAGAGATCGCCTTTTCCTTTTTGAGCGCTGCAATGACAGATGCCGCCAATTCTGGTACACTTGTACCAATGGCAATCACGGTTACCGAAATGGCATATTCACTAATACCCATAGAGGAAGCAAGCGTAGTGGCACCCTTTACCAAAAGATCAGAACCAAAATAGAGCGCCGCCGCCCCAATACTCAACCATATGACAATCTTGAAATAAGAAGTTTGTGCCAGATTTTCATCTACCTCATCATTAGATAATTCCTTATTTTTTTTAGCTTTTCTAGATCTTTTGATCAGGAAAAATAAATAAACTCCTAGTGCCACCAGCAATATACAGCCCTCTACTCTACTAATTGTTTTATCATTGGCCAGAAATACATACAGAGCCAAAGAGAACAACACCATAACTGGCCAGTTGAACCTAAAAAAATCACGGTCTATGCCCAGGGTAGTAATGATTGCAGTAATACCAAGCACCAGCCCGATATTTGCGATATTACTACCAATCACGTTACCCAGTGCTATGTCAGAAAAGCCATTGAGGGCGGCCTGAAGACTTACCAAAAGCTCAGGCGCCGAGGTCGCAAAGGAGACGACAGTGAGACCAATAACCATTTTGGAGATATTAAGCTTAAATGATAGCCCAACCGCTGAACGCACCAAAAACTCCCCGCCAACGACCAAGAGTAAAAATCCCAATAAAACGTAAAGAATACTCATAATTTATAATCTGCATTTCAGCGTGCGAAGATAGATAATTGACAACGGTTATGATCCCAAAAGCGATGAAGTCCCTTTTGTTTTTTCTATAAGTGTAATGGCTTCAACGGCTTCCTTAACATCGTGAACACGAAGAATGGAAACCCCCTTCAATAAAGCGACAGTATGAAGCACCGTTGTGCCATTTAGGGCATGCTCTGCATTGGTCTTGAGTGTTTTATAGATAGTTGATTTTCGCGAAAGCCCAATAAGTACAGGAAGGTCAAGATTTTTGTAAAGATTCAATTTGTTTAAGATTTCAAAATTTTGATCGATATTTTTTGCAAACCCAAAGCCGGGATCGACAATAAGGTCATTGATACCCAAAGCCTTTCCCTGCTCTATTTTCTGACTAAAATAAAATAATGTTTCTTTCACAACATCTTCATATGAGGTCATTGTTTTCATGGTCTGCGGCGTACCTCGCATATGCATCATGATGTAAGGAACCTGCAGCCGTGCCACGGTCTCCATCATATTTTCATCAAGTTGCCCCGCCGAAATATCATTGATCATTGCAGCCCCTGCATGTATAGCTTCCTGAGCAATCGATGCCCTAAACGTGTCTATAGATAGTAATATGTCCCTAAATTCATTGACCAAGAGTTCAACCACTCGTATTAATCGGTCGCTTTCTTCTTCGGGCGAAATATCAGCCGCCCCGGGCCTAGAACTATAGGCGCCAAGATCAATCCAGGTGGCACCATCTGCCAGCATGCGTTCCACTTTGTGAAGTATCTGCTTTTTGTCATGAAAACGGCTTTCTTTATAAAAGGAATCTGAGGTCAGGTTGAGAATGCCCATGACTTTAGGGGTCGAGAGATCGATCAGTTTACCTTTGCAGTTGATGGTCATCTTTTACTAGAGTTATTTCTATTTTTCTCCGAATATCAGTTCAGGATTAATTTACTTCGAAAAAAATCGCGAAACCCTAAAAAGGGTTAAAATCAATCAAAACCTTGATTTTTTATGGCAAAAATCAACCATATGGTTCCTGGGATTTCATTAGAAAATTAATTTAATTACTTTTAGGCGAAAATTACGCAAATTCCAATATATAGATGCCCCAAACCTCAGAACAATATGACACCATAATCAGGGAATGCAGAAGCCTTTTTGCAAAGAAAATGCAGGATTATGGCAGTGCTTGGCGCATATTAAGGCTACCCTCGCTCACTGATCAGGTTTTTATAAAAGCACAACGTATCCGCGGCCTACAGCAAAATGGAATACGTAAGATTGATGAAGGCGAGGCTCCCGAATTTATGGGCATTATCAATTATTGCATTATGGCATTGATCCAATTGGAAAAAGGGATTGTCAACCAGCCAGACCTCGATACTTCCGAAGCACTTGCACTTTATGATGAAAAGATTGAGGCCACCAAAGCCCTCATGGAAAATAAAAATCATGACTACGGTGAAGCCTGGAGGGAAATGCGCATCAGTTCACTTACTGACCTTATTCTCCAAAAGCTGTTGCGCGTAAAACAGATTGAGGATAATGCAGGTAAAACCTTAGTTTCTGAAGGTATAGACGCCAATTATCAAGACATGATAAATTATGCGGTTTTTTCATTGATTCTGCTTAAAAAGCATTAAAAGTTTGAGGCTTGGAGTTCACAAATTATTGAGTAGAAATACGCAATTAATCATACTAAATTTATAATTGAAAAATTTGAGGGTATTAATAAACATTTTTCGCATCATTGTTGGGGCACTTTTTATCATTTCAGGGTTTATCAAGCTCAACGATCCCATTGGCTTTTCTTATAAATTAGAAGAGTATTTTAGCCCGGGGGTACTTAACCTTCCACACCTGGCCCCATATTCACTAGGGATTGCGATAATTTTGGTTTTGATTGAATTGCTATTGGGTATCTCACTGATCGTAGGATACCTTAAAAAATCTACCATTGTGCTTTTGATAGTAATGATTCTATTTTTCACCTTTTTGACATTCTATTCCGCCTATTATAACAAAGTGACAGATTGCGGCTGTTTTGGCGACGCGCTCCACCTCACGCCCTGGCAGTCCTTCGGGAAAGATGTTGTATTGCTGGTGATGATCCTTTTTTTAGCCGTGGGCCAAAAATATATAGAACCGTTTTTTACCACATTCGGAAGGTCTGTGATTGTTTTTATCTCCTTTTTGGCCGCGATGAGTTTTGGTTATCACGTATTGATGCACCTACCCATGATCGATTTTCGCCCTTATAAAGTGGGTGTAAATATTGCCAAGGGCATGGAAGTGCCCAAAGATGCCCCAAAAGCGATCTATGATTACCATTGGAAGTTTTTGGAGCTCAACGGAAAGAAAAAAACAATAACTACTCAGGGCAAGTACCCCAACACTTCAGGGGAATTCTTAGGTGTTGATACCGAAATGGTGCAGGAGGGCTACGTTCCACCCATACACGATTTTAGCATTACCAAAAATGACAAGGATTTTACTAAACAGTTCCTGAACACAGAAAACCTGATGATAGTCATCGCGTACAATCTGCAAAAAACCGAATGGAACGGCTGGCCAGAGATAAAAGCAAAAACCGACGAGGCTCTTAAAAAAGGATATACCGTAATTGGTCTTACGGCTTCTGATCAAGCTGAAATCAACAATTTACGCGAAAGGCAAAAGATCAGTTTTGACTTTTACCTGACCGATGAAACCGTGCTTAAAACCATTGTGCGCGGCAATCCAGCCCTTTTAATACTAAACAAAGGGACCATTGTGCAAAAAAAACACTGGAACGATGTGGATGGGATAGAGCTACAAACCCTTCCCACTGCCAGGCCTTCGCTTGACCTTTCGCTTAAGCGAAAACTGGACACCATTACCCGTATGGATACGTTGTATAAAACATTGCTAAAGCTCTCACCCAAAGCACGCCAGGTTTATGCCAAAGAGCAGGGTCTGCCGTTAGAAGATCTTAATGGCGATCTGGAAGTCAAGCAGGAGGCGCTGGACACAAGCAATCTTGCCATGATCAAAACCTACCTGGACCGTGGGATCTATCCCGGGAAGGACATGGTGGGCACACCTACTAATCTGGTTGCCCTGAATATCATAAAGCACAATCCGGGGCAGATCCCCCAGTATCTCGATCTATTTAAACAGGCAGGCCGTACGGGACAGATCCCTTTTACCTTTGTTGCCACCGTTGAGGATCAGTATCTCATGATGCATGGAAAACCTCAGGTTTATGGCACCCAAGCGCGGATGACTAATAATGAAAGTTTTATCTGGCCCATTAACAATCCCGCTCAGGTCAATGCACGCCGCAAAAATGCAGGTTTTAAGACCACGGTTGAAAGCTATGCCCAAGAATTGCTGGGCAAAGATTACGAATACCGGCCCCTAACGCTTGCGGATGTAAAAGCCTCTAATTTATGAATGGTATAGTTTACAAACTTGGGTATGCGCTGCTCACACTCTACGGCGTGGTCACCGTAATCTTCTTTCTGTTTACCGTGCTCCCGGGAGATCCCGCACGAATGATGCTCGATCAGAACGAAGATCCCGAGCAGCTGGCGGTGATCAAACAAAAATACGGCTTTGACAAGCCTGTTTCTGTACAATATTTCTATTATTTGAACGATTTGTCCCCAATTTCTTTACATAGCACAAATCCCGAAGATTACACCGCGCTTACCCCTGGAAAATACAATTATCTAAGGCTTTTTGAAATTGGTGGTGAAGTTCTGGTCCTCAAAATGCCCTACCTGCGCGAATCGTTTCAAAAATCGGGAAAACCGGTGACTGAAGTAATTGCTGACACGCTGCCCAATACGCTGGTATTAGCGGTAGGAGCTATCACCATCGCCATCCTTATAGGGGTTTTTCTGGGGATCATTTCGGCTAATTATAGGGATACCTGGCTTGATAGGGCTATTCAGGTCATCAGCACTTTGGGTATGAGCGTGCCCAGTTTTTTTAGTGCTATCCTCTTTGCCTGGTTATTTGGATTTGTACTTCATAAATATACCGGTTTGCGTATGACCGGAAGCCTCTATGCTATGGATGATTTTGGCGAGGGCATTCATATACAGTGGAAGAATATTATTTTGCCAGCTATTGTTTTGGGCATTCGCCCACTGGCCGTAGTGATACAACTAATGCGCAACTCCTTGTTAGAGGTATATAATCAGGATTACATACGCACGGCAAGGGCCAAAGGCCTAAACACTTATCAGATCGTGGCTCGACATGCGCTTAAAAATGCGCTCAACCCCGTTGTGACAGCCATATCTGGCTGGTTTGCATCTATGCTTGCTGGCGCTGTCTTTGTAGAATATATCTTCGGTTGGAATGGACTGGGCAAAGAGATCGTTGATGCACTAAACACACTGGATCTGCCAATAATTACCGGTGCCGTGCTCGTAATTGCCACCATGTTTATACTCATCAATATTTTAGTAGATGTGATTTATGGCTGGCTAGATCCCAAGGTACGAGTTTGATCAATACTTAAGCGACCTTATTACTTGTGCATTGCCTGAGATAGATTTGAGAAAAAGCCATTAGCCTCATTAAGACTTTAGGAGTATTAGGAACATTCTTCAATTATCAAAAGGTGCAGAAATCCCCAACCATTACATCCCTGTCCTGATCGCCTCAACGGGATCTAACCTTGACGCCATAAGCGCAGGTATGATCCCTGCGATAAGACCAATAATAACGGAAGACGACAAGCCATAAATGATATTGGTTGCAGAAAGGATAAACTCAAAACTACCGGTGAACTGCGAGGCGATCAGTGTTATGATCCAGACTAAAAACAGACCGATCAGCCCACCGATTATTGCCAGGATAATCGCTTCAAAAAGAAACTGGAGCAGGATAAACCGATTTTTTGCACCTAGCGCTTTTTGAATCCCTATTAAATTGGTACGCTCTTTAACGCTAACAAACATGATATTGGCAATACCAAAACCACCTACCAAAAGCGAAAAAAGTCCTATGACCCCGCCAATGGTCGACATGGTACCAGTGATATTATCTATAAAATCTGCAAACCCCTGTAGTTGGTTTACGAAAAAATTATTTGGGTCACCAGGTTTCAAACCTCTGAACTGGCGTAGCTTTTGGGCCAGCATCGCATTAAATTCAGGGAGGTCAAGTCCACTTTCCGGCTTAATGATAATCGATGGGAAAGCCGCCTTGCTGTTGCTCCCGTAGATACGCCTTACAATATTGACGGGTACGATAATCATACTATCCTTTGATGGGCCAAAAATGCTTGTACCCTCCTCTTTTAGCACGCCTATCACCGTAAAACGCTGGCCATAAAGGCGTATTTCTTTGCCAATGGGATTGGTACTTCCAAAGAGCCCTTCGGCAATCTCACTGCCCAGTACGGCTACAGGCGCGCCGCTGTTCGATTCACCTTCATTATAAAATCTCCCCTCAGTAAGTTGCAGGGCCTCAATATTATAATACCCTTCGGTCTCCGGCAGTACGTTGGCACCCGTTACAATCTTATCCTCGTATTTAACGGATTCTGGACTTACATTGAGCTGAAAGCTTACCGCCTCAACCCCTGGCACATCCCGCTTTATAAACTGGTACTCTTCGTAGGTCATATCGGGAAACTGCTCCCTTTTCCATTGTGGGATATCAGTAGGCCCAAAGGAATATTTCATCAGGATGACCGTGCTGTTATCAAGTGAAGATAAGCTGCCCATAACCTCAGCCTTGAGACTATCTACCGCCGCCAGGACACCAATTATGGAAAAAATCCCGATGGTCACGCCCAAAAGCGAAAGAAACGTACGCAAAATATTATTGCGAAGCGCATTGACAGCAAAAGCAAAACTTTCTTTGAGGACCCTAAGATAAATGAGCATAGGCCAGATTTAGATTCAATATAATGAGACGCTAACCAGGGAGCAACGTTACAAATTTAATGCATAAGAGTGCATCCTCCTCTAAATCAGGCCATGGATTTACCGCCTATACCTGCGCCTAAGCGCCATAACTCTCAATTCATGATGACAAAAGCGGCATTTTAAAATTCATGATAAAGCAAAATAAAATAGGACAGTAGCGGTACATATTTTAGGTGTTAAATACTTACTTTTGCAGCACATTTTAAAAATCCTTGATGAGCAGCCAGATCAAAGCAAAATCCGCACTTATTTCCGTTTTCAGCAAAGAAGGGCTCGCGCCTTTGGTCAAAAAATTTCATGAATTGGGCATCAGCCTTTATTCAACAGGGGGTACGGAACGTTTTATAAAAGATTTGGATATTCCTGTTAAACCTGTTGAGGATGTTACTTCCTATCCCTCAATTTTGGGTGGTAGGGTAAAAACATTGCATCCTAAAGTTTTTGGTGGTATTTTGAACCGAAGAGAAAACAGTGGCGATCAGGAGGAGATGGATGTGTATGAGATTCCCCAGCTCGATATTGTTGTGGTTGACCTCTACCCTTTTGAAAAAACCGTTGCTTCCGGTGCTGCAGAGGAGGATATCATTGAGAAGATTGATATTGGTGGTATTTCGCTGATACGCGCTGCCGCGAAAAATTTTAAGGATACCCTGTGTGTACCTTCAATGGAAGATTACTCAGAAGTGCTGGATATTATCTCCAAAAATGACGGAGCTACCAGCCTACAAGACCGGAAACATTTCGCCGCTAAGGCATTTAAAATATCATCGCACTATGATACCGCAATCTTTAACTATCTCAACGCTGATGAAGATTCCTCCTATAAATTGGACTTTACAGGGGTAAAATCCCTGCGCTATGGCGAAAATCCACATCAAAATGGCACTTTTTATGGCGATTTTGAAGCAATGTTCGAGCAGTTACATGGCAAGGAACTCTCCTACAACAACCTGCTGGATGTAGATGCGGCCGTTAATCTTATGGCCGAATTTGGTACAGAAAAACCCACTTTTGCCATTTTTAAACATAATAATGCCTGCGGCCTTGCCCAGCGCAGCACGCTTCACCAAGCCTATGTAGATGCTCTTGCAGGTGACCCCGTCTCGGCCTTTGGTGGGATATTGATCGCAAACTGCGAGATCGATGCAGATACTGCGCGCGAAATACATAAACTATTTTGCGAAGTTGTTATTGCGCCAAGCTTTTCCGCGGAAGCGCTTTCCCTTTTAAAAGAAAAGAAAAAACGGGTACTGCTCGTGCAAAAAGAGGTCAACCCCTCAGGCGAACTTATACGCAGTTGCTTAAACGGAATTCTTGTGCAGGATAAAGACAATAAAACAGATAGTATTGACGATCTTAAAATAGCCACCACCAAAAAACCATCAGACGAAGAAATTGAAGATATGCTTTTTGCTTCAAAAATCTGTAAGCATACTAAATCAAATACAGTTGTTTTTGTCAAAAACCGTCAGCTTTTTGCCAGCGGTACCGGCCAGACCTCGCGGGTAGATGCATTGAGACAGGCTATAGAAAAGGCTACTTCTTTTAATTTTAACCTTAGGGGTGCTGTCATGGCAAGTGATGCTTTTTTCCCTTTTCCCGACTGCGTGGAGATTGCTGGCAATGTAGGGATAACAGCGGTTATACAGCCCGGAGGCTCCATTAAGGATCAGTTGAGCATAGATTATTGCGACAAAAACAATATTGCGATGGTCATGACGGGAACACGTCATTTTAGACATTAAATACATTTAAATTAATTACATTTAGAAAAATTTATTAACAACAGCATCAATATAATAACCCCCCTTACAGCTTATGGGCTTTTTTGACTTTCTGACCGAAGAGATCGCGATCGACCTCGGCACCGCAAACACCTTAATCATCCACAACGGCAAAGTGGTTGTCGATAGCCCTTCGATCGTTGCGCGCAACCGTGCAACAAATAAGATTATTGCTGCGGGCAAAGAGGCGGCCATGATGCAGGGCAAGACCCATGAGAATATTAAGACCATAAGACCACTCAAGGATGGTGTAATCGCAGATTTTGACGCCAGTGAGCAGATGATCAGTATGTTTATCAAAGAGATCCCAGCCCTAAAACGGAAACTCTTCCCCCCCGCCCTACGCATGGTCATATGTATCCCTTCTGGTATAACCGAAGTGGAAATGCGCGCAGTAAAAGAAAGCGCGGAGCGGGTAAACGGGAAGGATGTTTACCTCATCCATGAACCTATGGCCGCGGCGATAGGCATTGGTGTTGATATCATGCAGCCCAAGGGAAACATGATTGTTGATATAGGTGGTGGCACCACTGAGATTGCCGTGATTGCTCTGGGCGGTATCGTGTGTGACAAATCCATAAAGGTCGCCGGTGACGTCTTTACCAATGATATCATCTATTATATGCGCACCCAGCATAATCTTTATGTAGGCGAGCGCACGGCTGAAAAAATAAAGATACAGATAGGTGCCGCGACCGAGGAGCTTGATGCCCCACCGGAAGATATGAGCGTACAAGGACGCGACCTTCTTACAGGTAAACCCAAGCAGGTGCAGATTTCCTTTCGTGAGATCGCAAAAGCGCTCGATAAATCTATCTTGCGCATTGAGGATGCCGTGATGGAGACGCTCTCACAAACACCTCCAGAACTCGCGGCAGATATCTACAACACAGGGATATACCTTGCAGGTGGCGGTAGTATGCTGCGCGGCCTTGATAAACGCCTCTCATTAAAGACAGATTTACCCGTCTATATCGCTGAAGATCCGCTCCGTGCCGTAGTGCGAGGTACCGGGATCACCCTAAAGAATCTGAGTAAATTTAAAGGGATACTAATTAAATAGCCCATTGTGAGAAATGCAGCAAATCATCAATCTTCTTGTCAAGTACAGAATTTTTCTGCTGTTTTTGGTTTTGGCACTTCTCTCGATGCTCTTCACGATACAATCTCACTCTTACCAGCGGAGCAAATTTGTTAATTCGGCCAATTTTCTTTCGGGTGGTATATATACTTCACTTGATGATGTCTCCTCCTATTTTGACCTGAGGCAGGAAAATGAAAAATTATTGGAAGAAAACAGGCTCTTGCGCACAAGGGTTTTCAATGCGGAAGATTCCGTTTCCGTAAAAAAGGATACGTCATCTTTTGGCGATACCTATCGTTTTATAAAAGCGCGAGTCATCAACAATAATTATACACTCAAGAACAATTATCTTACCCTGCGCGGGGGAAAAAGAGACAGTATAAAGCAAAATCTAGGTGTTATCACGAGCAAGGGTATCGTGGGCATTATTGATGAGGTATCCAATAAATTCGCTACTGTGGTAAGCATCCTCAATGGAAACTCGCAGATCAACGCCAAGCTGAAAAAAAGCGGGCATTTTGGCATCCTCGTCTGGGACGGAAAGAGCCCAAATCTTGTAAAACTTGTTGATGTACAAGAAAAAGCGCCTGTTGCCAAAGGAGATACCATTGTTACCGGTGGGATGTCAACCATTTTTCCTGAAGGGATAGGCATAGGTACCATAAAGGATTTTGAGCTTGACCCGAGTGGAAACTATTATACCATCTACGTGAAGCTTTTTAACGATATGACCAGCTTAGACCATGTGTATATTATTGAAAACCTGGACAAAAACGAGATCAAGAGCTTAGAAGAAAAGACCAGAAATGACCAGTAATATTTTTAGGAATGCATTACGATTTGTGGTATTGCTATTGGCCCAGGTTGCCATCTTCAACAATATCAATTTCTTGGGGTTTATCAATCCCTATCCCTATGTGCTTTTCATTCTACTATTCCCCATTGGGAAAAATAGGGCCTCCCTTTTATTTTTTAGTTTTTTGCTGGGATTAACTTTAGACATGTTCAGCAATAGTGGCGGGATGCATGCGATGGCCTGCACAGTTGCGGCTTACATAAGACCTTGGGTGCTGCGTTCGGTTTTTGGGGTGGCTTATGAGTACAATACCATCTCCATTTCTAAAATTTCATTTACAGAGCGTTTTTTATATGCGTCCATCTTAATATTTGCGCATCATTTGATATTATTTAGCATGGAAACCTTTAACTTCTCAGAAATACTTTATATATTAAAACAAACGTTGTTCAGCGGGATATTCACTTTAATTTTGTGCTTGATTTTTATAGGCCTATTTAGCGTAAAGCGTAAATGAGGAAATTACTTTTATTTTCATTTGTACTGCTTACCGGTTTTTTATTTACCGGGAGGTTATTGTACCTACAGGTATTTGACGATTCTTATGCCAGCCTTTCTGAAAGCAATGCCATAAAGCGCATTTACGACTATCCGCAGCGTGGGCATATCTATGACCGTGATGGAAAACTGCTCGTAAGCAACCAGCCCTCTTATGATGTCATGGTCGTACCCCGGGAGGTCAAGCCTTTTGATACTCTTGAGTTTTGTGCCCTACTCAAAATGAAAAAGGAAACCCTCAAAGACCGTTTAGCAAGAGCACGCACGTACTCTCCCCGTCTCCCTTCAGTGGTTATCCCCCAACTTACAAAATCTGAATACGCCTACCTGCAGGAAAATCTGCGCAACTTTGACGGATTTTACATTCAAAAGAGATCGCTCCGCGATTACCAGATCAAATATGGTGCGAACTTTTTAGGATATATTGCAGAGGTAAACAATATGGATATAAAGGGCAACCCGTATTATCAATCAGGAGATCTTATAGGACGTCAAGGCGTAGAGCAAGAATATGAGAAGGTCCTACGCGGTGTAAAAGGGGTTAAATACATTCAAAAAGACCGCTTTAACCGTGATATAGGCGAATATAAAAAAGGGCTGCTGGATACATTGCCACAAGCCGGTAAGGATATTGCCCTGACCATTGATTCTGATCTTCAAAAATATGGTGAGAAACTTATGGTCAACAAACGTGGTGGTATTGTCGCTCTTGAACCTTCCACGGGCCAGATTTTAGCATTAGTGGCCGCTCCCAACTATGATCCTGCACTTTTGGTAGGTCGCCAGCGTTCCAAAAATTTTACTGATCTATACCTCGATACCATTTCACGGCCGCTTTTTGACCGTGTACTCAAAGGTGAATATTCACCGGGTTCTCCATTTAAAACCCTAAATGCGCTGATCGCGCTACAAGAAGGCGTCGTCGATACCTTAGATAGTTTTGCCTGCCATGATGGCTATGTTTATAATGGCAGGATTCTATTGGGTTGCCATCATCACAAGAGTCCGTTGACCATGATCCCCGGCATCGCACTCTCCTGTAACTCTTATTTTGCCAATGTATATCGCCGCATCATTGAGAAATATCCTACTCCCCAAAAAGGTATTGATGTATGGAAACATCATTTGGAAAGTTTTGGCTTAGGCCAGTATTTGGGCTATGATCTTCCTGCGGGAAGCTCCGGCAAAATTCCCGGAAGCGATGTTTATGACCGAATGTACCCCAATCACAATTGGTACAGCACCGGGACAATATCCAATGCTATAGGCCAGGGCGAAATATTGACAACCCCTATCCAGCTGGCTAATATGACGGCTGCGATCGCAAACCGAGGGTGGTTCTACACGCCACATATCATCAAAGACATTGAAGATAAAACAGGGGACATTCCCAAAAAGTATCGTGTAAAGCATAAAACAACGATCGAGTCCAAATACTTTGAACCCGTTATTGAAGGTATGGCTGAAGTTTACAATTATGGTACCGCAGCCGCCTTAAAGATACCAGGCATAGAGATGTGCGGAAAAACGGGTACTTCCGAAAATTATACTAAGATAGACGGTCACCGGGCGCAGCTTACCGACCATTCTATATTTGTGGCCTTTGCGCCCAAAGATAATCCCAAGATCGCAATCGCGGTTTTTGTTGAAAATGGTTATTGGGGCTCCAGATATGCCGGCAGGATCGCAAGCCTAATGGCAGAAAAATACATTAAGGGCGAGATTACGCGCACCGATCTCGAAAAATGGGTGCTAGACCCTAAAAACAGCCTGGCACCAGAATACGCAAAACCCCTTAGCGGTAAACCCTTCCCAATAAATGATGGAAAAAAGATCAGTGGGAAATTTTTAGACGATGACAAAAAGATCAACGGGAAATTTTGATTGGCTGCTTATCCTACTTTTCCTTGCGCTGGTAGGTATAGGTTGGGTAAATATCTATTCTGCATCGCTGGATCCCGAGGCGGTGCAGGGCACTCTCGATTTTTCAAATCTATATACAAAACAGCTGGTATGGATCATACTGAGCTTTGTCATCATTGCATTTATCCTTCTGCTCGAAGCCAAATTTTTTGTGCGCTTTGCAAGCGTCATTTACATCACTTCCCTATTGTCCCTGCTGGGACTTTTTGTTTTTGGTAAGGAGATTTCTGGTGCTACCAGTTGGTATAACCTTGGCGGACTTAGCCTGCAACCCAGCGAATTTGCAAAGGCCGCAACCGCATTAGCGCTGGCCAAATACTTAAGCGACCTAGAGACTAATGTAGCTAGTGTGCAGCACCAGCTAAAAGCCTTTTTGATCATCGCTTTGCCAGCACTCATCATTATTCCACAGCCTGATCCTGGTTCTGCGCTGGTCTATGCCGCGTTCTTTTTCCCACTTTACAGGGAGGGGCTATCTGGAGCATATCTTGCCATAGGATTTGGTGCCATCGTGCTTTTCGTACTAACTCTCGTTTTTGGCCCTGTATATGTATGCACTGGGATTGCGGTGATCACAATTCTACTATTTATAAAACAGAGAAAAAAGCGCCGTGGGAAGTCCATTCTTATTATTGCACCCATTATCTGTATGATTTTGTCCCTTTCGGTTAATTATATATTTCAAAACGTTTTTGAGCAGCGCCACCGCGACCGGTTTAACGTGGTACTGGGCAGAAAGGTAGATACTAAAAGCATAGGCTACAACACACGTCAATCTGAAATTGCCATTGGCAATGGGGGCTGGATGGGCAAAGGTTTTCTTAAAGGTACACAGACCAAAGGAAATTTTGTGCCTGAGCAGCACACCGATTATATTTTTAGTACCGTAGGCGAAGAATGGGGCTTTGCCGGCAGCATGCTCGTCATAATCCTGTTTATCAGCTTAATGATGCGCATAATCTTCCTCGCAGAAAAACAAAAAAGCCAGTTCAGCCGTGTGTATGGATATAGCGTAGCAGGGATACTTTTTATCCACTTTTTAGTGAATATTGGCATGGTTACTGGGATTTTCCCAACGGTGGGCATCCCACTCCCCTTCTTTAGTTATGGGGGCTCGGCGCTCTGGGGCTTTACCATTCTGCTTTTTATATTTGTGAAATTAGATGGCAACCGGGTAAACGAGTGGTAATTTTTGTCACAGATCTGTTAGACCATATATTCGTTTAGAGAAGCCTCCTTGTTAGTCAGAAATCCCCCAATATGGCGGTAGGAAAGCTAAAATCGTTACCGTTTAAATAGAAAGGTAACAAACGGAAACCAAGCCTATAATCTTCATTAATCTTTCACATCCAGCGCATCCCTAAGCGCATTTCCCATTAGCATAAAAGCCATAACGAGGAGCATTATTGCTAGCCCCGGAATAATGGCTAAGAATGCCTTTCCGAGAATTATGTAAGAGTAATGATCTTTAATCATAGCGCCCCAACTAGGCACGGGTGGCTGGGCACCGATGCCCAAAAAGCTTAGTCCGCTCTCGATTAATATCGCTGCAGCGAAATTTGCCGCAGAGATGACGATCACCGGTGCCAGTATGTTAGGGAGAATATGGTAGATTATAATTCTATAATTACGGTAACCCAAAGCCCGGGCTGCAGTAACAAATTGCATTTGTTTTACACTGATTACCTGCCCACGTACGATCCTTGCCACCTCAACCCACATGGTAAGCCCCACGGCGATGAACACCTGCCAAAAACCCTTGCCCAGCGCAAGCGTAATGGCGATGACTAGCAAAAGTGTAGGAATGCTCCAGGTTACGTTAATAAGCCACATGATCGCAGCATCCACTTTACCACCATAGTAACCCGCAACCGCCCCCAGTAAAATTCCGATGACCAATGAAATGATCACGGCAACAAATCCTATACTGAAAGAAATACGTGCACCTATAAGCATCCGGCTCAGCATGTCCCTACCGTATTTATCTGTTCCAAGCAGGAATGTTCTCTGTTTTACGTATTCCTTTTTAAACAGCGTTTCACTGGTTGTAAACTTAGGGTCAAAATCAGTTAAGGCTACCGTTTTGGCTAGAGAAGGCTTTCCGGTTTCCAAATAAGGTATATATTCTAGGGTTTTGGCGTGAAGCCTAAAAGAATAAATGGGAATTTCAGTATCCGGATTTTTTTCACCGAAAAACATAGGCCCGATTCCGCCCTGCTCTACCTGTATACCGGGTATTGTGAGCATAGTAACAGCAAAACCCGGCGGTTCAGAATGTATGGAGAGATGCATCTGGTTTGCATTTTCTGAGTCGTCGGGAGCCAACACATAGGCAAATATCGCTACTAATCCAATAAGAACTATATATATAAAACTGACAACGCCCCAGAAGTTATGCTTAAACTTCTGGAGCGCCAGTTTTGATAATGAATTTGCCCGTTGAGCCATTTAATTTTTTACCTCCGCAACTTTGTTGTGCTTCATAGTGTGTAGCCTTAAGTCTTCAAGCACGTTAACGGCTTCCTGCACATAAACATCTTTTGCAAGATTCTCATGCCACCGGTCTCTTTTTTCTTCAAGTACTGTATCCTTTGCAAAGAGTGTTTTCTCATAGGGTAAGGACTTATAAGTCAGGTTAGTCTTATAATCTGAAAGAGCATCAAAGCGTTCTGCCTCTCTTTTATTTTCGGTCATTTTTGCTTCATATCCTTTAAAATTTAAAGGCCAAACCGTATCTCCTTGTTTTGATTTGAGCCATTTAGCATTCTCATCAATCAATTGTAGTTGGGCATTTTTAGCCATACGTTCCTTACTATTCTTGATTGTCTGGTCATAATCTATATAACCATCCCAAACCTTATAATCGGCTGGTTTTATCTTATCCCAGGGCAGTGGGTTTTCTGAGTCCCGCTCACCTATATCAATATAACTGTACCTGTCTGGCACCTCAACATCGCTTTTTACACCTTTAAGTTGGGTAGAACCTCCATTTATACGGTAAAACTTTTGGGTAGTAAGCTTTAGCGCACCCATATCACCGTAATCATTGTCGCGCATCCATCGATTAAGGTCATAAAGGTTCTGTACGGTACCCTTACCGTATGTTTGCTTACTACCTATGATTACCGCACGCTTATAATCCTGCATTGCCGCTGCCATAATTTCGCTGGCAGAAGCAGAAAGTTCATTAACCAGAACAACAAGAGGCCCATCCCAAAGGATGTTCTTATCCTTATCTTTTAATATTTCGGGACTTTGATCCTTAGATTTTACCTGTACAACAGGGCCCTGATCTATAAATAAGCCGGCCATATCTACTACTGTAGAGAGGGAACCGCCGCCATTGTTACGTAGATCAAGCACAATGCCTTCAGCATTCTGCTCTTTTAAACGAATAATTTCTTTTTTAACATCTGAGGCGGCATTGCGCTGATCAGTATCCTCCATATTAAAATAAAACTTGGGAAGATTGATCACGCCGTATGTACGCTTGTCCTTTTCAACTGTTGCGGTTTTAGCGTAGGTTTCCTCAATCTCTACCACATCCCGAGTGATAGAAATATTTTTTATGGAACCATCTACCTTTTTCTTTACGACCAGGGTAACCTTGGTACCCTTTGGCCCCTTGATTAACTTTACCGCGTCATCCAAGCGCATCCCAATGATACTTGTGGCCACATCATCATCTTCCTGCTTAACTTTTTGAATAATATCACCTTCTTCTAATTCCTCTTCCCGCCATGCTGGGCCTCCAGAAATAACCTCGGTCACAATGACGTCATTGCTCTTTTTTTGCAGCCTGGCACCTATGCCCTGAAACTGGCCGCTCATCTGCATATCAAAGCGATCTTTATCACTAGGTGCAAAGTAATAGGTGTGTGGGTCAAACTCCTCAACGATGGCATTAACATAGACCGTGAAATAATCCTGCCGCTCCAAATCATCGGCAAATTCAAAATATTCCTTAAGTGCCGTTTTGGTATCCTTACGGGCATCAGCTTCAAGTTCTTTATCAGTCATGGGCTTAGAAGCAACAGCAGTATCATTCTTTACCGCCCTTTTGCGATCTTCCACCTTATCGTAATAAGAGCCTATCGTATTGAATTTAAGCTGTTGCTCCCAACGTTCTTTCAATTCTTTTTCATTTTTGGCATAGCCTATATGCTCGTAATCTGTATTGATGGAATCTTTCATAGAAAAATCAAACGGCTTATCTAGGATTTGACCATAAATCCCCTTGGCAGCTTCCATACGCTCTCTTAGCCGAGTGTAAGCGAGATTAAAGAATGTAAAATCCTCATCTCTAATTTCATCATCAATTTTGTCTTTATAAGTCTCCAGCTCATCAATATCGCTCTGCAGAAAATATCTTTTCAATGGGTCAAGGCCATCAATAAAATCGTTATAAACCTGTTCAGAAAAAGCGTCATCCATAGTTTTGGCATCATAATGACCTTTTTCCAAAACATAAGAAATCAACTGCATCAATACCTTATCCTTATTGGGATCAGGATCTTTATCATTTGTGGTAAAACTGCAAGAGGCAGCTCCCAGGAGTAGGGTCAATACCAAAATTTTTACATTCTTCATCATAATTCTTCGCATTATTATATTTTACGGCAAACTACATTAAAAATCATGCCACATGAAGGATCACATACTAATTATTTGTTAAACCAAACTCACTTAAACGCGGCGTAATTTAGTATTTTAGCAGTAAAAATGAAACCTTTATGTCAGATAAAAAACCATTGATCCTTGTGACCAATGATGATGGGATTACCGCGCCGGGGATACGAGCGCTCATCAAGATTGCAAAGCAACTGGGCGATGTGGTTGTAGTAGCTCCAGACAGCCCACAGAGCGGTATGGGTCATGCCATTACGGTCAACAATACCATATTTTGCGATCCCATAAAAAGAAAAAAGAATGAAAACCATCAGGAATTCAGTTGCTCTGGCACACCGGCAGATTGTGTGAAGATTGCAACCCAAGAGGTAATGACGCGTAAACCGGATATTTGCTTAAGCGGAATTAATCATGGCTCAAACTCATCTATAAACGTGATTTATAGTGGTACGATGAGCGCTGCTGTAGAGGCTGGTGTTGAAGGCATCCCAGCAATAGGCTTCTCGCTGCTTGACTACTCGCTAGAGGCTGACTTTTCCGCTTGCGGAAAATTTGTCAAAAGCATAATTGAGCAGGTTTTAAAAAATGGATTGGCCAAAGGCATTGTTCTTAATGTAAACCTCCCAAAGTTGCCCGAAACAAAGATAAAAGGCATCAAAATCTGCCGCCAGGCCAACGCTCAGTGGGTTGAGGATTTTGACAAGCGCACCAATCCACAGGGACGTGATTATTATTGGCTTACCGGCAAATTTGTAAATGAAGACAAAGGCGAGGATACTGATGAATGGGCACTGGCCAATGGTTATGTCTCCATTGTTCCTGTACAGTTTGACCTTACCGCTCACCACTTCATTAAAGAGCTAAACGGCTGGGAACTTTGAAAATTTATTTAGAAATTCTGATTTATTAATCGGCCAGTTTTTTGTGGTTATTTGATTGGATTACCCTAGTTTTTCTGAGTATCATATAAAAAAATTTATTTAAAAGTCTAGATGAATACGAATGATTTCAAATTGAAACTCAATATTTCCGCTTGAGCGAAAACAGTGTGAGATTTTACGAACACTTTGCTTAAAAGTTGGTGTGCTTAGGCAATAAAGCACATTTAAGATAGCACCTCCGCATGTAAAAACTAACTTTTATCATGTAACTTCCAACTCCTAATCTTTAACTTTCGTCCTGAAAAAAGTAGCTGATGAAAAATCCTTTCCGAAGAAACAGTCCAAAAGCTGGAAGGGTGATCACGCCAGTAAAAACAGGTCTGGGCACTTTTGGTGGTGTTTACACCCCATCTATTCTCACCATACTCGGTGTCATAATGTACCTGCGTTTTGGCTGGGTAGTGGGCAATGTTGGCCTGGCGGGTACGCTTATTATTGTGACGCTCTCCGTCTCTATCACCTTTTTGACAGCCCTTTCAATTGCGGCCATTGCCACAGACCAGCAGGTAAGGACCGGCGGTGCCTATTATATGATAAGCAGATCGCTAGGCATTGAGGCCGGCGGCGCTATAGGCATCCCTCTTTATATTGCTCTTGCCCTATCGGTAGCTCTTTACACCGTGGGTTTTGCAGAGAGTGTCGTTAGTGTTTTTCCTTTTTTGGATTTTAAAACGGTAGGGCTAGTCACTACAATAGGTGTCGCTACGCTGGCCACCATATCAGCTAAGGTCGCGATACGCGCACAATATTTTATCATGTTTGGCATTGTGCTCTCCTTGCTCTCGTTGGTTTTTGGAAGCCCCATAGAAGATACTACGATAGAACTATGGGGAGCCGCAGACCGACATTCAGAGGGTTTTTGGGTAGTTTTTGCGGTTTTCTTTCCTGCTGTGACCGGGATTATGGCTGGGGTAAATATGTCAGGTGACCTCAAAAATCCATCAAAATCGATCCCCAAAGGAACATTTGCGGCCATCGGTACGGGCTACATAATCTATATGCTATTACCCGTTATCCTCGCTAACCGGGCAGATGCGCTCACGCTGATCAATGATCCCCTGATCATGCGCAGGATCTCCTATTGGGGCGACGCCATACTCATAGGAGTCTGGGGCGCCACATTATCAAGTGCCGTAGGTAGTATACTGGGTGCCCCACGCGTACTGCAAGCGCTGGCCCGGGATCGTGTGCTGCCGCGCTGGTTGGGCTGGTTGGGCCGTGGCTCTGGCAAGGACGATGCCCCACGGTATGGCACCATTTTTACGCTGGTGGTCGCGCTACTGGCAGTTTATCTGGGCAACCTTAATATTATCGCGCCGGTGCTCACCATGTTTTTCTTAACCACGTATGGTGTCCTGAATGCCGCAGCCGGCATTGAGGGGGTACTTGACAGTCCCTCCTTCAGGCCCGAATTTAAAGTGCACTGGATTTTTTCGCTCATTGGTGCACTGGGCTGCCTCGCGGTTATGTTTCTGATCAATGCACTTGCTACTGCCCTGGCATTCGTTTTTATCACCGTGCTCTTTTTGTGGTTACAGAGCCGGGAGATGAAAACCGCCTGGGGCGATGTGCGCCGGGGCATCTGGATGGCCGTAATACGCGCCGGGCTGTTAAGCCTCAACCAGAAAAAGGAGACGAAGACCTGGCGACCTAACCCTCTGGTTCTCTCTGGTGCACCGACCAAGCGCTGGCACCTGATTGAATTTGCTTCCTCAATAACCCATAACAGGGGGATCCTGACAATCGCTACAGTGCTTAAAAGCGGCAATATTACCACAGAACGCCGCAAGAATATGGAGTATAATATCCAGGATTTCCTAGCCAAGCGTAGTACCCGTGGTTTTGCAAGTGTGATCACTGCAAGCAATCCATTTACGGGTGCGATGAACTTTGTAAAATCCCATGGAATTGGAACATTGGTGCCCAATACCGTGATCTTGGGAGACAGCGAAAATATAGAGGTAAGAAAGGAATATTGTGCCATGATCGCTCATTTTTATGCCCTTAACCGCAATGTGGCAATCGTCTGCGAAAACGAGGAAAAGGGTTTTGGTGACCGGCTAAAAATTGACCTTTGGTGGGGCGGCCTCAAAGGTAATGGCGGGCTGCTGATGATTATGGCCTATCTCTTGCAGAGTAGCCTGGCCTGGTATGATGCCAAAGTAAATATCAAAATGATGGTTCAGAACGATAAGGCGGCCGAAGATGCACGGCGCAACCTTTCTAATGTCATTAAGAAATTACGGACGGGGGCAAAACTGGACATCATTGTTGCTAAAGGGCGCACATTTGATACTGTACTACATGAATCATCAACAGATGCCGACCTTATATTTATGGGCATGGCGGTACCTGATGAGAATTTTGAAGTGTATTACACAAGCATGCAAGAAAGACTTCAGGACCTACCCACAACAATATTGGTACTGGCCGCTGAAGAGATCTCTTTCGGTGAAGTTTTGATGCAGCAGGATGCATTCCGGAAGGATTGAGAAAAATTAACCTTTATGAATGAAAAATACCGGAATTTTGGAATCAGTATGACATATCAATCTCTTTAATTTGCAATTTGATTACTTTCAATATTATTTAAAATTAGATTTTTCCGCATAAGCGAAAACAATTAAATTTTGCCAACGCCCAATTTTTAGGACGATAATGCTTGAAAGAAGCCCATTTAGCCATCGTATAGTGGAAATAATGGTAATCAATAAGGCGTTCCTTTTAGAAATATGGGTATTAAACCTTAAACATTGAAGTACTACATCATTGCCGGGGAGGCCAGTGGCGACCTACACGCCGCAAATTTGATGAAGGCCCTTAAAGTGCAGGACCACAAGGCCAATTTCAGGTTTTGGGGGGGTGACCTCATGCGAAAAGTAGGTGGCACCCTGGTCAAGCATTATCGGGATCTGGCATTTATGGGTTTTCTTGAAGTGTTGATGAACCTACGCACCATTGCTAAGAATCTCTCGTTCTGTAAGAAGGATATCGCGAGATTTAATCCGGATGTGATCATTTATGTTGATTATCCCGGCTTTAATCTGCGTATCGCAAAATGGGCCCACAAAAAAGGCTTTAAAAACCATTTTTACATATCGCCACAGATATGGGCCTGGAAGGAAAACCGAATCAAGGCTATCAAGCGGGATATGGATGAGATGTATGTGATCTTACCCTTTGAGAAGGATTTTTACGAAAAAAAACACCAATTTCCCGTGCACTTTGTGGGCCATCCGCTTATAGATGCCATTCAGGACCGCTCGCAGGTATTACCAGCCGTGTTTAAAGAGGAATACGGGCTCGATGATCGTCCCATTATTGCGCTATTGCCCGGTAGCCGCAAACAGGAGATCCAAAAAATGCTTCAGGTCATGCTCAGCATTATGGCTGATTTTCCAAAACATCAATTTGTGATCGCAGGCGCACCCAGCCAAGATCGTGAATTTTATGATCCATACCTAAAGAAAAAACAGGTACATCTGGTCATGAATCGCACCTATGATATTTTAAGCCTGTCAACCGCTGCTTTGGTCACATCAGGCACGGCAACACTTGAGACTGCTTTGTTTAAAGTTCCCGAAGTGGTATGCTACAAGGGAGGCCGTATTTCTTATGAAATTGCAAAAAGAGTGATCAACCTCGATTACATTTCATTGGTCAATCTGATCATGGACCGTGAAGTAGTCAAGGAGCTAATACAAAATGATTTTAATAAAAAAAATCTCAAAAAGGCACTGAACGCTATACTGGAGAAAGAAAACCGCAAGAATATATTTGAGGATTACTATGCGCTAGAACTTAAACTCGGCGGTAAGGGAGCCAGTAAAAAGACCGCGAAGCTCATCGTAAATTCAATCTAAAATACATGAAATATTATTTCAAATTCGCTTGTATACTAGGTTGCTCCATGTTGTTATTTTCCTGTGGAAGCGCAAGGAGAAGAGCTGCTACATCGAAGGTGGAAACACGCTACTACGACCCGCCCAAAGATCAGCGCATGATCAAGGCTGTAAACGATGCACTTACTTATGAAGGCACCCGCTATAAATGGGGCGGCACCACGAGAAAAGGTATGGACTGTAGCGGCCTCGTTTATGTCGCTTACGCGAAAGCGGATATTCAACTGCCCAGGGTGAGCCGTAATATGGCACGTGAGGGTGAGCGCATCAATGTAAAAAATGCTAACATTGGTGATCTACTATTTTTTAAAACAGATGGAAGCTCCCGCATAAACCATGTGGGGATGGTGGTTGATATAAGGCCGGGCAAATTACTCTTTATTCACTCGACTACTTCACGCGGGGTAATCGTCTCGTCTTTGGATCAAAAATATTGGCAAAATGCTTTTTTCGAGGCCAGACGGATGATTTGAATATAACAAACTCAATACTATTAGACTGTATGATTCATAAGGAAATATAGACCATAATGACAGCAGCATCACGCCTAATTTTTCAGTAAATAGCTCAATATATCCTCAAAATTCGCAAGTTTTTGGGTTGAATACAGGTGAATAGCATTTTAAAGTAAGCAACATAGCTTAAAAAGCGTTCAAAAGATATTTCCGTAAATCTAATCCTGAAATAAGTCATTTATTTGTTAGTATTGTAAATAGTTCAATACTATTTGTTTATGAAGGGGCTCAATTTTCCCGTACTTTTTATAACGCTTCTTTTGATCTGTGGCATTCTGCTCACAGAATTATTACAAATTCCCTTAAAGATTACAATCCTCTGTTTTGGATTCCTTTTTTTACTTGCCCTTTATAATTGGCTCAGGCCAAATAAAAATACCACGATCTTAGCTTCATGTCCTTTTTACCTTAGCTTTTTGGTATTGGGAATGCTGCTCTCACAATTGGCCGAACCCATAAATATTCCGTCACATTTTTTAAATGTTTCAGGAACTGACCACAACGCCCCTATCAAACTGCGTATCAACGAAGTTTTGAAGCCGGGAACCTATGCAGATCGCTATATCGCAGAGGTAAAAACTATAGATAACAATCCAGTAAGTGGTAAAGTACTGGTTTACGTCTCGCTGGATAGTATTCAACAAGCCTATGGGATATCAGGTCAGTTTCTGGTTGACGGCATCTATTTTACAAACGCGACCATTAAAGCGGTCCCGAAACCCAAAAATCCATATCAATTTAATTATGCTCACTTTCTGGAAAATCAGGGCGTTTACGGCCAGCTAAGTATAAAGTACGATGACCTGCTTTTGCTCAGCAGCACCATCAAAACTCCTCTTGGGCTGGCAGCAAGTATACGTGAATTTATACAACAAAGACTGGATCCCAGTAATTTTACTCCCGATCAATGGGGTGTGATCAATGCACTTTTGCTCGGCCAGCGGCAAGAACTCACGCGTGAAGTCAGCAACACCTACCGGGATGCCGGTGTCATTCATATTCTGGCCGTTTCCGGGCTGCATGTGGGTATCTTGCTCCTGATCCTGCAATTACTGCTTAAGCCTTTAGGCAATTCAAAGCGGCAGCGGTTTTGGCGCAGCCTGCTTGTCATCATAGGGATCTGGTGCTTTGCGCTCATTACCGGGCTTTCTTCATCTATCTTGCGGGCGGCGACCATGTTTACATTTTTGCAGATCGGTCTGACCTTTAACCGGAAAAACGGTGGGATGAATGGTCTGTTCACATCGGCACTCGTACTGCTGATCATTGATCCTCAGCTAATCTATCAGGTAGGCTTTCAATTGAGTTATCTCGCTGTGTTTTTTATTCTTTGGCTACAGCCAGAGCTTGCGGCGCTTTGGAAACCACGCAATCTTGTGCTCAATTATTTTTGGGATATTATTACCGTGTCCCTGGCAGCACAACTGGGTGTACTGCCACTAAGCCTGTATTATTTTCACCAGTTCCCAGGGCTTTTTTTATTGGCCAATATAGTGGTCCTGCCCTTACTTCTGGTAATACTGGGCTTTGGCCTCTTAATAATAACGGTAGCTGCATTTAGCCAATTACCTTCTTTTTTGGCGGAAGCCTACGCAAAACTTATCACTTGGTCCAATTCTTTTATAAGCTGGATCGCTCATTTTGACGGACTAGTCATAAAGCATATCTATTTTAACATGACATGGATGCTCCTAGCCTATCTGCTCTTAACGGTAATAATATTATTGCTTAAACGATCAAACTATCAACGCATCATGCTATTCTTGGGTAGTGTACTGATAGTAGTTATGACGCTCGGGGGCGAAAAAATGGTAACCTCCACAACACATTTGGATATACTTTATAAAAGCAAGAAAACTATCCTGGCCAAAAGTGCAGCTGCAAAGCTCACATTTTATTCCAGCGATACGCTGCTGAACAAAAGCGAGCCAGAACTGATCAATAGCTTTATTGAAAAGAAGAAATCCAAGGCACTTTATTTTAATAAACTTCGCAATATTTATACAGTGGGAGATCAAAATCTGCTTGTGGTTGACAGTCTTGGCATCTACAATGTGCCGGGTCTTAAACCTGATTTCATTCTGCTCACTCAATCGCCTAAAATTAATATTAACAGGTTGATCTCCCAATATCCCAATACCCAACTGATCGCTGATGGCAGCAATTATAAAAGTTACCTGCAACGCTGGCAGAAAACCTGTAAAAAAATGAAAATCCCATTTTACAGTATTTATGAGAATGGATATTTTCGGATTGCGCCATGACCAAAAGAGCGTCAATTATCTCTGGACTTATTACAACCCGAAAAATAATCGACCACTGCTTTTACCAAAATATAAAGGTAAGAAGGGTGGTATTTCAAAAAATACAACTTTCAAAAAAAAGGCCAAATGACTATCTTGCGCACAATTCCACTCAACTACAAAAACCGACTTGAAGCATTATGAAAAAACTTTACCCGCTTTTAATTATTCTTACGCTAATTGCTGTACTATCGTGTGCTTCAGATCCCGAAAAAAACCGAGCCGCCAAAGAGCAATTGCCAAAAGGAAATTATACACTTGTTGAAACAACGATAGACGGAACCACCAATGAGGTAGACACTAAATCATTTGAAGCGCCGCAAAATGCATTTATGGATTTTGCCAAATTCCCAAGCGGATATAGTTTCAATATGAGCGCTACCGATACCATAACCTTCGCAAAAGAAATGGGTAATTACCTTTTTGGTGGGAGCATATTTACCTACGACGTTGATGGTGACGAACTCGATTTTACGAACCCTCAAACAAGTGCCGCAGTAGCTTATAAGCTTGAGGGCAATAGGCTCACGTTATTTCCCGATAAGGATAACCTGGAAAAACTGATCTTTGCTTATACACCTTTTGAGCCCGGCACTTACGATGCCATAGGTTATACCATTCAGAAAAGCGCTAACCACCAGATCGCTCACAAATTTTTGAACACTCAAAATAAGCGCCCCCTTTTTGTCTTTAGTAAAGATGGCACCGTACACATCGCCCCACAACTGGGTATTAAGGTTTTTAAGGACACCGTCTTTCATTACACCGTAGGAAATAAAACAATAACCTTTAAAAATCCCGCAACAACAAAATCGATCGATTATAAAACCGATGGTAACCTGCGCCTCTTCCTAAATGATACAATCTTTAAAAGAATAGATCTCATCGAAAGGAAACCGGGGAAAAACGTGGGTAAAATCTGAAGTGAAGAATAATACTGACGCGGCTATTTATTTTGAAAAACGCGCCCCTTTTCCAAAATATAAAGTTGAGTGCGGTTTTCATCTTTCATGTCCAAAATGGGAAGTGTAGCTGTATCATCAGCCAGGAAATAAAGGAATTTGCCCATATCTGCCTCAGAAATGTGTAAATTATCTGCTATAAATACCGAATAATTTTCCTTTAATCGCTCATAACCAATAGCGATGCGCTCTTGAGCAACAATTTTTTTAAGCCGTTTGGTCCTACCAGAAATTTTGTTGATAATTGGGTTAATGGGAACGCCACCCCCTAAAATCCCCAAGAGATCAATTGCCTTAAAATCACCAGCCGTAAGCAGCCTTTTCTCATTTATGGTCAGGGGTTTTACTTCTTTTGGAATAATTCCCAGGGCTACTGCATTGATGTTTCTATTGCTATAGACCAATGCCTCGTCCAGCTGGTTGACAATAGGATCAAGATGGATGTTTAAAAGATTATTACCTAAGGTCTTTGAAGTCAGAATTAAGCGTTTGGGAACCACATTTTTCTCAGAGAAAAACAATGTGTCTCCGGCTTTTGCATTAATTTCAAAATAACCGGTACTATCAGTCATTGTTGTTATAATCTGAGAAATATTTTCAACTGCAACACTTTCTACAGGAATTTCCCCTGAAAAAACCCGGCCTTCAAGCTGCGCGCTTTCCTGGGCAAAAACACCAAGATAAAAAAAGATCCAAAAAACAGATAAAATTGCCCTCACGACTTGATAATTTTTATTTCAAAATCCAAAGGTTTATTGTAAAATCCTGACTGTGGTAATATAAATCTTAAAGCCACGGCCCCTCAATATTCTCAAATTTAAAAGCTTATCCAGCAGTTGGGTGCAAAAGTTTTACACCTAGATTCTGGCCAAAACTAAAAAACAATATATGGTTCTAAGTACTTACCTTCCTTAAATTAAAGACCAATGAATCTTGCGGAACGTTGCAGAAATCACCCTATAAAAAGCAGTATTATAGCTATTTATCTAATGATTTTGGTTATGAATAATCATATACCGAGTGATGCCCTATTTATTTAAATACGGGATTTTACTCTTTGAAGGTTCCTTCAAAATCCTCCTGATAATCTTGCCAGGCATCAGCGGTGGTTATCTTTTTATAATCGTCACTGGCAACCATCTTTAAAAAAATCTCAATCTGCTCTGGTGTATGATAGCCCGCTACTGGCTGGATCAGGTCACCTTTTTCGGTAAAAAAAACCATACTGGGATAGGCGGTGATTTTAAGGGCATGTGCAAGAAGATGCTGGCTATTGCGACCTTCCCTACTGGGGTCATAATTGGGATTGGTATAGGTAAAATCTTTATAGGTGATAGGCTCGGTCCCCTCTGCATTAAATTTTACCGGGTAATAATGCTTATTAATATAATTGGCCACATCATCGTTTGAAAAAGTATTTTTATCCAAAAGCTTACAGGGTCCACACCAATCGGTATAAACATCCATAAAGATTTTTTTGGGTTCCTTTTTCTGTGCAGCCAGGGCATCAGTCATGCTCATCCAATGAATTTTTTGGGCTTTCGCCGAAAAGGCAAAACAGAGGAGCAACAAGGACAGGATTATTTTTTTCATGGTACTGTTTTTAATAAGTTTAATAAGCAATCTCAAATGCTCTTTAGGCATATCCAAAAGGTGATGCAAAAAAACGACACTTTTCATCAGAAAGAGGTCAAAATGTGTTCCGATTTTTGCAAAAGCGATCAGCGGATACCGTGCATTAATTTTTTTAACAAAGGGTTTAAGAGAATTACCAGAACTCCCGCTGCCCCAGGAATAATAAAAAAGAGCAGGAAAAAAGTAGATAGCGAATATTGTGCGGTAATATTATCGATCATACCACCGCTGCTACCTGCCAATTTATTGCCTATGGCGATGGCCAGATACCAGATCCCGTACATAAAGGCGATCATTCTACCCGGCACGAGTTTACTCAGGTAAGAAAGACCTACCGGTGAAATGCATAGTTCGCCCATAGTGTGGAAAAAATAGGCAAACACTAACCAGATCATGCTCACTGCCGCCACTTTAGCACCCTGAGGGATTCCTGAGGCTCCGTAGGCCAACGCCAGAAAACCGACACCCAGGAGAATAAGGCCAATACCATATTTAACAGCTGCGCTGGGATTGTATTTGCTTTCCCAAACTTTAGAAAAAAGCGGGGCAAAAATAATAATGAACAAGGAATTGAGCACACTGAACCATGACGCAGGTACCTCTGGATTGTCTGCTTCGTACTGCTCAAATAACATGCGAATGACCAATGCCCAGATGATCACAAAACTCAGGCCCAGAATAATATTTGCCGTTGAATATTTAGCAAAAGTGCGCTGAAAAAGCTTGAACAACACCCAGGTGATTACCCCCAGCGGTATGATGGTTATAAGGGTATTGACAATCCTAAACACATTAGCCGAATTGCCTTCAAGCACACGGTCTGTGTAGTCATTTGCAAAAATGGTCATCGAGCCACCGGCCTGCTCAAATGCGGCCCAGAAAAAGATGGTAAAAAACGCGAAAATGGCTACCGCAATCATCTTATCACGAGTCACTTTCGCATATCGAGCAATCCTTGAGACCAGCAGAATCAAAAACAGCACAAAGGCAAACAGAATCATAAAACTATCGCCCGAAAGCGGCCCCACTTTAAAAGCAAAAAGATCAGTACCGCCAATTTTTGAGGCCGGATCATTAATGATCCATACAATCCCGATGATTGCACTGATGACGATCAAAACTTTGTCAAAGGTCAGAAACGGGTTGAGCTTTATGGATTTTTTATCCACGGCCTGCGTTTCCTCTACTGTTTTCTCTGGTTTAAGACCTATGTTCCCAAAGATATCTTGTGCAAAATAGAACTGTAACATTCCGCAGAACATAAAGATGCCGGCCAGGCCGAAGCCCCAGCTCCACCCCCATTGTTCACCCAGGTAACCGCAGAGCAGAATACCCAGAAATGCACCGGCGTTCACGCCCATATAATAGATGGTATAGGCACCGTCTTTTTTGTGCTCATGGTTCTCGTACATCTCTGAGATGATTGAAGTCATGGTGGGTTTAAAAAATCCATTTCCCGCAACTAAAAGAAAAAGGCCAATGTATAAAGTAAGATGGGTCTCAATGGCCATAGATGCATGGCCCATTGTCATGATCAGCGCGCCCAGCACCACGGCTTTTCTATACCCAATGATTTTATCTGCGATATAACCGCCAAGAATGGGGGTGAGATAAACCAATGAAGTATAAGTACCATACAGCGCGAGCGCATTCTCACGGGGCCATGCCCATCCCTCATCAAAAAGCGAAGAGGTAAGGAATAGCACCAGTAACGCACGCATCCCGTAATAGGAAAAACGCTCCCACATTTCGGTAAAAAAGAGTACAAACAGGCCGGCAGGATGGCCCAGAACAGGATGTTTAAAAAATTGATCCGTTGAATTTTCAGTCATATTCATGCGTTTTTAACAAAAAGGTGCTAAATAATCAATCGTTGCTGACCTCACCGTCTGCCAATTCAAATTTTTCCTGTTGCGGCATTTCCCGCTCGTTATCCTCCGCGCCATGGGTAAGGCGTTTTAATGGTTTGAGAAGCAACAATACGATTACGGCAAAGAGCACCGTAAAAATCGTAATACCTGCAAATATGTTGAGTTCACCCGCATCAGAAGCTGATTCTCCCAAGATACCGGCCACTTTGTTTCCCAGTCCGGTAGCCGCAAAATAAACCCCCATCATCAGGGAGGCATATTTGGCGGGCGCCAATTTAGTTATAAAAGAAAGTGCGACCGGTGATGAACACAACTCCCCAACGGTGTGGAATAAATAAGCCAAAAGAAGCCAGTACATAGCAGAAGCCCCCTGGCTTTGAAACTGTAATGATGCAAAGACCATAAAAACAAATCCCAGACCCATGATCAGCACCCCAATCGCCATTTTAAATAAAGAGGAAGCCTCTTTACCCTTTAGCCGCCGCTTTGCCCAGTAGCCAGCAATTAAGGTACCGAGAGTTATAATAAAAAAGGAATTTGCCGACTGGAACCAGGATGCGGGCACTTCCCAACCCAGGAGCATCCTGTTCGTATTTTCTTTTGCATAGATATTCATCAATCCACCGGCCTGCTCAAAAGCGCCCCAAAAAACGATCACTAAAACAAAGGAGAGTAACATGACCACATACCGGTCTTTCATGATTTTTGTAGTGATATCCTGATAGACCATCATCATGAGGGCAACCACAAGGGAGAGGAAAATAAAAAGTAATCCATAGGCCCAGTCCTGTGCGATGAGCCAGTAAACCGAAAAAACCATTAATACTAGGGTAATTACCAGTTGCAAGGGTGCTTTAAACAGGTTTGAAAAAAGATTGCCCAGCGATGCCCCTGAATCCCGGTCTGACTGAGATAAAAGATTACCCACTTCCGCAAGATATTTTTGACCCCACATATACACCAGTAATCCAAGAAGCATACCTATGCCCGCCAGACCAAAACCATAATGCCAGCCATAAAATTCACCTACCGTACCCACAGTAATCCCGGCCAGAAAGGCACCTACATTGATTCCTATATAAAATATGGTAAAGCCTTTATCGCGCCGAATATCGCCCTCTTTATAGAGCCCGCCCACCATGGTAGATATATTGGGCTTGAGCATTCCCACTCCCAATATGATCAACAGTAGCCCAGAATAAAACGCCCAATCCTGCTGTACCGCCAGGATACCGTGTCCCATTACGAGGAGAATCCCCCCATAAAGTACCGTTTTTTTTTGGCCTAAGACCTTATCAGCGATAATCCCCCCGGGAATGGACATGACGTAAACAAGCATGGTGTACCATCCATAAAGCGACAGCGCCTCAACATCGGTCCAGCCCTGCCCAGGATTCTCACCCGTTGTTTTCTGTACCAGATACAGGGTCAGAATAGCCCGCATCCCATAATAAGAAAAACGTTCCCACATTTCTGTGAAAAATAATACGTAAAGACCTATGGGCTGACCAAACAGCTGCTTTTGGGAAACGGGTCGTGCTTCTGCCATACTACATTAATTTTTAAAGTGTTATTATAGTTTATTTTCAATACCATTAGTCATCTTAAACCATGGTTGAGGCGATGTAACATCAACTCTTACTTTCGTAAGAAATCCAATTTTTCACAAGTGGAGTTTGTTTCTTTATGCAAAAAATAAGGTAAGGCGGTTATTACAAAAATAACCAGTACAAATAATTTGCAAACCATGCGTTACGAAGATGTTAAAAACAGATCGTCAAGTTTACTAAAAAATAGTCAGATTTGGACGATTTGGCTGTTAAAAGGAATACCCTAGCCTACTTTGTGATCAATCCAGAAGCAGCATGATTTATCCTTTAACCGGCTTAAAAAAGTTAAAGGTTTCATTTTCCGAGCATTTAGCTTTTAATTTAACCAAAGAAGCCTTTCTAATAATTTGCTGATTATTCAACCTTATTCAGGTGCGAATCTTTTTTCGCTTAAGCGAAATGATCCTTTCCTGGTCAAATTTTTCCAATTTCGCCAATATCTATGTTAAACCGTATATTTACGGCACAAATGTGACTGAAAATGCCGAAAATTATAGAGGGATTCTCCCGACTTTCCAAAAAAGAAAAAATAAACTGGTTATCCCGAAATTTTTTAAGCGAAATCCCCAGCGCTTCTGAAACCCTTGCCACGTATTGGAATCCAGATCCCAATCTTCAGCAATTACATGATGAGTTTATAGAAAACACGGTGACCAATTATTACCTACCTCTGGGTATTGCCCCTAATTTTATCATCAACGACAAAGCATATGCACTGCCCATGGCCATTGAAGAAAGCTCTGTAGTGGCAGCGGCCAGTAAAGCGGCCAAGTTTTGGATGAACCGCGGCGGCTTTAAAGCAAAGGTGCTGGGCACTGAAAAAATAGGCCAGGTACATTTTACCTATAATGGTGATCCCGAGGAACTCAAAATTTTTTTTGAGGGCATAAAACCCAATCTGATCAAAGCTGCCAAACCCATCACGCACAATATGGAATCCCGCGGGGGTGGCATTCTTGATATTACCCTAAAAAACAAAACCAAACTGCTCGAGAATTATTATCAACTGCACTGCACGTTTGAGACACTCGATGCGATGGGCGCCAATTTCATTAATACCTGCCTGGAACAATTTGCCCAAACATTGCGGGATGAATTTCATAAAAACAGTGAATTTAAGGAGGCTGGAGCCACACTAGATATCATCATGAGCATCCTGTCCAATTATGTTCCCGGCTGTATTGTGAAGGCTTCAGTGAGTTGCCCGGTTGAAGAATTACAAGATAAAAGCATTCCCGATCCTCAGCTTTTTGTCAGAAAATTTGAACAGGCTATGACCATAGCCCACGTTGAGCCATACCGCGCCGTAACGCACAATAAAGGCGTGATGAACGGTATTGATGCCGTGATCCTTGCCACTGGAAACGACTTTCGCGCTGTAGAGGCGGGTATTCACGCATACGCCGCGCGCAAGGGCAGCTATAAAAGCCTGACCCAAGTCAAGGTTGAGGATGGGCAATTTACCTTTTCCATAAAAATACCGCTCGCGCTAGGCACGGTGGGCGGCCTGACTCAATTGCACCCGCTGGTAAAGCTCAACCTACAGCTGCTGGACAATCCAACTGCAGAAGAATTGATGCAGATTGTGGCGGTTGCCGGACTTGCACAAAATTTTGGTGCAGTAAAATCACTCACGACCACCGGCATTCAAAAAGGGCACATGAAAATGCACCTGAAAAACATACTCAACCAAATGGGGGCTTCATCGACCGAAAAAGAAGAAGCACTCAAGCATTTTAAAGATATAAAAGTCACCCACAGCGCGGTGGATGGGTTTCTGGAACGGTTGAGGAAATGATGAATACATACCAAAAACAATAAAAATTTATGGATTCAGAACATTAAGACCTCACAAATCCTAGAACACCGTGAGGTCTTGTAAAAACCCTATGACCTATGCCCAAAACCTACTACAGCCATGGTAAACTGCTCCTCACAGGAGAATACCTCGTTCTGGACGGTGCACAGGCACTTGCCATCCCCACAAAAAAGGGACAGTCGCTACATATAGAGCCTTCTGGCGAAAGCGGGATTTTTTGGGAAAGCCTGGATATTGACGGAAAATCGTGGCTCTCTGCAACCTTGCATTTAAGGGAAATAAACGATTGGAATTTCCGTATGAAACCTTCAGATGAAAAACAACGGCTTGTGCAGATTCTCGCTTCCGCGAAAGCACTAAATCCCGCATTCCTGACCGCTTATGAGGGTCTAAAAATCAGCACAAAACTAGAATTTCCCCGGGACTGGGGCCTGGGCTCCTCCTCTACCCTGATTAATAATATCGCCACCTGGGCCAAAGTAGACGCCTACGCTTTGTTACAAAAAACTTTTGGCGGAAGCGGCTATGATATTGCCTGCGCCAAAAATGACAGCGCAATTCTCTATCGGCTAAACGAAGAGGAACCTGCCGTAACACCCGTTAATTTCAATCCAGATTTTGCCGAAAATCTATTCTTTGTACACCTCAACAAAAAACAGAATAGCAGGGAAGCAATCAACCATTACCGGAAACAGCCCAAAGAAAAATTGGCCGGTTTAAGTAATAAAATCTCGAGAATTAGTCAAAAAATGCTAAAATCGTACAATCTTCAGGAATTTGAAAATCTGATAGATGAGCATGAACAAATTCTTGCCGAAATCCTGAACCTCAAGACTATTAAAAGTAGCCTCTTCCCCGATTTTCCTGGCAGCATAAAAAGTCTCGGAGGCTGGGGTGGAGATTTTATTTTGGCTACGGGAAATAGAGAAACACTAAATTATTTTAAGGAAAAATCACATAAAACTATTTTAAGCTATAAGGAAATGGTACTTTAATCTATTTTTATTGCTCTTCGTCGAATTATTTTCGGATATTTGATAAGATGCAACAATCAGTTTCCTTAAAGAAAAAGTATGGGCCTCCATTAAGAAGTGCGCTTCAGGTTTTGGCCCTTTACGCCCTTATCTGGCTCTTTCTTTTATTATGCTATCGTATTGCTGAATTTGCTTTATACGCCGCTGGAAATACGCTGCCCATAGGCTTTTTTAAATTTCTGTTCATCGGCTGGGGCAGCGATATTATATTCTGGGTGACGTCTCTTTTTGTTCCTGGTTTATTGTTCTTTTTATTTCTTTTAATACAAAGCAGGATTGCCAAAATAATTTTTTCGGCGATTTTGCTTCTTTTCTTTGTCGCACACCTTTTGTTTATCAGTTATTTTGATACAACCTTGATTCCTCTAGGTTCGGATCTTTTTGGTTATTCAACAGAAGAAATATGGCAGACTGTAGGCGCTTCGGGAAGTTTAAATATGTGGTCTATACTTTTATTCCTTACCTTATTGTTGCCGGTTGCTGCCGCCCTTTATTATATACCCAAGAGAATTAAATTAAGTCCATATATTGGCCTCGGCATATTGTGCATATCTTTGTTTTTTACGCTCTTCAAAACGGATTATGGTGCTAGGAATCAACAATTAGGATCTGATTTTGCAAATAGCCTGGTTCTAAACAAATCAGCATATTTTTACACAGCAGTACAACGGTATTACAACGATCCCGGTTTTGAAAGTGATATTTATGCAGATGATTATTTAGCCACCTATGCAGTATCAATGGCAGCTAAGGGAAAGTTTAACTATATCAACAGCAATTATCCCTTTTTACATACCACCAAAAAACGCAACGTATTGGGTCCATTTTTTAAATCAAGCCCAAAATTACCGGATATCGTAATCATTCTGGTAGAGGGTTTGGGCCGCGCCTTTACGAATGAAGGCGCCAATCTGGGGAACTTTACACCCTTTTTGGATTCCCTGGCCGGCAAGAGCCTCTATTGGAAAAACTTTTTGAGCAATGGCGGCCGTACTTTTGCCGTGCTCCCTTCGATCCTAGGGTCTCTCCCCTTTGCGGAAAATGGATTTCTAAGCCTCGGGGAAAAAATGCCGCCTCAGCTCTCCCTGCTTAATATTTTAAGCCATAACGGTTATAAGACGGTCTTTTATTATGGGGGCGATGCCAATTTTGACAATATGAAAGAATATATTGAGGCAAATAATACCACTATCTACGATGAGAAAACCTTCCCAAAGCAATATGCAAAATTGCCTGATTATAATGGATTTACCTGGGGTTATGGAGACCGCGAACTTTATAACTTTTATTTAGATACAGAAAAAGCGGATACGCTGTCAGCACCAAAACTAAGCGTTTTATTGACGGTTTCGTCGCATAGTCCGTTTTTGATCAATAATGAAGAACAATACCTAAAACTCTTTGAGCAGCGCATGGATGACCTGGGCTTGGCTCCAAAAACAAGAAAAGCACGCTCTAATTATGCAAAACAGTATGCAACCATTATGTATGCAGATCATGCACTGCAGGATTTTTTTAAAGCCTACGAAAGGAGAAGTGATTTTAAAAATACCATTTTTCTCATTACCGGCGACCACCGTATCCCTGAGATCCCACTATCTACCAAAATAGACCGGTATCATGTGCCCTTGATCATATACTCTACACTGCTGAAAAAAAAAGCAGAAATAGCCTCTATATCTACCCATTTTGACATCACCCCAAGTCTCCTTAACTTTTTGGGCGAAAGCCATAACCTTGATATACCATCTACAAATGCATTTATGGGCCCGGGATTAGATACCACCCGGATTTTTCAAGATTTACACCAGAGGCCTCTTATGCAGGCCAAAACAGAAATTTTGGATTTTGTGATGGATGGCTATCATCTCAATGGTGATTTACTGTTCAAACTTGATAAAAACATGGGCGAAACGCTTATGTACGACGAGCCGAAGAAAAAAAAACTACAACATGCATTTATGGCATTTAAAAGGCGCAATGCTACCATTGCTGCGGGAAACAAATTGATCCCCGATTCTATTTATAACATATACGGAACGTCGCATTAAAAATCATTTGCTTCCCAACAATGCCATGCCATTAGAGACTTGAGTGCATATATTGATCAACGCGCTTCTTGGGTTTCCTCAAGGATGGCAGTGATCATAGGTCGATAATACTTCCAGAAAAAGCTACCCCGTTCCAAAGGCTGACGGTCATCATAAAATAAGGGCTTAAAAAAAGCGACCCCCTTAAAATAGGAACTGTTATAGGTTATGGGATTATCGCTAAAATCACCTGAAAAATAATAGAACTTATAATCATTACTCAAATGACTGGTCACAGCCGGAAATTTAGAAGGGATGCCCCATTTTTTTAGTTTCTTTAACCCCGACTGATTTAGATCTAACTTATAAAATGCATTAACGGTATTGATCTCTAAATCCGGTTGCATCACATCAAACCAAAACGAATATTTCATCTTGGCGGGCACGCCCCAATTATGCTGAACTTCTTCTGTACTGTAAATAAACGGAAGCGGATTGTGAAGATCTGCCCCCTCTTCCAGAATAACCACTGCATCTTTATCATTTACAAAAGCAACTCCCGCCCTGGTAAAAGGCCATTCCTCCTCGTATTCCTTTTTGTAATTATTGATCAGCCACTTTGGGATTTCCGGATTGGTTTTTGGATTTAAGTTGTCAAAATAACGTCCCGTCCAGCCCGTCCAATGTATGCCAAAAAGTTTTTCAAAGCGGTCACGATTTTCTTTTTGCGTTGGGGATCCTATAGTATTAAACTCGGCCATAATGGTCTTATGCCGGGCTTTTACCAGCCGCAACAGCTCTAGGTCCTTATCATCCAGACCACCATATATCATCCCAGAGCGCGACCCTTGATCACCTTCACCGTACCACTCATTGCTGTAGATTCCATAGGTGTCAGTAAAATAAACAAGATCAGCATCTACGCTCAATTGGTCTAGTTGGGTGCTCGACAAGCGCTCAAGCCCCTTAATTTTAAATTTTTTGTTCTTTAAGGGAAAGAAGCCAAAGTAGTCCTTATCGATCTTGTAGCCTTTTTTTGAGGTTTTGGTAAAGCGGTTATTATTCAGAACCCAGTTTAATGAAATATGCTCCTGCCCCTCCCTGGTGAGTACGGTCTTGTCGACTATCGCAATAACCAGTTTTTTTTTTGGCGTGAAAAACCATCCCAGCCACATAAAAAGCGGTAAAAGAAGTAATAAAAAGAGGATTATGCCAATTGTTTTTTTAAACATAGCTTAGAAGCGTTTGGTATAACCCAAACCGACCGAAAATTGGTTACCACGGGTTTCGGCTGCATATTCCTGATTTTCTAAAGAGACCTGCACATTTACTACTGAAGTGGTCCATAAAAGTTTTCGGTAGGCCACTGCGATATTTGAAGATTTAAGCCGGTAAATATTATCAGGATCAAAAAGCACACTATTAGCATTATCATCAGGCGATACACCTGTTCCTATCTTTAGGCTGAAAAAATCATCTGCACCGCCCAAATAATAGCGTGCCGTAAGTGCATAAGAATGGGAGACCGCATTTGTGGAAGGGGTAATGTACGTCCTAAAGTTGAACCAATAATTCTTATAATATTTGCCTACGCCCGCGGTATATATCCATGTATTATCGTTAAATGCCAGAAACCTAAAGCCAGCATCTGCCTCAAAAGCTGCAGGGAGGTTTGCATAGAGCGAAAAACCGGCACGGTACTGTGGAAAAATACCATCTTTATTTGATATGCCCCCACTGATATAGGTATAGAAGAGATCAGAAATACGTGGGTAAGCATCCAGTTCAAATTGTGTCCCACCGGTTTGAAAACGGTTAGCATAATTCATACGGGCAGTTACAGAACCTAATTTGGTCTGCCGCCCATAATCAATGCTCGCGAGGTGCCATGGGTCATCAAAGCGCTTATCAAAATAAACAAACTCATAAGAGGCGCCTATGGCATTTTTCGCGGAAGCGCTATTGATGCTTTGCACAAGACTTCGCCCTTCTGTGAGTTTTGGGTTTATAGATAAGAGTTTTTCCAGAATAGCCGCAGCGTCATCGTATTGTTCGAGATCCTTTAAAACTTTGGCCTTTAACAGAAGGAGACCCTCAGATTCAGGATGCACATCAAGCCCGTTATTAACAAGGCTCAGTGCCTCTTCAGAATTATAGTTCCAATATTCAAGATTACCGTAGGCCAAGGAGGTATCCTCATGGCCCGGTTCTTTTTTTAGTACATCCTCAAAAGTCATCCGGGCTTCGGCCAGGCTATCGCTAAAGGTGTATAGCCTCCCCAAAAACACACCTATCTCGAGATACTCCGGACTTTTGGCCAGGGCCATTTTGGCTAATTTTACCGCTTTGGGATAATTATCCTCTTTAAAAGCGGCCGTTCTCGCATTGGTATACAGCTCATCTGTGGTAAGCCCATCCTGCGCAGCAGCGCCCATAAAGGTCAAAAGAATGACCAATAGCAAAGGGACAAAAATCGTATTTGGTTTTATAACTCGCATCTCTGGTTCTGTTTCATTTTTAACTAGGCTTGGGTATATTTATGATCTGTCTTTGGTTTAGAAAAGCCCTCCCGTGCCATTGTTCCCCATTTTTTTTTGCCCCGTAGGAGATCGATATTGCCCTTTATCGCGGCCCACATGACAAATGGATGATAAATAATGGGCTCGAGCAGTGCTGTTGCCATGAGCTGTAAAATATATTTTGGTTTTTTATATTGTTGAAATGAAATTTCCTCGTACAGCAGGGCGGTGATTGAAAAAAGCATTGAAAAAGAATAAATAGCAACAAAAAAAATAAGAAAAACCATCCACTGTACCTGGCCCATGGCTAGCAGAAAAATAAAATAGAGAATGCCCACAAACTCTATGATCGGGGCCAGCCATTCAAAAAATAGCCAGTAAGGTGTACTTAACAGACCAAGCACTTTATATTTTGGGTTAAACAGCATATTACGATGAATCCATAGCGTCTCAACCGTACCCCTTGTCCAGCGGTTACGCTGATTGCTCAGTACTTTCCATTTTTGTGGCACTTCTGTCCAGCAGAGGGGATCCGGCACAAAACCTACTTTGTAAGGTATTTTTTTCTCACGCATCATTTTGCGCATGCGCACAAGAAGTTCCATATCCTCGCCCACGGTAGCGGGGTCATATCCCCCAGCATCAATGACCGTCACCTTATCAAACATGCCAAATGCACCAGAAATTAGCAATAGGCCATCGACACGTGACCAGGCCATCCTGCCCATAAGAAATGCCCTGAAGTATTCAAGGATCTGCGCACGGGCGAGAAAGGTGTCGGGCAAGCGCACTTCAATTATACGGCCATCCTCTACAGTACAGGAATTTGCCACTCTTATAATACCGCCTGAGGCAATAACCTTTACCGAGTTATTTAAAAATGGTTTAATGAGCTTGAGGAGGGCATCCCGTTCTAAAACACAATCTACATCTATACAACAGATGGTGTCGTGGTTGCAATTATTAATCCCCGCATTGAGCGCATCTGCCTTGCCACCATTCACTTTATCTACAACACGCAGATTTTTGAACGATCGATTGTGTGAAACATATACCCCTTTTACCTCTTTGGTTTGAAGGTCGTCATAACCAAAAGATTCGGTTTTTTTTAACTCAAAAGCATCCACAAGCCTCTGCAAAGTAGCATCGGTGCTACCATCGTTAATGATAACAATCTCGTAGGAAGGATAGTCAAGGGTAAGCAGGGAGCGAACATTTTCGATCACATTAGCCTCCTCATTATAGGCTGGAGCCAAAATAGATATAGTAGGGAGGTCTGAAGACTTTAACAATGCCAACTCATCATCAAAGTTATATTTACGTTTATAATCCCTTAATTCGACGAGCGAAAAAAGAGCGGAAAATATGTAGCCTGTACAGATGATCACGCCATAGATCAAAAAGATCCAGCTTGCGATATCAGTTATTTGATGAAAGTTGATATTCAAAATTGGGCTACTAAAATTTAATTCTTGGCCATTTTAAGATTAAAGCCAAATGGGCCATTATATCAACCCGAGCGACCCAGATCGATAGCTTGCAGTGAGAAGTCTTCACGCTGTGGCCATAAGTTAATGGTTTTTTGTTCTGGGTTAAAGACTTTTAATGTTTTTACATATTGTTTCATCAGCGCATTGCAACCCCCTAAATACGGCTTTAAAGGCCACAAATCATCCATATTCCCCATTTTTTCCACTACTTTTAAAAGCTCAAGCTTTACAAGATCGCTCTCAGAGGGAAATATTTGGTTAAGCGCATAGAGCAAATCTTCATGTCCCAGTTTGCACAAGGTATCAATAGCTGCTATACGCAGCTCTTCGTTTTTGTGATGTAGAAAGGGCTCTACTTTTTGAATATTTTCAAATTGATCATGCACCCCTATCTGTTTAATGCAAAAACTGGTAACACTTATTAATTGATGGTCAAGCCATTTAGAGAAATCAGGGATGTCGCCATTATAAAACTGCTTAATCCCGTGCCCAATATAAATCTGTTGCCACGATGAAAGTGGTTTTTTAAGCCCATCAAAAAAATAAAGAGGATCTTTATCTGTCATTTTTAAATGGTACAACAATGCCTGCTGCACCACCTCAGCCTTTTTATGTTTGAGCAAAGGCTCTATCACATCTTTCGGAGCATCTATCCCCAATTGGGAAAGCACAAAAATGCTGCGGGCCTTTTTATGCCATGCGCCTTTCTTAATGTCTGAACATACCAAATTGTAAAGACCAAGTCCAAAAAACAACTCTTTGATCGCCAGTGTCGCCTCGCCTTTAAGGTTTTCCTGAAAGATTAAGAGCTGCTTTATCACTGTCTTTTTAGAATAACTAGTTTTTAAATAATTCATCTTGAAATGGACCATACCAGCGGCCCGGTCAAACTCTTCATCAAACAAAAAAGGATTGATCAAATCAAAAAGCTTTTCCTCCAGCCGCTTACGTCGCTTTCCCTTTCGATTCTTTCTGAATCGCATGATGATGATACAGGCCACAAGTATTAATGTAATGGTCAAAAAAACCATGGCGAATATCAGATTGAGTTTTAACAGCCACGGCCACGCCTTAAACTGTTCTAAATCATAATTCATGCTGTAGTTAATTTTGGGGTGATTTGGGTATCAATGTCAATTTTGGGGAGCTATTTAACTCGCCTTGCTCAAGGTACGCTTTACCCGAAGGGAAAGCTCTTTGGGACTAAAAGGTTTGGTTATAAAATCGTCTACCCCCATGGTAAAAGCCTCTGTGATTATATCTTCTTGTGTCGAGGTCGATAGGACAATAATGGGAAGTTGCGGCGATTTCTTCCTAATATAGTCTATAAGCTCAACACCAGAGACAAAAGGGAGCATAAGGTCAGTAAGCACAAGATCAAAAGAATTCTGGTCTATCTGCCGCATGGCATCCCGGCCCTCTTCTGATACGATCACCTCGTACCCGTCTTTTTTAAGCTTAAACTCAAGGGATTTTACCACCATAGGGTTATCTTCTACGACAAGAATCTTCTTTTTCATAATCAATAAATTATTGGAAAATCTTCTTCCAGTTGTCCTTTAACCATCAAAAACTCGTTATTGAGCTCTTTAATCCAAACAGGCACTTTATCTTCGGTCTGAATGTAGGTTAGCTTGTTACAAAGCGCCGTTCCTGCTTCATTCTCTATCATTTCAAAGGAAGGTTTGATATTGTGCGCCACCTTGCCTATACCCCTGTAATCTTCATTTTTTAGCAGATCATTTATCAAGGCCAACCGCTCTTCAACCGAGGTGCTGAATATTCTTAGCGATTCCACGATATATTCACTATCCTCACCTCCTATCTGGTTTAGATACTCTAAAGAGTACCTTTTTTCTTCCTTGCTTATCGGTTTTGGGGGTACGGCGTTCAGCATATGAGCTAGTTGCTCTTCTGTTTCTTTTGAAAACGGAAGCGCCACATAATCTACATTATCAAGTGTGGCACTTTTGCCTGAAATCCCAGTCTCGCAGATAATCAGCACTGGGATTTGGGATTTCATTTCGGTGCGCAGATATTCCAAACATTGATGTGCGTTTAAGGGTTTCGCTTTTTCATCCATGAGCAATAAAGCCGGACTACCGTTTTGTTTTATCCACTTTATAGCATCAAGGCTTCCCTTAAGATGGATGAGGCTATACCTTTCGGCGAAAGCCGTATCAAAGAGCTCCTGATCTTCAACATCTTGCTGAGTAACTATCAAAATCGAGGTTTGAGATTTCATAAATTATTTAGGTAGTTTTTTACGGGTTATGTTTGGGTTATGAGTTTTGCAACTCCCGTGATTTTAGATTGGCCAAATATTGGGTTATAATGTTCCTTATATTTTCAAGAACAACAGGCTTAGTAAGATAGTCATCCATGCCACTTTCAAGACACCGCTCCCGCTCTCCGTTTAGTGCCCTTGCCGTGAGTGCCACAATAGGGACGTGCACTTCTGGTTGCTCGTTTTCCCTGATTATTTGAGTGGCTTCAAAACCGCTCATGACGGGCATTTGTATATCCATAAAAATAAGATCAGGACGCTCTTTATGGTAGCTTTTAACGGCCTCTTTGCCGTTGTCAACTTCGATGATTGTAGCTTTGGGAACTATTTTGGCAATGATTGTTTTAGAGAGAAACTTATTTACGGGATTATCTTCTGCAATCATGATACGAGGAGTCAGGAGAAACAAATCATCCGGCTTTTTATACATGTTGGCCTCCTCCCCTTTTATTTCTGTCTGCCCTAATTTTTCAATACAATCAAACAGTTTATTGATCTGTATGGGCTTTACCAAATTAAAATCGATCTTGTACTTTTTACAGCTTTTAAAAATAAGCTCATCATCACCGGAACTATGCAATAAAATAATGGGTAGTTCCTTCTTTCTCAGCCCTAGGTCCTTCCTGATATGTTTAATAAGATCCAGCCCGGTCATGTAGGGCATATGGTAATCTATGACGGCGAGATCAAAATCATTGCCTTCACCCAGACGCTCAATGGCATCAATGGCATTTGCAAACCCTTCTGATTCTATATTATCCACAGCAAACATCTCTTGGACTATGGTTCTATTAGGCGCATTATCATCTACAATGAGTACCTTTTTGATATCTTTTCTACCCCGGGGCATTCGGGCCAATGAATCTTTTTCGGTCTTAAAATCAACTTTAAAAGAGAACGTACTGCCCTTGCCCAGTGTGCTGTTGACCTGAAGCTTGCTTCCCATTAAACCCAGCAATTTATTGCTGATGGTAACCCCGAGGCCCGTACCGCCATACTTACGGGTGGTCGATCCATCTTCTTGGTCAAAAGCATGAAATATTTTATTGAGATTATTTGGTGCAATGCCTATACCCGTATCCCTTATTGAAAAAAGATACTCCATATCCTTGCGGTCATCAGGTTTTGGGCTTGCCTCGATCTTGAGCTCGACCTCGCCTTTTTCAGTAAACTTTACCGCGTTGCCCAGCAGGTTTGTAATGATCTGTCTTAACCTGACCGAATCTGCATAAACAAAGCGTTTTGCCTCAGGGGAAATATTCAGTAAGATCTCCAAGCCTTTGCTATGCGCCTGATGTTTAATGATATCAATGGTCTGACCACAGAGCTCACGCAGGTCTGTTTTTTCTTCATTGATCTCAAGTTTACCGGCTTCTATTTTAGAAAAATCGAGAATATCATTGATCAAATCCAGCAAAGAAGTAGCCGAATTATAAACGGTCAGCATATACCTGCTTTGGCTTTCGGAAAGTTTTGAACGCATCAACAAATCGGTAAAACCGATCACTCCATTGAGTGGAGTCCTGATCTCATGACTCATATTTGCAAGGAATTCAGATTTTGATATGCTCGCCATCTCGGCCTTTAACTTGGCCTTAATTAAGGAGTCCTCCATTTCCTTAAGTTTGGTAATATCAGTGGCCACACCCAGGTATCCCGCTATCTTACCCCTATGGTTTTTAACTGGTGTGACGACCAGCTGCACTTTAAAGCGGGTACCATCTTTTTTTATATAGGTCCACTCTGAGGATTCAAAATTGCCAAGGCGTGCTTTGTACACAAAAACATCAAAACCCTCAATATTTCTTTTATATGTCTTAGAAAGTTGCTTTCCACGAATTTCGATCTCTTTCTCATCATGAAAAATGTTCGCTTTATGTGTGCCAATGGTTTCAGAAGCAGTATATCCCAAAAGATTTTCAGCACCTTTATTAAACTTACGTACTGTACCCTTTAGATCCGTCTCAATAATTGCTATCTGCGTTGTGGCGTCCATCACACTTTGTAGATCGTTTAGGCTACGCCTGAGTGCCCGCTGCGACTTAATACTGGCACTCATATCCACTACCTGACCTATCAGAGATGCAGGATTACCATTAATATCTTTGAGTACGGATACATTGAGATAACCATATACGATGTGCCCATCTTTATGGATGTAGCGCTTTTCTATACTATAAGATTCAATTTCGCCTAAAATGATCTGCCTGAGCTGCAGTTTGTCATTCAGAACATCATCTGGATGTGTGACATTTTTTAAATCGAGCTGGAGCAGTTCATGTTTTTCAAAACCTATCATTGCCGCCAGGTTCTTATTTATCATGATCCAATTTCCTTCTAAGGAAACTACCCCCATCCCATTTGGGGAATTCTCAAAAGCATTTTCAAAACGGTCGGCATTCTCCTGTGCTCTATTTTCTAGTTCCTTACGGCCCGTTATATCCTCAATTTGAGTGATAATAAGATCATCTTCCCTGTCCTGACCTTGGATCATGGATGTGCTTACACTGCACCAGATCGTTTTCCCAGCTGCAGTGATAAACCGGCTTTCCTTTTTATAACTTTGAATCTCACCCTCAAGGAGTTTTTTTCTCAAGGTTACTGCCTTTTGTATATGATCTGGGTGCACCATATCCCTATAATTAAGGTTCAGCACCTTTTGACGATCATCTTCTTCAAAACCAAAAATCCTTAGGCTTGCAGGATTTAACATTAGGAGTTCGTTATCCCGATTGACCAAGATTATACCTATTGAAGAATTAGTGAAGATTTTTTCAAAACTTTCCTTGCTCTTTGCAAGGGCAAGTTCTTGCTTCTTTTTTGCATCAATATCCTGAAAAGCCCCATAAACACGCACGCATTTACCAAGCTCCATCTCTGGCCTGCCGAAGGATCTCACCCAGATTTCCCTGCCTTTGGCGGTAATGAGTTTTAATTCTGCGTCAAAGGATTCCCCTTTCTCAACAGCCTTTGTAAAAAGTTCTGTGATCAGTTCCCTGCTCCAACCTTCTTTATAAAAATTAATGCCTTCGGCAAGGTCAGGTTCAAAATCGGCTGGGACTTCATGAATGTCGCGGGTAAGTTTTGTCCAGCTTATAGTACCAGAAACCAAATCAGCCTCCCAACCACCTACATGTGCAATTTCATTGGTCTCCTCATAAATTCCATTAAAATTTTGCAGCTTTTGAATTTCACTTTTGAGACTTGAGACTAAATCGTTTTCTTGTGCGCGCTTAATGAATTTTATGAGTAGCCCGGCATCAAGTAATAAAGCCGTTGCATCAAGGGTAACTGTCTTCTGGTGGCGATCTATGAATGAGATACATGCACGCCCCTCTTTCACCTTTTCCTTTGTTATTCTGGTGATTAGATCGGTAATACCAGGGTTTTCAGTTATAGTTTTGATTTCACTGTCAGAAAGACTCTTTCTTTCTACATTATCATATCCCAGTATGTTCCAAAAAGATTTATTGAACCAATAGTGGGTTGGGGCGCTTATATCAGAATACCATAAACCATCAAGTGTATCCTCAGTAAACCAATCAAATAGCTCTGGGCACTGGGCCAACAGTCCATGAAATTTTTTTTCTAGATGATATGATTGATGCATGGTCAAAATGCTTTAGTTATTTACACTATTGATTCTAAACAGCAATAGATCCTAAAACACAAATTACGTGTATTAAAACGGATATTCATGCATTTTGACGTCAATTAACGTTTTTAATCCGAAAATTATTAGAATAAAATTAAATTTTTATGGGATGTGGCCTACTAGAATATTTGAAAAAGGAAGCATATAGGGGGGAATATTTCAAAAAAATATTTAGAAAGAATACAAGTACAAGAACTCATTAAGAATTGTGTATTCCTAACTACGAATAATTTGGTTCATTTTAAGCGGAAAAGAACAGCGGCGCTTGTCCAAAGATCATCCTATAGCTAAATAGGGACATTTCAAAAAAAAAAATGAGCCTAGGATTTTTTAATCGCCAGAGGTTTAAAATCTAATGCACAAACTCCTTTCGATACCAGTCAATCTGCTTTTTTAAGCCTTGCTGTAAAGTGGTTTTTGGGTCATAGCCCAAAAGTCGTCGGGCCTTGTCGATATTAGCTTTGGTAAACATCTGGTCACCCTGTCTTTTGGGCACATTCGTCTTGCGTATTTCGGTTTCCAGAATGTCTTCAACAATGGTGATACCTTCGGCCGTGCTGTGCTCCTGTTCAGTGCCCAGGTTTATGACCTCGCCATCTACCTTATCTTCTTTGCCCATAACGCTTATGACGCCGTCAATAATATCTTCTACAAAGGTGAAACTGCGTACGTGCTCACCACTGCCTTCAAAAAGCGGAAATTCTTGATGGAAAAAGCCACAGCCTATAAGTTTGGTATATAGTTTTTCCGGTCGTTCCCGCGGCCCATAAACCGAAAATAAGCGTAGGGAACAGGTTTTCATCTTCTTTTCCCGAGTTTTGGAGAGTACGATCTGTTCTGCGGCAAGCTTGGTCACACCGTAAAATGAAGCGGGCTCAGGCGCGGCATCTTCGGTGAGGGTTGCACGCAGACCATAAATGGAAGATGTGCTGATATTGACGAAAAGCTTTAGTTTTTTGCAGGTAACTGCATAATCAACAAGGTTTTTGGTAGCCACCAGGTTGTTCATCAGATAATCTTCAAAGCTGGAGGCGGCAGCGATACCCGGCTGTGCGGCAAAATGAAAAATATATTCAAAATCTGTATCCAGTTGTTTATATTCTTCAGCATTGCGCAGATCGATACGGATAATTGGGATGCCTGCACTCTCAAGTTCTTTTGCGTTTTTATGCTTGAGATCCTGGCTATAATAGGGCGAAAAATTATCTATACCCACCACCTCATTGCCTTCTGCAAGCCGCTCTGCACAGTGGGATCCTATAAAACCAGCTGCGCCGGTTATCAGTATTTTCATGGGAATTTCTTTTTAAACAGTGTTTAATACTCGTTTAACTGAAATTTTTTAAAAACCAGTGTCACGGGGGTGAAGGGAAAAATAGCACAAAGATAAGATAAAAGCGATGTTACAATGACTTATCATCATGCTCTATTTTTTCCATTCTATTCTTAAAAACCTAGATGCCCAAAGGCATCAGAAAGATTCAATTATATATAAAAGTGATTTTTATCAAGGATAGAATCAGGTCAATTTCACTTCAAATTTAATCAAAATATAGCGAACCAATCTTTGAAAGCAATAACCCAAAAGCGCCCCAATCAACATCCCCGTTAATACATCACCAGGATAATGCACCCCTAGATAAATACGGCTAAAACCGACGATACATGCCCAGAACAATAAAATAAAAAAGAGGCTTGGTAATTTTTTGCGCAGTAAAAGCCCAATAAAAAACGTAAGCCCCATCGAGCTTGCCGCATGTGCGGAAAAAAAGCCGTAGCGCCCACAGCGCTCTGCCACAAAACGGGCGTGCTCCATCACTCCGGGCGCCCGACAGGGTCGCAAGCGCTCAAAAGAAGATTTAAAAAGATTAGCCAACTGGTCTGTACACGTGATGAGCAGCGCAACAAAAACCAGGACCACAACTGTTTTTTTTAGGCCAAAATGTCTAAAAACCAACACCAGTAGTACGGCATAGAGCGGTATGGAATACCACTTGTTTGTGATCCCCAACCAGAATCCATCCCAAGTGGAGCTGCCCAGATTATTAAGGAACAGAAAGAGCCGATGGTCAAGCTGGTTAAGCTGCTCCATCAATCCTCTTCATAGCGGGCCACTTCACGATCATAGAAGTCCGTGGCGGCCTTAATGAGACTTTCGGTTTCACTGGATAATTCATCCTCATCATTCTTGTCAAAATCTTCCAACCATTCTACCTCATCATTTTGTAAATTGATGATAAAGCGTGGAAACTCAGTATGAATTACAAAAACGGCATCAGAATAATCGGTGTTGTCACCAAGAAGAAATCGTGGAAATTGCATGACTTATAATTTGAATTCAAGATTTATTTACTCCATTAATTTCCAGTCAAATACGCTTAAAATTTTATTTTTAAATCCTTATTAAAGATATAGGCATTCTGAGAGGAAAATATGAGTATTTAATTATAATAAAAATCGAGTTTTAGATTTGAAACTTCTTTATTCAAGAACATTTAGAACTACTTAAGCGTAAAGATGGATATTTAACAATTCTACATCTGTACATTTAATTTTCAAAAATAATCAAATTATAGTCGGTGCGCTCTTAATAAGTAGAAATATCTATAGATAACACGATTATGTATTCCTAAACCGTGGCGTCTAATTATTAGGACATAATCGCAAAAATCATACTTTATCTCTCATTTAAATGCAAAAAGCGAGAATATATTGCATACAAGCAGAAAGAACTGCAGATCAAGTTGCGCCGACGTTTAACTCTACACATAAAAACCTATATTCGTAATCGCAAACCAATTCTGACTATATAACCTGCCGGAGCGCAGACGAATTCAGAATTCAGAATTAAAAAAATGCAGGCATCCTACATTCTTATCCTCATTGCAGGCTATTTTGGCCTACTGATCCTTATTTCATTTTTAACGAGCCGTGGCGGATCCAACGCTGATTTCTTTAAGGCAGGGAAAGAATCGCCGTGGTACCTGGTCGCTTTTGGGATGATAGGTGCATCACTTTCTGGTGTCACGTTTATCTCGGTGCCGGGATGGGTTGAGGCGTCACAGTTCAGCTATTTTCAGGTGGTGCTGGGATATACGGTGGGTTATGCGGTCATAGGGCTTGTGCTTTTGCCTTTATATTACAGATTAAACCTCACTTCAATCTATACATATCTCGATGGGCGTTTTGGCAATCATTCATACAAAACCGGCGCTTCCTTCTTTTTGATCAGCCGGGTGGTAGGATCAAGTTTTCGCTTATACCTAGTGGCCAATGTGCTCCAACTGCTCGTTTTTGATGCCATGGGCATTCCATTTTGGGTTACGGTAACCATTACGATTCTGCTTATCTGGATCTACACCTTTAAATCCGGTATCAAGACCATTGTTTGGACAGATACATTGCAGACGCTATTTATGCTTACGGCACTGGGGGTGGCAATTTATTATGTATCGGCTGATCTTGGCCTTTCGCCGAATGGCTTATTCAGTTTCATCGCAGATAGCCACCTATCTAAAATGTTCTTTTTTGACGATTGGAAAAGTGGAGAATTCTTTTTTAAACAATTTGTATCGGGCGCTTTTATCGCCATCGTGATGACCGGCCTTGATCAGGACATGATGCAGAAAAACCTCACCTGCCGCACGCTGAGAGATGCCCAGAAAAATATGTTCTGGTTTACAATAACGCTTACCATTGCCAATTTTATTTTTCTTGTCCTCGGGGTTCTGCTTACAGTCTATGCCGAAAAACATGGCATCACGGCCACTAAGGATGACCTTTTCCCCTTTATCGCCACAAAGGCCAATCTTGGTATAGGTTTGGGAATCTGCTTTATCCTAGGTCTTATTGCAGCCGCATATTCCAGCGCAGACAGTGCGCTCACGGCACTTACCACCTCGTTTAGCATCGATATTCTAGAGATCGAAAAAAAATATGACGAGACTACCCAGGTCAGCATCCGAAAAAAAATCCACATCGCTGTATCCATTTTGCTGATACTGGTGATTATCATCTTTAAATACGTAATCGCTAATGAGAGCGTCATCGCGAAACTTTTTGTTTTTGCCGGATATACCTACGGCCCTTTATTGGGGCTGTACTCTTTCGGCCTTTTTACAAAGTGGAAGGTAAAGGATAACCTGGTACCCATCGTTGCCATCGCTTCGCCTATTTTAGCTTACGTAATCAGCGCTTTATGCGCAGCCTATCTCGGTTTTGAGTTTGGGTTTTTTATCCTTATTCTTAATGGTTTAATTACCTTTTTGGGCTTAATACTGGTTCGTGGCGAGCATGACTAAGGTACAGGCCGTAATTACTTTGATATCGTATTTATCCAGGTAGTGATAGAGCTCAGGATTTTCGGTACCGGGATTAAAAATGACACGTTTGGGTTTTAGGCCAACGATGTAGTCATAATATTCAATCTGATTTTTGGGACTTAGATAGAGGGTTACCGTATCTACATTCTCTAAATGTGGTTTTCCTATCTCAATGGGAATGCCTCCCACTTTACCTTCTCGTAGGCCAATGGCCACGGTTGGGACTTTATGGGAAAGCAGGCGATGGATAGCTATATTTGAATAGCGTTGTTCCTTAACAGAAGCACCTAAAACCAATGTTTTTTTCATATATTTCAAGACTATGTTGCCTATTTTTTATGCTTTAATCTGATCAAAACAAAACTACTAAAAACAAAATCCCCAATTGTAGCCCACTGGATATTTCACCTTCACAAATCTGCGTTAAACATTTATTGCAGGTGCAACAAATTAGGTTTTCTGACGTCTATTATTGAATAGAAAGCAATTTGGATGTCCCTGGGTTGGTTTTGATGGTTAGTGTTGATCAAGGGGCACCAAATCTGGGAAACCCAAAGATTTAAAACTTTGGGTTTTCTTTTTTTATAAAACTATCTGCGCGCAAAATCTGGCATATAATAGGGTTCTAATGTATAAGATTATCAAATTCTACGTTGAAATCGGCATTTAGCAGCTAAGATAGCGGCGGTCTTTAATCAGTAACAGTCTTCAAACAATCTCAGGAACTGATATTTATATAATAATTCTGTTTTTCTGTAACGCAAATGGATCATGATCGTCTATTTAATATACCCTTGATCACGGTGTATTTTTTTTGAATTCCTAATATGTTATACAAAGTAGCATATATAACCAACATCAATTCATCAATAAATGCTGAATTAGTTTCAGTATCAAAAAACGTATCAATTATGAAATCCTTATTTACTGCGGGCTTTGTCCTGCTCCTTTTATTAACCTCCAGAAATCTTTTCGCTCAAGGCGAAAGCGCACCTGGGCCCACAGGATCTATCCACGGCAAGGTGATGGATGCCACGCTTCAGGAGGCCATACCCTATGCCTCTGTAACAGTCAATACCTCACAGTCTAAACTTATAACTGGCGGAGTCACCACAGATACCGGTGAATTTAAAATCGATGGCATCGCTGACGGCACTTACATGCTTAAAATACAGTTTATGGGTTATGAACCTGTATCAAAGGAAATAAAAATTAGTCCTGAGCAGCGCGTTCTGCAACTGGGCACCATAAACCTCACCACCGCGGCTGCAGAACTTGATGCGGTAAATGTGGTCGCTGAGCGCACCACCATTGAGCAGCGCATTGACCGTAAAGTAATCAATGTAGGGAAGGACCTTACAACTACAGGTGCAACAGCTTCTGATATTATGAACAATGTGCCGTCTGTAAGCGTAGATCAGCAAACCGGCGCTTTGAGCCTGCGCGGAAACAGTAACGTACAGGTGATGGTAGATGGAAAACTATCTAATATCCCCGCTGCACAACTGCTCAAGCAAATCCCTTCAACCTCGATTAAAAAGATAGAATTGATCACAAATCCTTCGGCTAAATACAACCCTGATGGGATGAGCGGGATCATTAATATTATTCTGAATAAAAACGCGAATATCGGATTTAATGGGGACGTTAATACCGGGCTTTCATACGATGAGAATCCGATTTTTAATAGCGGTATCAACTTGAACTACCGCAACGGAAAATTTAATTTTTATACCAATTACAGCAATAATTTCGGTAAAAATCACAACTACGGAAATATTTTCAGACCAGATGACAATTCTAACCAGCAACTGGATTTTCTTTCAAATAATAAATCCCATCTCATCAAAACCGGTGTAGACTATTACCTTAACGAAAAAAACACGCTCTCCTTCTTTGTTAACCGAAACAGTTATAACGGCGATGAGCGCGGTAGTGTTAATATACTATATCCCGATGCTGATCAGAACCTTTCACAGGTATTCAGGGACCAAAATGCAAACCATGCAGAGCAGTACAACTTAGATTATAAGATCAATTTTAATGAAGAAGGGCACAGCCTGGAACTTGAACTGGATCAAAATAATTATAAAGAGCGCTCTAATACAGGCTTTAACTTTACAGGCCTTACCCAGCTTCAGGATTATACCGATTTTGTGGGTACAGACCGTAAACGCAGTACCATCAACCTTGATTATGTGAATCCGCTAAGTGAGGCTACCAAGTTGGAGCTGGGTGCGCAGGCCATTCTTTTTGGTACAGATATCGGCTATAACAGCACCGGCTTATCCTTTAATGCTGATGGTAATTTAACGCCTACCCCCTCTACCGCTTTTAAATATGACCGCGATATCTATTCTCTGTATGCTACTTTTGGGAAAACCTACGACCAATGGAGCTATCAGGCCGGCATACGGGCAGAACAGGTCAAGGTAACGGCAGACACAAATACCGTTGCGGCTTTTAAACGTGATTATTTTGAATTATACCCATCTGTCTACGTGACCTTTAACCCAAGCGAAAAAAACCAATATCAGGTGAGCTATAGCCGAAGGGTTGACAGACCGGGCATTGATCAGGTAAATCCAATTAGAAAATTCAGCACCCCATTGATCACCCAATATGGCAATACTAACCTCAAACCCCAGTTCACAAACAGTTTTGAAGCCAATTATACCCGAAAACTAGAAAAAGGAAGCATTACCGCGGGTATATTTTATCGCATTATCGAAGATGAACTGAACCAGGCCTTTTTTATTGATCGGTTCAACCTGGACCGTGTAATCCTTACGTATGACAACTTTGACAATACCTCATCTTATGGTTTAGAACTGTCAAGCAATTATAAACCCAGTGACTGGTGGAACTTTAATGCAAGTTTTGACCTATATAACCAAACCCAGAGCGGTATTTCAGAACAGATAGACCCCGCTATAGACATGCCCATCGCCACAGATATTGTGCAGGTTGCGCGTACCGTAAAAAACACGGTTTATAATATAAGAATGTCAAACAATTTTAAAGTTACCGAAAAACTTACCCTATCTGCTTTTGGGATGTATCGCGGGCTCAACAAAGGACTACAGTTTACCGGCAAACCTATGTTTATGGTTAATACGGGACTGCGCTATGAGCTTTGGGGCGGTGCCGGGACAGTAAGTGTAAATTACAATGACATCTTTAATACCATGAATTCTCGTTTTACTGGTAACTATCCGTATATCCAGGAAGGCCGATTTGACTGGGAAAGCAATACTGTTTTCGTAGGGTTGAATTATAGATTTGGAAAAACCAATTTTAAACCTAAACGCAGAAAACAGCGTGATGATAATGAGAAATCTGGAGGTGGCGTTTTTTAAGGCGAAAATTGATGATTTGGCTCAAAGATTTATATATCATCTATTAGTTTCATTGTACATTTTATCCGGCATACTAAAAGTAAAAGTTTTAAAAAAATGTTAATTTACTTTTTTATTGCAACGTTTCGTTTTCTTAAGCGTCTTATAAATAACTTACAACCAGCTATCAAAGTATTCATTTGATTTATTTGAATTAGCCTTCATACCACTTGGTGTAAATTAGTCAGTAAAACCCGAAGCCCTGTGCTTCGGGTTTTTTAATAAAAGGGTATTATCATCGGTCAGCAATTAAAACAGGATCTCAAAAATCGCTGTAGCTTAATAAAAAATGACTTAACTTCAGAAGTAATTTTCCATAAACAGGAACAGTAACAACAACCAGCCCCCGGCTAGAAACAACCCACCGAGGGGTGTAAGAGGGCCCAGCCATTTCATTTTTTTTCCGGCCGCCGCGCTAAGGCAGAGTCCATAAATGCTGAAGGAGAATAAAAAAGTGCCTAAAGTAAAAAAAAGAACGACCGTATGTTCCAGATTTTTGGTGAGGTGCAGGTTAAAGCTTAGAATCAGTAAAGCGAGCGCATGATACATCTGGTATTTTACCCCGGTCTCAAAAGAAGCCATAAGTTCTGGAGTAAATTTTTTCTTCAGTATATGAGCTCCAAAAGCTCCAAAAATGATCCCTGTACACCCAAAAAAACAGGCGGCAAATTGCGTGATTAAAATTCCCATAATAATCTAATTTTTTGGTATTTATCAATGGTTTTTTTCGAGACTTTAGAGGACTTATAGGTCATTGCTTTAACCCCTCATATTCGATTAGGCGGATATTCCCGATTATTTTAATATATCAAAGGTAAAATTTACTTAAATCAAGTGTAGGGTCCTTATTAAAATAATATATTTCGATATGGATTTAAAAGCTTACATCAAGGATGTGCCCAATTTTCCCAAACCGGGTATCCTGTTCAAGGATATTAACCCCCTGCTCAAGAACCACAATGCCACAAAAGAGGCGGTTAAGCTTCTTGCTGAACCGCTCTATGAACTCAAGGTAGATCAGGTGTGCGGTATAGAATCCAGAGGATTTTTATTAGGTATATTGCTTGCACAGGAGCTCGGTGTCGATTTTTCTCCCATAAGAAAGCCAGGCAAACTTCCCGGTGAGATCCGTGTACAGACCTATGAGCTCGAGTATGGTATTGATACACTCGAGATACAACAGCAGGCTATTCATAAAGGCGACAGGATTATCCTGCACGACGATGTATTGGCTACCGGTGGCACAGCATCTGCAGCGCGACAACTTATAGAAAACTGCGGCGGGGAAATTGTGGAATGCAATTTTCTACTAGAGCTGGATTCCCTGCAGGGCCGTAAACATTTAAGGGGAGTTCCCTTACGTTCCCTACTTCATTATTAGTCAAGCGCGTTTTTTGTTACCCATAATTTATAGCCAAAAATGGCCAGTTGTAGCTTTGATGCCTTGGCAAGGTCAAGGTTTTTTTTAGTATAACTGGGCAGTATTTTTCTATTGATCTTGGCCAGAGATTTAAAAAATTTCTTTTTAATGGTCATGTGGGTGGGTATATCAATAGCTTAAAACTATCACATTTTGGTCATGACCCTTAGCGATTTAACTCTTTTTTTAGGCAGACATAGTGTTGAATGCTAATCATATGACGACCGGATAAGCATCATGCTTTCGCGAAAGTAAAAAAATCGCATTTTTTCCTACAATATTTTACTTTTAGACTGTTAAATTAAATATTGAAGTGTAAAAAATGTATTTCATCTATTTATTAAAACATTTAGTCTATTATTTAACAATATTTTATAAGTTTGCGGAAATTTTAAAACCCAAACTCAATGCGCCTACTTTTATCTCTTGTGTTTTTTGTTCTCCTCACGTCCTGTCAACAAGATGAAATTTACACCTCGATCGTAACCCAATCAGATCTTGATCATGAACTTAACCTTCTTCTTAGAAAAGCCTCCCATGGGACTGGGAAATCTTTTTTTATCCTCCCGGAAAGCAATGATTTTATGGCCATTCCACAAGATCCCTTAAATCCACTCACGCCAGAAAAAATCGCGTTGGGCAAATTATTACTGCACGATCCCGCAACGGGAGGTAATCCAAAAAATAAGGAAAATCAACATCTATACTCCTGTGTTTCATGTCACTCAGCGGCTTCCGGTTTCAGTTCGGGTATGCGCCAGGGCATTGGTGAGGGCGGTCTGGGTTTCGGTATTTTTGGCGAAGGCCGTATGGTCAACTCGGTAATGGACTTAGATTCTATTGATGTGCAACCGCTGCGCTCCCCTAACCTCCTCAACCTGGCCTACCAAGATGTAATGCTCTGGGACGGCAAATTTGGTGCTACCGGCACAAACCAGGGTACAGAATCGCAATGGGGAAGCATTCCCGATAATAAAAAGGGCTTTGAGGGGATAGAGGTACAGGCCATGGTGGGGCAGGATGTACACCGGCTTAAGATCGATTCCGCTTTCGCGAAAGCTTATGGGTATACAAGCTTATTTGATGCCGCATTCCCTGAGGTTGCCTTACACGAAAGGTACACACGCCAGACCGCTGCACTTGCGATTGCAGCCTATGAACGTACCCTCCTTGCTAACCGCGCTCCCTGGCAGGTTTATTTAAAAGGAGATACCGATGCCCTCTCACCCAGCGAAAAACGGGGTGCACTGGTGTTTTTTGACCAGGGCCGCTGCTATGAATGCCATACTGGCCCGGCGTTAAAGGATAAAAGTTTTCATGCCTTTGCGATGGCAGATTTTAAAAGTATAGAGGTCATTATGCAAAAAAGTATGAATATGGAAACCACCAGTTTGGGCAGAGGAGGATTCACTAAAAATCCAGAGGACAATTACAAGTTCAAGACCCCTACTTTATATAATCTTACCGATAATGGGATCTACGGTCATGGCGGGAGTTTTACCAATTTGCGTGATGTGATCGCCTATAAAAATGCGGGGGTACCACAGAATGATAAAGTGCCGTCTGGCCAGATCGCACCACAATTTGGCAATATCAACCTGAGCGAGGGGCAAATTGACGACCTTACTGCCTTTATTGCCCACGGACTGCGGGATCCCAACTTAAAAAGATATGTGCCACAGCTTGTGAATTCGGGCATGTGCTTCCCTAACAATGATACACAGTCCAGAAAAGACCAGGGTTGTGATTGATTTTCGGCGTGTTTAAATCTACGGCGTAATTAAAGATTATCCAGTTGATTGGTTTTATGATCATTACTGATTGTCAAGAAAAAACCCACAAAAAAGAACTGATCTGATGCGGAGCGCAAGGTACGCCGGTTAAAATTTCCGCTAAAATCTGGAGTCTCGGCAAACTGATACCCATTCACATTTTTAACCCCGAGCACATTGCTCACCGAGAAGTAAAGAATTTTTTGCGGGCTTAAAAGATAGGCCCAGTTTATACTAAGGTTGTTATAGCTTTTGGTCTGTTCCTGTAAAAAACCGGGATTGTTGGGATCTGTGTAGTTACGACCGCTGGCAAACTGGTAACTCAGGCCGGCCTGGCTCTTTAAATCTTCAAACCAGTATTTTGCGACAACGCTCAGGTTATGCTTCTGGGCAAAAGCAGGTGTAGCCCGCGTTGGATAATTTAAATATTTACGCTGCGTGTCTAAATAGGAGTAGCTTACCCAGTAATCCAAGTTTTTAATATTACCGTTATCTCGCCAGAAAACATCGATTCCCTGTGCATAACCGCTCCCGTCGTTCTTATAATCGCTGTTAATACCGGCGGTAGGCGTGTCATAAGTGACCAAATCCATGTAGGTCTTACGGTAAGCCTCTGCCCTAAAGATCGTACCCTCTCCCGTGTAAAGGTAATTTAAGATGTAATGTGCGGTTTTCTGCGCCTGCAGCCCCGTATTAAATCTTAGAAATTGACTACCTGGATCCTGATAAAAATCTCCGTAAGCAAGTGAAATCTGGCTATTTTTTCCAGTTTTATATGCAAGTGAAGTGCGTGGCGATAAAGTTACCTGATCCAGCAAGGTGCTGTACTCGCCCCTCAATCCCATCTGTACGGCAAACTTTTTAGTAAAAACGATATCCGCTTCCGCGAAAGCGGCACCAAGACCACTGGCATAACCGGTGTCATAATGGGTATTTGGAGCCCCAAAACCTTCATCAAATTGGGTGAAAAAATACTCACTGCCCAGACTAAGCTTAAAGCGGTTGCTGAACCTTTTTTTAAATTTTATCTTGGTATGGACGTCGTGTTCCACATCATTGATATCATCCTGGTTTATATCAAGGCCTGTGCTTGCAAAAGTGTAACTCGCACCGGTGTTTAGTGACCACGTATCACTCAGAACCCCGCCGTAAGAGCCGTTGACATAGAGATTGGTATTATTTAGCCCAAAATCAATGCCATTGGGAGTGTTTATATCATCTTGTGTTAATGAAAAATTAGTATGGTCAAAAGCGGTGTAAAACTTGAAAAGCCCATTAGCGACACGCTGCCGGAAAACGGCCTCACCGGCAAAGGTCTCATAGGGTTTTTTAAAATTGTTCCTATTTGGGAAAACCGCTTGATAGGGTGCAAGATTAAAATAAGAAGTATTTAGACTCAGTGAACTTTTTTCCCATTTTTTAGTATGCCTCAGGCCCCCGCCAACGCTCATGATAGAAATATCTGTCTTATCCTGATCTGGCTCATCAATGGTGTTGAGCAAGAGTACTGAGGAGAGCGCCTGCCCATATTCGGCAGAATAACCCCCTGTAGAAAAGGTGATACCATCAAAGAGAAAAGGTGAATATCTACCCCGGGAAGGTACATTATTCGGGGTGGGCGTGTAGGGCGTAAAAACACGTATGCCGTCAATAAAAATCTGTGTCTCACCAGCATCCCCACCGCGCACAAAAAGACGGCCATCCTCAGCTACTGTGGTTGTGCCGGGCAGTGTTTGCAAAGCCCCTACAAAATCCCCCACCGCGCTGGCAGTGGTGACCACATCCAGAGGTTTGAGCACTGAGACACGGCTGTTGTCCCCTGCCCTAAAGCTACCGGCATTAAGCACTACAGCGTCAAGGGCATCTACATTTTCGCGCAGGCGTATGACCACACTCTTCATTGCTGATACCTCTTTGTTAAGGCTAAAGGTTTCAAAAGAAATATAGGTAACCTTTAATGTCTGTACTCCTTTAATCGTAGTGTTAAATTCAAAGGAGCCGTCTTCACCAGTGGTCGCGCCATCGTAGGTTCCGTCAAGGAATACATTTGCGCCCATGATGGGCAGCCCTTTTGCATCTGTGACCTTTCCGGAAATGGTAGTTTGGGCGTGCACAGTGAAGCCTAGAATAAAAAACATGCAAAAATAGATTAATCTCATGACCTTTAGTTTATGAGATCAAAAGTGCCTTTATTGATAAAATGAAGGTAATTATAATGACCCAACCGTAGTTTTAGGCAGATGAGATGAAGATGCTGGTTAAATATTTATTTCGCAATAGCGAAAAAATACGCAATCATCCTTAATAAATAACTTGGCATACAATAAAGCTTTGTGACACATAGGGATTTATTTATTGTTATTTTTGAAAGAAAATCATGAGGTCAATCTTTATACTTTTTTTTAGTTGCACCCTATTGCTTACTAGCTGTGCATCACTAAAATACAAAGACATCAATTATTTAGCCCAAGATTACACTACTGGTAAAGAGCTGCCGCGCCTCAATATTTTTAGGCCAAAAAATGCACAGGGCGGTAACGATGTGCTCCTATTTGTGCATGGTGGAGATTGGGATAGCGGAAATAAAAATACCTATGGTTTTTTTGGTCGGGGTTTTGCCAGAAAAGGGGTCATCACGGTCATGCCTGATTATACATTGAGCCCACGGGCAGATTATGACACTATGGCGCAGCAGATCGCTGAAGCCGTAAAGTGGACGGCAGAAAACATCAAAGATTATGGGGGTGACCCAAAAAGGATTTTCATAACAGGGCACTCTGCGGGCGGACACCTCGCAGCACTGGCCGCCATGAGCCCAAAATATATCAAAGACTCCACACTGATAAAAGGCATCATACTCAACGATGCCGGCGGCCTGGATATGTATAGTTATCTTAAGGATCATCCACCTGGCACAAATAATAATTATATCACCACATGGACTAATAATGAGCAGACCTGGAAGGAAGCCTCCCCCATTTACTATTTAGACAAAAACACGCCACCCATTATGATGTATGTGGGCACCAAGACATATCCCTCAATATTTAAGTACAATGAACTTTTTAGCCTGGAGCTTAAAAATTATCAGCCCAATGCCCAATTTAACGTACAAGACAAAAGACATAAGAATATGATTATTCAATATATTTGGCCCTGGAGCAAAAGATATGGTGAGGTTATTGCGTTTATGAAAGCGCAGGATTGAATTTTATGGCATTATTCCCCTTTTTTAATCATTTTAGACGACGTTACTATCTGCGGCGCGCTATTTATATAACCTTATCTTGGACGATCGTCTCCATCATACTGTTTCTTTATGAGGTAAGTTTACTGGCAAGTAACGGGGTACTTTCCACCAGTTTTGACCTTTTATCAAACTTTACTGCCACCATCATCGTAGGAGTCAGTGCGGGACTTATAGGAGGTCTTTTTACCATAAACCTGATGGAATCCTGGTTGCGCTCCTTCCCTTTCTGGAAAGCGCTCAGTTATATCTTTCTGGCCTATACTGTTACGGCCATCGTAATTACCCTTATCGCAGTGGGATACCTTAATGCCGCGCAACTGGAACTTCCGTTTTATGACCCCAAGGTGATAGGGAATATCTTTTCGTTTTACGGCACCTTTTTCTTTTTGAGAAATTACCTGATCTGGCTAGTGATCGTCATCACCACATTGATCATATTGATGGTGAATGATAAATATGGCCCCGGGGTATTCAAGGATTTTTTACTGGGTAAATATTTTCATCCCAAAAAAGAGGAACGGATTTTTATGTTTATCGACATCCGGAGCGCCACGACAATCGCCGAAAAAATCGGGGAAGAAAAATACTTTAATTTCCTCAAAGATTTTTTTAAAGATATCGCCCCTGCGATCATTTATACCCGTGGCGAAGTCTACCAGTATGTGGGCGATGAAGTAGTAGTGAGCTGGAAACTAAAAAATGGACTTTATAAGGTTAATATACTACGGTGTTATTTTGAGATGAAAAGACTCATCAACAAGCGCAAAAACATCTATTTAAAGCGCTATGGCGCACTTCCGGATTTTAAGGTGGGGGCGCATTATGGACAGGTAATGACCGGCGAGATCGGGGTCCTGAAGCGTGAGATCGCATTTTCTGGAGATACCCTCAATACCGCCGCCCGCATACAAGCACTATGTAATGATATGGATGTTGATATCCTGCTTTCAAAAAAACTGGTGGACTCCTTTCCTTATATTCCCTTTAAGTTTAAGAAAAGGAGTATGGGCATTGTGGAACTACGGGGCAAGGAAGAGGCTTTGGAGGTTTTTACGTTTAATAATGACTAATTTATAATTAACAGGACAGGATCAAGAATTGTAAAACTTTTGCATCAAATTTATGAAGATAGCACATTTTGCCTATCAAGTAAAAGATCCAGCCGCGACCTGTGTATGGTATTATAAATATCTTGGATTTACTGTAAAACGTGCGAAAGACGAACCGGTGTGTGTCCGCTTTTTAGCTGATGAGAGCTATGAAAGCATGCTTGAAATTTATAATAATCCGAAAGTGGATACACCAGATTATAAATCCATGGATCCCCTCTTGCTCCATATTGCCTTTGTATGCCCTGATGTTAACGGTACGGCTAAAAGACTCGTAGAAGCTGGTGCAACCCTGATTTCCGGTGCTGAGAAATTAAATGATGACGAGCTGGCCATGTTGCGCCACCCTTGGGGATTAGCCATCCAGCTTTGCAAGCGTGGTAAACCTATGATATAGAAACCTTGGGGTTTTTAAGAAGTATTTAGGGGCATTAATATGTTGTGTGGTTTTCTGTCAGACGGAAAAAAGGTAATATAAAAAACGAACTGGAAAGACATATAACCACCACCAAACCCAAAAAAACTCTACAAGGAACCCTCCAATCGTCGAAAATACATTACAGGTCAAATCGGATAACCTTCAACCTTTAATCCAGCTAAATCAATCCCCGCGCCTTGATCTCAAGATACTTGTTAATGGTATTTACGGTGAGGTCTTGCGGTTTAGTAAGTACGGTCTGGATGCCATTTTTTTCAAGTTCCAGCACCATGAGTTTCTTGTCGTACTCCATCTTTTGGGCGATAGTTTTGTAGTAGATTTCCGGGGTATTCTCGGCAGGTTGCTCTATCAGGCTATGAAGTTCAGTGTTTTCAAAAAATATAACGACCAAAACATGTTTTTTGACCAGACCTCTTAAGTACGGCATTTGCCTTTCCATGGAGGATATATGTTCAAAATTAGTATAGAGCAGTAATAAACTGCGATGCGGGATCTTACGTTTTACCTCAGCGTAAAGCCTGCCAAAATCAGTATCGAGATAGGCCGTATCTATATTATAAAGCACCTCGAGAATGAGATTTAAATGGGACTTTTTACTGCTTGCAGGTAGGTGACTCTTAATGGTTTCCGCAAAAGCGAGCAGCCCGGTCTTATCCCCTTTTTTTAGGGCTACATTGCTAAAGGCAAGAGTACTGTTAATTGCATAATCCAGCAGGCTAAGTCCCCTAAAGGGCATTTTCATCACCCGGCCGCTGTCAATAAGAGAATAAATAGGTTGTGCTTTCTCATCCTGATACTGATTGACCATAAGCTCGCCATGCTTTGCTGTTGCCTTCCAATTGATGGTGCGCACGTCATCGCCGGTCACATACTCCTTGATCTGCTCAAATTCCATAGTATGGCCTAGGCGTCGTATCTTTTTCAGGCCATATTGTGATAATTTATTATCGATGGCCAGAAATGCATACTTTTTCATCTGAACAAAAGAGGGGTACACCTTAACCATCTGCCCTTTTTTAAAGGTATATCGGCGGCTCGCAAGGCCTATTGCTGTATGAGCGTACAGATTGAGGTTGCCAAAAACATATTCGCCACGGTCTACAGGCCGCAGCGCGTATTGAAAACCACCTTGAGCCCTGCTGTTAATGCTCACGTGCTTTTCAAAATCACGCTTCTGAAACTGTACCGGGACCTCATCAATGGCTGTTAGATAGATGGTATAGCCATAGCGGTTTTGTATCTTAACAGGGATTTCGTTTAGATCACTATTGGAAAATTTATCCGGTAATAAGCGATCTGCCCCAATCCCGTCGCCATTGCGGTAAAGCGCGATCAGGTCAAAAAGGAATACAGCCATCAGCATCCAAAGGACAAACCACCCCAAAGCATATAGGTAATGCACCCAATAAGAAAAAAGAAAAAGCACTCCTACGACCGCAAGAATATAAAACACGCGGTCCTTGAGGTATAGTGATTTTATGAAACGGAGGGGCGCCACTAGCGGGGGATCTCTACAGATTGAACGATCATGTCTATAACTTGTTCTGGCGTCATGCCCTCCATCTCACGCTCTGGAGTTAGGATCACCCTATGGCGCATAACCGGTGTGACGGCTCGCTTTACATCTTCGGGCGTTACAAAATCCCTCCCATTCATGGCTGCAAAGGCCTTTGCGGTATTCATCACGGCAAGGGAGGCCCTGGGCGAGCCACCTAGATAAAGATGTGGGTGTGTTCTTGACTTTACAATGATCTCGGCTATATAATTAAGAATTTTTTCCTCAATAATAATATCGCGCGTCTGTCTTCGGTATTCGGCGAGTTTTTCTGGTGTGAGTACAGGAGCTATTAAGGTGATCGCCTCCTGTTTACGCTCATGGTGAGTCTTGAGAATGGCAACCTCATCCTCAAGATCCGGATAATCTACCTTGATCTTAAAAAGAAAACGATCTAACTGCGCCTCGGGCAGTGCGTAGGTCCCTTCCTGCTCTATTGGATTTTGGGTGGCCAATACCATAAACGGAGGCTGCATCAGATGAGCCTCACCATCTACGGTTATCTGCCGTTCCTCCATAACCTCAAAGAGGGCTGCCTGTGTTTTTGCCGGTGCACGGTTGATCTCATCGATAAGCACGATATTAGAGAATATGGGGCCGTGTTTAAACTCAAAGGTGCTGCTTTTCATATTGAGCACAGAGGTACCCAGCACATCACTGGGCATAAGGTCTGGCGTAAACTGGATTCGGCTAAAACCTGTATCGAGCGTTTTTGCGAAAAGCTTGGCCGTAATTGTTTTTGCAATACCGGGCACGCCTTCAATGAGTACATGACCGTCAGCCAGTAGCGCAACGATAAGCAGTTCCACAAATTGGTGCTGCCCTACGATCACTTTGCCCAATTCGCTTTTGATCTGCTCTGTAGCAGCATGTAGATCCTCTAGCGGGATGCGGTTCTTAAAATCAATATCCTCTCTTGTCACAATGTCATTTTCGCCATGAGCCTGCCCTTCCGCTTCTGCGGGAGGTATCTGTTCAGGTTGAATCCCGGGTGCGGGATCTCCCTGTTTTTTGTTCTTTTCTTCTTCCATTTCCATTATTGCTTTGCTTTAAATTTTTCTATCATATGGTTCAATTTGACCAATCCATTCTCATCAGCTTTTGGATTTTGCCTTATCAAAATGATATGATCCATCAGTTGTTTGGTCTGCGCCAGATCAACACCGCTTTTTTCTGATATGGTCTGTATCACTTCCAAATTTAAGGGATCAGTAGCAACGCGGTACTGGCTGCGCAAATATTCCAGAAAATAATTGATTTGGTGTAGGGCAATCTGTCTGTTTTCGTTTTTTTCAAGGTACATGCCCGCAATGGTCCTTGTAAAATCAAGGCTTTGGTTGGGCAGCGGTTTGATAACGGGCACGCTGCGCTGTTTTCGTTTCCCCTCAAAAAGTACCCATAGCAGTACAATAATGAGTACAATATAATAGGCCCATTTCAGGTAGCGGTTGCCGAAGATCAGAAAGAGCGGCGAGGTATTATAGGCCGCACCGCTTTTATAATATTGATCTACATAAAGTTTACCTTTCGACGGTAGGTAGGCCAGCAAATCGTCTGTATATTTAGCGTGGTCACTTTCAAGTAAAAAAAAGTTAGAGAACGCCTGAGGAAACAAATGGAGATAAACCGTACCCTTTTCAAAAGGAACTTTTACGAAATTGATCTTGGGCTCTTTGATCCGAGAAGAATCCTCGTCTCGCATTATATCGTAAATCCCCAGTACCGTGGTCTTGGCCGTATCTATTTTGGCAAAATAAGACGAGCCGATATCCTTATCCATAAGGTAGGGCTTAGCCGCCTTGAGCTCAGGATTTGTGAGGTTAAGTAAGGGTTTTCTACTTAGCACTTTCTGCTCATAATAATTGTTGAGACTCAGCCCCAGGGTGTCCAATAATTTTCCGCTCTGATAAGTGGCTGATACAAATAGCGTGTTTCCGCGCCCTACCCATTTAAGTAGTTTGCCAGTTTCGGCATCATCAAAAGCGATCTGTCCGTTCATAAAAAAATAGGTGCCGTCACCCAGGCTGTCCATCAAGCGTTCAAATGGCGGAATTGTAATTTCTTCGATTTCCTTATTATCCAGGTTGTTTTCAAGCTGATCATAAAATATGTAGGCTCCCAGAGGTATTTTATCCAGCTTGCTGTAACTAGGGAACCAGTTGAGCGGCTCTGGTTTGAGCGCTTGTAAGACAACCAGTCCTGCGATGAGCAGTACCAGTACCGCGGCCATTATTTTGTAGCGCCTATTCATGTTAATGATCCTATTCTTAAGAATTCCCGTTGTGCTTTCGCGAAAGCGTCCCCGTCAACAACAAAACTGCCGTACCAGATAAAATCATAGATACGGGTTACTTTGCTAAACTGAGTACGAAGCCCATCATCTTTAATCTCGTATACATATTCATTATTGGTCTTTTGGGCCTGCCATTCAATAATGTGCCTTTGCGAAAGCTGTTGCAGTACCAGAAGATAATAATAGCGTACAGCCAGCCGGTAATTATCTTCTGCCAATGCATGATCAATGAGCGACTGGATATCCCGGTTCTCGATAATCTCCTGCTCATCATTGAGAACCACCTGCGCCGGTGTGCGGCCCAGCAATGGGGAGCCGGTGATATCTATTTTTATAAAAAGCCAAACCAAAAAAATCAGCACACCCAGAACAAGCAGGTACGGTAGTGCCTCAATGATAAACCTGAGAATTCCACCGGCCTCCTGCCCTCCCAGAATCCATTGTATAAAAGAACTCCAAAGTTCACTGAGCCAATTGTTAAAACGCGTCCACCAGTTATCTGGCGCTACATATTCTTTATAATTGAAGGCCTCATCCTGGTGGTAGTGACCAAGGTTTTCATCAACGATTTTTGAAGACGTTATAGGCTGCCTATCATATTGTACTTTTTGTGGAACGCTTGTGCTGTCCTGTGCCCTGGCCGAGGATGCAAGAACGAGCAGCAGGAGAAGCGCAGGTATGTATTTTAGGAGCTTTAACATCAGGGAGTGTTGCCTATGGAGTCGATCTGTTCCAGCGTTCCGGTCTGGTTTTTCCTTTCATTAAGGTTAAAATAGATAAAAGCGGTAGCGATGACCACAATGATATTAAAAAGATAACTTATACCGCTTGAGATCACATTTAGGGCCACAAAAACCCAATCAAACATACCGCTCATATCGCCACCCGAAATTCTCTGGGACTGAGTAAAACCTTTAAAAATGGTATAAATTAAAACCGGCAGCTGAAAGACTAAGCTGATAAGATAAACAATTATATTGATCACAATGAGCGTAGCAAATGTCACCCACCATTCCCCTTTAATCAGGCTAAAACTATCAGATACAGAATCTATCGCAGTTTTGTTCTCAAAAACCAGAATAGCATATACAGTAGATAGGGTTACGTAAAGATAAACGCAGGGTATAAAACATAATATAAAACCAACCACAAGTAAGATGCCCAAAATAAGGCTTGCGAGAACGAGGCCGCCCAGATGGTCGCGTACCCCTACACTCACCTCATCCTGATCCACCCCTCCGTTATGGTTTGTATAACTTTTAATATAATTGAGTACAGTACCAAACATAAACCCATAATATAAAAGCGTCAATACCGCAAGCAGTCCTAAGGCTATGAGCACATTACCTCCCAGACTCCCCAAACCGGTAAAACTAAACAGATTGATATTCATGCTTATTGCCGAATAATAGCCCGTAGCCGCAAGTAGGAAAAGAAAAGGGATGCCGGCATTGCGCAGTAGCGCAGCAAAAAGACCTTTAAATTCCAGGCGTATAAAGGTAAATGTATCAGAAAGGATTTCCCCTAACTCCCGCTGCCTTTTAAATTGAATGAAATCATTTTTCATCTATATGTAATTTTTGCTTTTCAAAAACAATCCTGGGGTAAAAAACATAATAAAATAGGATCAGCGCCAGTGAAGCAGCGATGATCAAAACAGCAAGCCAGTCTGGCATTTCCGTGTGACGGGTAACAAAACCCTCAAGAAAACCTGCGATAATAAAAAATGGTATTGTACTGGCGACGATCTTCAGACCATTTTTCATACTTTTTTTAAAGGATTCCAGCCGGGTAAAAGTACCGGGAAATAGGATCCCGTTGCCCAATACGAGCCCAGCACAACCCGCCACTATGATCACTGATATCTCGATGGTGCCGTGTATCCATATCGTGCGCATAGACTCCCACAACAGGCCCTTGTCATAAAAAAAATATTGAAAGGACCCCAGCATCACCCCGTTCTGCATCATAAAATAGAGTGATCCCACACTGAAAACTATCCCAAAAACAAATGCCATCAGCGCCACCCGTATATTATTAAATGTTATTCCCAGAAACATTACGGTCTCGTTCATCTCTTTATAGACCGCCATGGGATCCCTGTTTTCGATATTGTTGAGCGTCATGTTCACATAGGCATCGCCCATTACGGTACGCACGTAAGCCTTATCGGTCGCAGCGCTGTAAGCCCCAATTACGCAAAAAACGGCAAAGGTAAGAAAGGCGAGCAGCAACTGTTTTTGATAACCATAAAATAGCAGTGGAAATTCTTCGGTAAAAAAAGTAATGAAACGTGTTGGGGATTCCCGCTTGGTACGGTAGATTTTCTGGTGTGATTGGCCGGCCAGGTGGTTCAGGTATTCCGTTGTTTTGCTTCTAGGATAGAATGTCTGCGAATAGCTCAGATGATCGGTAACCTCTACATAAAGGGCTGCCAGTTCATCGGGTGTCAACTTAGGCCCATTATTGGCAAGAACGTTTTCGAATCTTAGCCATTTATCTTTATTTTGCTTCACAAAGGCAGCCTCGCGCATCGTCTTTTTCTTATTTTGGTAAAGAAAAGTAATTCATGGATAATTTTCAAATAGAAACTGCCCAAAATGTAAGCATTACACAAAATGTTGCGGGCATTGGCCACCGCCTGCTTGCTTATCTTGTAGATATGCTCATCATTGCGGCTTATTGGCTCGCTTCGGTATTTGCCCTTGCGGCTTTTGGTTTAGAAAGCCGGAGTCAGAGTAGCATAGTCATTTATTTCATGCTTTTGGGCATACCTACTTTTTTATATTTTTTTCTCTTTGAAACCCTGTGGGATGGGCGTACACCAGGTAAGGCCTCGATGAACCTGCGCGTGGTAAAGCTAGATGGTTCTAAACCGGGGCTGGGCAGCTTTTTTGTTCGGTGGATTATGCGCATTATCGATATAACCCTCACGAGTGGCGGTATAGCGGTTTTTACCATCCTGCTCAACGGAAAAGGGCAGCGCTTGGGTGATATGGCCGCAGGCACTACGGTGATTAACGAAAATAAGAAAGTAAACCTGGGCCAGACCCTGCTTATGGACATCCCCGATGGCTATGTGCCTGCTTATCCCCAAGTAACCGTTTTTAGCGATGCCGATATACAGACCATAAAAACCGTATTTACCCATGCCCGGCGCCACGGTAACCATCACGTGATCGTAAAACTTTCTGATAAGGTCGCAAAAACCATGCAGGTCACACCCAAGGAAAAGCCAATGCTTTTTGTAGATAAGGTATTGCAGGACTATAACTTTTACACCCAACTGTAGTGATAGAACTTAACGAACTTATCGATGTGCTGGGAACGATCGCTTTTGCAATCTCCGGAGTTTTGGCCGCACTTAAGAAACGCTATGATATTTTTGGGGTGATCATCGTGGCCACCGTGACCTCCGTAGGCGGGGGTACCTTGCGCGATGTGCTTATTGGGAAGACGCCGGTGACGTGGATGCTCAATATTTCATTTGTTTATATAATCCTGGTAACGGTTGTATTTGCCGTTTTTTTCAGGAAATGGCTCAAGTATATCAGGCGCAGTCTTTTTCTTTTTGACACCATAGGTATCGCACTTTATACGGTTACCGGTGTACAGATCGGCCTGAGTATTGGGCTCAATCCCGCGATCTGTGTCGCGCTGGGAACGATGACCGCATGTTTTGGCGGGGTATTGCGCGATATTCTATGTGGTGAACTGCCTATTATCTTTAGAAAGGAAATCTACGCCAGTGCTTGTATTCTGGGTGGTGTAGTCCTTGTCCTGATGGATTACCTGCAGATGTACCCCGAGTGGTCAAGCATTATAGCAGGTGCTACCGTAATTTGTATCCGGGTGCTGGCGGTGATGTATAAGCTAAGTTTACCCAGTCTTTACTCCCAGGCATCTGAAGGGATAGAATGAACTCATCAAACCCATTAGCTTCACTGATCCTTTTAAATTTGGTAAAAAACCAGTACTGATCAGATTTGGCAATATATAACATATCATATTCACATAGGGGATGAAGAACTTTTTAAAGTTAGACCCTACTTTAGATCGAAAGGAAGACGATATAGTCGTAACCAAACGCCGCATAAGCACTTTTTCGGGAAGCGACCTTGAGGTACTCCTGCGGGCGCAAAATATCAACCATCTGATATTAGTAGGTGTTTCAACAAGCGGTGTCGTGCTGTCAACTTTGTGCCAGGCAGCAGACATGGATTTCCAACTGACCGTTTTAGTCGATGGGTGTGCAGATCGTAATCCTAAAGTACGTCGTGCTCTAATTGAAAAAGTGTTTCCCCGTCAGGCGGAAGTATTGAGCATCGACGAATGGAAACGAATTAAGGGTTTTTTTACCATTAATTATAAATTTTAAATTATAGCCAGACTAAATTTTACCGATTAGGGAACGGATCTTTTCTTTAAAACTTTAGAAATGAACTATTTTAAAAAACATCAACTAGCAATTATTCAGTGTTTTAAAGAATATATTGTTGATTTACAATCTATCTTAGTTAGTGTCATCCATTAATTCCACTTCCATATAAATGTTTTTGATGGGCCATTCATTATCGTCTACGGGCACTTTATTAATGGCATCTACAACGTCCATACCTTTGGTTACATGGCCAAAAACCGTATGTTTCCCATCAAGGTGATGCGCACCCTGAGGTGCCTGAACGATAAAAAATTCGAAAGGCGAAGACGCTTGACTTACATTCTGATTGGTATATTTTGCCGCAGATAATACCCCGCGTACATGCGGGTGTTTTGGGCTAGACTCATTGGGTATGAGATAATCACCTATTTTCATCCGTTTTTTGGGCGTTTCATAACCATCACTGTTGCCACCTTGAATGACAAAGCCCGGTGAAACCCGATGAAATTGAGTGTTGTCAAAATAGCCCTGTTTGACCAAGAGAATAAAGTTGGCCCGGTGCAAAGGTGTATCTTTATACAACTCGAGTTCGATGTTACCAAAATCGGTCTTGATGCGTACGTGGGTTTCAGGATTTTGCTTACCATATTCCCGCAAAAAGGGCTTGAGGTCTTTTTGCGACTCAACGATCGATCCCGCTTTTTTCTTAAGCCTTTCGTTCTGGCTCTGGGCCTTCTGTTCCGGGGTAGAATCTACTTTTGTTTGAACAACATTAGATTCGGTTTCCAGGGATTTTTTTTTGGAAGTATTTTTATCTTCACAACCCGAAAAGGCGACGAGGGCAATTAACACTAATAAATAAATACTGCGCATAGATGCAATTTAAGGAACTTAAAGATAGGTTGGTAAAATTAAGCAATTTGCCTTTACCCGGAGAACGTGCGCAATACCTTATGGCCCCCCAAGAGCGAATAAATGCCCTAAAAAAATTAGATATCCAAAACAAAAAACCGCGTTGGGCCGGTGTAATCTCGCTATTTTACCCCTCAAGGGAAAAAGAGGCGATGCTTGTGCTCATCCTTCGCAAGACCTACAAGGGCGTGCATAGTAACCAGGTGGGTTTCCCCGGTGGTAGGCGTGAGGAAGAAGATATGGATATAGAAGCCACTGCCCGCCGTGAGACTGAGGAGGAAGTGGGCGTTAACCGGCAAGATATTACCATCGTCAAAAAAATGACTAAACTCTATATCCCGCCCAGCAACTTTTGGGTTCAGCCATTTATGGGCTTTGTAGACCACACGCCAGCTTTTGTACCAGAGGAAGCTGAGGTCGAAGCCATACTGGAAGTGCGCGTTGTAGATTTTTTGGCCAGGGAAAACATAATTTCACAAAAAGTGCCAACATCCTATGCCGAAGAGATCGATGCGCCGGCCTTTCTGCTCAAGGATCAAATAGTATGGGGCGCAACGGCAATGATGCTAAGCGAGATGAAGGAATTGCTGCAAAGCGTATAATGCTTATTTTGTATCTTTAAATGGTTTTTTTTGGCCATACAGAATTTAATAGGACAGCATGGGATTATTTAAGGCCAACCCCTTTGGCCATTATCTTTTTTTAAAAAAGTGGCTCATACGCCTCATGGGGGTTATGACGCATCGGCGCTATCGTGGGTTTAATGCACTTCAGATTGAAGGGTCAGAAATCATAAAGGACCTACCGGGCACTAATGTACTGTTTGTCTCTAACCACCAGACTTATTTTGCAGATGTTGCCGCGATGTTCCATGTATTTAACGCCAGCTTGAGTGGTCGTGTGGATAGCATCAAAAATGTGGGCTACATATGGCAGCCTAAACTAAATATTTATTATGTGGCCGCCCAGGAAACCATGCGCAGCGGGCTGCTGCCCCGCATCATGGCCTATGCAGGAGCGGTGACCGTGAGCCGCACCTGGCGCGAGAAAGGTAAAGAGGTTGACCGCCCCGTTAACCTGAGCGATACCGAAAATATAGGCATCGCCCTACATGACGGCTGGGTGATCACCTTCCCGCAAGGAACCACAAAACCCTGGAAACCTATACGAAAAGGGACGGCACATATCATAAAGCAGTATAAGCCCATAGTCGTCCCTATAGTAATAGATGGCTTTAGAAGGTCTTTTGATAAAAAAGGGATGCGCATAAAAAAACGCGGCATCCTTCAGAGTATGGAGATCAAGCCACCTATGGAGATCGATTATGAAAATGAGTCAGTAGAGGATATCGTTGAAAAACTGGAATATGCCATCGAGCAACATGCCTCTTTTCTAAAGGTTATCCCATCTAAAGAGATTGAAGCTGAAGAAGCCTTAAACAAAAATAGAAGGTGGGAATATTAGAAGATTGTTGACCTTTTGCCGTCGCGAAAACTTAAGCAATATTAAAAATTCTCCTTAACTATAAACTTTAGAATATAACGCAAAATCAGCTTCGGCGCTCATAAGTCTTTCCCGTCCATAACCAAAGCCCTAGCAAAAGCATACTACCATACATGATCAAGACCCATTTATCAGTAAAGTGGTATTTAGTGAAAATAACGACTCCGGTGAAAAAAAGGAAATTGATCCCTAATCCTGAAAGCAATATAATTTTTACTAATCGTGTCATGGCAAATTATTAAAGTTTTACAAGTAATATTAAAAATTTTTGTGAGCGCAATATATAGTTCACATTTTTAATATAGACGAAACAACAATTTTATTCGACAAAAAACACAAGTTAAATCTTAATTTTTAAATTCCAGTTTATTAAGTTCCTTATAATTACGGAGCAAACGGCGCAATAATATGCCATAAAGTAACCTGTAAAAAAGCCAAAATGCCACCATCAAAATCACTATAAAAAAAGCCAAAAGCCCAACGAGTGCCCAGAAGGATATCTGCCCTCCACTATTGCCTGATGTTTTGAGCAAGCCTTTAAGCACAGGGTCATACCGCAACATGGCAATAATCATGAGCACGGCAGAAATGAACTGGAAGGATATGTTGAGGATCACATATTGATTTACTGTACGGCGCACTTTTAATATGCGCTGCATGAGCTCCTTAATACTTTCGGTCGTCCTGATGCGGTTATAGTTCTTATAAAAAACGATAATAAAATAGACCAAAATTCCCAGGCTAAGAAATATAAGGGCCATATTGACACCATAGAAATGATAGGCTCTCATCTCATCAAAGGCACCTTTCGCGTAAGCATATACATTAAGTCCTACCCAAAAGGCAAACTCCAAAATGGCAATGATCAAGATCCATTTGGTAAGCGATGATGACCGCTTGTGCACCATACTATAAAGTGCGCTTGTGCCTAAGTGCGGCAGGTTTGCCTCTTGCTTTTTCCAATCCTTTTTTAACAATTCAAGCTCTTTCATCTACTCCTCACTTAAAAGTTCTTTTAATTTCTTTTTGACCCTGTTCATCTTTACCCTAGCATTGACTTCGGTAATGCCCAGAGTTTCGGAGATCTCGCTATAGGGTTTATCTTCCAGGTAGAGAAAAACCAATGCTTTATCAATATCATTGAGCTGCTTTACAGCTGCATACATGAGCTTGAGTTGCTGTTCTACCGTATCGTCATATTCCTCACTGGCGATCTTAAACATAACGCTGTCATAATCCTGTGTGCGTATGCTCCTTTTTGACTTGCGGTATAGGGTAATGGCCGTATTGAGTGCCACCCGGTACATCCAGGTACTGAACTTGGCATCTCCCCTGAATTTTGGATAGGCCTTGAAGAGTTGTATGGAAATCTCCTGAAAAAGATCATGGTGGGCCTCCCGGTCATTGGTATACAATCGGCAGATCTTATGCACAATATTCTGGTTTTCCTCCAGCTGGGCTACAAACTTTTCTTCTAGTTTTTGGTCCAAAAGATCTTTAGGTTTAATAGTGATTAGTATAATTATAGATCATAAAGTTACATCATGTATTAAATTTATTATAAAGGCATCAATACCCGTAAGTTGTCCATTAACTTTACGTAAAATTCCTGTATGAATATCCCAGATTCTGACCTTCCCCGCATTGTTATCATTGGTGGGGGTTTCGGCGGTATAAATATCGCCAAAAACCTCAAAAATAGCCCTTATCAAGTGGTCTTGATGGATAAGCGCAACTATCACACCTTTCAACCATTGCTTTACCAGGTGAGCACTTCGGGTCTGGAGCCTGATAGTATCGCTTATCCTCTGCGAAAACTGATAAGCAATCAGAAAAACATGTTTTACAGAATGGCTGAGGTGAACCGCATTGATACGACGCTTAATTTGGTGCGTACAGATATAGGTGATCTACGCTATGATTATCTGGTACTGGCCACAGGGACAAAGACGAATTTTTTTGGCAATAAAAGTATTGAGGACAATGCGGTCTGGATGAAAAGCCTGCCCCAGGCGCTCAATATTAGGAGCATGATGTTCGAAAATCTGGAAAAGGCCAATAGGCTGGAAGATCCTGAGGAACGTAAGGAACTGCTTCGTTTTGTGGTAGCCGGTGCTGGCCCTACTGGGGTAGAACTTTGTGGCGCAATCTCAGAACTGCGCGCTCATGTGCTCCAGAACGACTATTCTGACATGAATACCGATGAGATTGAAATTCATCTTATAGAAGGTCTGGGACGCGTGCTCCCCCCGTTTAGTGAGCAAGCTTCTAAAATAGCACAGAGGTCGCTGGAGAAAATGGGCGTTAAGATTTATCTGAATACTATGGTATCCTCATACGAGGATAACGTGGTCACCACTAAAGATGGAAAAAGCTTTAACACCGCTAATTTTATATGGTCTGCTGGCGTTACCGGGGCGGCAATACCAGGTTTTGAAAAAACTTCAATTAATGAAAAGGTTAATCGTTATGAAGTAGATCCCTACAATAAAGTTTTTGGCCATGAAAATATCTTTGCCATTGGTGATATTGCTCTCATGCAGAGTGATAAATATCCCAAAGGGCACCCGCAGGTCGCGCAACCAGCGATACAGCAGGGAAAACATCTAGCCAAAAACCTTAAAAGGATGGCAAAAAACCAAAAGATGAAACCTTTTGAATATTTTGATAAAGGGACGATGGCCACAATAGGCAGAAATAAAGCCGTCGCCGATATTTGGAAAATGCATTTTGGTGGTTTTTTTGCATGGATTCTATGGATGGGCGTACACTTGGTATTCCTGGTAGGCTTCAGGAACAGACTGGTCACCTTGATCAACTGGACTTACAGCTATTGGAACTTCGACAAGGCTGCCCGCCTTATTGTACGTCCTTATAAGCAGAATAAAATCATTGCACGGGAAGATTGATTGATATTGATCAAAATAATCTAAGCATTAAAAGTGCACTGTTTACGGATTTTACCGCTTTCGCGAAAGCCATTACAAGCTAAGGATAAGCATATTTTTTTATTAATAATCTTTGAATATCCCCGCCCCCTCAAGTGCGCATGATAAAAATAAAGAGCCCATAAAACAACATATTTTTAACTTTGAAAATCCTATAATGTAAAAGACCTCACAGTTTCTTTGAATCCCGTGAGGTCTAGGTTTGATTTCCGATTTTTTCTTGTTTTATGTTATGAAAATTGAAAAAATCGCATGAAAAGTGACTTAAATATCCTAAAAATTATACCTCAAATTCACCCCACTAAAAAAGTTGGTATGTAAGGGAGCAGGGATATAGGCATCTTCCAGTTGATTTATAAAAACCATTGTATAGAACTGTACATCAGTCAGATTAGTTGCGCCAGCATAAAGATCTACATTAAAATGGCCCAGCGTCCTGCGGAAACCTAGTTTTGCATTCAGTAGGTTATACGCATCTGCCACATTTAAACCATCTGAGGTAAAAGGCACCGGGCCACGGTAAGAGTAATTGATGTTGCCATAGAAACCAGGATTTGACTCAAGGTCCACTCCGGCGTTTACCGTCCATGGTGCAACGCCTGCCACATCATTGCCTGAATAATCAACATTTACTGCATCACCATCTCCATTAAGGGATTCATACTGATAATCTTTGTATTTAAAATGCGAATAAGTGGCATTTATATAAGGCCGCAGATTGCTCAAAAAAGTACTGGTTGATTCATAAGCGGTGTACTGCACCAAAGCCTCAACGCCCTGATTGTGCTGCTTGCCGCCATTGGCAATATAGGTATAAGCAGTAGTTGTTGCATCCAGTGGAACGGCCACCTGCGTAAATTTATCTTTAAAGGTCAGGTCAAAAAGCGCTACTTGATAATGCAGTTTATCCTGCAATAAATTACCCTTTGATCCGATCTCAAACTGGTTTCCCTGTTCAGGTTTTAGTCCGGTATTTAATGTTCCAGAGGTAGAGAGTACAATATTACCACTCACGGGTGTATTGTATGCACTGCTGTAAGAGCCATAAACCGAAATCTGATCGTTGATAATCTTGTTAATCGCAAAATGTGGTGCGGTGAGCCCGGTATAATCTGCTGATACATTTCTCGCTTTCGCGGAAGCGGGATCGTACATCCTATCTTCCAGGTCTATGTGCATACCGCTCACTCCCACCCCAGCGGTAAGTGACAGTCCATAGGGCATTTGCAGCACCCATTCTGTAAACAAAGATGATGTGTTTTCTTTTGCAAACTGATTGCTGCGTGTCTCCCCGATGATGTTGTAACCTTCTGGATCATCAGGATTTTCTACCATACGGTAGCCAATAATATTGGCACGTTGCGCCTGATATTCCACACCGGCAACGCCTGAAAGATTAAACCCATCTCCCAATCCAAAATCAAGGTCTACTGTAGATCGCACTCCGTAGTTAAAAGGTGCTCGATCTGTCCAGCCCCCTGCAGAACTATTGTTTGCACTTATCCCCGAGCCAAAAATGGTTGTGGTATTTTTAAGCCAGTTTGTAAACTTATACTGGTGACTTAGGCCCGCCCTAAAGCTGATTACCTCAGAATGTGCATTGTTTTTAATGTATCTGGAATTACCACTATAATCTCGATTTTGGTACTGCTCAATGGTCAGTTCACCGCCACGCTCATCATAGCTGTTGCTGTAGGCAAAATACGTATTGATGATCTGCCTTTCGCTGGGGCGAAAATCCAGCACCGCATGCACAAAATCCTTATTTGAAGCATTGTGATCCATAAATCCATCGGAAATCTGATGACCGTAATTAAGCAATAGCGAAGTTTTATCTGTACCCATCTGTAACTGGGTAGTAAAACGAGCCAGGCCGTAATTGCCCACCAGCACTTGCTGGCCTATTGAAACATTCCCTGGATCTGGGCGCACGGTGGTCAGATTGACTGCCCCTGCGATCGCCAGGCCATAGAGAGAACCTGCTGGGCCCTTAGTGACTGCTACACTGCCCATAGATCCAAAATCAATATCATCAAGCAGTGTGACGCCCTCGGCATCAGTTATGGGAATGTTATTTAAATAGACTTTATAGCCCTGGCCATCAAAATTATTATTGGCACCTCTAAAGCCGACACCATTGCCATACCCGCGTATGTTAAATTGCTGGCCCGAGGAGACCGCACGCCTATTCATCGTTACACCCGGTACATTTGCGTTTATCGCATCGTCAAGAAAAAGACCCGTGCCCCGATTGAGTTCCTTTTTATCTAAAACTACAGAGGCATTGGGTTGATCTAGTCTTTGCATATCGCCATTCTTCTGGCCGTAAAGCTGTACATCTGTAAGGCTTTCTGTAGAGGCCCTTAAGGCAATATTTATATCCTGGCCACAATCAGTTATACGCTGTGAATATGGAGCATAACCAATGTACATTACCCTAAGCTCCATATTGGGCTGGCAGTTAAGGTCAAATCTGCCAGCACTGTTCGTACTTGTTGCATTATTGTCATTAACCTGGATCCTGGCCCCAGCAAGGGGTTCTCCAGTCGCAGAGTCAGTAACTGTGCCTGAAATGGATCCTTGCGCAAAGACAGATAAGGCCATAATAAATCCCAGTAGGGATAAGTATATTTTTTTCATTGTAAAAAATTGAATGATTATATAGAATACTAAATTGGGCATACTGCAATCAGCACGCCTGTCGCTACGGTAACGCAGCTCATTAAGTGTAGAAAAAATCAGCTAATTTGTGGGGGTGGACTGGCAATATCCAGACGTGGTGCACTGTAAATCCTAGAGTACATAAACCCATGTGTCTGAACTAAACCGAAAGGCTGAACCATCGCAATAAAAGATGTTGAAGGATGAAATGCAAGTACTCTGTAATTTTTTACTGGAAATTTTCCGGTATCCATGTCTTTATCCTTTTTCCGTAAGAGATCAGCCATTTCAGAAAACAGGTTGGTATCGGCCTGATCAGCAATGCAATGATAGATAATAGAACCATCGGGCCGTTTTTCCATTTTTACCACATCATACCAGATGCCTTTATACCGAAATTCACCGGCCCCTTCCCACATCAGAGTCCGTTTGCTGTTTTTATTGATCCTGATCTGTGAAACCCGTGATGAAGGCATTCCGTTTTTGATGTCGCGCAGCATCTGCCCATGTAGCCGATAATGCTGGATATGTAGGATCACAAAACTACCTGCAAGATTGAATAGGAAGGTGATTATCAGTGTTATGGCAAAGGCTTTTTTCAATTTAAAGTCAGGTAGGTTGGAAAAATTAGAGCATGGAGTTCATCCAGCGGATGGCTCCATATGCCCAGACTCCTTATCTGGGATGTCGCTTAATGTCATGAAGTATTTTTCTCTATTTTATATATCGGAACTTTTTCTAAATATATTGATTGCATTATCATTGCTCAAAGGAACCATTCAGCTGATATTTCATAGTCAAATTCAAATGTAGGTACTAGTGGTTAAAACAGGAAATGGGGAAGTCATAATTTATTGAGGATGGTTGTCTTTTTAATTTTTACTTAGAAATACAAGCTCATGCTGCCAAGCTCATATTTCGAACCAAAAACCCTAAACTTTCTTATCTTTGCGCCCTTAAAACCCAAGGTATGATTAAGGTCACTTTGCCCGATGGCAGCGTAAAAGAAGTAGAACAGGGAACAACCCCCATGGATGTCGCAAACAGCATTAGTGCAGGGCTCGCACGTAATGTAATCTCAGCAAAATATAACGATGTTGTTATTGAGACACGTACGCCACTGAACGAGGATGGCAGTCTGACCTTGTTCACCTGGAACGATGATGAGGGTAAAAAGGCTTTCTGGCATAGCTCTTCGCATATTCTGGCACAGGCCCTTAAGGAATTATATCCGGGTGCAAAGCTCACCATAGGCCCAGCGATCGAGCAGGGGTTTTATTATGATGTTGACCTAGGCGATGGCAGAAGCATCAGCGAGCACGACTTTAAGCAAATCGAGGACAGAATGCTTGAAATCGCCCGTGGAAAGCATGATTTTCACATGCATGCCATGAGCAAAGAGGACGCGCTCAATTTTTACAAAAAAGAGCAAAATCAATTTAAGATCGAACTGATCGAAAATTTAGAAGACGGTACGATCACCTTCTGTGATCATGACACCTTTACAGACCTTTGCCGAGGTGGTCATATCCCAAATACGGGCATCGTCAAGGCGGTCAAACTCATGAGTGTAGCCGGTGCCTACTGGCGCGGTGACGAAAAAAACAAGCAGCTCACAAGGGTATATGGAATCTCTTTCCCAAAACAAAAACAGCTTACTGAATATCTCGAACTCCTTGAAGAAGCCAAAAAACGGGATCACCGCAAGCTTGGGAAGGAGTTGGAGCTCTTTACCTTTTCTCAAAAAGTAGGTCAGGGTCTACCTCTCTGGTTGCCCAAAGGTGCTGCTTTACGCGAAAGACTGGAGAATTTTCTTAAGGCTGCACAGAAAAAAGCCGGTTATGAGATGGTTGTAACTCCGCACATCGGGCAAAAAGAACTTTATGTGACCTCAGGCCATTGGGAAAAATATGGGCATGACAGCTTTCAGCCTATCACCACTCCTGCCGAGGGCGAGGAATTTCTTCTGAAACCTATGAACTGCCCGCACCATTGTGAGATCTATAACGCAATGCCCGCGAGTTACAGGGATTTGCCCAAACGCTTTGCTGAATTTGGTACGGTATACCGGTATGAGCAGAGCGGTGAGCTGCACGGATTAACTCGAGTACGCGGGTTTACACAAGATGACGCCCATATTTTCTGTACCCCTGATCAACTGGACGATGAGTTTAAAAAAGTGATAGACCTCGTGCTTTATGTTTTTGGCTCGCTGGGTTTTGAAGATTTTACGGCTCAGGTCTCGCTGCGCGATCCCGACAATAAGACAAAATACATAGGATCTGATGAAAATTGGGCCAAGGCTGAAAATGCGATCATCAATGCAACCAAAGAGAAAGGCCTCAATTATACCGTTGAGACTGGTGAGGCTGCCTTTTATGGCCCCAAGCTAGACTTTATGGTGCGCGATGCACTGGGCAGAAGTTGGCAGTTGGGCACCATTCAGGTTGATTACAACCTGCCAGAACGATTTGAACTCTCTTATAAAGGAAGTGACAATGAGTCACACAGACCCGTGATGATCCACCGGGCGCCATTCGGCAGCTTAGAGCGATTTGTTGCTATTTTATTAGAACATACCGGCGGGAATTTCCCCCTATGGCTAATGCCCGTGCAAGCTACAGTGTTAACCCTTAGCGATAAATATGAAAAATACGCACAAAATGTTTTAAATTTGCTCGAAAATCACGAAGTTCGCGCCCTTGTAGACGATCGTGGGGAAACGATGGGCAAAAAGATTCGTGAGGCCGAAATGAAGAAGACCCCATTTATGTTGATCGTAGGTGAGAATGAGGCGAATAATGGTACGGTTTCTGTACGTAAGCATGGTGGTGAGGATCTTGGTACCATGACCGTTGCAGAATTTGCGGGGATAATCAACCAAGTGATTGACCATAGTTTAAAAAAGTTTGAAGTTTAATTAAAAACCTATAGCCATAGCAATACGTAGAAAAAGATCAAGAGGTCCGGCAAGGATCGAGAAAAAAGACCAACACAGAATCAACAAGAGGATACGCGCCAAAGAAGTGCGGCTCGTGGGTGATAACGTAGAGATGGATATATACCCCCTATCCAAAGCCCTGGAGATCGCAACTGAAATGGAACTTGACCTTGTGGAAATTTCTCCCAATGCAGAACCTCCGGTCTGTAAGGTGATGGATTATAAAAAATTTGTATACGAGCAAAAAAAGCGAGAAAAAGCCATTAAGGCGAAAGCTTCAAAAGTTACTGTCAAAGAGATACGTTTTGGGCCAAATACAGATGATCACGATTATGATTTTAAAAAGAAGCATGCCATAAAATTTTTGGAGGAAGGATCAAAATTAAAGGCCTATGTTTTCTTTAAAGGAAGATCTATTATCTATAAAGATCAAGGCCAAATTTTATTGCTGCGCTTAGCCCAGGATCTTGAAGAATACGGAAAGGTTGAACAAATGCCAAAACTTGAAGGAAAACGCATGATTATGTTTTTGGCACCCAAAAAAAATAAATAAGACATACAATTATTACTTATGAAATAATTGTAATCGGATTATAAAAATTTTGAAGAAGTTGCTGTACAAGGAATAATAACAAGATCTTCTTTAATTATAAAAATTAGCGGAACAATTAATCAAAAATTAGGACTATGCCTAAAATGAAAACAAATTCTAGTGCCAAAAAGCGTTTTAAGCTTACAGGTACCGGTAAAATTAAAAGAAAACATGCCTTTAAAAGTCATATCTTGACCAAAAAGTCTAAGAAGCGCAAGCTTGCACTTACACAGGCTACACTTGTGGACAAGGCAGATGAAAATAATGTAAAATTAATGTTGAACCTTAAATAAGGGACAATCGGTTATAAACTATTTAACAACCCTGTAGCGGGCTTTAAGCTTTCATAATTCTAATTCAGAGTTACTGAAACGCCTCCTACAAAAAAAATTGAAACTATGCCAAGATCAGTAAATGCGGTCGCTTCACGCGCCCGGAGAAAAAAGGTTATAAAGCAGGCCAAAGGTTACTTTGGAAGACGTAAAAACGTCTATACTGTAGCTAAGAATGCTGTTGAAAAAGCGATGCTATATGCATATCGCGACCGTCGCCAGAAAAAAAGAAATTTCCGTTCATTATGGATTGCCCGGATTAATGCCGGTGCACGCCTTCACGGGATGAGTTATTCACAGTTTATGGGTCAGGTAAAAAAGGCCAATATAGAACTGAACCGTAAGGTGCTCGCTGACCTCGCGATGAATCATCCAGAGGCATTCGAGGCAATTGTAAAACAAATAAAATAAGGGCTAGAGCCTAAAAATTAACTATTGTTACCGCTAATAAACCCCTATCTCATTGAGATTGGGGTTTTTTATTGAATATATAATCTGCAAAATCTATATGAATAAAAAAGGATTTTTCATTTTTAATAATTATATAAATTATTCCATATAAAAAATTTCAATAATTATCCATTATATCCATAAAATCGATAATATGCTATTTACTAGATGATTGAATTTTCTATTTTATTTTTTGTATTTAAGAATAACAAGTATTACTTTCGCTATTAGAATTAACATTTTTTTTTGTTTTATTGGATATTTAATGGATTGCACTAAGCTTTGGCCTTTATATATATAAGCTCAATCTTCTTAAATTCTCAAAACGCAATTATTGACTTATTTCCCCCAAATTATAATAAGTTATACGTTACCTGATATAATTTTCCAGTTGCTGTCTGTTCTTTTACGGAAGAATGTGAAGCGACTAAATTTATTAAAGTCAAAGTCATTACAAACAATATGCACCATAACCGGCACTGGAATATTATACAAGGTCTTACGACAAGTGTTCCCGATTCTACGTTACACGAGCTTTTAGCAGAGCGTACTAAAACTGCGCCCGATGCCTACGCCCTCCACTTCGGTGATGTAAAAATCACTTATGGCGAGCTGCAACAAAAGATTAACCAGGTAACGCATTACCTATGGTCTCAAGGTCTTCGTCCTAACCAGCGTGTGGCTATTTCTCTGGATCGGTCACCAGAGCTTATCATAGCAATTTTTGCCGTTCTACAATCTGGGGCCGCTTATATCCCAATTGACAAGGCCTATCCACAAAAGCGGATTGCCCTAATGATTGACGATTCAGATGCCGATTTTTTCATCTGTGATTCGACTCACGCAGAAATAGTGGAGAAAACAAAGACAATTGTTATGGCTGAGGCCCTGACAGAGGCCCAAAGTTTTCCAATAAAATCATTTAATCATAAAGTAGCATCAGATTCGGCTGCATATATTATCTATACTTCGGGGTCTACGGGGACACCTAAGGGCGTCCAGGTAGCGCACCGTAATGTGATAAATCTTGTTTATTCTATGGGTTCGGCGCCTGGGATATCTTCTGCCGATAAGGTCTTTGCCATCACCACGATTTCATTTGATGCCATGGTTATGGAAATATTCCTCCCTCTAATCCACGGCGCCTGTGTAATGCTAGTGGACGACCCCACACGTCGGGATGGCGAGCAGCTGCTTAGAATGGCCGCTGAAAAAGGGATCACGCTCATGTGGGGAACGCCAACCCTATGGCAGATTTTACTTGATGCTGGCTGGGAAAATCCACTGGACATCAAAGTACTCATTGGCGGTGAGGCCGTACCTTTTGCATTAGCTCAAAAGTTACGGGCTAAATGCCGTGAGGTCTGGAATATCTATGGTCCTACTGAAACTACCGTTTGCACATTACTGACAAAGATTGAAGGTAGCGACGATCCTATCACCGTAGGAAAACCCATTGCAAATACCTATATTTATTTATTGGACGATAATGGAAATCCAGTAGCTCCTGGCAGGATCGGTGAAATTGCTATAGGTGGTGCCGGGGTTTCTTTAGGATATTTAAACCGGGCGGAACTTACCGCAGAACGTTTTGTTTTAGATGCCTTTCAAGAAGGAAAAAGTAATAAGCTCTACCTTTCCGGAGATTTAGGAAAATTACTTCCCAATGGCCAGGTGCAATGCTTGGGTAGAATTGATAATCAGGTTAAGGTACGAGGCCATCGTATAGAACTTGGCGAGATCGAAACAGTCTTAAATTCCTTAACGGGGATAAACCGTGCCTCAGTGATCGTGAGTGATAAGTCTGCTGGCGCAGAAAAATTGGTCGCCTATCTGCAATCTAGTGATTCTAATGAGGACACCGCAAAAATGCGCGCACAGCTAACTGATGTGCTTCCTGATTACATGATCCCCACAATTTTTATGTGGGTCAAAGATTTTCCGATCACAGAAAATGGAAAAATCGATAAGAAAAACCTCCCAATCCCTAAGTACACACGGCCCGATTCTGCACCACTTTTAAAGAAACCACGTACCCCACTCGAAAAGAAACTGGCAAAATTATGGAGTGAGCAGCTGCAAATTCCAGAAATCGGCATAGATGATAACTTTTTCCAAATGGGCGGGACGTCGTTGCTTACGCAAAAAGTGTCCTCTCTGATGAAAAAGAAGCTGCAACTCAATGTAGCGGTTACAAAACTATATCAATACCCAACTATTGCAACAATTTCAGAATTTCTGGAAATAGAAAAGGTAAATACTGATTCATCAAGTGAGCGGACAGACGTACAATCTTTCGATTCTTCTATAAAACCAAAAACAACAACATCTCAAGATGTCGCCATCATTGGTATGGCGGGAAGATTTCCCGGTGCCGCCTCCATACCAGAATTATGGGAAATCCTTCAAAATGGAAAAGAAACAATCACTTTCTTCACCTCTGAAGAACTCGACCCAAGCATACCAAAAACCCAGCGTGATGATCCTTTATATGTCAAAGCCAGGGGTATAGTGCCTTCCGCGAAAGCGTTTGACGCTGCCTTTTTTGGATTGAATCCAAAACTTGCCTCGGCAATGGATCCGCAACAACGCATATTTATGGAGATTGCCTGGGAAACACTTGAGCAGACGGGGCACCTACCCAAAAATTACAAAGGCAAAATAGGCGTTTATGCCGGAGCAGGTACGAATACCTATTACAAAAACAACATATTTCCCAATAAGGAACTTATAGACCAGGTAGGTCAGCTTCAAACTGATACAGTCAATGAAAAAGATTATATAGCCCCACGCACGGCCTATCACCTCAATCTCACCGGTCCGGCTGTAAGTGTTCACTCCGCCTGTTCTACATCTTTGCTCGCTGTGGCAGAAGCCGTAGAGGCCATACGTAGTGGGCAATGTGATGTCGCACTCGCCGGGGGGTCAAGCATTACAGCACCTATGCATAGCGGCCATTATTATCAGGAAGGTTCTATGCTGAGCGCTGACGGTCATTGCCGCTCCTTTGATGCAATGGGTACCGGCACGGTTTTCAGCGATGGGGCTGGTGTTGTCTTGCTTAAAAACCTCACTGTGGCTGAAAAGGACGGCGATGAAATTCTGGGCATTATTAAAGGCGTGGGCATCAACAATGATGGTGCAAATAAAGGAAGTTTCACAGCCCCGAGCACGCAAGGCCAGGCAGATGCGATCACAAGTGCACTTAGGGATGCGCAGATCACACCCTCAGAAATTAGTTACATCGAGGCACACGGTACAGCTACTCCATTGGGTGATCCCATTGAAATAGAAGGGTTGAAGTTGGCCTTTGGGAAACAGCAAACCAAAAACTATTGCGCCCTCGGTTCTATTAAGAGCAATATGGGACACCTTACCGCTGCTGCAGGAGTTGCCGGTCTAATTAAGACAATACTGGCAATAAAATATAGACAGATCCCTCCATCCTTGGGTTTTACAAAACCAAATCCGGGCATTGATTTTAAAAACAGCCCTTTTTTCGTAAATGATCAATTACTAGATTGGGAAAAGGATGGCCTTCGTAAAGCGGGAGTGAGTTCTTTTGGGGTTGGCGGGACTAACGTGCATGTCATAATAGAAGAATACCCAGAGAAAACAAAAAAGCCTTCAACCACGGGTAGACCACTACAACTGATAACATGGTCAGCAAAAACCGAAACCAGTTTAAAAAACTATGGCAGCGCTCTCGAGCATTATTTTGAAAAAAGAAACCCCGTACCCTTTGCTGATATTGCATACTCCCTCAATGTAACGCGTGAAAGTTTCAGCCAGAGATCGTTTCTACTGCTTGAAAGTCAGCAAGATTCGACAAAAACCTGGCAAGACCTTCATAATAACAATCTGAAAACGGCCGTTTTAGAAGCAGCTCCCGGTAAAACGGTTTTTCTATTTCCCGGCCAGGGTTCCCAATTTATGCAGATGGGTAGGGCTTTATATGAGCACGAAAAAACCTTTCGCGAAGCGGTAGAAGAATGCGCTGTACTGTTATTAGAAGATTTAAAATTAGACATCAGGGATATCCTTTTTCCGGAAACGGAAACACCTGAAGTTGAAAATCGCCTTCACAATACAAAATTTACCCAGCCTGCCATTTTTGTAATTGAATATGCTCTTGCAAAACTCTGGATAAGTTGGGGCATTAAACCCAATGTATTATGTGGCCACAGCATTGGTGAGTTTGTTGCCGCACACCTGGCTGGTGTTTTCAGTCTTAAAGATATCCTTCATTTAATTGCGTTTCGGGGTCAATTGGTCAGTACCCTCCCTGACGGCAGCATGCTATCCGTAAGACTTGCTGCCGGGGAATTAAGGGAAATCCTGCCAACCAAACTGTCGATTGCTGCTTCAAATTCAGAAATTTTATCTGTTGTGGCCGGTACAACTGAAGAGGTAAACGCATTCGCGAAAACATTAAAGCAACAGGATATTCCCAGCATGCAGTTGTCTACGAGCCATGCTTTTCATTCAGCCATGATGGATCCCGTTATACCCACATTTAAAATGGAAGTGGAACGGGTGCATCGCCATACACCCAATCTGCCAATTATTTCTACGGTAACTGGGACATGGCTTACAGATGCCGAGGCTACAGACCCCAATTATTGGGCAAATCACATGCGTGCCAGCGTAAACTTTACTGGGGCGGTGAACACCCTTATGAAAATCGAAGATCCACATCTTCTAGAGGTTGGGCCCGGCCGTGGTCTGACTACATTGACCCGCAGAAAAAAAGAGGGTGAATTTCTCAAGTGTACGACAAGCCTTCCTGTTCCAAAAAATGATGAAAACGCATATCACGGCATACTCAACGCTTTAGGCCAATTATGGTTACAAGGTCTAGAACCCAATTGGACCGCATTTTATGCAGGGCAAAATCGACAAAAGATAGCGCTACCTAGCTATGTTTTTGATCGTAAACCGTGTTGGGTAGATCCGCCAAAGCATTCCGTCAAAGCTATTCAAGAATATCATATTGCTCCAGAAAAAACAATCAACATTAACGAAAACAACGCAATAGCCATGCGGAAACAACTCTTCCTTCAAAAAATTGCTGAAATTATCTCTAATACTTCTGGGATCGATCTGGAAGCCCCAGATTATGGCAACAGCTTTTTAGAATTGGGGCTTGACTCGCTGATCCTTACCCAAATGGCGTTAACTTGTAAGAAAGAATTTGACCTCCCGATCACCTTTCGTCAACTCAACGAAGAATTGGCCACTCCAGATATGCTGGCTGATTATCTTTCAGAAAACCTTACCGATGCCAAATACGCGCCTGCCGCACAAAATAATACAGTAACTCAGATTAATGGCAAACCGGCGCCTGCACCTCTTCCCTACAATTTAGAGACAGGTGGAGATTCAAATTCTGCTTTAGGCCTTATCTCACAACAGCTCCAACTCATAGGGAAACAAGTAGCTCTTTTGCAGGGGGGAGATGCAGGCTCGTCTATCACACCCACTGACCCCCCCGTAAACCGATTTATAAATATCCCATCTACAGATAGCGACACGCGTACAGAAGAAGAAAAAATCGAACATAAAAAACCTTTTGGAGCTTCACCCAGAATAGAAAAGCAATCCACAGGTCTTGATGCCAAGCAGCATCAATTCCTGGAAGATTTAATAACTCGATACAATAAAAAAACTGCCAGCAGTAAATCCTACGCCCAAAAACATCGTCAAATAATGGCAGATCCCCGGGTAGTTTCCGGCTTTAAGCCATTAACAAAAGCATTGGTGTATCCACTTGTTATAAAAAAATCTGCAGGTAATCGGCTTTGGGATCTTGATGGCAACGAATACATCGATGCGCTTAACGGTTTTGGCTCCTGTCTTTTCGGCCATCAGCCAGATTTTATTAAAGAAGCGCTACATGACCAAGTTGAGCTTGGTTATGAGGTAGGACCACAACATCCGCTGGCTGGTGAGGTTTGCGAACTCCTGTGCGAATTTACCGGGCATGACCGTGCAGCTCTATGTAATACCGGTTCAGAAGCTGTGCTGGGCGCCATGCGCATTGCCCGCACGGTTACAGGCCGCTCGTTGATCGTAGCTTTTTCCGGCGCTTACCACGGTATAAACGACGAGGCCATCGTACGCGGCTCGCGTAAATTTAAAACCTTTCCCGCTGCAGCTGGAATACAGCCCGGTACCGTACAAAACATGTTGATTCTGGATTATGGAACCGAAGAAAGCCTAAACATCATACGCGAGCGGGCACATGAACTTGCTGCAGTGCTTATAGAACCCGTACAAAGCCGACGGCCCGAATTTCAGCCGGTAGATTTCTTAAAAGAAATACGGCAAATAACCGAAAAAGCGGGATCTACGCTAATTTTTGACGAGGTTATTACCGGTTTTAGAATGCACCCAGGAGGCGCGCAGGCTCTTTTTGGGATCAAGGCAGATGTTGCTGCATATGGCAAAGTTATAGGTGGTGGTTTGCCCATTGGTGCAATTATGGGTGAAAAGAAATATATGGACGCGCTCGACGGTGGTTTCTGGGAGTACGGGGATGATTCCTTTCCCGAAGTGGGTGTAACCTACTTTGCCGGAACCTTTGTACGACACCCTCTGGCTCTGGCCGCGACCAAAGCCTCCCTGATCCAAATGAAAGAACAAGGACCTGACCTTCAAAAGCGGTTAACGGCAATAACACAAGATTTGGCAATGCAGCTTAATATCGCCTTTGCAACACGTAAAATCCCAATGCAAATTGTTCATTTTGGCTCCCTTTGGAGGTTAAAACTTCTTGAAGAAATCCCACATTCAGACCTCCTTTTTGTACTCATGCGCGAAAAAGGCATCCATATACTTGATGGATTCCCCTGTTTCCTAACCACAAGCTATACCGAAATGGATGTAGACCAGTTGATCAGTAAGTTTATCGAAAGCATTGACCAACTAATAACCGCAGGTTTCTTTGGTACAAATGTCAAAAATAATGTAAACTCAAAAATCAAACCCCGCTCTGCAGAACTTAATATGCCTCCCATACCCGGTGCTCGCCTGGGAAGGGATGGGGATGGAAATCCTGCTTGGTTTATTGCCGATTCTCGTAAAGACGGTGAATATGTAAAAATTGATTTATAACATAAAACTATCTAGATAGTTACATTTTTTGGTACATTTAAAAGATATATGCTAATCCTCAAATGGAAGAAATTCACTAATGACAATTTGGTCATCAAAAATTTCTAAATGCATTCCACAATTAATTAAAATAAAACGAATATGCCTATGTAAAAAGGATTATAAGGTCAAAATTGTATCACTTATGTAAATAAAATTTTTCTTGCGGCCCAAACTACCTGATTAATACCTAATAGGTCGCTGGCAAAAAATTTTAGAACTTGTTTGAATTCATTTTTTTTCATTTTAAAGGATTTAGCTAACATTTAAGGGTGAACAACCTAGCAATATTTGGATAAGAATAAAAAAGAAAGTCTGCCTTTCTGCCTTAAATACACAGATCGGTTCTTCAAACAAGGATTTAACCCCAACTAGTCCAACGGATGCTAGCATTTAAAAATTCGTTGCATCATGAAACATTTATCTACCTATTTACCTGAAAATATAGTTTACGATCCGTTTAATGGATCAGCAATTGCAAGCGTAATCCGTACCTCACAAGCCCAAGAAGAAATCTGGACAGCGTGTAAATTGGGAGGCGATAACGCAAATAAGGCGTATAACGAATCTATTTCCCTAAATCTCAAGGGTAAACTTGACCATAAAGCATTGGCTCAAGCAGTAGCAACTCTCGTAGAACGCCACGAATCGCTGCGGGCCACCTTCAGTCCCGATGGCCGTTTTATGAGCGTTCTGGAACAGGGAACAACACAGTTGCGAGAAGAAGATATCTCTAAACTTTCCATTACCGAAAAAGACCATGCCCTAAAAAGCTATCTTCATAAAAATGCCCAGCTTCTTTTTGACTTGGTAAATGGTCCGCTTTTCAGGGCTGGACTGATAAAAATAGCCGAGAATGAACACCATTTTGTGCTTACAGCGCATCATATTATCTGTGATGGCTGGTCTTTTGGCATTATGCTACAGGAACTTGGAGCGCTTTATTCTGCTTTTAGAGCTTATAAAAGCCCTGATCTTCCCAAACCGAAAAGCTTTAGTGCTTTTGCTGACGCACAACAGGAACTTCTAGAAAGCAAAAATTATGAGAATATTGAGCGATTTTGGCTTCATCAGTATGAGCAATCTGTACCACAGGTTGACCTACCGACAGACTTTGAGCGGCCAGCTCACAGAACATACGAGAGCGCACGCTTGGATTTTCCGCTTGACGAAAATTTAATTGCCTCACTCAAAAAAACCGGATTACAGGCAGGTTGTGGCCTCGTGACTACACTTTTGGCTTCATTTGAAATTTTTTTAAGTAAGCTTTCCGGTCAGAATGATTTGGTTGTGGGACTTCCGGCAGCTGGTCAATCTGTATCGGGAATGCAACAGTTAATTGGACATTGTGCCAATTTATTGCCCTTGCGGACTATTATCAGTCCTGATCAAACATTTACTAAATATCTGAAACAAAGAAAACCTGCCCTTTTTGATGCTTACGATCACCAGCAGCTCAGTTTTGGCCATTTGCTCAAAAAGCTTCCCATAACCCGTGATGTCTCGAGAATTCCTCTAGTACCAGTAGTTTTTAATATAGACCTCGGCCTAACTGACGGTGTCCATTTCACTGATCTTACCTATACATTGCACAGTAACCCCCGGAAGTTTGAAACCTTTGAGATTTTTTTAAATGCCACCGGTTCAGAACATGGGCTCACCCTAGAATGGTCTTATAACACTCACTTATTTAAGCCAGACACCATCAAAAAAATGATGGCCTCTTTTGAAAATCTGGTCAACAAACTTGCAACACAACCCAATGAAATTTTGGGTGAAATTACAGAAAAAGATTTTGATGTCGCCTATGCTGATTTAAATGATACTAAAGTTTCCTATCCTGAAACAACCCTGCACAAACTACTGTATGAGCAGGCTCTTGCTACACCGAAGCGGTCAGCTTTAATTTTCAATGGTAAGTCAATTTCCTATCAAAACCTGCATGAGCAGGCCAATCAATTAGCTAACGTACTCTTTGAAAAAGGTATTCGCCCAGGCGATATTATTGGGCTGTCGGTACCGAGATCGCCTGAAATGCTCATCGCGTTACTGGCTATTATGAAATGCGGAGCGGCTTATCTGCCCATGGACCCAACGTACCCCAGGCCACGACTGGAATTTATGTTACAAGATGCAGAGGCCCAATTTTGTTTGACTACACGTGAATTTTTTAATTCTTTTGTTGAAAAGACTGATACCTTAGTATTAGAAGACGCTCTGGCGCAAGCGCATCAATATCCCAAAACACCGCCAGTCGTAAATGTAGATCAGGAGGCTATGGCCTATATACTCTATACTTCCGGCTCGACCGGAAAACCCAAGGGTGTGCCGATCACCCACAAAAATTTTGTCAACCTGTTATGCAGTATTGCCGAAAACCCGGGAATACTAGAAACCGACAAGCTTTTGGCGATTACCACCATATCCTTTGATATTGCCGGGGTAGAATTATTTGCACCCTTGCTGAAAGGTGCATGTATTGTACTTGCTGATACTGATACAGTGCGTGATGGCCGTTTACTTCTTGAATTGTTAAAAAAAGAAGACATCACCATATTACAGGCAACGCCCACTTCATGGCAGATGCTACTGGACGCCGGCTGGGAAGGATCTCCTCAACTCAAGGCATTCTGCACCGGGGAAACCCTACCGCAAAGCCTTGCCGACCATCTGCTACCTAAGTGCGGATCCCTCTGGAACCTTTATGGCCCTACGGAAACCACAATTTTCGCGACTCTAAAACAAATTCTAAAAGAGGACGAAAAAATCTATATAGGCAGACCAGTCGCCAATACACAGCTTTATATACTAAATAAAGAAAACCGTCTTGCAGCACGTGGAACAAGCGGTGAAATATGTATCGGAGGTAATGGTGTCGCACTGGGCTACTGGAAAAGGCCAGAATTAACCCAGGAAAAATTCATAAAAAATCCGCTTACGCCGAACGGCCACCCCACACTATATCGCACGGGTGACCTCGGCATACTTTTACCCTCGGGCGATGTACAATGCCTGGGGCGTCTGGACGAGCAGGTTAAAATACGTGGGCATCGTATTGAACCTGCCGAAATTGAACAAGCGCTAACCGAATTGGACGATATCAAGGCTGCAGTCGTATTATCGCGCACGGACCACCTAATCGCACACATAGTACCAACCAAAACAACTGAAGCCGCCAATAAACAAATCGACAAATGGCGACAAGCCTTGGCCAGTCAACTGCCCGCCCACTTGGTACCGCGGGAATTTAGGGTGCATGAGCGATTTCCTGTTTCACCCAGTGGCAAACTGGATCGCAAGGCACTTTGTGAGACCACTATTACAAATGAAACCTCCTCACCCTACACTGCGCCGCGCACAGAAATGGAAAAGTTGATTGCACAAATTTGGGAAAATTATCTTGAGGTTGATAAAGTGGATATTTTCAGCGATTTTTTTGAATTGGGCGGTCATTCGTTAACAGCCGTTCAGGTCATGACAAAGCTAGAAAAGGAAATCGGTCAAAGGCTGCCCCTCACTGCTTTATTCGAGTATGCGACTATTTATAAGCTAGCGGGACTTTTAGATCAAGATACTGAAATCGCTATTGAGGGTGCGCTCATCCCTATAAAGGCACAAGGCACTAAAGAGCCTCTCTATCTCATTAGAAGTGTGGGTCTTCATGTTCGGAAATTTGAAGATTTAGCCAAAAGTCTCGATGATGACCAGCCCGTGTTTGGGCTACAAGGTATAGGAGTCAAGAGCATAAACGAATCAACGATCACAGTGGAAAATATTGCCGAGCAATATATAGCTATAATCACAAAACAAAACCCGAATGGGCCTTATGCTTTGGTGGGTCATTCTTATGGGGGAATCGTTGCCTTTGAAATGGCACGCCAGTTAATAAAAGAAGGGAAAAAAGTCAGCATGCTCGGTTTGCTAGACACTTATGTCGAGCCTCGCTTTTGCTTTTCATCCTCCTCAGCCAAAAAATGGGCCTCATTGGGCTATCTTGTAAGAGAAAGAATTTCTGTGTTAAAAGAAATAGTGCAGAGCCGTGAGCGTTTTCAATTCCGCTTTAAGCGAAAAATGAACAAAATCATGAAGTCTGGTGAAAATTGGACAAAAGAGCAGCAATATCAGCAGGAAGCCTACCGAGCTGTTGGAGAAATGACCGAGCGTATTATGAAACTTTATCATCTTATTCCACAAGATATTGAGGTGGATCTATTCCGAGCTAATAAAAAAACTTTTTTTATGCATGATCCAATTTACCTAGGTTGGAAAAATGCTGCACTTAAAGGTGTAAACATACACAATATACCTGGTGATCATCTCGATCTAATCCGTCATCCTTACAGTCTGGAAACCGCCCGCGCCCTGCAACATGTGCTCGATATTAGAAATGCTGAGAACTGAATTAATAGATTTTTTGGAGGGAACACGTGCAAATATTTTATGCGAGAGCAACAACATCCACAAGCATAGGCCCTAAAATTTCAGGATCAGCCCGCCCATTAAAAGCCAAGTGGCATACATAATCTTTATCCAAGTTAATTTCTTTTAAAAAAAAATCGGCGCCGTTCACGTGGGTTTTGTAATTTCTATTTTCAAAAGACTTTAAAGGGGTACTCATCCCACTGCCATGGGCTTTTAGAACAGCCTCTTTTTGTGTCCAATAGTCGAAAAATGACTTTATGGTGTTTTTTGAATCTACAACATCAGACCATTCATTTGAGGTCATTTGTGGTTTAAAATCACTGATTTCAATTGGCCGCAAGTGTTCAATATCAAGTCCTATTTCGCAGTAATCTGAAATGGCGCAGACTACTAGATTGCCAGAATGAGAAATATTAAATGCTAAAGGTGAATGTTTGAAATAGGGTTTTTGACTTGCATTAAATCGCAATTCATTGGGGTCAACTTGTGCCCCAAATTGCTTTGATCCACACTTTAAAAGTAACCTTCCCACCAAGGATGATTGAGCGTCCTGCCATCTTCTAAAACTTCTGATTTTATCTTGAAATTCTTTTGTGGACTCAGGTAGGACATCTTTTAATAGTTGAGTGTGCTTCTCTTGAGAGATATAGGTGCAATAAATACCGGTCATAATATCAAGTAAAACGCCTTTGCGTTGAGAAAAGTGATTATTCTGCGTTCTATATCAGTAAATAAAGATAATATAGCAGGCTCACAGCTTTCTTTACATTGTCAATGCATTCTTCTAAAGTCAAAATTATGGCTGTATTAAATGTATTCTTTAACGGCTTGCAAACTAATCCCGCCATGCGATGTGTCATAAATACATTCCCCGGCTTTAATTATCAAAACTTGTGGACTTTCATGTGGCACTTTAAAAACCTTAGCAACCAGATCGCTCACAGATCTGTGCTTTTTCAAGTCGAGAAAATAAGGTTCTAGTTCTTCCTCATCAATATCATAAGCCTTCTCAAATTGTTTTAGTACCATCCGGCTAATACCGCAAGTTATACTGTGCTTGAATATTAAGACTGGAATTGCGTTGGAAAGTTCTTTTATCCCTTCCAACTGTTCCTCGCGGTCCAAAGGTATCCAAGGCACAACATTTAATTCCTTTTTTACGATATCCTTTTGATTTTTGAATCTGTCAAACAATCCCATATTTATTCATTTTTCTCGGTTTTCGCCTATTTATTGGCAAATATAATTCAAATGTATTTATAGAATTTTAGAGAAAAATGCTTAAAAATAAATACCACTTCAAACAACGAAATTAAACTGTAGTTAATCGTATACTGTAGAACAAGGAAAATTTAAATTATTCTGTCTAAAATTCTAAATGAAGTTAATTTTATTTTGATAAATTATTGTTAATATACACTTTATCAAGTATTTTAGCATTTTAAACGTCTAAAATTTTATTATGAAAACATCTATAGGTATATATTTAATCCAAGATCACATGATGCAACATGCGTCAGCCATGGGAGCTGCAGAGATTTTTGGTTTTTTAGAACTCCCTTTTCTGCTCATTGCTGTTATTTTCAGTTTTATGACAGCAGCAAGGCTTAAAGGGGGAAAGTTTGGTGCAGGGATGAATTTATTGGCCTGGGGATTTCTTGTTATGGCCATAGGACATCTGCATATGCAGGTAGATCACTTGTATGATTACAATTTATTTCAATCCATCTTAGGGGTCACCGCTGGTCAATTTGCCTGGTTTGCGGCTTTAATAGTGACCTGGGGGCTTTCAGCTTTCGGCTTTTACCGTATTTATAAAGGAAGTAAATTATAATAGGTGTCATTACAGTTTCTATTTAACATATTTAAGAAAAAGAATAATTCCGCACGGGACGGGACGGTTACGGCCATTGAGCAGATGATCAGATACCTTTTAGACCTACATCCCAATTACAAACAAAACAGCTTACTTGCAGAGCATTTAAAGTCTTACTATAGAATGGGATATACTGAAAAACTGGAAAAACTTCCATGGATCTATCTCCATTTGGAAAAAGATATTCTAGACAATACAAGTAGAAATGTTATAAGCAGCGACACTCTTCGTGAAAAAATACGAGACAAATTTTCAGAACTACAGAACCTTCTGAGTTTTAAAATCATCTTTTTTACTTCTGCAATACAGGAAATTTTACTGTGCCGATTGCTCTTAAAAGGTGTACTGGAGCGCTCACTTAATGTTTTGGGACATTTTAGCGATGCCTTTTTATTGGAAACACAGTACGAGCTCGATAAGCCTATAGATTATATAGACCCAAACATCAATATCCCCACACAAAAAAAGAGATTGCTTAATCTAAGTCTCGACGTATTTTATAAACTCAAAGATTCCCTTGGAGAAAATGCGGTCCTTAATGTTTATCATGCTGTTTATAAAAAATACTTTGGTAATTACTATCTCCTCGATGCCTTTACCGCTACCCTAAATATAGTCCCAGAAGATTTCCTCAATCAGGAAATGGTAGATCTGCCCAGTAAAAAACAGATGCACAAAATGTTACAACAGCAAGTAAGCAGTCTGGAAACGATTAATAACAAACTAATGCGTGAGGTGGTTGAGCGTAAAAAAGCTCAGGCTACCCTAGAAGATAGCGAGCGGCTTAAAAGTACGATTCTCGAGACCGCTCAGGACGGTATCATTCTTTTTGATAAATATTTTCGAATCAAAACCGTAAACCGTCGTGCAGCCGAAATCTTGGGCTACCCCAAGGAATACTTATATAGCTGCAACCTTAATACGCTGGGTTTACCTGCCTTTGGAAAAATACTTAAAGGATATGTTCTAAAATATACAGCAAATAAAAAACTTAATACAACAGGCCACAGGGAAGAGGTGGAAAGTATCACTGGATCAGGACAGCATATAGTATTGGAAGTATCCATTAACCCCATCAAACAGGGGGATGAATTTCTTTATAATTTATTCATTAGGGATATTTCAGAAAAGAGACTGCACGAACGAGAACTGATGAAAGCTAGAGAAATCGCAGAGAAAAGCGCAATGGCCAAATCTACCTTTCTCTCAAACATGAGCCATGAGATACGTACGCCACTTAATGTGATACTTGGCCTGTCAGGACTACTCAAAGATGGTCATGAGAATGACAACATAAGCAACCATAACAATATTGAGAGTATACATTATAGCGCGGAAAACCTACTGCACCTGGTCAATGATATACTAGATTTTTCAGCGCTGGATACCGGAAAGGTGCTATTGGAGAAGGCTAATTTTGATCTTCACCAATTAATCAAAAAATTAGGCAGGGGATTTTTAGTAAGAGCCAAACAAAAAGGACTTGATCTTCATGTAAAAATAGATTCAGAAATACCGAAAAATTTACTGGGTGACCAGCACCGGCTAAACCAGATTTTAACCAACCTGTTGGGCAACGCAATTAAATACACAAAAGAGGGCAATATTTATCTTATTGTCAAGATAATTAATAAAACCGAAAAGGAGATTAAACTAGGCTTTATCGTTAAAGATACAGGCATCGGCATAAAAGAAGATAAACTTCATGAGATTTTCAAAAGTTTTTATCAGATTCCGCAACTCACCAATTTTAAAAATGAAGGTACTGGTCTCGGCCTTTCCATTTCTAAACAGCTTATAGAACTACACGGGTCAAAGCTTGAGGTCGAAAGCATATTTGAACTGGGCTCCTCGTTTTCTTTTGCAATTACCTATATCATAAATGAGGAAGTGGAGGTTAACAATTCCTCCCAATATTCATTAGATGAAGGGCAGGACGGGATTTTAAATGCCCTACGTGTTTTGGTCGTTGAGGATAATAAGCTCAATCAATTATACGTAAAGCAACTTCTTAAAAAATGGCAGCTTGAGGTAAGTTTCGCAAATAATGGCGCCTTGGGCGTTAAGGCAATAAACCATCAGGATTTTGACCTCGTGCTCATGGATATGCATATGCCAGTAATGGATGGTTTTGAGGCAACCTCAACCATTAGAAATGCTGGTTATTCCATTCCCATAATTGCCTGTTCTGCCGATGTGTTTGAGGCCTCCCGAAAAAAAGCCTTTGAATCTGGTGTTAATTTTTACCTTACCAAACCAATAAGACCTGAAGAAATGAAAAAATTACTCATTAACTACAGCAAAGGAATTACTAGAAAATCAAGTATTCAGGTTGCCCAGCAATACGTTGAATAAGGAGGCATTATTTTTCTCTTCTCACTTTTTTATAGCAGCCGAAGTTTAATGTTCTTCATGAACGAATCGGCTTGATTTTTTAAAATCTTGTCTTTTAAAATTGGCTAATTATCGCTTTATTAACAGCAGTATTGCCCAGCTTCCTTTAATTTTAAAGAGGAAAATCCGTATAGTTTCTTTAATAAATAACGACATTTTGTCATCTAATTTCTTAATTTTTGGTGTCAAAATGTCATTAATTTGTAAGGGTATAGCAATTGCTAATGCTTTATAAATAATATATAAGATATGAACTTTAATAATCTTACCATAAAAGCACAGGAGGCCATACAGCAGGCACAGCAGATTGCCCAAAGTTATGGTCATCAGCAGATAGAGAATGAGCATATTTTTAAAGCTATTCTTGAAGTTGACGAAAATGTCACCCCATTTTTATTACAAAAACTTGATGTAAACGTTGCCCTGCTGCAACAAATATTAGACAGTACACTCACCAGTTTTCCTAAAGTAAGTGGTGGGAATGTTATGCTTTCGCGAGAAGCTACAAAAACCCTAAATGAAGCGAGTATTGTTGCAAAAAAAATGAACGACGAATTCGTTTCGATTGAGCACTTAGTACTTGCCATTTTTAAATCCAGCTCAAAGATCGCGCAGATCTTAAAAGATCAGGGTGTGACCGAAAAACATTTAAAATCCGCCATTGAAGAACTTCGTAAGGGGGATCGCGTGACCTCTCAAAGTGCCGAAGAAACCTATAACTCCTTAAGCAAATATGCTAAAAACCTCAATCAGCTTGCCCGCGACGGCAAGCTAGACCCGGTTATAGGCCGTGATGAAGAGATACGTAGGATTCTCCAGATTCTTTCACGCCGCACCAAAAATAACCCCATACTGGTAGGCGAGCCGGGCACGGGCAAAACCGCCATTGCTGAGGGCCTCGCCCACCGTATTATTGATGGCGATGTACCTGAAAACTTACAGGAAAAACAGATATGGGCACTCGATATGGGCGCGCTGATCGCCGGTGCTAAATACAAGGGCGAGTTTGAAGAGCGACTCAAAGCGGTGATCAAAGAGGTGACCACCAGTGCCGGGGACGTTGTACTCTTTATTGACGAGATACATACCCTCGTGGGCGCCGGTGGCGGTCAGGGCGCAATGGATGCCGCAAATATCCTTAAGCCTGCACTTGCCCGAGGTGAACTGCGGGCCATTGGCGCGACCACATTAGATGAATATCAAAAGTATTTTGAAAAAGATAAAGCCTTAGAAAGGCGTTTTCAAAAAGTACAGGTTAACGAGCCAGACACAGAGAGTGCGATCTCCATATTGCGCGGTATCAAAGAGAAGTATGAAACTCATCACAAGGTGCGCATCAAAGATAATGCGATTATCGCCGCAGTTGAACTTTCGCAGCGCTACATCACTAACCGATTTCTGCCCGATAAGGCTATTGACCTGATGGACGAGGCAGCCTCAAAAATGCGCATGGAGATCAACTCCAAACCCGAAGAACTTGACGTGCTCGACCGCAGGATCATGCAGCTGGAGATCGAGATCGAGGCCATTAAACGAGAGCAGGATGATGATAAGTTAAAGAGCCTGCGCGCAGATCTTGCTAACCTAAAAGAAGAGCGCAATGAGATCAACGCCAAGTGGAAGAGCGAGAAAGATGTTGTAGACAACATCCAGAATGCCAAGCAGGATATAGAAAACTATAAACTGGAGGCGGAGCGCGCCGAGCGTGAAGGTAACTACGGCAAGGTGGCAGAACTGCGTTACGGAAAGATCAAAGATGTCCAAGAGCAGCTAGAAAAATTACAGGAAATTCTTGCCGCGCAAGGCGAAAACACCCTGATCAAAGAAGAGGTTACAAGCGAAGATATCGCAGAGGTCGTCGCAAAATGGACCGGCATCCCTGTGACCAAAATGCTTCAAAGCGACCGTGAAAAATTGCTGCATCTTGAGGACGAACTGCACCGGCGCGTTGTAGGTCAGGACGAAGCCATTGTTGCCGTGAGCGATGCCATACGCCGCAGCCGTGCCGGTCTACAGGATCAGAAAAAACCGGTGGGCAGCTTTCTGTTTTTAGGCACAACAGGCGTGGGCAAGACCGAACTTGCCAAAGCACTGGCAGCATACCTTTTTGATGACGAGAATAATATGACCCGTATTGATATGAGCGAATATCAGGAGCGGCACTCCGTAAGCCGCCTTGTAGGTGCGCCCCCGGGATATGTGGGCTATGATGAGGGAGGACAGTTAACTGAAGCGGTGCGCCGCAAGCCTTACTCTGTGGTGCTGCTCGACGAAATTGAGAAAGCGCACCCAGATACCTTCAACATCCTTTTGCAGGTACTTGACGAAGGGAGGTTAACCGACAATAAAGGCCGCCTGGCCGACTTTAAGAATACCATCGTCATTATGACCTCAAACATGGGCAGCCATATCATACAGGAAAAATTTGAGACTATCAAAGATCCTGAGACCGCCATAAAAGGTGCAAAAGTGGAAGTATTGGGCTTATTAAAACAGACCATACGCCCAGAGTTCATTAACCGTATTGATGATATTGTTATGTTCAGTCCGCTTACGCGAAAAGACATCAAGCAGGTGGTAAGCCTCCAATTAAAAGGCGTCACCAGAATGCTTGACAAACAGGGCATCACCCTTGATGCGACCAAAGAGGCCATTGCCTATCTTGCAGAAAAAGGCTTTCAGCCCGAATTTGGTGCAAGGCCCGTAAAGCGCACGATACAAAAAGAGGTGCTCAACAAACTCTCCAAAGAGATTTTGAGTGGGCAAATCACAACGGACAGTATTATATTACTGGACGCCTTTGATGATGAACTGGTTTTTCGCAATCAAAACGAATTGGCTGAAAACAAGTAAAATCTTCCATATCTTATCCAAAAACACCCCGAAAAAGCGAATTTCCGGGGTGTTTTTTTTGTTTTATACCTAGACAAAAATACAAGTGTTCTCAAGTTTTGATTGCAACTAAATACTGGAGAAAGCGACCCAAAAACGCCACTTATTTATTCGTAAAGTCTCTCTGATAATGTTTATTTTGCTGATATTAATTCCATAAAGGAGCGGACAAAGGTCAAACTACATCCATCAGGTAACTACATATACGGTGCAGATAATGGCATTATACCTTCAGATTTCGAAAAATATGATATTGGTAACGGGGCTGCTCAATATCTTTATGACTTGCCCTATCATGGTGATTTTCCATTCAGCGGTGATATTTGGATTTCAGAAGATGGCAACAGATTGTTAGTAGTAAAGCTAAAAGAGTCTATGCAATTTTTACCGCAGGTGATAGTTGGGATGAAAAACCCAGCAATGAGGTTAGAAAATATGAAACCGATTATTTAGCCTTTAAAGGAACTATGGAACTTCCTACCTTTTTCATCCCTGATGGTAATGGTGATGGTAAAATCTATAATTCACAAGGATACTTTGGTTTCTTTAATGCGGAAGGAACAGCATATTAAGTATTGGTTAAAGTGGAAGAAGGTACTGGAGCTCAAAATGAATGGGCAATTGCCACGCTTAAAATTGAATAAAAACGCTAGCCAACCAATGAGGTGAAAATCAACCCAATTTATAGTAAATTTGAGCTTCGAATGCACAAAAGGTATTGGCCCTGCTGCAACGCAGGATCAGATGCTTGGTTTTTTAACCGATTTTTATCAAAATCACCCCACAAACTGACGGTTTTTGGGGTGTTTTGTTTTGCATGATTTTTAAGAATAAAGAGCTCGAAATATTTTATTAGGCTTTTCAACAAATATAATTATATTGCTTTCTAAGGAAAAAAGATATACGTAATGGTATGTTATCCATATTTGAGCCACAATGAAAAAGTGAGACACAAATGACAGAAAACGAGATAAAAGAAAGCACAAACAAATATATAATTAACCTACATTCTGTTATCTTTCGCGACTGCATTTCTACCTTCCAGTTTACGATAGTTTCAACGGCTATTCATAACGCTCATAAGTGAATTTTTCCGCCACTGCATATAAAACCATTAAAGAACATGCTTCTATTACCACAAAATCCTTTAATTGTGGATTGGTGATAGTTGGTTTAGGATTTTTGTTTTATATGATTGACCATAATGTTTCGCCAAGGGATCAATTTGGCGCTCTTTTTTTTTGGCTAATGCTGTTGGCATTTATACCAATTGGTTTTTCATATATATACCAATACTGGGATTTTGAAAATATCACCATTTCGGAACCAAAAATTTTAGCTTTTAATGAAAGATCCTTCACGATAGACAGTGAACACACGATCCTGCATGAAACGATAAATGAATTAAAAATCAATATTGATGCGTTTTACAATGAGCGCATAAATATGATGATCAGAACACCCTTGGAACAAAAAAGCCAAGGTGTCAAAAATAAAATAACGATCAAAACTGATTCGGAAACCTTCGAATTTTTTATCAAACTACAAAGCAGTCTCCACAGGTCAAATTTTGAGGAAATCTTATTTAACCTAGTTATGCAACATAAATTAGAAAACTTACATATTAAGCAAGCCGTAAAGTTGATAGCGCCCCGCTTTAAAAATTCAGACGAATATAAAGGCCATATTATAGATCAAATAAAAAGTGGGAAAATCAGCTGTACAGAAGGCCTCTTACTGCACGGCTATACCAGCGACCAGGAAGCACGGGAGCTGAGAAAAAAATATTGCGCCTAGAATTTTATATTATGAAATAGTAAAGTTTTAGATAAAAAATCTTCATTACTAGAAAAGTATAAAACCAAATACTCCTTTTGTAGTCTACCCAACACCAGCACGATCTTACATTCTAAAGAGTTTCAATATTACTAAGTGGACTGAATTGTCAGCAGGCGAATATTTTCATGAAAGAAACAACCAAACTTGTAAGCAACGGATATAAGGTTTTTTTTAAATTTAGGAATATGCGATTTTAATTTACAATTATTAGAAAGTATACTCGTAATTAGATTGTAAAATATTTCATAATCGATTTAAAATCAGGTATCTTTAAGAGAAATAAAGAAATATGTTTTTAAATTACAACTTGGTCAATCCAGCAAAATCCCGCAACGCTCAGTTCAATCGTTGTATAACCTGTCTAAATTCAAAGAAAAATGAAACAAATAGCAAAAATTATTATTCCAGTATTAGTATTAATTAGTTTCCAAAAATTATTAGGGCAAAATAATAAGACACAAATTGCGGAAAAAGACGTATACCAGTTCATAGAGAATTCGGAACTAGATTTAGTTATTCGAATAGACAGGGACATGGATGACGTAGAATTAAAATCTCGAATTGATATTTTACACGTTATTGACAAAGACATTCAAATAGACTATTCACGGGACGAATCAGGAAATATTAAAACACTTTCCAGTTCGGGTGGCCAATTTAGAGGCTCTTGTAAATCCGATGATTTCGGTAGTCTTATAATCACCATTAAAGATGATCATTGGAATGGATGTATGATTTGGGGTAAAAAATAAACTTCTAAGGTGTTCAACTCTGATAGGAATTACGGAACCAGTTTAAATGCGAAGCCTACATCAAATTCATTGCAAATAGCATATTTTTCTAGCTGTGAATTTTAAAAAGACATTAAATGTAATAAGCTATTTCCTTACACTTTTACTCAACTATAAGCACAATCTTACCAATATGATCGCTGCTTTCCATCAGACGATGCGCATCGGCCGCTTGCCCTAGTGGAAAAGTCTGATGAATGACCGGTTTTATCTTTTTATCTTCCAGTAAGGGCCAGATTTTTTGTTCAACTTCCCGCGCGATCTGGGCCTTTACTTCTACGGGCTGGGGTTTGAGTAGGCTTCCCGTAAGTATTAACTGTTTTGACATAATGGTCCAGAGATTAATTTCTGGTTGGAGTCCATTCATGCCGTTTATGTAACATAAACGCCCGTTTTTAGCCAAAATTTCAAGGTTTTTCTGCGTATATTCCCCTCCTACCATATCTAGAATCACATCGATTTTTTCGTCTCTAAAAATGTTGCTAAAATCTTTCTTTTTATAGTTCAGGACATGATCTATGCCCATATTTTTTAAAAAATCCACTTTTTCACCAGTCCCTGCAGTAGAATAAGTGGTAATGCCCAATGCTTTGGCCATTTGCAGACCCATCATACCGATTCCACTTGTACCGCCATGAATCAAAAGTTTTTCATCTTTCTGGATTTTGGCTTGTTGGAAAATATTGAACCAGACGGTAAAAATAACCTCAGGCAGAGAGGCCGCTTCCGCGAAAGTCAACCCATTGGGGATTGGTAAGGTTTGACGTTCATCTACCGCCACAGTTTCAGCATAACCTCCGCTGGTGATCAGCGCGCAGACTTTATCGCCCACTTTTCGGGAGGTGACTTGTTCCCCTATCGCTTCAATAATCCCCGATACTTCGAGCCCGGGAATTATTTTTTCGCCTTGAGCGCCACCATAAGTATCAGGATTTTTACGGGAGAGTATATCGCTCCGGTTGACGCCTGCGGCTTTTACCTGTATCAATACCTCGTGGTCCATTGGGGTCACATCAGAGATATCTACCAGTTGCAGCACTTCCGGGCCACCTGCCTGGCTTATTTGAATTGCTTTCATAGTCAAAAATTTAATTTTTAGGATAGGTAAAATAACCCATTGTTTTAAAATGGCAACCTCATAAGTGATCTTTTAAGATTTGGAAAAACCGCTGGGCATTTTTTATAAAAGAATTAGGGAACGATATTTCAACAGCATTGTTCCATCAAGTAACTTTATATTTTAAAAATTCAATCTATACGATAATGAAATACAACTTATTAGGAAATACAGGCCTTTTTGTGTCAGACTTGTGCTTTGGTACGATGACTTTTGGTGCAAAGGGAAGGTTTAAAGGATATAGGTGGCGTTGATCAAAAAGGCGCAGATAACGCTTTTGAAACAGGTTATCGTAGATGCGGGTGTAAATTTTATAGACACTGCTAATATCTATTCAGAAGGCCTATCTGAAGAAATCACAGGGAAAGCAATCAAAAATGCCGGTTTATCCAGGGATTCGCTTATTCTTGCCACAAAAGTACGGGGCAGTATGGGCGAGGGTCGCAATGAAAAAGGTCTGACCCGTAAGCACATAATAAATCAGGTGGAAGCCAGTCTAAAACGGTTGGATACCGATTATATTGATCTTTACCAGATACATTCTAACGATCCAATAACCCCAATCAGCGAAACACTGCGTGCACTTGATGATCTCGTGCGCAGCGGTAAGGTGCGCTACATAGGAGCGAGTAATGTAGCGGCCTGGCAACTCATGAAAGCTTTGGATTATTCACATTACAACCACTTGGAACGTTTTGTATCGCTGCAGGCTTATTATACCATTGCCGGCCGCGACCTGGAACGTGAGATCGTACCCTTGTTGAAAGATCAAAAAGTAGGCTTAATGGTTTGGAGTCCACTTGCTGGCGGGCTCTTAAGTGGCAAATATGATAGGGAGGATTCAAAAGCTGGTGGGAGAAGGGACAATTTTGACTTTCCGCCCGTAAATAAGGACCGGGCTTTTGATATAGTAGATGTACTGCGCCCCATGGCGAAAAGCAAAGGGGCCTCAGTAGCACAGCTTTCCATTGCCTGGCTGTTGCAGCAACAAGCGGTAAGCAGTGTGATCATAGGTGCGAAAAATGCTGACCAATTAACGGACAACCTAAAAGCTACCGAGGTTACGTTTACAGAAGAGGAAATGAGCAAGCTGGACGAACTGAGCAAACCTGCCCCGGAATATCCAGGCTGGATGCTTGATTTTACCAAAGAGGATCGAAAGTTATAAGCAGACCAACACTATAAAATATTGAACTTCTGTAATTAAAAAAACCACATCCTACTAAACAGGATGTGGTTTTTAAATAATTATAATTTTCAGTCTTTAAGAAACGGCCTTCAACTTTTTAATGGTTGATTTTGCTAGTTTCCGTTCGGCATATTCCTGATCTACATGCAGCTCTTTTTCCCCGTTGCTGGGCAGTTCAAACATGGCATCGGTTAAAATAGCTTCACATAATGAGCGCAATCCACGTGCACCCAATTTATATTCAATGGCCTTATTGACAATATATACCAATGCTTCTTCGGTGATATCAAACTCCACGTTATCCATTTCAAAAAGTTTCTGGTATTGTTTGATGATGGCATTCTTTGGTTCTGTAAGGATGGCCCGTAAGGTTTCCGCATCTAGCGGATTCATATATGTGAGCACAGGTAGACGGCCAATGATCTCAGGGATCAGTCCAAAATCCTTAAGGTCTTTAGGTATGATGTATTTAAGTAAATTATCCTTCTCATAGATTTTCTCCTGCTTGCTGGCGGAAAAACCTACAGCCTGCATATTCAGCCGCTTACTGATTACACGCTCGATGCCGTCAAAGGCACCCCCAGCGATAAAGAGGATATTTTCGGTATTAACCTCAATGAATTTTTGATCAGGATGCTTTCTGCCACCTTTTGGCGGTACATTTACCGTTGTACCTTCTAATAATTTCAAAAGCGCCTGCTGCACACCCTCGCCGCTTACATCACGGGTAATACTGGGGTTATCACTTTTGCGGGCAATCTTATCGATCTCGTCTATAAATACAATGCCGCGCTCGGCCTTTTCCAGATTATAATCTGCTGCCTGTAACAACCGAGTAAGTATGCTCTCTACATCTTCACCTACGTAACCTGCTTCGGTAAGTACTGTGGCATCAACAATCGCAAGTGGAACATTGAGCATGCGCGCAATGGTTTTGGCCATTAGTGTTTTACCGGTACCGGTCTGGCCTACCATGATAATATTGCTCTTCTGTATCTCTACGTCATCATCGCTACTTGATTGTAACAACCGCTTATAATGATTATACACCGCTACGGCCATCACCTTTTTGGTGTAGTCCTGACCGATGATATACTGCTCTAGAAAGTTCCTGATTTCCAGTGGCTTTTTGAGCATGAGGTCTTTGGTAAGGTCTCCGTGATTCATATCTTTGGATTCCTCAAGCACAATACCATGTGCCTGCTCAATACACCGGTCGCAAATATGAGCATCCAGCCCCGCGATAAGCAGGTTAGTTTCTGGTTTCTTACGCCCGCAGAACGAGCATTCCAATTCTTCTTTAGCCATAAATCGGGTTTATGATGGCCATAAATTTGGGTTTACGGCCATCTAAGATTAAGTTCGTTTTAAACTCGGGAAAACTATTTGGTATCCCTAGTCAATATTTCATCGATCATGCCATATTCTAAGGCTTTTTCAGCTTTCATCCAGTAATCACGGTCACTATCCTCATGAATTTTCTCATAGGTCTGGCCACTGTGCTTAGCAATGATCTTGTAGAGCTCTTCTTTTAATGTCAGGATCTCACGTGCTGTGATCTCGATGTCGCTTGCCATACCCTGTGCGCCGCCCATGGGCTGGTGTATCATCACGCGGGAGTGGGTAAGGCCGCTACGTTTACCTTTTTCGCCAGCAGCGAGAAGCACTGCTGCCATAGAAGCTGCCATACCGGTACAGATTGTCGCCACATCTGGTGCGATGAACTGCATAGTATCATAAATACCAAGCCCTGCATAGACACTACCACCGGGCGAATTGATATAAATCTGAATATCGCGGGATGAATCTGTGCTTGCCAAAAACAGTAATTGAGCCTGAACAATATTGGCCACCTGATCATTGATGCCTGTTCCCAGAAAGATAATACGATCCATCATTAAACGGGAGAAAACATCCATGGCCACTGCATTCATCTGACGCTCCTCTATAATATTTGGCGTAAGGGATACAGGATACATGCTGCTCATGATCTTGTCATAATACATGCTGTCTATCCCTTGATCCCGCGTCGCAAAATTTTTAAACTCTTTATTAAAATCCATAGTTTTTGATTTTTTATCCCTTTGACTTACCGCTTAGACTCATTTTTTTTGGAGAGTCCCAACAGTTTATAAATGAAGCCAGAAAGGTGTTCAGCCGAAGTCAAACACCATAAAGATACTACAAATAGTCAAAGGATACTAGTTATAGACCTCTTTCACAAAATCTTCAAAACTGACTTCCTTAGTCTCTAAATTGACGTTTTCCTTATAAAAATCGAGCATTTTTTTATTCATCAACTGTTCAGATAATCGTTTTACCTCATCCTGATTACTCAAGATGCGTGCACTGATATCGTCAAGCTGCTTTTCATCTGGGGTCATCTGGCCATATTGTGCCATCTGCGCAGTGATCATTTCCCGGGCATAGCTCTTGATTTCCTCAAAAGTGATCTGAAGTTTATTTTCTTCAATAATCTTACCCTCTATCAACTGGTAGCGAAGACCTTTTTGAGAGCGCTCATATTCTTTTTGAGCTTCCTCTTCAGTAAGTTCCTTTTCTCCCGAGGATTGTATCCAGCGAATCAAAAATTCATCAGGAAGCTCAAATTTTGTGTTTTCAATAAGTGATTCTGTTACATCATTAAGCATTTGCTGGTCGCTCTGCTGCACAAACTGAGCTTCGGCATCTTTGCTAATTTTTTCTTTAAGTTCGGTGACAGATTTTACCTCACCTTCCCCATACAATTTATCAAAAAGTTCCTGATCAAGATCAGCAAGCTCCCTTTCATTCACTTCCTCAATGTTGAGGGTTACCTCAACATCTTTTTCAGTCGCATCGTCTTTATTAATTTTAAGGTTTTTATAATACCCGCTATCTTCCTTAAAAAGATCTTTGGTATTCAACTTTACACTATCTCCTGGTTTTTTACCCAAAAGTGCTTTAGCATTTGCATCGCTCAGCTCTGTGAGTTCAAAAGTGGATTCATTATCAATGCCCTCTTCTTCATTTTTAAAGGTAGCGGTCACCTCAACCCCTTCGGTTATTTTATCCTTATTGATAAGTTTGCCATATTGCTTTTGAATATTTTTCACCTGATCGTTGATCATTTTGTCATTGGCTACGATTTTGTAAGCCTTGATCGGCTTTTCAGGTTGTAGGTCAAGGTCAAATTCCGGCGAAAGCCCAAGTTCAAACTCAAAGGTATAATCTGGAGTGTCCCAATCCAGCTCATCCTGATTTTTAGGAAGTGGGTTTCCCAGGATGCTAAGTTTTTCCTCGGTCAGGTATTTTTGCAGATTATCCTGTAAAATCTTATTTACCTCATCCACGAGAACCGCCTTACCATATTGTTTTTTCACAAGGCCCATAGGAACGTGCCCTTTTCTAAAACCCGGTATATTTGCGGATTTGCGGTAATCTTTGAGGATTTTTTCCACTTTTCCCTCGTAATCGGCTTTTGCAATATCAACTTTGAGTACCGCGTTTAGCTCATCTATATTCTCTCTCGTAATGTTCATTAGCTATGGTAGTTTTCCGTATAAAAAATAGGAGTGCAAAAGTACATTTTTTTTAACTGTGAACAAAGCACCGAATGAGGGGGCTTACTCCCTGCGCTTTTCGTCAGGAAGAAAGGCAAAAAGTAGGGACTGAAAAAGCGCGAGCAGAACGCCAAATAGAAGTGCATACCAAAAGGAAGCCACCCCAAAACCGGGCACAAGATAACCTGCCATCATAATAATGAGCGCGTTGACCACCAGCAGAAAGAGCCCAAACGTCACTACCGTAATAGGTAGTGTGAGCAGAATCAAAACAGGTTTTACAAATAGGCGAAAAACCGCCAGTACAGCGGCAAATACCAACGCCGTTACGGCAGATTCCACATAAACCCCAGGCAGGATACGGGCAAGTATAACCACCGCAATTGCGGTAAGGAGAAGCTTCATCAATATCTTCATAACGACAGGAAAATTGTGGATGTATGGTTAAACCAATATAATAAAAAGGCTTTCTGTTTTTTAACGAAAGTGAAATTATTTAATTAAAAAGCTGTTTTAATATATAGAAATAGAAAAAATTCATTATTTACCATTTTTATCTCTGCCCTATTTATAGAACTTTAAATTTAAGGATCCCTTCGTAGATTACCAGATTTCGCCATAAACGCGAAAAGGCCCGTATTAAACAAGGCCTCTTTAAAAAAATATGAGTGCGCACAATGGGTCTTAACTTTTAGATGTGAATTCCACAATATCTGTACAGCTATAGCGGTTGCGTTTAGAAAAATATTAATCTGTACTTCCGCTCACCTGAACAGTGCGGTAATCAGCTAGGTTGACTATAGGGATGTTGGCCTCGTATTTCGCATTGATTTGTTGGATCATCAGGTTGGCCAGATAGGCATAACCCCTCGGGGTAGGATGCACCCCATCAAGTGAAAACGCGCCGCCCGTCACAAATGTTGAGGTCAATGTTCCCGCATCATAAGGAATACCCGTGGTGGCCAGTTGATTCAGCACGGTTTTTACATCCAGAAGGATAAGGTTGTTTGCCGAAGCTAAATTTGCAATTGTGGTATTGTAGGCCGATTGTGCGGTCTTGACCATGGCCTGCTCGTTGGCGGTCAATGTATACTGGTCCTCCATAGGGAAGGTCACCCCGTTTACCGAAAGCTGTCCAGCCAGTTCTTGTGGCACACCAAGATCAGTCAACTGTTTAAATCGTACTTCATTGAGTTTGCCAATCACCGATCTACTGGGCAAAACCAACAGATCTGTAGAATTGGCCTGCCGCGCCTGACCAAACTGCTGGCCAAATAAGGTCGCCGTGGGCGCATCGAGCCCGCCCCCCATCAAGACCTGTACAAGCTGCACAGAGATATCCGGCAAAGACTCATCTTTTATCACAACCGCACTGGCAGAGGTCTGGCTAAAACTGATAGAGCGCTCTGGCACGCCCAAATAAGCAAATGCCTGGTTGAGCTGAGCAAAAGTCGCATTTAATGTCGGGATCTGAGGGCCGAAGGTAGGATCAGCAGGACTAAGCGGCGCAAAGGGAATCGTGGTAAAGTAGGGTATCGAGGTTACATCCGGAATATTGACCAAAACCCCATCTGGAGTTGCCGAGGTGAGCGCCTGTACGTAACCACTATATACAGAGGCAAAAACATTAGGGTCGGTAATATCATTAGAGCCATAGGTTTTTGGGTCTAAATTGCCAGTCTGGTCAACCCCTACGCCACCACTTGTAGCAAATGACAATATATCATTGTTACCAATCCATAGGGTAAAAAAAGTAGGTTTTTGCGCAATGGCGTCACCAATCACGCTTGCATCTGGCGCCGCTGCAAAGCGCACAAAATAAGGGTTTGCTGTACCTGCCGAAACACCAGCGGCGTTACCATAGCCGGCCAGTCCCAAATGAAAGCTTTTTGCCCCGGGCACGCCCATATTGTTAAATGGCCCAGAGAGTACCTTTGTGAAATCTGTAGCCGGGGTTGCCGTTAACCTAATGGGGGCGGCACCATCTGCTCCAGAGGCGAGCACAAAACGGTTTGGGAAAGCATCAAGCCCTACAAAACCTCCCAAATTATCAGCCATTAAGGGCTGGGTGAAGGTACCGCCGCCGGCCAGGGCAAACTGTTTAGCCATAATATTGGGAAAGGAATTTTCCTGACCGTTTACATAAAGCGCACCATCTGCATAGCCAGCCGTAAGTGAGTTGCCCACAGCCACAAAATTGGAAAGATCGGCACTCCCTGTGGAGTAATACCCTTTATCTGTAATCGGATTTTCAAGTTCTGGTTCACATGCGGTGAGCGAGATGGCCACCAGGGCCAAATATTTTATATAGGTTTTCATGACAAATACTGTTATAATTTATAGCTAATGCCCAGACCGGGTACAAAAGCACTGGATTTATACGTTCCGCCGAAAGGTACATTTTGGCCATTTTCCTGATAATAATCATAAGAGGCATTAACCTCCTTAAATCTGAGATAAAGAAAGGAAGCATCAATGGCAAGCTTTTGCGAAACATTAAAACTAAGGCCTCCGGTAAAACCATTGGCATCATTACGAGGAGTTTCAGGTGCAAAATAGCCCTCCTGAACCGGTGATTGATCAAAATAATAACCCGCACGCAACGATATCATATCATTGGCCACGTATTGAAACCCGAATTTATACTGCGAAGAATTTTTATAATTACGCGGATTAAGGGATTCCAGGCCATTTGAAAATTGAATATCTAGGTTTTTGTAAACATCCCAAAAGGTGCGTGTATAATCAAAATTGACCGTCCATTTTTGGCAATTGTAGGAGAGGCCAACAGTAAGTTCTGCAGGTAATGGCAAGGAGGCCTCAAAACCGGTATTCCCATTGGCCGGCACATCGGGCACGCCATCACCATTGATATCCAGCGGTTGCCCTGTATCATTGGGGAAATTAGCATAAGTGGCCGTACCATCCTTAGAATCAAGAATGATCTCAGACCGGTAATTTGCACCTATTCTAAAGTTATCGGTAAAACTGAACATGGTGCCTACAGACCAGCCCCATTCGGTGACACCAGAATCGTCTATTGTTACGTTTGCCCGGTTGCCATCAAGGTCAGTCAGCGTACGGTTTGCATTGCGGTTAAAATTGACACTGCCCGTCACAAAAATAGGTCCGCCGCCTACACTAAACTTATCGGAGATCTTTATACTCGCCATAGGTTGTACAAAAATGGCCTTAAGATCTATATTATTAACCAGATGAGATCCGGCCCAGTCCGTAGGCCATTCTACACGGCTACCATAAGGAGTATATACTGCAAGGCCCACACTCAACCATTCCTTCACTGCATAAGAGCCATAAATATAGAATGGTGTGCCCATAGGGCTATCTGTACGAGCGCTTTGACCAAAGGCATCATTCTGCCAGACCACGTCAGAAAAAACACCACTTACCCCTGCAGAGACATTGAGCTTATTTTCTAGATAGACCAGCCCGGCGGGGTTAAAAAAGGCAAGTTCAGCAGAGTTTACCCAAGCCACACCGGTATGACCCATAGCAAGCGCGCGCTGTCCCTGAAGGGCAACCCGGTAACCACCGGCATAGGTCATGGTGACGGATAACACGAAAACGATTAAGCAAATTAATTTTTTCATAGGTCGGTAACGGATTAATGAGATTTGGGTTTTGGCATGTAAGCCGTGCAAATATTAACAATACCGTAAAAATCAACGATATTTAACTCTATATATTATGCATGCATAAGAAATAGATAGAACAATGTTATAAAAAATTAATCACTTCCTCATAAAAAATTTCGGGATTTTCAGCATGTAGCCAATGTCCTGCTTCAGGGATGGTAACAATTTTGCTTTCGCGAAAGCGATCATGGATCAATTGAGCATCATCGTCCTGTACATATTCTGATTTAGAACCCTTTAAAAACAAGGTTTTACCTTCATAACATTCGTTTTCATCAAGACTTTCACCTATTATTTCTTCAGCTTTGGCAAGGACGGGGAGATTCATGCGCAGTGCTAGGGTTTTATCTTTCTCCCAGTACAGGTTTTTTAATAAAAATTGACGTGTGCCCCAATCAGGAATATAGTTGGCCAAAAAATCATCTGCATCACCACGTGACCGTCTTGCCGTCTCAGTGGCCTGTAGCTGGGTCAGCCCATTCAGGATCTCTTGATGATGCGGGGCATAATAGCGTGGTGCAATATCCGCGATGATGAGCCGGGACACCCTTTTTGGATAGGTAACGGCAAACTTAATAGCGGTCTTCCCCCCCATGGAATGCCCCAGGAGAATAAGATCATCGCCAATCTCGTGATCATCACAGTATTCCTTGAGGTCTTCTGCCATCAGGGCATAGCTAAATTCAGTGCTTTGTGGGCTGCGCCCATGGTTGCGCTGATCCACAAGATGCACCTCGTACCCATGCTCGGCAAAACGGCGGCCCAGCGTTTTCCAGTTATCGCCCATGCCTAAAAAGCCGTGTAGGATCACAAATGGTCTGCCCTGACCTATGATTTTACTGTATAATTTCATCAACTCAGTTTTTTCAGATACTCCTGGATCACTTTTTCAAGACCGGAATAGAGAGACTCGCAAATAAGTGCGTGACCAATACTTACTTCTTTAAGATGTGGGATGCTGTCTTTAAAAAATCCCAGGTTATCCAGCGAGAGATCGTGCCCTGCATTGATGCCAAGTCCAAGATCATCAGCCAGTAGGGCTGCCTCTACGTAGGGTTTAACCACAAGATTGTTGCCATCCGCAAATCCTTTCGCGTAAGCCTCAGTATAAAGTTCAATACGGTCTGTACCTATATTTTTTGCGCCTTCAATCATCGCGGCGTCAGGATCCACAAAGATGGAGGTGCGTATGCCATTGCGCTTAAATTCATCAACGACCTCCACAAGAAAAGATTTGTTCTTAATGGTATCCCAGCCCATATTTGAGGTGATGGCATCTACCTCATCGGGCACCAGTGTCACCTGATCGGGATTTACCTCAAGCACCAGTTTTATAAACTTCTCGACCGGATTGCCCTCTATATTATACTCTGTCTTAATTAGGTCCTTGAGGTCGCGCGCATCCTGATAACGGATGTGGCGCTCATCGGGCCGCGGGTGAATGGTGATGCCCTGAGCACCAAAACGCTCAATATCTGGCACCATTTTAAGCAAATTGGGCATATTACCGCCCCGGGCATTGCGCAGGGTGGCAATTTTGTTTACATTAACGCTCAACTTTGTCATTGTCATTTTATCTTAAAATACACGACAAAAATACAAAGTTGGCTACCGCGTGCCCCCGTTTTTTTAATTAAATTGCACACAAACCCCGCTATTATGATCACAGACTATATTGTAAACGACATATCCCCACTCGACACGAGCAGCAAGCTTGGCGAGGCGCAGGAAATTTTTAGCCAGACCACGTATTCCCATATACCCGTTATGCAAGAGGGCGTATACATGGGCTGTCTGGCAGAAAACGATGTGCACTGTCACGAATCAGATGAGTCCATCGCCGGGCAAATGCACCTATGCGAAGGCTTCTTTGTTAGGGAAGACGCCAATTGGCTAAATATTCTTGAGGTTTTTGGTCTTAACAGCACCAATCTTATGCCTGTACTTGATGGGCAAAATCGTTATTTGGGTTACTATGAACTAAAGGACGTTATCAATTATTTTAACAAAACCCCGTTTATGAGCGAGCCAGGAGGTATACTCATTATAGAAAAAGGGGTGCACGATTACAGCTTTAGCGAGATTAGTCAAATCGTGGAGTCCAATGAGGGGAAAATGCTTGGCGCGCTCGTTTCTAAATCAGAGAATGATGTTGCACAGATCTCTCTTAAGGTAGGCAGTGATACTAGCCTTAACGCTATATTACAGGCTTTTAGAAGATATGGCTACAATGTTATATCTACGCATCAGGAAGATGCTTTTCTGGTTGATCTTAGGGAACGCTCAGATTATCTAGAGAAATATTTGAGTATTTAAAGAGAGGATTTTTAATAAGTATATCAGGCTATGCCTAAATTTTTATGCAAGCTATAAACTAATGATGAACTATCGTAAAAGTGGCTCCGTATTTTTTTTATGATCTATTGAAATTAATTAACAAGATCAAAACCCTCTTGTCATTACCCCTTATCATCTTGTATAATCTTAACCTTCGTCATAAGTCACGATGCTAGGATCAAACACCTAATCACCGCTATGAAAATAGGTATTTACGGCCAATTTTACCACGAGAATTCCGGGATTTATGTGCAGCAATTGCTTGATATCCTAGATCAGAAAGGTATTGAGGTTATCATTGAGGTTAATTTTTTGAAATTGATCAACCAGAATGAGGAGATCAGTAAGACCTATTCACATTTTAGCACCTTTGAAGAGCTGGATTCCAGCTACGACCTGTTTTTTAGTATAGGAGGTGATGGTACGATCTTACAGACCGTCACTTATATCAGAGATCTCAATATCCCTATCGTTGGGATCAATACCGGTAGATTGGGTTTTCTTGCCACGGTACAAAAAGAACGCATCGCGAGCAGTATCGAAGAGATTTTAAATAAAAACTACACCATCTCTCAAAGGTCGCTCATCACCATCACCGCTACTGGGCATGAGGAAGAATTAGGGCCGCTCAACTTTGCCCTTAACGAGGTTACCGTAAGTCGCAAAAACAGCACCTCGATGATTTCTGTAGTGACAAGCCTTAACGGCGAAAAACTCACGAATTTTTGGGCTGACGGCCTAATTATATCAACCCCCACGGGCTCAACGGGCTATTCCTTAAGTTGCGGTGGACCAGTCATCATGCCAGATACGCCCAGTTTTATCATTACCCCCATTGCGCCCCATAATCTTAATGCACGCCCACTGGTTGTGCCAGATGATACTGAGATCATGATTACCGTTTCCGGTAGGGAAGACAGCCATCTGATATCGATGGACTCCCGTATCGCTACCCTTCCTGTGGAAACACCCATTACACTCAGAAAGGCAAAATTCTCTATTCCACTGGTGGTCCTTGACGAAGACACATTTTTAAACACCTTGCGCAAAAAATTACTTTGGGGCGAGGATAAAAGGAATTGAGAAATTTGGGATCGAGTTTTTTCAGCTTTTTTGCTATGCATGCAATTTCTGCGTTGGCCATCCAATACTGCTTTCGCGAAAGCGTTGCGGAGAAATCCAATGAGGATTTAAAGGTAATGCCCAGATAGAGAATCAACGAAAAGCCAAAAACTTATTACACCCTGCCCTTCATCTAATATTTTCAGAAAAGCCTTGATTTTACTGTTTTCTACGCGTAATTATTTCGTACCAGCCTTACCAAAGCCCATCTCCTCAATGCAATAATCGGTCGTATTTATTGTTAAACACAAAGACATGCCCGTGGATTGCCATAGGCTTGACAATATTGTTATATTTGCAAACTTTTGAAGCCTATGAAGTATCTGACGGTTAGCTTTATCGCCATATTATACTGTACTATGGTCAAGGCGCAGACCTATGAAATAGGCCTGACCGCCGGTGGGCTCAATTATGTAGGCGATGTGGGCAGCACACGGTATATTGCCCCTAACACGCCTGCGGTGGGCGGAGTGCTGCGATGGAACCGCAGCCCAAGACATTCCTTTAGGGGCAGCCTGCTTATAGGGAATCTGGAAGCTGATGATAAAAAATCTGATGAATCCCGCCGGCAACAGCGCGGCTATAATTTTTCTGGGCCGCTCATTGAGGGATCGCTGGGCATGGAGTTTGATTTTTGGGAATTTGATATGACCCGGAGTTTCCAATTGCCGGGCACTCCCTATTTATACACCGGTTTTAATGTGTTTTATCACGATGAGTTTGGCCGGAGCCTGGCCGATAATGGTGATCCCATCCTTGTAAATGGTGGGAGGAACCTTAATTTTTCGATACCTATTGTACTGGGTTATAAAAAAGCCATTGCACAGCACTGGGTACTTTCTGCCGAGATAGGCGCGCGCTATGCCCTAGCCGATAACCTGGACGGAAGCGTGCCTGCCCCTACCTTGGGCACTACCGCTTTTGGCAATCCCAATACAAACGACTGGTATATGTACAGCGGAATCATCATAAGTTATACCTTTGGGAGACGGCCCTGCTATTGCGGCTTTTAACAAAAAACACATGAATTTTATCGACGAGATAGACCAGACCAAACTTCCCCGGCACATTGCCATCATTATGGATGGTAATGGGCGCTGGGCCAAAAGCCAGGGCCTGCTGCGCATTGCAGGGCACAAAAAAGGTACACGCTCAGTACGAGAGACTGTTGAGACCTGTGCAGAGCTTGGCGTACCAAATCTTACCCTTTATGCTTTCTCCACAGAAAACTGGAATAGGCCCAAACTTGAGGTTGACACCCTCATGAAATTACTCGTAGCCCAGCTCAAAGCTGAAATAAAAACCCTGCAGGATAACGATATTTCGCTGGGCGCCATTGGCCATTTGACCTCCCTTCCCGAAAAAGCACAGCGTGAACTTGAAGAGGTAATTGCAAAAACAGCCAGCAATACGCGCATGAGGTTAACACTAGCCCTTAGTTATGGCGCCCGTGAGGAATTGATAAAAACAGTACGGGATATAAGCCTTAAAGTTAAAAATGGCGTAATTTCGCCACATTTAATTAATGAGGCAGTCATTAAAGAACATTTGTACACGCATGACCTGCCAGATGTGGATTTATTGATCCGCACGAGCGGTGAACAACGTATAAGCAATTTCCTATTATGGCAAATCGCATACGCCGAGCTCTATTTTACCCCGGTGCTGTGGCCGGACTTTAAAAAGGATCACCTGTACGAAGCAATTTATAATTATCAGAAAAGAGAGAGACGATTTGGAAAGACAAGTGAGCAGATCAATTGAGCACAAGCCCCTTGGGGCAACCACCATACTTGCAGTTTTGCTATACTGCCTAACCTTCACCTTTACCCTTAACGCCCAGACCGGCCTTACACCCGGTGATTCTAAGCAGTATGAGATAGGTAAGATCACCGTCGTGGGCTCACAGCAGTACAATGAGCAGACCATTATCACCTATACAGGGCTGCGCCCGGGTGATATCGTTTATCTTCCCGGTGACCGTATCAGTGCAGTGATCAAAAAACTCTGGGATATCGGCCTTTTTAGCGATATCAGCTTTAGTGTAACCGCGGTACACGGCAATAAAGTAGATCTACAACTACGCGTTACTGAAGTCCCAGAACTAAATAAAGTCACTTTTACCGGTATTAAAGAGAAAAAAACCAAAGAGCTCATCGATGATAATGACCTCAAAAAAGGGGCTAAAGTCACCGAAAACCTGATTACAAAGACTAAATTTTACATTGAGAATAAATATAAAAAAGAAGGTTACCTAAACTCAAAGGTGACCATTCTCACCAAACCCGTTACCGATACCACAGCCACCAATAAGGTAAATATGCTTGTGAACATCGAAAACAGTGATAAGGTAAAAATTACAAATATTGATTTTGAGGGCAATGAAAAGCTCTCTGACGCTAAGTTGCGCAAGCAGATGAAAAAAACGAAGCAGCGCAACTTTTTCAGGTTTTGGAAACGCTCCAAGTATATTGAGGAAGAATACGAGAAGGATAAAGCTAAAATCATTGATAAGTATAAAGAGAAGGGCTTCCGTGATGCGCGTATCACCTCAGACACCCTTATCAAAGAAGGCAACGATCGTATTACCCTTAAACTAAATGTTGAGGAAGGGGATAAATATTATATAGGGGATATCGACTTTTTAGGCAATACCGTTTATACAGACCAACAGCTCGCGGCGCAATTGGGCCTTTCCAAAGGGGATGTGTACAACGGTGTCCTGCTCAAAAACAGGATTATGAAAGGTGGCGACCCCAATGCTGACGATCTTTCTAACCTCTATAAGAATAATGGCTACCTCTTTTCTACCATTAATCCGGTAGAAACCAATGTTGAAAATGATACCATTGACTTTGAGATCAGGATCACAGAGGGCAAGCTCGCCTATTTTGACCGCATAACCGTTACAGGAAATACCAAGACCAAAGACCGGGTGATCTATCGTAGTCTGCGTACCCGCCCAGGCCAGCGTTACAGTCAGGCTGCTGTGGTGCAAACGGTAAGCGAACTTGGGCAAACTGGTTTTTTTGACCCCGAACAACTCAATCCACAATTTTTAAACACAGACCCCAATGCTGGCACCGTTGACATCAACTATGATCTCGTGGAGCAGGGAGCTAGTCAGATCGAGCTACAGGGTGGTTACGGTGGCGGTGGTTTTGTAGGTACACTAGGACTCAGTTTCAACAACTTTTCCATACAGAACATTTTTAACAAAAAATCATATAAGCCATTACCTATGGGCGATGGCCAGAAATTCAGCGTACGCGCACAGGCCAGTACTTTTTACCGTACCTATAGTGCCTCTTTAGTTGAGCCTTGGTTCGGTGGTAAAAAGCCGGTACAAGCTTCCATATCCTTTAGTCATAGCCAGCAATTCCGTTATGATTTCACCAACGGAAATGCAAAACCAGATAAAAACCAGCGTTTTGACATTACTGGAGGTTCTGTAGGTATCCAGACACGACTAGAAAGACCTGACCCCTACTTTTACGTATCCAATGCGATCAGTTTTCAGCACTTTAATCTAAAAAATTATAATGTAGGCTTGTTCACCTTTGGTAATGGTTCTTCTGAAAACCTGGCCTACACCGTTGGGATTTCCAGAAATGAAACCGATGCCAACCCTATTTTCCCACGGCGCGGTTCAAAATTCAGCCTAACAGCGAAATTGACCCCTCCCTACTCCCTTTGGAATGGGGTAGATTACAAAAACCTGGCAGCAGACCGCAAAGAGGCAGTAGCCACAGGTGATCAGGATCGGATCGCTGAGATAGATCAGGAGCGCTTTAAATGGCTTGAATATTATAAGGTTAAAATGGAAGGTCAGTGGTTTACATCGCTTGTCGGCAAGTTTGTATTGAGCAGCAAAATGGAATTTGGATTCCTTGGCGCATACAACAATGACCGCGGCATCCCCCCATTTGACCGTTTTTACCTAGGTGGGGACGGCCTGGGCGGCTATGCCCTAGATGGTAGGGAAGTTATACGCCTGCGCGGATATCCCAATCAGCAGGTAACGCCCATTGATAGGTCTGCAGATAGCGGCCTTACCACAAATGATGGCGCAACTATATACAATAAATTTGAGTTTGAGCTGCGCTACCCGATTACCTTAAAACCATCAGCCTCTATTTATATGTTGACATTTGCTGAAGGCGGTGCAACCTATGACAATTTTAGAGATTATAATCCGTTCTTACTCAATAGGTCTGCCGGTGCGGGGATACGTATCTATATGCCCGCTTTTGGCCTGCTTGGTATTGATTTCGGCTATGGGTTTGATCCTATACCGGGAACCGTTGGGCCCAATGGTTGGGAGACGCATTTTATCATAGGTCAGCAGTTTTAGTTAGGATATCCCGATATTTTATATGGTCGTTGACACTTTTTTTCCCTTTTTCAATATTGAAAGAGAGCAAGCAATGTAAAAAGTTAAACCCATCTTTTACGGCAGTTTTGGATGGGGGAAATTAAAATTTCTAATTTTGCCGGTAAAAATCAGCTAAAATTTTATAGAAAATTCAAATTCTCTCAAAATATAGGGCTCCAGAAATTTTAAATCTAAATCGTAGTTTATAAATTAGCCGCCGCTCAAATATTTGGCATGATATTTTCTAAACTTCTTTTGTTCATGAGAAAAAAAGCCTTTACCCTCCTAGTTGTTATATTGTTTGCGTCCCTTTCGGTCGCGGCGCAACGGAGTATGCGGATAGGCTACATTGATATGGATTATATCTTGGAAAACGTACCCGAATATAAAGAAGCACAAGCCCAACTGGATGCCAAGGTTGCCCAGTGGAAGGTAGAAATCGAAAAAAAACAGGCTGATATCGATGCTATGAAAAAAGCACTTGAGAATGAGCGCGTACTGCTCACACAAGAGCTCATAGACGAGCGCAATGAGGATATCTCATTTGCTGAACAAGAATTATACGATTTTCAGGAAAAACGTTTTGGCGCAAAGGGCGACCTGATGATACAGCGAAGGACCCTCATAGAGCCTGTTCAGGATCAGGTATTCAATGCGGTACAGGAGCTGGGAAAGGTCAAAAAGTATGATTATATCTTAGATAAATCGGACGATCTGGTCATGCTTTTCGCCAATGAGCGAAATGATGTGAGTGATCAGGTGCTTCTCAGCATTAACCGCGCCTCCCGAAGAAAACAGGTCAACAGCCGGGCAGACCGAAAAGAATTGGAAAAGGAAGAGGCCAGAGATCCTGAGCAGGAGCGTCAGGTACAAGAGCGAGAGCAGGAGATTGCAGATGAGCAGGCCAGCCGCGACAGCCTGATCAATGACCGTAAATCACAGCGCGAAGCAGAACGTGCTGCAAGGGAAAAAGCTTTTGAAGAGCGCCGCCAGAAACTGCTGGACGAACGTCAGCATAAAAAAGATTCAATTTTAGAAGCACGCAAAAATAGAGGGCGTGAGAATCAGCCCGCGACCACACAGGATACCACTCCACAATCGAGTGCAGAGGAGCGCAGGCAGCAGATACTGGAAGCACGGCAGCGTAGGAGGGACTCTATCCTGGAAGCGCGCCAGCACATCAAGGATTCCATTATGGAGGCTCGGCAAAAAAGAAAAGATAGCATCAACAATTGAAAAAATCGACAAAACCCGCCTAAAGGGATTCAAAAATGGAAAATTTAGGCTAAAAATGAATATTTAATCATAACACCTATTATTTAAATTAATTCGAAAATGAAACAAGTGAAAACCCTAGTTGTAGCAGCAGCCCTAATCTTGGGAATGACGGCATTTGGCCAGGCAAAAGATTCTAAGATGGCGCATATCGCAACCCAGGATCTATTAGAACAAATGCCCGCCTTTAAAGACGCCCAGGCAGAACTGCAGAAGATACAGACTTCTTACCAGACCGAAATGCAGAATATGGGCCAGGAACTTCAAAAAACAATGGAGCGTTATGGCCGTGAGGCAGAAACGCAAACTGATGAAGAAAATCTCAAACGTCAACAAGAGGTAGAAACCACTCGTAACAAGATTGCCGAGTACCGCCAGAACGCTATGAAAGATATTCAGAAAAAAGAATCTGATCTATTGAAGCCGGTCTATGAGAAGGCGCGTACCGCCATCCAGAAAGTTGCCCGTGCGAAAGGCTACCAATATGTAATGGACAGCACTACCGGTGCCGGCCTTATTCTTGCAGACGGTTATGATCTTATGCCCGACGTTAAAAAAGAATTGGGTATTTAGACATTCGTTTCTATAAACCGCATACTAAACAACAAAAACCGCCTATCAAATGGGCGGTTTTTTTATATCATATTCTTTCGTCATAAAATATTGATACCAAAAATATTGGCCAACAATCAGTTTTCTACATTTTTTTCAAAATACATCTTGTAATTTGTAGGCATACTAAAAATGATAATTCGCCTTTATTAGTAGCAAGATCATTTATTTGAAGTTCCATAATTGGGATTAATTCCATAATGGAACATGTTATCAAAGTAGAATGCCGGACATGTCTCAAAACCCATTACAAAATCCAAAAAATGTTCAGTAACAAGCCTATAGGTTTTTTTGATAGCGGCGTGGGGGGAACGTCAATTTGGAAAGAGGCCATAAGCCTGCTAGCCAAAGAAAAAACGATCTATCTCGCAGATAGCGCAAATGCACCCTACGGAAAAAGAAACCGGGAAGAAATAGTATCCCTTTCGGTTAAAAATACCGAAAAATTATTGGAAATGGGTTGTAAAATGATCGTAGTGGCCTGCAATACAGCAACCACCAATGCCATTGAATTCCTTCGTGACAATTATACTGTTCCATTTGTGGGCATTGAGCCAGCCATTAAACCCGCCGCATTAGCATCCAAGTCAAAGGCCATAGGCATTTTGGCAACACAAGGCACCCTGAGCAGTGCACTTTTCGCCAAAACGGCAGGCTTATATGCTTCAGATACTAAGGTGATTGAAGTAGAAGGGAATGGGCTGGTAGAACTCATTGAGGCCGGAAAAAAAGATAGCCCGGAGATGCTTCAACTTTTAAAAATATATCTGGAGCCCATGCTTAGGGCACATATTGACCATCTTGTTTTGGGATGTAGCCATTATCCTTACCTTACCCCTATTTTGAGATCCCTTTTGCCCCATCAGGTTACTATTATAGATTCTGGCAGGGCCGTTGCGCGGCAGACTCAAAAATTACTGGAAAAATACAATCTGGAAAATCCTAAAACCCTTACCGAAGAAAATAGCGCGGATCGTATAAAACACAGATTGTACGCAAACAGCAACCTACAGGTTCTTATGGCACTTACATCAGATGTCCCGATAAGAATAAAAGTCGAATTTCTGGATTTTTAATTGACGGCGGGACAGTTACAGTCATATTCTTCCCGTTTTGCCCCAAAATCGTAGCCCAAAGTGATCTGGTGAAAACCACCGTTTGAAAAAACCACGCTATTATTTTGGTACGAATAGGTATATGCAAAAAGAAACTGCTTATAATTAACGCCCAATATTGGGGTAATATATTGAAGTTTTTGGCTCCTTACCGTCATGCCATCATTCGTATATTCTGCACCATCAAAGCTGCGGCGGTAAGAGATACCTGCCCAGAGGGTTCCCCAATCAAGATTGCGGTATACCTTAAAATTGATGTCACCTGTAACCTCTTTAGTCTGCTCAGTAGCCTGCAGCATCAATGAGGGTTCATATTGCCATAAACTGCCAGTGCGCCCAAAAGTATAGCCTGTTGAAAAAATATAACGGCGCTGGTTGTTCGATTCAAATTCTTCGGAAAATAACTTCCGTGTGCGGGGCAGGACATTCTTGACCGTGGCGTGGGCAAAAAAGTCAAGAAAATAATAGGACATCCCAATATCAACATTAAAAAAGCCTTCGGTAGGGTTACCACCGCCTATTGCGGGATCCACAATTCTGGGGTCAAACTCTGTTTCGTCAAGGGAATTCTGAAGAAAGCCCACACTTACTCCAAAGGAGAGCTGATTAAGGTCAATATAATTTCTGGATAGCAATAGGTGGTATGCAAACGAGCCATAAAGCCCTTTTTGGGAATAATACCCGTTTTTGTCATTAAAGGCGATCATGCCCAGGCCCACCTTCTCTCCTACCCTGCCATTAATACTCAATGTTTGCAGGCTGGGTGCATCCTCTACATCAAACCACTGCTTTCTCGCGGTAAGGCGTATTTGGCTTTCCCGTGCGGCGCCGGCCATTGAGGGATGTAGTAGGTATAAATTATCAGATAGGTAGTCAGAATACACGGGAACCCCTTCCTGAGCATGTGCGCAGAAGGCGGATATTAATAAAATAAGGAGTACTATTTTCTTCAAAATCGTTGACTTAAGCAAATACTATTGGGGGTTTTAGGGACCGTTTTTATAAGGTTTCCCTTCTGGCCGTAAAGCTAAATAAATCCGAACACTTTGCGCTTCATTATCTGTGGATATCAACTATTATAATGCTCCTTTTGACTAAATTTGCACAAATTTTAGCTATGAGCACGTATAAAATCTCCATACAACCAACCAGCAATCCCGAAATAAAAAAATTTGAGGCCGATTCCTTTTTGGTAAACCACGATAGTTTTGAGTTTAAAAATATCGACGAAGCCTCAAATTCACCTTTGGCGCAGCAATTGTTTTATCTCCCTTTCGTGAAAACGGTTTATATCTCACAAAATTTCATCGCGGTGCAGAAATACAACATTGTGGAGTGGATCGATGTGCAAAATGAACTCGCACAGCAGATTGAAAGTTACCTCAATGATAATGGCGTAGTGATCATTAACGAGGCAAGTGCAAAAAAAGTCCCAGTGACTGTTTACGCGGAAAGCACGCCAAACCCCGCCGTGCTGAAATTTGTGACCAATAAGAAAGTGGTTACCAGCTCTTATGAGTTTAAAAATATAGATGAGGCACAAGATGCCCCGCTCGCGCAAGCATTATTTCATTTCCCTTTTGTTAAAGAGGTTTTCTTTGACGAAAATTACATCAGCGTTCAGAAATATGAAGTGATGGAATGGGACGAGGTCTTTCAAGAAGTCCGGGAGTTTATCAGGGAATATATAGCGGACGGAAAGCCCATCGTTTCTGATCACGCCAGGCAAACACCCTCACAGGTCGAAAGCGTTAAGGAAAAACATTTTGACACCCTGGATGACGTTTCGAAAGAGATCGTAAACATCATTGAGGAGTATGTAAAACCTGCCGTAGCCAGTGATGGTGGCAATATTCTTTTTCAGGAATACGACCCACAGACCAAAAATGTCAAGGTCATTTTACAAGGTGCCTGCAGCGGCTGTCCCTCGTCTACATTCACATTAAAAAATGGGATTGAGACCATGCTTAAAGAGATGCTTTCAGGCAAGATTAACCAGGTAGAGGCCATTAATGGTTAATTGATTTATATATCTTATAAACTCAGTGTATTGGTGGATTAACACTCTTTTGATTTTTTGAAAGCGATTATTATCGTATCTTCAATTTTTAACATACAAATTAACCAAAATCGAAAAATCATGGCAGTTTTAAAAGTATTGGAAATAATGGCCAGTTCAAACAAAAGTTGGGAACAGGCAACAGCAAATGCTGTGAAGGAAGCGTCAAAAACCGTACATAATATAAGGTCTGTCTATGTGCACGAGCAAAGTGCGGTGGTTACCGGCGACACTGTGACTGAATTTAGGGTCAATCTTAAAGTCTCTTTTGAGATCAAATAAACAGTAGGTTCTTTATAAAATTTACGTCCCGTTATCCAGTTTTGGAAGCGGGATTTTTTTATTGATTGGGTGCTATCCCATACATTAACGACTGTTTTTGAATAAAAATCCCCCGATTATCACATAATAATGGCGATTTATCTCCCATTTCCTCAAGTTTTAAAGAGATTTTGAAGAAAAAGAGTTCATCTATAAACGTAGGTCAAAGGCCGATAGGATAAAATCCTGCCCTGGCAAAACTGTAGATATTCAATCTAATTTCTAATTTTTTCGCTTTAAGCAAAAATCTAAACGCCCCGATGATGAGCAAACAACATACCAATGCCCTTATCAACGAAACAAGTCCGTATCTCTTGCAGCATGCCCATAATCCCGTCAATTGGGAGCCCTGGAGTGATGCCGTACTCAATCGTGCCAAAACAGAGAATAAACTTCTGATTGTGAGTATAGGCTACAGCGCCTGCCACTGGTGTCACGTGATGGAGCATGAAAGCTTTGAAAATGAAAACGTGGCCGCCGTGATGAACGCCAGTTATATTCCCATAAAAATAGATCGGGAAGAGCGTCCAGACATTGATGCTATCTATATGAGTGCGATCCAGCTTATGACCGGTCAGGGCGGCTGGCCACTCAATGTAGTACTCTTGCCCGATGGCCTGCCGGTGTGGGGCGGCACCTATTTTCCCAAAGAAAACTGGATTGATGCCCTGCAACAAATTGCAAAAATTTACCAGGAAAACCCAGTAAAACTACGGGATTATGCTGAACGGCTTGAAAAAGGCCTTTCAGAAACGAGCGTCATTGTTCCGCCAAAGCAAAAAGTGGAATATGATAAGGAAACAATTGCTCAATATGTGGCGCAATGGTCGCGCAACTTTGACCCCACGCTGGGCGGTATGCAGCACGCACCAAAATTTATGATGCCCACCAACATTGAATTTCTGCTACGTTATACCTTTCATAGTAAAGACAATAAGCTCGCGGATTATGTGCATACAACCCTGAGGCAAATGGCTTATGGTGGTATTTACGATCAGGTGGGCGGTGGATTTTCACGCTACAGTACCGATAAAAAATGGCACGTGCCACATTTTGAAAAGATGCTCTACGATAATGCACAATTGCTGAGTTTATACAGCAAAGCCTACCGCCTTAGAAAAGATGCAGCTTATAAAGAAACTGTTTTTGGAACCATCGCTTTTCTCAAGCGCGAACTGCGCGATAACACGGGCGCATTTTATGCTGCGCTCGATGCAGATAGTATGACTACGGACCAAAAACTGGAAGAAGGAGCCTATTATGTCTGGCGAGAAAATGAAATCGATGAACTGATCATCAAGGATCCCAAACTCTTTAAATCTTACTACAATATCAATGATTACGGGCACTGGGAACATGGCAAATACGTCCTTATAAGGGATAAGGACGATGGTGCTTTCGCGAAAGCGCACGGGATTGACCTGCAGAAATTACGGACCATAAAGAAAACCTGGCAGTCAAATCTACTGAAGCATCGTCAAAAAAGACAGGCTCCGCGGCTGGATGATAAGCTATTGACCTGCTGGAACGGCTTGACTATAACCGGGCTTTTAGAGGCGTATAAAACCTTTGGTAAGCGAGAATTTTTAAGCCTTGCACAACAAACTGCAGATTTTATACTGAAACATCAACTAAAAGAAAACGGCAGTCTCTATAGAAATCATAAAAACGGAAAAAGTACCATTAATGCTTATTTGGAAGATTTTGCAGCAGTAATAGAAGCCTTTATCAGTCTTTTTGAGATTACGACTGAGTTTAAATGGTTAGCATACGCGAAAAAGCTCACCGTTTATGTACAGCAACATTTTAAAAATTCTGAAAATGGATTATTTTATTTTACCTCAGTTGAAGACCCTGCGCTCATTATACGTACGGTAGAATATCAGGACAATGTGATCCCATCTTCAAACAGTATGATGGCCAAAAACCTTTTTAAGCTTGGGCATTTGCTTACTGATCAAGACTTGATTAAAAGTGCAGAGGCATGTCTCCACAGTGTTCAGGAAGAATTACCACGTTATCCCTCAGGTTATGCCAATTGGATGGACCTGATGCTCAACTTTTTATTTCCCTTTCAGGAAATTTCAATTATCGGAAAAAACGCAGTACATCTTCTCAATGATTTATCTTCCCGCTACATTCCCAATGCAGTGATTGCGGCCACACACTCACCCAATGTAGCTATTGATTTATTTAAGTCCCGTTGGAAGGATAACAGCGACCTTATCTATGTCTGTAATAATAACAGTTGTGAGCGACCGGTGGATAGTATTGAAAACGTGCTTACCCTTTTAGAGAAAATTAACGATAATTAAACAGTATTGATTCTATGTTCTTTATGAAAACAATGACTTTTGCAAAAATGAATTTAAGACTTACTTTATGGACAGCAGTATGATCCCCGAAAAATATCAAAATTACGTTGATAATCTTGTAAATAAGGTCATTGACTTTTTACCCGGACTTATCGCGGCTATAGTCACCCTTTTCATAGGCTTATGGCTCATTAAGATTATCAACAAATATGTAAGAAAGTTTTTTGCAAAAAAAGAGTACGACGTAACGCTAGAAAAATTTATAGCAGACCTGATCAATTGGACATTGAAGATCATTCTGGTAGTCCTTGTCATCACCCAGTTGGGCGTACAGACCTCATCTCTTGTTGCCATAATAGGTGCTGCCGGTCTTGCCGTAGGGCTAGCATTGCAGGGTTCTCTCGCCAATTTTGCAGGTGGGGTACTCATTTTACTACTCAAGCCTTTCAAGGTGGGTGACTGGATTTCCGCCCAAGGTGTTGATGGTGCCGTGACCGAAATCTCTATTTTCAATACCCGCCTTACCACTTTTGGAAACCAGCAGGCAGTGATCCCTAACGGGAAACTTTCTAATGATAATATTATCAACTATACGGTTCTGGGCATACGGCGAGAGGCCATGATTTGGGGAATAAGCTATGAAAGTGATATCAAACTGGCCAAACAAATCCTGTTGGATCTTGTCGCTGAACAGGGTGATAAGGTGTTGGGCGATCCACAGCCCGCCCCCATGATCGTGGTAGCAGAATTAGCGGATAGTTCAGTAAACCTTTCGCTCAGGTATTTTGCCAAAAATGAAGACTTCTGGACCCTTCACTGGTATATCATGGAAGAAGGTAAAAGAAGACTGGAAGCACAAGGTATCACCATACCATTTCCACAACGCGACGTACATTTCTTTAATGAGGGAAATGAAAGCCTTAAAAGCTAAACATATAATATAATAGATCATTGATTAAAAATAAAAGGTTGCATGCTCAAAACATGCAACCTTTTCTATTGTCCTACATTGCAAAATCTGCATGGAATACAGCACATATTTAGAATTACAATTTCGGAAGTTCACTTTTATTCTTCGGCATGTTGCCAACTATTTATAGAATTACTTATTATGTTTAAGCTAAATGTTTTAACTGTTAGGATGATCTGTTTCAAAACTTCTTAGCACCCATAAAATCCTTTAAATAATAGGGTTCGAAGTACGCTGTATCCTCAAAGTGCGAGGCATTATATTGGGCTTCGGCCAAAGGGATCATATCACGGGAAGATGGCAATGCATCGAGGATAAAGATAGCGTTATCATGCAAACAGATCTCCCGGAATTTTTCGGATCCATTACCGATAAATACGGTTTTGCCTTGATCGAGATAACCTGTAAAAGAATTCGCATCCAGTATTTCAGCCTTTGTTTCGCGCAAGCGGTCAAAACCGGCATTAAAAACGGCGCTATATACTTCCATTCGGCGCGCGTCAAGCAGGGGTGCGATATAATCAATATTTTCAAGGTTTACTTGATGGGCAAGGGCAGTCAGGGTATCTACCGCTAATAAAGGGAGATCATGTGCAAAGCAAAAACCTTTGGCACTGCTTACACCTATGCGCAGACCGGTGTAGGAGCCCGGACCCTTACTAACGGCCACAGCATCAAGATCGCTCAATTTTTTGGATTCTTTTTTCAGGACTTCTGCCACATACTTATGCAGACGTTCTGAATGCGAATAATCGCGACCCATATCCTCTTTTAAGGAGAGAATCCTCCCATCCTGAGCCAAGGCGACAGAGCAGTTGGTCGTTGTAGTCTCAAGGCTTAGGATTAGCGCCATGTTTAATTATCGCTTTTGGCTATTGCGTTCCCACCACCGGGTTTTACTTCAACTTTGTCACCAGATTTAAGGTTTTTGGTCACTGTGGTATAAGGGCCTGTAATCACCTCGTCTCCGGGCTCTAAGCCATCCGTAATTTCAATATTGGTATTATCCTGTATACCGGTCTTGACCACGCGCAGTTTGGCTTCGTCCCCTTTTTTGACAAAAACACATTCAAACTGTTGACCTCCGGCCGGCAGCGCATCCTTTGTTTTGGGGGTTTTGGTACTGGTTGTGTCGTCTTTGATCACAATGGCACTTATGGGCACGGCCAGCACATCCGGCTTACTGGTGGTGATTACGTCTACCGTTGCCGTCATGCCAGGTCTAAATGGAGAGTCGCCCTTTTTCTTACCTTTCATAAGGTCCTCATAGGAGTTTTCCAGAATGCGCACCTTAACCTTAAAATTGGTTACCTGATCAGCAGTTAGGTCGCTCTCAGCAGAGTTTGCAATTTCTGTGACCTTACCTTTAAATTCTTTTTTGAGGTAAGCGTCTACTTCAACCTTTGTTGAATCGCCAATGTCAACCTTTACAATATCATTCTCATTTACATCAACCTCTACTTCCATATTGCTAAGATCTGCAACACGCATGATCTCAGTACCGGCCATTTGCGCCGTTCCCACAACGCGCTCTCCAAGTTCAACATCAAGGCTGGATATTGTACCGTCTATCGGGGCATAAATGGTAGTTCGCTCCAGGTTGTCTTGGGCCTGCTTTACATTGGCCGATGCGCTCTGCACACTATAATAAGCTGATTTTACATTGGCCTGTGCGATCTCATAATCACTAACGGACTGATCCCAGGCAGATTTTGAGATTACACCTTTATCAAAAAGAGGCTTATTCCTATCATAATTGAGCTTGGCCACTTTTTCACTGGCTTTGGCCTGCGCCAAATTTGCCTTTATATTCTGCAGGGAGGCTTCCGTCTGAGTGAGCGCAGATTGAATCAGGTCTGGATTGATGCGCACCAAAAGATCCCCTTTTTTGACCTGCTGGCCTTCTTTAACAGGAAGATCTATAATCTCACCGGAAACTTCTGAAGATATTTTAACCTCGGTCTCGGGCTGTATTTTTCCCGTGGCAGAGACGCTTTCTGTGATATGCATCTTGTTAATCTTCTGCACCTCAACGGACTTAAACTCTCCGGAATTACCAAACCACCCTGCCTTCTTTCCAACTACCAATAAAATAATAGCCACTACGACAATACTTATGATAATGATCAGTGTATTTTTTTTCATAATCTATAATTTAAGTTCGGTAACCGGAACACCAAAATAAAGCTCCAAAACTTTTATACGGAAAATATAATCATATTTAGCGGTATTCAACTGAATTTCCGCTTGATCATAAAGCTGCTTGCTTTGGCTAAAATCAAAGGCATTAGTTAAGCCCACGTCATACCGTTCCTTTGCATAATCATAAGCCAGGGATTGGGATTCTGCTGCTACCTTAGCCGCCTGATATGCTTTTAGCGCACCTTGTGCATCTAGATAGGCCTGATAAACATTAGACTCTAGATCGAGCTTGGCCTGCTCAAGGTTGTAGTTTGCACGCTTGGCATTAACCTTACTCCTGTTAACCTGGGTGCGTGTCTGAAAACCGTTGAAGACAGGTACATTTAATTGAAATCCATAGCTTATACCATCATTGAGGTACAACTGTGTAAAAAATGGGAGCGGACTCCCCAGGGTATTTATGGTATTGGGTGCCACAACCGTTTGCTCGGTTTCCTCTACAAAACCGATCTCTCGAGTGGGCTGATCTGGGTCTACGCGAGAGTCAGTAAAACGTCCCGCACTTGATTCACGAGTATTATAGTTGATAAAGGCACTCAAAGTAGGGAGATAGGCACCACGGTCAATCTTGACATCTTTTTCGGCCAGTATTTTGTTTTCTTCTGCGATTTTGATCTCATAGCGCTCTTTTTTGGCTTGGTCAATAATCTCGTATGGAGATTTAAGCAAGATCTCTTCACCAGATATTTCATAGGTGGATTCAGCAACATCAAAAGTTTTATAATCCTCAATCAAAAGAGTCTGCGCCAGGCTGATTTTTGATATCTGTACCTGATTTTCTGCAGCAACGATGCTCTGCTGTTCATTGGCATCCTGAGCCTGTATATTTAGGAGGTCACCCTTTGGTAATACGCCACCATCCACAAGTTGCTTGGTCCGGTCTATCTGCTCTTGGGTTACCTGGTTCTGCGTCTGCAGTACCTTTAGGTTTTCTTTATTGGTAAGCACCTGTAAAAAACTGTTGGCAACCTGCAGGCCTATATCATCCTTCATTTTTTCAAGACCAAACTGTGCGGCCAGCTTAGCGACTTTAGCTCTCTGAATTTGCCTATAATTACGCAGCCCGTCGAAAAGTGTAAGACCTGCAGTGGCACCTGCCGAAATGTTTCGGGTCACCTGAGTTTGTAGCACACCGGTGGTCACGTTTTGGGTAAGGCCAGTATTCCATACATTGGAGATATTGCCATTGAGGCTGGGGAGTAAATTGCCCCAGGCATCCCTTTTATCCAGTGTAGCAGCATCAATGTCCAATTCTGCCTGTTTGATCTGAATGTTTTTTTCAAGTGCGCGCTCTAGGCATTCCTGAAGCGTCCATTTTTTCCCTGGCGGGATCGTATCCTGTGCCTGGGCAAGACCAATGAACACAAAAATCACAATCAAGGTAGCTGATATTCTTTTCATAATCTAAATTCTAGGATATTGGTATGGTAAGGGGAATAAATGTTACAGAACTACAAAAATTTTATCTGGCATTGAGGTTTACGGCAGGACTAATAGGGTTCCAGACCTTAATCTTATCATTTTTATTTACTCCGCTCTTGACCTCTACATTGATCCCATCGCTAACACCCAGTTCCACATCCCTGCGCTCAAACTGCTGGTCACCGGTCTGCACCTCTACATAGGGTTTTTTGGTTTTAGCATCAAACTGTACCAAAGCTTCTTTAATTGCCAGGACATCATTTGCTTTCGCGAGTATAACGGAAGCATTTGCACTCAGCCCCGCCCTGATAAATGTAGTATCTGCCTTGTTAAGTGTTCCCTTGATCTCAAATTGGATGGCGCCATTTTCGGCGACCCCTTTAGGGGCAATATAATCAAGCACGGCATCGAATTTTTTATTCTCAATGGCGCCCACGGTAATTTCCAGGGGCAGACCTTCTTTAATTTTGCCCACTTCACTCTCATCAACCTTTCCTTCAAAGATCATATTATTTACATTGGCCAGGGAAGCGATCGTAGTACCGTCGTTAAAATTATTGGCCTCAATGACCTGATTTCCCTCTTTTACGGGCACCTCAAGCACCATACCCGTGATCGTGGCCCGCACAGAGGTAGTGGCCGCGGTACCCAAACCTTGTGTGGTACCGGTTTTGACAATGTCATAATTCTGTTTTGCCGAAGCCAGACCTACCTGCTCCTGCTTGAGTCTTTGTACCGCCTGGTCGTAAACCTGCTGTGCGTTATCAAAGTCATTGGCTGCAAGTACGCCCTTGTCATAAAGGGACTTCTGGCGATCATACAGGCTTTTCTGGTTATTAAGGGCCAGTTTTGCAGTCTCTACAGCGGTATTTGAACTCGAGATACTGTTTTTTGCACTGGTGAGTGAGGAGGCATTGGGCACCACTTTAATCTTAGCGAGAAGATCCCCCTCAGTAACACTTTCTCCAGCCTCAACCAAAATTTTATCGATGATGCCGGAAATATTGGGTTTTATCAAGATTTCTTCCCTTGGTACAATGCTACCCGTGGCCACGGTACGTTTGATTATCGTTTCGGTGGTAGGGCTCTCCGTTTCATAGGCTACCGGGTTCTGTTTATCTTTTGAATAAATGTACCAAATGCCCAATATAAAGAGTACCACAATGGTGACAAGGGTGATGATGGTTCCTGTTCTTTTCATTCTTGATTATGTTAATGGTTGTATTCTTGTTTTTATTTTTATGCATTTCGCTTTAAGCGAAATAGGTATTAAACTTCAAATTAGGGTTTCTGCGAACCATCAGATGTCTTGCCTTATGGCGCAAGCACTACTCCATACGCAGTGCATCCACTGGTTTCATTTGGGTAGCCCTTGAGGCCGGGATCAGCCCTGCCAAAATACCGGAAATGATAAGGATCATGAGCGCAATAATTATCACCCCAATGTTTACCGATGGATTTGCAAAATTTTCTATGGGTCCTTTTAGCTCAAGGATATAATTCATCACCCAGATTACTCCTGCGGCCGCGGCTATGCCCACCATACCCGATAGTATGGTAAGTACAAGGGACTCCTGCAGTATCTGTGATTTAATACTCCATGGACTTGCCCCCAGCGCACGCCTCACCCCGATCTCACGGGTACGTTCCTTAACGACTATAAGCATAATATTACTGATACCTATTACCCCGCTCATAAGTACCAGCGCACCCACAAAATAGCCCACAAAACTCAGGATACTAAAAAGGCCATTTACCCTCCCGAATCTTTCGGCGAGGTCAAAGTTGCCTATGGCCCCATCGTCTGCAGGGTTAATGGTATGCTGACTGCGCATCACACTTAAAATATGGGGTTTTAAGGAGGTGATCGATGTACCATCATTTGCGGTAATGGCCATAAAACCTATATTATCACCAGTATTAAAAGCTTGACCAAAAGTTGTAAATGGAATATAGATCGTGGTGGCATCCTCCTCGGCATCGCCATTGCTGTTAGGCATTTTAAAAACACCTATGACCATAAAGTTGACCCCATTGATTTTAATGTAGGTGCCCATAGGATCTTCTCCTATATCGTAAAGTCCTTTTACAACGTCAATCCCAATGACGGCCACCTTCCTTTTGGCCTCAATATCTGAATAACTGAGAAAACGCCCTTTTTGAATATCCATGGGCTGCTGTTCAATAAACTCCGGATAGTCGCCATAAATACCAAAAGCGCCCGTCTTTTCATTGCGTGTCACATTGTTGGCACCGCTGTAGCCGCCCAGCTGATTGCGCGGGGAAACAAAGCGTAGGTTTGGCACCTTTTCTTTAAGCATCCCAACATCATCGAGGTTAAAATCAAACCGCCTTCCTTTTGGCAGTCCTTTATAGGGCATGGAGGTCGTCTGAGACCACATAAACATAGAATTTGTGGCAAAATTGCCAAAATCTGCGGTTACGCCATTGCGCAACCCATTGGTCAATGCCAAAAGAAGTACCAGGATCATAATGCCCCAAAACACCCCAAAAGCGGTTAGAAGCGTCCTGAACCTATTGGCGTTCAACGCTTCCAGTATTTCTTCCCAACGGTCTCTATTAAACATTTTTTTGTTTTGAAATGATATCGCTTTCGCGAAAGCGATACGCTATTGAAATAGGCTATATATTAGTTGAGCGACCTGCATAATTGCACCTTCCTACTCATCCCGCAGCGCGTCAATAGGTTTTATGTGTGCGGCTCGCCTGGCAGGTATAAAACCCGCCAGGGCCCCGGCAATGATCAAAATAAATACAGTGGTTATGGAGGTGTTAAAATCCACTTGTGGAAATTTAATAAAATCGCTGTCTACCATGGGGCTTATCAATTGCAGCAATCCCACACCCAAAAATAGCCCCAAAAAACCGGCAATAGAGGTGATAAATATAGATTCCTGAAGCACCATACCAATAATGGAAGCCGGGGTAGCACCCACAGCTTTACGCACCCCTATTTCTTTGGTGCGCTCCTTAACAATGATAAGCATTATGTTGCTTACCCCCACCACCCCGGCGATGATGGTGCCAATGCCCACAAACCAGAATACCGCTCGTATGGTATCTACAAGGGTGTATATTTTTTTAGCCTCCTCAAGGGTACCATCCACACGTACGCCGCTGCGATCATCTGGTGCCACATTGTATTTTGACTTGAGCTGGCTCTCTATTGTATTGACCAGGGCAGCAGAGCGCTCAACCGCCTGGTTGAAATTATCGCCCATTTTGACCGTATAGGCCATTGAGCGTATGGTATCACCTGCATTAAAAGCATGCTGGGCAGTAGATAGCGGTATAAAGACGCGCGACTCTTCCCGTTCACCCCCGGGATCAGAATATGTGCCGACCACCTTAAAGTTAATGCCATAAATGGAAACCATTTTTCCTATAGCATCTTGATCTTTAAACAAGTCTACTTTTACCTTGTTACCCAAAACAACAACCTTGCCTACACTGGTTATATCGGTATTATTAAGGAAACGGCCAGAGACCATCCCTTCGTTCTCAATATATTGCTGGTCTGGGTAGGCCCCTTCGATACGATAGTTACCGGTCTGGTTTTTATAAGTGACCTGCCCACCCCAAATGGGATAGGTAGGGCTCCTGTATTCGAGATCCTGATCATACTCGCGGGCTATATCCTGATAGTCGCCCAGATGAAGGTGAATGCGGCGACCGGGGTTCTGACCCTTATATCCTTTTGTAGTAACACCGGTACGCACAGAGATCCTATTGGTGGCGTCCCTCTCAAATTGAGATTGTACGCCTTTTTGTATGCCAGTACTAAAACCCAGTAAGATGACCAGTATAAAAATACCCGAAGCCACTGAAAGCCCAGTAAGAAAGGTACGCAGTTTGTTCATGCGTATGGTCTCAAAAATCTCCTGCCAGCGCTCTACATCAAACATGGTCCATGGCTCTTACCTGTTCTACACGGCTATCGTCAAGAATAACGCCATCTTTTAAATTGACAATACGCTTGGTCATATGCGCAATGTCGTCTTCGTGGGTAACCACAAGTATGGTTTTTCCCTCATCGTTAATACCCTGAATAAGGTCCATAACCTCATAGGAAGTTTTTGTATCAAGGGCACCAGTGGGCTCGTCGGCAAGGAGTACTTTGGGATCGCTGGCGAGAGCACGGGCTATGGCCACACGCTGTTTCTGACCACCGGAAAGTTCGCTGGGGCGATGACCGGCCCAGGGTGCAAGACCCACCTTATCCAGGTAGTGCATTGCCTTATCCATACGCTCATTGCGCTTCATACCCTGATAATATAAGGGCATGGCCACATTGTCAACAGCGCTTTTATAGTTAATTAGATTAAACGACTGAAAGATGAACCCCAAAAATTTATTACGGTATCGTGCAGCGATCTTCTCATTTAGGTTTTTTATAGGAACGTTATCTAAGGTGTAACTGCCATCATCAGCCTCATCAAGCATCCCAAGAATATTAAGCAGTGTTGATTTCCCGGAACCTGAAGAACCCATTATGGACACAAGCTCCCCCTCGGCAACACTAAAATTGATCCCCTTAAGCACGTGCAGTGAATTAGACCCCATATGATAGGATTTATGGAGATCTTCAATTTTTATCATAGGAAAGAATTTATAAAGCAGGTTGCCCAACAACCAATACATTGGGATTTGAGTATATCTCCCTTTAACAGACTAAAAAGCCAAAATTTAGTTACATCATATTTGTTAGAAAAATGTTAAAAAGTGCGCAGCCCAATTTTGGAAGCAGAACCTACTATCTAATTCTAACAGATGGTATGTCTTAATCTATTTCGACTTATGAAAAAGGAAACAGGTCAAACCAAAAAAATCATACAGATTTAAATGATATCTACATGTCTTTTTTGGTTCTGGTCTTATAAATACGCCAGATCAATCCTCCGATTAAAATATATGGGATAGCCATTAAATAAATAATACCGTTATTAACTCCTTCTGCCATACTATTATCGTTCTGGCTCTGTAAAACAGCCCGACACATAGCACATTGTGCATCAGCAGGGATAACTACGACTAACAATAATATTATCAAAAGTAGATATTTCATCGATCTTGATTTTAGGAAGGATAATATGGCGAGATCATAAAATAAACAATCACACCGGTCACGGCAACATAAAGCCATATGGGGAATGTGATCCGGGCTATCTTTTTATGTATTTTAAATCTTCCGGTAATTGCGCGCACATAGGTAATGAGCACAAAAGGGATCACACAAATTGATAAAAGAATATGGGTAAACAAAATAAAATAATAAATATAAGCCGAAACACCCACAGCGGAACGTTCTGCCCCGCTCACAATGCCATTCCCGTCAATATCCCCAAATTTCGTAGGGTCTGAAGTGGCATGATAGGCCACATAAAGTATAAGAAATACGATCGAAAGTACAATGGCAGATTTCATTAAAATCTCGTGCCAATCCCGCTGCCCCTTTTTGATCAGTACAACCGCCGTAACCAGAAATAATGCGGTAATGCCATTAATGGTGGCATAAATGGGAGGTAAAATACCCAAACGCTCAACCCCAGGCAAGCGCACAGTAAATAGCAGCGCCACTGCCACAGGTATTGCTATGGAAAGAATGATAATCCAGGTATTATATTTTTTTGGGGCGGCGGCAACCTCACTCATGATCCTTATTTTTATTAAGTAATTTATCAATATCCTCCTCCAGAATACCAATTTCTGAAGTCTCATCATCCTGACCTAAAACAGCATCAGCAGGTACAAAGCCCCGGTAATATATTTTAGGATTGCCAAACTCATCACGCCTGCTACGCATAAAACCGTTTTGATCTACAAGCGCAAATAAGCCAGAATGTATGAAAGATCCCTGCACTTTTGGATTGGCCTGAGCCAGAAGGCCAAATTCCTTATTTGCCAGGTTATAAATACTATCTTTATTACCGGTCAGAAAATTCCAGTTGGGATATGTTGCACCATACTCTTCGGAGTACTCTTTAAGAACTTTTGGAGTGTCATTATTAGGATCTATGCTAATGCTGGCAATCCCAAAATGATCATTGTCCTTATATTTTTCCTGTATATCCAGCAAATTTTTCCGCATGGGAATACAGATACTGGTACATCGGGTAAAGAAAAATTCGACCAGAAAAACCTTACCCCGATAATCCAAATCGCTAATGGTATCGCCATCCTGATTTACAAATTTAAAATGCGGCACCTTTTTATCCTCCCCATTAATGGTAATGTAACTGAGTTCTCCTTTATCTGGGCCTTTTGAATCCAGTTTTGCCACATTAAGGCGATCGTTGCGCACTACATCGCCGGTCTCGATCCGCTCAATAATCCTTGGGATCGCAAATGCCCCAAATATTAAAATGATTACTGAGATCCCTATGTAGGTTTGCTTCTTGTTCATGATAACTACTGTTTTTTTTCTATTTTCTCATTGTATTTTTTCAATGCCAGTCGATACTCGGCAAGTACTACCTTCACATCGTCTTTCATCTTATTAGCAAGTTCTGCAACGTCAGTATAATTGTAGCCATAGAGTGTTCCCACGTCTTCATCGTCATCGCGCCCCCTCAAATTTCGGTCTTTATCTATTATGAAAATATACGGAGAGCCCTTTTCCTCCCGATAGGTGTAAGTCGTTTTAAGGCTATTAAACACCTTTTTTATCTGATCTTCACTGGCGTATATGAAATACCAGTGGCTCATATCGCTTATTTGTGATAATTCTGCAATCAGATCATCCAGCTTTTTTTTGGAGACATCCTCAGAAACCAGGTAAACAAACTGAAAGTCCTTAAAATCGTAGAAATATTTATAGATTTTTTGGTTGAGATTAAAAAGTGCTGGGCCTTCATTATCGAGGCCAGTGCCCAAAAAACCTAGTACAGTAATCTTATCATGAAGTTGATGGTCAGGCGCAAAATCCAACTCTGCGACATGCTCGGTGACGACCGGCAGTTTTGAAAAATTATGCACACCCGATGCGAAGAATAGATAGGCGACTATGGGCAGGATAAACAGAACACCCAGCACCAAAAACTTCTTTACTCCCATGATTTACTAATCCAGTTGGGCCACGTTACCCATAAGGGGCATCGGCCAGATTACTTTTGGTTGGTGGTAAAGGTCGTCTTGAGATAGCAGAACCGATTTAGGTTTAGACAGGCTATACCGAATCTAACTTAAAAACGGATTGGTCATTTTAGAAACTTAAAAATCCCAATTCTGGTATCCATTTGCATATACATCATGTATATATTGCCCTTCTGTAAGCAAGATAAATACGAGGTAGGCGACCAAAAAGATCAACGACCATACGACCGCACGACGCAGGCCTTTGGTCTCATGCTCCATATGCATAAAGGCCCATGTGATCAGATAAGCCTTATAAACAGTTAGGACAATAAAGACCCAGTTGATCAACTTCATCCGTGCGAGGTAGTGCACTTCAAGAAATTCAGGCCTGAAAATACCCAAAATTACCTCACCAATGGTTACTACTGAAAGTATGCCAAAAACCGTCCAGATCCTTTTTGAAGCTGAGCTGCTGTGTGAGGCGTTAGTATGTGATGAGTCGTGTGCCATGATGCTTATATATTAAATGCTCTAACCATTCGCCTGCCGGCAAGTGGCATAAACATTATCCTTAAATTTAAACCAAATAGAAAAAAGTAAATACAAATACCCAAACCAGATCCACGAAGTGCCAATAGAGCCCTACTTTCTCGATCATCTCATAATTGCCACGGCGTTCATAGGTACCTATAATGACATTAAAAAAGATAATAATGTTTATCAATATACCAGTAGAAACGTGAAAACCGTGAAAGCCTGTGATAAAGAAAAAGAAATCAGCAAAGAGCGGGGTGCCATATTCATTATGTTTAAGGTTTGCCCCTTGCACCACATCAGCACCGTCTTCAGTGAGTTTCTTTATGGAAGCCTCTCTTGACAAGACCGTCTTATCCCCATAATCTGTAAATTCATCTGTACGTACCAGTATGTTTTTGTTAGCCATAAACCCTGCAACCACCTGCTCCATATTTACAGTGGGTTGTTCAGACTCTCCCTCATACCAAAAACCCTGGCTGCGGGTCACCTGCTCACGCTCAACCGCAATATCTGCGGCAAAATCCTCGAGGGCCACACGCTCACCATCCGTATTTACAAACTGAAGTATCCTGCCCGCTCGAGTCTCAACCGCGCCGTATTCGCCTTCTATAAAGTGCGTCCACTCCCAGGCCTGTGAGCCTACGAATATAATACCCCCTATAATGGTGAAAAAGAGGTACCAGATCACTTTGTTCTTTTTCATAAAATGCCCCGCATCAACGGCAAGAACCATAGTGACCGATGAAAAGATCAATATAAAAGTCATAAACGCCACATAATACATAGGCGCATCTACGCCATGCAGGAAGGGAAAGTGATTGAAGACCTCATCTGCGATGGGCCACTCTTCTATAAACTTAAATCTTGAAAATCCATAAGCGGCAAGAAATGCCGAAAAGGTGAGTGCATCAGAAAGGATGAAAAACCACATCATCAGCTTTCCGTAACTCGCGCCCAGGGGTTGGTTGCCCCCTCCCCAAAGTTTGCCCTCGGTGCCCGTTCTAACAGCAGTAGCGTCCATAAAAATTGTTTGGTTTTATAAGTGTTGCAAAAATAGGGATTTTAAACATGGTTATCCAAGTAAAATTAAAAGGTATTTTTCGTCAATATCGCCTTTGTTTCCCGATGTTATTTTTTGTTTTCAGCTTTCGCGAAAGTGTACTAAGACAACCTTTTCACCTATGTAAAATTCTAAATGATGATATTATTTTAATGCGGGTTACTATTTAAAAAAAATCAAAAATAGAAAAAGGTACACCCACAGCACATCACAAAAATGCCAAAAAGTTGCACCCAGCGACAGGCCCAGGTCATTATTATTATCATATTTTCCACGTATCGTATTAATCAATACGACAAGCAGCACGATGAGCCCTGAAACAATGTGCACGATGTGCGCAAGAACAAATAAGTAAATCAGCGAGGTCATGGTGTTGCTATCACTGCCCGTAAAAAAATAGCCCATTTTTAAGATCTGTCCAAAGCCCACAAACTGCATCACTATAAAGACTACACCTAGTATGAATGTAGCAGCCATCAACAGACTGCCAGGCACTCGTTTTCCGGATAGTATGAGCTTTTTTGCCAGGAACATGGTCGCGCTGCTCAATATAATGACCGCTGTACTTATATAAAATGCCTGTGGCAACTGAAAATCGGAGAGCCAGTCTTTGCGCTCGCTACTTACAATAAAGGCACTTGTAAGCCCAGCAAACATCATACTGAGGCTGATGATACCAAACCAAAGCATCATCTTTTTAGACCGTATGATTTTTTCCTCTTCGGGCTGTGATGTATAATCCATTTATCTTATAAATTTATCTGCCACATAGATGATCTGGATCAGGGTAATATAGCTCACACTGCATAACATAAGCTGCTTTGCTGATTTTGCGTCCCTTTTACCGTACAACCTAATGGCGTAATACAATAGCCCTACCCCAAGCAATCCTACCAGTAAGCCCGAGATGGGCGTTAAATAAAGTTTACCGGTAACGCCAAAGACGGGCACGACGGAGATAAGCACCGTCCAGATCGTATAGAGCACCACTTGGATGGCGGTACCCTTATCTCTTTTGCCTGTAGGCAGCATAAAGAAACCGCCCTTTTTATAATCATCATACAAAAACCACCCAATGGCCCAAAAATGGGGAAATTGCCAGAAAAACTGGATCATAAACAAGGTACCGGGCTCAATACCAAAATCATTGGTCGCCGCCACCCAGCCCAGCATAAAAGGAATTGCTCCGGGAAAAGCGCCCACAAAGACAGCTAATGGGGTAATCGTTTTTAACGGAGTGTAAACGCAGACGTATAAAAAAATGGATATCGCCCCAAAAATTGCTGTCTTGGGATTTATGAGAAATAAGGTCACCAGCCCAAAAATGGTAAAGGCACTCGCAATGGCAAAAGCCATAGGAACGCTCATACGCCCGGCGGGTATAGGCCTGTTTTTTGTACGGTCCATCAGCACATCGAGGTCACGCTCAATGATCTGGTTATAGGCGTTAGACGCTCCCACCATAAAATAACCGCCCACGGCAAGCAGTATCACCGTCACCCAGTCTAAGCTGGTCACACCAAGCAGATAGCCAGCCATGCTAGAGAAAACAACGCTGAGCGCTAGGCGCATCTTGGTAATTTCCTTAAAATCACTCCAGGCCGAAACCTGTAGGGTATGTGTTTTTGCTACGCTCAAAAGAGAATTTTTCAAGGTCTTTTTAAAGTGGTGCAAATATACCTTACACGCTGCTTTTACCCAACCCATTCCCTGTTAATCTTATAAGCCTTTTTTACACGGATTATCAAAAGGGAAATACCTTATGCCAGGTAAATTATCGCTATCTTACCTACTTAAAACAATGCTTATGTTTAAAATTACATTATTTTCCCTTGCTTTATTGATTGGGTGGTCCCCACTTTTTGCACAGCGCGATCTCAGCGAAGTCCAGGTAAATATTATACCTGTAAGCGATAGTATTTACATGCTCACCGGCGCCGGTGGGAATATAGGCCTTTCGGTAGGTACGGATGGTGTTTTTATGATCGATGATCAGTTTGCCGATCTCAGCCCTAAAATTAGGGCCGCCATTAAAACCCTGAGTGACCGCCCGGTCAGTTTTCTGGTCAATACACATTTTCATGGGGATCATACCGGTGGCAACAAAAATTTTGAAGCGGCCGGCGCGACGATCGTGGCTCAGGATAACGTGCGCAAAAGGCTTTTGGCAGATCAGCAGGAAGGCCTGCCCATTGTCACCTTTAACGATCAGGTCACCCTGCACCTCAACGGAAACGACATCCTCGCCCTGCACGTTGACAACGCCCACACGGATAGCGACGCAGTCGTCTATTTCCCACAGGCCAACGTGCTGCACACGGGAGACACCTTTTTTCAGGGGGCGTTCCCGTTTATTGATCTGAAAAGCGGTGGCAGTATAGACGGCAATATTGCCGCCGGTAAAACCGGTCTCATGCTTATCAACCCACAAACGAAAATCATCCCGGGGCATGGAAAATTAGCATCCTATGAAGAATACAAAAAGTATGTGGGAATGCTCAAAAGCATCCGTGAAAACGTACAAAAAGCTATGAAAAATGGCAAAACACGCGAAGAAATCAGCGGTATGGAATCCATCACAGGCGATTTTTATACAGATGCCGAAACAAAGGACGCTTTCATCAACGGCCCAAAATTTAGGGAAACCGTATATGATAGCCTAACGGCGGAATGATTTAGGGCACTACAAGGCCGATTTTAGCGCTTTTGCGAAAGCTTTTGCAGCTTTGTGAAATCATATTTGCTTACTCCAGCCCCACCGAATCGTACACCTGCACCCGTTTCCAGAGCTTTTCGGATTCTTTGATGAAGGTGAGGTGCACATCTTCATTTTGGTACTTGTCCTGAATTTCTTTGGAAGGGAAGGAAAGCACCAAAGAATACGTCCAGGAATTGTCCACTACTTCCCGCGGCGTATTGGCCGGTGTACCTATAAATAAGGTTTTGGCATATTTACTGGAATGGATGAATTTTTTCAGCGATTGCTCAAAAGCTGCCCGATCGCCCTTGTTATCGGGATTTTTCAGCCAGAAATAGACATTGTGCACAAAATGCTGGTCAAAATCAGCATCATCTTTTTGGGAATACATACATGGGGTGGATAAAATTAAAACGAAGAGAAAAATCAGTGTTTTCATATTTAAAGATATTAAATTTTTCCTGAAAATAGAGGCATATCATTTTACACCGATCAATCACAGACTAATATACTACATAAACTGATACTTGATTATAAACAACTGGAGTATCTTCTATGGGCCCCTTAGCTAGGTTTATTCCTGGGGTTGATCACCCAAATAAATGACCGTCTCAGACCGTGGCCGGCGCACCTTTTTAAAACCGGAAAACATATCATCGGTTGCCCTATAACCTATGGGCATAAGCAGTATAGCAGTAAGCCCATTATCATCAAGCTGGAGTTCACGGTCAATTTTTTCTACCTCAAAACCCTCCATGGGGCAGGCATCTATTTGCTCAAGGGCACATACGGTCATTAAATTGCCCATGGCCAGATAGGCCTGATTTACCGCCCAGGCACGCACCTGCTTTTTATCCTGTGCCTCAAATTGTTGGGCCAGGTTTTTTCTATAAGGAGCCAAAATTTCCTCTGGGGTCTCCCTAACCTTTTTAACCTTGTCAAAATAGTCGTGTACGAATTTTGCGGTAAGCTTTTTTTGAATGCAGAATACCAAAAGATGAGAAGCGTTGGCCACCTGCCTCTGGTTATAGGCATGGCCGGCCAACTTTTCCTGAATTCCGCGATCATTGATCACCACCAGTTTTACCGGCTGTAGGCCGTAAGAGGTAGCGGTAAGGTTGAAGGCCCTGGTGATCACATCAATTTTCCCTGGGGGAACCTTTTGGCCTTCATCAAATTTTTTTGTGGCGTAGCGCCAGGTCAAGCCTTCAATAACATCCATGATCCATACTTTTTACAAAGGTACTATTTAACAGGAAATAGGGCGCCCACGATCTTATTAAACACTATTGAAGCAATAATAATGGCATTCAAAATATCAACAAAAAAATACTTCAATTATCAAAATTCATTTATATTTGCACCCGCTTAGGCAAAACCAGATCGGTTGAGTAAAAGCTGAATTTAGTCCCCAGTTTAGTGAGGGCATTTTGGTAAAGGTTTGGATTTACCTAAAAAATTCGATTTTATTGGAGAAATGGCAGAGTGGTCGAATGCGGCAGTCTTGAAAACTGTTGAGGGTCACACCTCCGGGGGTTCGAATCCCTCTTTCTCCGCAACCAAGCGCAGGCTTGAAATAAGAAAAACCGCCAAGTATACTTGAGCGGTTTTTTGATTTAAAGACTTAGGCATTTGCAAAATGCCGTAAGAGGGATATTGGAACAATCTTTCTATCTGGATTTTCTTTCATCCAAATTTTATCAAAAACAAAGTCTAAATATTGACGTTTAAAGTCTGGGTCGTCTGTAAATTTTTTGTACAAATCAGTGTATTGAAAAATCACATCTTGCATTAGGTCTTCCACCTTTTTATCAGAGGTTATTTTAGCATTTTGTTTGTCGCTATTTTTTACAGCATTAACGGTATCTTCATCACGAGCAAAGTCTGCTGGTAACTGCTCAAACAAGAAGTTTTTTACCTTATCATCATCAGACCAATTATCTATACCAAATCTTGTATTAAATTCATTTATTATTGCTTCTAATTCTTCAAACCCAAGATCTCCTTTTTTCCCCTTCATTACTGGTGGTGTTGGGTCTAATTCTTCATCACCTTTTAATTTAATATCTTCTTGTGTAGTTCGTGTTAATCGGTAACTATCCAGGTCTATTGCTTCTAAAATTCCTTTGGCTAAATCTTCAATTTCTTCCGGTTTAATCTTTGGGATTAAAAACTTTAAAAACCAATACAGACGTTCCCAATACACATTACTAAATGAGAGTATTTTTGATAGAAACGCATAAGTTCTAAAGAACGATTTTGCTTTTACATAAAAGTCTATTTGAGCATCTTCATTAAGTTCAGATTTAAACGCAGCTACACATTTATCGATAATTGGGTCTAATTCTTGACGGTCTGCTTCTTTAAAATATAATTCGGTAAAGTTTACAATATCATCCTGTGCATACACCTGTGCATTATCTAAAGCATCTTGTAAGTCATTCAATTTATTAGCATCTGTTTCTTCACTTAAAATAGTTGTAGTGTAGAATGGCTCAAATGCTTTTTTAATATCTTCTGTTGAGTTAAAAAAGTCCATTACAAACGTATCTTCTTTATACGGTTTGTAAGCTCTGTTTAATCGTGATAGTGTTTGTACCGCTTGAACATCTGCTAATTTTTTATCTACATACATAGTATGTAAAAGAGGTTGATCGAAACCTGTTTGAAATTTATTAGCTACGATTAAGAAACGGTACTCTTTTTTCTTAAACTCATTAGGAATATCATTACTTGGGAAACCATTTAACCTAGCTTCATCTACATCTTCACCATCTAATTCTTTTGTGCCAGAAAATGCTACAATAGCTTTGTAAGGAGAATTTATTTCTTTCAAATATTCTTTAAATGCTTGGTAATATTTGATAGCATTATCGATGCTTTTACAAACTACCATTGCTTTGGCTTGACCGTTTATTTGTTTTCTAATATCAGTATGAAAATGTTCTAACATTACTTTAGATTTTTCCATTATAGAAAACGGATGACTCTCTACATAAGCCCTTAATTTTTTATTTGCTTGCCTTGTTTCAAATTCTGGATTATCTTCTACAGCTTTATCTAATTTGTAGTATGATTGATAGGTCGTATAGTTTTTTAAGACATCAAGGATAAATTCTTCCTCAATTGCCTGCTTCATTGTATAAGTATCAAATGCTTTAAATTTTCCTTCTGTTGTTTGTGTACCAAAGGTTTCTAAGGTTTTATTTTTAGGAGTTGCTGTAAAAGCAAAGTAACTCCCATTTTTAAGCATCTTGCGGTTTTCAATCAATTTATTAATAACATCTTCAGATGTTGGAGGTTCTTGTTCTTCTCCATAAGGTGTTTCCTTTTCGGATAATACCCAGTTCATTTTACTTGCTGTTTCTCCACTTTGACTACTATGTGCTTCATCAATAAGTATGGCAAACTTTTTAGCTTGTAATGTTCCAATTTCATCTATGATGAAAGGGAACTTTTGAACGGTGGTAACAATAATTTTCTTACCATCTTCTAAGGCTTGTTTGAGTTGGCGACTACCTTTGTCAATAGCTTCTACGACACTATTAACCTGAGCAAATTGCTTTATGTTATCTCTAATTTGTTTGTCTAAAACTCGTCTATCAGTAACTACAATAACACTATCAAAAACAGCTTCTGTATATTCAGAATTATGCAAACTGACTAATTGATGAGCTAACCAAGTAATGGAATTTGATTTACCAGAACCTGCTGAATGTTGTATCAAGTATTTTTGACCTACTCCGTTTTTTTTAGCGTGGTCTAAAATGGTTTTAACTGCTCTTAATTGGTGGTATCTCGGAAATATCAATTTCCGTATTATTTTGCCTGTATCTTCATCTTTTTCTTCAACTATTTGGGCATAGTTTTCAATGATATTACTAAAACTTTCTTTGGTTAATATTTCTTTCCAGAGGTAATCTATTTTTAGACCATTTGGGTTTAATGGGTTTCCTGCACCATCATCATTTCCTTTATTGAATGGCAAAAAGAATGTTCTAGTACCGCTCAAATTAGTTGTCATATACACTAAATCTGCATCTACTGCAAAATGAACCATACATCTACCAAATGTAAATAAGGCTTCTTTTGGGTCTCTATCGTTTTGATATTGACGGATAGCATTTTTAACATTTTGCCCTGTCCATTGGTTTTTTAATTCTAAAGTACTTACTGGTAATCCGTTGATAGAGATTACCATATCTAGTGAATTGCTATTGGCTAAACTGTAATATAACTGACGAGTTACCGAAAAGATATTTGCGTTATATTGTTTTTGTGCGGTTTGATTTAAGTGTGATGTAGGCTTTTTATAATAGAGTTGCACCCTAAGGTCTAAATCTTTAATTCCATTACGTAAAATCCCAATGATACCTTTTTGACGTATTTGGTCTGTCAACCTTTTAACAAACTTTTCTTCTCCTCTTTTTAGAATCGTATCGTAAGCAACTGGTTGTGTTTCCTTAATAAACTCGAAGAGCAATTTTTTATTAATGCAAAGGTCTCTGTCATAATCTGCACTATAACTTTGACGATAGCCATTATTTTCTATCAAGTGTTTTTCTATGATAGTTTCTAAGCCTTTTTCTGATGTATCGGTTGTTTGCATAATACTACTTATCAAATTTATCTTTTAACAACTTCGCAATCTCTTCAGTTTCCCTTTTGTTTCTGCCTGTAGTTGTTACTCGCATAGCATATTGACGAGCAGTTTTATGTAATACAATTTCAATAATACCATCTGTTGTAGTTGCCCTAATAAAACTTTGCCCGCCCCACTCAATGGTTAATCCTGAAATCACAAATTCAGAAAATTTTAGTTTTTCCCATAAGCTCTTAAGCTCTTTCTGACCGTGATGACCAGTAATATGAATATCCTTTTCATCTGGTGTCAAGTCAGATATTAATAGCTCAACATCTCCTAAGTTCTCAATATGTTGAGCAATATCTGGAACTGAAAAACAATTACTTGAAAAGACATTATAAACTTGATGTAATGAAGTAACACCTTCGGTTTCGACATAAATATTTAATTGATTAAGTTGCCACTCCTCAGAAGAATTAAAACTAATACTCGGTAAATCATAAAGATAAGCTGCTGTTAATCCCAAACATTCTAATTGAGTATCTGCACCTTGTAAGTAATGATAGTTTGAAGATATATATTCTTCCTCCATTTCTTCATCTTCTTCATTAATAAACGGTCTTACTAGAGTACCAAACAAAAAATCTTTATCATTTCTTGAAGCCCCCTTATCTATTAACCAACTATGCAATGAATATTCTTCAGTAAGAAGAATTTCGGATGCATTGTGGTGTGCTCTAATTTTTCTAAAACCATTCTCTCTTGCCACCTTCATTGTTAAAGCAAATGCAGACATTCTAACATATGCGCTATACTTGTTTGAAGAATATGGCTTTACACTTAATTCGTTAAACATTAACTCCATAGAACTACAAAAGTTTTGCTAATTGATTACTCCATTCATCTAATAAATTTTCGGGATAATCATTCAAAGTTCCATTTATATCTACTCGTATTTTATGAATATTTGTATATGATTCTTTCTCATTAGTAGTTTTATCGAAATATAAAATATTAACATTTTCCTTATCTATATTTTTCTCTTTTACTGCTACTCGAATTCCATTTAGGATATGGTCGCTATGGGTTTCTACGAAAATTTGAGCACCAGTTTGTGCCGCCAAGGCGATTAACTTGCCTAATTCAGCTTGTCCTCTAGGGTGGATATGGCTTTCTGGATTTTCAATAACGATTATTTTGCTTTCTTCTACAGTTAATAAAGCCAATACAATAGGCAAAACATAAGAAATGCCAAACCCTACATTTTTAGGTCTAAATGAATTGGTTTTATTACCAATTATTTCAAATTGGTAATCTAAGATCACTTTGTTTGCCTCTGGAAAATATTTTGTGTTTAATGATACTCCTGGAGAAATCTCTTTTAACCAAGCATTAATTTGAGCATTTAAGCTTTCGGACTTTGCTTTAGGATGCTGTAATAACTCATTTACTTCATAGCTTGCTCCAAAAACATTAATGAAATAAGCTGCATACTCGCCTAAAAGGCCTAACTGTTTCTTGTCTGATACAACAACACTTGATGCATCATATAAGTCTTTTGGCCCTATACGGTCTGCACTTATGTATTGAAAGACCTTCGTTTCATTTCTAAAGAATTCCATTTCATCTTTAGTAAAACCGTGTTCTGCAGTTAATTTATCTTTATCAGTATGATAATTAAACTTCCAATTAAAATGCCTTTCATTCTGAAATTGAATATCAAATTCTATATGGTCTTCTGTCGCATATTGATATAAGGCATCTTTCCCTTGCCCGATTTGAACTAGAATGCCATTAAGATCTATTATTCTGTTTTCTAATTTATCACTCTGCATTAACAAAAGAATCATTTGGAGAAATGAACTTTTACCCATACCATTTAAACCCATCAGGAGATTTAAATTGTTTGTTTCGGTAGAAACACTCTTTAATGATTTAAAATTTTTTATATCAATATGTGTTATCATTATCTAACTATTTAAAACTTTATTTATAATTGAGCCAAAGGTTTTGTGTCTTAAAGCTATATTCGATTTACCTCCTGTATTACTAGTTAAAGAATTTCCAAATTCCTTTGGAATTGAAGCATAAAACAAGCGCTTTAATGCTGATTTTTTGTTAAGTAATTCGGACCTTTGAGAATCACTAAGTTTAGAAAAAGTTACTGACATCACTTCAAATAAAGCTTTGTTTATTCTTTTATAGTCCTTTTGTTTACAAAAAGCAGCATCGCCGAAAATCGCTTTGGATAAACTCATTGCTTTTTTGAAGCGCTCTCCAATCTCTGCTTTTTCAGATTCTGTTTTGCTGGCAACTACGTCTAAAGTTCTATTCATAAAGGTGTCTAAATCGTCCTCATAGCTATATTCTGTTTCGTAGTTAAAAATGTAAAATGCTAAAAACCGATTGACAAAGTCCCTATCTAACATTCTCTCTGGGCTAACTTTATTTCTAGTAGCTTCAATAAATTCAGGAGATTCAGCAAGATTTTGTAAATAACCAGCAACATTTTGATGCATTGCGTGCCTAATTTCCTGATCAGTAAGGCTTAGTCCTCCAGTATTAATCCTTTTAAAAATATTAAACTTAACATCTTCTTCACCTTCTTCTACAACATAGCATTGTAGTACAGTCTCATTAATTTGACGTTGTTCTGGTCTTTCTAAATCATCCCAAGATTTTCCTTCTAAGTTTTGTAAAAATTCTAATTCAGTTAATCGTAAATTCTTATCAATGATAAATCTCTTTATACTTGTAAGTCTTTGTAAACCATCTATAACTAGCCAACTGTCAGGATTACTTCCATCAAAATAAAAAACCGGCAATGGAAATCGAATTAAGATTGATTCTATTAGTCTGCTTTGTTGTTTGTCTTTCCATAAACCTTCCTTACGTTGAAAAGCAGTATTTAAATTAATCTCATTATGTAGTATCCTTTCTGTCATTAGGCTAATGGTAGTTGGTTGTAACCTAACCTTAATGTTATTCGGGTTAAAAGGTTTTTTCATTGCCATTCCAACATCTTCCTGCTCTACGTTTTCATTATGATCTGACATATCTATGAGTTTACAATTTTCTGATTAAACTTCCCCAACACAGCTTCTGCTATCATAGCTTCTTTGTACTCTTTTATAAGGTCTATTTCCTTTTGGGCTTGGTCTATGGCTTGGTCTATTTTGGCGGTCTCGGTTTTGATATGCGAAACGATTTGGGCTTGTTCTTCTTTTGGTGGGACAGATGTGTAAATAGTTTTTAAATGATTAATATTAAACCTAAAAACCTTTACGCCAGTAGCGAATTTTTGAAGACTTTGTGTAAATACCTTAGCCGAATAGTACAAATATTTACTATCTATATTTTCAGCATAAGGCTTTAAAGCCATCTGTTCTCCTCCTAATAAGCCTATATCATTTCTATTGTAAAAAACAGAATGTCCTAAATCTTCAATAGTCTCTGATGTTGACACAACTATAATATCCCCAAGTTTAATTGTTTGAGTAGGCTTGTAAAATTCTTCATTTACATAAAATTGAAAATGCTCATCAACTTCATCAACCTTGTAAGTTTTACCGTATTGTAGTGCTACATATTTACCTTTATTTAGTAATTCGTCTTTTTTGAAACTTGAATTACCCCTAACAAAATCACATAATCCATTAATTTTAGTCACCTTCCAATGCTCTGGAATATCACCCAACCAATCTATACTGCTGTGTTTTAGTGGTACATTTGGGTTGAGACCTTTGGTAACCGCCTTATTAATAACCGCCTGTCGTTGCTCTTTTAGTAAGTCAATAAAGGTTTGCTTCTTTTTAATGAAGTGTTTTATTTTTTTTGATTGTTCTTTTATGTAGGCTACAATTTGGTCTTGCTCTGTTTTGGGTGGTACAGGTGCAGGAATACTAAAAAACTTATCGGAATATAAACGTAATCTACTATCTATAATACCAAAAGACTTTTTCCTAAACTCTGCTTTCATAAATGCCGTAGAAAATAAATAGCCATAATAATTTGGGTTGTTATCGCCTTTAATGCGATACACACAATAGGCAGGACTTGTAATGCCCTTATAATTAGAAATACCTAAACTACCATTCCAAGCCAACATAATGTTACTTACCAAATCGTTTTCAGCTACTTTTTTATAACCTACTAAGGTTTTGGCATTGCTTATAAAATCGGTTTCATTTTCAAGGCTATCTCTTTTTTTGGTCACGCCAGTATAGTGAGAAACAGACAATAATTCTTCTTGTCCTGTTTCGCTTCTGTCGTCTATTTCAGCAAAAATATTTTTGATACGCAACCTATTCCAATGCTCTGGAACTTTGGATAACCAAGTGGTTTTATATGTTTCTTGTACCATCATTTATGCTTCTACAATTTCTTTTAACAAATGCTCTGTTTCTTCTTCAATCTTAAAAATATCGGCAGATATTTCTTCTAAAGCTCTTGGGGCTTTGTGTTTGTAGAAGTATTTGGCAAAGTTTATTTCGTAACCTGTTTTAGTCTCTTTTGGATTATACCAAGCATCTGTTGCAAAAGGCAATACCTCTTTTTCAAAAAAGGCGTCTATATCTTCTTTTAAAGGGATATTTTCTTTGTCTTTAAGTGCGGTATCACTTTTTGGTTTTCCTTTTTTACCGGTAATCATCTTGCCATTTTCATCACGTTGTGGGCGGTGAACGGTTATTTGGCTATAACCAAAATCTGCATTATCTAAAATGATGCTGTTTTCATTGTTTTCAAAGTTTAAAAAGAAGTCTGTAATAGCTCTAATATGGTCTTTGCTAAATTCTACACGTTTTTTACCTAATGGTTTACGCATTTTGCTGTAAAACTGCTCGGTAGTCACGCTAATGAGTTGCAGTTTGCCTTTACGTTTTTCGTCCTTTTTATTGTTTAAAATAAAAATATAAGTAGGAATGCCAGTGTTGTAGAATAAATCGTTTGGCAAGGCTATAATCGTTTCCAACAAATCATTTTCTAACAAGTACTTGCGTATTTCGGTTTCTCCTTGTCCAGCATCTCCTGTAAACAAAGCTGAACCGTTATGAATAGTAGCAGCTCTACTACCTAATGGACTGTTATTTTTTAGCTTAGAAACAATGTTCATTACAAATAGTAATTGCCCATCATTTATTCTTGGTACACCAACCGTAAAACGTGGGTCTATAATTTCTTTTTTATCGAGAATGGCATCTTTATCTACTTTCCAAGTTTTCCCATACGGTGGATTGCTAATCATAAAATCGAACTGTAAGTTTGGGAATCCGTCTTTACTGAGTGTAGAGCCAAAAGCAATTTTCTCTGGGTCTTCATCCTTAATCAACATATCGGCTTTACAAATAGCATAGGTTTCAGGATTTACCTCTTGACCGTATAAATGAAAGGTAGCTTTAGGGTTTAACTTTTTAGCAAAATGTTCAGCTTCTGTTAGCATACCACCACTACCACAAGCTGGGTCGTATATTAAATAGGTTCCATCTTTAATTTTACCTTTTAACGGTTCAAAAATTAAATGAGTCATTAATTTAATAATCTCTCTTGGTGTAAAGTGTTCTCCTGCTTCTTCATTGTTTTCTTCATTGAACTTACGTATCAATTCTTCAAAAACATAGCCCATTCCTAAATTGGTTAAGCCTTCCATCACCACATTACCATCTTTATCAGTAACAGGGTTTGGGCTTACATTAATGGTACTTGAACAAAATTTTTCTATCAAAGGAAATGTTATGTTTCCTTCTTCTAAAGTTTCTAATTGATTACGCAGTTTGAACTTACTGATGATATCTTGTACATTACTGCTAAAGCCATCTAAATAGGTTTCTAAATTTTGGCGGATGTTACCCGGTTCATTTAATAATCTTTTAAACGTGTAGTTTGAGGTATTATAAAATACATAACCGCTTGTTTTACGAAGTTGAGGCGATTGGTTGTCAATCTTCATTTCGTTCAACTTTTGGTGCATTTCTAAGACCTTATCTTTAGTAGGTTCAAGAATGGCATCTAATCTTCTTAATACTGTAAAGGGTAAAATAATATCTCTGTATTTACCTCTTGTATATACATCACGTAATACATCATCTGCAATGCTCCAGATAAAATTTACAATAGCGTTATGTTGTGTTTGGTTCATTTTTCTAATCTATAATTTTTACTTTAAAAATTCGTCTGAAAATATTTCTACAAGAGTGGGACTGATTACCAAATCTTGTTCTACTTGTGAAAAATCTTTCCAAGGTGCGTGCATTTGCCATTTGGCAATATCGGGTCTTGGTATCATAAATCGCTTTCCATTTTTACGTTTACATCTACTTTCCATCTATTCTCAACCGCTCCAGCTTTTTGATTTGATTTAGGACTTAATAAAACCGGGTAGAACTTCTGAAGCTTCAAATGGTTGTAAATGATATTTGCTGTATCAGACCCGGGGTTAATTTCGTCCAACAAAAAACCAAAACGTTGCAAAACGCTTTTTTGCGAATACCAGGTCAACAAATCTGTTACATCAGCCAATTTTACTTCTTCTATCAATTCTTCTAAAACAGAAAGCATTCTATTTAAGCCGCCTATCTTGGTTTGATGGTAAATTAAGTCCACGGCTGTTAAACAAGGACTTGATATTTTATACATTCCTGCATCTCCTTTTTTCGATACAATATTTTTAATTGGCCAATTAGAAACGGTAAAAAAATCGAGATTGATGGTGTTTTTAGAAATGGATAGCAAAGGGGCTTTGTCGTGAAAAACATATTCCTTTTGTATTTGCTGATGCCCGGCTCCATAAGATTTGGCTGCCGAGTACAATCCTATATAATAGTTACGCTCTAAAAACTCAAATAAACTATTAACGTAAAGCTCGATGGGAAGTTTTCCAAATTTTGAATATCGCGGTGGAATTATCAAATAAAAGTGATGTCTTAAAGGTATGATATCACCTTTTTGAATAGCGTATGATAATTGACTTTGTATCGAAGTTTCGGACTTATCTGCTTTCACAGCAAGCAGTTCATCCCAGCTGAAAGCGTAACTTTCAAATGATAATCGTTCTTTTATAAAGTTGGACAAATTCAATTATAGTAAATTTTCGAGAAATATAGTAAATATTAGTTATTTTCTTGAAAGTTTACTAAAATATTTGTTTCATACAATTGGCCAATAATTATTTGTTAGTTGCATTTGGCCTAAAAAATTCAAGGACAATTCTTAAGAAGACATAAATGATCTTTAACCACATCAACAAAAGCCCTTTTTAAATTTTCTTTAAACTGAGACTCATAAGTAACAAGATCATTTATATCTAGAATTTTAGCATACCAAACGGCATCTAAAGAACTGTATTCGATTGAATCAGTATAACCCTTATAAATTAAATTGCGTTCCAGAACTTCAGTTATTCGATTTTTAAATACTTCACCTTTCTTGCTAAAATAGTATTATTCTCAATGACTTGCACGCTGTTGCCGTTCTCAAAATAGATTTGATCCTTATTGAAAGTTCCTGTGGTGTTTTTAAATTTCTCTTCTCCATCTTTCCATTGTCAGACTTCGATTGTATAATGCTTGTCCTTGAGATGTGTTATAAAGATAGAATCCGGGTTCTTTATTGGTTTTTCTCTTACATAAATACCTTCCAAGGTTGACGCTTGATCTGAACAGGATAGTGTTACTAGTACTAGTAAAAGAAATAATGAGCTTATTACTTTATTGATTTTCATAATGTTTTTATTAGTTAGATTTAATTAAAGTCTTATATCTCCATCAAACTTCATCCCGAACATTCGCATAGGGCCATCGTGCAAAAATTTACAGTTATCGCATAACTCATACTTGGCATTAGCATAATCATCAAAATGCTCCTGTAATGTATATTCTTCTATAAGCGGCATTCAAAGCTTCTTTGAACAAACCTTTAAACTGACCAAAGATTTGAACTTTCATGTGAAAGATCATTGGGCACCCTCTTTTCTGGCCTTGTTGGCTTTAAGAATCCCTAAAACTCCGATTCTACATTTTTTTATAAAAAATGGTGCGGATCTTAATTTTGTGTTTGATGAATTATACTTTATAGAAGAAAAAGGATAAGGAATTTGAATTGAAATGCCTTTATAATAGGCGTTATAGAACCGTTTTAGATTTTGTGGAGTTTCATTAAGGCGATGGTGGGACCTATCCCAACTTGCTCTGCGCACACACACCATTTCAGATCCATAGCAATTTTGCAGGGGTGACAGGTATACTAGAAATGCTCATCTATTCAACAGCAGATAAAATTGAGTTACTTCCTGCATTTCCAGATATTTGGCCTTCGGGAACTTTTAAGAGGGTCAGGGCACGAGGGGGTTTTGAACTTTCATTTAAATGGGACCAGGGCAAGCCTACTGAACTATCTATATATTCTGAAAAAGGAGGTAAAATACAGTAATATGTGGTAAAAAGGAATTTACTATAGACCCCGAAGCCGGTGAACTACAAAATTTAAGTCTATAAATATAAAAAGAGGGGCAGTTAAATAATCTATTGCAACCACATGGCTGTAGGCCTATATTCATTATTTTTGGTCTGATATGAAGATCAATTGTTTTGAATATTTTTTTCTTACATTGACATCGGCTCATTTAAAAGTAATGGGCTTGTCTATTTTTTTGTGTTTTACATTAGCGGCTCCCGGTCTGGCACAAGATATAAGGATCAAGAAAAGTATTGATAGTATATACAAAAATGTCATCCCGGCCCTTAATAATAGTGGAAACTTTGAAGAAGCTGTAGCCAAGAGCATTGAAATTGTCAATATTGCCCAAAAGATAAAGTATAAGGAAGCAGTTGCCAAGGCTTACCTTTCCATAAGCAATTCCCTTTCTCAATTGGGCAAATACAGGGAGAGCATACGGTATCTGGATCTTGCTCAAAGCCGATCAAAAGACGTCCCCAACAAGAGTTTTGATGTACGGGTAACTGAGGGTTATGCACGTAGTTATATGGGTCTTAAGTTAAACAAAAAGTCTATAGAACTATATACACGAGCACTTTATCTATACCACAAAAACAATTTACAAAACCCCAATTTGTTAGCTTTTCTCTATAAGAATAAAGCTGCCGTACTTGACAACGACCATCAGATAGATTCATCACTTTATTATTTGCGAAAAGCTTTTAAAATAAGGAAAACGACCTTTGATTATATAAGTATGGCCTATCATCAACTGGGCACACTTAAAAATTTGGACAGTGCAGAATATTACCTTAACAGTGCAAGACAACAAATGCTGCTCAACCCGCCGTCTAAGTATGAGCAGGTGATCCTCAACATCAACTTTGGCAAATTGTATAAATCAAGAGAACAGTATGACGCTGCTTTAGAACACTTTGAGAAGGCGGCCATTATAGCTAAGGAGACAAAACTCATAAATAAATTGGTCGTAGCCTATCAATTGATCGAAGAAACCTATGATAAGGTTGGTAATACCGAACAATCCTATGAATACCTATCACTTTACACCCATCTTCAGGATAGTATAAGCAATGAAAGAAATAAAGGATTTAACCTTTTAGTTGATCGTTTTTTGGAAGAAAAGGAAAATGAATATCAAAAGTCCAGAAATAAAATGTTTTATATCATATCGGGGATTGTGCTCATTGGCCTTATAATACTTTCCTTCATCTATTATTCCTTTCATAAAAAAAGGAAGGAAAGGATAAAATTGGTTAGGGAGAAGGAGAGGGAAAGCAAGGTGCTTAAAAGTAAGATCAATGAGTCTTTTAATGAAGTTGTTGAGTTGGCCATTGAAAATTCACCTAATTTCCTGACCCGTTTTCAGGAAGTATATCCTGAACTGATAAAAAAATTGTTAGCATTAAATCCAAACTTGGTAAATACCGAACTCACGCTTTGTGCTATGATCTATCTCAATTTTTCTTCAAAAGAGATAGCAAAATATACGTTTGTACAGCCAAAAACGGTGCAGGTAAAGAAATATCGTTTAAGAAAAAAACTGGATATTCCCAAAAATGCAGATATTTACAATTGGATTAAAAATCTGTAATTTTTCTCATCATATCGCAGTGTAGTATCTTTGTAATATATTTTATTCATTGATTATAAAGGTTTTAAACCCTATTTCCCTCCTTTGGATTACTATAGCTATACTCACTTCTCCCTGATATTTTTGTCATTGTTCCATTATACTACGATATAAAAACCCGTTGGTGTAGTAGTACTGTATTATCATAAATAGCTCTTCCTAAGAATTATTTTACCACCTTCGAAGCATTCAAAAAAAATATGGATTTTTTACTTAAAATCTATTTTGAAGGTATTTAAACCAACATTTTAACACTTTTTGGTATTAATAATTTAAAATGAATTTCAGGGGTTTTATTACAGCTAAAATGTTAGAACAGAAAACTACTAAATATGAGAAATAATTTTACTAAGATCATTACTTGTTTGATGTTTTTTTGTGCAGGCATTGTATTTGGTCAAAGCAAAAGCATCTCCGGCATTATTACTGATGCGGAAGGCCTTCCATTACCCGGTGTAAATATCCTTATAAAAGGTACAACTACAGGAACACAGTCCGATTTTGACGGAAACTATTCCATCAACGCTAAGATAAATGATGTCTTGGTTTTCTCTTATGTGGGAATGGCTCAGCAAGAAATAACAGTTGGGTCATCAAATGAGGTTAATGTTACCATGGGCGCCGGTACAGACCTGGATGAAGTAGTTGTCGTCGCCTACGGCAGCCAGACCAAAAAATCATTGGTAGGCTCTGTTACCTCACTAGATTCCAATACATTAGGCAAACAGCAATTAACCTCGGTAACTAATGCCATACAGGGCACCGTTGCCGGCGTAAGTGTCGTGAACTCTGGAGGGCAGCCGGGGAGTAATCCTACGATCAGGATACGGGGTATATCTTCGATAAATGCCAGTGCAGGCCCATTGTATGTAGTTGATGGAGTTCCATTCAACGGCAATTTGAATTCCATCAGTGCTGACCAGATTGAATCCATGAACGTACTAAAAGATGCTTCATCTACTGCTTTGTATGGTTCTAGAGGGGCGAATGGGGTGATTCTTATTACTACAAAAAATGGAGCATATAACTCTAAGACTACAATTTCCCTTTCTGCCGTCACAGGAATGTCTTCCCAAGGGGTAGAAAACCACCAAGTAGTAAGGGCCAGCGATTACATGCGTTATTTTTGGGAAGCCAAACGCAATACTAACTTATATGTTGACGGGCAATCTCCAGCGGAGGCAGGCCAGAATGCTGCAAATACACTCATAAGTGATCTGGGCTATAATCCCTTTAACGTAGATCAACCCATAGATGCCAATGGAAATGTCGTGACTGGTGCAAACTTATTATGGGATACCGATTGGGAAAAAGCCTTACTTAGACAGAATGCACTGCGTCAGGAATATACGCTTAGTGTAAATGGAGGTGGCAAAAACTCAAAATATTTTCTTTCCGCTAACTATCTGGATCAAGAAGGTCCTGTTAGAAATTCAGATTTTAAGCGTGTCACGACACGCTTAAATATCGAAAGTAAGGTGACAGATTGGCTCACTGTAGGTTTAAGATCTTCTTTGTCAACATCTACGCAGCATGATCCCTTACAGGCAGGTAGTGGTTTTAATAGTCCTTTGGGATGGGTCTATGGTGTGGCATCGGTATATCCCATTTATAGGAGGGATCCGAGCGGTGCACTAATCTACAATGACCTTGGAAACCTATCCTACGATTATGGTAATAATGGGGATGTTTTAAATGGTTCAAGGAGCTTGAGGCCTAATTATAATGCAGTGGGAACTTTGTTTGATGATGAAAATACGGATAAAAATACCAATGTCATTGCAAATGGATTTGCGGACCTAAAGTTAACGGACTTTTTATCTTTCAAAACAACCATTTCATATGAAAATTTTCTTAGCGATGGGTACAATTATACTAACCTTTATGGTGGATCAGGTCTAAACACACAAGGCGGTATCTCCCAGAACAGGAATATAACCACTACACTCAATATCAATAATAATTTCAATTTCAAAAAGAGTTTTGGGGATCATACCATTAATGCCAATGCCATTTTTGAAACCTATCAATATAAATTTGACGGTTTAAATGCATATGGCACCGGTTTCTTGCCGGGTGTAAAAGTTCTTAATGGAGCTACGGTTCCTGCTAGCATCGGTGGATTTATCAATGAAGAACGCCTTACTTCTTATTTGGGAAGGGTGGGATATAACTACATGAAGAAATACTTTATTGAGGGATCCTACCGCCGTGACGGCTCTACAAAATTTTCTAAGGATACCCGTTTTGGTGATTTTTATTCCATAGGCGGCTCATGGATCGTATCAGATGAAGCTTTTTTTAATGATAGTAATACCTTTAGTTTATTAAAACTTAGGGCTTCATACGGGGAGCTTGGTAACAACAGTGGCTTTGGGCTATTTCCTTACAGGCAGGGCTACAATACCGGGGTAAATGAACTCGACAATACGGGAGTGATATTGGGAGGTGCAACAGATCCCCTTCTTACTTGGGAAACAACCGCTATAACAGATTTGGGTATTGATTTTGGTCTTTTTAAAAATAGAATTGAAGGAACGCTTGGATATTTTAATAAAGAGTCGATCGATTTGATTTACGATAAACCCCTACCAGGCTCAACGGGAAATTTGAGCATTACTACAAATATAGGATCTCTTCGCAATTACGGTATCGAGGTTAGTCTAAACGGTCGTATTATACAAAAGCAAAATCTGAGTTGGTCCGTGGGGCTCAACTTATCTACCTTGACCAATGAAATTACCGAGCTTACACAAGAATCTGTAATTACGGGCAATAAACGTTATGAGGTAGGAAGGTCTATTTATGATTTTTATATTGAAGATTGGGCTGGCGTAGATCCTGATGATGGGTATGGGATGTGGTACTCTGATGTTTTAGATGCTGATGGTAACCCTACCGGTGAGCGTGAGACTACAAAAGATTATGCACAGGCCTCCAGATATTATAAAGGGAGCGCATTGCCTGATATACAAGGTGGTTTTAACACTGATCTCCAGATCGGAAACTTTGATTTTAATGCTTTGTTCAGTTATTCACTTGGAGGAAAGGTATATGATTCTTCTTACCAAAGCCTGTCCGCTGGTTTTCAAGCTATAGGAGTTCCTGATGGAACTTTTATGGAGGGCCGATGGCAACAACCGGGAGATATGACCGATATTCCGTTGTTTTTAGCATCTTCCAATAATTTTAATAGTAGATCTTCCCGATTTTTGTTTGATAACGATTATATACGCATGCGTGCGGTAACCTTAGCGTATAATCTACCCAGTAACCTCACGGAATCCCTAACATTGGGAAATGTCAGATTTTATCTGAGGGGCGATAACCTTTTTACGTGGCAGAGTCATAAAGGTATTGATCCTGAACAGGGGTTTGGGGGAAATACCGATAATAGATCATCTCAATTAAAAACAATCAGTTTAGGGGTCAATGTTCAATTTTAAAAAAAAACAGATGAGAAAAATAGTAAACTTTAGAATTGTCCTATTGGTCCTGTTGATCACTATCTCTGGATGTACCGGTGATTTTTTAGATGATCCGCAGCCTACACAGCAAGTATCAGAAGACATTGTTTTTGGATCACGGGAGGGGGCAGAAGCATTTTTATCGGGAATCGCCCGGCAAATGCGCGCAAGGTATAATGGCCAATCAAGCGCTAATGTGATGACCTTATATGGTGCAAGGATTTATAAAGGCAACGATATGATGTTCCTGGGGACCGGTTTCTGGAATCGTGACTATGATCTAACGGGTAGGCAACCTACTGATTTTAGATGTTCCTTTACCTGGAATTATTGTTATTATATTATAAATCAGACCAATAATCTTATAAATGGACTGGAAACGTCAAATCTTTCCGAAACCGATAAAACGGAATTATCAGCTCAGGGCAAGGCGCTCCGCGCATTTTTTTATTTTCAATTGGTTCAGGAATTTTCACATACCTATAGTTTTGACATAAGCTATCCTGCACCGCCTATCTACACAGAACTTTCACTGGAGGGTAAACCCATGTCAACGGTTGGTGAAGTATATGACTTTATCTTAAGTGATTTAACAGACGCTGTTGCAGGCCTAACATCAGAGAGATTGGGGAAATCGTATGTAAACAAAGAGGTTGCGGCCGGTTTATTAGCAAGGGTATATTTAGTAATGGAAAATTGGTCTGGCGCAGAGCAGATGGCAAATATGGCTTATGACAATAATTTAGAGGGAGCTTTTGCACCAGAACTGTACAGTAATGGTTTTGATGATTACAGCAATCCGGAATGGATCTGGGGGATGCCCCAGGAAATAGGGCAATCTTCTGGCCCCACCATGCCTGCTACATGGCTGGATGTTAATAGAAATGCACCATACAAAGTGGGGTTTATGAATATAAATTTCACAAATCAATTTTCTGATACCGATGTGCGTAACACCTTTGTGGTCAATCCAAATGCCAATGCCCTAAGAAGGGTGAGCACAAATAAGTTTTTATATGCTTTTGAAAGTGATTATGCCCTCATGAGAAAACCAGAAATGGTATTGATTGAGGCTGAAGCAAAATTTAGACAGGGCGACGAAGCTGGTGCAACCTCTTTACTCACTTATTTACAAAAGAACCGAGATCCCAATGCCATCCCCTCCAACAATTCTGGTTCAGCACTAGAAGAAGAGATTCTGTTGGAGAGGCGTAAGGAACTGTATGGGGAGATAGGGGTAGAATGGTTTGATGCAAAGCGGCTACGCAGGGGAATTGACAGAACGGCCAATCATAAAGTTGTACTGTCTTTGGAGCCCGATGACAATAGGTTTATTTTAAGCATCCCCCAAAGTGAAATAGATGCCAATGTCAATATTGATGCTTCGGTCAATGCCGATCGATAATATCTTTTCGCATTATTAAAGAAAAATTGGCACCTTGTTCGAGGTTTTCAATGCGGGATATACAGAACTTAAAACGTAATTATTAGCGGAAAAATGATTTGATTATGAAAATATATTTGGTAGGCCTTGGTCTTTTATTTCTTACGTGCTGTAAATCGTCTTCCAACAAAAATGAACAGAAGTTGGCCTCAACGGGTAAAAAGCCTAACATCCTTTTTTTATCCATCGATGATTTAAGGCCAGAACTGGGTTATTATGGCAATAAGGAGATTCACACGCCTAATTTTGACGCGTTTGCCAAAAGTTCTAGCGTAATGCTCAATGCTTATTGTCAAGTTGCCGTATGTGCTCCTTCCAGAGCAAGTGCTTTATTGGGCTACCGCCCAGATTCTACACGCGTGTGGCATTTGGGGGACGAGTTTAGAAAAATAAACCCCGAGGCGGTGACGATGCCGCAGTATTTTCACAAAGCGGGATATTATACCGTCAACATCGGTAAGATATTTCACAATTTTATGCCAGATTCCGTTTCTTGGGACGAACCTGATTTAAGACCGGCACCCTATAATAAAGAAAAGTACCGCTATCGCGATCCTGAATCGTACTGGTATACAGAAGCTTCCATAGCTATACAGACCAAAGTTCACGACAGCCTTGTAAAAAAAGTTGATAACGAGCATCAATTATATTCTGACGGGTGGAACCGCGGTCCAGCTATAGAGAGCGCAGATTTGCCAGATTCGGTCTATTATGATGCAATGCAGACCCGTTTGGCGCTCCAGACCTTAAAACGGATTAAGGATAAGGACCAGCCCTTCTTTTTGGGATTGGGCTGGTACAGGCCACATCTTCCCTTTGTAGTACCCAAAAAGTATTGGGATATGTATCCAGCGGGTTCCGTTTCACCTTCCCCTATCCCCAAACTCCCTGAAGGCGCACCTGTAATGGCTGCCAATGCAAACTATGAGCTCAGGTTTTACGATAATGCAGAATATACCATACGGAGACCGGAGGAAGAACCTTTGCCAAAGCAATATGCTGACACCCTAAAGCGGGGATACTATGCAAGTGTCTCTTACGTAGATGCTCTTTTGGGCGACCTCGTAAAAGGCCTGAAAGATATGGGGCTTTATGACAACACGATTATAGTGATCTGGGGAGATCATGGCTGGAAACTGGGCGACCATAACGGTTGGGGAAAACAAACCAACTTTTATATCGACACCCATGTACCGCTCATCGTCAAGGCACCGGGACAAGAAAAGGGCCAGCGCATTGAGGGCCTTACAGAACTTGTGGATATGTTCCCTACGATCTGTGATTTGGCCGGGGTCAAAAAGGCAGCTTATTTTCAGGGAACCAGCATGGCCCCTTTATTCCAAAACCCGGATAGGGAATGGAAGGAGGCCGTGTTTAGTCAGTTTAGAAGAAGACCGCGCATATCGTATGACGGTAAGGAGTATATGGGCTACTCTATGCAGACCGAAAAATATCATTATATAGAATGGTATCACTGGGATAATACCAAAAAAGAAAAGGGCGATTATGCGGCGGCAGAATTGTACGATCACAGGCATACTGATCTTGAAACTAAAAATGTAATTGACGATCCACAATATAAAGAAGTGGTAAAAAAACTTGCTGAAGAGCTAAAAGCAGGCTGGAAGACCGCAAAACCAAAAATCTGATTTTATGAATAAAAAACATGCTCCCAGAGATACTCAATTAATGGTTAATATTCTGCCGTTGATCCTTTTGATCATATCAGCCTGCAGCACCAGACCTGTTGCCGAAGATATGACCACAACCACGGCAAATAGCATTGTGAACCCAAAAGCTGCCGCAAATGTGTTCAAATCAAACCGAATGGATCAGGATCCGGTCAATGTGGTTTATTTTATCCCTACAGATCTGGTGGATGCTTATAAAAAAGACTCCAATAAAATTACAAGAAGAATCAGCAAAATAATGCTGTTTGAACAAGAATGGTATAAAAAGCAGATGGAGCTCAATGGCTATCAGGATAAAACCTTTGCCCTTTATACCAAAGCCAACAATTCTCTGGTGATGGTATTACCCGTTTATGGAAAAAAGGCGAGTACAGAATATTCCGGAAATAAAGAAGCCAAAGGGGATATTGAGGATTATTTTCAAAAGAACCCCTCTTTAAAAGGTGGTGACCATACCATGGTGTTTTCAGACAAAGATAGCGGCTTCAATAATGCAACACCTGAAAGAATGGCTTTTTGTAGGTCTGACGATGATTTTACCATTATTGAAACCGGCCAGTTTCTTGACGATTTAGAATTGTTACATTGGGGCACGGCAGGGGGCTGTATACATGAATTGGGCCATGCGTTCAACTCGCCCCACTTTGCACATAAGGCTTCAGAAAACCCTGGCCGGAGCATGATGGGCGGCGGCGGCGCCAACCGCTATAATTCAGGTAAAGATTTAAATTCAGTATTTCTGGTTCCAGCTTCGGCCGCAATTTTTGATGTAAGCGAGGCTTTTAACAAAAACAACGATGGTATTGACTATTATGGCAAGAAGCCAACTATTAATTTAACGTCTTACAGTATTAAAAAAGACAATGGCATTAGAGCTACCAGGGCACAATTCACCTTTACCTCAGATGTGACCCCTAAGTATGTTTACACAGCTATGGATGCCGAACCGTCTACTGTCAATGATGATTATGATAAGGTTGCCTTTAGCGCTAAAGTAGATCCAACCGGTAATCCTAATGAATATAAAGCTGAGGTAGTTATGCCATATGGAGAATTTTTTGATGGCTACTCCTCTTCCTCTAAAATTGATAATGATATTGAGTTTTCGGTAGATGTACTTTCCGAAAATGGTTTTAGGACCGTAGTGCTTTCTTATGATTTTACCACTAGCTCAGCTACAAAACCCGAACCCGATGACAACATCAATAAGGAATTGATTAAACTCTCTGACCGGTCAGCATGGAGCGTAACGGCAAGTAGTACCAATCATGGTGATCCTACTGGTCAGGGTGCTGACAAAATGGTGGATGGTGATCCCACAAGTTTTTGGTTTTCAGATTTTCCCCATCATTTCGAAGACGATGGTCCGCATGTGATCCATGTGGATATGGGGAAGGAGAATACCTTTAATGGTATTTATATAAACTCGGTAAGAACACCAAATCCACAGTTTCGGCCAAAGCATATCGTGATCGATGTGAGCAAAGACAATATTGATTACGATACCGTCTTAAACTATACCGTACCGCAGGAAAACGCTGATCTCAAACTTCGGTTTGACCATCAGGTAAAAGCACGATATTTCAGAATTACCGTAGATGAAATCTTTATAACTGGAAATTTTGCAGAAAACCTGGTCATTAACGAATTGGATATTTTACAATAGATGAAAAATTTAGCACACATCTTCCTATTGATCCTTGGGACTTTAGCCCTCATGGGATGCAAGAACACACAGAAAGAAAAAGTTGCCCAGCAAAAGGAGGCAGCTTCGCAGCGACCAAATATATTGTTTATACCCGTTGATGATCTCCGTCCTGAACTGGGAGTTTATGGAAACAACATCATAAAAAGTCCAAATATTGATGCCCTGGGCAAAAGCGGTGTAGTATTTAACAGGGCCTATTGCCAGCAAGCGGTATGTAATCCCTCAAGGGCAAGTTTATTGACCGGGCTTCGGCCTGATACCCTTCAGGTATGGGATCTTAAAACAAATTTCAGGGATGCGCTCCCTGATGTCATTACATTGCCACAATTTTTCAGGGAACATGGTTACACCACCCTTGCCATTGGCAAGACCTTTCATAACAATATTCCGGATTCTATTTCCTGGGATAAGCGGTATCACCTCAAAGGGTATCCTTTTGACGCAGATGCGAGCTATGCTTCAGATAAAAACAAAGAAATTCTCAAGGGTAGAATAGAAAAAATGAAAGCTGAAGGTAAAAAGCCGGATGCACTGGGCATGTATTATACTAAGGCAGAATCTTTTGAACATCCGGATGTAGCCGATGATGCCTATTATGATGGTGCTCAGACCACCAAAGCGATCGAGCTGTTAAAAGGGTTGAAGCAGGCCGGGAAGCCATTCTTTTTATCGGTAGGGTTTTATAAACCCCACCTTCCCCTAAACGCACCAAAAAAGTATTGGGATCTTTATGATGATAAAGATATACCTCTCGCGCCCAATCAGTATATCCCTAAAGGAAGCCCTTCTTACGCTGTGCACGGTAGTCAGGAACTGCGCTGGTATATAGATCAGCACGACACCCCTTTTCCACAGGACAAACCTTTCCCTGATGCACGCCAGCGCGAACTGGTACATTCCTATTATGCCTGCGTATCCTATATCGATGCTCAGGTAGGGCGGTTAACCAGAACTCTGGACAGCCTGGGCCTTGCAGAAAATACCATTGTGGTGCTCTGGGGTGATCATGGCTGGAAACTGGGGGAGCATAATGCCTGGTGCAAGCAGACCAATTATGAGATAGATACCCGTGTGCCCTTAATTGTCTCTGGGGCAGGCGTTGAAGCCAAAGGCAGAAGTACTGATGCATTGACCGAATTTGTAGATATATATCCCTCTCTTTTACAAATGAGCGGATTTGATGTGCCCAAGTATTTACAGGGACAAAGTTTTGTACCCTTATTAAAAGAGCCGGATCAACAATTGAAGGATGCCGCTTACAGTCAGTTTTTATTGGGCCGTTTTGGTAAGATAGAACGTATACCTGGAGAGGTAATGGGTTATACGGTACGTACAGATAGGTACCGTTATGTAGAATGGTATCAATGGGTCAAAGAGAAAAAAACTGTTGGCACATTAATGTCAAAAGAACTTTTTGATCATAGCAATGATCCCCAGGAAAATCAAAATATTGCCAAAAACTCTGATAATAGGGAGATAATAGGTGATTTACACCAGAAATTAAAAGATCGGTTCAAAGAAGTTAAATAAAGCAGCATAATTATAATGATTCGAAAAATCAGTGTTTTCTTAATTGTCGCCAATAGCTGTCTTGGAATAATATCCAATGTGTATGGGCAGCAGCAGCGCGCCATGCTAAGGAATGAGCCCCTTCTTAAACCGGAAAATATGAAGCATTTGGGATTGATAGGGGGAACTTCCTGGCATTCCACGGTAGAGTATTATGAATATATCAACACTTCGGTCAACGCGTATTATGGTGATAATACGAACCCGCCACTTAGCGTCTATACCTTAAATCAGGCTGAAGTCCATAGATTTCAAAGGGAAAACAAATGGGATTCTATCACTTATATGCTTTCCGATGCGGGAAAAAGGTTGAAAAATGCAGGAGCCGAAGCGGTGCTGTTCTGTGCCAATACACCCCATAAAGTTTACGACCAGGTAGAGGCTCAGCTGGATATTCCCGTAATACATATAGCCGATGCCACTGCTCAGGCCATTAAAGATAAAGGCTTGACCAAGGTGGGCTTTATTGGCACCAAGTTTACGATGGAAGAGGATTTCATCACTTCGAGAATAGCAAAAAAGGGTATTGAGGTAGATGTACCAAAAGATCAAGCTGTAATCGATGAACTGCACAGGATTATTCATGAAGAGCTAACTTATGGTAAGGTGGTTCCTTCATCTAAAGCCTATGTTTTAAAAATCATTAAAGATATGGTAACGCATGGCGCAGAAGGTATAGTTTTGGGCTGTACAGAGTTCCCGTTAATGATTTTTCCAGAAGATTTGGGCATTCCTGTTTTTAACACCACCAAAATCCATTCTGGTGCTGCAACAGCATTTATATTGGGATTTTAGATCATTTTATTTAGCATAAAAATCTTAATCCAGCGAGTTTTAATAATGGGTTGGTAGCCTGTTTTATTCTAAATCTATTTTTTCAGAAACATCGTAATGAGAAATCTTCCACTTTTTATTTGTGTTCTTTTCATCAATCCTTAACATTGAAACAAAAACTTTAAATTTAACACCTAAATATTTACATATAATTTTGACACAGAACCCCGTATAATCATCGTGATAATAATCGAGTTTTATAAAAAAACCCAACCATGGCCCTCCTTCAAAGTGATCTTCGCAAATATGATAAAAGTCAAGATTGCCAACCATCCTATTTTGTTCTAACTCATTTATCATTTTATGGGTGGCATAGGTTAGAGTAGACAATATTTGTTCCTTTTCTTTGTCGTTAAGATAAGTTCCCATCGTATTAGATTCCAGATACCTCGTTGGCCCTTAGTCTTTTGTTCAGATCAAAAGATAAAAAATAATAATTAAACGCAGCTTTAATGAATAATCCATTTTCTTTTTTTGATAAATAAAGACTTAAATCTTTTTATCAATAGGTAATAGTCGACGATCATCCTTTTTATTCAATTTAAATTTTTTCATTTTTTGTTTTATTCAATCCATAGTAATGAAAGTTACATCTTGGCTAAAAACTACAAGTATGATATTGAGATCGAAAAACAGCTCTGCCTCTCTAATGCAATTCTCTATTTGATAAAATAAAAACCATTGATAAGTTTAACCTGATCTATTTAACCGTTTCTTCATCTACCCCTCTGATTTCGATATCTACCTTAGCGTAGCTCTTAATAGATTCAAGGTGGGATTGATTTAATTCTCTAAGCATTTCAGGTGTAGCCTTATCCATCTTAGGGCACTTCAAAATTCGATAAATAGTTACTATTGACCTGATCCACATTATGTACGGAAATCTTACCAAAAATTAGGTGAAATTTTTATTGGAAAATAGTTTTTCAGAAGTTATATGCGCTAAACCGGTCCGTGAAGGGCAAAAATCGGTTGATTACCGGGGAGAAATGCACGTTCTTCTCTCCAAATTGTCGTGGAGGGGCTTTAAATGTTAAAGAATTTGAAAAAATCCTCAACTTTCCCATATTTGCGGGCCATAACCCCATATATCTTTACATGTCAAAAAATACTTTTTTAAGCGTTATCCTTTTTCTGTCCGTTTTTGTTGCTTCGGCACAGTTGGATAAAGCATTGCACCAACTTCTAGCAAACAACCATAAAGCAGCGTTGCAACTCAGTAAGGATCAATTGCCAAAATCTATTGAAGACCTTATAATGCTAGAGATTATCAAATCTGAAAACGGACTTTTTAACGAAAGTTCTTCTTTTTCAGACCAATTGACCGATTTTGACCACTATGAACCTTATTTGTTCGGTTTATGGAACGCACCGTTTATTTTTAATGATTACCGTAAGAACGGTTTAGACAAGAATGCACGGGAAAACCTGGATTATTTCGCTGCACGGGAAATCAAGAGTCCTATCATAAGAAATGCCATTTACTATCTAAAAGCCATTGAATCACGTGATGTTGGCGATTGGGAAGGCTACAGAAAATACAATAATAAAATTAATGCCATCAGGCAATGGCAGTACTGTGGCCCTTTCGAAAATTTGAACGGGAGTGGAATTGATAGGGATTATCCACCTGAGCGCTTTGCAGATACCTTCACCGATTTTGATACAGAAGGTCATGGAATAGTCCGCTGGTATACGCCGCCTTACAGCGATGTCGAAGCCTATCAATATTTTGTAAATCAATTGGAGTATGGAACAGGGGTTAATTATGCACAAACTTTCATAACCTCTCCCATGGAGCGGTCTATAATCCTTCAAATTGGATATGGAGGAGCTATTAAGGTTTTTTTAAACGATATTGAAATTGCCGCCAAGAGTCAAGAGGCCGTCACCGAAATGGGAGCCTTGAATATCGAAGTGAAACTTAACAAGGGGGTAAACAGACTATTGATAAAATCTGCATCGAAAAGCAAAACGCCATATTTTATTGTATCCCCCATTGATACCGAAGGAAAAGCTTTGGAAAATCTTAGCGTAAGCCTAAAGCCGGAAGCTTACCAAAAACCTGACGAAACCGCTCCCCATTCCGAAATACTTAAGCACGTATTGATAGATTATCTTGCGACAAAGAGTGAACAGGATGGTACCCTCACTTCGCGGTTTGTAAATGATTATGTGCTGATCGCCGCGTATTTGCGCAATTCTGATTATAAAAGCGCCAGGCCCATCCTAGATAAATGGTTGGCAAAATACCCCCAAAGTTCTACGCTAGCATCAATTTTGAACACAATATACGTTCAGGAGGGCAGGGCCGAACTGAGCAATGAAGTGCAGAAGAACATGCGCAAGGAAGATCCTGATTATTTTGGATCGGTGCTCAACGAGATCAGTGAGGTGGACAAGCTCTTTAAAAAAGACAGGGTTGCCTTTGAAAAAACTCTGATGCGCATAAAAACGGTTACCGATCTGCCGGTAATGAAAACCTTTGCGGACCTTTTAGAAAGCCTTCGAGATAATAATATCTCAACGCTGCGGATGAACCTGGATACTTTAATGGAAAATGAGGGTGCCTTCCCCAATCTCAAAAATATCTTCGTAGAGCTCTATGATAATGTTTTGCACGATGAGGAGAAGACCATTCATGAACTTGAAAAGCTTTTGGGCAAAAATTCAAACTACGCCGTGTTTACCAGTCTGGCCAATCATTATTATAAAACGAATCAAAAGCAAAAAGCCGATTCTCTCTTTGCCATTACGATAAACGATATGGGTGGGGACAACAATTTTATAATGGATTATGTAAACCTGTTGCAAATGCAGGAGAAGTATGCTGAAAGCCTCGATATTATACAGGTAGGCCTAAAAAACTACCCGTTTTCAGCAGCACTTTACAGCGCAATGGGCGACGCCAAACTGCAGTTGGGCCATAAAAAGGAAGCGGTCCAGGCGTATCAGAAAGCTTTAAGTCATAACAGCCTTAATACTGATCTGCGTAATAAAATCTATGATTTAAAAAATATAGTTAACCCTTTGGATGCGCTTCGTACCCCGGACCATTACGGATATATAGCTAAAAACAGAGGTAAAATCAAGCAGAACAATTATGGAATTAATATCCTCTTGGAAGAAAGCGATATCCTCGTTTATTCAAAAGGCGGGGGAAAATATGTTACCACTATGATTTACGAGGTGACCTCGCAGGACGGTGTGGAAGATCTCAAGGAATATAAATTGAACCTGGGTGGCAGTTACACGATTTTGAAGTCTGAGACCGTAAAACCCGATGGCAGTATAGTCCCGGCAGAGAGGAGCGGAAGCAACTTTGTGTTCAACAAACTTGAAGTGGGCGATGTTATTCTGATAGATTATGAGGCCGCTTTTAGTAGTTCGGGCCGCTTTTATAAAGATTTTATTTCAGACCGAAGTTTTGATTACCATCATCCCACCCTAAAATCAAATTATAAACTTTTGGTCCCCAAGGGATATACGGTCAATTATAAAGTAAGTAATGGGGAATTGGACTTTAAAAAAACCGAAGAAAAGGATTTTACCCTTTATCAATGGAGTGGCCAAAATATCAAAGGGCTGCCAGCGTTTGAAAAGTTTTCACCCGCACTGGACGATATGGCAAGAACCCTTCATATCAGCTCTATAAAATCCTGGGATGATATTGCAGACTGGTATGCAGACCTGGTAAGGAACCAAATGGAATACGACGGAGAGGTGCAGCGCACTTTTGATACCATTTTCCCAGAAGGTGTGAAGTCGCTTTCCCAAATGCAGATTGCTGAGAAGATTTACGATTACATGACCGGTGAACTCAGTTATAGTTATGTGAATTTTAAGCAAAGTGGTTATGTACCCCAAAAACCGGGAAAGACACTGACTTCAAAATTGGGGGATTGCAAGGATTTTTCAACGCTCTTTGTGTGTCTGGCAAGAAAAGCGGGGCTAAAGGCCCATCTTGTCCTCACGCTGACCGCAGATCATGGCAAAGAAGGACTCGTCTTACCGTGTACGGATTTTAACCATTGTCTGGCCAGTGTAGATATAGACGGTCAACAGCACTATATCGAGCTTACCGATAAATTTCTGCCCTTCGGTTCCCTTCCCATTTCAGACCAAGGGGCAATCGTACTGGATGTTCCCATTGATGACGCTCCGGCCATAACGTCAGAACTTCACTATTTGAAAAGCACCAACAGGATCAAAGGCGGGTTTTATGGCAGGAGTGTGGTAAATATCAATGATACGGGTAATATTATACAGTTGCATGCGGAGTATAAGGGACATGTTGCTTCATATGGCAGAAGCTTATTTGCAAATCCCAACCCAGAGAAGGTCAAAAAGGATTTCAATGATGGGATACGCAGTTTTTCCGGTCTTGACCTAAATGTTTTGGAAGTAGGGCGGGCCGAAACAAAACAGCGCGATGCCGCTATTGCCCTGGATGCCAAAATAGCCTGGAATGAAAAAGGACAGAAAATAGGTGCGCTGAACACTATAAAAATTCCGTTTATAAGCATTCCCTATAACAGGGATATCGTCGCGCTCAAAGAACGAAAACTACCCATAGATTATAGACAATATGAAATCTACGACCGTTATGACGAGGAGTATATTTTAAAACTGGAGAAGGGAAAGCAATTTGTGGAGATGCCCAAAAATGTGGATCTGAGCTATCAAGGTCATTCCTATCGTATGGATTATAAACTTATCGACCCCGGTACATTGAAAGTGAGACTACTGGCCCAGCCTGATCTTAAAAGAATAAAACCTGAAGAATATCCTGCATTTAAGGCTTATGTGGACAAGGTTATTGAAGCGCGGGAAACTTTAATAGGTTATAAATAAGACTTCCATACTGTTATCCCCAACTTATAGGCTGATATACCCTATAGATGCTGTAAAATCCTGCGGTTTTCTTCAACAATCTAAAAATCGATATTAAATTATAATAGTTACTATAAAGAAAATTTAGGACTCACAATTTATAGTCGTTGTAAACCCTATGCAGATCATCATTTTAAGTATTTTTAAGCGTGTTTGTTACGGCCTTTTTCTGCTTTTAAATACTCGGCCTCTTCAAAACCCAGCTCGGCTTTTTTCTCCTCACAGAGTTTGCCTACGGTGTTTTCTACAATGTATTTGGTAATGTATTTAGGCGTGTAAAAAACGCCATCTTGCGTTTACTGGTTCGTTTATCAAAAGTATCACCTTCTATTACGGCATTTACGCTCTCAATCTCATTGAGCGAATTCTCAAAAATATGCCCCCAGAATGTTGACATCCACCTGACTTGCAAAATCGTAATTGGCCAGTTTTCGCGTATGCGTCAAGAGTAGAGTATCGGTAATTTCCAGTTGATTAAGAATGGTATCGGGTTCAAAGAGTCCACGATTATAGGCGTAAATTTCAGCGTGTTTATCGGTACCTTTCCTGCCCATATCCGGATAGTTGAACTAGAGTTAAAAGCGGTCGTACAGCTGCACGTGTACATCCAACTTTTTTAGCTTGTCAAATTTATCCAGTATTTTAAGGGTTGAGTTGGGTGGTAAAAGTCCGCGATCTTAGGCAAAGAAGTTAAACAGAAAGCGGTCTATGAGTTTTTGCGACTTTTTGAACAGGGTAAGTTTTACGTTCTTGTCCGGGCGGTTGCGTTCTGCTCGTTCTTCTTATGAAAGTTCTCCGGTAACGGCTTTAAGCTGCGCCTGACGGTTGGTTTTAATTCGTTTTTCATTGCGCTCATTCATTTTCCTACCGAAGGGATAAATTGAATTCATCGATTTCTTTTCCACCTTTATAAAGTCATTTTGTGAAAAGTTAAAGCAGTTCGTGCCAGTTTGAAATATTCCTGTTAGTTTGCCATTTTTAATGTTTCTTAAGAAAAGAAATAACAGCTATATTCCAAATTCGTACTTAATGACCTCAGAATATAATCTATCATATGAAATTAACCCAGATGGGAAATTTGTATTATTCACATAATCCGGATAGTGATGACATTCCAAACATAAGGCATCAAAGGGAGTATATTTCTTGTGATGGCTGCCTATATCTTTGGTTTTTAAAAAGTCCCCAGTATACACTTGAACTCCCGGATAGCTTGTATAAACTTCTAAGGTCCTTCCTGAAAAATTATCTAAAAGAATGCATTTAGGTTTGGCAGAGTTTATTTCTTCTTTAAAAATATAGTATGAGTTTATTCCATTATTATCTTTCATTTTTGAGAAAATACTGTCCTTATTGAAAGCTAAATTTCCTACCGGTATTAATTTTCCGGTAGGAATGTAATTCTCATCTACTTCTACTACTTGATCAGATTCAATTTGTAAGCTATGCCTTTGTATATCTTTCTGAAATCCGCTCAAATTAAAATAAGAATGGTTTGTAATATTCAGGGGGGTGGGACCATCTGTTTCAGCTTTATATAGAATCTCCAGTGCATTTTTTTCTGTCCATCTATAGCTTACAATTAAAGTAACATGCCCGGGAAACCCCCCTTCTCCTGCTTCACTTTTTGCACTTAGGACAAGTTTATCATCCTCTATTCTAGCATCGAAAAATTTAGAATTAAAACCATAAAAACCTCCATGATTTGTATTTACTCCATCATTTTTATCTAGATCAAACTTTTGCTTAGACATTTTAAAACATCCGTTTTTAATACGATTTGCAAAACGTCCTATTGTTGCACCTATATAACAGGTGTCCTGCAGATAACCCTCTATATTATCAAATCCGGCAACAACATTTTCCAGCATACCTTGCTTATCAGGAACATTTATGGATTTTACTATGGCTCCATAGGTAATAATTTCAACAAAAGCACTCTGTGTATTTTTTAACCGATAGAGGTCGACCGGATGTCCATTAAATTCTCCCCAAGACTCTTTAACTATAGGTTCTAAATTGAATTCCATTGTAATACATCAAACTATTAAACTCAAATCTAAACTTCCTTTATGATGAATAAATGGATTTTAATTTAAAAAATATGGACTAAATTACACTTTATTAAGATTAAGCACCCACACGTATGAAAACTGATGAAAAACGAAAAACAATCAAAGTAAAAGCTGGCTTTTTGGGGCAGCGGATGTTTATTCTTCCACATAGGATCCTTACTATCTGTAAAACAGATCCGCTTATTAATTCGTTATATTTTACCGATATTGGCTATTTCCCAAAAGCGAAAAACCATTATGTGCACCGTCGAAAAGGAAGCGAGCAATATGTGTTAATATATTGTCACAAAGGACAAGGTAAATTATTCCTAAACAAAGAAAAGAACACCCTAAGTCCAAATACCTTTTACATTATTCCCCCGAATACCCCTCATTTGTACCAGGCGAGCAAAACAAACCCGTGGAGTATTTACTGGGTCCATTTTACCGGGAGTCAGGCAAAATTTCTGTATGCAAAATTTCTAGATATATATGCTGCTGAAATTCCCGGGGTATCCTTTGTAGAACGTCGCTTGAACCTCTTTGATAACCTAATGGATGTTCTGGAAGATGGTTACAGAACCTCAAATGTAGAATATGTAAACCTTTCATTATGGCAACTGCTTAATTCGTTTTTGTATCAGGATTTTTTCGTCGAAGTAGGGAAAAGGAAAAATGAGGATAATATTACAGATTCTATCATAACTTATATGAAAAGTCAACTTGACAAAGCTTTAAAAATTGAAGAAATGGCCCTGTATTTTAATTATTCTCCTTCTCATTTCTTTTCCATATTTAAAAAGAAAACCGGCTTCTCTCCTATCAATTATTTTAATGATCTTAAAATACAAAAAGCGTGTCAATATCTTAGCTTTACTTCAATGAGTGTCAAAGAAATAAGCTATACTCTTGGTTTTAATGATCCTTTGTATTTTTCGCGTTTGTTTAAAAAAATAATGGGTGTCCCCCCTTTGCGGTATAGAAATATTTACAAGCATTAACTGGAAGGTTTTTGTTACTTTTAATGAAAACGTTGTAAAAAAATAGTATAGTCCATTTTTTCAAAATCATTCTCTATATAGAACGCTCTTTATATCGTATATATTTACAATTCAAATATTACGATGAAAAAGTATAATTATCCATTTTTAATAGCAATTAGCCTAGTAGCGGCTTTAGGAGGCCTGTTGTTTGGTTACGACTGGGTCGTCATTGGCGGTGCAAAACCATTTTACGAATTATTTTTTGACATAACTAATTCGCCAGCCACGCAAGGATGGGCCATGAGCAGTGCCTTGTTGGGCTGCATCCTGGGCGCTGTAGTTGCCGGATCTTTTGCAGATCGCTATGGACGGAAATATTTACTTCTCCTTGCTGCAGCCTTATTTACCATATCTGCATTTGGCACGGGAGCGGCTTCCACCTTTTCTTTATTTATACTCTATCGCATTATAGGCGGCGTGGGGATTGGCATGGCCTCTACCCTTTCTCCAATGTATATAGCAGAAATAGCCCCCGCCGAAACCCGGGGCCTCTTTGTTTCTATAAACCAACTTACCATTGTTATAGGAATTCTGGCAGCGCAAATAACCAATATGCTTATCACACAACCTATTCCGGAAGGGTTTAGCCCTCACGAAATATTACTTTCCTGGAATGGACAAACAGGATGGCGCTGGATGTTTTGGGCAGAACTTTTCCCGGCGGTTTTCTTCTTTTTATTGATTTTCTTTATCCCAGAGAGCCCCCGTTATCTTGCCAAAAAAGGGAGATACCAAAAATCGGAAGAAATTTTAGCTAAAATAGGAGGTGCGTTTTATGCACAGGAAGTAATTCATAAAATACAGGAAATACTGCGCAGCAACTCCAAAAAACCTTCGCTTAAAGACTTACTTAACAAAAGAGCTTTGTCCATACTTACTATCGGGGTTGTATTGGCCGCTTTTCAGCAATGGTGTGGTATAAATATCATATTTAATTATGCACAAGAAATTTTTGTCTCTGCAGGATATAGCATTAATGACCTATTTATGAATATTGTAATTACCGGAAGTATCAATCTTCTGTTTACATTAATAGCTATGGGAACTGTAGATAAATTAGGGCGTAAAAAAATGATGCTGTATGGAGCAGGTGCCCTCACCATAATTTATGGCGTCCTTGGATTTTTCTATTATATAAACTTAACCGGAATGCCGATGCTTCTATTGGTATTACTAGCAATTGCAGTATATGCGGTTTCTTTGGCCCCGGTAACCTGGGTGGTGTTATCGGAAATTTTCCCCAACCGCATACGAGGTGTAGCAATGTCTATTTCCACCTTTGCCCTTTGGGTTGCCTCTGCCCTTTTGGTTCAAACTTTTCCATATCTCAATGAAAATTTAGGAACCTCCGGGACCTTTTGGCTCTACGGACTTATATGTGCAGCAGGCTTTCTTTTCGTTTATAGAAAACTTCCGGAAACCAAAAATAAAAGCCTGGAAGAAATTGAAGAGCTGCTTCTACCCGAAGAGAAATCAAAAACAAATAAATAATACAATACACTCTTACTTAAAATTAATGCTATGAAAACTGTTGATGTGTGGAAGGAAATCGTCACTTTACCTACTTATGAAACAGGCAAGCCCGAAAAAAATCCTGTTTTTATAGAAAAAAGAGTGTATCAGGGAAGTAGTGGGGCTGTGTATCCCTATCCTGTCGTGGAGAAGATCGAAGATGAAAAAGTTGATAAAGAGTATCAGGCCGTTTTTTTGGAAAACGAATTTGTAAAAATCATGATCCTTCCCGAACTGGGCGGACGGGTACAAATGGCTTATGATAAAACCAAAGGAACGTCATTTTGTATATTATAATCATGTTATTAAGCCGGCATTAGTAGGCCTTACCGGCCCATGGATTTCTGGAGGCATTGAGTTTAACTGGCCACAGCATCACCGTCCCAGCACCTACAGTCCGGTCGATTTTAGCATTGAAAAAAATAAAGATGGGAGTGCTACGGTTTGGTGTAGTGAGTTAGAGCGTATGTTCCGCACAAAAGGAATGGCTGGTTTTACCTTATATCCTGATAAAAACTACCTGGAGATCAAGGTGAAATTATATAATAAAACCTCTTTTCCGCAAACCTTTTTATGGTGGGCCAACCCCGCTGTGAAAGTAAATGATGCGTATCAGTCTGTTTTTCCCCCAGATGTAAATGCCGTTTTTGATCATGGTAAAAGAGATGTTTCCTCTTTCCCCGTTGCAAAAGGAACCTATTATAAAGTAGATTACTCCCCGGGAACCGATATATCCCGTTATAAAAACATTCCTGTTCCTACATCTTATATGGCGATTACTTCAAAATATAATTTTGTTGGTGGTTATGAAAATGATGTACAAGGAGGTTTACTCCATGTAGCCAACCACCATGTATCACCTGGTAAAAAACAGTGGACCTGGGGAAATGGGGATTTCGGTCAGGCGTGGGATCGAAATCTAACGGATCATGACGGACCCTATATCGAATTGATGTGTGGGGTTTATACTGACAATCAACCCGATTTCACGTGGTTAATGCCCAATGAGCAAAAGGATTTTGTTCAGTATTTTATGCCTTATCGAGATTTGGGGGTGGTTAAAAATGCAAGCCGGGATGCAATGGTTAATATTGAACTTAAAGATGGCTCCTTGCTGGTAAAAGCATACACCACAGGTATTTTTCCTCAGAGTACAGTACAAGTTAAAAAAGAAAACCAGCTTTTATTTTCTGAAAAATATGATGCTTCCCCAAAAATATCTTTTGAAAATAAAATTCCTTTCACCGAAAATAATTTAGAAGACATTTCTATTGAAGTGATTGATGCTGAAGGAAAAATTTTAGTAGCCTGGCAATGGGAAGGCCCTAATGAAAATGAAATTCCAGAAGCGGCAAAACCTGCCAAGCAACCAGAAGAAATAGAACATAATGAGCAGCTTTTTCTTACGGGACTACATCTGGAACAATATCGTCACGCCACGTACAGTCCTCTTCCTTATTACGAAGAAGCCTTAAAACGGGATGCAGGAGATGTACGCTGTAATAATGCAATGGGACTTTGGCTGATGCGAAAAGCCAAGTTTAGGGATGCTGAAGTCTATTTTAGAAAAGCTATAGCTACCCTTACCCAGCGCAACCCAAATCCTTATGATGGGGAGCCACTATATAACTTGGGATTAGCGCTAAAATACCAGGATAAAAATCAGGAGGCGTATGACTATTTCTATAAAGCTACCTGGAATGCCGCCTGGCAAAATAGTGGCTACCTGAATATAGCGCAATTAGATGCTAAACGCGGAGATTTTTCCCTGGCATTAACCCACATTGAAAAATCTATTGCAAAAAACACCCAAGATCACAAAGCTCTGCATCTACAGGTTGCTATCTTACGGAAATTAGGAAACACCACCAAAGCCAAGGAATTAGCACATAACTACTTACAAGAAGATGGATTTAATTTCGGATTGTGGTATGAAAAATACCTGTTGACAAATGATAATGCAGATCTAGAAAACCTGCACCAGCTTATCCGGAAAAACATTCATAATTATATAGAATATGCTCTGGATTATGCTGCTGCCGGACTGTATGAGGATGCTATTTCCTTTTTAGAGGCAGGTATGGCTAAAGATGACTTGTCCTACCCCATGTCTTTTTATTATCTGGGAAGTTTTTATGAAGCGCATGGAGATCTTAAAAACGCCAAGGCGTACTATCTAAAAGGAGCCAAGGCCAATCCTGAATATTGCTTTCCTAATCAAATAGAAGCGGTAACGGCCTTACAACAAGCTTTAGTTCAAAATCCTACAGATGCGAAAGCCTATTATTATTTAGGAAATTTTTGGTATGCAGCACGACAATATAAAGAAGCAATTTCCTGCTGGGAAGCATCTATAAAGCTGGACGAATCATTCCCTACGGCGCACCGAAACCTGGCGTTGGGCTATTTTAACAAAGCAGATAAAAAAGAAGAGGCCGTAAAATGTCTGGAAAAAGCATTTGTATTGGATCCGAAGGATTCCCGTATCCTAATGGAACTCGATCAACTGTATAAGCGCTGCAATTATGATGTAATTTTTCGGTTAATGTTTATGGAAGAGCACCTTGAAGTATTACAGGAGCGAGATGATTTATACCTGGAACGTGCCAGTCTCTACAATCTTTTAGGAAGACCTGAAAAAGCCTACACCCTTTTAAAAAATAGAAAATTCCATCCTTGGGAAGGTGGCGAAGGTAAAGTGGTAGGCCAATATGTAATTGCCCTGGTTGAAATTGCCAAACAAGAAATCAAACAAGGGGATTATAAAAGTGCCATAAATTCTTTAAATAAAGCCCAAATTTATCCTGAAAATCTGGGAGAAGGAAAATTGGCTGGAGCAAGTGAAAATGACATCCACTATTGGCTGGGAGTAGCGTATGAAAAATTAAATCAGGTTCATGAAGCCAAAACCTACTGGGAAGAAGCCGCCAGCGGACTTTCAGAGCCTTCCGCAGCTATTTTTTATAACGATCAGCAACCCGATAAAATTTTCTACCAAGGGCTGGCGCTGATAAAATTAGACCGTTTGCCAGAAGCACAGGTCCGATTCAATAAGCTTATTTCCTACGGCAAAAATCACCTAGAAGACACGATAAGCATCGATTATTTTGCGGTTTCCTTACCTGATTTATTGATTTGGGAAGGAGATTTAGACCAAAATAACCAACTGCATTGTCTGTATATGCAAGGTTTGGGCTTGTTAGGACTCGGAAAAAGAGAAAAAGCTTTATCCCTTTTTGATAAAGTTCTTGTTCTGGAAAAAGCCCATATGGGAGTGACCCTTCATAGAAATTTAATCCAGTTATTAGAAAATAACGGATTTATGCATCCTGTACTTTCCTAAAACACTTTAAAATTTACCCTAAACCCCTCCCCCTTTATAAGGCTTATGCCAAAATGAAGGGGGATTTTTATAGGTAGATTTTAATTATTTTTCAATTCTATATTGTAGTTAGCTATAGATAATGGTAAAGGTTTTGTAAACTTATAATTTTTGAGATTTTACGGTTTTCAATACTCCATTCACTTTTACCTTCACTTGTTGTGGCGTTTTTGAAAACACTTCATAATCTGTCACTTTTCCATCTTTCCATGTCACATTGAGGGTGAATCCGCCACGGGCTTTAAGCCCTTTATAATTTCCAGAGGCTTTCCAGCTATCGGGTAAAGCAGGAAGTAATTCTATAAAACCGGCATGACTTTGTAAAAGCATTTCTGCGATTCCTGCTGTGGCACCAAAATTACCATCTATTTGAAAGGGTGGGCCGGCAGACAAGAGGTTGGGATAAACTCCTCCCCCGGCACCGTAATTAATATTTGTTGCTAAGGTTGGGCGAAGTATATCGGTAAGTAATTTATAAGCCCTGTTGCCATCCTTGAGCCGAGCCCAAAAAAGTATTTTATAAGCAATAGACCAACTGGGGCCATCATCCCCTCTTACTTCAAGGGTTTTAGCCGCAGCCTTTGCCAAACCGGGCGTGTGTTCAGGAGTTATTAAATTTGCGGGATAAAGCCCATATAAATGCGAGAGGTGCCTGTGATGTGGATCTACTTCTTTATAGGGTCGCAGCCATTCCATTATCCTGCCGTCTTCTCCCACTATTCCCGGAGGAGGTAATTGTTTAAGTTTTTGGTTTAGCTTTTCGCGAAAAGCGGCATCCATATTTAACTTTTCTGAAGCCTGGATTACATGGGTAAACAATTCCCGTACAATTTGATTATCTATGGTAGGCCCCATACATACGTGCGCTTCTTTCCCGTTAGGCAGATAAAAGGAATTTTCGGGAGACACCGACGGTGCCGTAACACTCCAACCAGTAACCGAATCTTTGACGAGCATGCTGTTATAAAACTCGGCAGAACCTTTTATAATAGGATAGATTTCTTTTAAATAATCCACATCTTCGGTAAAAGCATAATGTTGCCATAAATTATTACAAACCCAGCCGGAGCCCGCATTTGAAATTCCCCAAGATGCGCTTTCGCCGGGAGCGGTATAGCCCCAAACATTGGTAATCACATGTGCTATCCAGCCCTCAGCATCATAATAGGCTTTTGCTGTTCTTTCCCCATGTGGTACCATCCCTGCAACTAGATCTTTTAAAGGAAGGTTTAACTCAGAAAGGTTAACTGCTTCTAAAGCCCAATGGTTCATTTGCACATTTACATCCAGGTGATAATCCCCATTCCAGGGAGTTTGTACATTTTGAGCCCACAGTCCCTGCAGATTAGGCGGTAACAACCCCACGCGTGTGCTGGAAATACTTAGATACCTACCAAACTGAAAAAAGAGTTTTCCTAAAGCATCATCGGCTTCCGGTTGTTTGGCAAAAGCGAGAAGTCGTTCATCAGTAGGCAAATCAGTACGGGAAGTTTGTCCTAATTGAAGGGAAACCCGATTAAACATTTTTCGGAAATTGGTGATGTGCTGTTTTTTTTGCTTCCCATAAGGTTTAGCTTCTGCACCTTTTAAAAGCTTATCGATACGCTTTTCAAAATCAGTATTTTTAAAATCAGTTCCCGCCGAAATATATAAAATCACTTCGGTAGCATCTTGTATTTTTAAAGACGTGTCAGTTGTTTGTAATTTTCCATCCGTAAGTTTTGCTCCAACTTTTACCACGTAGCGCATTCCTTTACCATCAGTGCCATTATTGAGTTGCCCACTCATAACTAAGTTATTTTGTTGGATGTGGGTTTTAAAACGCTCTTGCCGATCAAGATCTACCGTAAAATTGAGCTTACCGGGTTTATCAGCGGTTATTTTTACTAGAGCAACATCATCATTAAAACTGGTGAAATATTCTCGGGTATAGCGCACTCCATCAATCTCATATGAACATTCCGCTAAGGCGTTTTCTATATTTAATTCCCGTTTATAATTCTTGATCGCAACAGGATCCTTACTCTTGTAATCAAAATTAATAGAGAGCGCACCCAAAGTTTGATAACAGCCGAAAGGAACATTGGCTCCATTCCCACTTCCCGAGCCGGCTCCTTCACAAATAAAATGCGCATTGATAAGGTCTTCTGCTTTGTCATTTTCACCTTTGAGCAACAGGTTTCTAATTTCAGGCAAATAGGTATGGGCTTCATAATTATTTGCATCCTGTGGCCCTCCAGACCAAAGTGTAACATCGTTTAGTACAATTTTTTCTGTGTCCACACCGCTATCAGGGGTCATTCCCAGACGACCATTCCCTAAAGGCAGAGTTTCTTCCCAACGGGTTGCTGGTTTATCATACCAAATTTTTAACTGACTTTCCTGGGCTTGAATTCTGCTAGAATAAAAAAACGAAGAACATAATAGCAATAGGTTTATTATTTTAAAAAAACGATCAATCATTTATTTTTTATAACAAAAGTTTAGAAAAGCTGCTTTATAAATCCCAAATAATGGAGTCCTTGATTTATAGAATAAAGGATTTCAATTAGTAAACTGAATGATAAAACCTCCTTTGGGAGCCATAGTATAAGACCAATCTGCGACTATAGGTTTTGTTTCTGTAGCAAATTCCATCAAGGGATCTTTTCCCTCAGTAATTATTCTAAAATTTTTAAACCGCTCTTTGTATTCAGAAAAATTTAGATTAATGGGTGATTCTTTATTGGTACCATTTATTCCTATCACATAAGAGAGAGAATCTTTCTGTCTAGAAAGTACAATGGATTTTCCTGGTTCTGCTATTAAGCTCTCTGTTTTATCCCAGGTAGCCGGCATTTCTTTTAATAAATTCTTTATCTCTTTAGGCAATGATTCAAACATTTCCTTTGAATCTGCGAAGTGAATGATGCCAGATGTATAAATCATAGAAGTTGCAAGTTCATGCACTGCCGTATTTAGGCGGGGATATTTTCGAATAGTAAGTGCAAAGGGTGTGTAATCTGTAGGTCCAGCAACATTCCTTGTAAAAGGTAAAACTGTATTCTGCTCTGCTGCTTTATCGGGAAATCTCTCATCATAAAAATAACTTTCCGTGCCCAAAACAGCTTCTGCAGAAATAAAGTTGGGCCATGTTCTCTGCCAGCCCCTGGGCATGGGGCTACCATGCAGATTTATCATTAAATGCTCATTGGCGGCATCCTTAAATAAAGATTGTAACACCCCCATAACTTCTTGTCTATCCGAGCACCAAAAATCAATCTTAACTCCACTAACACCTTTGGCTGCTAACTCTTTAAACTTTTTTTGCCGTTCTTTCTGATCAAAATAATTTGCGGAATACCCCCAAACTAAAGGCTTAATCCCCTTTGAAACCGCATAATCAATAATACCTCCCTTTTTATCAGCTTCCTGCCATCCAGCATCAAAAAGGGTGTATTTCCAATCAAAAGAGGTAGCAAGATCTGTAAACTCATTATAAATTTCAGGCGAATTATCATCATTATGGGACCACCAGGACCAAGATGCTTTCCCGGTTTCAATCCAGGAGGTATCATCAATTTTTGAGGCTGGTGCCAAATCTGTGATCAAACTTGAAAGCAAAATATCCCCCGCATCATCACCTAGAATTATGGCTCTCCAGGGCATTGTCCAAGGTAAATTAGATTTAGGTTTCGCACTTGAAGTTGTATCAATTGGCACGGTGTATCTTTCATCTTCCTTTGCAAAGGCAATCTTATAAATCCCCCCATTAGAATCTATATCTAAATGACATCCAGGGTAAGAGCCATCTGTTGCGGATTCAGCAATTAGAATCCAGTTTTTCTTATCGTTAACATTGAAAAGTGCGGGCATGCACCATCCTATTGAAGGATTTCTCGGATTACTGATGCTGTCCCCGGGATTTACCTTAAAATAAAAATCCTCATAAGCGGGAGTATATTGTCCTGCTCTATTATACGGTTGTAACCAGCCCTTTGCTTTTTCTTCAATATGAAATCCTGTAATTTCTTCTTGTACCACACGTTCTTGCTTTTCGGATTTAGGAAACCGATAGCGAAAAGCGACTCCTTCTTTACCAGCCCTTAAATCTAGGTACATCAATGCACCTGAGCTATTCTTAAAACTGATCGTTTGGCTATTAAAAACATGGTCAATCTTACTTTGGTTTCCTACCTTTAATTGATAGTTCTCCCTTTGTTTTTTAATGGCAGAAACTTCAGTAATGGCCATACCCTTTGTAAAATCCTGATCCTCGAATCTTATACCCATTGGGGATTTTTGAATTACAATATTCCCTTTGCGTTTAACCTCATAGTGTAGCTGCCCATTTTCATTCAGGGATATGGATATTTCATTTTGACCATCTATGGATTTTAATTGCTGATAGTTATGTTTTTTAGAACAACCGGAAATCAGAATTAAAATTCCAAAAAAAATGAGCAGTTTATTGGAGGTCCTTATCGGAAAAAAAATCATGATTATGGTTTTAGAAAATGGGGAATATTTTTAATATGATCGCTTATTTGAATACTGGCCAGAGCGGTTATCAATACCCTGGATTTTGATCTTCTGGTCCTATATCGGGGTTTTGTAGAATTTCTGTAAGCGGTATTGGGTATCTACGGTTGTTTTCATCAATTTGTCCAGCCTGATTTGCCCAAGGATTACGTGAGCTGATGTAATCAACAAAGTTTCCCGTTCTAATAAGATCCATTCTTCTCCACCCTTCAAAGCACAGTTCTCTCATTCGTTCATTGAGTATTTGAGTCCTAAACTCTTCTTGAGAAAAACCGTTCCAAGCCATTTCGGAAGGTAGACTTCCACCGAATGCCCTTTCCCTAACCTGATTGACTACTGAAATTGCTTCGCCAGTATTTCCCATTTCATTAAGACATTCTGCGTAGCAAAGCAAAACATCAGAATATCTTAAATAAAACTTGTTTTTTCCCGAATAATAGAAAGAAAGATTACCCTGTGTCCTGATATCTTCAAATTTTTTGATGTGTGGATCTAGTTCATCACCCCCAAACCCAGCGGGCAAAGTGGGCTGGGCTCCCTGATAGGTGAAATCATATCTTATACTTTCAAATCTGCGTTGATCACCCGGTTCCCAGATTCCACCTTCGCTCTTTTCTTTATAGCAATATTCAGTGGGAAGTAGCAGGTCGTAACCTCCAAAATATGCATACTGATCTATATTGGCCAAGGCACGAGAACCTGCTTGCCATTGTAATACATTATTATCAGGAGAAGTATTACCAAACTGGAAAGCATAAATTGATTCAACGGGGTTAGGTTGATTGGGATCCCACAAAGTACTAAAATTTGGAACCAGACTGTAATTTCCTGAATTTATAACCTGCTCAAACCAAGAAGCTGCCATCGCATAATCGCGTTTATTAGATTCTTCAGGGGCATACATATACACTTTTCCCAATAGTGCCATTGCTGCACCTTTAGTAGGAAAACTTTTGTTTTCCTGTGTTTCCGGAAGTGTTTGGGCTGCTACTTCTAAATCCTTTATGATAAAATCATAAACATCTGGGAGCGGCTGGCGACCGTATCCTAAATCCAAAGATTTATCAATAATTGGTATTTCGCCCCAATATTGAGCGAGTGTAAATGATAGCGCTGCCCTTAAAAAGCTAGCCTGCCCCAAAAGTCTGCTCCTTCTATCTGAATCCTCCTCCGTATTGCTACTAAGGGCGAAAATTGCCTGTGCCGCCGTATTGACTATGGGCCATCTACCATTCCATAAAGCAGTAACCGCAGTATTTTCTTCTGAGAGAAATCCATTATAATAATCCAGTCCCGCCTGATTTGGATCATTGTTTACCTGAAAGGTACCCTGCTTTGACTCATCTGTACCTAATTGAAAAGCAAGTCCATTTCGGTCTTTTTGGAGATTTCGCCAATTTGTATAAGCACCCAGCAATAAGGGCTCTATATTTTCCAGCTTAGCAAAGGTCTGTTCTTCAGTTAAAGAAGTCTGAGGATTTTCTTCCAGAAAATCTGAGCAAGAGACAACTAATGCCCCTAGCATTATCAATATTATAATTTTGAATTTCATAACTAATCTTTTGATTAATGAATAATTTAAAGTGATAGATTTAGGCCCATAACAATCATTCTTGAAATTGGGTATGAGTCTCCCCCTTCAGGATCATAACCTTTGTAGTTAGTAAGTGTAAATAAGTTGGAACCGGTCAAGTATAATTTCAATCGGTCAAGTGAGATTTTTTCTAACAAGCTATTGGGAAGATTATAAGATAAGGTTAAAGTATTCAATCTTAAATAAGATCCGTCCTGTATTCCGGCACTTGTTTCAGACAAACTGTAACGGCCACCCCCAAAATAAGCTCGAGGGATATCTGTATCTGTATTGGTTGGTGTCCACCGATTTAAAAGATCTGTGTGGCCCTGACTCAAGCCTGAACTGCTCATAAATCCATCATAGAGAAAACTAGTTCTTTTAGAACCCTCAACGTAGCTAAAAACAGCGTTCAAGCCGATGCCTTTGTATTCAAGCTGGGTGCTGAAACCACCGTAAATTTTTGGGTCGGCATTACCTACGACGTATCGGTCATCATCATTGATGACACCGTCATTGTTTCGATCTACCGGTAGTACGTCACCTGGCTGTACAATCCTACCACCAAAATCAATATTACTGATTGCAGCCATGTCTTCTTGCTGAGCAATCTTGTCAAACTCATACACATAAATAGTATTAAGGGATTCGTTTAGAAAAAGATTCCCTGTGCGCTGAATTTCCACACCGGTAAAACCTCCTTGATTGTAAATTGCTTCTAAATCGTCATAGAGCTCGGTAACTTTACTTTTTGCCGATGAAATATTAGCGGAAACATTCCACCTAAAGTTAGACGTTTGTATTATATCAGTACTTAAGTTGATATCAAATCCTTTATTTTTCAGGGCTCCCACATTATCCACCTGATTGGCAAAACCTACAATAGACGGAAGTGTTCTTACCATAAGCAAGTCTTCATTTTTGATGTTAAAATATTCTGCGGTAAGTGTAAACCTATTCTTAAATAAACCAAGCTCTACGCCAACATTCAACTGTTTTTGCCTTTCCCATTTCAGATCCGGATTCCCCAACCTGCCGTCTGATACATACGTTATTGTATTGTTAGTGAACGTAGGCCTATATTGCGTCACATAACCATAGTTTGGGATGTTTTGGTTTCCCGCGATGCCATAACCAGCCTTTAGTTTAAGTTGATTAATAAAATTTACTTCATCAAAAAATCCTTCTCTTGAGACATCCCATGCTAATGCTAACGAGGGAAAAGTCCCCCATTTATTATTATCCCCAAACCGGGAAGAGCCATCGATCCGGGTTGTAAGTGTGGCAAAATATTTACGGTCGTAATTATAATTTGCCCTAGCTATATAAGAATTTAAGGTTGTCGTTACAAAATCTGATGACAACTGAAAGTTTTCCTTCTGTGATGCCGCATCAAGATATTTATACGTAAAATCATTGGTTATGAACCCTCGGGCAATCACCTGGTTAAAATTATTGGTATTCTTGGTAAGAGATGTGCCCAGGAGAAAATCAACATTATGTTTACCAAAGGAAGTATTATAAGTAGCGGTATTATCCCATTGATAATTGATTTCCCTGGCTTTGTAATGGTTAGCTTGCCCATCGTAAGAATTACGCAGGGATTGGCCCGTATCATTGGGAATGTATGAATAATTTGCCTGGTCAGTTATATCAGCCGAAAAGGTTGACCTAAATACTATCCCATCTATAGGCTTAACACTTATGAAATTACTGGTGAGCAATCTGTTTTTAAAGCTATTATCATCAATTGCAAGACTTCTGATAGGGTTATAAGCATCTTGACTTTCTATAGCACCGTATTTTAGATAAAATGCCTCTGAATCTATGGGGAGAAGGGGGTTTGCCCTTACAGCGTTAGGAAATGCAGAACCCTCCTGATAAGTTGTCCCGCTATGGGAATAGGTGGTATTTGTACCTACCGTAAGCCATGGTTTAACATCTTGAGATAGATTTATTTTTCCATTATATCTTTTATATCCTGAGTTGATCAAAGTACCTTTTTGATCTGTGTAGCCGCCACTTATATAATAACTTCCATTTTCTCCTCCTCCAGAAAAACTGAGGGTATGATTATTCTGAATTCCCGTGCGCATAACTTCATCGCGCCAGTCATAGCTGCTACCACTCCTATAACTTTCAAGTTCATAATCAGCAAAAACATCAGAATCGTCTGATGTGATCTGATCGATGTACGATTGGCGATCTGCGCCTGGGTTATCATTAATATATTTATTGGCATAGGCATCAACTCTTAAGTCAAAAAGTTGCTGCGCATTTAAAATTGATACATCGTTCGCAAACTTTGATATTCCTACCCATGAATCATAAGATATCTTTCCTTCCCCACTTTTGCCTTTTTTAGTGGTTATTACCACTACACCATTAGAGCCACGTGATCCATATATAGCAGTTGCCGAAGCATCTTTAAGTATGTCAATGGACGCGATATCATCTGGATTGATTGAATTGAAACCGTCTTGTATAATCAGACCATCTACAACAAAAATGGGGTTTGTTCCAAATTGAATCGAATTATTTCCCCGAATCCTTATGGACGAACTTGCTCCAGGAGAAGGATTCTGCTGAATATAGACACCGGGTACCCTCCCCTGAAGTGCCTGAGTAACGTTTGGGGTAGGTATTTCTGAAATTTCTTCAGCTGAAATACTAGATACAGAACCTGTGAGATCCCCTCTTTTTATTGAGGCCCCCACTACAATAACTTCATCCAGAGCTGAAGACTCAGAGGTTAAAGTAATATTGATCGTAGTTTTGCCATTTACTTCAATCGTTTTCGTTTCGAAACCGAGAAAACTGAATACGAGCACCGCATCCTGATCAACATTGTTTAAGGTGTAATGTCCATCGAAATCTGTAGCAGTACCCTGTGTCTGCCCTTTGATAAGGATATTCACACCGGGTAAAGGCACATTAGATTCATCTGTAACAGTTCCGCTTATGGTTTGAGAATAAAGTGTGCAGCTTAAAAACATGATAAAAAGCGTGCACAAATATTGTATTCCTTTTTTCATAGTCTCTTTATGTATTAAGTTAATAAACCGGGTTAATGAAAAGTCAGCGTAATAAAGTGAGTTGAGCTTATAAAAAACTTAAACACAATAACAGTAACTTTATTGTACTATACTATTCTATTCAAAAGACAATGATACAAATATTTTTTTCTTTGAACTATGAATCCATAAAAAAATTATAAGAAAATTTCATTTAAAAAATTTAGCCAAAAGCGAAAGAATGAAAAATGAAATATTGGCTGATAGTTAGATTAAGCGATTCCCATTTTAGAAAAGAATAAAAAAATGAAAATCATACAACCAATTAAAATGGCTGCAGCCCAATGTCTATTTTTCCACGGTGTAGAATACTGATCTTTAATTAGAAAGGGCGTATAGCTATAATTGGGATAGAACTTACTTACAACAAACATACACACGGAAGTGAGGAGGAATAGAATGCCCAATAAATGTAGATAGTGGAGATTTATTTCAAACACATAATTTGAAAGAATATAGGTAATTATAAAAAAGATAACTCCCGATTTTGCGGCCTGTGGAGATACTTTTTTAGTTAAAAACCCAAAAAGTATTATGGTAAATACCGGGACACAAAATAAACCTGATAATTGTTGTAAATAGGTATAAAAACCAGTATTTGCAAAAATGATAAACGGTGCCGTAAACATGGCAACAAGGGAAACAATGATCTCAAAAAGCTTGCTGGCTTTCACCAGTTTTTTTTCTGAAACAGCTTTACCACGCGATTCTAATTTGGGTTTATAAAAGTTTAAAACAAATAATGTACTGCTACTGGTGAGTCCTGCATTAAAGGTGGTAACCGCGGCGCCCAAGACCACTGCAGCGGTAAGTCCCGTCAAAAGGGCGGGCAAGGTATCTTTTACCACTAATGGAAAAACTTCTGCTGTATTGGTTAAATTCCCGTACAGGTGAACTCCTATAATACCCGGAATATTGATCAAAAAAGGGCATAACAATTTTCCTACACAGGCCAAAGCCATTCCCTTTTGGCTATGCGAAAGATTTTTTGCAGTCATCGCCTGTTGTACAATATATTGTTCCATCCCCCAATAATAGAGGTTCATAATAAACATACCTGTGAAAATAGTTCCAAAAGGAACTTCATCCCCTGGTAGCCCTATAGCATTAAGATGTTCCTGATGAGAAGATAATATCTTATGTATTCCGGCTGTCCAGTTTCCATTTCCCAAATATTTAAATCCAAAATAGGGAAAAGATAACCCAACGATAAATAAACCTATACTCAGTACACTATCTGAAATAGCTATTGCCCTTAAGCCACCCAAGATGGAATAAGCCCCACCAATTAACCCTATTATCCAAACCATCACCCAAATCTGTTGCCAGTAATCCAGATTAAAAGGCTCAAGGATATCAAACATTCCTGTAAAGGCAACTGCGCCTCCATAGAGTACAGCCGGCAATAAATTTACCAGATAACTTGCTAAAAATATTAAAGAGACCAAACGCTTGGTCGACTTATCATAGCGGGTGCCTAAAAAGTCAGGTATGGTCATTGCTCCTGTTTTAAAATAAACAGGAAGTATAAATTCTGCAACCAGCAACATCGCCAACACCGAGCTCAGTCCCCAGGCGATGACGCTCATATTATTTATGTAGATAGATTCATTTTCTCCTATAAGCTGATTTGCACTTATATTGCTTAGAAATAGGGCTCCCCCTATCACCCAGAAATTATTCTTGCGATTGGCAAAAAATAAACCCGCTGTAGTGCGGGTCGATTCTTTTTTGGTTTTTATATAGGAAATCCAAGCAACTAGGCAGGTGAACAAACCAAAACTGATCAAAGCCCAGAAGTTCATTACCTATAGCGAGTTTCTCTTAATAAGTACGGTGGGGATAACTTCTTGTATTTTTTCACGCTTTAATACAAATTCTGCTGCCTTTGCGCCCATTTCAGAAAAATCTGTCGAAAAGGTAGTCACTCCATCAAAAATTATTTCTTTCACAATATCATCATTATGTGAAATAAACCCGATATCTGTCCCCAACTGCAAGCCTTTAGCTTTAGAGTCCTTCAACATTTCCCACAGTTCGAGGTTATGAATGGTAAAATAGACTTTGCCTTTTTCTAAGGACCCCGGTTTATAGCCATCTTTTATAACACCATTGATGTCATAATCTTTTATAAATCGTTTAAAGGATTCTAAAATTTCTTCGGGTTCTGCAGAAGCAGGTTTAAAGAAAAAAACAATCTGATCAAATTTTTTAATTTTATCTTTTAAATCTACAAAAGCCTGATAAGAAGATTCTTTAAACTCCTGCACCACATAACTATACTCCTCCTCGGTTTTTATATAGCGGTCTATCATTAACAAGCGACTTTCGGGCAGTAATTTTAGGAGTTTTGGTGTATCGGGATGAGGAATGGGGGCTACAACGTACATACCGTATTTGCCCTTAATGCTATCAATTACATTTTCGAAAGCTTCATAATTATTATGGTGAAAAAAAATGTCCAGTTGAACATTTTCTCCCAGTCCATTTCTGAAATTTTCGTAAAAAGTCTCTTGAAATATATCGAAGGCATATAATACCAACGCTACTTTTAATTCCTGCTGTATATCTTCGGTAGCCACAAAATAACCCAATCGGTTTTTAGACTCAATAATTCCGCTATGCACTAATTCTTTATAGGCTTTGGCGATGGTCTCCCGTGCAAACCCCAATTCTTTAATCATCGTGTTGACAGAAGGAAGTAAATCTCCTTTTGAAACCTCTTTTTCATTGATAGTATTGAGAATTCCCTGTACGATTTGTTCATGTTTGGATAACGAGTTAACGGACTCCAAAGCTTGAATCTGCGCAATAATGTGCTTCATTATTATTCTTTTAATCTATTTTGATTATAAGGGCCATTACTTTAACCCCCAGTATACAACTATTATCTGAATGTTACTTAACCCTTGTTATTTTTAAGACCACACTGGTATGGTATTGATTTACGTTAGGGTTTAGCCCAACTTTCATAAGAAAATCCCCGGAATATTCTGCCGTATTCATCGTAGGCTGAGTTCCCGGATAAACATTGATTTCTTCTATTTTATAAGTAGCAGTAGCATCCAGACCTTTTAAAATTATAGGATTATGGGTTCCCGCTCCATATCTACTATTTACTAAATAGGTAAACATGACGGCTTCATTTTGTTGTTTATTTACAAACATCAAAGATGCGGCATCGCACTTCCAAGGATCTTGCAAATGATACTGTGTACCCTGCCAAATAGTGGGCTCTAAGGCATTGTAACTTTTTATAGCGTCCTGACAGAATTTTAATTCATCAGGTTCAAGATCGTCCAACACAATGTCAAATCCCAACTTACCCATCATGGCCACATCAGTTTTAAATTTAATGGGTTGTTTCCCCCAGTTGGTCACATGATTTGATATGGCAACCGAAGGATAAAAATAAGAATATTCCCATTGCATATAAATACGCTCCAAAGGATCTGTATTATCACTGGGCCAAAACTCGGTAAAATACTGTAAAGCACCATAGTCTACACGGCCACCACCTCCTGAGCAAAGCATCATGGGAACTTTGGGGTATTTGCTGCGAATGCGCTCCAACACACTATAAAGTCCTTTTACATAATCTACATATAATTGTGATTGTTTATCTTTTAAATGTTTCGCGTAAGCATTATAGATTACGGCGTTACAATCCCATTTTATATAAGCCATATCGGGATTTTGGGTAAAAAGGTCATCTACTACCCCATATACAAAATCCTGTACTTTTGGGTTGGATAAATCCAGCACCAATTGATTCCTAAAGTAATGTTCCGGCCGCTCTGGTTGTTTAATGACCCATTCAGGGTGCTCATGATATAAATCACTATCAGGATTTACCATTTCCGGTTCGATCCAGATACCAAATTTAACATCATTTTTTGTGGCAGTTTCTACCAAAGTCCCAATTCCATTAGGAAGTTTTTTCTTGTTTACCTGCCAATCTCCCAGGCCGGCATTGTCACCGTTACGGGGGTAAGAGTTTCCAAACCAACCATCATCGAGTAAGAATAAATCGACCCCCAGTTTTTTAGCATCTGCGATAAGTGATTTAAGCTTAGGTTCATTAAAATCAAAGTATGTTGCTTCCCAATTATTTAATAAGGTTAATCGCGAACCTTCCCCATCAAGGATTTTATATTTCCGGGCCCAATCGTGTAAATTCCTGCTGGCCTTCCCTTTTCCTTCGTCAGAAAGCGTGTACCAAAATTTAGGGGTAGTAAAACTTTCGTTTTTAGCCAGGGTATAATCTGAATCATAATTATTAATCCCGGAGACGATGCGCAAATTATTAAGCGGATCAACCTCAAGATCGGTTCTAAAATTCCCTGACCATTCGAGTCCGGCAAACATCACCTTTCCTTCTTCCTCAGAAGCCGGTTTACCCAAAGAAATCATGAAGACTGAAGGTTGAAAAAGATTGGCCCGGGTCCCCAGTTTAGAATCTAATACTTTAATTCCGTGAGTAAGTCGGGAGTCTTCCGGTTGCATTTCTTTAGCCCAGTCACCATGATATTGGTTTAGCCAAAAATCATTATTTCCCTTAAAATATAGATTTGCTGAAGCGTATTTATGGAGTACAACATCTCCTTTTTCCTTATTGGTAATTTGCGTCCATTGTTCAATAACATCTTCATTAAAGAACGCTTTGATAAAAAGGGTTATCTCAAAATTATAAACCGGATCTTTTAAAACAATTTCTGTTTGAGAAATATCATCATCAATTTTAGTGGTTTTATGACTTATATAATTTAGACTTAAAGAGGTATTACCATCTGCGTGGGTGATATTGATCGCAGGTTCTAAAAGATTTTTAGAGCCCGCGGGAGTATAGCTGGAATTGTAAATGGTGGTATAATCATCTCCCTGAGTATATTGTTGAGGGACTGCCCCATACTCGGTATCTTTATTTAATTTTTCCCCCAGATAGATAGTATTTACTTCTTTCTGCTCGTTTACCTGCAATACCAGCGCATTGCTTTTTGTTTTTACGGTGATAATTTCTTGAGCAACAATTGATTGTGCAAAAGCAATTCCCAGAAGCCAAACAATCAACAAGGACTGCCCCCTTCTGGTTTTAAAAAATATATGCATATTATAGGTTATTTATTTCGATGGTTAGTTAATAGTTTTTATCGGTTATGCCTGGCCAATTATCTGTTATAAAGCAGATGCGGGTAATCCGGCGTTCTTATTTAAATTCAAATAAAATTGTGAAATTAACTTTTTTCCGTAAAAATATCTGTACTATTCTATTCCACAAGTATACGGATTATTTAATTCTCAGATATTGTCTTTACAAGGTATATTTTTAAGTACTGATCTGAAGAATCAGTCTTTAAGTAATTTCAAATAATAGATTTGGTTTTCTACAGTTGAAACAGCTAAGACATAAAATCCTGAAGGGAGATTGTCAATGCCCCTTTCAATCTTAATTTCTGAACTATTCACTTGTCTATCTACATTCCAAATTTTCTTTCCGGAAATATCAAACAATTGCAATTGTAATTTTCCTTGCAAAGAAACTGGTAAATGTAGTTGCACATAATCCTGGGCTGGGTTGGGATAGAGGCTCATCGCATTTTTTATACTTTTTTCATCTGAAACCGACAAACTATTGCCATTATAAAAGGCAAAGATTTCAGCATCTGCGGCCGGCAAAGTAATTTCAAAAGCATTGCTTGCCGTAGTGGTCGTACTCTGAAAAAGTCCATCAACCTGATAGGTTTCAGAAGTGTTTAAACCTATCCTATCAAGGTTAATCGAATAGGTTTTGCTATTGTCTTTTGAATAATTAAAAACAGCCAGATACAAAGAATCCCCCACAATGGTAGAAAAAAGCTCACTGGCATTACTCCCGGTATTTCCTTCTATAGGGACAAAATGAGTTTCCTTTTTAGCCAGATCGAGTATGCGTTTATTTTGCAATAAACTTTTCGCTTTAGAAGTCCAGGCTCCGTCCTGCGAAAAATCATCCCCCACCATTACCGTGCCGGTGACAACACTGGAAGCCAAACGTGCCCTGTTTTCGCCAAGCGAAACATTATCAAAAACCACATTATCGGCATCTATGTAATCATACATTTGATTTTGCCACCAGCCGTAGGTTGTACTGTTTAAGGTATAATCTGTTTCATCTATAGATTTGTAGGCATCACAGGCTATACGGCGCATATGAGCATATGGACCTGTAGCTATATTAGGAGAAATAGCGGCATAGACTAAAAAATCATCACCTAACGTATCGATAAGATATTTCATTCCTTCATTGTAAGCCTGAGTTCCGGTATGCACCGCCGGATCATAAAAACTATCAGCTTCTATACTCGCATGCGTTAGAAAATCGATTTTCACCATTGTAAAACCTGCATTTTTAAAACGGTTTACAAAATAATCAATGCGTTCTTTTGTGGCAGGATGAGTTGGATCCATAGCATAAGCTCCATCTAATTCAAAGGGCTGTCCATTTACTTGGGTCCAGCAATTCTCATAATAATAGGTACTTCCCTCTACACCTCGGTTCCATTTTCCCCAATCTACAAAAGGGGCCCAGTAAATTCCCGGTTTAAAACCTTTACTCTTACAATAGGTGACAAATTGGGCCAGTTGTTGATCGGTCATATTATCCCAATAGGAATCCAGGTCTATATAGAGCGTGTTATCTCCATTTACATATTCGGTACAGTCATTATTAAAAAAATCAACAACCGCTTTAGATTTTGACAGGTCAATATTTGTCTGAATCGCCCCCCAGCTATTCCACCCGAAGGGTTTGGCATCAACCCAATCGTGGATGTATTTTGGATTGAGGCTTGCATTTGCAGCTCCATAATCCTCAAAGGCAGCTCGCCAATCGCTGTTTTTGGCGATCATAATCTTTGGCGAAGCACAGGAAGTCGCCCCAACCCCCACCCATCCGTGGCCGCGTTTATCACGAGTAATAAGGGGATTAGTCCATCCTGCGATTACTGAAACAGCTGCTGCACTAGAACTGGAACCTGTGATTGAAACTCCGGTTTTCCAGTCGGAATGTTCAATCGAACCTATTAAAAGTCCGTCCCGATTTGTATTATTATAGATGCCGGTTACCTCAGAACTCGTGAAATTTGCAGCCTCTAAATTCATTGCATCATAACGTACCCAGGCATCGTTGTCATAGGGTATATTTAAAGCCCTAGTATCACCGCTACCTAGATATGGTGAAAGCAAACTACTCGTGAGGGGAGACATTTTATAGCAATTAGATCCGGCACCCTTTAATATCACCTGGGTAACCACGAAATCAGAATCATTATAGGTATAAAATACCTGTTGCATATCGAGTTTCCCACTTGCTGATAATGTAATAATATGCTTAGTTCCTGATCCGAGATCATCAGTAAATGGTGAGGAAGTATAGGTTGCATTTTGATAATCTGTACTCTGATAAGTCTGATCGCTGTAAGCATAAGCGGCAGCATGATCGATTATTTTTTCCGCTCCAAAATAAATATCATAAAACCCATTGTTTAGATCATAATCAATATGATTGTTTTCCCCAAATGAAATAGACTGTATATTTGAAGTAGTGAGAGCAGTTAATTCAATTTTATCTAAATTAGGACCCCAATTATCTGCATTATCAAACGTTATCGTATTTGTTCCTGCTTTTAAATTAAGAATCACAGATTTATTGGCTACTGTTGTCCATCCCCCAGAAGCAGGACAAGGAACTACTAAATGATTTTCTGCATTGGGAGTGATATAAATGGTTCTAGGATCACCTGTACAATAAAACAATTTTAAGCTATACGATCCAGCATTTTCAAGATTGACAACTATAGAAACTCCTCCGTTTGAAGAACCTCCAAGATTTCCCACCATCGTATTGGAGCAAGTGCTGCAATTCTGAATAGTGGCTCCATTTAATAAGGTTCCGTTTTCTAATTCTACAACTGTGGTTTGACTCGTTCCTGAAATGGAAACCAGAATAACCACAATAAAAGGAAGCCATTGTAAAAAGGTATTTTTTTTCTTCATATGATTAAATCTATACTAATCTATTCTATTTCACAAAGATTGAAAAAAATATTGAATCCGTAACTATTGCTAAGGAAAATTTAAAAAAGTCTTCAAAATTCATACTTACTGATTGTAGCTTATTGGGTGTACCATTATATTTTTTAATCAGTCCTGCATTGACAGATTAATAAATTGAATATTCTTGCGACTGAGTTAAGATATTCCTCAAATTAAATTGTATCTAATTAATAACTTCTTCAATTCTATAATGTCTTGTCCTGAAATAGGTTGATCATTTTAGGTTTACTGTTTTGTTTTTACAAGGTTACGAATAGCATTATTTTTCAATACTGTCTATAATGTGGTTTTGATTGCTGTGGGTAACGTCAGGTGCTTTAAATTACAGGCTATAAGGCATTCATTTTAATTGTAGATTATGACTTTCTTTTTAACCATTTTTTGGGGCTCGTTTTAGATTGACAATTGTTTTACCTCGTCAGAATTCCTGGTTTAATACTCCGTTGATTCGTTCAACTACCGCATTCTCGTTGGGATCGTATATTGTGTAATACTGATGCTTATCCCGTTTCTCCCTGAGAGATTGGTATAAGTAAGATTACAGTAGTACAAACCCCGATCTTAATAGTGATGAGCTTTTGAACTGGATATTTTCGTTGTGTTAAAGCCATTTGTAGCGCATCTGTGCGGAGGCCAGCTCCCATAATCTTTTGGACCGAGCGTCCTTACCATTGTCAGTTAAGCATTACCGCCATCTGTTTAATAGAGGTGATATCAATTACCCAGAGTTGCTCTGCACCTATCAGAAAAAGGGTTCTTGAGTTTGTTGTGATCTATGCCCTTTTGGTACTGGGGATGAACAGGCGGTGCCTTTTAAGAGGATTATAGAAGTAATCTCTGCCCATTTGAATATCTTTCTCAACCCTGGCCGTTTTGGTCGTTATTTAATGCGTTTGCCGTGTTGAAATCAAAGCGATTTAGGTCCGTCCGCAGGAAACCGTTGGTGCCGCAATCCGCGGTTATGGAGGATCCAGGAACTGAAAAATAAAAAAATATGATATCTATACGGACAATAGTGGTTTAATTCTAATAAAGTAAGAGTAGTTTTCACAACAACCGGTCATCAAATTTTATATTTGAACCAGATCTTAAATAAGAAAGGATGCAATTCATAGGATGGCTGGGCGCGGTTTTGTTCATCGTGGCCTACCTGCTGCTGAGCCTGCAGCTTATTTCCGCAAAAAGGAATTTATATCATGTACTCAACGTGCTGGGCGCTGTTTGCCTGGTCATCAACGCATGGTCGCTCAGGGACAACCCGAATATCGTGGTTAATGCTGTCTGGGGGCTTATTGCCCTATTGGCCATTTATAGAAGAAGGGCCGAAAAAAAGAAAGGATCACCTCCCGTTGAAGTCGAGTAGGTTTAAGCTATATTTCGTATAGATTGCCACTTTCTCATTATAAAGGCTTTCAGACTCTTCAAACATACCCAGATAATAGTATGCGCCATCGATGAGCGCAAAAATCACTTCTGTCACCTCAATGAGGTTCCGATTTTGGATCACCTCGTTACCAAAAGCTTCCTCCAGTTTTGCCAAAAGGACTTTGTGCAATGCTTCCAGATAGGATTTAAAGCTCCTTTTAAAAGAGGGCATTCTATAGATAAGGGCATAACAGCTATAGAATACGCCGTCATCAAAATAGTTGTTCCACTTCCGTGAAAACAGATGGCCTATAAAATTGGACAATTTTTCTTTGGAATCAATAGGCCCTATATCATCTGAGGCCATCACGCGCAGGTGCTGCTCCAGGATATATTCCACTAAGCCAAGTAGCAGTTCGTTGCGGTTAGTGAAATAATGGAGCACCAGCCCTTTGCTTATCTGCATCTGAGCGGCAACCTTTGCAATAGAGGTATTCTCCAGCCCAACTCGGCACGCGACCTCATAAAATGAGATTATGATCTCCTTTCTGCGCAGTTTGCCAAGGTTTTTCCTTCCCATCCTTTATAAAAAATTTCGTCAAAAATAGGAATTTCCATTGATTATGAATTTAAACCCCTTTTTGATAACAAATCCGAAACATTTATATAAAGATTATTTAATTGAACAGTTGGTCAATCTATTTTTTTTCCCAATACTTTTGGGCAATCAACTTAAACCAATCCTGTTATGCCTCTTTTCAGAAAACTCCTCCCCGCTTTTCTTGCGCTGTTCCTTTCGCCCAGCTGGGCGCAGGAAAATTCACAAAACCAGATTCCCAGCAATAAAAAGGTCGTCTTTATCATCGTAGATGGCATCGCCGCAGATATGCTAAAGGCCGCTGCTACTCCCAATCTGGATGCCATTGCCAAGGAGGGTGCCTATACAGATGCAACCGTGGGTGGGGAAAAAGGCGGCTATTCTGAAACGCCCACTATTTCTGCCGTAGGTTATAACAGTCTTTTGACCGGTACTTGGGTCAATAAGCACAACGTTTTCGGTAACAGTATCAAGAACCCCAATTATAGTTATCCCACTATTTTTAGGCTATTTAAAGATCAATTTCCCGACCGGAAGACAGCCATTTTTTCCACATGGGAGGACAACAGGACAAAACTACTGGGGGCGGGGCTGCCACAGACCCATAATCTAAAGGTGGATTATTCTTTTGACGGTTTTGAATTGGACACGGTGCGTTTTCCGCATGATCAAAAGCGTGATTATATCAGGAACATTGACCAGCTTGTCGCTACTGAAGCTGCCCAATATATAAGTGAAAAATCTCCCGACCTCTCGTGGGTCTATCTTGAATTTTCTGACGATATGGGACACGGTTTTGGCGACAGTCCACAATTGATGGACGCCATCCATTTTGAGGACAGTCTGGTGGGTCATATCTATAATTCGGTAAAAAAGAGGGAAAAGGAAAACGGTGAAGACTGGCTGTTACTTGTAACGACAGACCATGGCCGCTCTCCGGTAGATGGCAGGGGCCACGGTGGGCAGACCGACCGCGAGAGAAGCACCTGGATCGTGACCAACAGCAAAAACACGAATGCCTATTTCAAAAAACGAATTCCGGCCATAGTTGACCTCACGCCCACCATGGCGCGTTTTCTCAGTATTAATCCCCCCGATAAAGTTAAAGATGAATGGGATGGAGTACCCATTTTAGGTCCCGTTGATGCGATAGAACTTAAAGCGGAGCAAAACAACGGAAAACTTAAAGTGTCCTGGAAAGATCTGAGCCAGAATGATGCACCCGTAACCATCTACGGCGCAACTTCAAACGATTTTAAAATAGGGGGTAGCGATGACTATATAAAACTGGGTACCGCAAAGCTCAAAGATGGCTCTGTATCCCTCACACTCAAGGCGAAAAACCCTCCTTCTGGGAAATACATAAAAATCCTGTTTAAATCCCCCAATACAACTCTCAATACCTGGATCACCGAATAAACCATTTTTTGACCAATAAACACCAAACAATACAATCATGGGCAAAATTCTATTTTTATTGACCTTTCTGTTTTCACTTTCCCTATCTGCGCAACAGCATATTACCGGCGTTGTGACCGATGCCGATGGCCTCCCGCTGGGTGGGGTAACGGTTTCCGTTGCCAGCACAAACCGTGGTACGATAACTGATTTTGACGGCAACTACAATATTGAGGCGATGCGCAGCGATACGCTCATTTTTTCTTATATAGGCTTTACCGCGCAGTCAATTGTGGTGGGGGATCAGATAGAGATCAATGTCAACCTTAAGGCAGACCAGCAGCAACTGAACGCCGTCGTTGTAACCGCACTGGGTATAAAAAAAGAGACCAAAGCACTGGGCTATGCCGTGCAGGAGGTACAGGGCTCATCGCTGGAAAAAGCAAAAGAGCCCAACTTTGTAAATTCGCTCACAGGCCGCGTGGCGGGTTTGAGCATCAAAAACTCCACTGATCTCTTCCAAAATCCCCAGATCGAACTGCGTGGTGCCACTCCACTGATCGTCATTGATGGTATTCCAGACCGGACACTGGATATCTGGAAGGTCAATGCCGATGATATTGCCAACGTAAGTGTACTCAAAGGGGCAACGGCCTCAGCTCTTTACGGGTCGGTGGGGCGCAACGGGGCGATCATGATCACTACCAAAAAGGGCAAGGAGGGCAAACTGAGTGTGAGCTTCAATAATTCGACCCTTTTTCAGCCCTCCTTCATCCGGGTTCCAGACGTACAGACCCAGTACGGCAATGGCAACCAGGGTACGTACGCCTATGTTGACGGCAGTGGCAGTGGCACTGAGGGTGGCGGCTGGATCTGGGGTCCACGGCTTGATCAGCAGGACCCTTCAACACCCAGCGGCTTCTTTGAGACCACACAGTATAACAGCCCACGTGATCCCCAGACCGGCGCACTTATTCCTATTCCATATACTTCACGCGGCAAAGATAACATCAAAAACTTTTTTCAGACAGGATTGATACAAACCAATAACGTTAGTGTGGGCTGGGGAAATCATATGGCCAATGTAAGGATGTCACTTTCTAATGTATATCAAAAAGGTATCGTACCAAATACCGATCTCAAAAACCCTTCTTTCAGCATCAATGGTACCGTGAAACCTTCAGACAAACTGAGCATCAGTTCATCGTTGACCTACAATAAACAGTTCACGAGCAATTTCCCCGAAGTGGGTTACGGCCCAACCAATTACCTCTACAACCTGATCCTCTGGACGGGTACCGATGTTGACGTGCGTGACCTTCGCAACTATTGGAGGGAAGATCAAGTGGGTATCCAGCAGCGCCATTTTAATATTTCATACTACAATAACCCTTATTTTCAGGCCTATGAGTATAAGAGGGGCTATGACAAGACCAATGTTTTTGGCAATGCCTCCTTTGAGTATAAGGTTACGGACGCGTTGAGTATTAAGGGACGTTCGGGCATGAACGAATATAGCCTGTACCGAAGTTTTGAAGAACCAAAAAGCTACATTGGATACGGTTCAAAATCTAGGGGGAATTTTAGGGTAGAAACCACCAATTACCTAGACATAACCTCAGATATTGGCC
>CBDCNG010000006.1:0-21485 GCA_965219335.1 Leeuwenhoekiella sp.
ATCTGTTTTCAGCGTCCAGCTGGCACATTGCACGGGACAGGGCGAGCCTGATCGCTTCGGCCTGGCCGGTGGTGCCACCTCCAAATACATTTACGCTAACGTCAAAATTTTTGTCGTTTTCGGTAAGCATAAGGGGTTGGTTCACCTTGTACTGCAACGTTCCGGTGGTGAAATAGCTGTTGAGCTCACGCTTGTTGATGGTGATGCTGCCACTGCCGGGAGCCAGGTAAACACGAGCAACGGCGGTTTTTCTACGGCCTATTTTGTGTATAACTTCCATTTACTTGAGTTCATTAATATTGATTGTTTTAGGCTTCTGAGCCTCCTGACCATGTTCGGCCTCATTATAAACCTTAAGGTTGCGAAATAATGCCGCACCCAGTTTATTTTTGGGCAACATGCCCTTTACCGCATTTTCGACAAGACGACTAGGGTCTTTGCCATAAAGCTCTTTAGCGGTGAGGCTTTTCTGACCACCGGGATAGCCTGTGTGACGGATGTACTCTTTAGCATCCCACTTCTTTCCCGTTAAGTTGATTTTAGAGGCATTGGTAACAATGACATTGTCTCCGCAATCAACGTGTGGTGTGAAATTGGGCTTGTACTTGCCGCGCAAAAATTTTGCAACGATCGAAGACATGCGACCCAACGGCTGTCCTTCCGCATCAATAACAACCCACTCCTTGTTGACAGTGGCTTTGTTTGCAGATACGGTCTTGTAACTTAATGTGTCCACACTGTTAAAATTAATTATTAAACATTCCATTTCCTGCACCACGGCCAAGGGTCGCGGAAACAAGGGTGCAAATGTACAATAATCCTTTTATACGGCAAACCGCATTTTATTAATATTTAGGAGGTTGAAAATGTGTGCTAATTATACATCAATTCCATTTTGGAGTTTTTATCCTTGCCTTGATGATTATAGCCCTTCCTTAAAAGCCTGCATCGGTGTAACTCAGACAAATAAATTAATACAGAATAGATATTAAATTTACTAATTAATATAGAAATAATCAATGCGCCTCTAGCCAATTTTTACCTACGCCAAGATCTACCTCAAGGGGAACATCCAGTTTATAGGCGTTTTCCATATTGGTTTTGATCATTTGCTTTATCTCATCCAGTTCTGGTTGAAAGACATCAAACACAAGCTCATCATGTACCTGTAGCAGCATTTTGGTTTTGTATTTTTTCGCCTTGAGCTCCTTTGCGATATGGATCATTGCGATTTTTATGATGTCTGCCGCACTGCCCTGTATGGGGGCGTTAACGGCATTGCGCTCTGCTGCGCCGCGCACTACCTGATTGCCCGCATTGATATCCTTGAGGTAGCGCCTACGGCCCAAAACGGTAGAAACATAGCCGTGCTCACGGGCAAAGGCAACCTGATCGCTGATATAGTTGCGCAGTTTTGGATAGGTTTTATAATAGGTGTCGATCAATTCTTTTGATTCGCTGCGCGAAAGTTCGGTCTGGTTGCTGAGCCCGAAGGCAGAAACGCCGTAGATGATCCCAAAATTCACTGTTTTTGCATTGCTACGCTGTTCGCGGGTTACTTCTACCAGCGGAACGTTAAAGACTTTTGCGGCGGTCGACGCGTGTATGTCCTGGCCTTCCTGAAAGGCTTTGATCATATTTTCTTCTTCGCTTAAAGCGGCGATGATACGCAGTTCTATTTGTGAATAGTCAGCTGCTAAAAGAATATATTCTTCATTTCTGGGGACGAATGCTTTCCGCACTTGCCGCCCGCGTTCGGTTCGAATAGGAATATTTTGCAGGTTGGGATTGTTTGAACTCAAGCGTCCCGTAGCTGCGACGGTCTGCATGTAATCAGTATGAACGCGCCCTGTGGAAGGCTCTATTTGCTGGGGCAGGGCGTCAACGTAGGTGCTTTTTAATTTTGAAAGGCCACGATAATCCAATACATTTTGTATGATCTCATGCTCTGTAGCAAGATAGGAGAGAACGTCCTCAGCTGTACTATACTGACCAGTGCGGGTTTTTTTTGGTTTGTCGACGAGTTTTAATTTGTCAAACAAAATTTCTCCTAATTGTTTAGGCGAACCAATATTGAATTCTTCTTGCGCTTCTGCGAAAATCTTCTTTTCCAATTCGCTGATGTCGTTGTCCAGCGCTTCTGTGAGCGAATGTAAGAAGCCCTTGTCAAGATTTATGCCTTCCAGTTCCATATCTGCAAGTACCTGAACGAGCGGGATCTCAATCTCATCAAATAGTTTTTGGGTCTGGGCGTCCTTGAGTTCCTTTTCAAAATGGTTTTTGAGCTGAAAGGTCACATCAGCATCCTCCACCGCATATTCGGTTTGGTCCTTTAGTGGGACTTCGCGCATGGATATTTGGCTTTTGCCTTTTTTACCTATCAGTTCTTCAATGGCGACAGGTGTATAATTCAGGTATGTTTCGGCAAGCACATCCATATTGTGCCGCATATCGGGATTGATCAGGTAATGGGCGAGCATCGTATCAAAGAGTCTACCCTCTAGCCTAATGTTGTATTTATCGAGTACCTTAATGTCGTATTTAAGGTTTTGACCTACCTTTTCTATTTCCGAAGCCTCAAAAAACGGGCGTAACTGCTCGATGATTTTTTGGGCTTCAGCACGATCTTCAGGAAAGGGCAGGTAAAACCCTTTTCCTTTTTCCCAGCTAAAAGCGATGCCCACAAGTTCTGAGGTAATGGGGTTAAGGCCGGTGGTCTCTGTATCAAAACAGACCGATCCCTGCTTCATAAGCTTTTTGATAAAAAGCTCAGTGGCCATTCCCGGTGCGATACTCTGGTAAAAATGTTCGGTGTTTTGTATAGTTTTCCGCATGCTGCGCTCCTCAATATCCATTGCCTCGCCATTGTCGCCAAAAAGCGAAAACTGTCCTGATCCCGCTTCGGCTGCCTTTTCTGCTGAAGAGACCAGGCGCTTTGCTGTCTCTGTGCCCGATACTGCTGCGCCTACCGAGGCTTGGGCCTCTCCAGAAAAAATCTTGATAAACTGATCCTTGAGCCTTCGGAACTCCAGCTCATCAAAAATCTCCTGTACCTTGTCGGCGTCTGGCTGGCTGAGCTCATAGGATTCTGCATGAAATTGCACATTACAATCGATCATGATGGTGGCCAGCTTTCGCGAAAGCCTTCCCTGTTCTGCAAACTCAATGACTTTCTCCTTCATCTTCCCCTTGAGTTCATCAGTATTTGCAAGAAGCCCTTCTAGCGAATCGTAAGCTTTCAGGAATTTTTTGGCTGTTTTATCCCCAATACCGGGAATTCCCGGGATATTATCGCTGGCATCGCCGCGCATACCCAAGTAATCAATTACCTGCTCGGGCCGCTCTATCTCAAATTTTTTCTGCACTTCGGGAATGCCCCAGATCTCAATGCCATTGCCCATACGCGCAGGTTTGTACATAAATATATTCTCAGAGACGAGCTGCGCGTAATCTTTGTCTGGGGTGACCATAAAAACCTGGTAACCTTCTTTTTCGGCCTGTTTGGCAAGGGTGCCAATAAGATCATCGGCCTCTACGCCCTCGATCTCTATGCAGGGTACGTGCATGGCCTTGAGAATACTCTGGATGATGGGAACGGCGATGCGTATCGCTTCCGGCGTCTCATCCCGGTGGGCTTTATAATCTTCGTACATCTCTACACGGTCAACACTGCCCCCTTTATCAAAAGCCACCGCAAGATGGTCTGGTTTTTCCCTTTTGATCACGTCAAAAAGGGAGTTTACAAAACCCATAACGGCCGAAGTATCCTGCCCTTTTGAGTTGACCCGCGGGTTTTTGATCAGTGCGTAATAGCCACGGAAAATCAGGGCATAGGCATCGAGGAGGAAAAGGCGTTTCTGTATGGACATGTTTTAAGGTTATAAAAATGAATAGAATTTCAAAAATAGGGATAAAGTTAGGAGTTGCCAGTTAAAAGTTCGTTGCCAGCCTTAATTAATTAGACGAGTCCGCTTTCGCGAAAGCGGTGAACCTTCTCATCAATTTATGATATAAAAATGATGTTGAAATAGTATGACGAAAAAAACGGCAATTCAGGGGGATTTGCATCGCGAAAAGGGGAAATTACCCAAGTGTAAAAGGGTTATTTAATCCTTTAAAAAACAGGATTTTAAGTGATTTTAATGGCTTCTATCCAGAGTAATTTTACGTGGTAATCAAATCTTATATTATGTCATCAATTTATTCGTTATGGGCCAACGTACCCATAGGTCTTTCTGAAACCGTAGCGCATGAAAGCTGGGCGGGAGCGCAGGAACAACAAATGAAGGTTCCCGGGGGATACCTTTGGGCAAAAAATGATGCGAGGTTTTTGTACCTGATCATCGATTTTGTTGAAGATTCCCATGAAGATCCTGGTGTAGGTGATTATTTTTGGTTCACCTTTGATACAAACCGTAACGGCACCATTACACCCAACAAGGATATTAATTATGGGCCGTACCCCAATAATCCCAACAAGATGGGCCGGCAATATTATCTGGGTCCCGGCAGTTGGACGGGACTGATCCATGAGATGTCAGATTCTGCCTGCCGTTATGCCTTTGAGGCCTCACCAAATCTTGATGCGCCGCACCGCATCTGGAAGCTCAAGATTAAAATTAATGATATTAATACCAGCCTGATCCCCTTTTTAAGGAGATCATACACAAAATTTGGACTTCGGTTACATTCTGGTAGGCCCAACTTAAATTTTGATACGCCCAAGGATTTTTATACTGTTTTCAAGTATCTGCACACGCTTTATTTTTCGCGAAAGCCATCAATACCGGCAAAAGATCTTGGAGCTGTTATAGGCAGCGTAGGGTTGATCCCAGCCAGCTTGATCAATGACACAGATGGAAGGGCAACCACAGATACTGCTTATTATGTGAAGGTTAAAAATGCAGCTTTTGGCGGCAGCCTTAATCTACTAGGGAACGGCAGTAAGCTGAGCGCTTTGTATACAAGTTCTTCTCCCGCAAGAAGATATAAAGTCCTGCACCGGGAGGGCACCAGTGCTGGTTTTACACCGTTAATATCTGTATGGAGCAACTATAGTTATTTAGGGCCTGATAATGTACTGGAGTATTTTAGTGCAGATGCCGATGGTTTTTATACACTCAAGGACCCTGCGATAGATTATTCCATAGATGATCTTTTGATTCAGTTTGATTCCCGGTTGATGGCTAATGGAATTCACCAGTTTATGATAGAATTTTATACCGCGACAGGTACATCTGCGATATCGGGTACAGATCAAATGCTTACCCTTTATATAGACAATAATGTTCCCGAAGTGGCCATTAACTCCATAAAACATGGTGGAAGTGAAGTGGTGGCCTGTGATTTTGTTAATCTGCACGGTGATGCCACAGATGGCGTGGTGATGAACTTTGATGCCCATGATGCTGAAGGCAATCTGCTGTCTTATACTGCCTACGCCCAATATGGAGATGGCCATACCCAGGTACTTGAGACTGCCAACTATCCCGGTAGTGGTTTATGGGTGGGTGTGACCAACCATAATGCTCCCACCAGCGGAGTATATGTGCCACCCGTAAGTTGTGCCTATTCATTTAACATCCGGGCACATGCCCGAACCACGAATGGCTATGCCTATGTGGGCTGGAATTCTGCCAGCCGGTTTATTACGATTATCAAATAATCTATTATTTTAATTAGCAAAAAAAACCACCAAATCTGACTTTGGTGGTTTTTAATTTTTGGTGGGATCTGTTTATTTATACGTTCAGTTCACCTTTTCGGCCTACGTCCTGTTTTTCACCGGTGACGGCGCCTACGCCCATTTTAAAAAGGGTCACGATCTTATTACTTTTAGAATCCCAGTAATAAGCTTCTTTAGGTTCAAACTTGATCGCGCTGATGTTAGGATCATCTTTGCCATCAAACCAAGAATCGTCCGTACTACTGTAAAGTTCGTTAAGGATCATTTTTTCAGTAGTTATGGAGGCGGTACCAAAAACGCTCAAAAACTGCATAGACCCCTTGTCTGAATAAATTAATTGAACATTTTTATCATTTTTGATATCCCTGTTATGGTCGCTGTCTTTACCACTCAAAAACCAGATGTTGCCATCTTCGTCCACTTTTTTAGTGCTCATGGGGATTACACTAAAGGGGGTTTTGGTCAGATTAGTAGCCATCATGGCAAAATCGATATTTTTAGCCAGTTTTTTGATTTTTTCCTTGGCATCTGTGCTATATAAATTTTGTGTGCTCATACTATTTTTAGATTTTTGGTTTGAGGTTTAAAGATAGCCGTAGGTATAACAACTACCGGCCAAAGGAGTGCTAAAATCGTGGCCTACAAAGGCTAAAGTTTGTTAAAAGCGCACTTGTCCCTAATCATTACTCACCCATGTCTTGCAGGTCAATAACCGGAAATGATCGCTTTCGCGGAAGCATAATAATGCCCGCCAAAAAGATTGAGATGCACCAAAATGTAATACAGTTGCCACAGTTTCACCCGATTTTCCCAACCTGTCGCTATGGGAAAAACTGCATTGTAAGATTTAAATACGGAAGCGTCAAAACCTCCAAAAAGTTGCATCATGCCTATATCCATCTCCCGTGGAGCGTATGCTGTGGCCGGATCGATAAGACATGGCAGACCGTTCTGGTTAACCAGATAATTGCCGCCCCAGAGATCGCCGTGGATCAGCGCGGGAGGTTCATCGGGGATAAGCGTCCTGATTTTATCCCACCATTGATCTAGGTTTTTAAAGGCATACCCATTTTCCGCAGCCATTTTAAATTGAGGCTTCAGGCGCTGGTTAATGTAAAAATCGGCGGCCGTTTTTTCCTGCTTGTTGTACTGGCGAAGGTTCCCTATATAATTATCTGCTTTAAAACCGAAGTTAGCCTGCGTATTTCTATGCAGGGCGGCCAAACGCTCGCCAAATATTTTTGAAAAATCTGCAGCCTTTTTTCCAGCGGGCTTATGTTCTAAAATAAGATAGCTCGTGCCTTCAAATGTGCCTGTTTCCAGAGGTTTTGACACATCAATAACCTTGGGTTTCATAAGGGTTTTCAGACCCAGTTTTTCCTGTTCAAACATGCCGGGATAACGATTGGCATCATTGGTCTTGATCACCCATTTTTCGCCTTGGGCTTCTAAAAGATAAACCGCATTGATATCGCCGCCGGAAAGTGGACTGTGATCCTGAATTCTAGTATTGAGGATTTTGGATAAATGTGAAAGGAAATTAGCGTCTAACATAGCTTAGATAGCTAAAGGCAAAAGCATGCCGTTCATCTTTGGGGTGTTTTATTTCCTTGATGAGTTCCCAACGCTGCGCATCAATCTCTGGGAAAAAAGTATCTGCGTCAAAAATATGGTGAACGCGAGTCAGCTCTATTTTATCAGCTACATCCATCGCCAGGTTGTAAATTTCGCCCCCTCCTATAATATAGGTCTGCTCATCATGCTGTGCGAGTGAGATGGCCTGCTCAAGCGTATGGGTTGTATGGACTCCATTAGGATGGTAATCCTGTTTACGCGTGATCACGATATGTTTGCGGTTGGGTAGCAGTTTAGGGAAGGATTCAAAGGTTTTGCGGCCCATGATGATCGCATGGCCGGTAGTGAGCTCCTTAAACCTTTTAAAGTCATCGGGAAGGTGCCACACCAGGTCGTTATTTTTGCCCAGCGCATTGTTTTCTGCAGCGGCTGCGATGATAATAAGCATTACTGATTAAGAATTTAAAGGTTTATTGGGGCGTATAAACGGGCTTTTCTGCCCTTCTGGAAGTGGGTAATCCTGATCTACTTTAGTCTGCAGTTCAGCAATTTTGGTCTTTTGTTTAGCAACCAGGCGGTCAATCTGCTCATGTTGCCATTTTTTACCCATAAAGGCGTGCAGGAGATATACATTAAGCACATGTACCAGAAAGATAAAGAACCAGATCAGGATGGCCCATGCAAACCAGTCTACATTAAAAGGTTTAAAATCCTTACCAAAATCAAGGATGAGATTTACGATTATGAGCAGGACTGCCCCTGCCAGAAAAATAATAAAATGCCTAAAAAGGTTTTTTTTCTCCTTGACCCGCTGTTGGGCATACTCGATCATGATACGTTGTTCTGGATCTATTTTTTCAGTTTCTTTCTTTTTTGAGAACATAAGAACAGGTAAATTGGTTGCCCACCAAATTTACATTATTTAGGCCGCGTTAACACTATGAAAAACTTAAAAAAGGAATTCCCCGTTACCTCTCAATACGTTCATCTCAACACTGCCGGGTCTGGACTACTCTCTGAAACCGTACTTGATTTCCGCCAGTCTCACGATCTGGATTATCTTATTTTGGGAAGCCTGATGAAAGATAAGCAGGATGCTTTTATGACCAAGGTACGTGGGGCGGTAAGTGATTTTTTCCACTGCGCGCCCACACAGACTGCCCTTGTGCCCAACTTTTCATTTGGGTTCAACACGCTGTTGGAAGGCCTTCCCGCTTCCTCAAAAATACTGTTGCTACATAATGATTACCCCTCGATCAACTGGGCGGTAACTTCACGGGATTTTGAGGTCTGTTATGCCCATATTGACGAAAATTTAGAGGATAATATCCTTCAGACCGTGGAGCGCGAAAAACCAGATGCCCTTGCTATTAGTTTAGTACAGTATATTAATGGTATCCAGATTGATTTTACATTTTTAAAAGAACTAAAGGAAAAATTTCCCGACCTGCTCATCATAGCCGATGGTACGCAGTATTGTGGGGTAGCGTCGTTTAACTTTCGCGAAAGCGGGATTGATATCCTGGGCGCAAGCTGCTATAAATGGATGAATGCCGGGTATGGCAATGGTTTTTTTCTGTTTAAGGACGGTATGCAAGAACGTATTATCCCAAAAACGATCGGGTTTAATAGTGTACGCGGAAAATACAAACAAGAAAACAACACGCTCATTGGCAAATTTGAGCCTGGGCATCAGGATACACTGGCCTTTGGTAGTATACGAGCGGCGATACAACTTATCAAATCGGTTGGGATGCCCGCAATTGAGGATCAAATAACGCTTTTGAAGGAAAAGGCTTTTAACGCTTTCGCGGAAAGGGGGCTGCTTGAAGAAATGGTGCTCAAGCGTAAAATACATGCGCCCATATTCAATATTAAGGGTAATGATGCACTTTTTAGTAAGCTGCGCGAGCATGATATAATCTGCTCAAAAAGGGGGGAGGGCATCCGGGTTAGCTTTCATTATTTTAATACCGAGGGGAATCTCAACGATCTATTACGTGTTATCTCCAGGTAAAAATCAAGACTTGTAAAGATGTTGGAGTAATGTAGTTGACCAATTTATGGTGATAGCGGCTGATTATTACAGTTTTTCTGCAATTTTATTAAACTTTTTTTTATAAGTCGGTAATTGTTACTCTCCTTTGATTATGAGGTTGTCAAAGTCATATATTATAGATGACAGTACTCATTTAAATTTTAGATTTTCTAATAAAAGAAATTCGACTCAAGCAACGTATTTAATGTATTATTATAAATAATACATTAAATTTTAAGTTTCCCTTTGAGCTAGTTAGCTCAGTTGACTATTTTTCTTCAAAATATGTTTATGGTACATTTCAAATTATTTAAAAAAGACGGGCACTTCTATAATTCAGAAATTATTAAAAGCCTTATCATTTATCTTATTTAAATCATACATAAATGATTTTAAATTGATTACATATTTTTTTACTAGTAAAATTTAGAAGAAAATTGCACTGCGCGAGGCTCCATTTTCATTTTGGACGGAACAACCTGTAAAATCAAGGCCTCTACTATTATACTAAAGGGATTACTACATAATGAGAGACAATTTAACTGTTACTTTTTACCAGTAAAAAAATAATAATTGACAGAAAAACCGATAAAAAACACATATTTGTGTATTTTATCCGTTAATAATTTGCTAATACTTAATTTTATTCCTACTTTTCGCACATAATTAAAATATCATAACAATTATTATTCTAAATTTTAACCGGTTCATAGCCATTGAAATTTAAATTCCAATTCTCTAACATATTTATGGCGTCCACTCCTGAAGTCAGGGTTAATGGAAATAAATAAATTTTCTTAATGGTCAGTCAAAACTATAAATACCCACCCAACTTAAAGTGCTAAATTAAATTAGCGTTTTTTAATTAATTGAATTTCAAAGACTTGTGTTTTTGGAACAGGAATTACTACGCTTTAAGGGAAATCAATTTAAATCTATTACTATGAAAAAGAAGACTACACCGTTGATTATTGGGGGCTTTTTGTTTGTTTTTATACTGCTATGTTTCAAGTTAAATGCCCAAGACCGCACGTTTGCTACTACGATTATTGATCAGGACTATGTTACTAATCCAAATCAGGCGATTAATGGCAATCTGGAAAATTATGCTGAAGTACGAGCAAATTCTGGAACCCTGATTATTGGAGCATATGATGGGACACTGAAAGTAGGTTTTAATGGAGAACTTCCGGCGAATACAACTTCCTATATCAAAATAAAAACACAGGATGATTTATTGCCGAGCTTGCTTGGAGGTAGTCTGGGCAACTTATTGAGCGATCTACTTGGATCAATATTAATAGGCAATCAGGAATTTACGGTAGCTGCATATAATGATAATACCAAAGTATTGAGTGCCGTTTCATCTGACCCAAATACATTTGGTGGATCGAGGGCTAAAGTACTCTCTGATGACCAGGGTAACTATTATATAGCGCTTACCCCGGATCAGTCTTATAATTCAATACGCATCACTAACCATATGGGCTCTTTACTAGGGCTGAATCAGGAACGTTTTCTACAAGTCTATGGAGTTTTTCATGGTAATATTGCACCGGCTTGCGGAAAACCTTCTTTTACATCTTACGATGGAAATGGTTTAAATCTTGATTTACTGAAGCTGGGCGGTGCTGGTGTCACCAATATTGAAAATGCCATAGATGGTGATAAATCCATACATTCTGAATTAAGTCTTGGTATCCTTGGCGTCGCTGCCTCTATAGAGCAGACAGTTTATTTTGAAAATGCCTCACAACAAGATGAGGATTTTAAACTAAGATTAGCAGTAGATCCCAGTCTGTTGGCTTTGGGAGTGGCTAATAATATAGAATTTGATGCCTACAATGGTGCTAACCTGGTGGCTACCACAGATCTCAATTCGTTGCTCAATGTCGAGCTTTTAAATCTTTTACAAAATAATAATCCCGTAGATGTTCCTTTTGATGTATCTGCCCCGGCAGATCGTATTGTGGTGCGCTATACGGCGCTTTTAAACACCTCGGTAAGCCAGCGGCTCGACTTATATGAAGTAGCGATAACTTCAGCTATTCCAGAAATCGATGTAGCCTCACAAAATATTATTGTATGTGCAGAAAGTACTACCGATTTGGTAGCAACTTCAGCTACCTCTGACGCTCAAATACGGTGGTATGATAGTAAAATGGGCGGCACCCTATTAGCCACTGTAGCTAATGGAGATCCGTTTACCACCCCAATCTTGACTGAGGATACTAAGTTTTATGCCGCGTCGGTTGCGCCCAGGTGTACAGAAGAATCAGCACGGGTGGCCGTAACGGTAAATGTAAACCAATTGCCGCAGGCAAGCGATATTGTGGTGGCTGGTCTGGACTTACCGATATGTATTCCAGATATTTTAAGTATAGTCCCTACCAGTACGATCTCGGGTAATTTCAATTTTTACCTGGATGAAAATCGTACCCTTCCGATTATAGACGGTTATATTGAGGGAGACTTGACCTTTAATATTAATACCGATAATGAACTAGAAATTACAGGGCTTACCGCAAGTGATAGTCCATACACCATATATGTCAGCGTGATAGATCCTGTTACCGGTTGCGAAAATAAGCCCGGTGAATTGGCCCGCGTGAATATTGAATTAAATAGCGGCCCAGATGTAACGATCACCCTAAATGAAAATATTACATCAGACGATATTATCAATACTGCAGAAGCGGCTGGTGATATCACAATTTCAGGAGCTGTAACCGGTGATGCCAAATCCGGTGACACCGTTACTTTAACAATAAACGATACAGAATATACAGCTCAAGTAGTCTCTGATTTGAGTTTTGCTACCACAGTACCTGGTGTAGAACTTCTTGCAGATGCAGACCATATTGTAGAAGCTGAAATTACCGTCACGGACTTGTTATGTTCTACGACCGCAACTGATAGCGCGAGTTACGAAACCGATGCGGTCTCACCAACGATACCTACGGTCAATGACCAAACCACAAGCGATCAAACACCTACAATTACCGGTACAGCCGATACCGCTGATGACCTCACCGTTACAGTAAACGGGATAACCTATGCCGAGGGTGATGCTAATCTTACCGATAACGGTGACGATACCTGGAGTCTGACCATTCCTGCTGTAGATGCTCTAGGTGATGGAACTTATGATGTAATTGCGGATGCCACTGATACTGCCGGAAATTCCGCTGTAGATATTACATCTGACGAATTAACAATTAATTCAGCAGCCCCTCAAAGTCCCACCGTTGATTTTTTAGTGACTGCTGATACAACACCCACGATTACAGGGACCTTGGATTCTTCAACTTCTCTTACCGTGGTAATTAATGGTATTACTTATACTGAAGCCGATGGTAATCTAACCGATAACGGTGACGATACCTGGAGTTTAACAATTCCAGTGATAAATGTGCTATCTGATGGAGTTTATGATGTAATGGCGACCGCTGAAGATGACTTCGGAAATGTTGCCGCCGATAACACTTCTGATGAACTGACCATTGACACCACGGCACCGACCACTCCTACGGTAATCGCACAGGTATCTGATGATCCCACGCCGCTCATTGAAGGCACGGCAGATTCCGCAGACGACCTAACGGTGGAAGTAAATGGTGCAATCTATACCGAAGGTGATGGAAACCTTACCGATAATGGCGACGACACCTGGAGCCTGCAGATCCCCGATGAGGACAGCCTGCCCGACGGCACCTTTGATGTTGTTGCAACAGCTACCGATGCCGCAGGTAACTCAGCCACGGATGGCACAACCAATGAACTGACCATCGATACCATGGCCCCGACCACTCCTACGGTAACAGCTCAGGTGACCAATGATCCCACGCCGCTTATCAAAGGCACGGCAGATTCCGCAGACGACCTAACGGTGGAAGTAAATGGTGCAATCTATACCGAAGGTGATGGAAACCTTACCGATAATGGCGACGACACCTGGAGCCTGCAGATCCCCGATGCGGACAGCCTGCCCGACGGCACCTTTGATGTTGTTGCAACAGCTACCGATGCCGCAGGTAACTCAGCCACGGATGGCACAACCGATGAACTGACCATTGATACCATGGCCCCGACCATTCCTACGGTAACGGCCCAGGTATCTGATGATCCCACGCCGTTCATTGAAGGCACGGCAGATTCCGCAGACGACCTAACGGTGGAAGTAAATGGTGTAATCTATAACGAGGGCGATGGTAACCTTACCGATAACGGTAACGGCACCTGGAGCCTGCAGATCCCAGATGGAGCCAGTCTTCCCGATGGCATTTACGATGTGATAGCTACCGCTACCGATAAAGCGGGCAATACAGCCACGGATGATACAACCGATGAACTGACCATCGATACCACAGCCCCGACCATTCCTACGGTAACGGCCCAAATAACGAACAATCCCACGCCCACTATTAACGGAACCGCAAATACGGTTGATAATTTAACTGTAACGGTAAACGGAGTAACCTATGCCGAGGGTGATGGAAATTTAATAGACAATGGGGACAATAGCTGGATCTTAAATATTCCCGATGGGAACATTTTGCCCGATGACATTTATGATGTAAAAGCTAACGTTACCGATGTCGCCGGTAACTCGGCCACTGATAACACAACCGATGAACTGACCATTGATACCACGGCCCCGACCATTCCTACGGTAACAGCTCAGGTGACCAATGATCCCACGCCGCTTATCAAAGGCACGGCAGATTCCGTAGACGACCTAACGGTGGAAGTAAATGGTGCAATCTATAACGAGGGCGATGGTAACCTTACCGATAACGGTAACGGCACCTGGAGCCTTCAGATCCCAGATGGAGCCAGTCTTCCCGATGGCATTTACGATGTGATAGCTACCGCTACCGATAAAGCGGGCAATAAAGCCGCTGACGTCACAACCGATGAACTGACTATTGATACCATGGCCCCGACCACTCCTATGGTAACAGCTCAGGTGACCAATGATTCCACGCCGCTCATTGAAGGCACGGCAGATTCCGCAGATGAGTTAACGGTGGAAGTAAATGGTGCAATCTATACCGAGGGCGATGGTAACCTTACCGATAACGGTGACGACACTTGGAGCCTGCAGATCCCAGATGGGGACAGCCTTCCCGATGGCATTTACGATGTGATAGCTACCGCTACCGATGAAGCGGGAAATACAGCCGCTGACGTCACAACGGATGAACTGACTATTGATACCATGGCCCCGACCATTCCTACGGTGGATATGCTGACAACTACAGACGTGACCCCAATGCTTACAGGGACCGCTGATTTTGATGCTGATCTTACAGTAGAGGTCGATGGAGTAATCTATACCAAAGGAGATGGTAATTTAACGGCGCAAAATAATAACACATGGGATCTACAAATTCCGGATGATCATGCTTTAGAAGATGGGACCTATGAAGTTGTAGCAACTTCTACCGATGATTTAGGGAATAGGGCTATTGATATAACTACTGACGAATTGGTAATTAGTCTTGGAACTCCCACTACAAACAACACTGATCAAGACTTTTGTGCAGCCAGTAATCCTACCATCGCAAATATTGATGTTAATGAACCTAATATAAAATGGTATGTATCTGCTACAGGGGGTACCGCCTTAACTGAGGGTGCCATACTTATAGATGATACCACATATTATGCAGCTCTGCAAGGAACGAATACCGAAAGTCCACAACGCTTGGCCGTTCATGTAAATGTAACCACGGTACCTACACCCACCGCAGTTTCTGTTGCGCAATCTTTTTGTAGTAACGAAAACGCCACTATCGCAGATATTTCGATTAATGAAAATGGGGTTATATGGTATGCTCAGGCAACTGGAGGAACGCCACTCGCTGATGATGCTTTATTAATTGATGGCACGACCTATTATGCGGCGTTAACGGCAAATGGCTGTGAAAGTGCTCTACGACTTGCTGTGGCTATAGCTGTCAATGAATTGGTAACAGCGACCATTACCAGTTCGCAAAATGTCCCCTGTTTTGAAAAAGAGATCACCTATACCACTGAAAGTGGCATGAGCAATTACATGTGGACAGTAACAAGCGGTGGTATGATCGTAGCGGGAGGGACCAATACAGATGATTCTATAACCGTGGTATGGGATGAGCTGGGCGCTCAGTCCGTTTCAGTAAGTTATGAAAGTGACAATGCCTGTATGGCGATCGGAGAAGCCACCTTAGATGTTACGGTAACTTCTTGTTCTGACCTTACGATTACAAAAAACGTTAATAATCTCAACCCAATGATAGGAGCAGAGATCTCTTATACGATTACCTTGAGAAATACGGGTGAAACCGATATTAAAGACATAGAAGTAGATGAGACACTACCTTCTGGGCTACTTTATGTGAATTTTACAGCAGAGGCTGGCACATATAATAATGTCTCCGGTAAATGGAATATTCCTGAGATTTCGGCGGGAGCTACTTTAACCCTGGAGGTAGTGGTTTCTGTACTTGATATTGGTACTTATCTCAATGTAGCTTCTATTGTAAGTTCTAATCCTATAGATAGCAATACTGATAACAATGTTGCTCAGATAGAGATTGATCCTAATTGCCTGAAGGTATTTAATGAGTTTTCTCCCAATGGAGATGGCAACAACGACAAATTTGCCATACAGTGTATTGAAAAATATCCTCAAAATGTCTTAAAAATCTATAATCGTGCCGGAAACCTGGTTTATCAAATGGACGGTTATGACAATAGTTGGGATGGATGTGCCAATGCAGGAGGAGCCATAAATAGAAAGAGCGGACTTCCTTCTGCTACCTATTTCTATGTTTTAAATATCAACGATGGTAGCCCTGCCATTACCGGATGGGTCTATATAGCTCGTTAACAAATCAAACATCAACCTAAAATCTGCTTCATCATGTTTAAATTATATCAAAACTACATTTATATTTTAATCCTATTGGTTACGGTGTCCCTGCAGGCACAACAAGATCCCAATTATACCCAGTATATGTATAATACAATGACCATAAATCCTGCCTATGTGGGATCTTCCGGGACTTTAAATTTAGTGGCCGATTACCGCTCACAATGGTTGGGATTTGATGGTGCTCCAGAAACGATGAATTTTGGACTTGAGAGTCCGTTGACTGATGCTGTAGGATTAGGTCTTAATATCACCCGTGATGTCCTGGGTCCTTCAGAAGAATTGAATGTTGACGGTAATTTTTCCTATAATCTGCAATTAAGTCGGGTTTTGAAAATAGCTTTTGGTCTTAAAGCGGGTTTACGGGTACTTAACATTGATTTTACAAAAGGGTCGTACCAAGATCCTAATGACCCCCTTTTCATGAATGATATCAATAATCGCTTACTGGGTACAATTGGGCTGGGTTCATACCTTTATACAGATGAATGGTATCTCGGCCTCTCTGTACCCAATTTTTTTACGCAGCAGTATTATGACGATGTGGAACAGGCAGTAGATGCTGATGAACTCCACTTTTATTTTATTGGGGGTTATGTGTTCGACATTAGCGAAAACACCCGGTTCAAGCCCGCTTTACTGATGAACTATGTGAACGGGACGCCCCTAAGGGCGAGCCTTTCGGGTAACTTTCTTATGTATGATAAGCTCACCTTGGGTGCGGCCTATAAATTGGATGCGGCGGTAAGTGCCCTAGCAGGTTTTCAAATTTCCAAAAATCTTTTCCTGGGGTATTCCTATGATTATAGCACAAACCGGTTTAATGCTTATAACGATGGCACACATGAAATTATCTTAAAATTCTCATTTGCGCGTCAACGTGGAATTACCTTTTCTCCACGATTCTTTTAATCCAAACTTTACAATAATGAAAAAACTTTTAATAACTCTCTGTTTTTTATGCGCCTGGTCCGGTTTTGCCCAGGAGACACTAAAAGAAGCCAACGAACTTTATAATCGCCGTATCTATGTAGAAGCTATAAAAAAATATAATGAATACCTTGGCAATAATAAAGATGTAAAACCGCAAACCTGGATGAACATTGCAGATGCACACTATAATCTGCATAATCATCAGCAGGCAGAATTGGCCTATAAAAATACTTTTAAAGCCTTGCAATATAAGATGCCGGCCGATCAAATCTGGCAATACTATGATGTTTTGCGATTCCTGCAGAAATATGATTCAGCGGATACCCTTTACATAGATTATCTAAAGTTTACGCATAATGATAAGGATCTTAACCGTTACTATGAGGAAAAATCCAGATTTAATGAGATTCTCTATAATGACACCCTGTACCAGGTCAAAAATCTGGATATTAATTCTACGTATGCAGATTTTGGAGGTGCTTTTAATGAGAATGAGTTTGTCTTTACTTCCGGTCGTAACCGTGAGGGTAATAAAATCTATGAGCGGGACAATACTCCCTATCTCTCTTTATATAAAGCTGATGTGATAGCCCCAGGTCAATTTGAGAATATCCGGTTATTTAGTGATGATCTTGAAACTAAGTTTCACGATGCTACCGCAACCTTTTCGCCTGAAGGCAAATACTTATACTATGCTTCCAGTTATCAATCTGGAGCCCGTAGGATTTTTACAGGTAATAAAAAGAACATTTTTAAGCTTTATCGAGTAGAATTTGATGGAAATCGGTATAAAAAAGAAGAGCTTCCGTTTAACGGAAAAGAATATTCTGTAGGGCAACCCTTTATTAATGAAGACGGTACGAAACTTTATTTTGTGTCAGATATGCCGGGTGGTTACGGTAGGGCAGATATTTACGTATGCGATGTACACGAAGACGGGCACTTTTCTACACCGCGCAATTTAGGCCCTTCAATAAATACACCTTACGATGACTTCTTCCCGTATATTTCTGGCAAAACATTATATTTTTCATCCAAAGGACATGTAGGCTTTGGTGGTTTTGATATCTACAAATCTTATTTGCGTAACGGTGTATACAGCGTAGCCCGTAATCTGGGGCCAAATATGAATAGTAATGCTGATGATTTTGCATACCTGGAAGGACAGGTTAAAAATCGGGGATATTTTAGTTCAAATCGGCAAGGTGGTAAAGGTGATGATGATATCTATTCTTTTGTATATAATTTAGATGAATGCTATCAATACATTAAAGGTATTGTTTTAGATGCTGATACTGGCGAAAAATTAGTCAATGCTAAAGTGATCGCATATAGTAAAAATCAAGAGCTAGTTGCTCAAACGGTAAGCGATAGTACTGGTGCCTATAAATTACAGGTGGGCTGCGATATTCCTTATTATTTTCAGGCTACTAAAATTGGATATGCTAAAGATGGCCTAAATCTCACTACAGGAATAGAGCCGAATGGTGTGATTGACCTGGTCAATTTTAATTTGGAAAATCTTTCAGATATTTTTGTTACCGAGGGTAATGTTGAAAAAATACGTATTGAGCCAATATATTTTCAATTAAATCGGTATACCATAAATCCTTTCGCAGCAAAACAACTTGAAAAAGTGATCAATATTATGAATGAATATCCCGATATGGTGATTAAAATAGAATCTCATACAGATCAAAGGGGAAGCGACTCCTATAATCAAACTTTGTCTGAAAACCGTGCCAAGGCAACACGCGATTATCTGGTGGAAAATAATATTGCCCCTGAACGCATTGAGAGTGCTCGCGGTTATGGGGAGTCACGGCCTATTAATGTTTGCGACGAAAGCGGTGGAGGTTGTTCTGAAGCAGAATATTTGGAAAATAGACGTTCTGATTTTATCGTGATAAAAAGATAAGAGTAGTTGATTAGATTTTTTTCCCTGTAAAAGCCTGTAATTTTTTGTTGCAGGCTTTTATTTTTTAGGGTAGATAAAACGATTATCAAATAATCTTCTTCAGTATGAGAACAGAAATTCTTTCTGTTGCATGTTTAGTATATTATATAAGAGTCGACTTAAAGGAACTTCGGGTAAAGAATTCATAATTAGGATAATTTGAGCACCCAGACCTTTTAATAGATGCGGTTACTGAATGAATTTTAAGAATTAAAATATAAACTATCAATAATTTTTGAAAGCATAACCTTAGGCAACGTTTGCGAAATTAGTTTTTAGCAGGATTGATCGCTAAAGGTTAACTATTTCGAAAAAATATATTAAAAAAATGCTTTATTAGCACAAAATTTATATACTATCCATTGATTCTTATACATTTGACTAAAATTTAAACAGCAGAATTATGTCTATAACAAAGCAATATTTAAAATCAAAGCCAAAGGAGTGCAAAGTAACGTTTACCATTAAGGCCGAAGGGGCCAAAGAAGTGAAGTTAGCGGGAGATTTTACTGACTGGAAACCTAAAAAAAGCATTGCCCTAAAGCAGATGAAAAATGGTAATTTTAAAGGAGCAGTAAGCCTAACTAAGGATAAAGCTTATGAATTCAAATATTTTGTAGATGGTTCATGGGTCAATGATCCTGAAGCTGATTCCTATAAATGGAATGATTTTGCCGATGCTGATAATAGTGTAGTGAACGTTTAGTAGAGTTTGCCAGTTGCCTTTTCATGAATAAGGATAACTGAACTTAGCTGACTTTTGGGAATTAAAGAACCTTAACTTTACCCTTATATGCTTTTGCACATAGGGGTTTAGGTATTGTATAGCGCCCTTATTTATGTGATTTGCAATAATTCTGCTCAGTTAAAAGTGAGTTGTAAACAATTGCTCACGAATCTCAAAAATGGGAAACAAAACTTACATTGACGAAAAAGGTTATAGAAGATTTACTGAAAGTAATGAACTTGTCCATAGATATGTAGCTGAAAAAAATCTAGGCAGAAAATTAAGAAAAGGAGAAGTTGTCCATTAAATTATAAAGGATTTGAAAAACACGAAAATTATGGATGTTTAGTCTTATTTATTATAACAATTTCTTTATTTTCAATTTTCAAAATTATAATATAAAATGTCAAAATTTCTAAACACTACAGGTGTTTCATATCATTTAGAAGAACTAATAAAAAATACTACAGACAGATTAATTTTAATTAGTCCATATCTTCAATTTCATAAAAGAGTTAAAGACCATTTGGAGAATTTAAACATCCAAAAAAAGGACATTCGGATTATTTATCGAGAAAACAAATTACAAGTAGAAGAAAGTAATTGGTTGGAAAGTCAAATAGGAATTAGGACAAGCCTTTGCAATTCTCTTCACGCAAAATGTTATTTGAATGAAAACGAGGCGATTGTAACTTCAATGAATTTATATTCTTTTTCACAACAGAATAATGATGAAATGGGAATTCACGTTACGAAAGAAAAAGATGTTGATTTATATAATGACATTTATAATGAAGTTCAAAGACTTTTAACGATTAGCGAGGAAATACGAATTTCTGTAAAAAAAGTGGATAAGGAAATTGAACAGAAAACTGAAGAAAAAATTAAAAAAGTTCAAGAAAATAAAGATTATTCAAAATCTAAATTATTAACAACCAAAGAATTGTCAAAATTGACTGGTTTAAGTAGTCGAAAAGTTAACAATTGGTTTACGGAAAATAAACTGATGTATAAAAAAGATGACGATTGGATTACAACAAAAGATGGAAAAGAAACTGGCGGAATTGAAAAAAATGGACAGTATGGACAGTTTGTTATTTGGCCAGAAAATATAGCGAAACACATAACCGAATAAAAAACTGTTTATAACACCATGTATAATTTATTGCTTGCTTCTTGCCTACTTACTAAAACCCTCGCGGATTTTCTTGGTCTGTAATCATTTACTAAGTTAGGTGCTTAATTCATGCAACAAATCATATATAAACACGATTTTAAGCATACCCCTCCATTAGTTCTCGGTAATCTCAACCCCTTGCCAAAATGCAATATAGTTTTCGATATTTTTGGCTTTTTCGCTTGCGCTGGGATAGTACTATGCTCCATCATTAGACTGCTCCCCATCAGCCTCAATCGTGTAATAACTGGCTTTACCTTTCCAGGGGCACAAAGTATGCGTATCACTTTTAACAAGATACTCTTGATTTACGTCATCAGGTGGGAAGTAATGGTTGTTTTCTACTATAATGGTATTACTGCTTTCTGCAATAATTTTTCCGTTAAATATGGCTTCATTGGTTCAGTATTTGTGCTGTGCGCAATTAAATCTTGTTTTTTCTGAAAATATAATCTGTAAAATAACCCTTTTCA
>CBDCNG010000007.1:0-340000 GCA_965219335.1 Leeuwenhoekiella sp.
CTAAAATTAGTAGATGCAATGCAGGATTGTGAAGCATTGCAATTAGAATTAGATAAGATGGATCATTTAATTAATTGGTTGAAAGAAAAGAAAATAACAGATTGCTCAGATTTTTGATATGGAAAACAAAGAAAAAAACATCAATAAAACAGTCACTAAAACTGCTACAGCATGGAAAGCACGTGCGAAACAGGATAAAAGTGATAGACGTACTAATACAAGAGCTCAATCTTTTGCCTTAGAGCTTATGGATTACATGGATAAAAACGGAATAAGGCAAAATGAACTTGCACAAAAAATGGGGGTCAGTGCACAACAGGTAAATAAAATACTTAGAGCGAAGTCTAACTTAACATTTGACACCTTAGATAAGGTAGAACGCGCTCTGGGAGTTATTATAACTCCCCCAAAAATTAGAATGCAAGAAACAATACATTCGGCGATTGAACAGAAAGATATGGTAGATGTCTAGAAAAAGATAAAAGTTTTAGTAAAAAAGCAGTTCGAAGGTAAATACCTGCTTTCAGGCTTTTCAAGGGGATTACTAAAGTAATATAGATTAGGGAACCACTCGGTTCCCTTTTTGCTTGCCAATCATGGAATAATGTTAGTGTGGATTGCCGCAATTTTCTCCTTAAAAGTTGATTGCCATTCTTTTCATCACTCTATGAGAATCATGGTAAGCGAACCTTAAAAACGCGGTAAGGCAATTCCACCTTTGATATACCATTGTTCCATTCAGGTTGAAGTTGCAGTTGTGAGCAGGAAAAATAGAGATAACCATCAGTACCGATGCCCAGCGAATCTGGCCAAAGTATTCTGGAATCCTGTACCAGCATGTGCAACTTTCCATCAGGACTCAGATATTTAATGGAATAATCGGTAGAATTGGTCAAAAAAATATTTCCCTTCGCATCAGCTACCAGTCCATGTGTAATGCCCACGGCTCCCCTATTTTCAGTATGCTGCGCCAGTTGGGCTTCAGTAAGTGTTGTATCGGCTAAAAACTGGGTTTCAATTCGGTTTATATCAAGCTGATTTATAGGTTTAAAATAAAGATATTTTGCATCTTTAGTCAGCGCAATCCCATTAATTGAAGAACTAAAGGGTTTTTCATTTTGGCCACGCATTTCGTCACCATTATAGCTTAAAATGACCTTGGGATTCGCTTTAGTCGCCTTAATCCCTTTTAAAACGCTACGTGTTTTACCAGTATTTAGATCGAGAATAACAATGGCCTGCTGCCCGGGATCTGATAGATAACCGAGATTGCGCTGCGTATCAATCCGGACATCATTGAGACCGCTCGCCGATTTATCCAAATCTTCAAAGGTGTACACACGCTTTACCGCGTTGGTAGCAATATCAATTTTAACAAGTTTAAACTGTCCTTTTTTGGCCTGTTTGCCGCTTCCGCTGAAAATAGATCCTCCCGAAGATGGTTTGGAATCAAGCACCCACAAAAAATCCTGGGCATCCACATATAAATCCTGCACGTTTACAAAATACGCTGTTTCTGTTCCGGTAGTGTCGTTCCATTTTTTGGAGGGATATGGATGCCGTTTTCCGTCAATTATTTCTGTAAGTCCGTAGGTATAGGGTTTGCCGTCATGATGTGGAAAGGAAACAAAAAGCCTGTTAGTAGAAGATACACTTAATCCTATAGGCTGGTAATTCCCCAGAGAAATGACGGTTTGTAAATCATCGCTATGGTAATTCTGAGCTACTGCAGGGATTGCAAATAGAAAAAACAGATAGAAAGAAGCTGTAATTTTCATCTTAACCATATTGAAGTTGCTAGTTATAATCAAGAATGGGATAATTTGATCAGAAATCATGGTGGTTGAATTATCGTTAGCATCGTAAATCTGCAATTTCTCTTTAATGGAATCCAGTTCTGGCCTACTTTTCTTTTGCCCATAATATGTAAATCTTCTTTTTTAAAAATAAAACCCATCCTAGTTGTATAAAATAGTGTATTATAATGATTTTGAGAAATTTAATAGTAATTTGGTATTTATTGGGCGATAATTTCCAAATAGGTGTAGAGATAGTCAATAGTTCCTTGAAAGGGTAAGACTTATATTTTGTAAGAGTACAACGAGAATTTGCTTTTCATCCGAATTTTTCTTTAATTGGTCTTAAATTACCGTCAAAATTGCTAATATTGATTTTAAAGTTAGAATTATTTCATTAATCGTGAATATCGCTCTAAAAAATTTGCATATTGATCTAAAATTAATCCTTGTAGGGCATGAAAAAAGTAACATTTATAGTAGGTATACTTACGATAGTTATCTCCATACTTGTTATGATAGGTTGGTTTTTTGAATATAAACCCATACTTAGCATTATTCCAGGGGCCGCAACTATGAAATTTAATACTGCATTATTATTTCTGTTAACCGGTCTAGCGATTCTCAACACGATCTATACGCAGCATGATTATTCCATACTTGATAAAGTGTTGAGCTTTGCCCTTTTGTTCATCGGTATCATAACCTTAATAGAATACGCACTATCTCCAAATTTTACGATCGATAAGCTTTTTATTGAGGATGAAATCACTGACAATCTTCCCGGTAGGATGTCTGGTGCCACCGCATTTTGTTTTATGTTAACCGGTCTTGCTATTATAGGTATCTATTCCAAAAAAATAATTTTCAAAAAAGTAACACAGTATATATTGCTGCTTATTACAGTTTTGGCGTTGATTTCTATAGAGGCTTTCATCCTACAAATTCCTACTGATAAACGTATATTTTTTTTAAATTCAATGGCGATTCATACCTCTATTCTGTTTGTATGTACGTCAATAGCCCTCGCCCTAAAAAACCCCAACGTAGGTTTTATGGGACTTCTAACAGGGCGATTAACAGGCAGTAGAATTATAGTAAGATCACTATTAATCCTTATCCTGGCACCCTTGGTATTAAGTTTTTTATGGTTATTGCTTACAAATGCGGGTTGGGTAGAAAAAGATTTTGGTATAGCTTTATATACAGTTGTATTGCTCTTGATCTTTCTCTTGTTCATAGGTAGTCTGGCGTTTAAATTAAATTATTTTGATCAACAAAGAAACATTCTGGAAGGAGCGCTTTTAGAATCTAACCAAGAGCTCACATATTTTAAACAGGGCCTTGACGAAAGTTTTAGCGTTGCCAAGTCAAACGCAAAAGGAAAACTTCATTATGTAAATGATAATCTTTGCATCTCAACCGGACTTACAAGGGATGAACTTTTAGGCAAAGATTATAAAAAATTAATCTCCCCTGAATATTCATCCAGTTTATACCTGACTATTTTAGAAGATCTCCTCAATGGCCAAATTTGGAAAGGGGAAATGGAGCTGAAGTCAAATATAGATAATTATACTTGGTCACAGGTCATTATTGTTCCTTATAAGAATAAAAAGGGAACAGTGTATCAGCATTTGTATATTGCCCAGGATATTTCACAACGTAAAAAAAATGAAAGTCTCATTGCTAATTACATTGCGGAAATAGAACGTAAGAATAAAGATCTGGATGAGTATGGCCACATTACCTCGCATGACCTTCAGGAACCTTTGCGAACGATAGTTGCATTTATTGAAGTATTCAAAAGCGAATATACCGCTGATTTAAATGACCATGCCCTGCTACTTCTTGATTATATAGATCAAGCTGCAGAACGTATGCGTGGACTTATCTCAGGATTGTTAGAGCATGCCAATATTGGGGAGTCAAAAATTGTGGAAACCATTAATTGCAACACTATCTTAAAAGATTTACAGTATGATCTTTCTAATCTTATTGAGCGGAACGACGTCATCCTAAAAATTGATAACCTCCCGGAAATAATTGGTAATCCTCTAGAGATTCGTATCTTATTTCAGAATCTTATTACAAATGCTATCAAATTTAGAAAAGCGGGTGTAAAACCTATAATCGAAATCAAAAGTGCAGTTATTGAAAAAGGTTGGCAATTCAGTATTTCAGATAACGGCATAGGCATACCAGAAAACAGCCTTGATAAAATATTTATCATGTTTGCCAGACTTCACCATAAAGATCAGTTTGAGGGAGTGGGCATAGGTCTGGCCCACGCTAAAAAAATTGTAAAAAGCCATGGCGGTAAGATTTGGGTTGAATCTACGGTGAATAAAGGATCTACCTTCTTTTTTAATATCTTAAACAAAGATCATGTATGAATAGTAATTATAATTGTGTGCTTTTGATTGATGACGATAACGCTACAAATTTTTTGAACAGTTGGATTATCAGAAAATTAAATTTTTCCAATAATATCGTGATTAAGAAAGATGGTAAGCAAGCATTGGATTTTTTAAACACAAGCGTTAATGGTCAATTTCCCAAACCCCAGCTCATATTGCTAGATATTAATATGCCTGTCATGAATGGATGGGAATTCATGGATAATTATAAAAATCTTTCAGATCAGCAGCGTGCTAAAATTGTACTTGTGCTCTTGACTACTTCACGAAATTCAAAAGATATAGCCAAGTCAAAAGAATATCCCGATATCACAGGTTATGAAAACAAACCGCTTTCCATAAAAAAGATGGAAAATATTATCAAAAAATACTTATTAAATTAAACTATATTGATCGGTGACTTCGCAGCCGTATCTAATAATATTTAAATTGAATATCCGTAATATATCATAATACATAACGTCACCCAAAACTGGATTTAGGGTCTCATCCTAAAAGTTCTGAATTTCAAATATTTATGGGATTCCGGATTAAGTTTGAAATGACGCAGATTTCAATTATCACAGATAACGGATAACTCAATCACTTTTGATAATCAGATTTAAGCCTTATTTATGATGGTGTATTTAGATAAATATTTATATTCTAAATATTGAAAAAATTACGATTATGAGCCGAGGATTTGTAAAAGAGGATGACCAGGAAGAAACACCCATAATTCCACCACGAGCAGCTTTGCCAGATGGCGTTACCAATTATGTGACCGCTTTTGGACTGGATCAACTAAGGAAGGAACGGGAAGATCTTGAACAGCAGATTACCGATCTGTCAGAAACCGATGAACGCGAGAGGCGCAGGGCGCTGGCTCTATTAAATGGAAAATTAAACCTCCTTTTGGAACGGATTCAAAGTGCGCGGCTACTTCAGAAAATAGATGATATAGAGGAGGTGCGTTTTGGAGCGCAGGTAACTTATTCGATAAATACTGCACCACAGCCTATAAAAATCAGCATAGTAGGTGTAGATGAGGCCGATATCAAACAGGGCAAGATTGCCTTTGTAGCGCCAATAGCTAAGATCCTTACCGGTAAAAAAGTGGGTGAAACCGCGCAGCTCAATTTAGAAGGCGAGACCAGAACGCTTAAGGTAATGGCTATCAATTATCCCCAAGTAGAGGAAGTTTAAACTTCAAGGTGTATTCAATAAAGTGTCAAGGCCTTAAATTTACGGGCAATTGTTATACACTTCGAAATTTTCGTCATCATAGCAGACAAAAATAATTTCATTTACCGTATTCATATTGGATTCTTTTACTGTTTTTAGGGCAATTTGTGCAGCTTCTTTTTTTGGATAACCGTAGATACCCGTGCTGATATTAGGAAAGGCAATCGATTTTAGTCCTTTTCTATCCGCCAAACGTAAAGAATTTTTATAACAACCGGCCAGCTTTTCGGCTTCATGCATAGTACCATTTCTCCATTTAGGACCCACAGTATGTATAATGCATTTCGCCTTGAGCTTACCCGCAGTAGTGACCACGGCCTCCCCAACCCGACAGCCACCTTGGTTACGGCGTATTTGTTTACATTCCTCGAGAATGGCAAGGCCGCCCGCGCGGTGTATTGCACCGTCCACTCCCCCGCCCCCCATAAGCGAACTATTTGCAGCATTTACTATAGCATCAGCCTTTATTTTAGTGATATCTCCTTGTATAATTTTAATTTTGGGCATTTTGCTAATTGAATAGTTTAAGATTTCTTTAGCTTTAAAAATAAACAGGAAAGAAAGAATTGACAAGTATATTCCATTTTTAAATTAATATGGGAGGTATTCTTGGGAAAGTTTTCATCTTAAAAAACATTATTCTATCTTCTTTAATTATTTATATCGCTGTTTTTCATATATTTATAAATATACTTTGTTTTCAGTAGTGAAAATTGGAAAAAACAATGTTAACCTTATTTGAGCTTTTGGTATTAATGAATACAAACCTTGTAAAAACCCGATATAATGATAAAAAAACTACTCTTAGTACTGCTGTGCCCCCTACTCCTCATCTCGTGCCACGGGGGTTATGATGATGGAAATGAGCAGATTAAATTGACTGAGGATAATTATATTTATGAAGGGGATCTGCACGTTTTTTACCTGGAGCGTAGGATCGACACGGTACAGGTCACCATAGACTCCTTACAGGCGGTCATTGACAACCAGCAGGGAGATGACAAAACTGTGATGGAACTCGCTGCTGCACGAGCACAGAAGGATAGTTTTACAGAGGAGATAGCCTCGATCCCAGAGCAAAGTTTACTGCCCAAGATCAAACCACGGCCTAAAGGCCCTTGTGATCCCATAGGAACTTGTTTCCCATTGACCCTCAATTTAAAATATTTGATCCTGGAGGAACAAAATGATCTTCGATCCGTGCTTATACTTAATGCACAAGATCAGCCTATCAGCACCACGACCACAGGCCCCGCACCGCTCATGGGATACGGCGATGCACTTACTTACCAGGTGATGACTGCGCCTCAAGGCCAGCCGGATGAATTGGTTAAGATTAAAGTGCTTAACCTGAGTAAAGGACTAGATTACGAGCTTACAGGTTTTTTATTCAATCTTTGATCTTTTAAGGATTACATAGAGTTATCCGCTTTCGCGAAAGCGAAACAAGATGCTGCAACGTATTGGTATTTAATTGTATATTAGCCTTTGACCGCTCGGCAAAGACTATATTTATGAAAGATTTCGTTGGTATAGGATTTTTTTTATTTTTCATAAATCCGGTGATTTCTCAGGATACTGCTTATGAAGAAAAGTTTGCCGCTTTGTACGATAAGGTTGACGAGTTTGCCTACACGCAGAAAGATTCCGCTAATTATTATTTGGGCAAAGCTTATGCACTGAGCAAAACTCAACAAGACTGGGAAAATGCATTTTGGCTCTTGGTGCAATGGGATGAGTCTGCCGCCTATTTTTACGACCTCCAGACCTTTAGAAAAAACCTCGCCGCGATGGATTCTCTCGTTGCGGCATACCAGAAAGAGATTGCAAGCGCCCCTGATAGCCAGGAATTACAAAACACACCCGTTTATTATAACGGACTGTACAATTTTGAACTGCACGATTATCAAAAATCACGTAAATCCTTTGAGAGAATTATTGATCAGGTAGAACATTCCCCCGACTCCCTCAATACTTCATTTCAACTTGACATGCTGCGCGCTGCTTACAGCTTTATGGCTAAAATGTATTTTAATGAGGGAAAATATCAACTGGCCAAAGAGTTTTATGGTAAAAATATCCGGTTTTTAAAGGCGAAAATCCCCGATGATACCGAAAATTTATTCAGGAACTACAGCTTACTGGCCGAAGTTTATAAAGCCGAGGGAAATTATAGGCTTTCCAATGACTTTTTCATAAGGTCATTGATTTATAACGAAAAAAATCAGACGAGCATAAACAGTATCATTACCGAAACAGATCACATTATAGGAAACTACATCCATCTCTCGCAACCTGACAGTGCGAATTACTACCTTGCCCGTCTTCAAAAAATCCTGCCAAAAGATCATCCGTTTGAGCATAAATATTACCAGGCCCAAGCTAAGATTTTAATGAGCGAAAACAGGCCAGAGGAAGCCTTGTCAGCTTTAGAAAAAGCATTGACCGCAACCAGGCGGAAATGGGATTTTAAAAAACATGTGGAAGAGGCTATTGCCTACATGGAAATCGGTAATTTTCACACTAAACAGGGTGCGTTTAAAAAAGCACTTGACAATTATAAACTGGCACTGGGTCAACTTAAACCTTTTAATAAGACAGATCGTCTTAATATTTTGAAAAACATAGCTATAGCACTTAACAGATTGGATACTGATGAGTATAGAATAGAAGCTTTAAAAACAGTTGATCTGGCCATAGCGACACTAGATTCTCTTAAGCCCAGCTTCACAAGTAATCAGGATAAACAGCTGCTTATAGAAGACGCTTTTCCATTGTTTGAGGCAGGTCTTGAGGCAGCCTTTGCAAGATATGAGTCATCGGGTAATCAGCGGTATCTCGCGAAAGCTTTCCAATATATGGAAAAGGGAAAAAGTACGCTTTTACTCGACGCGCTGCTAAGCGCAAAGGCTAACCAATTCGCGGGAATCCCACAGGAACTTCTAGAAAAGGAACAACAGCTTAAAGCCGAAATCGCCGATAATGAAAAAAAGATGACTCTTCAAAAATTGGAAGGGCCAGAACCACAAGAAATACTTTTTAGGTTAAAAGAAAAGCACAGGAAACTCATTCGCAGATTTGAAACCGATTATCCCAACTATTATGCCCTGCGCTATGACACTGATGTAGCCATCTTGGCCACTGTGCGCGGCTTATTGGATAAAGATCAATTGCTGATCTCCTATTTTTATGGCGTTCATAACCTGTATGCGTTGGCCATTTCCCCGGATTCGGTAAGCATTAAAAAAATAAAAATAACATTGCAATTGGAGAAGGATGTAAAGGGATTTGCAAAGATGTTGAGCAATCCCAAAAGCGCGATCGATTCACTTTCTTCAACCGGTAATGTTTTATATTCAGCTTTGTTACGGCCACTATTATCGGGGCACAGTTCAAAACGCCTGATCATCATTCCCGATGGTCCGCTCAATTACTTACCATTCAGCAGCCTAAATACTGGGATAAAAAAAGTAAAATACCTGATAGAGCAATATGCTGTGAGCTATGCAAGCTCTGCAACACTTTTATACGCGCTCAAGGCGAAAAAGAATGCCGAAAACAAACTGCTGGCATTTGCACCTGGATTTAATACACCGGGAACAGCCGATGCCAAGGCAATAATGGCACTGACGCCTTTGCCCAATTCCATCACGGAAATAGAGGGAATTGCCCATTATTTCCCCGAGGTTTCCTACACGGGCAATATGGCCACCCTGACTAATTTTAGATCAATGGCCAGCTCTAGCTCTATGATTCACCTGGCTACGCACGCACTGGCCAATAATGCTTCCCCTGAATATTCTTTTCTTGCTTTTGCGCCGGGCGAAAAGGAACATTTATTGTTTGTGCGGGACTTGTATGATATGCACATCCCGGCAGATCTGGTAACCTTGAGTGCATGTGAGACAGGTATTGGCGAGCTCAGGCGTGGTGAGGGATTGATCAGTCTCTCCCGTGCCTTTTTTTACAGTGGCGCCAAAAGTCTGGTCAACACCCTTTGGAATATCAACGACAATTCGGCCACCGAAATCATGAGTAATTTTTATAGAAACCTAGCACATGGAAAGTCGAAGGATCGGGCATTGCGCATGGCAAAAATGGCTTTTATAAGAAAACATAGCGAGGATAACTTATCGCATCCTTATTACTGGTCCTCTTTTGTGATCAGTGGAAACGTCTCCCCCGTTACTGGAAATTCAGAAGTGTGGTGGATTTTTGGGAGTTTTGCCATTTTATTGAGCCTCACGGCACTGATTTTTTATCAAGAAAGAAGGAAATCGGTTATTTAAAGCTGTTTTTACTTTAAAAAACCCCATATTTAAATATCATTTTCTTGCTCCAATTTTTTCAATAATCCCCTTGCCTTAATTGCTTGATATCCATCTGCTTCGATAATTTTTCTAAGTAGCTTTATGGCGCTGGGCTTATCCTGTAATTTTAGTTCGGTAAGTGCCGCATACCAGCGCGCTTCGGCGGAAAAATCATCTTGCTCCTGGATCAATCTTTCAAAAATGGCCAGTGATTGTTTTGGATGATTCGCAGCCAGTAGCGACTGTCCCAAATAAAAGGAAATGGCTGTCCTTTCGCCTTGAGCGTTTAACTTCTCAAAAAGTGTGATTGCGGTTTCATAGTCATTCGCTTCATAAGCGGTAAAAGCCTCCCGCTCTAAGGATGCTGTGCCCTCCCCGCGCGTGATGTTAAATACTGTATTGGGGTAAGGCTCATAGTTCTTGGCATATAACTTTTGACTATCATCTTGGGTATTCACATAATAAGCAAGCCCTGCGATGCAAAGTAAAATGGTGATACTTGCGGCAATTTGCCAGATTTTCCAGTGTTTTTTGGCAGTTCCTTTAGCCTGTGTCCTTTCAAACCCGATCAGTTTTTCTTTTAAGCTATCTCTTTCAGTATCCCGGATCGCCCTGCGCAGATTTTCCTGAAAGTCAAACTCGGCTTTAAAATCAGCATCCTCCCTCAATCGTCTTTGCATGAGCACGCGTTCTTCTGGCGTCAGCTCGTCAAGATAATATTTATCGATAATTTCTTCGGTATCCATCGTCTATAGAGGTTTATGTATGCGTTCTTTAAGGGTTTTTAGGCAGCGTGATTTTGTCGCTTTGACCACATTGCCATTATTGTACCCGCCGGCCTCGATGATCTCTTTTATACTATAGCCCCGATAATAAAAAAGGGTAAGCAATTTTTGACACTGCTCGCCGAGCCCAGCAAAATGTTGTTTGAGCAGTTGCTGCTGCTGGTTCAGGGCCCCTTCTTCCAGTTCGAGATCGTCTAGGGAAATATTACTTTTCCCCATGACAGTAAGTATTTTTTCGGTACGTAGCGTTTTCCGATCTCTCGCGATTCTTTTCATGGCTATAAATTTTCCGATACCAAACAAATAAGTAGATAGCGTACTGGTGAGCACGGCCAGTTTTCCACTGGCGATATTCTGGTAAAAGGTGATATATGCATCTTGGTAAACATCAATACATGCCTCGTGATCAAGGCCGTATTTATGGGCAAAATGCAGAAATTTTTCCCTGTTTGCCTCATAAACCTCTTTAAAGGCCGCATCGTCACCCCGGCGCATTCTCTTTAGCAGTTCATTTTCATCTTGGATAGCCATTGATCCTTTTTAAAGAAAAAAGTTAACATTTAAAGATAAAAATTTTATTGGCATGTTAACCTTTTGCTGCTCACGGATATAAAAGGAAAACAACAAAAACGCAAAACATGAAAACCTTAAAGACCATTACGTTGATCCTTGCGCTGTGCCTTGCGGCAAAAACGGACGCTCAATTTTTAAAAAAACTGGTAAAACGAGCCGGTGAAGTTGCGGAAGAGACCATAAAGCGCAAAAGCGAAGAGAAGAGCGAAAGAACCGCAGCTGACGCCTTTGACAGCGTATTTAACAGCGATAGGCTCTCCAAAAAAGAACGCCGAAAATTAAACAAGCAACAAAACGGCCAGCAGATGGATACGCTCTATCCTACGTATGATAATGCCGCTTATGGCACCGAAAACACGGAAAACCCATCCTTTTCCGCCAACACCGCGTTTGATTTTGAATCTGGTACCAGCGAGATTTTTAGTGACAATTTCTCTCGTGATGCATTGGGCGATTTTCCTGCGAGCTGGGATACCAATGGCTCGGGCGAAATTGTTGAGATATCTGGGGAAAAATGGTTAAGACTTACCAATTCTTCAGTATTTCTTCCAATGACCAAAAAAAACCTGCCCGAAAATTATACCATTAGCTTTGATCTGCTAACCAGTGGCCTGGATAACAAAACAAGTTCGCAGGCTTTCTTAAAACTTGTTCTTGCGGATGATCCAGCCTTTAACTACGGTAAAAACTGGAGCATGGTAGAACTTTCCCCCTGTCAGTTTATTGAGTCGCCCGGTTTTGTAGAAAAATGGGTAAATGGGGAGCGCCAATTACGCAACAAGATTGGTAAAGATTACCGCACTGCAATCAATGGAATATCTACAGTTTCCATCGCCATAAACAAAGCAAGAATGCGGGTATGGCTCAACGAAAATAAAGTAGTTGACATTCCGCGCCTGGTGCCTGATGGTATCACCCATTTTAAACTGGAGACCAAAGGCCTACGCGACGCGAGGGATCTGGATGAGCTATATATTGGTAATTTCCGGATGGCCGAAAGTGGGATTGATGAACGCAGCAAACTCCTTACGGAAGGAATACTCTCTACAAATGCAATCCTTTTTAAAAGCGGTTCTGCCGAAATAACCGGTGGGGCTGATGAAGTGCTTCAGGAAGTTGCCGAAGCGATGCAGAGCGTCCCCGAAATGCATATCCTAATCGTGGGTCACACCGATAGCAATGGTGAGGGAGCAATCAATCTGGCGCTTTCGCGAAAACGTGCCGAAACCATTAAAATGGCGCTCGTATCACAGTTTGATATACAATTTAGCCGCATCCAGACCGATGGGAAAGGCGAAAATGATCCTATTGCCGACAATGACACTGATGCCGGAAAGACCCAGAACCGAAGGGTTGAATTTATAAAGCAATAAGCGAGAATCAAATATAACTACGATCCTCTATCAATCAATGTGTATTAATTAAATATGTATGGGGTATTTACTCTTATAATTCAGTGAAAATACCCCTTAAATTAAGAGGAATAATATACTAATAATCAGCAGTCTACCTGCTAATTTTAAGATGATTAAAACATGATGAACAGTAATCCCAAAAACCAATGTAATGAAAACAGCAATTAAATTTTTATTGGTCGGCCTATTCCCTATGGTGGCAGTTGTAACGTAGCTGTTCCGGATACATATTAGTGGCGAGTTAAACGGCAGTGAGGGCAGGTTGCGCATTCGCGTCAGAGATGGCGATCATCCTACAGAGTTTATCTAAAGAGACGGTACGGAATAAAACTAAGAATCTCTGCTAAATCTATTACCAGTCTGAAAAACCATAGTCCAAGATTTTTTACCTCTCAAAAATACCTCAAGTGATCACCTCCTCAAAAGCAGTCTTAAAACCCTGACAAAATTGAGAAATTAATACATATGATGGAATTATTAACCCTTCGTTCTCACTTGGAAAAATTTGTTTTAAAACTGATAAATAATTCATTGAATCAAAAAACTAACCTTATGAAAACAACAATCTATTGTTTGCTAACACTCCTTTTTTTTACAACCGCAAGCTGCGAGGTAGATCTACCTGAGATGGATAGCATTGCGCCTCTATATTCCTTTCAGATCAGCGGTGACGGTTTTAATCATACGTTTGAAAGTGGTGACGATCTTACCAGCTTACGCCTCAACCTAAAGAAAGGTCAGACTTATAATTTTTCATTTGTGGGCAGTGATGCCGGAGGGCTTCTGGATTTATTATGGAATTATGAAGACGATTTGGTAAGTGAGATGGTTATAAACATTCCTGGCGGACTTCCCGATGATTGGTATATATCCACCCGCTATGAGCATGATTTTGATTTTTATCCATTTGTAGATGGGATCAGGTTTCTGGGTGATCGGGCAGATCCTCGATCTGGAGCCGCAATATCGGGCACATTTAAATTTGATAGGTACTCACAAGACTCCTATCCTAATACTTTCGATTTTATTGCACGGGACTACGGTGGCCAGAGCGGCGATCATAACATAGTGGCAGGGCACCTTTCTGTTTTAATAAGTGATCACACGAGGCTGGTCTCCATTGAATAGAATTAAAAGTATTTATCCTAGATGCATATAAATTAAATATTCCAAAAAAAAAAAAATAGCGGTTAACCTTTTGAAAATTAAAGTATAAAGACTGTAATCATTAAAACAAACATCATGAAGACAACACTCTATTTTTTATTTGCATTAGTATTTTTAGCAACAAGCTGTACGGTCGATGTACCGGATACAGATAGGATCCCGCCCACTTTTTCATTCCAGATCAGTGGCGATGGTTTTAACCATACGTTTACCCAGGATGATGATTTTACAGCATTCAGGCTTCACCTAAGACGTGGGTATGAATATGATTTTGTACTCTCTGGCGGTGACTCCGGTGGTTTAAAGGATTTGAGGTGGCTTTGGTTCAACAGTTCCATCGTTTATATCGATACAAACATCCCTTCAGAAAATATAACTGAAGGCTGGAATGTAGATCCCAACGGCTATGTTTGGTTTATCGGAGACCGCGATGATGCCCTTTCGGGCGCCATTATCACGGGATCTTTTACACCCGGCGGTGGCTATCCCACCGGGATGATGGATCTCGGTTTGTTCGCGCAGGATTTTGGAGGGCTTAGCGGCAATACCAATTTTATAGAAGAAAACCTTACGGTGGTCATTGGCAATCATGCAACAGCAATCATACCTACAAATTAATAGCACAAACCTTAAAATTGAAATATCATGAAACTAACTATAATCAAAGTATTGCTCTGCACATTCACACTTTTGGCTTTCGTCCAAAATGGTACTGCACAGGATAAGTGTTCAACATTTTATCCCAGCAAACAAGGCATAACCTGGGTCATCCATCAGTTTGATAAGCGGGACAAATTATCCACAATCGCTTCCTATACGTTGAAGCATATCGCTCAAGGCGAAAACGGAACCACCATGACTATTGCGATGAGACTTATTGATGGAAAAAACCAAAAGGAGCTGACCACTATGGAATTTAGGGCCATTTGCGATGGGAATACTACTAAACTCGATCCAGAATCGCTGGTGGCACCAGGTATTTTCGACCAGTATAAAAACATGGAATATTCCATCACAGGAAGCGGGCTGAGCTTTCCAAACGAACTTAAGGTGGGCGAAAATCTTCCAGATGGTGATGTACAGATGGCTGTGGATGCCGGTATAATGAAGATCAATACAGCAATACGCATGACAGACCGCAAGGTGCAGTCTCTTGAAAAGGTGACCACGCCCGCAGGTACTTTTGATTGCTTTAAAATTACGGCCATTAATACCCTCAAAATGGGCATGACGCAACAAAATTTTTCAACCCAATGGATTGCTGAAGGTGTTGGCTTAGTACAGGAGGAAACGAAAAAAGAAAATGGAAGGCTTGTGAGCCGCAGTGTGCTGCAAAGTTTGGAATAAAGATCAGAAGGAAATCAAGAATTCCTCGAAATCACCTTTCGAGGTTTTTTTGGTCTCCGCTGTTCCGCTTGAGATTTTGGTGTAACTAAACACAAGCCTGTACCCAATAATTGAACAATAAATTTCTTATGAATTTTTCAACTATGTAAAATCAAAACGAATTCAGATTATCTTCTTTTAAAAAGTTTGGCAAGACCACGCCCTATTTTTTCAAAATATTCAGGGGAATCAATAAAAGTGTCATTTTTAAAATCTATTTGAGAGAAATTACCAATACCGGTCTGCATGGGGAAAATCAATATAAAATTAAAGTGCAAAAGATTGGTATTGAGATATTCAGGAATCTTTAGCATATAACTCTCATACGAGGGTCGTTCTTTACGGCTCATTACAAAAACCAGATTATCATCTTTTAAAAAAGAGCGTGATACGTTGGAAAAATCGTCCCAGTCAAAATTATTAAATTCTGCATTTAAAAAATCCTTTGCATACACTCCCCTTAAGAGTTTCAATGTGATCTCATTGGCATAAAAAACAAGTTTGGCTTCAGAATTTCTTGCCATATTCCAGACCTTGAGCAGCCAGAACGTAAATCCAACTTCCTTTTCTGCATGTCTGGGAACAATAACGAGCAGTCTCCGGATAGTTTCAAATGGCTGTACGGACTTATAGATCATGATAGTGGTATTACACTTCGTCAGAATACCTTCGGTGGATTTTCCTAAAAATGAATCTGTAATTCCGCTTTTAATATGGGTACCCAGGATTATATCGGTAATGCCCTGCTCTCTTGCCACGCTAATGATGCCATTTATAAGATTTTGGTCATACCTTAAGATTCCATTCAGGTGAATATCGGTCGCCGAGGCAATTTTGGCCGCATGATCCAGAACCTTTTTGGCATTGCGGTCAGAGGCGCTATCCATCGCATCATAATTGACAATGGTTAGGGCATGCAGGCCATTTTTATTCTTGGGCGATAGTGCCATAGAGCCCAAATGGATAAGATCTTCAGTGGTTTCTATATTACTGATCGGGATAAGCATTTTTTCTACATAATCCGCATTTTCATCACTGGTTTCCCCCAGTTCTGAGAGTGCAATGTTCCGGGCTCCCTTTTGTGCAATAAACGTTGCGATCGTACACGTGATCAGGATCATTAGTATCGTACCATTTAAGATCTCCTCGCTAAGCAGCCGTACAGGTTCACCAGAGGCATCCCTGCCGAGGATAATATTATAGCCTATGAGTACGGCAGCAAGGGTCGCCGCTGCCTGCGCATTGCTCAGTCCAAATATGAGCCTGCGTTCATCCAGGGTAAATCGGTAAGTTTTTTGTGTGAGCCAGGCGGCCAGGAATTTTGACACTGTGGCAACGATTACCATGACCAGCGCAACCTTTATAGTTTGCCAATCTTTGAAAAATGCCCTAAAATCAATGAGCATACCCACTCCGATCAAAAAAAATGGGATAAAAATAGCGTTGCCCACAAACTCGATCCTATTCATCAACGGGGAGGTTTGGGGAATCAACCTATTGAGGGCAAGCCCTGATAAAAAGGCTCCTATGATGGGCTCGACACCGGCAAGCTCAGCAAGGAAAGAACCCAAAAAGACCATGACAAGCACAAAAATATACTGCGTGATATGATCGCTAAACCTACTCAAGAACCATCTGCCCAACATAGGAAATGTGAACAGAATTAGAAATCCAAAAATGATCAACGAGACGGCAAGTTTTATCCAGAAATACGCATTGACCTGTCCGGTGGTCATCCCGACGATGACAGCAAGGATAAGGAGTGCCAACATATCTGTAATAATCGTACCGCCCACCGTGATGTTGACCGCCCGGTTTTTAGCGACCCCCATTTTGCTCACAAGCGGATAGGCAATGAGTGTGTGTGAAGCAAACATGCTCGCCAATAAAATTGAGGTAGGCATTGACAGGTTTAATATATACAGGCCGGTGAATGTGCCCAAAATCATAGGGATAATGAATGTAAATAAACCGAAAACAAGACTTCTGTTGCGATTTTTTTTAAAATCTGCCAAATCAATTTCCAGACCTGCCAAAAACATGATGTATAGAAGCCCTGCCGTGCCGGATAGAATAATCCCGCTGTCCCGCTCCATAAAATGAAATCCATGAGGGCCTATAATGGTACCGGCAATGATAAGGCCTAGAAGGTGTGGGATTCTAATTTTATTGAGCAGTAGGGGCGCAATTAGGATAATGATCAAAATGACCAGAAACTTAAGTACCGGATCGGTAAAGGGTAAGGTCACTGAGAGTATAGTAGTCATCCTTATACCGGTTTAATTGTTCTATGGCTTTATAGGCCAAAGCGTACGGGAAATATAGATCAAATACGCCAATATTTATCTTATTTATAAATTCTTTAAATCATTCCAAATTTCAATGTAAAAGCGTTGAACAGGCGATTTGTATCATAATCCTTAAGGATTTGATGACGCTTTAGAAGGATTTTTATTCGAAATAAACAGTTTTTAGGAGGTATGGTTAACCTATTAGTTTTTAAGAGTATAAACTGTATAGTACAAAAATTCAACTCTTATAAAAAAACAGGAAATTATGAAAAATCTAAAAGCACTTTTTATGAAGTTTCTTTTCTATGGAAGCATTTCTAAAAGCTTCGCTCAGATCAATGTTACCGGCTATTTTGTAGGCAATTTTGGCACCCATTATTGTCTATGGTAAATAGATAACGACCTATATAGTTTTGGAAAATGCAAGGGGAATACCATCGATCCTTTTTTTACAGATGTGCCAAAATGCAATCTTACCGGTCTAGGTAATATCCGCGTCCAGCTCATTAAGAAAGATAAACTACCTATTACGAAGTCATGAATACTCAAGATGCTAAAAGTCAAGAAAACAGATAATTAAAAATTAAGATCATGAAAACACTACTATTATACTTTGTCCTCATAAGCATTTTTACCTGTTCCATAAATGCTCAATATAAAAATCAGCAGCTGAATATTAAAAAATCGGCAATCACGCAGACTCAGTTTACCAAAGGGATAAACATCAGGAACATTGAGAATCTTACCACAGATGACCTGGCTAAACTTAAGATACCCAAGGTCGTAATCACAAAAGAACAACTTGCCGCAAGGTCTCAGAAACATTGGGAACTTAGTCCACTATTGCCTAAATCCGGAAATCTTAACATCGGCAGTTATTATGGTTTCTTCAATTCCGAATATTGGAAACTTATTTCAAGGCCTGTTATGGGGTACAATGGCCCAAAGCATAATCCTGCCTGGTTATACCTAGATTTTAAACCGATGGCGGGTAAAGAGTACCGCATGAAGATTTTTCTCAAGGATTACCGCAACGGTCCCGGTGTTTCCCTCTATGTCAAGACTGGCGATCTTACCGGGCAATATCCCATAGACAGTAACGATATGGTGAGCGTCGTGTGGACCATTGATCCTTCAGCTGCCTGCCCCAATTGCATCAGTATAGGGCAGATTGCATTGCCATCATATGCTAATGAAGGCCTTTTTCCAGATACATCAATAGGGAAAATATTTATTGATGAGCTTTAATGATAGATATTAAAAGGTTTCGACATAAGGTTTACTAAATCGCTGTCCCTTTTTTGTCAAGATGGTTAAAGCTTTCGCGAAAGCTGAGCATATCAACCTTTCCCGCCAGGTATAAAAAATTACTCTGTTGTGAATTAAAACAGTTTACAACGTACTTCCTGTGATTAAAAAGTAGCTGGTAGATGTTAAAAAACCCTGTTAATCAGGGTTTTTTTATCTCCGCATGTTAACCTATTATCGGCTTAGCGTATGAAGGTTATAAAATAATTTAAATCTAAAAATCATGAAAACACCAAACATTATTTTTGTTTTGCTACTCACCGGAGGCTTCGGTTTTAGTGTATCTGCACAGCAGCAGAAACCTACTGTGCAAACTGTTAGGGTCGAGAAGGCTACGAAATCATTAAAACCAACGGCTCCCAAGAAAACTACCGTTAGCGTAAGACCTGTACGACAAACCGGAACTACAACAAGGGTTAAAAAAACGGAAAACATGTGCAAGCCAATGGATATAAGGCGAACCACAGATATCTTAAGAGACCGCGTTGGGCGTAGCCTGCAGATTCAACTGGACAAGGATTATGGCTTTATCGAGATTATGGGCAACAAACAGAATTTAAATTTTGGTGAATATAAAATAAATAAGGCTGGTCACGACTGGGTATATTATCTCACGGATGTGAAATCTCAGGTCACGCGGGTTGATTACCGAAACAATACTTTTATAATGACCATTACATTTGAAGATGACGGTTCGGAAATTAAGGGTGAATGTCCAGGATGCAGGATAGGTAAGGATAATCGCGCCCCAGATATTAACTGGCAATCCCCCTCTTTACAGATACTCATGCAGCCTTTGGCCTACAACAATTCCTTTACTTTTCAGGTTACACAGGTCAATATGGGAGGCAAATTTGATTTTAATGGTATGCTCGACAAATTCTTGCCTCCCGTTGCTCTTTATTTTCAGAGAAAAATGGAAGCGACATTTAAGGATCACATGCAGCGCATCTTTAATTCTGATGGCGTCAGGCATATGCTTACCGACACTTTTAAGCCTGAAATTCAAAGACTGGGTTTGACACAAGTCAAAAAAGTGGACATGAGCCACGAGCAGATCTATCTGTGCAACTATTGACATAGGATCACCTTCGAAAGATGATTATTGAAAAATGAATGCTGAGCTTTTCGCAACAGCATCCTCAAAACCCGAAATTAAATATTTTGGGTTTTGCGGTCTTACAGCTTTTTAGAAATGATAATAATTTAACCTTATGTCTTTCACAGCGCTTCGATCTTATCGTTTTAGTTGTAAAGCATAATCCCTCAGACGGTTATGAACCAGAGGCTGGACTAATTGTTTATTTAAAAACTGTCAAAATTTACCTGAAACATACAAGATGTTGGTTCACAATCATAACATATCAACAATATGACATACCTGCGGTTGGTTAAATTATTTGAATGGCTCAATTTATATTTATAATATCGCTATCGCGCAAGATAATCCACGTCTTTTGCTTTAACCAAACCCTTTTAAAAAATGATTAAAAAATACCTGTTTTTCGTCAGTTTTGCTCTAGTTCTTACCTCTTGTAATGATCAGAACGGAAATAACAACACAAAAAGAACGACAGACCATATCGCCCATGTTGATCCATTTATTGGTACTGGAGGTCATGGGCATACCTATCCTGGGGCAACCATGCCCTTTGGGATGGTGCAGCCCAGCCCTGATAATGGACAGAATGGTTGGGACTGGTGCTCAGGCTATCACTATTCAGATTCATTAGTGGCCGGTTTTAGCCAGTTGCATCTGAGTGGTACAGGAATAGGCGATCTGGCTGACCTGCTCTTTATGCCGACCAATAAAAAAGTAGATTTAACCATCCCGGTCAAAAAGCAAGAGGAAATTCCATACCTGTCCCATTATAATCACGATAGCGAGACCGCTCGCCCCGGCTACTATCAGGTGTTTTTGGATGGCCCTCATATAAATGTAGAACTTACCGCGGGCCAGAGAACAGCCTATCATAAATACACCTTCAAAAAAGGAGATCCGCAGTCAGTAATACTTGATCTGGGTTTTGCCATAAACTGGGATAAATCCACGAAAACAGCTATAAAACTAAAGGATAGCACCACAATGACCGGTTACCGCTTTAGCACGGGATGGGCCAAAAATCAAAAGGTGTTTTTTGTTGCCAAATTCTCAAAACCGATCCGCACACATCAATTTACGGTAGATCTTAAGGAAGTTTCCGGTGACAGTATTTCAGGAGCAAAAAGTGCGGTACAACTCTTTTTTGATGAAACCGCAAATGAAACTTTAGAAGTACAAATTGCTCTTTCATCAGTTGATATCGCTAATGCGGAAGCAAATCTTGCCGATGCTGACTTTAACGAGGTGCGGCAAAAAGCCGAAAACACATGGGAAAAGGCACTCTCTAAAATCGAAGTGGAAACGCCCATAGATTCTTTAAAAACTATTTTTTACACTGCCCTCTACCACACCCACCTTTCCCCGGTTACTTTCAGTGATAAAAATGGTCAATTTCGCCTGCCAAACGATAGTATTGCCCATGGTGATTTTACCGCATACAGTACGCTCTCATTGTGGGATACCTTCCGCGCTGAGCAACCTTTATTGACTCTAACAGATCCTGACAAAGTGAGCGATATCATTAACTCTATGCTCGCGTATTACGGGATCAACAAAAAACTCCCCGTCTGGAACCTTTATGGCAATGAGACCAATACTATGACCGGTTATCACGCGATCCCAGTAATCGCTGAGGCTTATCGCAAAGGTATAAAGGGCTTTGATCCAGAGAAGGCCTATGATGCCATGAAAACCACAATGATGCAGGACGGGCGTAACCTGGATCTGTATAAAAAATATGGCTATATACCCTACGATCTTGGCAATGAGTCGGTCACCGCTACACTAGAATATGCTTACGATGACTGGTGTGTTGCACAGATGGCCAGGGCAATGGGTAAACAAGAGGATTATCACTATTTTCTAAAACGCTCAATGGCTTTTCAAAAACTCTTTGATCCCAAAACAGGTTTTATGAGAGGAAAGTCGCATGATGGCAAATGGCATGAACCTTTTGATCCCAAATTTTCCAAACATCGCACCAATACAGATTATACCGAGGGAAATGCCTGGCAGCACAGTTGGTTTGTACCCCAAGCACCAGACAGTCTTATCAAGCTGCTTGGCGGAAAAGAAAAATTTTCAGCTAAATTAGAGCAGCTTTTCACCGAAAGTTCAGAGATTTCGGGTGAAAACGCCTCTCCTGATATTTCCGGTTTGATCGGCCAGTACGCACATGGCAATGAGCCCAGTCACCACATCGCCTACCTTTTTAATAAAGCAGGCCGGCCCTGGCTTACGCAATATTGGGTGCATCATATCCTAAACACACAGTACAACACAACCCCCAATGGGCTGAGTGGTAATGAAGATGCTGGCCAGATGTCTGCCTGGTATGTATTTAGCGCTATGGGCCTGTATCCCATGAATCCAGCTAGCACGACTTATGAGATAGGCAGCCCTATTTTTGAAAAAACAACTTTAAACCTTCCCAATGGGAATACATTTACCATCCAGGCTGATGATGTTTCAGAAACCAATTTTTATATCCAATCTGCAACGCTGAACGGGGATGATTTTAACCAGACCTCGATTGCGCATAAACAGATTTTAAAGGGCGGCACCCTAAAATTGGTCATGGGCCCAAAGCCTAATAAAGCTTGGGCAACTACGGGTAAAGAAGCTCAGAAATAGATTTTTAAACATCTTAACTTTCCTAAAGATATTCCTGATGAAGAGCTGTTGCTAATGTCTTTCAATAATGATCAATAAGAAACATAGCATCCTACGTGCAATCTGTTAGGCAAGGCTGGTGTATTAAGAAATGATGATAATAAACAATTGCAAAACAATGAAATACTTAAGTATTATATGTTTTAACCTATTTTGTAGCGCCCTAATCGCTCAGCAAACGGATGATCCCCGGATGTATGTTGCGTATAAAACTTCAGAAGCCATGCATATAGATGGAAAACCTGGGGAAAAGTCTTGGAAATCGGCGTTTTGGAGCACCGATTTTGTGGATATTGAAGGAGAGAAAACACCTAAATATAAGACCAATGTAAAGATGGTTTGGGACGAAACCTATCTCTATTTCTACGCCAGGCTGGAAGAGCCCAATATTTGGGCCACCTTAAAACAAAGGGATACGGTAATTTTTTATAACAACGATTTTGAAATTTTCATGGATCCCGATGGCGATACCCAAAATTATATGGAGTTTGAGATGAACGCGCTCAACACCGTTTGGGACCTGCTGTTGCCAAAAACGTATAGAGAGCAGGGCAATGCCATAGACAGCTGGGATATAAAAGGCCTGCAGACCGCGGTGCACATAGAAGGAAGCCTAAATGATGCTTCAGATAAAGATAAATTCTGGGCGGTGGAGATCGCAATGCCCTGGGACGTTCTAACTGAAGTTGCCCCTGGGGGTAAAATTCCTAATAACGAATTCTGGCGCATCAATTTTTCCCGTGTAAACTGGGATTTTGATCTTAAAAACGGTGGTTATTCCCGTAAAATAGACAAAGGGGGCAACTATTTGCCCGAATATAACTGGGTGTGGTCGCCACAGGGCGTGATCAACATGCACGAACCTGAGCATTGGGGTTATGTATATTTTGCTGACGTAGCTCCAGATGTTAAGCTCAATGTACGCATTCCACAGGATGAAAAAATACGTTGGGAGCTTTACACACTTTATCGCGCCCAGAGATCATATTTTCAACTACATTATAAATGGTCAAAAAGCCTAGAAAATCTGCAAAAAACACCAATTTTAATCGATGGAAAGCAAATAAATTTGAAACTGGAATTGAACTCCGCTGGCTGGAATATTGTAGCCGAGAGTCCATTTTCAGCAAAAAAATACCTAATTAATCAAGAAGGTGCTTTTAAGCAACTTACTAACTGAACCAACTATTATGAAGATCAATTACCTGGCATTTTTACTGTGCACAATGTTTCTTTTTTCCTGTAAAGATCCCAAAACGGGCGCTGCCACTGCCGCCAATAATAATACTGCGGCCCAGCGAGATTCTGTGATCTCTTTTAAATACTGGACCTGGATTACGGCAGACCGCACGAAGGCTGATACTGCATACACTTCAACATTTAAAAAGTTTAAAGAAAATGGTATCGATGCAGTGCTCATCAATACAGATACCGACCCCAAATTGCTGGCGCATTTAACGCCGCTGGCAAAAAAACAGGGGCTTGAGGTTCATGCGTGGCTTATGACCATGAACCGCCCGGGCGATACCGTGGCCTTAAAACACCCAGATTGGTATCAGGTGAGCCGCAGCGGAAAATCTTGCTTTGACGATCGCCCCTATGTGGATTATTACCAGTGGCTCTCCCCCAGCAATCCAGACGCGGTTCAACATATTTATGATCTGATCGAAGGCCTTGCCAAAGTGGATGGTGTGTCCAGCGTGCACTTGGATTACATCCGCTATCCCGATGTATTTTTACCCATAGGCCTGTTGCCTAAATACAATCTAAAACAAGTGAAAGAATTGCCTGATTATGATTTTGATTATTCCGATGCCAGTGTAAATGCATTTAAACAGAAATTTGGTAAAGACCCACGCGAAATGGAAAATCCTGCCATTGATATTGAATGGAAACAATTTCGCCTGAACCAAATCAAAAAAGTGGTTGACCATGCATATGAGATCGCACATGATCACGGTAAATACTTGACCGCAGCCGTGTTCCCCTACCCTGAGATGGCAGATCATATGGTACGCCAGCGCTGGGATAAATGGGATATTGATATGGTGCTTCCCATGATCTATAACAATTTTTATAACGAAGGTATTGATTGGATAGGCTTTGCAACAAAGCAGGGCGTAAAGGATCTGGCGTCCAAAAATGTGCAGTTACATACCGGTTTGTTTGTACCAGAACTGAGCCCTGAAGATTTAAAACGGGCCATCCAGATCGCAAGGGATAATGGTGCGAGTGGAGTTTCCTTTTTTGATGGAAACGCCCTTACGGACGAAAAACTCGATGTGATCAGAAAATTTAAGGAGCAAAACAAATAACCGATTTTGATACAAAAACAACGATTTTATCCGGCAGTTTATTCAATCAATACCACCCAAAAATCAGTATTTGATGATGTGTAAAACGGTAAAAATCAACATATTTTTAACCATTTTTCACCGAATTTCCCAAGGGGAAAATCCATACTTCAGAAGTATAGAACAATCAAGACCCAATACTTACAGCCTGATGTATTGCAAAACCACCGTTTTAAGATTTAATTCATGGTTTAAATGGCTAAACCGGTATTGCTTACGCGAAAGCTCAATTTTTTAAAATCGGCTCCAGCGCTTTCCAAACAGTATTGGCCACAATCTCAGCACCTTTGGCAGTAGGATGTATACCATCAGCCTGATTTAATCTTGCGATACCGCCCACATCTTTTAGCAAAAAAGGAATCAGCGTGATCTTATTTTTTTCGGCCAATTGCGGAAAAATCTCCTTAAAACCTTTAGTATATCCAATGCCCAAATTTGGCGGAAGCTGCATTCCGGCAAGGATAATTTTAGTTTTGGGATCCTTTTGACGCACGGTGTCGATAATAGCTTGCAGATTTTTTCTCGTCTCTTCAAGTGGAATGCCGCGCAGTCCGTCGTTTGCACCAAGCTCCAGGATAAAAATATCCACATCCTGATCCAGCACCCAGCTGAGACGGCTCTTACCGCCAGAAGTTGTTTCCCCACTCAGGCCGGCATTGGTGACCGAGTAATCCAGGTTTAGGGAATCTATTTTTTGCTGTATCAGTGCGGGAAAAGCCTCATTGGGATCATCCAGCCCGTAACCTGCCGTCAGGCTGTCGCCAAAAAAAAGGATTGATCCACCAGAGGCAATCGTATCCATATCGGCAGTATCCTTGTCAGAAACTTCTTCTCTCTTTTTCTCAGTGTTTTTCTGTGAATTATCGTCTTTACAGGAACTATTAATGAAAAGAAGTAAAAATGAGGATAATATTAACAGGTTTCTCATAGCATTGGCAAGTATAAATATAATGCAAATCTCTAATTTGCCGAAACGTAAATTTCAGCTTATTTCAGTTTAAAAAAGCATTATGGCAAAGATATTAAATGTAACCCATTTGAATAAGAGTTATACCAGCGGCTCTAAAGAACTTACAGTGCTGGACGATATCAGTTTTGATATTGATGAGCGTACCACCTTTGCGATCGTGGGCCCCTCCGGTAGCGGTAAAACAACGCTTCTGGGATTGTGCGCTGGGCTGGATTCGCCGGATTCTGGCACAATCTCCCTTTGTGGAACATCGCTGGACGGACTTAGCGAAGATCAACGCGCTATTTTGCGCAATAGACAGGTGGGTTTTGTATTTCAGGATTTTCAATTGTTGCCTACACTTACCGCATTAGAAAATGTTGCAGTGCCCCTTGAGCTCCAAGGGGAAAAAAATGCTTTAAAAAGAGGACGCGAACTGCTGGATAAAGTGGGTTTAACGGATCGCTTTGATCACTACCCTTCCCAACTTTCGGGCGGTGAGCAACAGCGTGTTGCCCTGGCACGGGCTTTTTCTAATAAGCCAGCGATCCTCTTTGCCGATGAGCCTACTGGCAATCTGGATGCCGATACCGGCGAAAAGGTGGAAAAACTGATTTTTGACCTTAACAGCGAACTGGGCACTACCCTGGTCATCGTAACGCATGATCTGGAACTTGCCCAAAAAACATCGCATATCTTAAGGCTTAAGGGTGGGAAAATACTTTCAAATTCCGCAATTTGATGGCAAATCTAGACAACAATATCACTAAAACGGATACAGGTTTAAACTGGATCTTTAAAATGGCATGGCGCGACGGTAAGGCGAGCGTGGGCAAATTGATCCTATTTGTCGCCTCCATCGTTTTGGGAATCGCGGCTGTGGTCGCCATTCAATCCTTTGGTGACAACCTTAAAAAGAATATCGCACTGCAGTCTAAATCACTCATGGGTGCTGATTTTATAATTAACAGCAGCAAACCGGTCAATGAGCGGGTTTCCAAAATCATCGATTCATTGGGAGGGGCCAATGGGCGGGAGATTGGTTTTGCATCTATGGCGGCATTCCCAAAAAATGATGCTGCAAAACTGGTGCAGGTGCGTGGTATTGAAGGAGGTTTCCCATTTTATGGCGAGCTGGAGACAAACCCCACTTCCGCAGGAAAGACCTACCAGCAAACCAATGGTGCCCTAGTGGATGCAACGGTCATGTTGCAAAATAATATTCGGGTTGGAGATAGTATCAAGATCGGAGGGGTCACACTGCCCGTGGCCGGTGCTTTAAAATCTGTGCCCGGCAGCAATGCGATCTTCAGTTCGGTAGCGCCGCCGGTGCTCATCCCCTATCGTTTTATTGAACAGACAGGTCTGGTACAAACAGGGAGCCGTATTGATTATAAATATTATTTTGTCGCCCCTGATAAAAATATGGAACGACTGGATCATCAACTCGATCCAGCGCTTGATGCTCAGGGAGCTGATCTTGACACCCATACCTCCACTAGCCGAAGGTTGGGGCGCAGGTATGAAAATTTCGCTAAGTTTCTCAACCTGATCGCCTTTATCGCTTTGCTATTGGGATGTGTAGGTATAGCAAGCGCCGTGCACATCTATATCAAAGATAAATTACGTGCCGTTGCCGTACTTAAATGCTTGGGGGCGACACGTAGGCAAACGTTTTTTATCTACCTGGTGCAGATCGCCTTTATAGGACTTCTGGGTGGGCTGATAGGCACGGTGGCGGGAGTTTTTCTTCAGCAGCTTTTCCCCGTATTGCTACAGGATTTATTACCTATTGATATAGAGGTGAGTTTTGCTCCCAAGGTTATTTTACTGGGGCTGTTGCTCGGACTTCTCATGTCCATACTTTTTGCGCTATATCCACTTATGGGTACCTTATACGTTTCGCCGTTGGAAGCCCTGCGTGTCAACGCCAAAGGCGCTTCAAAATCTAAGACGGCCGGCTTTTTGGTTCTTGCCGTGATTTTTCTGTTTATATTTTTATTTGCCTTCTGGTTGTTGAAGGATTTGAAGTATTCCCTTGCCTTTGTCGCCGGAATTCTGGTAACCTTTGCTATTTTGGCTGGGGTGGCGAATGTTTTTATGCGAATTGTAAAACGGTTTTTTCCTACATCTTGGGGTTTTGTGGCGCGCCAGGGATTATTAAACCTGTTCCGGCCCAATAATCAGACGCTCATTTTGGTAATGGCCATTGGTGTAGGCACTTTTTTGATCAGCACACTGTATTTCAGTAAGGATCTTTTGCTTTCTCAGGCAGCGCTCGATAAACAAAAGAAAAGTCCTAATATGATTCTGCTAGATGTACAAAATGACCAGCGAGAAGCAGTAGCCGGCACCGTGCGCGCAGATAGCTTACCCGTCCTGGAAAACATCCCAATTGTAACGATGCGGGTACAGGGCATCAATGGGCGGTCAGCTACCTCGCTTAAAAATGATCCCCGATCAAATGTGGGCCGCTGGGTGCTCAATCATGAGTTTAGGGTGACCTACCGCGACAGCCTGATCGCCTCAGAAAGTCTTACCGCCGGCACCTGGGACGGCACCTATGCCGATGATGGGCTAGTACCAATCTCGGTGAGCGATAATTTTGCTGGGGATGCAAAGGTCAAAGTGGGTGATCAGGTTACTTTTAATGTACAGGGAAAAAGCTTAAAAACACGCGTGGCCAGCGTCCGCCTGGTAGATTGGAGCCGCATGCAGCTCAATTTTTCGATCGTCTTTCCAAAAGGTGTTTTGGAACAAGCACCCCAATTCCTGGTGATCACCACCAAAGTACCTTCGGAAAAAGCTTCGGCCGCGCTACAGCAAAAGTTGGTGAAACGCTTCCCCAATGTCACGATTCTTGATTTGAGACAGGTATTATCTGTGATCGAATCGCTTTTGAACAAAATCTCTTGGCTGATCAATTTTATGGCCTTTTTCAGCATAATTACGGGTATTATTGTTCTTATTGGCGCCGTACGTACGAGTAAATACCAGCGCATAAAAGAGAGCGTGCTCTTGCGTACGCTTGGCGCGAAAAGTGTCCAAATCCTAAAGATTATGGCACTCGAGTATGTGTATTTAGGCATTTTAGGAAGTTTTGCGGGCATCGCGTTATCCCTTATTGGAAGCCAGCTTCTCGCCTGGCTTGTTTTTGATGCAGTCTTTGTGCCTTCCTGGATTCCATTTTTTATCCTCTTCCCGGGGATTACCATACTTGTGGTGATTATTGGTCTTGCTAATAGTGTGGGCGTCATCAAAAATCCTCCGCTGCAGGTACTAAGAAAAGAGGTTTAATTTAGGCTGTGCACTTTCCAAAACTCAAAAATTAAAAAGAAAATATAAAGAATAAAAAAAGAGTGGAGTTATTAAACTCCACTCTTTGTAAAGAGCTGGCCTGCTTTGGGGTGGACAGACCAGCGGCTGTTGCATTGACAACCAATTTTAATTAGGGGTGAACTTGTATTCGTTTTTTAATTACATGACAAATATATATAACGAATAGTTAATACCAAAGGAATTTTGGTATTTTATCTTATTTTAATGCACTTAATCGATGAAATACATAATTTGTAAGAATTTTTTAGCAGAGATTTGTGCATTGGGAGGATTCGAAGGGTACGCAATGGTCAGTAAAAATCAGTTTAAAAGCATGGCTTAACAGAGTTTACTTATTTATTAAAAGTCCCTTCTTTCTCAACAATTGGTTTTACCTGCCGCGAAATGGATGGGTAATGTTTTTAAATAAAATGCCTCGCGTAATCACGCGAGGCATTTTATATTTGGTTTGCTGTATTATTGATATTAAGCAGTTTCCAGAATTTCAGAAGTGCCGCTGGCCGTAGTGAGTTCCCTACGTACCTGTTTAATGGTCTTAGTACTGCCATCGTGGCTCCACCCCGGAGGGCCAAATGCATACATGAATTTATGCTTCCATTTAGGGCTCCTTTTCATATCACTCCATATATTCTTATACTCATGCGTAAGTATAACATATGGATTATGAGAGTCTGGTGGGGTAGTTACGCCAAAGCAGATCGTAATATCGTCATCAAGCTCTTTCCAGGTACCGAAGATCCTATCAAATATATTGAGGAAGCCCCCGTGATTTTTATCCATGTACTCAATATTACAGGCGTGATGTACCTGGTGCATGGTATGGGTATTGAATACTTTTTCAAGAAAGCCCAATCTTGGGATATACTGCGAGTGTAGCTGAAACTGCCACAGGGCCTCGATTCCCAGACAAACCACAAGCATCTCTGGCGGGAATCCCAGTGCTGGGATCCACATATAAAACAAAGGTTTATAAAAAATGGTGAACCAACCATTACGTACTGCTGTACCCAAATTAAAATTTTCTGAGGAATGATGTACGATATGGGCAGCCCATAAGAGGCGTACCATATGGTTCTGCCTGTGAAACCAGTAATAAGAAAAATCGTCCAATAACTGACAGATAATCCAGATGTACCAAGCATAACCGAAGGATTCCCAGCCCATAATATTCATGCGAACCCCGTCTACAATAGGATTGAAAAGTTCATAGACAAAATTAAATATTAAAATGGCAGAAATTGTTTTGGCCAGTGGGGATAAAATTACAGAACCCACACCCATAAAAAGGCTGGATCCTAAGTCTTTCCATTTATAAAGTTCTCCATCACCGTGCGACCTGCTGTAGGTTAATTCTAATAAAATAAGACCCAAAAAACAGGGTATGCCATAAACTAGCGGATTGGTAAAACTCATAGTAGTAAAAAGTTGGTCATTAAAGTGCAGTGATAGCACAACGCAGAAATACAAAAATTGTTTTAAATAATCCAAAATTGTATTCCATAATTGCAAGCACTGTAAACTTATGGGTTACTCGCATTTTGCCTCTTCCCAAAAAACATCCATTTCGGCCAGGGTCATATCCTTCAATTGTTTATTGTTTTCTTTGGCCTTTGCCTCAAGATATTTAAAGCGTTTGGAGAATTTTTTATTGGTTCGCTCAAGGGCGCTTTCAGGATCGATCTTCAGAAAACGTGCGTAGTTGATCATCGAGAAGAGCACATCGCCAAATTCAGCTTCCATCGCTTGTTGATCCTTCTTTTCGGTTTCCACCTGAAGTTCAGCAAGTTCTTCTTGCACCTTTTCAAAAACCTGTTTGGGTTCTTCCCAGTCAAAACCTACGCCAGATACTTTTTCTTGTATGCGACTGGCCTTTACCATCGCGGGCAGAGAACGGGGAACACCCGCTAAAACAGAATCCTTACCCTCCTGAAGCTTAAGGTTTTCCCAGTTGCGCTTAACGTCATCTTCATTATTAACGTGTACGTCCCCGTAAATATGCGGATGGCGGGAGATGAGCTTTTCGCAAATGCCATGGGCGACGTCAGCGATGTCAAAACTATTCTTCTCGCTACCTATTTTGGCATAAAAAACAAGATGCAATAAGAGATCGCCCAATTCATTTTTCACCTCTTCTAAATCATTGTTCAGAATCGCATCTCCCAGTTCATAGGTCTCTTCGATGGTGAGGTGACGTAGTGATTGTAGCGTTTGCTTTTTGTCCCACGGGCATTTTTCACGGAGTTCATCCATGATGTCGAGCAGTCTACCAAAAGCTTTTAATTGTTCGTCTCTATCATTCATCATTATGAACAGTAATATTTGCCTCCAAAAGTTTGATGCCCTTAAAAGCTTTAGAAAAAGAAGCCGCTATAAATTTCTAAATATACATTATGGGCTCTCGCACCAGGTGCTTAATCTTCCGTCTTATTTTTAGAAGCTGCCGGCTTCTCCTCTTCTTTGGGCTTCTCGGGCTCCTCCGACTCCTCGAGGTCTAAAAGGTCATTAGCCTGCAAAATGTTGTACCACTGTATCACTTTTTTGATATCACTGGCATAAACGCGGTCCTCGTCAAAATTGGGCACCAGCTCAAAAAAATAGGCCTCCAGATCGTCTTTGGAACTCTTATGATCTGGCGCAGGGCCACCGTTTTCCTTTTCACTTATTTTCATAAATATATCCTTAAGCGGCATTTCCCCACCTAAGGTATATATAGCGATCTCAGCAAGAACACTTACGTTATGTCTCATTCCTACTGGCATTTTACGACCATCTGCAATCGATTCTGCTATAAAGCCAGTGCGCGTCTGTGACTTTAAATGGTAAAGTCCCGGTTTGCCAGAAATGGATATAATTTTGTCTAAACTCATAATTGTCTTAATATTATTAGGGGTTTTATATTTTAATTTATTTCGTCGGTTTGAATCTGATCCTATTTAAATTATTAAATGCGCCTTGTCCTTTAAAAGTATTATACGCTTGGTCAATAAAACCTTAAATGCACTCGCGCATTTTGAATTATGATGATTGTAGGTTTCTTTAAGTAGAATACAAGGAAACTAAAAATCTATTAACGGCCCTTTTTTTCCGGAAACTGCATCCTATAATCTACCTCTACCTTACCCTTACTGATATTCTTTAATTTTCCTTTTAAAATCCTTTTTTTTAGAGTGCTCAATTTATCGGTAAAAAGAATACCCTCGGTATGGTCATATTCATGCTGTATGACGCGTGCTGCAAGACCAGCATAGCTCTCGGTATGCTCATTGAGCGATGCATCCAGATAGCGTATGGTTATCTTCTCCTCGCGATAGACGTCTTCATTGATGCCGGGGATACTTAGGCAGCCTTCACCAAAAGGCCATTCATCCCCATTTTCCTCAAGCATCTCAGCGTTAATAAACACTTTCTTGAAGTTTTTAAGCATTTTCTGTTCTTCCTCGGGCAGTGCCTCGTCTTCTGAAAAAGGGGAAGTGTCAATAACAAATATGCGGATGGGCAGCCCCACCTGGGGTGCTGCAAGCCCTACCCCGCTGGCGGCGTACATCGTCTCAAACATATTATCGATCAGTTGTGGGAGATCGGGGTAATTGCTATCTATGGCCTTTGCCCTTTTTCGGAGTATGGGGTCGCCGTAAGCTACAATTGGTAATATCATAGTTCTAAATGCTCTTGGTTTATTTCCAAACGGCCGCTGCCGTTATCAATGTTTATTTATACAAATAGGTCTGCAAGATTATAGTGGCACTCACTTCATCAAGTACCTTTTTATCCCGGCGTTTTTTCTTCTTGACCCCACTGTCCAGGAGCGACTGTGCCGCCATTTTTGAGGTAAACCTTTCATCGATCCGGGTAATCGGGATATTGATGGTTTTTTCTAAGCTTTCGCGAAAGCTTAAGATCTCCGGTTCTACCATAGAGGGCTCATTGTTCATACGTTTGGGCAGCCCGATTAGTATACGCTCAACGTCTTCTTTTTGACAATATTCCTTTAAATAAGGTAACAGCTCGCGGGTAGCCACCGTGGTTAGGCCAGAGGCGATGAGCTGCAGTTCATCTGTTACTGCAATGCCCGTTCGTTTTGTACCGTAATCCAATGCAAGGATTCGTGCCATTTTCCCTAAATTTAGCGCAAAAATAAGGCTTTCAAACTAAATCTATCAATCTTTGGCCGTTTTAAGACACAGGAAGTATCTTTGAAACCCCAACTTTTAATGGGACAATTGCAGGTTACAAACTGCACCCATAAAACGATATAAATATTAACAATAATAAAGAATAAATTGGAACAGTTAAAAAATGTTATTGAGGATGCCTGGGAAGATCGATCGCATCTTGAGCAAAAAGTAACTCAAAATGCCATTAGGGAAGTCATTGAACTTCTTGATGAGGGAGTACTGCGCGTTGCCGAACCCAAAGGAGATGATTGGCAGATCAATGAATGGGTGAAAAAAGGGGTGGTCCTGTATTTCCCAGTCCAAAAAATGGAAAAACTGGAATCAGGTATTTTTGAATATCATGACAAGATGCCGCTGAAAAAAGGATTTCAGGACAAAGGGATTCGCGTGGTGCCTCCAGCAGTTGCCCGTCACGGAGCTTTTATATCGAAAGGCGTGATCCTGATGCCCAGCTACGTAAATATAGGTGCACACATTGAAGAAGGCACTATGGTAGATACCTGGGCTACAGTGGGCAGTTGTGCGCAGATAGGTAAACATGTGCATTTAAGCGGTGGCGTAGGTATTGGCGGGGTACTCGAACCTTTGCAGGCGGCACCGGTGATTATTGAGGATAACGCGTTTATTGGCTCCCGTTGTATTGTGGTAGAAGGTGTACGTGTGGGGAAAGAAGCGGTATTGGGCGCTAATGTGGTGCTCACTGCCTCAACAAAAATTATCGATGTTACGGGCAATACGCCCAAAGAATCCAAAGGTTATGTCCCACCACGATCCGTGGTTATACCGGGTAGCTATACCAAAAAGTTCCCAGCGGGTGAATACCAGGTGCCCTGTGCGCTCATCATTGGCCAGCGCAAGGAAAGCACAGATAAGAAAACCTCGCTCAATGAAGCGTTAAGGGAGCATAATGTCGCCGTCTAAAATCCCCTTAGCCCCCATAATGGGAGCAAATGAGGTAGAAGTTTCCCCTTTTGGGAAGGTGCGGAAAATATTGGTGATTCAGCAAAAAATGATCGGTGATGTGCTTACATCATCCATACTTTTTGAAGCTCTGAGAGCTCACTACCCCCATGCGGAACTACACTATTTAGTACAGGCGCATACCGTGGGGGTGGTAGAGGGCAACCCCTTCATAGATCGCATTATCATTGATGGGCATGATGATAATGGCAGGGATTTGAACTTTATGTCATTCCTGGGTTATATCAAGCGATTGAGATACGATGTAGTCATTGATGCATACTCTAAAATAGGTTCCGCACTGCTCAGCTTTTATAGTGGTGCGCCCATACGGATCAGCCGGGAGAAATGGTATACTTCGTTTTTATACACCAAGACCTTTAAATACGCCGCAAAAGCAAGGACCTACGCTGGCCTGGCTATCGAAAACAGAATGAGGCTACTGGCAGATTTGGGGAATTTTCCGCGGGCGGTCAGGCCAAAGTTATATTTGACGGATCACGAACTGAACGGAGCTGCCGATCTTTTGGTTAAACATGGTCTTGATCCAAAGCAGCGCTTGATCATGATCAGTATGTTGGGGAGTTCAAAAAAGAAAACCTACCCCCTTCCCTACCTCGCAGAGCTCATTGATGTGATCGCCGAGTTGGGCAATGCACAATTACTACTTAATTATTTGCCAGATCAGAAAAATCAGGTAAACCAACTGTTAAACCTATGCAGTAACCGGAGCCGAAAAATAATTTCTGATCAGGTCTATGCAGATACGCTGCGCGGCTTTATGGCACTTGCAGCACACTGCGATGCCGTGATAGGCAACGAAGGCGGTGCGATCAATATGGCCAAAGCACTGGATGTACCTACTTTTGCCATTTTTTCTCCACAGATCACCCGGGCCGATTGGGATATTTTTTCAAGTGATCAAAATATGGCGGTTCATCTGAGCGATTTTGAACCCGATCTTTTTATTGAAAAGGATAAAAATAAATTGTGGGATGAGGCTCCCAAGCTATATCAATTATTCAAGCCTTATTTGATTAAAGAAAAATTATGGTCTTTTTTGGAAATGAATAATAAAGAAAGCACCAGAGCACCAGGAGCATGTGAAACCTTAGCCATGAGCGCAACCATGGAAAAAGTAACGGCCATAATCCCGGTCTATAACGAGGCACATAATATTGAGGCCGCGCTGCAGTCTGTAAGTTTTGCAGATGAGATTATGGTAGTCGATTCTTACAGTACAGATGATACGGTAGCAAAAGCACGCGCCTTTGGGCCGCTCATATACCAGCGAGAGTTTAACTATCCCGCTTCACAAAAAAACTGGGCGATCCCACAGGCCACCCATGAGTGGATCCTCTTGCTCGATGCCGATGAGCGCGTCACCCCTGCGCTCAAGGCGGAAATCCAAAACGTCTTAAAAGATCCCCCCGATGAGATTGATGGCTACTGGATCTACCGCCGGAACCACTTTATGGGCAAACCTGTTAAATACAGTGGTTGGCAGAATGATAAGGTCGTGCGCCTTTTTAGGAGAGACCGTTGCCGTTATGAGGACAAAATGGTGCACGAGGAGATTACCACAACGGGCAAACTGGGCTTTCTCAAAGAGCGCCTTTACCACAATACCTATGTGGGCATAGATCATTATTTAATGAAACTGAATCGGTATGCCCGCTGGCAGGCCATTGACTACGATAAGAAAACGAAAAAACTGACCCCTTTTCATTTTTTTGTAAAACCGCTCTGGCGTTTTTTCAAACATTATGTGATACAGCAGGGTTTCCGTGATGGGTTGGTAGGTTTTACGATCAGTTATCTACAGAGCTATGCCCTGATCATGCGCTACATCAAATTATGGCTCTACCGCCGCGGTCAGCATTGACCTATTTTTTACTGATTCCAAGGCGTTTTTTAATTCTTTTTTTCCGGTGAAAGCCTTTTTGGAAATTTGCTGTCGCGCTCCAAAGTGCATTCAAGGTACGTAGTTCGTCATAACCCGCAAGACGCGCATATTCTTTCGCCATCACTTTCACCATTTTACGTTTTGGTGTAAGCCTTGACATATTCTGCATGCGATCTTTAAATCCCATGCGCTTAAATGCCATACGGTTAAGGTCAACAAGGTAAAAACTGTACCCGTTCGCTGTTTTTTGGATAAGGGTATTGCCCGGGGAATGATCCAGAAAATGTACACCCTGCTCGTGCATCATAAAGGTAAAAGCGGTGAATGCCCTTAGTATTTCGGTGTCTTTGGCATATAATGGATTATCGACCAAGTCCCTGAACTCAAGATCGAAATCAATGTGTGCGCAGACATAAAAACTCTTGCTGTACAAGGCTCCTTCCGCTTCCGCGAAAGCGATGGGTGCCGGCGTACCAATCCCAAGCGAGCGCAGCCGTTGGGCGTACTCATAAGAGCGGCGGGCCTTTGATTTTCTAAAATAGCGGTAGGCGACCCTATTGATGAGATTGGGTATCTTAAAACTCTTGACCGTTATTGGTGTACCATCCAGGTCAAAAACGCGCAGCTCATTGCGCTTGCCATCCACAAGTAGTTTACCCTTGCTGTCAAAGTTTTTTATGCAATCTTCTATCTGGGATGCCTTATGTTTGTAGTCGGGATGTATTTTGATCTTCATACCTTCGGTTAATAGTGCAAAAATACCTTTATTTAAACAGGTACTCAAGTTTAAAAGATGCAGGCATGAAAAGTGTTTTTTTGGAATCACATAATATTAAAAACCCATTTTTTGGTTTTGGTCAGTTCAATTATCATTTGATCAAGGCGCTTTATGACCAGAGGCCAGCACTGGATATTACATTAAATGTCAGTGACAAATCTCGCTTCCATTCAGAGTTTGGTGATTTTTTCAATTATAAAAAATACCATTCTTATAGCCGTTATCCACTCTTTCGCACTTCGGCAAAATATGACCTTTGGCATTCCCTAAATCAAAACATCAAGATTGAGCCCAAAAATAAAATGCCATATTTGATGACCGTTCATGACATCCATTTTATGGAAGAGCAGACAGGCGATCAGAAAAGGGTGGACCGCTTCCGCGAAAAAATAGAACGGAGCAATGCATTGGTCTATATTTCAGAATATACCAAGCGCAACGTACATGAGCACTTCAAAATACCCAATATTCCCGAATTTGTAATTTATAACGGTAACCCGGTATTACATACGGAAATTCCATTTGATTTTGAGCCAAAAATAAGTCCCGAAAGGCCGTTTTTATTGAGTATTGGGGAGTTTACTGCCCGAAAGAATTTTGCCGCCCTGGTTGATATGCTTGCATTTTTACCCGATTATGACCTCATTTTAGCAGGTAATAGCGATAAACCCTATTTTTCTGAAATTAAAACGGCCATATTAGCCAATAAATTGGAAAATCGAGTGTACATACCTGGCAAGATCGATGAAAAGACGAAAAGCTATTATTTAAGACATTGCTCCGCCTTTGTTTTTCCCTCATTACGGGAAGGTTTTGGTATCCCTCCCATAGAGGCCATGACTTATGGGAAACCTGTTTTTATGTCAGCAAATACCGCTCTGCCTGAAATAGGTGGCAATCTTGCCATGTATTGGGATAACTTTGATCCAAAATATATGGCCGAAATTCTCATACAAGGTCTTGAAAAAATCACCGCCGATCCAGATTATGCAGAAAAGGTAAAAGCACACGCCTCAAAGTTTGACTGGACAGAAACAGCAAAAAAATATATTGAGGTATATCAGCACCTTCTGAGCTAATTTTACGATCCAAGCCAAAACCACAACATGTTTAAACAGATAAAATATTATTTAAAGAACCAGAAATTCAAGAGGCATCAAAAAGCCTTTCCCCCGCATACTAAAGGTATTATCTATAACACTAAAAACGGCATCATCGCGATGTCGCACGAGGATATGATGATAGGTAAACACCTGGGGCAAAAAGGCAGTTGGAACCTGGAGGAGATCAAGATACTAAATGAGATTATTAGACCTACAGACCATATCTATTTTCTGGGCACGCATGTGGGCACCCTGCTTGTCCCCATCGCCCAGACTTGTAAAAGCGTTGTAGGTTATGAGGCAAATCCCGAGACGTTTTGGTTCCTCAAGCAGAACATAAACCTGAATAACCTGACTAATGTACAGGCCTTTAATTATGCTGTGGGCAATGACGCCAAAAAAGTGGTTTTTTATCAGAGCAAAGTCAACACCGGTGGGAGCAAAATAGAGCCTCTAATCCAGGATCTTAGCTACGAATTTGATCATCCAGAAAAAATTGAAGTACAAATGGTATCTCTAGATGCACATCTTAAATCGCAGGGCCTGCAAACCCCAGATGGTATTATCATGGATATTGAGGGTGCTGAATATTTTGCATTAAAAGGCATGGCAGAAACGCTCCCTAATCTGCGTTTTTTGTACATGGAATATGTGCCACATCATTTAAAGAATGTTTCGGCAACGTCCAACCAGGAACTCATCAGTATGATCCAGCCTCATTTTAATTGGATTTATGCCGAAAAAGGCGAACGCAAAATCGATATTTCAAGAAGCACTGCAGATCTTAAAATATATTTGGATGCCCTAGATAAAGAAAATCGGTCTGATGACCTGTTGTTCATAAAAGGATAGTAAATAAATACGGCCCATTGTATTATAAAACAGGTTGTACCATCACAAAATACATTTTAACCATGCCAAGTAATTACAAGGAAAATATCGTAAATGAATCCAAAGCAGCATACGCTACCCTAAAAAAAGGTGGACTTATCCTTTATCCTACTGATACGGTATGGGGCCTGGGCTGCGATGCCACAAATGCTGCTGCCGTATCTAAGATTTACGCCCTTAAGCAAAGGGAGGAAAGCAAAAGCCTGATTTGCCTCGTGAGCGATTTTAAAATGCTCAACCAATATATAGAAAACATCCCCGAGGTGGCCTATGATATCTTAAAATATGCTGCAAAGCCTACCACGATCATTTATGACAATCCCATACGTATTGCAGAAAACCTGGTGGCCGAAGACGATACACTTGCCGTGCGCGTGACCCAGGATGATTTCTGCAGAACACTGGTCAAAAAATTGGGAAGGCCACTGGTCTCAACATCTGCAAACCTGAGCGGTGATAAAACTCCGATGCGCTTTAAAGAAATAGAGCCGGCGATTTTAAACGGTGTGGACTATATCGTAAATTTGCAGCGCAATAAAATATCGGGAGCGCCTTCGGCCATCATCCGTTTAAAAAATAATGGTCAGGTGGAAGTGATTAGGAAATAAAAGCATTATTGCAGTGCAAGCTTGATTCGGTTTTTGCTTTACATATAAGGATTTTATGGCTTAGGACAGCCCATAAGCAAAACTTGAGATAATGGTTTTTGTAGTCCTTCCTGAGATCAATGATTTTGTATGAAGTCCCTAGTACTATTATCCCTTTTCCCACAATACTTATTTTAAAATTGACAACACGCATGCCACGGAATACCGCCACCGCCATAAATCATCAAATATTTGAGGTAATCGCAAAAGCGGCAGACAGTCTTGATCTGGAAACCTACGTTATAGGCGGTTATGTAAGGGATTTTTTGCTGGAGCGTGGCTCGGCCAAAGATATTGATATCGTATGCGTGGGTAATGGTATCGCCCTTGCGAAAAAAACCGCATCCCTTTTAAAAAATAAGCCCAAAGTACAGATATTTAAAACCTACGGTACCGCAATGTTGCGCAGCGAGGATATTGAGGTTGAATTTGTAGGCGCGAGAAAAGAATCCTACACCGAAAACAGCCGCAACCCCAGTGTGCAAAGCGGAAGCCTAAAAGACGACCAAAATAGGCGCGATTTTACTATTAATGCGCTGGCCATTGGCCTATCCCAAGACAGAAAGGGAGAACTGCTCGATCCCTTTCACGGCCTGATAGACCTCAAGCGCGGGATTTTACGCACGCCACTGGATCCAGATGTAACTTACAGTGACGATCCACTGCGAATGATGCGGGCGGTACGCTTTGCCACGCAGCTCGATTTTATGATCGAACGGAAAAGCATGGAGGCCATTTCCAAAAACAAAAATCGCATCAAGATCATTACCCGCGAGCGAGTCGTAGATGAACTTCACAAGATCATGATGAGCAAAAAACCATCTAAAGGTTTTTTATTGCTTGAAAAAACAGGACTGCTCCCATTGATCCTACCCGAACTTACAGCGTTAAAAGGTGTGGAAGAAAAAGAGGGCGAGACTCACAAGGACAACTTTTACCATACACTTGAAGTAGTGGATAATATCTCAAGGAATACCGATGAAGTCTGGTTGCGCTGGGCGGCGCTCTTGCATGATATCGGTAAGGCGCCCACTAAAAGATTTGATAAAAAAATAGGCTGGACATTTCATGGGCATGAATTTGTAGGCTCAAAAATGGTGTATAAACTGTTCAAAAGGCTTAAAATGCCACTCAATGATAAAATGAAGTTTGTACAGAAACTTGTGCTCATGAGTTCTCGGCCTATCGTAATTGCCGAAGATTTTGTGACCGACAGTGCGGTAAGGCGTTTAATTTTTGATGCTGGTAATGATCTGGAAAGCCTGATGACCTTATGTGAAGCTGATATTACTACCAAAAATCCCAAACGTTACCGCCGCTATCATAAAAATTTTAAACAGGTGCGTGAGAAGGTTAAAGAAGTTGAGGAGCGTGACCAGATTCGCAATTTTCAGCCTCCCGTAACAGGTCAGGAGATTATGGAAGCATTTAACCTAAAACCATCTCGGGAAATAGGCATTATTAAAGATGCGATCAAAGAGGCGATCCTTGAGGGGGACATACCAAATGATCATGAGAAGGCAAGGGAATTTATGATTAAAAAAGGGAAAGAAATAGGCTTGAATCCATACAACACTAGAAAACCCGAATAAATAACTATTTGAATTACTCTAAAGTTTCCAATGTTGATAAAGTACATATTCGGGATTGATTATTAATTCATTGAAGGTTTACTTCATATTGCTCATAATAAGTAATTCTATTTCAATTAATAATCAGCTAATAATAGTATTATATTTTCCGATCAATAAAGTTTAAAATCGGAGCTGAACACCAAGTTGAAAAACGACTATAATTCTAAATTCAGAATTAATAAAATGTATAGAAAATCCGTTTTAATATCACTCGTACTTGTTTACCTCGTTATTATTGCAGGTGCTGTGGTGCGGATGACCGGCAGCGGTATGGGCTGCCCAGATTGGCCCAAATGCTTTGGCTATATGGTACCGCCGACTGAACGTAGCCAATTGGAATTTCAGGCGGATCATACTTATGAGCAGGGCCAGGTAATCATTCATAATGAAACACTGCAGGTTGCTGGCCGTGATTTTAAGACCAAGAGCTCTTTTGATCCCAAAAACTGGTCAACCTATGAAAAGCATGATTATGCCATTTTTAATCCTTGGCATACCTGGATAGAGTATATAAACCGCCTGCTCGGTGCGCTGGGTGGTCTTGCGGTTTTTGTTATGGCCATGCTGAGTCTTCGGTTTTGGAAAAAATCAAAAAAGATCACGCTACTCTCTTGGGCAGCCGTGTTACTCATGGGCTTTCAGGGTTGGCTTGGCGCGACCGTAGTCTACTCTGTGCTGGCGCCGGTGCGCATTACTATTCATATGGTCGTGGCACTGCTAATAGTTATTTTGCTTATTTATTTGCTCAATACGGTTCAAAAACCAAATAAGAATTATGACTTCTCCCCAGGATTTAAATGGAGAATGATCGCTGTATTAGCGCTTACCGCCCTACAGATTCTCTTAGGTACACAAGTGCGCCAGCATGTAGATGAGACGGTGCATACTGTGGGGTATGCCGCAAAATCCCTCTGGCTCGCAGATGCCGATATTACTTTTTATATACACCGCTCGTTTGCAATACTCGTCTTTTTGGCCAATGCCTATCTTCTTTATGAAAACCGAAACAATAAACACGGGCACATGGCAATTAATTGGGTATTCGGGCTTATCATTTTAGAGATATTGACCGGGGTTATAATGTATTACCTTGATTTTCCATTTTTAACCCAGCCCATTCATTTGGTTATTGCCGCCGTAATTTTTGGTTTACAGAGTTATATTCTGCTCACGGCATTCAAACAAAAAAAAAGTTTGCCAATAGGCTAAGCATTGCTAATTTGTATCTTTGAAGCCTAAAATTTTATGCTATGATTTACCGTTTCCGGGTTATTTTAGACACAGAAGAAGACATATTTCGAGACATCGAGATCAAGCAGGACAGCCCTCTCGAGGATTTTCATAATGCCATAGTACAATCTTTTGGGTTTGATGGTACCGAGATGGCCTCCTTTTTTACCAGTGACGACGAATGGCGACAGGATGAGGAGATTGCCCTTTTTGACATGGGTGAGACCGAAGATGTTAAGCGCACCATGGCCGCAACTTTGGTTCAGGATGTTGTATCTGAAGCACAGACCCATTTGATTTATGTTTATGATTTTTTGAATCTGTGGACTTTCTTTGTTGAACTTGCCGATATTGCCGAACCTGAGGAAGGAATCTTGTATCCCAACCTGATGTATGTGCATGGTCAGATCCCGGCAGAAGCTCCCCCTGCCGATTTTTCTGGCGATGAGGAGGATGACGATCCCGAAGGCGATCTTGAGTTTGACGATGATTATGACGTTGAAGACTATGAAGGGCTCGATTTTGATGAAAACTGGAACTGATGTAAGATGTGATTTTCACTAAAAAGTATAATATACCGTGCTTTAGCACAAAATCAGTATTCCCAACATATTAAAATTTAAACCACATCGAGTTTTACTTTAATTCCTGCAAAGGCTATTTAAGCTTGGCGTTTAATATACTTACTTACAATCAGTTAAAAACATAATTCTATTTTCCTAATTTCTTAATTTGAAATATGATCAACCTATATTCCGCACACATAGAATCCCTCAGTATACACCGTGTGGGTAACAAAAGCCGCAGTGAGGGCGCTTTTCTCTCTAATGAGCCCTATCAATTGAATGACGAGATCACACCGCTGATCAAAGAATTCTTTTTTAAACCCTTTAGGGAAAAAGAAGAAAACTATTACCAATTTGTGCATGAGGTCGATCTGGAGTTCAATGCCCTTTATAACTTTGTTCAAACTGTTTTTACCGATCCTAAAAAAGCACATGAGACTTCGCTAGATATTGCAAAATTGCTCTATGAACAAAGCAGCCATCCCCATATTAAGCCCGGGGAGGTCTATGTTGCGTACTTGACCAACGTGATTTCGGATAATGAAAAAATTGATGCCATCGGGATCTTTAAATCGGAAATGAAGCAGGAGTTCCTTCAATTTCGCGAAGGCGAAACCAACTTGAAGATGATGCTGGAGCAAGGGGTTAACTTAAACAAGCTAGACAAGGGCTGCCTGATCCTAAACCGGAATTCTGAAGAAGGATATAAGGTGCTTTCTACAGATTCAAACCGTTATGACACTAAATATTGGCTAGAGAGTTTTTTGGGTATTGATGTACTTGCCGATGAGAATTTTTACACCAAAAAATACCTCAAGTTCTGTCAGGATTTTGCTAAAGACGTGGTACTTCCCGCAGAGGATAAAAAAGAAGAAGTTATGTTTATGAATCGCGCGGTGAATCATTTTGCAAAGAATGACAACTTTGAGGAAAGTGCTTTTATGAATGAAGTTCTCGAAAATCCAGCGCTGGTGCCAGAATTCAATAACTATAAGACGGAGCGTGCGCCCAAATATAAAATTGAAGACCTGACCACATTTCCCATAGCGAACACTGCGGTTTCAGCTGCCAGAAAGAAGATCAAGAGCGTAATCGAGCTGGACACTAATATCCAGATCAAACTGGACTTTATCAATGCAGAAAGCGCAGAAAAATTTGTGGAAAAAGGTTGGGACGAAGAACGCCAAATGTATTATTACCTAGTTTATTTTAACAAAGAACAAAAAAGCCAATAGATTAAGCCTAACAGAGGATTTTGACAACATTTACCCAAAAATCTGTTAACAACTCCCATTTTGATTGCCCGTTATAAATCGTATTTTTACGACTTAATCCAGTAAGGACTCTATGGGCAAAATAATAGCTATTGCAAATCAAAAAGGCGGAGTAGGCAAAACAACCACCGCGGTCAATCTGGCCGCTTCTCTGGGGGTGCTCGAAAAGAGCGTGCTACTCATAGATGCCGACCCGCAAGCTAACGCAACTTCTGGACTGGGCATTGATGTGGAAAGTGTGGAGGTGGGTACCTATCAGCTTTTTGACCACTCCGTTAAGGCAACAGATGCCATAATGAAGACAGACTCCCCTAACCTATCGCTCATCCCCGCGCATATTGATTTGGTCGCGATCGAAATTGAGCTTGTAGATATGGATAAGCGTGAATTTATGCTGCGTGGGGCCATTGACGGACTGCGGGATCAATATGATTATATATTTATAGATTGTGCCCCATCATTAGGCCTTCTGACACTAAACGCGCTTTCTGCGGCAGATTCGGTAATCATCCCGATACAGTGCGAATATTTTGCCCTTGAAGGACTTGGTAAATTACTCAATACTATTAAAAGTGTACAAAAGATTCACAATCCATCCTTGGATATTGAAGGCTTGCTGCTTACCATGTTCGACTCTAGATTGAGACTGTCTAACCAGGTTGTAGAAGAGGTACAGAAGCATTTTGACGAGATGGTTTTTGAGACAATTATACAGCGCAATGTACGTTTAAGTGAAGCACCCAGTTACGGGGAGAGCATAATCAATTATGATGCTGCAAGTAAAGGAGCCACCAATTATCTGAGCCTTGCACAGGAAATAATCAAGAAAAACGAGGGCTAATGGCCAAAGCAACAAAAAAACAGGCCTTGGGCCGCGGTCTTTCCGCGCTGCTCAAAGATCCTGAAAATGACATAAAATCAGCTCAGGATAAAGGTGCCGATAAGGTAGTGGGCAACATTGTTGAGCTTGATCTTACCCAGGTAGAGGTAAACCCTTTTCAGCCACGTTCCAGTTTTAACGAGGATGCCCTAAAGGAACTTGCCTCATCAATTAAAGAACTTGGCGTAATACAGCCCATTACCGTGCGCAAGTTAAGTTTTGGCAAATATCAACTCGTTTCTGGAGAGCGACGTTACCGCGCATCTAAATTGGTGGGCCTAGAGACCATACCTGCTTATATACGTATTGCCAACGATCAGGAATCCCTGGAGATGGCACTGGTAGAGAATATACAGCGCGAAGATCTTGACCCTATCGAGATCGCCCTATCCTACCAGCGCCTGATCGACGAAATCAGCTTAACGCAGGAACAGATGAGCGATCGTGTTGGCAAAAACAGGTCAACGATAGCCAATTACTTGCGCCTGCTGAAGCTAGACCCCATTGTCCAAACGGGAATGCGGGATGGTTTCTTATCTATGGGGCACGGGCGTGCACTAATCAATATAGAGGACACCTCTGCTCAACTGGATATTTATGAAAAAATAGTGGCCAATTCGCTATCTGTACGAGCAACTGAGAATCTGGTCAAGAGCTACAAATCCAGTGGATCAACCTCAGTTACTCAGAATAAACCAAAACATCCTGAATTTATCAAAAAGGGTAAAAAGGAGATCGCTGAATATTTTGGCGCAAAAGTAGATGTACGCGTGGCCAAAAAAGGCAACGGACGGCTCATTATTCCATTCTCATCCGAAGAGGATTTTAAACGTATTCAAAAGCTGATACAACGTGCAGATTAAATTGGTGCTATTCGGCGTTTTCTCTTTAATTATCGCTTTCGCGAAAGCGCAGGACACTATTCCCCCTACCTCGCAGACCGCTGCAGTTACAGCACGGGACACGATAACCGACTTTGATTACCAACCTCTCAAACCCGCCAAAGTCGCTTTTTATTCAGCGGTACTTCCTGGGCTGGGTCAAGCTTACAACAAAGATTACTGGAAGATTCCCATCGTATATGCAGCGCTGGGTACCGGTGTTGCTGTTGCGGTATTTAACCAAAGACAGTTTAAAAGATACCGTAACGCATACAAAGACCGTATTGCCGGGCGCATTGATGAGTTTACCATTCTAAAAGATGACGGCACTGTAGATAGACAGATTTTTACTGAGGCTAATTTGCTCGATGCCCAAACCCTGTTTAGGCGACGCAAGGAGCTTTCCATACTTATAACAGCCGGTATTTATATCCTTCAGATCGTAGAGGCCAATGTTAGCGCGCACCTCTCGCAGTTTAATGTAGATGATTCATTGAGCCTACAACCCGTTTTTGAACGGGACGATCATAATTTATACAATACCTTTGGTGCCAACCTAACTTTTTCCTTTTGATATGAATATTGCTCTACTGGGCTACGGCCGTATGGGAAAGACCATTGAAAAGATTGCAGAAAATCGAGGGCACAAGATTGCTCTGACCATAGATCATAATGAAGACTATGATCTCAATGGCATAGATGTGGCCATTGATTTTAGCGTTCCTGATGCAGCTGTGGGGAATATATCGCAATGTCTTACTCATGGGGTTCCCGTGGTTTCTGGTACGACTGGCTGGCTTGCACATTATGACCAAATGGTTTCTCTTTGTAACAAAAACAGTGGCAGTTTTCTATATGCTTCCAATTTTAGTGTGGGTGTCAACATCTTTTTTGAACTGAATAAAAAGCTTGCGGAAACCATGCAACAGTTTGACCAATATGAGGTCTCTTTAAAAGAAGTGCACCACATCCATAAAGTGGATGCGCCCAGCGGTACAGCCATAAGCCTTGCAGAGGATATTTTAAGCCAAAATGACCGCTATGAAAACTGGACACTCGATGAAAAGAAAGATAAAAATATCCCTATTTATGCTTTACGCGAAAATGAAGTACCGGGAACACATAGCGTAACCTATACGAGTAAAATAGATACTATAAAGATCGAGCATGAGGCACATTCCCGAGAGGGTTTTGCTCTGGGAGCGGTCATTGCTGCAGAATGGCTCAGCGATAAAAAAGGCGTTTTTAGCATGAAGGATGTTCTGGGCCTGTAACGACTCAATAAATGGTGTGCTAACCCTCAAAAGTTATTTTCCGCCTTTTAGCGGAGATTAATTAGGGCAGCCCATTAAAATTGTTTTATAATGAAATTATTTAATTCTACAATAGCTAACTAGGAAGCATTGTGCATTATTCCTAATTCTGATTTAAAATAATATGACAATTACCCATTGGTTACTCTTTATAATCGCTGTGCAGGTGATCCATTTTTTAGGCACTTGGAAATTATACATCAAGGCAGGCCGTAAAGCCTGGGAAGCTGCAGTACCCATCTATAATGCGGTGGTATTAATGACTATAATCAACCGCCCTCGCTGGTGGACTTTTTTACTTTTTATACCCATTGTCAACCTAATCATGTTTCCGGTGGTCTGGGTGGAAACCATAAGAAGTTTTGGTAAAAACACCTATTTAGACACTTTTTTGGTCATCATAACGCTTGGTTTATATATTTACTATGTAAACTATATAGATTCGGGCGCTTACGTTGCAGATCGATCTTTAGTGCCCAAAAGCGGTTCTGGGGAGTGGACCAGCTCTATACTTTTCGCAGTTGTGGCGGCAACGATCGTGCATACGTATATGATGCAGCCCTTTACAATACCTACCGCTTCATTGGAAAAAACGCTGCTTGTGGGCGATTTTCTATTTGTCAGCAAGATGAACTATGGCGCGCGTACGCCTATGACTACGGTAGCTTTTCCCATGGTGCACGACACAATCCCTTATTTTAATATAAAGTCTTTTACTAAATGGCCTCAACTCCCCTACTTTAGGTTTCCCGGCTTTGAAAAGGTAGAGCGCAGCGACATTGTGGTTTTTGGTTGGCCAGTGGATACGGTCAACCGGTTTTACGGCCTTGACGACGGTAAATATTATGACAAGCCCATCGATAAAAAATCAAACTATGTCAAGCGCTGCGTAGGCATCCCCGGGGATAGCTTAAAAATTGTAGATGGACTGGTATTGGCAAACGGTAAGCCCATTGATCTACCCGATCGGGCTCGCTTACAATTCAGTTACACCGGTACTGCCACCGGCGGCTTTAACGCGCAGAATCTCTATAAGCGCTATGACATTACAGATGGGATGCGCTTTACGAGCGGAAACAAGTTTAAGGCGTATGCCATTACAGATAAGGCTGCAGCCGAATTTAAAAACCATCCCAACGTTACAAGCTTAGTAAAGGATATCGAACCTAAAGGATATGTTGATCCCAATATTTTCCCACGCGGGAAAACCAGCTTGGGCAACAGGGATCAGATGCGATCGTTTTACATTCCCAAAAAAGGGACAACAACACCGATTACCCCGGCCATAATACCGCTTTACAAGAGACTTATTGAGGTTTATGAAGGTCACGAGATGGGCATCGATAACAAGATTACCGTTAATGGGAAGCAGGTATTTCTAAACGGGAATCCACTAAATTCTTATACTTTTAAGCAGGATTATTACTGGATGATGGGGGATAACCGTCATAATTCTGAAGATAGTCGTTACTGGGGTTTTGTACCCGAAAACCACATCGTAGGCAAACCTGTGTTTATTTGGTTCAGTTGGGATACTCACGCCAAAGGTCTTTTTAATAAGATACGCTGGGATCGTTTGTTTACAACGGTAGGTGGCAAGGGACAACCCGTATCCTACTTTGTATATTTTATCGTAATACTTGTGGGATATTTCGTGGTCCGTAAAGTAATTAGGATTCAAAAAGGGAAAAGGCTCAAATAATAGCCTTTGAATCATTTGTAAATTGCTATGCTTTTCGCGAAAGTTCAAAACGAGAAGAAGAAAACTAGTTATTCGGCATTCCTTTTCCGATTGGGAAATGACGGACAATTGAAGATCTGAAAACCGATGCGTTTGCCAGTTGCTAAATTTTGTTGCGCCCAGCGACCCTGCTATCAAAACCATTAGAATAAAGGCTATCAACCTAATATCAAACGGATTGGCAATGATCAAATAAATGATATTTTGATTATCCGTTATCTATGATAATTGAAATTTCCGGATTGACCCAAAATTTCATAAGTGTATGAAATTCAACACTTTTAGGATGAGACCCTGAATGGAGTTTAGGGTGACGATATGTATAATGATATTACGGATGTTCATTAATAATATTATTGATCAAAACAGATCTACAGGGATCAGAGAAGTTCAAAAAAGAAAAAAGACGGATTATGAATCCGTCTTTTTATTACAATCAAAATTCTTGTTCTTTACTATATCATTTCACAATTTCTGCTTCGTAAATAAAGCCCTCGTAAGGTTTAGAGCTTATGACAAATGTATAGAGCCACATCAGAGTAAATGACGGAATCACATCTGTAAAAGGGAGAATTTCTTCTAGAAAAACAAACGCTGCGGCTAATTTACCCTTTCCTCCCGGGTACATTTCGCTCATCCGCTTAGCGGCATAGGGCGCCCAGGCAATATCTAAAAATGGGCCGATGACAGGAATGATCATACTGGCCATACCAATGAGATCGTAAAGAATCCCTTGACGTAAGAGCTTATATTTCTGATTTTTCATGGTTTTGTTTGTTAGATTAACGACTAAAAAATCACGTTAAATCATTAAAAATATATAAGTATAATTAAGATGTGACAACCTTTAATTTCCTATAAAGACTTAACCTTTATTAAGCATATTCCTTCTTTAACTTTACCTGATAGTGTTTTTTAATCTTATCGATCTTTGGATTGATGATAAACTGGCAATAGCCTTGTCTCTTGTTTCGGTTATAATAATCATCATGTTCAATTTCAGCGGGATAAAAAGCATCCAGCTGAGTGACTTCCGTTACTATGGGATTATCAAAAACATGCTCATCGTTTAATCGCTCGATGTAGGTTTGTGCCTCCTCTTTTTGGCTTTCATCACTATAAAAAATAGCACTGCGGTATTGAGTACCTACATCATTGCCCTGCCGGTTTAGCGTTGTGGGGTCATGCGTGGTAAAAAAAACCTCCAGCAGTTCTTTATAAGATATCACATCGGGATCGTATTCAAATTGGATTGCCTCGGCATGATTAGTCCTACCCATAGCCACCTCGCGGTAAGGTGGGTTTTTCACAAAACCGCCTGTATAACCACTTTTTACTTGGTAAATCCCCTCAAAACGCTGAAAAACCGCTTCCGTACACCAGAAGCAACCGTTGGCAAAAGTTGCTTTTTTTCTATTATTTTCCATTTCCATTTTTTTTAAATATACTGTAAACTCATTTTAAGGCAAATTGTTTAACATTAGATATACATCAATTTCATTCTTGATGTTTTAGTCGGCTTTGGCATTGGTTTCTTACCCGTGGATTTCCCAAAAACACATGTTTATATTGGAAGCTACAGAATCTTTTAACGACATACCTATTGATTAGTAAATCATCTTGGCTTCCGCCCTAAGCAAAAGAAAATGACACTTGCAACTCCTAAAATTTGGAATAAACTTTTAGAACCGCCTAAACTACAAACCTTATCTTTACCCGCGGCCTATTAAGCTGTTCAGGAATATTTTTTAAACTTTAATAGTTAACATGATTCAAGTCAAACAGGTAGTAAAATCCTATGGTGACCTGCAAGTGCTCAAAGGGGTAGATCTGCAGATCGATAAAGGCGAGGTGGTCTCTATCGTTGGTGCGAGCGGTGCGGGAAAAACCACCTTGCTACAGATATTAGGGACGCTAGACCGGGCAGATAAAAACGCACAGACGCGTTTAAACATCAATGGCTGCGAGATATCTGCACTTTCAGATAGGGAACTCAGCCAATTCAGGAATAGGAATATCGGTTTTATCTTTCAGTTCCATCAACTCCTACCTGAATTTACAGCCCTAGAAAATGTGTGCATTCCCGCATTTATTGCCAAAAAGGACAAAGAAAACACTGAAATTAAGGCAAAAAAACTACTTGGTTTTTTAGGTCTCGCAGAGCGTGTGGGTCACAAACCCAACCAGCTCTCCGGCGGTGAGCAGCAACGTGTGGCGGTTGCCCGGGCGCTCATTAACGACCCGGCACTTATCCTTGCAGACGAGCCTTCAGGAAATCTTGACAGTGAATCAGCAGAAAACCTACATCGCCTCTTTTTTGAACTTAGGGAAGCCTATGGCCAGACATTTGTGATCGTAACACATAATGAGGATCTTGCCGAGATGGCCGACCGTAAACTTACCATGGTAGATGGACGGATTGTCGCATAAATTAGACCTAAATACGCTCAAAATTTTTCTTGATGAAAAGGCCGATCTCTACGAGCAACCCAAATTTATAGGTACAGATCCCATCCAGATTCCCCATTTATTTTCCAAAAAGGAAGACCGCGAGGTCATGGCTTTCCTAATGGCAACCATCGCTTGGGGCAATCGCAAGAGTATTATTACCAATGGGGAGCGGCTGGTACGGTTACTTGACCAAGAACCTTTTAGGTTTGTGATGGACCATAGCAAAAAAGATCTGGAACCGCTCAAAAATTTCGTGCATCGAACATTTAATGGCGAAGACCTGATCACTTTTATAAACGGCCTGCGGCATATTTATACAAACTGCGGCGGTATGGAAAATGTTTTTAACGCTTACTCGGAAAAGGGCTCCCTTCAAAAAAGCATACATCAATTCAAAAACCATTTCTTTGAGATTCCCCACCTGCACAGGACACAGAAGCACATCAGTGATCCTTACAAAAAATCTGCTGCAAAGCGTATCAATATGTTTTTAAGGTGGATGGTAAGGCCCAATAACAAAGGGGTAGATTTTGGAATATGGCAATCCCTAAGCCCAGCTCAGCTTTCCTGTCCGCTCGATGTTCATTCCGGACGCATAGCGCGTGAATTAGGGCTACTAAAGCGTAAGCAGAACGATGCCTTTGCTGTAGCAGAACTTGACCAAAGCCTGCGCCAGTTTGACCCCAATGACCCCGTTAAATATGATTACGCCCTTTTTGGGCTTAGTGCCTTTGAGAAAGAAATTTTCTGATTTTCCAGTTTGCAGATGCAGTAGTGGGAAAACTTTGAGGCTTCATTACCAGGATGATTATTGCCAGAAAAAATATCTACAACAGAAACATCTACCAATGCAGCAAAATGAAAAATCGATAAAGTTAATAAACATCTTATTTTCTTAAATTTGGCTTAAAGAGTTAAATTTTAATTAATTAAATTGCGTTTAAAAAGAAATTCCATGACCCAACCCATGCCGATTGAAAACGAGGAAGAACGCCTAAGTGACCTCGAAGAACTTCAACTTCTAGAAAGTGCACCCGAGCAGAGTTTTGATAATATAACTAACCTTGCTGCTTATATCTGTAAGGTGCCCATAGCCTTTATATCACTTGTGGGAAGGGATAAGCAATGGTTTAAGTCTAAACTGGGCACACATATCTGTGAGACCGATAGGGAAATCTCCTTCTGTGCGCACGCAATTCTACGGCCGGGCGAGATCATGGAAGTTGAAGATGCACGGCTTGACCCCCGCTTTGAGGACAATCCGCTGACCAAGGGGGATATGCCCATCATTTTTTATGCGGGAATCCCATTACATTCTGCCAAAGGAAATCCCGTAGGAACACTGTGCGTCGTGGACAGCAAACCAAAAAAATTAACCAAAAAACAGAAAATAGCGCTGCTTTCCTTGGGGAAACAGGTAGAAACCTTATTTGAACTTCGCCGACAAAACGGTATACTGATCCGCACTGAGAATAAGCTTAATGAGAAGAACAATCAACTTAAAAAATTTGCGGGTACCGTATCGCACGATATGAAAATGCCTCTTGCTAATATGATCGTTACCAGCGATATACTTAAGATGAAATATGCAGACCAGTTTGACCAAAAAGGCATAGAATATCTGTCATACCTCAAAAAATCATCCTTTAGACTCAGTGATTATATCAATAAACTGTTGAATTATTATGAAAGCGACAACCTGAAGCAAGATCAACTTGAAGAATTTGAGCTCAACCATTTACTCGAAGAGATTATTGATCTGCTCAATATAGACCATGACTGCGAGATTCACCTGCCCGAAAAAGAGATTACCTTGCATACCAATAAAGGCGCTGTACACCAGATATTGCTCAACCTGATCACTAACAGTCTTAAATACAACGATAAAGATAGGCCAGTAATCACCTTTAATTCATCATATAACGCCGATTTTTATAATATTCAGATCACTGATAACGGTGTAGGTATCGCGCCCGATAAGCAAAATGAGATCTTTGAGCTCTTTAAAACCGCAGACACCATGGATAAAAATGGAAAAAAAGGTCACGGTATTGGGTTATCAACGGTTTACAACCTGGTCAAAAACCTGGGTGGGCAGATACATGTAAACAGCACACTGGGCGAAGGCACCTCTTTTGATCTAAGCATAAAAAATAGATTGCCGGCATAGGCAAGATAATTATATTTGTAATCCAAATCCAGAACGTGAACAGAGAGAACCAAAGGCAGCTTGCCGTAGATTCCTATCAACTTGTTGATACCCTTCCAGAAAAAAGTTACGATGACATCACACAGATCGCGGCCTACATTTGTGGCACCCCCATCGCTTTGGTGACCATGCTTGATTATGACCGCAACTTCCTAAAATCGCATTATGGAGTAGATTTTAACGAATCCCCACGTAAAATATCTTTCTGTACGCACGCCATACAACAAAAGAACGATATTTTTATCGTTGAGGATGCTCGCGAGGACGATCGATTTAAGGACAACCCATTGGTCAACAGTGAAGCCAAGGCCATATTTTATGCTGGTGTACCGCTCATTGACCGTGGTGGTCATGCTCTGGGTACCTTGTGCGTTTTTGACCATACACCCAGAAAATTGGACGAAAATCAACAAAAAACACTGATCGCACTGGCAAGCCAAGTAATCAATCTTTTTGAGATGCACAGGCAGAACCTAGAGTATAAAAACCTGCAGCAAAACCTGATTAAAAAAAATGAGCTCCTCAAAGATTTTGCAGGTGTTGTCTCGCATGATATGAAAATGCCGCTGGCAAATATTATCACAACAACAGATCTGCTCAAGGCGAAATATAAACAGTTCCTCGACGAGAAAGGCCTGGATTACCTCAATTTCCTCAAGAGCTCTTCATTTAGCCTAAGTGAGTATATCAATGGTATTCTACAGCATTATGAAAGCGATGACCTTAGTATAGACCAGCGGGAGGATTTTGACCTGCATCATTTGCTGGAGGATATTGAAGATCTTATAAATACCAATTATGCTACTAATTTTATATTTCCAGAGGACAATATGACCATTTGCTGCAATAAAGTAGCGCTCAGCCAGATTTTCCTGAACCTCTTGGGGAATAGTATAAAATATAACGACAAAGAAGAGCCCACCATTGAGATTGGCGCTGCACAAGATGATGACTATTATACCTTTAAGGTTGCCGATAACGGTATCGGAATTCCCAAAGATAAGCAAGAGGAGATTTTTGAGCTTTTTCTTGTTGTTGCAGATAAAGACAGAAAGGGCAACCGGGGCAACGGTATAGGGCTGTCTACCGTAAAAAAACTGGTGACTAACTTAGGTGGCTCCATTAGCGTAGATTCAGAGATTGGTGTAGGTACAACCTTTACCTTTTCAGTGCGTAAAAAAGATATTCCGCGGCAGGTTGCGGCTGTGAGTTATGAAAAAGGTGCATAAAATCACCTTTATATTTAAAGCCCTTTTAAATCGATAAACTGGCCTATGAAAAACCGGATGTTTTCGCTTTAAGCGAAAAAGGCCAAAGACAATTTTTGGCATTTAAAACGGTAATCAATAAAACACATGCAGTTTAAGAACCCCTTAATCTTATATGCCCTATTCCTGCTACTCATCCCTGTAGTGGTTCATTTATTTCAGCTGCGAAGGTTTAAGAAGACCCCATTTTCCAATGTTGCTTTTTTAAAGTCTGTTGTGCAGCATACGCGCAAAAGCGCACGGTTAAAAAAATGGTTGGTACTCTGTACCCGTCTGCTGGCCATGAGCGCATTTATTCTTGCTTTTGCACAGCCCTACATACCCCAAACAGATTCAGCCACGCTAGAGCGGGAAACTGTCGTTTTTCTTGATAATTCATTCAGTATGCAGGCTAAGGGATCAAAGGGGACACTGCTTAACCAGGCGGTACAGGAGCTTCTGGAGAATCAGGAGTCAGACTTTATGCTGGTTACTTACTCAGGCACCTATCCACAGATAAATGTGACCAGGGATCAAAATACGCTGCTCGGTATAACTTTTTCGCCCACCACACTGACGGCTGAAGAACTAGCCCTCAAAATCAGTAACTCATTCTCAGACAGGCCCGATACCGTAAAAGAATTGCTTTTTATTTCAGATTTTAATGGTCTTGACACCACACCAATCCGAAGCCTAAAAAATTTAACCCAGCATTGGGTACAGCTCAAGCCGGCCTTAAGAGACAACAGTTATATTAGTGCGATAAAACTCGATGGCCAAGGAGATAATTATTTTTTACAAGCATCCATTAATAGCACCTCAAATGCCAATAAAAACGTCCCCATATCGATTTATAACAGGGATAAACTCGTATCTAGAGCTACCGCTTCTTTTAGTGACAGTACAACCGCCGAGGTTGAATTCAGAATTCCAAAACAAGGTCAATTTTTGGGCCGATTACATCTGGATGACGCCTCATTGAGCTATGACAATGATTTTTATTTCAACTTGGATAAGCAGGAACCTCTACAAATTTTGAGTATAAATGGGGCCAGTGATGCCTACCTTAAACGCCTTTTTAATGGGGAAGACTATCAATATACATCCACCACGCCAGATTTGCTTTCCTACGACAAGTTCAGCGGTAAACAGGTGGCCGTGCTCAATGAGCTAAAAGAAATACCCACATCGCTGATTACCACATTACAAGCATTTGCACAAAGCGGCGGTAAATTAATCCTGATCCCAAGCAGTGAGGCAAAAACCGCTTCATACAGTAGTTTGCTTACCACTTTTGGCCTACCGCCGTACGGCGAAAAGGTTACAACCTCACAAGCTATCACGAGGATCAATTATGACCACCCTTTGTTCCGGAATATTTTTGAGGAGCGTTCGGTCAATTTTCAATACCCAAAAGTAAGCACATTTTTTCCGTTAAAAAGTGGGGCCGCACTGCTGTCGTATGCAGATGGAAGCCCATTCCTTCTACAGGGCCAAAATATTTTTGTGTTTACAGCAGCCCTCGATTCGGCAAACAGTAATTTTCAGGACAGTCCGCTCATAGTACCCACTTTCGGTCAGATGGCAAACAGCGCACTTTCTCCGCCCCACCCCTATTACTTTTTGGGTGATCGGGAGGTTTTTGACATAAAATCCGATAAAACTGGAGACGCTGTTTATTCGCTTCGTATGGGCGACAACTCTTTTATTCCCATGCAAGAAAGAAGAGGTGGCACGGTGAGTATTTCCACACAACAAGGCTTAGAAAAAGCCGGTATATATCAAGTGGTCTTTAAGGATTCTATTGTGGGTCACGTAGCCTACAATTATAAAAGGGATGAAAGCCGCCTGAACAATGTAAACCCAACTATCTCTGAAGGCATAAGCCTTTCTGATTCAATACCGGGAGCGATCAATACGGTGCAGGAAGCCTCCAGTTTGACATTGTTTTATAAATGGTTTATTATTTTTGCGGTACTTTTCCTTTTTAGTGAAATGTTGATCTTGAAGTTTTGGAAGTAAAACGTTAAAGGACTAGTGGATTATTTAGACAACAGCACGTTTTTTTTCTGAATAATCATAAACCAAAAACCAATTGTTGACCCCAATCATCCAAATACCTTTAATTAAAGCAATCAACATCGTAAGAATCGATGAAGTTTGTGGTAATTTTTAAAACCAACCAACGCCATCCATGAATGCACTTATCACGAATGCCATACTGATTGATCCAGGGCATGACCATCATGGTCTACCCGTATGCATACGCATAGAAAAAGGGCAGATTTCCGCAATTGCGAAAAAATTAAAACCCAAAGATGGAGAAGAAATCATCATAGAGCAAGGTCTTCACGTTTCCGCCGGATGGTTTGACAGTAGTGCAAATATGGGCGAGCCAGGCTATGAAGAGCGGGAAACATTGGCCCACGGGCTCGAAGTCGCGGCAAAAAGCGGGTTTACCGGTGTGGCTGTACAACCCAATACCCAGCCGGTGACTGATACTAATGCTGCTGTCTCCTTTTTGCTCAACAAATCAGCACAACATGCCGTAGATCTTTTCCCTATTGGGGCACTTACCAAACAGCAGAGCGGGGTTGATCTGGCCGAGCTTTATGATATGCAACAAGGCGGTGCAGCCGCTTTTGGAGATTATCAGCATGGCATAAAAAACCCAAATTTGCTCAAGATCGCATTGCAATATGCCCAGGGATTTAATGGGCTTGTACTCTCCTTCCCCTTAGAATCAGACGTGATGCGCAATGGTCAGGCCAATGAAGGCAGCGTAGCCACAAATCTGGGGCTTAAAGGTATCCCGGCACTATCAGAGAGCCTTCAGATCGCTCGCGATATACATATCTTAAAATACACGGGTGGTAAATTGCATATTCCCACGATCTCAGCGGCAGCATCTGTACAACTGATCAAAAAAGCCAAATCGGATGGCCTGGACATCACGTGCAGTGTGGCTATCGCCAATCTTTTTTATACCGAAGAGGAACTGCACGGCTTTGATACCCGATATAAGCTGCTTCCTCCACTTCGTACCAAAAAAGATCAGCAAGCCTTGCTAAAAGGGATTAAGGACGGCACGATAGATATGGTGTGCAGCGACCACAACCCTATCGATATTGAGCATAAAAAACTTGAATTTGACCATGCTCTTTTTGGTACTATTGCCCAAGAGATCACCTTTAAGGCGCTGCTAACTCTAGTTAATGTAGAACTTGCCATAAAACTTCTTACTACGGGGCGTGAGCGTTTTGGCGGTAAGCCAATAAAAATAGAGTCGGGAAATCCAGCCAACTTAAGCCTTTTTAAAACCGAAGGGAAATCTGTTTTTGAAAAAGGGGATATTTTGGCTAAATCTAAAAATGCTGCATTTATAGGTGCCGAACTTAAAGGAAGTATTTATGGGATCATTGCCAACGATCAATTTATAAAAGCTTAAATATGGATCAGCAAACCGTAAATGAAGGAAAATGGAAAGCGATCCTGGCCTACGCCACGATTATTGGTACCATCATTGTAATTTTTATGAATCGGGAAAACCGCAATCCGTTTGCTCGCTTTCACCTTCGGCAGGCCTTTGGCATTTTTTTATTGTTTTACCTGATAGGCATTCTTGTATCATCATTTAACAACTGGTATATCTCTACACCTTTTTTCCTGTTTTTTGTTGTATTATGGGGCTACGGACTTATCAATGCTGTACAGGGTGTGACGCGGCCTGTACCGCTTGTTGGCTCTAAGTTTCAGCAGTGGTTTACTTTTATAGAGTGAACTCTATGTTGTCCCTCACTGTACTTTGTGCCTTTCGTCAACAGGTTCTGTTCAAATCTTCAAAAGGATATTTGCCTACATTTTTTCCGCAATATGTTAAGCATTAAATTTGCGGGCTCCGGTGTGCGGATTGAGGATTGAGGATATTTAACATTTATACATACTGTGCTTGACGTGTCCCTTAAATAGATTTGGATATACCTTAAAGGCACATTGGATCAAATAGATGAGGGGTGGATTATAGCAAGTTGAACAAGCGTATAAGCCAAGCGCAATATCACAAAAAAACAAAAATTTAAAGTAGAATCCCTGCATTACTATTTCATTGGATTCGCACCCAAATAATGACCTATGAAAAAACTCTCGCTAGACTATATCATGCGAAAACCCATTAAAGAAACAAACGGTAAAGCGCCGCTTATGCTGCTTTTACACGGATATGGCAGCAACGAGCAAGATCTTTTTGGCTTTGCCGACGAGTTGCCCGACGAGTGTTTTATCATTTCGGCACGCGCTCCATTGACCATGCAGCCCTATGGCAATGCCTGGTATACCATTCACTGGGATGCTAGTGATGGTAAATGGTCAGACGATGCCGAGGCACTTAGCGCACGAGATTGTATTTCTTTATTTATAGATGAGGCTGTAGAAGCGTATGACCTCAATGGTGAAGACGTGACCCTTCTTGGCTTCAGTCAGGGCACCATCTTAAGTTATGCTGTGGCACTTACCTACCCTAGCAAAGTTAAAAACCTGATTGCCATGAGCGGTTACGTCAATGAGGCGATTACCACCCCGGTTAGCGATCTTGAGGCGTATAAAAACCTCAGGGTTTTTTGCTCCCATGGCACACAGGATCAGGTGATTCCCATTACCGCGGCCCGTATGTCAATGAATTATCTAGCTAAACTTAACATCAGGGCAAAACTGAGGGAATATCCAGTAGGGCACGGTGTGGCACCAGAGAATTTGATGGATTTAAAGGTCTGGCTGACCGAAATTGGATTTTAGCAACGACTTCTGTGCAAAAAGCGGGACATTTATTGAAAACGGAACGCTTTCGCGAAAGCGATAACCTATTCCAGCGGATAAATAAGTGATTGCAGATTCTCAAAAGCGACCTCTCCCCGATCGTTAATGGTATAGCTCAACAGCAGCTCGCCCCACCGCTTACCATTAGTAAAATCTGCAATGATCCATTTCTGATTAAGAACATGCACTTTATTCACCCTAAAGGTTCCAGCATCATTTTCGTAAGGGATCAAAGGATTTCCCTGTTGCGTATTTTTGCTAATAATGGCATCTTCAATACGCTGTTCGAGACCGCTGACAGCAATTCCCAGATTTTCAAAATAGGTATAGGCCTTTTCATTATTATTTAGGCTAAAATAAGGCTGGCTGTTGTCATCTTGCTGATTAACGAGACTATCTGAGATTTTTAATTTATGCTCAAGGTTTTCTATTTTTCGCTCTTGAGATGTATATATTTTCTTTTCGTTTGCATATTGAAAAATCACCAGCAAAGCAGCGAAAAAGAATAGGTACATGAAAATTTTGCCTCTCATTGATTTTTTATTGAAAATGTGCAGTTATTAAATTTTGTACTTGGTGAGTAGCATTAATTCGGTAAACATTTAGAGACAAATCCAGAAGAATCCAATTATATCAATATCTTGCAAAATCAAAACTTTAAACTTCAATAGTTAAGTTATCATAGGCCAGGTGCACGTTTCTGGGCAACCTCTCCTCCACTTTGGCGTGAAAACCCAATTTATGACTTATGTGAGTGAAAAAAGCACGTTTTGGCCGGATATCATCAACAAATTGCAATGCTTCTTGAACATTAAAGTGAGAATAATGCTCTTCTTCCCTAAGAGCATTTATAACGAGTACATCCAGGTTTTTTAATTTATTTCGCTCTTCCTGTTCGATCGTTTTTACATCAGTTAGATACGCAAAATCACCAAAGCGATATCCAAAAACCTGAAGTTTGCCGTGAAAAGCGTTTATGGGAGTTACCTGCAAGCCGTCGAGGTGAAAATCATGGTTTTTGTCCACCTTGTGAATAGCCACTGATGGCGCCCCGGGATATTTATTTTTGGTTTCAAATATGTAGGCAAACCGCGTCTGAAGCTCGCTCACCACGCGTGGATGCGCATAAATGGGTATTGCACCCTGGCGGAAAAAAAATGGCCTGATATCATCAAGGCCAGCCGTGTGGTCTGCATGCTCATGGGTAAATAGCAGGGCATCCATATGATTAACACCGTTTACAAGCATCTGCTGTCTAAAATCCGGACCACAGTCCACCACATAATTATGGCCACCTGTACTTATCATAATAGAAACGCGCAGACGCTTATCCCTGGGATCTGTACTTAAACATACGGGATCTGTACTCCCGATGATGGGAATACCCTGCGAAGTGCCCGTACCTAAAAACGTAATCTTCAAGCCTGTAAAATTTGGCACAAAAATAAGTTTATTTTTTCGTAAGCCCTACCTATTCACTACCTTTGATTCCAAAGAAAAAGGAATAAATCCACTTAAAAAAAAGCGCTATGCCCATCACGATCCCCGGTGATAAGGAGTTTGAAAACGTTCCTTCCATCAGCAATAAGGCTTTACGCATCAACCTTAATGAAAATATATATGGCACCTTTGCCGAGATAGGTGCAGGCCAGGAGACGGTGAGGCACTTCTTTAGAGCTGGCGGAGCGAGCGGCACCATTGCCAAGGCGATGTCTGCCTATGATAAGGATTTTAGTGATGCCGTGTATGGCATTGAGGAAGACCACCGTTATGTAACAGAAGCACGCCTTAAAAAAATGCTTTCTCATGAGACCGATTTATTAGAGAATAGGATCTCGCCTGAAAAGCACCCCAATAAGCTTTATTTTACCTATGCCAATACTGTGGCTACGATAGATTTTGCCAAAAAATATAAAGGTCATGGCTGGATGGGCATCAAGTATCAGGTAGAGCCGCAAGGAGGATTTAATGAGATACTGCTGCATGTCCGTTTTCATGAAAATGATGCGCGCCTACAGCAACTCACCCTGGGCATTATGGGTGTAAACCTTATTTACGGTGCTTATTATAAATACGACTCCCCGAAGAAATTGCTGCGCTACCTTTATGATCATGTAGACCGTGATCAGATAGAGATCGATACCATCAACTTTTCCGGTCCACAGTTTGAGAAGGTGGATAACCGCTTAATGAGCCTGCAACTGCTTAAAAATGGCTTTACCGATGCGGTTATGTTTGGACCTGATGGAAATAATATTCTTGCTGGAAAAATTCTTTACAAGAAGAATATTCTAGCGCTGCGCGGAAGTTTTAGGCCCGTAACGAAAGTCAATATGGACATGTATGAAAAGTCCCTACGTCTATTTCTAAACGAAAACCGCGTAAAAGAGGAAAATACCGAGGTTGTTTTTGAAATCACCCTCTCTAACCTAAGAGCAGAAGGTGAAATTGACGAGGAGGATTTTATGGATCGTGCTCGTCTGTTATGTAGCCTTGGGCAAACGGTGATGATCTCCAACTTTCAGGAGTATTATCGACTTGTCGAATATTTTGGCCGTTACACCAAAGAGCGAATGGCACTGGCAATGGGTGTCAACAACCTTGTTGATATTTTTGATGAATCGTATTACAGGCATCTTAGCGGTGGAATCCTCGAGGCCTTTGGCAAGCTATTCTTCAAAGATCTGCGCGTTTATCTCTATCCCATGCAGGATCCTGAGAGCGGCGAGTTTACTACCAGCGAAAACCTTAAGGTACATCCCCGTATGAAAGAACTATACAAATTCTTCAAATACAATGGTCGCGTTGTAGATATCGAGGATTACGATCCAGAAATACTTACCATATTCTCTAGGGATGTACTGCGCATGATCTCCCACAGTCAGGAGGGTTGGGAAAAAATGCTACCCGAAGGCATAGGTAAATTGATCAAGGAACAACATCTTTTTGAGTACAAAGTACCCGCAGAAGTTGAGTAAATCCTAGTTTGGGATCACCCTCTTTGAATTTTGGCTATGGGATAACAAATAAGAGTAAGATCGTATAGTAAAAATATCAGCCTTATGTTATAGTTGATTCAATGAGAGTTCTCTCTTTTGTTTTGGTGAAAATATCATAATCACATTAAAAATAATATCTTAAAAAATAGATTTTCCGTAGACAGCGCAAATGGCATCTAGTGCAATTAATTAAAAAGCCGTTCCCCGATCATCGATCGGAAAACGGCTTTTACTCTTTCAATCTTCAACAGTTTTCTAAAATAGGATAATTTAAAATTTCAACTGGATTTGTATGCCTTAATTATTGTCAAAGGTATTCTTAACTCTTGATGAAGGAAGGAAAATCTGTATGCCCAAATTAAGGCCAAGACCATTTTGATAGGTAGTGTTACCACCGCCAACAAGGCCATTATATTTCACAGAGGTCTCTAGAGCCACATTATTGGAAACGAAATAAGAATAGCCTGGGCCAAGTCCAAATGCGAAGCCATTAGTAGTTGGGCCATCTTTGATATTAATACCAGCTACACCTGCATTGGCTTCCACAAAAAAGCGACCGCTACGCAACAGATTATCAACTCCAGCCTCTCCGGGACTTAGATAATAACGTGACAATGCCTGAATCCCATAAATAGTGGTCTTAGTAGATTGATTATTGGTTTCTGCAGACTTGGTAAAGCCCAAATTTACAATTGCACCAAGAAGTAGGTTATCATCAATAAAATAACCAGCTTTAGGAGCAATCCCAACGCTATAGCCAGCACCCTCATTGAGCCCAAAGTTAAAGCCAAAAAGACCATTGCTACCTGTAGGTGTTATGCCGCTGCCCAGATCACTCCCTAACATATAATTGCCCTTTTGCAATTGTGCATTAGAAGTGGTGACCGCTCCGAGTACAAGGAGTATTGTCAGTAAAAATAATTTTTTCATAATGTGATTTTTTGTTTAATTATTAAAAAAGTTGGAGTGTGTAATTATTACTCAAAATTAATTATTAAGTAATACAATAAATTTCAATTATGTTTTCTTTAATAGGGTCTTAACAAGAAGTTGGGCTTAATGACAAATACAATCGTAATTCTGTAGAAAAGCCCAATATTATAAGTCAAAAGAAGGCAAGATTAATCGAAATAAAACCACAATCGTATCTTGAAGAACGTATTTGAGTGAAGAATACGGATTACAACTATCGCAGGAAAACATTGATCTTCAATTCTGAGAAAAGGTGGCTGAATAGGATTTTTTCGTAATTGGACATGCAAAATAATTGGCTTAGCCTTAGCTTTCCAGTTTATTTTTTAAAACCTTTTGAAAAGGCTGGTTTAATAGCTGATCAAGATCCGTGCATAGTTGATCTTTTAACTGTGGAATTTCTGTAAAATCTGCACTAAAAATATTTGGATCCTTAACCAGGCGATCAACAAGTTCATCAATAGTTATGCGATCAGTGCGATACGCATCCCAAACTTTTTTAAAAATTTGGATACTTTTTTTATTATCGTTTAATAAGATTATTTCGCCGTTTTGGTCTTTGCCTTCATAAAACTTCAACAAACAAGCCAGGGAAAAGGTTATTAGCTTTGGTGGCTTACCATAAAGTTTGGAATAATCTCGTATACTGGGCCCTAAGCGTACTTGGAATTTTGAGATACTATTGAGTGAAATATCGATTAATTTATGGGCGATATTGGGATTCTTAAAGCGGTCTACCGTCTCATTTGTGAATTTTTTAATTTCTTCAGGTGGCAAACCTTCAAAAGATGGATTTATTTCTTTAGAAAGCATTTGTACAATAAATTTTCTGGTAATATCACTTGCCATTACATCGCTTACCTGTCGAGCACCATTAAGATAGCCCACGGGCACCATTGCCGTATGAGCGCCGTTAAGTACACGTACCTTCATATCGCGGTAAGATTTAAGATTATCTACAACTTGAATTTGCAGGCCCAGTTTTTCCAGGGGAAGTACATTTTTCAGAGCCCATGCATGCTCTGTTTCGATAAGCCAGTTCATATAAATTTCTCCGGCTACCAATTGGCTGTCATTTTTAATCGATTCATCAGTAAATTGTGCCACTTTATTTTTGGGATATCCAGAGACGATGCGATCTACGAGTGTATTGCAAAAAAAGTTGTTTGTGTTGATCCAATGTTTAAATTTATTGCCCAAATTCCATAGTTCGGCATATTGCAGAATGCATTTTTTCAGCGAAGCTCCATTGTTTTCAATAAGTTCCAGAGGCATTAGAAAACACCCACTTTTAGAGTCGCCATCAAAATGTTTAAAACGGGCATACAACCACTGAGTGAGTTTTCCGGGAAATTCTTTTGCTGGCCTATCATTAAAGGAATCATTTTTGTCAAAACAGATTCCAGCTTCGGTTGTATTAGAGATTATAAACCTGATGGAAGGTATCCTGGCAGTTTCAAGGAAGCGATCAAATTCTGCATAGGAATGGATGATCTCCTGAATCACTGTGACTTTTTGAATTTCCGAAATCAATTTCCCATGCCTAAAACCTTCCAAAACGGTATGAAAATCACCATTTTGTGCCTTTAGTTCCCTGTAATCTCCTCTTTCTGTAGGTTTTACTAAAACTACCCCGCCATCAAAATCGGTTTTTTCGTTTAACTGTTGAAAGATTAGGTCAGCAAACGCCCTCAGAAAGTTACCTCCGCCAAACTGAATAATTTTTAAAGGTCTTCCTTCCTCCCCCGCTTTGTCCAACTGATATTTATTTTATGATGAATAACCTGTTACTGTTTGCATAACTTTTTTTAGGTGGTCTACAATACGCTTAAAAATGTTCAAAGCCTTAGAATCAGCATTATTATTTTATAATACCCAAAGGAAAAACCGATCGCCCGTAAACTTCATTCAACAAAGTGCCGGCTCCGGCATAAATGGCCGATCCCCCACAGATGATGCCCTCAAAACCTGTGAGGGATTTGATAGTAGCGCTGCCTGTGGCATCCCCTAGGGCAAGAAGGAAAAAAAGAAGCGTAAGGGTGGCAAAAACAAATTGCAATGCCCTGCTCATTTTGAGCGTACCAAAGAAAAGCAAACCCGTAAAAATACCCCACATAATCAAATAACCGATCATAGCGGATTCTGAAGGTGCGGTAATCCATCCCAATTTTGGCATGACAAGAAGACCTACTAAACTCAACCAAAAAAATCCATAGGATGTGAAGGCGGTCAGGCCAAATGTATTCCCTTTTTTAGCCTCTAAAATTCCAGCGATGACCTGCGCTGTTCCCCCGTAAAAAATACCCATGGCAAAAATCATCGCATTCATCTCAAAAAAACCTGCATTGTGGAGGTTTAGGAGCACTGTGGTCATGCCAAAAGCAAGCAAGCCCAAAGGGGCAGGATTGGCACTGCTATCACTTATGCTAAGCAAATTTGAGTTTTTTGAATCCATATCAGTAGTTTTTGTCAGGTTATAAAAGGTTTTAAAATTTGATTTGCTATGCTATTTATTCTTGTCATCGGAATAAAACTAAAAGCACCTGTTCCTCATCGATAAATATTCGGTGCAATTTATTTCTGACCGACATCTTTTAGTTGCCCCCTAAAGTATTTTACACTTTCAATAATATCCGGCACATTATTGTCCCATTTATATTCGTACTCTACAGAAAAGAGACCTTTGAATCCCTGGTCTTGCAGTTCTGCCATCATCCCTTTTATATTAGAAATTCCCGTTCCCCAGGGCACATCATGAGCTTCTTTGTTTTTTGCGTTTATATCCTTAAAGTGTAGGGATATGATGTGACCTTTTAATTTTTTAAGGCTTTCTATAGGGTCGAGTCCTGAGCGCACCCAATGGCCCACATCGGCACAGGCACCTACCCGGTTGCTCAGGCCTTTGATCGCACCTAGCACAATCTCAGGATTCCAGTATCTCGAAGGTTCCGGATGATTATGAATGGCGAGGTTGATCTTATATTTATCGCACAGTCCTGATATAAATTTAAGATCTTCGGGATTGGGGTCTGATGTTATGGTCTCTATACTCATGGCTTTAGCGAACTCGAAAAGTGCCCTCCACTCCTTCTCACTATCTGCACCCACAACACCAAATGCGGCAAGTTTTACACCCTTCTTTTTGAGTTTTTTTAAAATAAGTTTTCGTTTTTCCGCAGGCATGTGAAAATCCATTTTCCCTTCAATTCCGCCGCCGATGGTCTGACCGGGAAACGCTTCTATAAAGCGCATCCCACTCTCCTTTGTTTTATCTACCGCTTCAAAAAAAGTGAAATGATTAAAAGTATAAGCCTGTGCACCCAGTTCCCAGCCTAGAGCGGCTTCGGGTTGTTGTGCGTTAATGTGCGCTATAAAACAAAAACAAGTCAATACTAATGTGCTGTAAATTTTCTTCATTGGTTCTATTGGTTATTTAATTATTTCTATCGTTATAGTTTAAATGTATCAAGAAAAGTTGATTTCAAGAAATTTGAAATTATTTTGCAGCCTTTAATACAACACCTACCCGGGAATCCGCACCACCATAATATAAAAACCATTTATTTTTAAAATAAACGAGACCTTCTATAAATACGGTCCCTGCAGGATATTGACCACTTTTCTCAAAAGACTCCATAGGTATCAGGAAGGGGTCGTCTAGTCTATCGAGTATTTTGATAGGATCATTTTTATCAAAAAGTGCCTGACCTGCACAATACGTATTCTCCGTATAATCGGGATCGCTACCCGGCCCTTGTAGGTTTTTCCCATTATACATGAGCACGATACCTTGATCGGTCATTACGGCCGGTGGGCCACATTCAGTCAGCTGGCTGTCAAAATGGTTTTTCCTTGGTTTCATCAGGATTTTTAGGTTTCCTTGGTCGTCTTCTAAAGGTTTCCAATCAAAGAGATTCTCTGAGGTCGCGGCATATACCCTTTTTTCGCCCCAATACATAAAGTACTTATCGTCTACTTTGGTAATAACAAGTTTACCGTTTTTCAGATGCGTTAATACTGATGCCGATTTACTAGCAGTGTCCAGATATTTGCCATTGTACGCTTTCGCGAAAGCGGGGCCGTGCTTTTCCCAGTTCCTGAGGTTGGTCGAAGTGGCTACCGCAAGCCGCGGCACTTTCTTGTTCCACTGTGTATAAAGCATGACGTAGGTGCCGTCTTCGGTCATTGCCACTCGCGGATCCTCGCATCCACCGGGCCATTCATATTTTTTCTGATCATCATTTTTGGGATATAAAACTGGCTTGGCATCGCGGTGCATAACCAGTCCATCAGCGCTGCTGGCCAAGCCAATCCTGGAGGTACGCTCACCGATGCCCTTTCCTGATTTATCCTCCGCTCTGTAAAGCACATAAATACTGTCGCCCATTATGGCAGCTGCTGGATTAAAGACATCATTGGACTCCCACCCCACCCTGCTACCACTCATTCTTGAGACGAAAAACGTTGTGGAATCTGGAGCGATCACGGGATTCACTCCTTCTGGCCGCTTAAAGTTGGTCAACGCCCAAGTTTTATCTCCAGTCTTAATGTAATCAACAGCAACTGGAACTGCCCCACCGCTGTTTTCTTTAGATGAATTTTTATTGACCCTGCAAGCCAAAAATACGAGAAGGGCTGTAAAGATCAAACTTATATCAATAGGCTTTCTTAAGTTCATTTTAATGCGGTTTCCTGTTATTTTGTATCAAAAGATGGCGGGTTTACCTCAGTACCCCATGAAATATTAGGCTCCGGTGAAAGTTCAAAATTTAAACTCCCTCCCTCCTTGAGATCCTGAAGGGAAATCCAAGTGCCGTCATAATATTTACCATTTAATTGAAGAGTCTGAATGTATGGTGCTCCCTCTCCCTCATTTCCTCCTCGTATGGTAAGTTTTTTCCCTTTTGGGAAATCTATCTCGACCTTAGGAAACGATGGACTTGTAATTGAAAAGCCACCCAAACCGGGAATTACCGGGTATAAACCAATATTTGCAAATACATAGAAAGCGCCCATGGCCCCAAGATCATCATTTCCGGGGAGTCCATTGATTTGGTTTGAATACTGCTGGGCAATGATTTTTTTGACCAAAAGCTGCGTTTTGTAAGGCGTATCGGTCCAGTTATAGACCCACGGTACCTGAAAGTTAGGTTCGTTGCCGGCCGCGAACCACTCATCATTATAATCTGCATTTAACTTGGTAAAAAAACTATCCAAACGCTTTTCGGCATACGGCCGGCCCCCTATTGTATCGATCAGTCTTTTAAGATTAAATGGAACCATCCAAAAATAATTCTTGTAGCTGGCCTCGCGCATATCGTCATTTTGCCCTTTCCAGCTACCGTCTTCATTTCTGGACTGCAACCAATTGGTTTGGGGGTTGTATAGATTTTTCCATTTTTGCGCTTCTCTTAGATATTTTTGATAAACTTTTTCATCGCCCAAAGCCTGTTTGGCAAATTGCGCGATGGCAAAATCGGCGGAATTGTACTCCAAACTCATCGAAGCGGGTGCATATCCCTTTACTAAATATTGCGCATCATAAGGCCGAGTCTCTATTCTTTGAGAACTGGTGCCAGGGATTTCTGCGCCTTTTCGCATGATTTCCAGTGCTTTTTGATGGTCAAAATCAGTCGCGCCAAAGGCATACGCATTCGCCACTAGAGCGGAAGTTGGGTCACCTTGCATAATACCCGTCTCGATATTAGCCATGACCCAGCGCGGCCATCCGCCACCGGATTGTTCCGCGAAAGCGATTATAGATTTCATCATATCGCTTGTCTCTTCTGGCGCAAGCATACTGATGAGCTGGATCTGTGTACGGTAAGTATCCCAGTTGCTAAATGCAGTGTAATAATCAAAGCCTTCTGCTTGGTGCACATTAAAGTCGGCACCCATATATTCTCCGTTTACATCACTAAAAATACTGGGATGGGCAAATGAATGGTATAGCGCTGTATAAAACTGTGTCAGGTGATCTTTATCTTTACCTTCAACCTTAATTTTTCCCAATTGCTCGTTCCATGCATTTTGCGCCTTGTTTTTTATCGCTTCAAAATCCCAAGAATTATTTTCTTCAGTTAAGTTTTCTCGGGCATTTTTAATCGAAACATAGGAAACGCCTATTTTGTAGGAGATCACTTTCTCTTTAGACAGGTCAAAAGTAAAATAGACGCCGGAGTTCTCTCCTGAAGCTTCTTTATCATCCTTTATATCATCCTGTTCCCAAACCCCATTTTTAGTTGCATCGTTATCAAATTCTCCCACAAAATAGAGCATAAATGGAGTTTCGTAACCGCAAAAAGAGCCTCCATCCGCATAGCCCTCAAAAGAATTTTTTCCAGTGATTTTTACGTGAGCCTTATGTATTGTATTAGCATTGATCCCCGTACCGATTATAATAGTGCCTTTTTCTTCCACAGTGGGAAAGTCAAACTTGGCAAAGCCGGTTCTAGGTGTTACTGTAAAATCACAATCCACCCCATTATTCTCTAACCGGGCCTGATAATTGCCGGCAGTGGCACTTTCGGTTTTTAGCTGAGTACCCATCTGCATCATATTCTTAGGGGAAGTGGTAAGTTCGCCCACAACTGGCAAGGTGGGGCAATTGCCCATGTGCTCGCAGCCCGCACCGCTGTACTGGTTAATCACAAAGCCTTTCTGCGGAGCAAAAAAAGTAGGCGTAAACTGCGTCATCCCAAAGGGGTACATCGCACCTGGGAAGGTATAGCCCGCCTCAAGATACTGCTCACTCGTGCCGTGCCCTTTTCCCTTGTGGCCTATCTCAGTATTTACTAGTGCCGCATAATCGTCAGTGACAATTTTTTGGCCTTTTTTCTGCTTTTCGGGCGTAACACATGAGATTAAAAAAATAACAGCCACTGTAGATGTGACAGTTTTAAAATGATTTTTATGGAATTTCTTAAGGTTCATGAAGGCAGTATAATTTTTTAAGCGCATCTTAATTGTTTTTCATTTTATTATCGGATTCTGTTGATACCGAAAATGGTTTATCACTCTCCTCAATTCCTCGATCTATGGCCGGATTTTTACCCATTTTCAAATGAAAAGTGCCACCATTCACAATATCAGAATAAGTTATAAAGTTTTTGGAATATTTTTTCCCGTTTAAGGTGGCTGACTGGATATAGACGTTTTCATCACTGTTGTTTTCAGCTTCGATCGTAAACTTTTTACCATCTTCTGTAGTGATCGTGGCTTTTTTAAAGACTGGGCTCCCCAAAACATATTGATCGGTACCGGGGGTGACACTATAAATTCCCAGTGCACTTAAGACATACCAGGAGGACATCCCTCCCTGATCTTCATCGCCAGGATATCCCTTTGGTGTCGCATTGTATAATTGGCTCATGATCTTACGTACCCTAGCTTGTGTTTTCCAGGGCTGGCCCACATAATTGTAAAGATAAGGTACGTGAAGTACCGGTTGGTTCCCGTGGGCATATTGCCCCATGTTTGCCAATTCCATTTCCTTCATTTCATGGATCATATGGCCATAACTGCCCACTTCGATCGTGGAGGCCATATTAAAAAAAGTATCTAGTTTCTTTATAAAATTCTCCTTACCACCCATCAACTCGACCATACCATCTACATCATGAAAAATCGACCATGAATATTGCCATGAGTTGGCTTCAGTAAAGGGATCGCCCCATGCAAGCGGGCTGAAATCGGGTTTCCAGTCGCCATTTTCCAACTTTCCGCGCATAAACCCTACAGAAGGATCGTAGATGTTTTTATAATTGTACATCTGACGGCCAAAAACATTCATATAATGATCATTTCCCACAGCTTTGGCCAATTGATAACCGCACCAATCATCATAACTGTACTCCAAGGTCTTTGCTGCGCTTTCGCCCACATCCGGATACGGGATGTAGCCCAGCTCAAACCATTTGGCGTGATCCTCACGGCCGCTGGATCCACCCCACGGCCCTTTATTGGTAATTTCATGAAAATAGGCATCGAGCGCTTCCCCAGCATCAAAACCCTTGACCCCTTTTACCCATGCATCGGTCAATAAGGAAATCGCATGGTTGCCAATCATAATGCCAGACATGCCGGGACAGGACCAAGTGGGCAGAAATCCGCCCTGTTTTTGCGCATCTAGTAAAGATTGCATGTAGCGACCCTGCATCGTAGGGTGAAGTATATTGGTCAGTGGAAACTGAGAACGGAAAGTGTCCCAAAACCCATTATCAGTGTACATGTAGCCATCATGGATTTTTGCGTCATACGGACTATAATAGTAAGGATCTCCATTTTCCTTTATCTCATAAAATTTATGTGAAAAAAGATTGGCCCGGAAAAGGCAGGAATAAAAAGTCGCTTTGTCGTCCTCGCTTCCGCCCTCGACAAGTACTCGGTTGAAAAGTTTGTTCCAAGAAGCTTTCGCGGTGTTTTTGGTAGCTTCAAGATTTTTGTGTTTTGAGAGTTCCTGCTCTAGCGTAAGGTGGGCCTGCTCCGGACTAATGTAAGAGGAAGCGATCTTGACCTGTACCGTCGTGCCTGCTTCAAACTCCACATATGCGCCCTTGCCATCACCCTCAGCCATTATGCTATCCTTATTTATAGTATTGTTTTTATTTTCCCAGGTACCATAAGATTTGAATGGTTTATCAAAAACTACTTCAAAATACCCTTTAAAATCTTCGGGAATCAATAGTCCATTATGTACCCAGCCGGTGATTTTACGTCCTTTGGGATCTATCTTGACATTGCTTTGCTTAGTATATCCATCGAGTACCAAAAAAGCTTTTTCCCCTTTAGGAAACGTAAATCGCATCTGCCCACCGCGTTCCACCGGGGATATTTCTGTCTTGATGCCATTATCAAACTTTACGGAATAGTAATAGGGTCTTGCAATTTCATTTTTATGGTCAAAAGAACTGGCACGATCATCCTCATCTACGGTAAGTTTCCCCACAACGGGCATTAGCGAAAAAACAGCATAGTCATTTACCCAAGGGCTGCACTGGTGCACCTGTTGAAAACCACGGATGGTTTTGGCCTGGTACTGATATTTCCACCCATCACCGTTTTTACCGGTCTGCGCCGAAAAGGAATGCACCGGATACGGCATGGCTACTGTAGGATAAGTATTACCGTAGCTTAAGTCTGGTGTAGAAAAAGTACCTTGAAGTGTGTTTACATAGTCCACCAGATTATTTTGCTGTGCACAGATGAGGAAGGGGAGAAAGAAAAAGAGGCTAATAAAAATATTTCTCATAGATAGAAGGTTTAAGCCAAATGTATACTGGTTTATGGTAATACATACTCAAGTGAAAAATCATAGTTTCTAATAAACACTATATAATTTTCATTTTGACAAAAATCACGGATTCCTTTGTTTTAACTCTCGATATAAGCCTAAATACTGCAACATTCTGAAAAATCCGTTAAAAACCGACTTGAACACCAAGATTTATCACCTTTTGGTTGAGATAGGCATCCCCTGCAGTATTGGTATTGATCTCGGGATCCTGTTGATATTTATCATAGCTTGTTAAAGTCAACAAATTGTAGGCGTTGACATATATCCGAGTATTATTAATTCCAAATGGAAGCCACCTGTCTGGCAGCTGGTAACTGAGATCCACCGTCTTTAAGCGCACGTACCATGCATCAACCAGCCAAAAATCTGACATAAACGCCGCACTACTGTTCACTGTGGTAGGATTAGTAGTCAAACGAGGAAATTCTGCTGTGGCTGCTGTCTCAGGCGTCCATCGTTGCAAATGAAGAGGTTGAAACTGGCTTTTAAATGGCTCGATACCTGTACCCACAACGCTAAAACTGTAATCAAAGGAACCTTGAAACAGTATTTTTGCACTAAAACCCTCATAGTTTACGCCTAGCGCGAGACCCAACGTTGTTGTGGGCAGGTTAGGCTTACCAATAGCTGACCGATCAAAATTATCGATAATTCCATCTCCATTAAGATCTTTATATTTTAAATCCCCGGCCTGCACGGGCACATCGCTCAACGGCACTGCCACATCATTTTCGGGATTACTATCACTATTTTGAGCAATGTCCTCTTTCGTATAAAAACCTATATAAGAATAACCGAAAGGTTGGCCGATGGGCTGTCCTGTTTCGGTAAGCCAGGGAAATGCCTGTTGTGCCTCTGCCTTATATAGAACTTTATTTTTGGCATAAGAAAAAACAAAATTTGAATTGAATTGAAAACCATCAAAAATCTCGGTCTGATAGGTGATTTGACCGTCAAAACCCTGATTGGATGTTTCCGCAATATTGTTAGGCGACAAGCCAATACCCAAAATATCGGGTATATCCTGCCTTGTCACCAGTTGATCATACCTATAATCATAAAAATAATCGGCCGTTACGGAAAGTTTGTTCTCAAATAAATTAAGATCAATGCCCACGTCAAATTTTCGTGCCTTTTCCCAAGTTACATTGGGGTTTCCCAAACTACCTTCATAAATTGTAGGATAGGTGACATTTGATTCGCCAAAAGGGATGCCGCCACCATTCTGATAGACCTGCCGGTATAGGTAACGATTACCAAAAGTGGCATCAGAACCTACGATACCATAGGAACTTCTTATCTTTAAAAGATCTACATAAGGGAAAGATTCTTTAAAAAAACCCTCTTCAGATATACTATAACCTACCCCGATTGCGGGAAAAAAACCAAACCTATTTGAAGCGCCAAAACGGTCAGTACCGTTGTAGGCCCCATTTAGATCAATTAGGTATTTATTTTTGAAGTTATAGCTTAGCTTGGCCGTATATCCTTCAAAATTTGCGGGCACATCGGCCTGTGAACTTGTACTCTGTCTATTATATAACAAAGTGGCTGATACATTATGCACATCATTAAACTGCCTATCATAATTTAAAAAGGCCTGAAGATTTAGATTCTTGGTCGAGACATTTAGATTTCCTAATACAGCATAGGTACCGTACGAGTAATTTCCACGGGGATCAATAGTATAGGCACCGTTCACCGGATTGTAGTGATAGGTGGGAAAACTGCTCCTAAAAACCTGCCTATCATTCTCCTCCACACTTGAATAAGCCATGCGTCCAGTTACCGAGAGACCCTTGACATACTTGTCCAAATCTTCGGTAGCGCCCAGCAGTATATTGGAATCTGTCCTACGGATACGGTCATATCCACCATTAGCGATCCTTGCATTTATGGTGGGCAGGTTATCCTGAGTGTCATAGGCATAGGCATAAGAGCCATTGGGATTGAGAAATGGGGCTGAGTACGGATGGATTTTTGAAAAATCATAAATCTCGCTCACAACATTCTGCCCGCGCGGCTGGTTAATGTTCCCAAAACGGGAAGTAACGTCTAGGCGAAGCGAAAAGGTTTCTGTGACGTCAAAATCCAAGTTGGCCCTGTAATTGAAGCGTCTATAAAAATAATTGTTGTTGACCTCATTATAGGGATCTGAAAAGTCATTCACCAATCCATTCTGCGAAAAGGCGCCTCCAGAAACGAAATAGCGCAGTCTATCGGTTCCTCCAGAAATATCGATATTTGCATTTTGCTGAAATGCAAAGGTCTTAAATATTCTATCGTACCAGTCCACATTTGGGTGACCATAAGGATCTTCCCCATTTTGAAAAAGATCAAGGTCACGCTGAGTAAACAAAGGTTGAAGGCCATCATTTCGATACGCTTCATTTACCAAAAAAGCCGTATTATAGGCATCCAAAAAATTGGGTGTTCGTACGGGTGTCTGTAAACCTGCCTCCACTCTAACATTTACCTTGGGCTTTCCCAGTTTTCCCCTGCGGGTTCGTACCACTAGTACTCCATTTGCCCCTTTTATACCATAAATGGCCGTTGTAGAGGCATCTTTGAGTATGGAAATGCTTTCAATCTCATTTACGTTGATCTGCTGCAGTTGATCATAGGTATATTGCACATCGTCCACAATAATCAGCGGCTGGTTACCCTCTGTGTTCAGGGAGCTTACCCCGCGTATAAAAAAGTCTGAAGCATCCCTACCCGGTTGCCCAGAACGCTGCTGCGAAAAGAATCCTGGCAGCTTGCCCGCCAATGCGTTCTGAACGGAGGCCGTAGGTACGTATTTTATCTCCTCGGCTTTAACCGAACTTACCGAACCTGTATTGGTAATCCGTTTCGTCTCCCCATAACCCACTACCACCACCTCATCCAGCGACGCTTGATCCAGTGCCATTACAATATCAACAAAATCTGCATCAGTCACTTGCTTTTCCTGTGTAACAAAACCTACATAGGAAAAGGACAGTATCTCCCCCTGGTTTGCAGTTATCTGGAATCTCCCATCCTCATTGGTCAAGGTGCCTCGGGTAGTACCTTTTACGAGAACGTTGACCCCATATAATGCCTCACCGTCCGAAGAGGATACCTTTCCCTGAAGATTTATCTGCTGCGCGAATGAAGCGGAACAAAATTGAAGAAATAGGATTATAAGTACTGTTTTTTTCATATTTAGATTATCTAAAATTATCTTCTTCATTTTACCACCCCGGATTTTGAACCATATTTACATTATTGATCACTTCAGAATATGGGATGGGATACAGATATCTTTTGGACTCAAATGAAGGTGTAAGTACGGGAACAATATTGTAGTTGAAAAATGGACCGCTCTGGGTGATAACGAGGCCGTTGAAAGGACTATTATAGATGTTTTCTGCGGTTTTCCACCTTCTGAGGTCCCAATAACGCTGTTCTTCAAAAGCCATTTCCAGCCTTCGCTCGTGGTGTATGGCCTGTCGCATTGCATCCTGTGTCATATTTGGCTCCAGACCGAACATACCGTCATCTCCAGGTTCTATCCCCGCCCTAGAGCGTATTTCAGTGAGTACTTGGTAAACCTCGCCGGAAGGGCCAGCAAATTCGTTCTGTGCCTCGGCGAAATTTAACAGTATTTCTGCATATCTGAATATGACCCAATCGTGGGAGACGTTTGAATAATCCTGGGTATTTTCAAAATTTCCCATAAACTTGCGCATATAATAACTTGTCTTGGTTTTCTGTACAGCGCCACGGGGATTATCACTCCCGCCCAAAAAAGTCTCCACATTGCTGTTCAGCCATTCCGAATTGTTGTGCAGGACGGTCAGTTCAAGCCTTGGGTCACGCATAACATAGGGGTTTGTGGGATCATAGTCATAAATAGAAGTCGTATCGCTTATGGCCTTTCCATCCAGCATCGGGTAAGCGCTTACAAGGTTTTCTGTTGGGCTGGTCCTGCCATTTCCATCATTGGGCGCATTGAATCCTATAGGACCATTTTTTTGCTCAACCTCTGTATTTTCGCTCCCCTGCCTAAAAAATATGACTTCAGAGTTACCTTCCGTTGTGAAAATATTAGCAAAATTGGGCACTAGGGAATAGTAGGAGAATTCATCTATAAAATTGCGCGCTGCATCGGCGGCCTGTTTCCAGCGTTGTGCATCATAAGTAGCATAACCTGTCAATGCATTGTCGCCATTGATATTACCCCCATTAAAAAGTGGACTTGCAGCATACAGGAGCACTCTGCTTTTTAAAGCCATAGCGGCTCCTTTTGTGACCACATGGCCATTACTTGCAGGATCTTCTACAGGACGTATCCTAAGGCTGTCTTGAATTGCATCAAGCTCCCGAACAATATAGTTGACCGACTCTTCAAAAGTACTACGTGGTATCTCTAAATCTTCGCCAAGCTGATGGGGTTTATCGCCTAATAAAGGAACACCTCCATATCTTTTAACTAACTCAAAATAGTGCAGGGCACGTATAAAACGTGCTTCGGCCTTCCAGGCGCGCTTTAAGGGTATGCTGCCGTTTTTTACGGTCCCACGAAGCGGAACAACATCTATATTTGATATAAAAGTACTTGCGGCACGTATGCCCTCATAAAATTCGCCCCATTGCATTTCGCCATCCACCCGGCTTGCAGCTGTGTATCTTCCAGTGGCCAGTCGAAGCACAGCATTATCTGGATCTAGGGATGAAGATATCGCATCATCAGTTGCCGCATCTAGATAATCGCCGGCGTTAAAAAAACTGCTTCCTATACGGTTGTGCCCGTACTGAATCTGAGAATAGACGGCATTGAGATATTTTTTGGATTGAACGCCTAATGAGTCTGTTGCTGAAAACACAAAATCTTTGGTAAAGTCCTCTACGGGAACAGATTCAAAATCATCTGAGCATGACATAGCCGAAGCCCCTAAAATCAAACATAGAAACAGGTTATATAACTTTATATTGATCTTCATTTTGATTATTTTTTAAAATTTCAAGTTTAATCCACCGCTGACCACCCGCTGAATGGGATAGTTCGTAAAGTTGCTTACCTCTGGATCCACCAGTTCGTAGGAAGAATGGGTAAAAAGGTTGCTTGCATTTGCGAAAACCTTAATCCGGGAGCCCAAAAAGCCTTTTGTCCATCTTAACGGCAGGGTATAACCGAGGCTGAGGTTTTTGATCCTTACAAAATCACCTGATTTTACCCAAAACGAAGTGGACCAGCCATTAGGATTTAAATTATAGGTATTCCCGCCAGCACTCAAGCGAGGATAAGTGGCCGTCTCTGCAGTTTCCGGTGTCCACCTATTAATAACGGGTTTATAAGCCTGGCCATAGCTTTGTCCTATTCCTTGAAAACCGGATTGTAGCACATTATCTGCCACATAAATATTCCTGTTGTAAACACCCTGTACTAAAATACTAAAATCAAAGCCTTTAAAATTGAAACCAGCTGTAAGGCCATAAAATGAAAGTGGTTTGGTATTGGCTATGGGTTTTTGGTCAAATTGGTCTATGACCCCGTCACTGTTAAGATCTTTATATCTGATATCCCCCGGCTGAATCTCAAAACCCTCAATTACCGGGCTCTCTGCAATTTCTTCAGGACTGTTGTAAAAACCATCAGCAACTAACCCAAAGCGTGTGCCTACAGGCTGCCCAGTTCTTTTATTATATTCCTGTGGCTTAAACTGCTCATCCATAAATAAAACTTCGGAGGAGTTTTGGGACCAATTGGCGGTCACAAAATAATTGAATGCTCCCACATTATTTTGATAGGTTAGCGAAGTCTCTATACCTTTAAAAAGGTTTTCACCTATATTTTCGGGTGGATAAGCAAAACCTATAAGTGCAATACTTTTCCCTCGTACCTGTAATAGATCGTAGTATTTGTCATAGTAATAATCTGCGGTGAAATTCAGGTGATTGGAAAATAAGGAAATATCAACACCCACATTAAGTTTATGGGCTTTTTCCCAGGTAATATTAGGGTTGGCCAGCGGCGAGTTCTCATATACACCATTTCCCAATGCATCAGAATACCCTTGTAGATAAATATTAGTTACTGGGCTCTCAAAATAGGATTGCCTCCATATATAATAACCAGAATTGTCTATACCACTACCTGTTTTGCCATAAACAGTCCTTAGTTTAAGCTGATTGATCCAAGTGACCTGATTGAGAAAATCCTCCTGAGCCATATCCCAACCAGCCCCAAACGCATAAAAAGTACCCCATTGCTTACCCGGGCGATAACGGTTATAATAGGCACTATTGACGGCTGCCTCCGCAAAATATTTCCCTGCATAATTATATTTAATACTGGCTGTGAGATCTGCAGGACGCTGAGGCAGGTCGTAGTTTAGGGATATTACATATTGATCCCCCAGTAATTTTCCCTCGAAAAAATGATTCCCAAAATTGGTCTCATAGTTAAGCGCTAATTGGCCGTACCAGTATCTTGAGGTGGCCACCGAAACAAAATTGTTTGATTGTGAATTAAGGCTGCCGAAGGGAGTATAACTGTCAACGTCATTCTCATCTTGGGCAGGCTGATATTGATAGACCAAGCCTTGTTTACTGCGTACAATTGCAGATCTGTTTTGAGTCGATATGCTCGACAATGCCTTTACTGAAAGCCCCTCCACAAAATTATGTAGGTCATAATTAAGATCTAATGTTGCGATCGCATCCTTTTTACTGTCTTTAATATAACCAGAATTAACGGTCTGGGATAAAATATTGTTTGTGAATGAGACATTGCCGCCATAAGAGTCATTAGGATTGAGTACTGGATATGCATTATTTGGCGTTGTATATATGCTTGACAATATATTTTCCGCCCCAGCTCCAGGTTGCAGACCATCCTCTATACGGCCAAAGAGGCTGAGCTGTAGCTCAAAATCTTCGGTCACATCCACATCAAGTTTTGAGGTTATGAGGTACCGTTTCAGATCAAAATTGGTGTCGTAACTATTTTCATCTGAAGATTCAAACAAACCCTGCTGGTTAAAATAGCCCAGTCCCACAAAATAATGTGCCGTTTCACCACCTCCTTTTACGTTCAGGTTATATGAAGATATGGGGGCAGTCTCTTTTAAGGCCGTATTATACCAGTTTACGTTAGGGTGCAAATAAGGATCTGCACCATTTTTAAAGGTCTCAAAATCATTGGGAGTATAAACGGGAGAGGAACCGTTGTTCTGTAAAGCTTCATTGAGCAGATATGCATACTGAAACGCGGATAGGGGTTCGGGAGCATTAAGGGATTCCTGTATACCTGCACGTGCTGTGAAAGACGCCTCAAAGCCAACCTGATCGGGTTTTTTGGTAGTAACCAAAAGTACGCCTCGCGAGCTGCGCATTCCCAATAAAATAGAAGACAGTGCGTCCTTTTGTACAGAGATTGACTCGATATTTTCTGGATCTATAGAAGAAATATCCCGCTGTACACCATCTATCACCGTTACCGGGCTCTGTCCCCTGAGGCTCAAATAAAACTCGGTATTATCACTTGGCGCAGAGTTACCCAAAACAGGAATACTACCTATAAGATCAGGATTTGAATTAGAAGAGGTGGCGGGAGCCCTTATACCTCTGAACTGTTCTGTATAAAGTCCGGTCAGCCTTCCTGCTAGGGAATAAAAATAAGTTGGCGACAGGTTATCTGAAAGTTCATTGGTATAAACAGTGGAGGCAGCACCCAGATATTTCCGTTTGTCAACTGTTGCATAGAGTATATCGAGACTATCTGGATTTTTAAGGTATCTTTCGGTAAGCCTAAATTTCAAAGTATCCTTATCTGACAAAAGGGGATCGATCTTAATATGTTTCTCATAATATCCTTTATGATCTAAAAATAATTCAAAGTTATTTTCCCTGTTTAACCGAAAAAAACCATTATCATTGGTATTGGTGAGGATATCATTTTTTGCAGACCTAATCACAACATTCGGTATGGGATTGCCATAGCTGTCACTGATCGTTCCCACAGTGTTTGAAGGAATACTGTCATTGCTGTCCTGGGCCAGGATAAGATAAGGGCTGATCAGGGAAATTATAAAAAACAATAGAATCGTGCGCTTTCTGTTTTTTTTAGAGTAAAAATCAAGCATAGGTTATGCGTTTAAAATAGTGAACTTTGGTTTCATTGCTCCTGGAATTGTCTACAGTACTGAGTCATCCGCATTTAAAAAAGTACTGAAAGAGAGATGCATTGTTATCGACCACCTCAATAGAGCCGTCTTTATTTTTAAAAGAATATTCTATACGAGTTATGGTTTCCCCGGCAGGAATATTAAAATAGCCACCAGGCCAGAATGTAATACCATAGGTGTTTCCAAAATCGGATTCCTTCTTCATTTTAGAGTTTGGGCCCAGATCGCAGACGGTATAGGAATTATCATTATCAGTATAGGCCGTGGCGCAGAAAAATATCTCAGAAGCACCATTAAGGGCATTTTCAGCCACATCACCCTGAAATTTGAAGGTTAAAATATCATCTTTAGTGGCCGTAACTGGCTGTGCAGAATTAAGGTGCAGCTCGCAAAAATCTGTCACTGCTCCGTCACCACCGGTAATCTCTATGCAATCGGAAAAAAGAGCCTTAGCTCGTTTTGTGTCACCGCTTAGGCCATCACCGGTATTATTGATGAAAAACCCAAGCTTTACCCGTAAATTCTCTGTCCCCAGTTTGGTTTTAAGATTAAATTTGGCATTGATCTTTTCTCCATTGGATACACTATAAACCTTATCCGTCCAAAACACAACCCATTCCATATCGTTAAGAACATTGGGCCCGAAACCAAACTGTTCTTTAATACCCTCCTGCCAGGTCAGGCCGTTTCCATTTTTGGGCAGGTTGCCCTCTGGGATCAGCGTGGCTGTTTGAACTCCTTCATCTACGCTACTGGTATAGGTCACTGCAGTATTATTAGCGGCATCCCAACTTTTGGGCACTAGATAACCCACTACAAGTCGTTCATTGCTTGCATCCTCCGCAGGTTCAATCCGCACGTTCATGCTAAAGGTTGCGGTCTCACCTGCTGTGGCCGTTTCTGGATATTCAAGATCATCCAGGAAAACGCAAGACCAAGCTAATAGAAAGAGCATACCGTAAGCCGTCAAGCGCATTAACTTCCCTTTACTTATAAATCCTACTTTCATATATTTAATTTATTATTTTAGGCCTGGCTCACCCTTGTCAAATGATTCAGTATTCATCTATTGGAGATCGATCTATTGAGGTGCTTTTTCAAACACATAAGTATAACTGTTGCTGGAGCATCCGGGGCTAAAAGTCAGACGAATCTGGCGCTTGCCCCCCTGTATGGGGAAATTAAGCTGGGTCTGCACCTTATCTGTACCAGCATCCTCACTAAATGAAATATTGAGGGGATATTGTGGGTCGTCAAGGGACCAGGTGCCCGGCTTGCTCACTAAAAATGGAATATAATTTTCAAGAGTATAGGATTGATCTTCCTTGAAGTTGATCTTAAACTCACCAAATTCCATCAGATCAGTGATGTCGGCCTCATTGCGAAAGGCCTGCACAACCTGCCAGCTGCCACTAATGTTCTTGACTGGCTCTGTATAATGATTTTCCTCCGCCTCCGTGGAGCAGGAAAGAATCGAAACCAAAAACGCACATACAAAAAGAAATGAACCTGTGATCTTGTAATGATGTTTCATATTGTTTAATTTATTGGATACTTAAATATTATATGTTGGTTCAACACCCCTGATTCAGCCCGTAGATATTCGGTTGAAAAACATATTTGAAATTTGAATCAAGCTTTATGCTGTATTATTTCATATCCCATTTAAAAAGGATTGGCGCAACCATTCGTTTTAAGTGTGCTCTTTAGCCATTATTTGAAACAGACATTTATCAGTAAAATGGGTTCTGGAGCAAATCAGGCGATTTTGCAACCTCACTATATGGTATTGGCCAGAAATAGGCAGCCGGACGAAATACATGCGTTCTAACGTCAAAACGATTATATTCTACTGAATCACCATTCCTTATTACCTCCATACCTGTCATAGCACGGTTTTCAGTGTCTTCTGCGATCATCCACCTCCTTACATCCCAGAATCTAAAACCTTCAAAAGCCAGTTCTGCTCTTCGCTCATCACGGATGGCCTGTCTCATTTGGTCTTGGCTCAAGTCAGAAGGTAACTGAAACGGATTTAAACCAGCCCTTTCTCTTATGGCTTCCAGAGCGGAATAAACTTCAGGCGTAGGGCCGTCAAATTCATTTTTCGCCTCGGCATAATCAAGAAGGATTTCAGCATATCTTATTAATGGTCTTGATTGATCTGTAGCAACAAAGTAGTTAGCGGCAGCTACTCTATGCATCATTTTCTTAATGTAATATCCAGTAGGTGTGCCGGAGTGTACGGCATCCTGACCCGCCAGTTTACCATTAAAATTACCTAAGTAAATATCTACGGGCACATTTGGATCAAAACCATTTTGGAGGGGTACCTGATCAAATACAATTGAATTATAAAATCTTGGATCTCTATTAGCATAAGGATTTTGGGGATCGTACCCAGAACTTGGCGAATCAATTTGTTCTCCATTGCTCATGGGAAATACATCTACCAATTCTTGATAAGGATAACCTCCACCTCCACCTCCTCTGGATGGGGGATTAAATAATCCTGCCCTTCCAGGAGTAGCATATGTTGCTTTTTGCGCAAAAATATGACCGCTATATGCACCGTCACTTATGAAATCGTTTGCGACCCAAATGCGATAAAAACCGCGGCCGGGCTCCACATCATTATCTACATAAAGAGAATAATTTCCTGATCCTATTACTGTTTCTGCAGCATCTGATGCGAGTTTCCAACGGTTCATATCAAAATCAGGATATCCTAGTAACGCGTTATATGGCTCCGGGTAATCATTGCCATTATGCAAAGGACTTGCTGCATATAACAACACCCTTGCTTTTAACGACTTACATGCTCCAGCCCCTGCTCTTCCATAATCTCGCCCACTGGGGTCTGCAGGAAGTAGGTCAGCTGCCGCATCACACTCTGAAATAATATAATCTACGCATTCTTTATAAGTATTCCTCACAGTGGGGATATCATCACCTACGCCAAATATCTGGTCGCCTACAAGGGGAATCCCACCATAATGCTTTAGCAGAATAGAATAGTACCAAACTCTTAAAAAACGTGCTTCGCCCTCGTAGCGTAGTTTTCTCGCTGTTGTGAGTGGGGCATCCGGCAGATGTTTCAAAAGCTGATTTACCTTTCTGACATTAGAGTAGCATATATTCCATGCATCATTGGTAACAACCACAGGATTAATAGTTCCTGTAATAAATTGTAGATCTGTGGTTATATCAGAACTTATGCGCGGCTCCGCTTCATCTGAAGCAGTCTGAAGCCCACCATGATTGGTAAAAGCGGCACTAAAACGACCGGGATCACTACTAAAGCCTACCTGAGTGTAAATATCAGAAAGGAAAGCCGTGGTGTAGGTACTATCTGCAAACACCTTGCTCTCATCAAGATCTGTGGTCTCAGTTTCATCAAGAAAACCTTGTTTACTACAGGAGCTTAAACATCCTACAGTCAAAAAAAAGTAAATCAAGTATTGTAATTTCATAAATATAAAATTTAATCGCGACTCAATCGTTTGCGCATAAATTCTCAAACTCCTATTTTACGATAACTTTTGATTAAAACGTTTTAGTTAGAAAATACGGAGAAAAACCTATATTGCGAATATAGATGAATTTTTAGGAAAAAAAATTTTTTAGACTTTTTTTTCAAAAAAGACTACGTGATATTAAGTCTTTTGGCTTTTAAACCTTGAGAATACTATTATTAATGCCAATAAGATCCTGTTTTCTCATCAAAGCGGTTATTTAAGAATAAAATCAAAATTAAAAAATGACCGCATAAAGTTTCCGAGGATGTAAATAATCTAAACAAAGAGATTTAAATCACTTTATAGTATAAAAGCATTGCTACCTTCATTAAGAGAATATTTTTGCCCATTCCAAATCAATTCACCTTCTGTGCCAGGCGGAAGCGTTAAGTCTACTTTCCAATTATCCCCATTTAGAACATAAGAGACTTTAACTTTGCCTTCTGGATGGGGTATTTCAGTACTAATTTTTCTGATCGATCCTAGATGAGGTTCAATTTTTATTTTTTTAAAGCCTGGTGAATCACTGTCTATTCCTAATAAACTATGAATAAAACAAAAATCTTGTTGGAAGCCCCATTAATAGAAGAATAAAAGAATTGAAGTATTTTCATTTATTGTCGATTTATATTTTACTAAAGGAAACCAATTTTCTATTCTATTTCCCATGCTCAGGCTCTTCCCATGCATCACTCCTAAAAGGCACTGCGGGCAGCCCCTGGCCATTCTCTAAATTGGTCACCGGATAGTTGGTAAAAGCATACCGTACCGCGACCGGTTTTTGAACTTTGGAACACGAAACGACGATCTTATTACCTACAATTTTCGCTTCTGCGAAATGGAATACTTTATCAGCTCCGGCCAACTGAAAAAATTGGGGTGCTTGCCCGTCATTGGTGCGCAGCCCACTTTTAATGGTTTGCGGTTCAAAATGAACTATTGCTTTACCATTTTCAAAGTCTACAGATTCAAAGTGCGGTCCCCGATAAGCAATACCCAGCTCCCCGTATGTCCTATTTAGAGCTGTTCTGGCAAGCCGCTCCCCCACCGGTTTTTTGTTTTTGGGGTGCAGGTTTTTAGCCTCGCCTACATCCATGGTTAATACCATCTCAGTATTATCCAGTTTTGATATGTTTTCCTGCGCTTCGCGAAAAAAAGCGTAGTCTGCCTTTTTGGGATCTTCTATATCATAGAAAAAGGGAGCTACTTGTACGTAATAAAACGGTAGGTTGCCTTGACCGAAAGCCTTTCGCCACGATTCGATCATTTTGTACATCAGATGGGTGTACTCCCTGCGTTCATTCCTGTTTGATTCTCCCTGATACCATGTGATTCCTTTTACAGAAAGATTTGTAAAAGGGTAAATCAAGGCATTATACAACAAAAATGGACGGGTCACTTTTTCAAAAGAAAATCCCCCATCAATCTTTTCTTTTGACTTTTCAGATTGTAGATAGGGCTGAAGATATACCGAATCCAAAACCGCATCATTTGCAAGCACCTCCTGCGGAACGTATGCCTGTGCAGCAGAAGCGCCTATACCGGTAAAAAGCAGTCCGATAGGGATATTTAGGGAATCAGACAGGCTCTTACCGAAATAATAACCCACTGCAGAAAAATCCTTTACGGTCTCAGGAGAAGCTTCCTCCCATTGACCGCTCACGTTTTGTATAGGTTCATTGCTAAAATTAAGGCCTGTATTGAATAGACGGATGTTGGGTTCATTGGCTTTGGCAATCTCTTTTTTAGCATCAACCACCTCTTTCATGGCAAACTGCATGTTAGATTGCCCACTACATATCCATAAATCACCTATTAAAATATTGGAAAGTTCCTTTGTATCCTTACCATCGGAAATTGATAATACATGTGTGGTAAAATCCCCGCTTTTTACGGCAGGAACCGAGATAATACCCTTAAAATCGCCATTTTTATCCGCCTTTACAGTGATATTGGTTGTCCAGTCTGCATTAATACTCACCTCTTGATCTGGAGCAGCGCTTCCCCAGACTGTAAATGCCTGATTTTGTTGAACCACCATATTATCTGTAAGAGGATCTGCAAACTTCAGTTTTTGCTGATCGGTTTGGGCAAACAAAAATGACCAAGAAATAATATATATAAGAAAAGTGATTTTCAGCTTCATAATATTTTTTTCTTTAGGACAGCTCATTTTGAAATTTTAAATGAAGAAGCAGGCAGACCGGCTTGGTTAAACAATACTCCCTGAGCTTTATCTTTCCAGGCATAACGGGCACTTATTGGGTGTTGTACTTTGTCAGAAGTTAGTGTAATTTGATTCTTTTTTATAACCGCTTTCGCTTGGACGAAGTTTCCGTCAGCTCCCGCAACTTCAAAAGCATTTAAGGAGTCTTGTGCTTTTAAACCTCCTTTTGCATTATTAAAATAAAGGACAACTTTATTCCCTCTAACCTTCATTTTATCTACTGTGGGCCCAGAGGAAACTACATTTTCCCCATAGGTTTTATCAAGAGCCAGCAGCGAAAGCCTTCTGCCCACTTCTTCCTTGTTTGGCGGATGAATGGTTTCTAAAGATCCAATATCCAACAGTATGGCCATTCCCGTATTTTTCACTTGTAGGCTTTTGCGCTGCGCATCACGAAGTGCAGCGGAAGCAGTCCCATCTCCCGCATAACCGAACGGGGCGATCTGTACAAAATAGAAAGGAAAATCACCTTCACTCCATTCCTTGCGCCAACTTTTAATCATTAATGGGAATAAACGTTCATACTGTGCTGCCCGTCCTACATTTGATTCTCCCTGGTACCAGATTACTCCCTTTATTCCGTAAGGGATTATGGGAGCGAGCATGGCGTTGTAAAGTGCCGCGGGACGATTGGGGTTTTCTGAAAATTTTGGCACAGCGGCTTTGCGCTCAATATAAAATTTCCAGTCTTTGGCTAAACTGACACCTTCTTTGGGAGCACCATTTTCTGGGTATATTTTTAATTGCTCTTTTTTACCGTAAACCCCACCATTTCCACCAAAATCAACCACCCTGATACTAATCTCATTTTTACCGGCTTTTACCAGTTCTCCCGGAATAGTATATGTTCTTTCCGCGGCCCAATAAAGACCTTCTTTTTTGGTTTCCCCAATTTTTTCACCATTAAACCAGGTAATATCAATATCATCAATGGGTCCTAAATCTAACATTAAGGTTTTCCCTTCCCAATTTTTTGGAACCTCAACTGTGGTTCTATACCATACAATTCCGTCTAAATCAGGATAACCGGCATCTTCCCATTGTTGAGGAAGTTGCATGATCTTCCAATTAGAGTCATCAAAAGTGATTTGCGCATAACGCGCTGAAGGATTTGCAACAGCCTCCTCCCATTTTTGTTGATTTGCCTCGTCTTCGGCCTTTGTTGCGTCAATATTTGGTTTGATAGAATCGATAGTGTTCAATTCTTTATCAAAATCGCCCAGTTCCCGTAAGGCTTTTTCGCTTGTCCATGCCTCGGCTACCGTGCCGCCCCAACTGGTATGTATCAGTCCGATGGGTTCTTTCAGGCTTTTGTATAGATCTTTTCCGAAAAAATAGGCCGTTGCGCTAAACGTTGCCACGGTTTCTGGAGTGGCCATTACCCATTTTCCCTTTACATCATTTAGTGGATCGATAGCTGTATTTTTTTCTACGGTAAACAAGCGCATTTTAGGGTTTTCGGCGTTCTTTATCTCTTCATCTGAATTTTTTACCGGTTGGTTCGGCCAACCTGCTACAGGCATTTCCATATTGGATTGCCCACTGCCCACCCAAACTTCACCAACTAAGATATTTTTTACCGTGAGTGTATTTTTACCTTTTATTTGCAGTTGATAAGGCCCTCCTGCCTGTGGAGTTTTGAGAGCTACTTTCCAATTGCCATTTGAATCTGCGGTAACATGAACAGCTTCAGCGTTAGGCCAATTGGGTTGAAGCGCTATTTTTTCACCAGGATCAGCCCAGCCCCAGATAGGAGTGTCAAATTTTTGCTGCAGCACCATATTATCACTTATAATGGCGGGAAGTTTTATATCAGCAAACAGGTTTGAAGTGTATATAAAAAGGCATGATATTAAAAATAAAAATCTTTTCATAACGGTAAAATTTATAAATTGGTTCAGTACAACGTTTTCGTGAAAAATGACTATTTATTTAAATATTCAAAAAATAATGAAAATGATATTTTTGAAAATCTAATTTTATATTATTTGAGGTGTTTTTTGAGATAAACAGTTTAAAAAATTTAATGCTCAATTATTAAAATACGTGTTGATAAACTCCAGCTCATATTTAACGGCTTCTGACCAAAACTCCCAAGTATGCCCGCCAGGTGCAGAAATAAATGTATGGGGGATATTGTTCAGCAAAAGTTTTTTATGCAGGTTTACATTGACATTATAGAAAAAATCATCGCTCCCGCAGGCAAATATTATTGCTAAAGAATTTGGCGTGAGCAAATGTGTCATGTTTACCACACTGTACTTTTCCCAGTTTTCGGGCTGCGCTGCATACGTCCCCAAAAGCTTTGATAGATCCCAATTGTTGGGAAAGGGTCGCAGATCCACACCCCCGCTCATGCTTCCGGCGGCACCGTAGATATCCTGATGTCTAAATGCAAGGTAAAACGCTCCATGACCACCCATGCTCAGTCCGGCAATGGCGCGGCCTTTTCGATCATTTATGGTGCTGTAGTGCTTATCGATCCAGTGGACGAGCTCTTTGGCCGTATATGTCTCATATTTTGACTCAGGCATTTCGGGGCTATCGATGTACCAGCTGCCAAAATTCCCATCGGGGCAGACGATAATCAGGTTATATCGATCTACATAATCCTGAATCTCGGGAACTTTAGTGATCCAGTCTTTATAGTTCCCAGAATAACCGTGCAACAGGTAGACCACCGGGAATTTTTGGTCTTTGTTGTAGGAATCAGGTGTGACCACGACAGCTTTTATGTCTTTATTCATGGACGGACTGTGCGTTGTAACAGTATCTACCTTGGCGCTAAATGCCGAAAAACAGATAAATAGCGTAAAAAGCAATGAAAATCTAATTTTTAATAACATTCTATAGAATTTAAGTTATGTATTTATAAATTCAGTCAAGCTGTCTTTCAGTTGGAAAAGAGAAAAATTTGATAAGAAATCAGCCATACTATTCATATTCTATATGAAATTCATCAAAAAACGCCTGATTATTTCCGCTTTCAGCATCTATCTGAACAAAAAGACCGGCTTTTAATCCCCAGGACCACCAGGACAAATTATCCCCAATTACCCGAAGCGAATTTTCTTTTTTATTACTTATAGATTCCCATTTATTCCCGTTATAGCTATACTGAAATTCACCAATATGGGCATCAGTAATACGACCTTTTAAAAACAGATTTTCTGTTTTGTCCAGTGGTATAGTATTCAGTGCTTCAAATTGGCCGTCTTTTACCTTCCATAAAATCAAGGAATTTCCTTTAACACCCACACCTAAACTATTTTCTTTGGTCACGTAAAGTGCTATTCCTTTTAATGCTTTATTGTGGCCCACAATTTTTGTAGTGATGGTGAAGTCGGAATTCTCTGGATTTACCCCGATTACCGTTCCCAAATTATTGTTATTTGAGCGTTTTATTTCGGTAAGTGTAAGTTTTTTATCTTTTATAGCCGTTTTAAACGTATAACTGGGAATATCATAACGCCACTGCTTTCCTAATTTTTTAGTACTGAAATCGTCATCAAAGTTTTTTGTCAAAACTTTTGAGGAATCATAGGAAGCATCTTCTTTAAAATAGGGCCATCCGTTATTTTGATTCCATTGAATCTGACTTAAAAGCACGGTACGACCTAAATAAGGAAATCCGTTGGAAGGATAAGCATGATATAAATAATACCATTTATTGTTTGTCTGTAATGCGGTACCGTGACCTGGGCATTTCCAGGTTTCATTTCCCTTCAGTAAAGAATTAAGTTCGTATTTTTCCCAAGGGCCTTTCATTGTCTTTGCCCGGGCAATACCTACCTGATAATCACAAGATTCCCCACAACAGGCATTACCGGAATAAAACATATAAAGATAATCCCCATTTTTGATGATGCACTGCCCTTCTATCCCGCCTCTTTCCCAAGAATCTGTATTCGCGGTTAGCATATTAAACGCTTCTCCCTTTACTGTAAGACCATCCCTACTCAATTCCGCACCCAAAATCTGAATGGGTTTATCCTGGGTAAGACCATAAGCCTTCCAAGTTAGGTATAAGGTTCCATTTTCCTTATACACAAAGGCATCTATAGCTTCATCTCCCCACTCCAAAAGCTCGCCATGGTCTGTAAAACCTTTTGAAATATCTTTAGAAGTCGCCACCCCAAGCATAGAGGTGCCATCGGTTCTTTTAGCGGTATAATAGCAATAAAAAGTACCATTTTGGTAAAACAATTCCGGTGCCCAGTAACTGGATTTTGTCCAGTCTGGTTTCTCCTGAAATACATAGCTTATCAAATTCCAGTTTTCAAGATCTTTGGATTTGTAGATGGGGTAAATAGGCCCCCAATCGTTAGAAGAACCAGTTGCGTAATAGATCCCATCGACTTCAATGATAGATGGATCTGGCAGCTCTCCGGCGATCACGTTTTGCTGGATAATCTGCGCCACCGCCTGATTTATAGATAACATGCCAAGCAATAAAATAATTGATGTATAAAATTTGATCATATTTTTATTCTTTTCCCCAATTTTTATTCGGTTCGGATTTCATTTCAAAAGTTAACCTGCCCCCTTTAATGATGTCCTTATAATCGATATATGATTTGTTGTATTCCTTTCCATTCAGTATAGCCTGGTGAATATAAATGTTTTTAGCACTATTATTCTGAGCTTCAATAGTAAATGGGTGGTCTGTATCCCCATTTAAAGTGATTTTGTCAAAAACCGGACTGGTGATCTCAAATCTGGTACTTCCGGGCGTGATGGGATGAATTCCGCTCGCGGCAAGAACGTACCAAGCGGACATTTGGCCCACATCTTCATTGCCCACCAGACCTTCTACAGAATTGTGATAGGCATTTTTACAGATAAAACGGGTCCATTTTTGTGTTAACCAAGGAGCGTTCAGTTTATTAAACAGAAAGGGAACGTGGTGCACGGGCTCATTGGCATGATTGTAATAGTTGTTCCACATCATGTTTTCCGGGGCTTTCTCAAAGAAATTTATAAGATCTCCCCTTACTTTTTCTGTCCCGCCCATAAGATTGACCATTCCTGAAACATCCTGCGGTACAAACCAGCCCTGCTGATAAGCATTGCTTTCCATGCTGCCGTACCATTGCTCAAGACGACCATCTTTGGGCCAAGGGAGCCAATTTCCCAAACTGTCCTTGGGGCGGAACCAGTTTTTTTCAGGATCAAAAATATTCTTATAATCCTTAGACCGTTTCAGATACTTTTCTGCATCGGCCGTTTTCCCTAGTTCCTTTGCCAACTGTGAAACGCACCAATCAAAATAGGCATATTCTAAGGTATAGGAAATACCTAGATTTCCGGGGGTATACCCGAGCTCACCATTCCCAAACTTTTCTACGCTGCCCACTGATAGTTGGTAGGCTTTGTCCACATCATAATCCCGAATCCCTTTCGCGTAAGCGTCTGCAATGACCGAAACGGCCGGATTGCCGAGCATGCAGCCACTGTAAGAATTCAAAAATTCCCAGCGCTCCAAATAGTCTTTATCCTTCTCATCGGCAAGCGTGACCAGAGAATTTACAAGATCATTGATAAGCTGCGGATTAATTACAGTCTGCAATGGCATCTGACTCCTAAAAACGTCCCAACCGCTGAAAATGGTACGCTTGGTAAAATTTTCTGAGCGATGGGGATTCCCATCACCACCGGGATAATTGCCATCCACATCTTCAAAAATACGCGGATCGATCTGCGTGTGGTATAAAGCGGTGTAGAAAACGGTTTTTTCCTCTTCCGTGCCACCTTCTATTTTAATTTTAGATAGGGATTTATCCCATAATTCTTTAGCCTTAAGCCTTGTGGAATCAAAATCAAATCCTTTTATTTCAGCCTTTACGTTCTTTTCAGCACCTTCTACACTTACAAACGATATTCCCGCTTTAAGCGAAACCTGCTCCCCTTCCGAAGTTGGGAAATCAGCATAAAACCCTAAATGTTTGCCCTCTTTTTCCTTGACACCTTTTAGAATTTCGGAATTTGCAATGCGCGCCTGGTATTTTTCGCTGACCACACTTTCACGTTTGCGCGACCAGTCATCAGGAATATTGGCAGACCAGACGCCATGATCTGCAAAAGGTTTGCTGAACTCAGCATAAAAATAAACGGTGTAATTGGCATTACCATCACCATTTCCCCAACCACCGCCATCGGGCGTACATTTCATCCAGCCTTTTATGGTATGGTCATTAACCACTTTTATATATTGCCTAGTCGAAGTCCCCCCTACCCTACGTGCCAAATCAATCTGAATCTTAGAAGAATCATTTTTAGGAAAGGTAAACCGAAGCATCCCGCTGTGTGGGGCCGCGGTGGCTTCCGCTTTAATCTCGTAATCGGTCAGTTTTACCGAATAATATCCCGCAGAAGCTTTTTCTGAATCTTTATCATACCGTGAACGGTATCCTGTATCAGGATTTTCTAAAGTCCCTGAATTTGTTTTCAACGCGCCGGTGGTGGGCATTACCAGAAAGTTGCCCAGATCACCAAACCAGCCCACACCGCTCATTTGGGTAAAGGCAAAACCCTCAATACTGATATGCTCATCACTATAACCCGAACCATTATCACCGCCGGTTATTGTATTTGGGCTTACCTGAACCATCCCGTAGGGTGTATCGGCGCCGGGAAATGTTTTTCCCAGACCGTGATAAACCCCTGCATCACCCACGCTGGTACTGGCACCAATCATCGGGTTCACATAATCGGCGGGTTCTTTTGTGATTTCCGAAGAAAATTTTTTGTTCTGGTGGTCTTTTTTAGGTTCTTGACAAGCGGCCAAAAATAAAATACCTAAAACGGCTAAAGTGAAACGGGTTGTTTTATTCATTTTAAATCTATTTTCCGGTATTTATAGGCATTATTTCGATTTTATGCGGCTTTGGTTTATTGATTTCATAAATTTTATCTAATAAAACCTTGCGGTTATCTTCCCACATTTTGCGTATTTCAGGAAATCGAGCCGTTCTGTACACCCCCATTTTACTTCCCACAAAACCATCTTTTTCCTGACTGGCCCTATCATAGGCACGCTGAGAATCTTCATACAGCATACCTTTATCCCTAAAATAATTAGATTGTACCCAATAATATTCACGTAGTTTTCCTTCGATTTCTTTACGCTGCTCATTTAAAAACATCACGTTCATCGCCTGCTTATATTGAGGCGTATTGGGATATAATGCCATATTGATGCCTTTATTTAGACTATCAGAAGAGAATTCAGCAATTTTTTCCCCATCAATAATCAATTGATAATTTCCCGGCTTTAGGTTTTTTACTTGAAGGATTTCTTGGTTAAATACTTTGGTAAATGGATATACTTTAAAAGCATCGCTTAATTTTTGAGGATTTCCCCAGGTAGATTCTGTAGAATCGATAGGAAAAGGAAGTGATTTTGCTTTATACTCAAAAGATACTTTTTCTGGTTTGGCATCTAATAAATATATATTTGAATTTTCTGACTTTTCAACTTTAGAATTTTGTGCATCTACGGCAACATCTGCTATTGGTTTCCCAGCTAATCCCTGATTCTTTAAAAATAGGGATGCCATAATTAAATAGCCTCCTGGTCCCGGATGAACCCGGCCTTCTCCCAAAATACTGTAGGTGGGATCTTTCTTTTGTTCCTTTAAATTCATCTCCATCATGGGGTAATATAAATCTACATACGGCCAATCATTCTTTGTAGCCGCCTTTTTTTGAAACTCAACAATATCTTCTATAATTTTTGATTTGCCTTTAAAGATAGTCCCCTCGTGCTGTTGGGTTTCGTCATAAGGGGAAGAATTCATGATTACGGAGGTAATCTCGGGATGACTTTTTAATTTTTCCTGCATTAAACCAAAATCGTGATACGATTTTTCGACGCTTTTCCTTGCGGTTTCCGGGTTATCAGTTCCAAAGTAACCAGAGTCATTCATTCCGAAAGTGAGGATGACAATATCGGGGTCCATCGGCAGAATATCATCCTCAAAACGAGCATTCATTTGACCCACGATATCCCCTCCAGAACCACCATTCAACACATAAACTTTCCGTTCAGGGAAATGGGTCATGTAATACAACCAAATGTAAGATTCATAATAACCGGCATGTGTAATGCTATTCCCTAAAAAAACCGCACGATCCCCATCTTTAAAAGGTTTTAAGGCTTGGGCTTTTGCCGAAAAAACCATTAGAATGGCTAAAAATGCGGTAAATACTGTTTTTTTCATGTTCTATTTAATTTTGGTTACCTGAAAGTTTTAATGTCCTAAAGCCAAATTGTGGCATATCAATCTCTACCTGATAAGAGCCATTGATTTCATCAACGGAAAGTTTTTTTCCTGTTTTGCCATTAAGCTCCACCAGTTCCACATTACCTGGATCGAAGCTAAAATTTAATATCCCCGGTGCTGCATCCCCCTCTGCGTTAAAAATACGCATCAACATATTGCCATCCTGTACTTCAGCGGCACTGAGCACCCACCCACTTTTATCTAGGTTTAGTAAGGAATTTTTCATTTTTGACGGTTTTCCTGAAAGGAAAACAGGGTGGAGTGGTTCTTTCACGCGCTCATTTTGCTGCCATAATTCAGCTTCCTGCCAATTGCCTTTATGTGGGATAAGGGCATACTCAATTTCGGTAGGTCCTTCAACGGTGTAGTGCCGCCCCCAAAGCCCCTGCCCTGCATATTGCACATTTAGGCCAAGTGGAAAATCCTTTCCGTGGGCGTAGCTAGTGGTGTGATCGGTAAAAAGGGCGCAGCCGTATTGGTTATTGCCATCTGTAATATCAACCCAGTTTAGGATAATGTTGTTTTTGATCTTATCCCAGCTACTGAAAAATGTATTATCCAGCTTACTTTCGGTCACATCAAAAGGGGCATTTTTATATACTTTTTGGTCTAAAAGATTTAGGGGGAATAGGCTTAATAATTTGTATTTATCATTATAGAAAGCCTTCTTTAAACTGGTAGATTTATAATCTGTTTCCTCAAATTCACCGATGCCCTGCTTTCCCTTCCAGTCTATTTTAAGGTTTAGATCGATCCTTTCCTGCCCTTGCGAAAGGGAAATGGTCTGATTATAAGGATTTCCCGCGATTTCTCCCTGCACCGATAATTTCACTTGTTGTGGACCATTTTCTGTGATCTTAACCGTTGCAGGTTTTTGGGTACTGCTCTTAAAACCGCCCTTGTTGTAGAAATTACCGCGCAGTTCATTAAAACCTTTTTCAGAATTTTGATCCACAAATTCCCTTCCATCAAGATTTTTTGCGATCAGGCTTTTTATAGTTCCGCCGCGAGCGGGATCAACAACTATTTTATAAAGATCAGTTTCTAAACTATAAGTTCCATCTGCTAGTTTTTTGGCTTTGGCGCCATTATTACCAGCTTCAGTTTTTTCTTTTTTCAATTGAAAAACCGCATATCCAAAAGCGGGAATCTCTGCCCTAAATACCATTTTATCACCTGCTGCTGAAGGGATTATTTGGGAGATTATCTTGCCGCCCTCACTGTCAAAGATAGCAGTTTCAGAAGCTTTCCAACCTTCCGGAACCTTAGCGTTTACGAGTTCGTTTCTCGCTTTACCCAAGGTGTTGTAGACTTTAAGATAGCGCTTTCCTGTTTGTGCTTTCGCGAAAGCTTCCCTATTCATAATACTATCACTGACCGCATTAGAGAAATCTGTCCAGCTTTTCACTTTTTGTGCCCAACTGGTTCCATCACTGGTATTATAAGGAACAATCCAGCAATCGTGGTGCTGTGAGAGCAAAAGCGGTTGCCAGGCCTTTTTAAACCGATTTTCAGGATAGGCCACACCATTTTCCAATTGATGGAGGAAGGCGATTTTTTCGGCCTGGATGATCTTGTTTTCTGAAACCCGAACTTCTTGTGCCAGTTTCTGCAATACCTGACTTCCCCAGACCAAACTGACCAGCACGTCTTCTTGGTTAAAATCCCAAGCGGTCATTTTGCTCTTATCTGCAACGTTTGCGAAATAATTGCGCCAAGTGATATATTCACTGGGTTTATATTGTTTCCCTTTTAACCACGGTCCCTGCTTCCAGCCTGCGTCCTGCAAGGTCATCCCTATGGGGTTTATAATGCCGTAATCAAAAGCGGCTTTGATATATTCTGGGGAATTGGCATTCCCTATAGTTTCCCAAGTAGAACCCGGTTTTAGTTTTTCGATTGCGTAACGCGGCACGGTAGTGATTCCCGTTCCGTCTGGGCCTATCCAGTTCACGAGTTCGCCACCGTGCGCCCTTGTGTACCCGCCCCAGCACGTATTGGGGTTTTTTAGGGATGCATTAGTGATCCCGAAGGAGGTTAATATCTGTGGCAGGGCACTTGTAAAACAAGGTTCTTCAGAAGAATAACTGGTGAAAACCGCAGAGGGAAAATGCTCATGGATTTTTTTAATCCCATAGTGAAACTGACTAATTATACTTTCACCTGAAATATTAAAAAGATATCCCTGGGCATAAGATGGATTTACATATTCAACCCTCCCGCTTTTAGATTGATTTTTAAAAAATTTCTGGAGCTTATGATAATTTTCGGTATCTAATTTTTGGGCGCGATCCCAAGTTTCCGGCTCAATTTCCAGATTTGCTTTCCAGTCAGGATGCTGATTTAATTGTTCTACTATATAACCGGTGTAGCCTTTAGGATAATGCCCCCAAACTCCGCCATGATAGCCATCAATAAAGTAAGCCTTTTGGGCGAAAACTGCCGATGAAAAAAACAAGATTAGGTAGAAGTATGTTTTTTTCATGGAAAGACGCAGACAACAATTATTTAACTATTTATGTTACGGGCAATTCTTTTCTCAGAATTATGATGTTTACAATTCCAATTTTGTGTATTGCACTGTAATTATAGTAAAACGATTTAGCTTTTACAAAAAATTTATGTGAAACAATGTATTGTATTCATTAATGGTTTTTATAAATTGAATGAACAGCTCTTCCAAAAAAAAAAGTACACTCTGAGCAAATCTAGATAATCGTCAAATTTTAAGTAACTATTTTGAGCTCAACCGGTCTATAAGTTCATTCATATTTACATGCTCCTGTTTCCCTGTTTTCATGTTTTTGAGCGTATAATTCTCATTTGCCATTTCTTGCGTTCCGGCCAGGATCACAAAGGGAATGTCCCTGCGATCTGCATGAGTCATTTGCTTTTTCATCTTTGATGCATCGGGATAAAATTCTGCCCTAATACTTTTTTCGCGCAAGCGCTTTACCGCTTTAAGGCAGTACAATGATTCTTGCTCGCCAAAATTAATAAACAGTGCTTGCGTACCCGTTTTTGCCCGATCAGGGAAAAGATTTAGTTCTTCTAGAACCAGATAAATGCGGTCAACACCGAAAGAAATCCCCACGCCGCTCATATTCTTTAATCCAAATATCCCCGTAAGATCAGCATATCTGCCGCCACCGCCTATGCTTCCCATTGCCACACCCTGTGGCGCACTTACTTCAAAGATGGCCCCAGTGTAATAATTGAGTCCTCTTGCCAGAGTGATATCCAGGGTTATCTCAGTGGTTTTGAGCCCCAGGGCTTCGGTTTTGTCTAGTACGTATTCTATTTCGGATATCCCTTCAAATCCAATGGTCGAATCTGCGAGCAAGTTTTTGAGCACTGCAATCTTTTCAATATTGCTTCCGCCGGCGTTAAATATAGGTTTTAAGGTTTTAACCGCATTTTCAGAAATACCCTTAGCAAGCATTTCTTTTACAACACCTTCTTCCCCTATCTTATCAAGCTTGTCAAGGGCCACGGTAAAATCGATCAATTGGTCTGCCGCGCCAATTACTTCGGCTATACCACTAAGAATCTTTCGGTTGTTTATTTTAATAGTCGTGCCCGCGAGTTTTAATTCCGTAAAAACGGTATCATAAAGCTGTATGAAATTCACTTCCTGCGTCAAAGAATCAGAACCGACGGCATCTGCATCACATTGTAAAAATTCACGAAATCGTCCCTTTTGCGGGCGGTCTGCGCGCCAGACAAGCTGCATCTGGTATCTTTTAAAAGGAAATTCTAGTTCGTTCTGGTGCTGTACCACATAGCGGGCAAAGGGAACGGTAAGATCATAGCGCAGGGCTTTCTCGGTAATTTTGGGAGTTAATTTATGACTATCGCCATCGGTATAATATTCTGGCTTCACCTTTTTAAAGAAATCACCACTGTTCAAAATCTTAAAGATCAAACGGTCGCCCTCCTCACCATATTTTCCCATTAGGGTTTCAGTATTTTCAAAAGAGGGTGTTTCAATAGGTTGAAATCCAAAAAGTTCAAAGTTTTTACGTAGGATATGTGTAATATAATCGCGCCGCATCACTTCCTGCGGTGAAAAGTCACGCGTTCCTTTGGGAATACTCGGTTTTTGGGCCATAAATCGGTTTTATATTCTATATGTAATGCAGATCATTAGTCTTAAATCCAGCTATCTCCCATAGCTAAGACTTCGCACTGCAATAGGATTATTATAATTTTTAAAGGAAGTGTAGCTATTAAATCAATGCGAATCACCACCGCCAAATATGCTGCAAATATCCTAAAATTTAGGCCGAAGTATGCCTATTTTTAAAAAAACGGTAACTTTAACCACTACGTTGAGACGTATAGACCAAAATCACACGACCTCCTATGTTCTCGCTCTTTAAAGAAAATATTTATATCGCTTTTGATGCCATCAGGAGCAATCTGCTGCGCACTATACTTACGGTGCTCATTATCGCTATAGGTATCACCGCGCTGGTCGCCATATTGAGCCTGGTAAAAGCGCTTGAGAATACCATCAGCAGTGATTTCTCATCAATGGGAAGCAATACCTTCAACCTGCAACGGTATGAATTTACCACGCAAAGACGGGGCAGCGGAGAACGCGAAAAGATAAACCCCGTTATCAGCTATAGACAAGTGAGGGAATTTGAGGAAAATTATACTTATCCCTACAGCCATGTTTCTATTTCCTTTACCGGTACGAATGATGCGGAGGTAAAATATGAGAACGAAAAGACCGATCCTGAAGTGGATATTGTGGGTGTAAATGCCAATTTTCTTGATAATTCCGGTTTAAAATTAGCTTCTGGGCGGAATTTTAACATTTTTGACATTGGCAATAATAATAATGTTTGTGTTCTGGGCAGCGATTTTAAAAAGGGCCTTTTTAAAAACCTAGATCCCATAGGCCGTACGATCAGCATACGGGGCAGTAGATTTAAAGTTATAGGACTACTGGAAGAAAAAGGTGCCACCTTTGGCAACAATCAGGACCTGCGTGTGCTTATCCCGGTACAGATAGCGCGCTCTATGTTTACCCAGGCCAACATCAATTACAACGTAAGCGTCAAAGTTGATGATAAAGAGATGATGACGGGTGCACAGGATAATGCAATATTGACCTTCAGAAATATACGTAGACTATCGCCTATAGAAGAAAACAATTTTGGCATGGAACGGAGCGACGACCTTTTAAACCAAATTGCCAATATAACTGGTTACCTATCCCTTGCCGCATGGATCATTAGTATGATCACCGTGCTTGGCTCATCGATCGCACTTATGAATATTATGCTGGTATCTGTCACAGAACGTACCCGCGAGATTGGGGTGCGCAAGGCTCTGGGTGCAAAACGCTCTACGATCGCGGGGCAATTTCTGATGGAAACAATTATGGTGGGCCAGATGGGTGGTATCCTTGGGATGATCCTGGGAGTACTTATCGGAATCGCTATATCATCAATTGCTAATTTTAACTTCACCACCCCCTGGGGCGCAATGATCGCAGCCGTGGGTATCACATTTATGGTAGCGGTAATTTCCGGATCCTTCCCCGCTATTAAGGCTTCCAAATTAGACCCAATTGAATCCTTGAGGTATGAGTAGTTCTAAAGTTTGTTGAGAGGCTTTTTAATAAATAGGAATTACATAATGGATATGGTCTAAATGTTAAATGTGACAAGTATTTTTATATTGATAAAGTCCCTATCGTTTTCAATCTGCTTCTTTATTTAATCATTTTGGGTATTTTAAAACCCTGATATAAAAGATATAGCGATGATCTATGATTAAAAAGGGGGGTAAGTATCTTGTATGCTGGCCTGTTGTATTCTTCACTTAAAAAGTGGGTTAAGGGATATCCACCAGTCTGCCTGATACGCATAAGAATCTGCCATATTTCTTTAAAAGAAAGCTGAGATTTTAAGCTTCGGACAATCATGAAAAAAACAAATGAATCCTGACGTGTTTTTAAGCGCCTTACGCATTTTTCCTGGCCAGGAAGATTTTCAGCCTGTTCTATAAGCGGCGTAAACGCCATGGCAACATCTGCAATATCTTTGACCACCTTTATATAATGTGAAGGCTCTTTTTTACTTAAAATCGAGTTTGGTACTTTCATATAGCGATGGGCATCTACAGGAAAGTGCGCTACACGGCTAGCGGCCATTAAAAGGCTTGTTGTATATACTGCATCCTCCATCCATTTATTTTCTACGAAATGCAACCCTGTTGACAGAATAAATTCACGCTTGGCCAAATACCACCATGCCTCATTTTTATAACTTAATTTCCCTATATATGTAGGTCCATCCATAACTTCAACGTCAGTGGAAACCTGGTTCACATTCTCAGAATTTGTTAAAGATGAATCGTGGGTAACCATAGATTCAAAAGTTATAACCTGCAGGTCATTTTTTTCCGCACAGGATAAAATAGGCTTTAATGTATTTGTGGCAAGATAATCGTCAACATCTATAAAATAAAGGTACTTCGCTTTTGCCTCAAGCATACCCCTATTACGCGTTGCACCCAAGCTTCGGTTTTCCTGATCAAGGACCCTTATAATATTAGGATGCAAAGAGTGTAATCGTTCCGCGATCTGAAGCGAGCCATCTTTAGAGCCATCATTTATGATAATAATCTCAAAATTGTTTACTTCCAAGTCTTGCGCCATCAAACTGACAACACACCTTTCAAGGTAATCTTCTCCGTTATAAACCGGAATAACAATGGATAGGATCATAGAAAAATATATAATATAAGAAGAATTTTAATTTTCGATCTCTTTATATAAGAAAGTTTAATTTTATATATCATAAGTCACTTAAGCCGCTCTAAGGCTAGGCCATAAGAAAAGTTTTCAACTTTTCTAGTGTAACATTTTATTAAAGAGCCTTTGCGAATATGCAACAAAATTTTTGATTCACAGCTGAATGATCTCAAGTATAGCCACTAGCCATTTTAACTTGGATCCCAAGGGCTTTACCTGCACTTCCACTTGTAAAATTCCAATAATAAAGTAAACATATGTAATGGATAGGCGCTTAATTAAAACAACATGCAGTTTTCCCAGATTAAGTTATTTTTGTACCGAAAATACCTGAATAATCTTTACCAGCAAACGTCCATACGGCATAATGTCTTAATCTTTACCGTCAATTAATATTTAAACCTGCGTTTTGAGCGATATGCTATAAATGCTATCTTTAGGAGCAGAGGCTGGTTCAAAACAGCAATGAATGCTTTTGCTTTAAAATCCGCATATTCTGAATTTATAAAATTTTTCATAGGATAAACATTTTCTGCTTTTAAGGATATTATCGCATTTTTTAAATATGAATATGATAATTGAGATCGAAAAATGCCAATAAAAAAATTAACTGCATGTTGATCCATCCTCATTTTTACGATCTGAATTAATTTATCCTTATATACTGGGTTCAAAGCGCTCATTTCTTTAATAATGTTTTCTACTTTTTTGAACATTCGTATATACGAGTCGTATTTCTTTTTAAAAGCGGCATTGGATTTACTTCTCACGATCGAATTATCTGATTGATAATATCTGTGCAGAGGAAGGGGACAAAAGGCTACCCTGCTGGCATTAATCCATACCTCAATAGTGAACGGAGCATCTGCATAATAATGACCTTCATAAAAGGATATCTCCGTTGATTCTAAGTAATCCCGCCTCAGGAGGTACCACCATATTTCTAGGCGTGTATTGGGATTGGTTACCAAATATTCACTGCCAGATTGAATTTTAAGATTGAATTCTTCATCAATAGGCTCATTCTCTAGATCCTTGTACCTTGTATGGGTAATTTCTGACTGGAATCCTAACAGCTGAAGATCATTTGCAATCGCATAATCCAATAATCTAGCTAGGGCACCACTGACCAGATAGTCATCTGCATCCATAAAAAAAATATACTTTCCGCGAGAAAGCTTCAGGCCATTATTTCGCTGAAAATAGACTCCTCTATTGATATCATTAATTAAGATAAGATCTTCATTAGTATTGCACAAATCTTCAACCCTAGCGCTACTCCCATCGGTAGAACCATCATTAATAAGTAAGATTTCAAATTCACCAGCCTTGAGGCCCTGATCAAGCAAGCTCTCAACACAATCTCTAATGTAATTTTCCGCATTAAAAAACGGGACAATTATACTTAAATACATAAAACAATTTGACTTTAAAACTTTTCACATGATATTTCAATATCATACGCCATTAAACAAAACAAAGCTGGTCTTACTTAATAAAACGTCTCTTCCTATAAGTGGTAAATATAATTGAACTCAGCACCACTATTATAAGTTATGTTATTTTTTTAACACGAAACTCTGTACCACGCTAAGAATCTGTCTTTCTAACATTGCTATAGATAAGCTAAATTCTTAATCACGCATTACAATAAATTTAGATACTAATCGAACTATTTATAAAGGCAGTATTTTCATTTATTTGCCGAGTCAAAAATGATGTATTGTATTAGTAGAATTTATAGAAACTACATTCATAAACAATATGTACAGTTATACATTTTAAAATGTCAAAATAATCTGTAGCGAAATACTTGTATAAACAGTAATACGACAGCAATCAAAAACTTACATCCCTTGTGTTATGCTAAATTATGGTAAATACTTACACATTAAAAATTAAAAAATAGATAAAATGCTATATATAATCGACGAAATTATTATGTATTAATTTATTTGTAAGATTTAACTGTGTAAAAAATCCACAGATTATTTTTAAAAATCAACACTTTTCCAATGTGGTATAAGTAAAAATAACTTTTATTAAATTATAAATAACTTATTTTCAGTCAATTAATTTTTTATTGAATTTTTTTTAGTTCGGTATGGTATTCCCTATAATCACATCAAAGATGCTTTAAGAGAATTTTATCATAACCGAATACCAAAATTTACCCTCTTAACCACAGGATTTGGATTATAGGTTTACAAAATACTCGCGGCGTAAACTAAATAAAAATTATACCTAAACTTTGTTTAAGATGAAACGAAACCTTTTCCAACTATTACCTTTGATTCTAACATTTCTACTTTTTTCCTGCTCTAAAGATGATCTTATGGACGAGCCGACTTCAGCCTTTGAAAGTGCCGATCTGCAAGTATCCATTGGTCGCTCTACTACTCCCTGTGCCAAAAGCCTCAGTGCAATGGTGGGCGGTTCTTCACTTAGTATAGGCTGTGTTTCTGACTTGGGTGGGCAAACCATCAATATCCCTAAAGGAGCAGCAATTAAATTTGACGGTGGTACGATATTAAATGGTACACTACATTTTGACGGTGGTACTATTGACGGTCGCTTATTGAATCAAAATCTTAAAATAACCGGCAACGTTAAGTTGGCAAATAGTACTTATACTTTTGAGCCTGACCAATGGGGCATTGCCCAGGGAGTTGTAGGCAACACAAAAGCTTTTACAAATAGAGAAAATATTGAAAATGCCATTGAAGAAGTTAAGCGCCTGGGAGGGAATACCTTTAAAATAGGTAAACTTGATGCATATTTTGATGTTGTTAAAGTAAGAAATACATATAAAGGATATTTCATCCCTTGGGTTGAAGCGATCAATATCCCTTCAAATTTTCATGTGCAGCTTAGCGATAATACGGTTATGAGGGTTCAACCTAATAACAGTTATGAATATGCTCTTTTTTGCATGAATCAAGTGACCAATGCAAAACTTTCTGGGGGTAAACTATATGGCGACAGAGAAAAACATAGTTTTAATGGTGATTCCAGGTTTCCCACGCATGAATGGGGCGTATTAGTTTCTATTCACGGAGCAGAAAATTCCACTGTCGAAAATGTCAAAATGTATAAGGCCAATGGCGACAACATGAAGATTGAAAGTGAGGATTATCTTTTTAACCCGGGATATACGCCATCTAAACATATCACAGTGAGAGGCTGCACATTTGATAGCGCCAGGCGCAATGGCCTAAGTGTAGTGGGTGCTGAAGATGTCTTGATCGAAAATAACGATTTCCTCCGAAGTGGTACTGATATTGGAAATTCTAAAGGAACTAATCCTCGTTTTGCATTAGATATTGAAGCCTTTACCAAAATACAAAATGGCAAGGAAGTTCTTCATGAAAAAGTAGACGGGGTTGTAGTTAGGAACAATACGCAAAAATTAGCGGCACGTGGCGGATTTTTGAATTCAAGAGGAAGCAATGTCATTTTTGAATTGAACCGTGTACAAAACGGAATAGGTTATACGAATGCTATTAACACGATAATTAGGTACAACACGATTACTGCTAAAACACCTGGTCACGGAACTGGTATTACGGCCGGTCGTTATAACGATGATACCAAGCAGAAAAACAATAAAGTTTATGGCAATACCGTACGAGGATGTGAAATAGGTATTCAAATAAGAAGACAAGACAACCGCATATTCAATAATAAGTTTAAGGAATGTACAATTGCCATGCAGGCCCAGTTTTTAAAGGATAATAAAATTTATGACAATGTGATTACCTCTAGTGTGCCTGCAAGCAAGGGAATTAATTTTTACTATACATCTTTAGATAATGTAGAAATTTCGCACAACTCGATAACTACGAAAGGTAATGCACTCAACTTTGTTTTTATAAATTCGAATAAAGAAGATAAAAACAAAAAGGCGTATATCACTAATAATACGATTCATACAGATTATGTGAGCGCCATTAGAAACTCTAAAAACCTAAAATTTGATGGCAATAAAATGTACTCTGCCTTTGAAGTTTATGATGTAGAAAAAATCACTTTCAACAATAATCTTATAAACGCAAATAAAGCTCGTAGGCATACTATTAAATTTAGGGGCAATATTACTGATATTACCATTTCAAATAATGATCTAACTGCTCATAAAGGTTTAGACAATACGTACATCGATAATAGAGTTAAAAAGAAAAATTATCGTGAATGGGGGAATAAGTGGCACTATCAAAAATAAGTTGAAATAATATAATATTTAATGAGAAGCGTATGCAAAGCATACGCTTTTTTTATGTGAAAAAATTAAATTTAATTTGCACCTTCACAATCAGTTGGTTCATTACTTATTAAAGAGAAGAATACGGGGATTTAATTTCCTACAAAAGTTAGTTAAATTTAATATATTTTAAGTTAATATAGACTTAAATGTTAAATTTTAGTGTTTTTAAACGATAATATTTGTTTTTAAACGTGAGTAGCTATACTCTTGTGTCGGAATTAAAATTAAACCCCAAATCAAATGAACACACCTGCTCAACTTCAGAAATTTATGTTTTTGCTTTTATTAATTATTTTATCTTCATGTGGAGAAGAAATGGTATTTGATGCTGATCTTCCAGAGTATGCATTGAACCAAAAAACTGCTCTTTCCCAAGATCAGAATAGCGACCTCATACCATGTGATGAAGCATTATATAATCTTAAGGGAGGTGCTTCCCTAATTATAGACTGCGCAATAGACCTTGGTGGGAAGCAGGTTACACTCAACGAAAATGTAACTCTAAACTATGGCGGGGGTACTATTCAAAATGGAACTTTAATATTTAAAGGTGGCGCAATAGATGGTCGGTTTTTAAATAAAGATTTGCAGATTACCGGCACTGCTCAGCTCGTTGATCCTGTTTTTAACTTCGTGCCCGCACGATGGGGTATAATACAAGGTCAAACGGATAGGCGTAGTGCATTTTCAAATCGTATTACTTTTGAAAAAATTATCAACAAAGTAAAATCCATGGGAGCTGAAACATTTAAAATTGGCGCCTTTGATGCTTATTTTGATGTGGTCACCAATACGAATACACAAGACAAAAATTTCTACCCCTGGCTTGAAGGTATCAATATCCCAAGTGATTTCACTTTATTGATGTCCTCAGAAACGCATTTAAGAGTATTCCCAAATGATTATAAAAAATATACACTAGTATCAGTCTATAAATCATCTAATGTACATATCATCGGTGGCAACCTATATGGGGACCGCGACGAGCATGACTATTCTGATGGTGGAACTCACGAGTGGGGTCATGTCCTCATGCTTAAAAGCGCAACTAATACGATATTAGATGGAGTTACCATTAAAAATGGTACCGGTGATGGTCTCAAAATCGAAAGTACCGGCTATACTTTCCAATCGTATTACAAACCATCGCACGACATAACCGTTACCCACTGCGTTTTTGATAGCAATAGAAGAAACAACCTTGCTCTCACAGATGGTCATAGCATCACTATAGAAAATAATCAGTTCTTCAGAGCGGGTATTGACACCCCAAAATCAAAAGGCACCAACCCACGCTATGCAATTGATGTAGAGCCTTATATACGGCCTGATTCCTCTGGAAAGCTAATTGATTATGAAAGGGTTAAGGATGTCATCATAAGAAACAATGTACAAAAAGCCAGCGGCAGGGGTGGTTTTATAATCATTGCAGGGGAGAATGTGACCATTGATAACAATAAGGTAGAGAATGGAATCGCATTCAAAGTTGTCAACAACATGAAGATCAGTAATAATGAAATTATCAGTAACGGTGTAAATAACTCTTTTGGCATTAGTGCGGGTCACATCTCAAATGAAGGAGCTTTAAATAATGAGGTTAATGGTAATTATGTCAAGGGTTTTAATATTGGAATTACAATAGAGGGCTATAACCAGAATGTTTACAAAAATGAGGTCGTAAACTGCGACATTGGTATAGGAGGTAGAAATTTCGCAGAAACCAAAGTTGTTGGAAATACCATAAACAGCACAGATCCTCACAGCCGCGGCATTTTTGTGTATTATGGCTCTGTAAATCGTGTACTATTCAAAGATAATGTGATAGATACCCCCAATAATCCTTTCAAATTTGAAATTGTAAATTTAGACAAGGGCCAAGAGAAATACTGTGCTCACCTAGTCAACAATAAAATAACATCTTCGACCGTAGGTTTACTTCTCAATACAAACGGTATTTCACTTATGGAAAATACCATTAATACCGGACTCAAAGTCTTTGATTCTCGAAACTTCAGTATTGAGCATAACACCATTTCCTCAAAAGTTTATGATGGAATTTATTTCCGAAAAAAAAACACTGCCGTTAAAATAATGGAAAATTCAATTAATGTTTCATCTAGTAGGGATTGTATCAGAATACAGAATACGACAGATAGAAAAGACATTCAAGAAATAGGTAACAAGTGCCTATAATATGGACCATTTATAATCCTTTAAAATTGCCCTTCGTTCTCTCGAAGGGCAATTTGTTTTTTAGGCAAAGAAAGAATATAATACATAATTACAATCAACATAATCTTTTTAAATACGTCAACAGAGCATCACATAGACCCTTAAAATTTCTCATGATATTAATTTTTAAGACCAGAAAATTTAGAGCAATCTCAATAGAAATATAAGCGCTAGTGTTGATGTAGGAAAATGAAACTTAAAGAGAAAAATGTAACTATTCATCCTACTCTAAATAACTTAAAATAAAATAGATTATAGTGTGAGAGCAATGAAAATTAAACTGGGATTAATCGCCATGATCACTATAAATTATACCAAAATGACGGTAAAGCTGAACACAGCTCATTAATTCTTTTAAGAAATTTTAGATATAACTATTAAAAGGCCATCAATGTAAAACCAGATAGTAAATTCATTTATAAGGTAAAAACTATCGTTTGGATAAGTGTCTGTTTTTATATTTAAGATATGCATATAATATAGTCCCTGCGGGAATTGCTGCGAGCGTCAATAATTTTTCGGGAGATTTTTTTAAAAAACTTTTATCTTTTAGCTTAATACTTTTCGCAACGTAGTGAATGGCATGACGAAATTTGAGTTTAAAATGTTTGGAATACTGAAGAGTAATCAAGCGAGAATATTGAAATCCTTTTGGATGGCGAAAATAATGCTCATACATATTTCGTGAATACCCATCCTCTAAATACTCAACTATACAAAGTACTTCATTTAAACATAATAATTCGTATTTCGTATCAATCTGCATATATAACGTACTATGAGGTACAAAATATTCGCCTTTAAAGACTGGAAATCGCGCAAATTCATTGACAACATCTGTTCTATACACCAATTTTTTATCACCTTTAACGCCGTATTTATTATACAAATCTCCCCAGGTCGCTTTCTCTAAACCTTCGGGAAATTTATTGCCGACAAATTCTCCATTTTTAAATATATCCAAACCGATCAACCCAGCAATACCAGTTTTATCAGGCACAGAATCCCATTTCATTAAAATTTGCTCAATAGCATTATGTGGCATTGAGTCGTCAGAATCAATACAAACATTAAGTTCCGTAGTAATTAAATCAAAAGCTAAATTATAGGCAGTGTGTACCCCTCCATTTTCCTTATACCGATATTCAATATCTATAAGATTCTCCTCTATCCATTTTGAAGCAAGCTCCTGAGTATTATCAGTAGAGCCATCATCGATAATAAGCCATTTAAAATCTGAATTAGTCTGATTAATTAAGCTTTCATAGCATTCATGAAGGCAGAAAGCCCGGTTATAACTGGGAGTAAACACGGTAATACTTTTCATAAATCAATAATTTGGGGGTTACTTAATTCCAAGATTATTAATCAGGGAATAATATATGAAATTCATAAAATAAGTAAAGAAGAAATAAGCCATGACTGCCCAGGCGATTACGAGATGCTGGCGATCAAAAAAGCGTGTTTTAAGAAAGGGATAAATAATGACCAGCCCAATCATAAACCAGGATAGATAGGCAAACCTATTTGAAAAATTTGCTCTAATCACTAAAATCCAAAAGGCATTGATAATAAGATATGCATTAAAAATGTGTTTATAAATTTTATCATTAAAACCTCTCTTAAATATAAAGTACCAACCCGTAAATGCTGCGGATGAGCTGTAGAGCAAAAAGTCATATCTAAATCCTGTACTTTGTACTCCACCTGACAAATACGACTCTAATCTATTATCCCCAAGGCCAGTGCTCGCCAAAATATTTTCAAAAATTCCTCCGAATGCAATTGATATAGGAATAGCCGCCAACCAGCCATATAGATAAAACTTTGGATTATTATAAATAAAGCAAGCCATAAAGGCTACGATAGGTAGCAGTAAACTACTATGAAATAGACAGGCAACCACAAAGCATAAAATCATTAAATATTTTCGCCCGTAGAAGGAGATTCCTAAAAGGAAGAGTGAAGAAGCAATTCCATTTCGGATACCATTTGTACCGTAAGGCCAAAATTGAAAGGATACGACAAAAACAACGAATGCATAAAACCAATATTCCTTAAAATATTTTTTGGAAACCACAAACATCGGCATGATGTAGAGAAAGGAACAGAGCAGGAAAAATTGGTGCAAAGTGAGAAAGGAAGAAGAAAATTTCATAAAATAATGAAAATAGACATCCTTTATGGCGATTACTTGTCCCCCCTCTGAATAATTTATAAAATATTTCGAATAAGCTACCATATCCCCAAAATACTTCTGGCTAAGTGGTCTAAGGCCCATATAAAAGACTGAAAAAACCAAAAGCATATAGCCTAGAACATTTGTAAACATTTTATTCCGTGGGTCATCTAAAGGCAATAGAAGTCCCTGTATCATGGTGAGCACCACAACAAACAGACATACGTTCAAGTATACTGCAGAGTAATATTCTAATGGTATAAAGTCAAACATTTATTAGCAATAAAATATTAAAAAACCCATAGGCTTTACATTAATCTCTGTATCCATCTCAAAATCAACATTTAGATTTTTAACAGAAATTTTGTTCTATAAATTTATAATTAAACCCATTCTTTGCCTCTTCCTTAAAGCATACTTTAAAGTAATCATATTTTTGATAAAATTTTATCCCTGTAAAAAATTAGGGTTGTTTTGGCAGAAGCATAACTACGCCGAAAAAGATCTTTCTCAGAATAAATGATGCCATATTTATAAATTAACAAAAAATAGACTCCGGTAAACAAGATTACTTTTAAGGCGAAATTAAACCACCCACCACCAGGAAAATACCGAATACCAAAACCAACAGAAAATGCCAATAGGGAAAAGGGAAGTATTTTAAAGGAAACCTCCTTAAAAAATCTAAACATATCCAACTTTAAAACACGATGATAATAAACATTTAGACAGGTTTCAGTGGTCATCCACCCTACAATCAATCCTCCGATCATACCAAATATACCATAGCTGAATGACCACCAGTACCCAAGGCAAATACCGATCATTGTAAATGAAAAGAACAGTATGGCCTTAAATTTAACTTTGTTCTGTGCTTTAAGAATAGAGTCAGCAAAATTTTCAATGAGTGGTATTGTATAAGCTAACATTATGAAAAGCGCAATATAATAGGAGTCCGTGTAATCTTCTTTCATCCATAAGATAACAAATTGCTTACCATAAAGTATAAAACCACTTAAAATCCACATAAGAATAATCATCGAAAACCTCCCAACCCGAATCATCATATCGGTATTCTCTTTATCGCTGGTCTTACGCACGGTCATCTGCATTGCCCTAGGCAAAAACAGACCAGTTATGGCTTGCGAAAATGCCGAATAATAAGTACCCAGGATTACCCCTACGCCAAAAACGGCAACAACGGCAGTGGTTGCTGTACGACCTAGGATCACTTGTCCAGATGACCATTGAAATTTATAGGCAACAATGCCAACAAAAATCCAGATGGAGTAACTGAAAATCTCGTGTAATAGAGATGCATCAAGCTTGTGTAGCTTAATCTTAATATTAAGGGTCTTAAAAGCATAACGTGCATTTGCATACACAACACTTATGCCCATAAGGCTATCTATAGTTACTACCGCTATGGCTTTACCACCAAGAAGAAGTATAGCCACAATCATGATAGACCGTATAATATAGCGTACTATGCGTACCGACTTGGGATACACGAAATGTTCATAGGCAGAACAGATCGCACTAAAATTATTACCGGGCAGGGTTATGGTTATATTGAATATGAGAATAGCAAACATGATTTTTGCCGTGCCCAGCTGATCTGGACCCAGTTTCGGGAATATTCGATCAATGTTAAAATATCCTACTACACCTATAATTAATACAACCGTAGAGATTAGGCCATAAATTATAAATGTATTTGCCAAAAAGTTCTCTTGCCCTATTTTATCACCCTCTGCTCTAAATTTTGCTACAAATCTTACGATGGCGTTTCCCAAACCAAGGTCAAGGACGGTAATATACCCTATAAAAGACCCGATCAACATCCATAGACCATACTCATCAATACCCAATTTAGCCTCAATAAACGGCATGAGCATGATACCCACAATATTGGTCAGGGCAATGTTAAAGTAATCTAGTAAAGCGCCTTTTTTTATTTGGCTCACGTTTATATGGTATATCTAAGACACCTATCGCAGAAAGGTCATATTGTAAAAAAATTAGCTTAAAGCCGCCCACTAACTGGCTCTTTTAAAGTAGATTTCACATCGTAAAGCACAGCATCATCTTTCAACAGTGCCTGGAGGTTCATCTCCAAAAACTCCTTGTGCGCAACGGTAAGTACTACAGCATCATATTGAGAAGTTGGCCGCTCTTGCACTGTGGTGATGCCATACTCATGCTTTACCTCTTCTGGATTTGCCCACGGGTCATAAATGGTAAGGTCTACGCCAAAATCCTCAAGCTCTCCAACAACATCAACAACACGGGTATTGCGCACATCTGGACAGTTTTCCTTAAAGGTAAACCCTAAGATAAGCACTTTTGAACCTTTGATCTTGATATCTTTCTGTACCATAAGTTTGATCACCTCTGCGGCCACATATTCTCCCATACTATCATTGACGCGCCTACCGGCCAAAATAATTTCTGGGTGATAACCGTATTCTTGAGCCTTTTGAGCCAAGTAATAGGGATCAACACCAATACAGTGCCCGCCAACAAGACCTGGTTTAAATGGTAAAAAATTCCATTTTGTGCCAGCGGCCTCAAGCACCTGTGTGGTATCAATATCCATTAAATTGAATATTTTGGCCAGCTCATTAACAAAAGCAATATTGATATCACGCTGCGAATTCTCAATTACTTTGGCAGCCTCTGCGACCTTAATAGACGCGGCAAGATAAGTCCCCGCGGTAATTACAGTTCCATAAAGCTCATTCACCCTCTTGGCAACTTCTGGGGTTGAACCCGAGGTAACCTTTAATATCTTATCAACGGTATGTAGCTTATCACCGGGATTAATACGCTCTGGAGAATAGCCAGCATAAAAATCGGTATTAAATTTTAATCCGCTGATGCGCTCAAGCACCGGTACACAGTCCTCTTCGGTTACTCCTGGGTATACGGTAGATTCATATATGACCGTATCGCCCTTGGCAAGTGTATTTCCCACCGTCTCACTGGCTCTGTATAATGGGGTCAGATCGGGGCGGTTATTCTTATCTACTGGTGTGGGCACGGTAACAATATAATAATTACAGCCCATAATGTCCTCAAGTTGTGCAGAGCAATAAAGACCGTTTGACCCATCTGGGGATTCTTTAAGTACAGCTTTTAGTTCCTCATTAGAAACTTCCAGAGTGGTATCATTTCCCTTTTGAAGGGAGGAGATGCGTGCAGTATTTATATCAAAACCCACCACCGGGTATTTGGTTGCAAACAAGCGTGCCAGTGGGAGACCCACATAGCCTAAGCCAATGATGGCGATTTTAACGTTTTCCATAATCTTTGTTTTCAATATAGAATTGGGGTTTGTTATTTTTTAAGATGGCCCCAATACCAGTTTACGGCCTCTTCCAAGCCTTGGCTAATATTGTATTGGGGACTATAATTCAATAAGCGTTTGGCTTTTTCAACAGAAGCCAGTGAGTGCGGGATGTCCCCGGCGCGTTCTTCCCCATGTATGGCCTTGATATCCTTAATTTTGGGGTCATACTTTGACAGCGCATCCTTAAGTCCAACTATTAACTGGTTTAAAGTTGTACGATCACCGTAGGCAGTATTGTAAATTTGGTTGAGCGCCTGAGCATCTGTAGTTGTAAGGGCAAGCAGATTCATCTGGATAACATTGTCTATATAGGTAAAGTCCCTTGAAAAATTGCCATCCCCATTAATTACCGGTGGCTCATGCTCCATCAATTGCATAACAAATTTAGGGATAACCGCAGCATAGGCCCCATTGGGATCTTGCTTCCGTCCAAACACATTGAAGTAACGTAATCCTATAGTGTCCAGGTTATACGCCTTCTTAAAAATATCAGCATAAAGTTCATTTACATATTTCGTAATGGCATAAGGTGACAGTGGTCTTCCTATCTTTTCCTCTACCTTAGGCAGGCTTTCAGAATCCCCATAGGTTGAACTGCTGGCCGCATAGACAAAACGTTTAGCTCCGGCATCGCGCGCAGCTACGAGCATATTGAGAAATCCGCCTACATTGACCTCATTGGTGGTAACCGGATCTTTTAATGAGCGCGGCACCGATCCCAGGGCCGCCTCGTGCAAGATAAGTTCAACACCGGCACAAGCCTTTTTGCAATCTTCAGAATTCCTTATATCACCTTCAATTAAGTTAAAATCTGGATGGGATAGGAGGGCCTCAATATTCCTGCGGTGCCCAGTGGCAAAATTATCAAGGCAGGTAACTTTAGCCTGCAGGCCAAGAAGTGCCTCACAAAGATTGGAACCTATAAAACCGGCCCCGCCCGTTACCAATATGTGCTTTCTTTTAAGCTGCCCAAAATCTGTGGCCGTCATGTACTTTACTTTTTTAAATGATGCGCAAAGATGAAAAATAAATTTTAATAAAACAGCGTAGCCCCCCACTTGTTTTACCATACCCTTAAATAAATGGATACCCTCCCCTATTCTAACGATTTAAGATAAAAAAAGTCAATCATTTTGAGCCAATCATTTGGAGTTATTTAAACGGCAAAATAAAACTTTCATATTAGCTGATTTTATGGATTTCAGCATATCTGATCAATTGCTGTGATTATTTATAAGGTAATAAAAAAGGTGTAAATGAATCAAAAATCATAAGGTGTTTTATATAAGCATATCCCTTTGAAAGATGCGCTATTCCTAAGAAAAGGTAAAAAAAATATTCGTTTTGGCGGTAAAACAATGCAGCTCATCGAACAGAGGATTACTTTGACAAATTTATATGCGCTTCATCCAAAAAAAACATAATGATCACCCTATACTGCTACCTTTGTACGGTAATGTGCTTGTTTGTCTCATTATAAATTTTTAATACAACCCCTAATTTTATGAAAACACCATTATTTTTAAAGACGGGCTTATTGGCCTTAATGCTGGCGCTATTTTTTCCAAAAAACTCCAGTACGCCGCTTGCTACTTATGACAAGAAAACGAATTTATCTTCCCACAATAATACCTCAAATACTACCAATGCTCTATTTAATATGAGCATAAATTGTGGCGGACATCAAGTAACCTATGGAAAAGAAATCTTTCAAATAGATCAAGATTTTCTTGATAGTGGAAAAACGTACAAGAATACCGCTGTTACATCTATTGCTAATACAGATCGTGATGCTATCTACCTTACGGAAAGGAGTGCTGTTTCAGGACAATCCAATATTAAATATGCTATCCCTGTACCCGATGGCACATATACTATAAAACTACATTTTGCTGAAATCTATTGGGGGGCTAAAGGAGGAGAGGCTGCTGGGCCCAATGACCGCGTTTTTGATGTAAGCATTGAAGGCAATAAAGTTCTTAGTGACCTTAACATCTATAAAGAAGTTGGTAGCATGACTGCCCTAGTTAAGACTTTTACCGTTACCGTCAGGGATAACGAAATGAATATCAATTTGGATGCGTCTAAAGATCAGCCTAAAATTTCGGCTCTTGAAATTATGCAGATTGATAATTCGGTGGAACCCACTGATCCCGTCGCAAATGAAGCCTTTTACATTAATAGTGGTGGTAATGCCTATAAAGTAGGATCAAAAACTTTTAGTGCCGATAAATATTACAAAGGCGGAAGAAAATTCAGCAATAATAAAATTACTGATATCAAAGGCACGACTGCCGATGGTCTATATACCTCTGAACGATCAACAGGTGTTGACTATGGAAAATTTTCTTATGAAATTCCCGTGAGTGGTGGTGAGTATGAAGTGAAACTGCACTTTGCAGAACTTTGGTGGGGCGCGACAGGTGGTCTCAGTCCAGGTACTGATAAAAGAAAGATCAATGTGAACCTTGAAGGAAAATCTGTAATAAGCAACCTGGATCTTGTTAAAGAATATGGGTCAATGACGGCCGCTGTAAAAACTTATAAAGTAAACGTTGATGATGGAAAGCTCAATATAGATTTTTCCGCTTCTAAAAATGAGCCAAAAATATCGGCAATTGAGGTTGTTAAGGTTACTAATACTACTACAAATGCTGTCGCATTGATCAATTGTGGAGGTAAAAGCGTCAGTTTTAACGGTAAAACTTATGCCGCCGATAAATATTATGATAAGAACAGTTTAGATTATCAACAGAGCAATGGCTCCATCAATAATACGGATGAAGATGCCATATATCGAAGTGAGCGAATCTCAAAGACAGATAAGGGCAGTTTTGGATATGCCATCCCTGTTGACAATGGAACCTATACGGTACAACTGCAGTTTGCCGAAATCTATTGGAAAGAAAAGGGAAAACGTCTAATGAACGTCAATATTGAGGGTAAAAAAGCGATTAATGGCCTTGATATTTTTAGTACCGCTGGGGGTAATACCGCTCTTATTGAATCCTATAGTGCCACGGTAACTGATGGCACGCTTAATATTGACTTTTCGGCAAGTAAGGATCGTCCCAAGATCTCAGCAATCTCAGTATATTCTAGCAACCCAACTTCGGGAGATTTACCCTTAGTGCTGCGTCTTAATACAGGTGGCCCTGCCATGACTGCTAATAGTCTAAGTTTTAAAAAAGACGCCTACTATTCTTCTCGCACACAGGCCAACATAGTAAATCTTCCGGATATTAAAAATACAGAGGCTGACGCGGCCTATAAGACTGAGCGAAGTGCATCGGTAGACCGTGGATCATTTAGCTATAACATTCCCTTAAGCAATGGGCAATACCAGGTGAAACTTCATTTTGCAGAAATATGGTTTGGTATTCCCAACGGGGGTCCGGCGGGAACCGGTAAGCGAATCTTTGATGTGGATATCGAAAACAATAAAGTAATCAACGATCTTGATCTTACTAAAGAGACTGGTGGACAAACCGCTCTAATCAAAAGTTTTATGGTTAATGTTACCGATGGTGAAATGAATATTGATTTTACTGCCACTAAAAACAGGCCCACTATTTCCGCAATTGAGATCTTTGGGAACGGAAAATTAGGGGGAAATGATAACAGCCCCTGCCAATGGCACGATCTAGCCAGCTCTGCAATTAAAAAGGTCGAAGCACAAAGTGCCAAAGTAGATAACAAGCTGTACTCACTTGCCGGCTTCACCAGTGGCCTTAAGATTATTGGCACCACAGAGATTTATAACCCAGCAAGTGATGTTTGGAGTATGGGAGCGCCTATGCCTGTACCAGTTACCCATATGGGTGTTTGTGTGGTCGACAAAGATATCTGGGTAGTTGGTGGCTTTACCGGCAATGACCCTGGTGTTGCCACCAATAAGGTGCAGATATATAATACAACAACGAATAGCTGGCGCAATGGCCCATCATTACCGGCGCCACGTGGTTCAGGAGCTGCGGTTTATAATGCCGGCAAGATCCATTTTTTCGGTGGCCTCCTGCCTGACCGCAAGACCGATGTTGACGAGCATTACGTGCTGGATCCTAAAAACCTTTCAAAAGGCTGGACACCGGCCGCTCGGTTGCCCCATGCGCGAAATCATCTCAGTGGTGCCAGCGTTAACGGCATTATATACGCAATAGGGGGTCAGTACGGTCACGACAATGTTGAGCCAAAAGATCAGCGATGGATGGAGGCGTATAATCCTGCCACAGATAAATGGACGCGTAAAGCAGACCTCCCCTCTGCCCGCTCGCACTTTGAGCCAGGTACAATCGTGCATAACGGTAAGATCATTATTGTGGGTGGTCGTAGGGGCTGGTTGTATTTCTTTAATGATATAACTCAATACGATCCCGCAACAAATACCTGGTCAGAACTGTGCAAATTGCCCAACCGCAATATGGCTGCTGCTGCAAAAGTATTTGGTGATAGACTTATCGTTGCTAACGGTGGCATCGACGGGGAACGATACCCAACAGATAAAACTGAATGGTTGCCTATAGATCCGGAAAATAATCAGATAAGTACTGTAGCGAAAAAAAGCTTGTTAGTACAAGATGAAGTGAGTACTGAAGTCACGCTCTACCCAAACCCCACTACCGGTGATATCACGCTGCAATTGAAAGGTACAAGCACCAAAGAGAAAGTTAGTATAGTCGTTAAAGATATGAGTGGTCTGCCATTGATGAATAAAGTGGTCGTTTCAGACATTAATACCAGCAGTTATCAATTGCCCACAAATACGCTAAAACAAGGTATATACTTCGTTGAAGTTACCCAAGGCTCTACAATTCAAAAGGTTGTACGTTTCATTAAAATGTAAATTTTATAACTTGAAATTCAGAAGCCGGGTTCTTTAAAAGAATCCGGCTTTTTTTTTGGACAATAACTCCTTTTTCCAATTATAGCGCTCATACAAATTTTAGATAACCTGTTTCTTGATACTATTTGAAGCAACAATAACGATTTTGCAGGCATAAATAATAATCATTAAAAGTTCTGGATACAGCTCATAATTATAAATATCCTTTAATGTTCAGAAAAGAGGCTTTTTATGAAAATTTTCATGTAAGGAACCGTTGTTCAATATTGTACTAGCTATGATCCCCGTCCTATAATTATCAGGACCTTATATTATAATACAAAGATTCGACAACCTTCTTTTGAAAAAGAAGGAATATATTGCCGCAAGTGCCGTTCCTGTATTTATATTCTGATCAGCTCAAACTACAAGGAATGCATTAAAATCAATGATTTGAACAGTTGACGAATCAGTCAAATCATATCTGAGTTGGTGTGAAATCTTTCTAAAGCCTTGATTATTAATCGTTATTTGCTTTACAGTTTCATAATAATGAACTATAGAACAAGAAGCATTTATTTTTAACTTAAATTCGGCAAAATATTTTTACCAATTATTTTGAAAAAATAGTAATGAGAAGTTCAATTTTATGCTTTTTCGCACTTTTTATATTAACCAGTTGTGGAGCTCAAAAAAAGGAAAAGATAGCGGGAAATAAAGAAGTCAAAACCTTGACTAAAGATATTGATGCAGATTTTCTCAATCTGGAAATCGATGATGATATAGAGGTTACTGTTAAGCAAGGGCGTAATACCAATTACGTCCTTACGGCAGATGAAAACCTTGTACCTGAAATTTCTATCGATGTGAGAGGTAATACACTGTACATTAAAACCGAAAAACAAATCACGAATAGCAAAAAGTTAAGAATATACCTTACTGTCAACAGCCTGACAGGTATTCTGCTCAAAAACGGGGCTAAACTTAGAAGTGATGGACTGCTAAGCTTACAAGCGCTAGCCCTGACCGCGCAGCAGTCGAGCCGTTTTGACCTGGATCTGGAAACTGAATCCCTTGAGGTAAATCTCTTGGACAAGAGCGGTGGTGACCTCAATGTCGAAACTGAACAGGCAACCCTTCTCATGAATGGACGCACTGATCTGGATGCTGAATTTAAAGTGCGTGAATTTACCGTTGCCCTTCAAAAAAGAGCAAAACTAAAACTTGACGGGAAGGCTAAAGAAGCGATGATCAGCGTAAACGATGCTGTAAGTTTCCGTGCACGCCACTTTGAAGTTGATGATGCCGAAATCAGTATGGCTGACAAAGCAGATGTTGAGATTAAAGTTTCAGACAACTTGTCCCTTTATGCCAAGGATCGTAGTACCATTAATTTATACGGTAATCCCAAACTGGATGTGAAGGGCCTCGATGACAAGGCACGCATCAATAAAAAATAAGTTTTATTAACGTAAGAAGTACCTAATTCCGTTTAAGACTTTGGAATCTTCTATTCCAGATAAGAGAGAAAAATATCACAGGAAACTTCACCTTTCTGAATAATTTATATTTTGATTAGACTTCCCACTCCCTCTATATCCAATTGTAAGAAATCATAATTAATGGTATATTTGCGAAACGTTAAACTGAATAATTTAATGATAGGAGTTCAACAACTTTTAGTCCGAAAATTAAAAGTTTAAGTGATTTTAACCTGGGGTCGATTTGGTTTTGACAGCGGGTCTAATTGGATAGTAAGCACGTCGAGCGCTGGGAAACAGCTCGTAAATCTCATTTTTCACACTTTTTAAACGGCGAGAATAACTACGCCATGGCCGCATAACCCGAATTACAGTAAGGTTATCCTAATCACGTACAAGGTACGTGACCATGATGCTCCTAAAAAGCCTTGGTTTACGGCGTTTTAATATGGAGTACCGAAAAAGTAAACATAGCCAAAGCAGGATCCTGATGCTTTGACGAAACTTAATCGGGAGTAAGGTATCGCTTGGAGGTTTTCGTCCGGGTGCTGCACGAAAATCAAGTGAAGACTAAGCGTGTAGAAAGCTGTTGAGTTGCCCGTTTGGACGGCGGTTCGAACCCGCCCGACTCCACATTTAGCATTTTAAGCTACTTCAAAAACCCTGTAATCGTATGATTTACAGGGTTTTTTATTTTTTTTGATATCCTTTGATGATTAATCAATAATTTGCTGTTTTTCAATTTATTCAATATATTAATATATTTAGCGATAAGTCAAGACTTTGAAAAGAGCATCCGTATCGCTTTGGTAAATAAATGGATGGATCACGATCCTTTTCTCAATAATGGGGTGCAATTTGATACCATAGAGCGCGAATTTTTGATTGCGGAGATGCAGTTTTGGAATATAAAACCGATAAAACAGCAATTGGGAAATTAAAATTTTGATAATTTAATATTTACGACATGTAAAATAAGCCCAGAACTTTCTTAAAATTCGTCTACTCTTTTTTGGGAGACCTTTCTGCTATTTCCAGATTCTTTATTATTTAAAAATTTTAATTATTTCAAATTTTGACAAAACTTTTATTCTTATACATGTACCATAGAAGAACATATAAAATCCCAAATCCTCCCAGAACTGTGAGCGCTTCATAAAATTTGCCTACATATGGTTTTAAACCAAAAAGTACAAAATCGGCTATGATTGAGAAATCTATTATATGGGAAAGGACATAGGCCACTATAGCGTTCATCCCAATAATTTTTAATGGGAAAGACCATTTTCTGATCTTTTGTACATCGATAAGCCAATAAAAAATTGCCATAAGTATGTAGCAGATCCCGGATGACCAGAGTACAAAAGTGGCAGTCCATATTTTTTTGATGATAGGATGCCAGATTTCCAGCAACAGAGAAGCAGCAAACATACTTATACCTATTATGACCAGACGTAAAGTTATGGTACCCCCTGAAAGTTTTGATTGGATAAGTTCACCGGCAAACAATCCTGATAATGTTGTTGCTGTAAATCCCAGGCCACTCAACAGCCAGGTATATTGAGTGCCATCATCAAAACGGCCCAAAATCAAATGATCTATATAAATGGCAATATTTTTATTAGGTTCCAATTGAGTTTGGCCAAGACCGGGTATATAGGGAATTGTAAGCAATACCCAATAAGATATGAGGCAAGCCCCAAAAAAAATATAACGCCCCTTTTTTGACAAATACATATAGGCTAAGCATGAGAAAAGATAACCCACTGCAATAGCCTGAAGTGTGTTGCTAAATATTTGAAACTGGCTGATGTTTAAAGCTAGCAGGTTGCCCTGTACCACCCAGCCCAGTATAAAAAGGATCATGCACCTTCTTGCTAATTTGACATAAATCCCTTTTTTATCACTGCCATTCCTAAGTTTGTTGCCCAAAGAAAATGGAATGACGGCACCCACAACAAACAGAAACAGGGGCATGATAATATCATAAAAAGTGTTGCCCTGCCATTCTGGGTGATCAAACTGATTTGCAAAAAAGCGGGTGAATGGGGTGTCATATCCCTTTTGAAGTGCGTAAAAAAATCGGTCTGCAAAAATGATCATAAGCATGTCAAAACCTCTTAGAATATCTATAGAAAGTACACGGTCTGAAGCTTTAGTTGGATTTGTTTTTGTACTTGGTTCCATAAATCTCTTTTTGATAAAATCATTGATATACTTTATTCAATCGTAATTTTGTGATTCAGATCATTGTAGCCCAAGTCTGCTAGCCAGGTATTTTTATTGGCCACCCGTATGTTATATTCAGGTCGATTTTTAAGCGCATTGTGTACATCCTCCAGTTCAAGATAAAGTTCATAATCACCGGCAGTCAAATCCTTCTGGATCACTACAGAAAAATCCAGGTCAGTAACTGCGGATGCCGCCCATTTTCTGATATCTGTATTAACGGATAGTTTTGATTCGATTCCCAAGTCTTTGTTCCTCAGGATCAGAAAAATCTTCCTGATATGCATGGGCGCCGCAAAACCTACATTCTCAATCGCCAGGCTTATTTTTATAGAATCACCAGCGTTTGCAGAATTTGGGAAGTCGCCTTCCCGCAGCACCAGACGGTAGCCCAACCTTTTTTTGATGACATCTATACAGCCCCCATCGACCCAATCATTATTCACCTCATTGTTATAGTCTGCATTTAAATATGTATAGTGGAGGGCCGCGAGATCAATATCTGCCATTCCTGCGGGTGAACAATCATTCTCGGGACTATAGCCATCAAAACAAGTTTCCCCGCCTACAATAACATACCGTGAATCTGTTTTGAAATATTCTTTGAGGTTTGCTATATCGGTTTGGGCGGGTGTGGATGAATTCCCATAATCCGCATAGGTACCGAAGTCATCGGGACTCGCAAAAAGGCAATCATTATGAAAGCCTATTCTTGATTTTTGGCTTTCGCCGAAAGCTTCCTCACCTGTCAGTGCTGCAACCTGGGTATTTGCATCTATCCCATATATGGCGCGCTGCTTCATCTGTGGATATCGCACCTGTACCATCATTTCGTTCGGTGTATTATCCAGAAGTGCCTTAAGCACATCAATCCTGTCCCGCCAGTTTTCATCAAGTAACTTGCCCTGATTTGCATTAGATGAAGCATCGCCAAAATAGTCAGTATAATAATTTTCGCCCCAAGTACCTATAAAACCCATCTGTAAAGCGCTGATAACATCGCTATTTTCCCTGAGTATTGGTGCCAGTTGTTCTATATGTTTTAGTACGATTTCTTTTGGGGCATCACCATATGGTGGACAAATAAAGCTTTCGCTACAAGCTCCTGAATTGGCATTAATTGTATAGGTAAACCTGGGGATAAGCTTTACGCCAGCATTTCTGGCTGCCTCAAAGTCCCTTTTTACATTATCAAGAAAAACGGAATTTATTGGGGAATTACTAAATTCGTCAAGTACAAAATACCTGAAAACCAATGTATTTACAGTTTGATAATTTGCAGATGAACTCGTATTGGGTGTCCTATAAGTCTTAAGGGTGCTTTCATCGAGTGGCACGTAATTGCTTGCGAAAGTTTCAGAATACCTGTAAAAACCACGGTCTGGATTGGCAAAATCCTCATCACTCTCCACATAGGATACCGTGGTCCTTGACGCATTAGTGTTATCAATATCGTGGCCTTTGTCACTGCAACTCATTACAGCAAGCAGATTCATCAATATTATCAAAGACTTACTCACCACCTTTTTTATTTAAATCATTTTTTACAATCTCTTCATCGCCAGGATCAAGAGCGAGTAAAACCGCTGCAATTACGGCAAGGATAATACCGATTATTTTGTAGTTCTCTGGTACAAAACCTAAAATAATCATTGCGATAACGGCAGTTATCAGGGGCGCTCCTGCATTTGCCAATGGCGAGACTACCATGGCTTTGCCGTATCTGAAAGCATATACCAAAAACAAAGCACCAATTGAATTAAGTATTTGTATGCCTGCTGCCAGCCATGGGCCATCAACCCCGTAGTTGATCTCTTGTGAAAAATCTGTCATCATCAAGGCGATGGGAATGATTGCCAATCCCGTGAGCATCATGTAAAAAAAGATGCTTTCCGCCTGCATTATCTCATTTGCAAATTTCATAAAATAGGCCTGGATGCCCCAAGCGAAAAGAACGATCATGGCCAATACAAACCATAAAATACCAAAAGAGTCATCACCACCTTCTGCAGTATAATTAAATAGCGGCAAAGAAATAAGAGCTAATAAAATACCAAAGGCCCCTAATTTTCCGGTACGCTCCTTTAAAAAAATATACGAAAGAATGATTGTAATCATGGGCGAAAGGGAAATTATTGGGAAAATGAGATAGGTAGGTCCCACGGTCACGGCATGAAAAAGCACCATCTGCCCCCCCGCACCGAGCAGCCCAATGATACAGCCGTAAAATATAGATTTCTTATCGGTCTCCAGTTTCCAGTTGATCAATTTTAATGCAATGACTGCAGGGGGGATCATTGTCAGAGCCCAAACGCAATAGACAAGAGTTTCAGGAAAGCCATTTTCGGCTGGAAGCCCGGTAAAAGCGCCCCAAATTCCCCAAAAAACCGTAGCTATCAATGCGTATACAAGCCATAATTTAGATTTCATACAATAGTGTTATAATTAATACTTTCTATTTTTTCCCCTTTGCACGAGATATTAAAACTGATACATATCTATTTGGATGATCATGTTGGTAGTTAACGGGGTGTAACCTCCAGAAGCAAAAATTCCTTGAATTCTGTATCGATTTCCGGGGTTTTCCCTGCGATTTTTCCCAAGTCTTTATTGTTAAAGTAATCAACCACGTGATAATTGATTGCTTTGTCCAGCCCTCGCAGTTCTATCTTACCGTGCCAGTCTTTGTTGTAAAATGCATAATACAACGTATCGGACTTCTTAATTACATGAGTTTCTGGCTTGTCGTAGCCTATATCATAAAGATTACCTAGATATTCTTCTTTAGAAAGCATTTTCTGGTCGTAAAGAGCGAACCATTTTTTCCATTTTTTTTCCTTTTCAGGTGTCAATAAAAAACTATCGGATGCATGGGGATTATCTTTAGGCCAAGTGAATTTAGTCCCTAAAACTGCACCTACACCAAACGAACTGGCAAAATCATCGGCGTTATCACTGAGTTCGACATGATCGCCATAATAGGCCGTGTGAGGCACAAGCGCCTTATAGGTTTTTCCTTTAAGCCGTATTTGCCAGCTGGATATCGGGTCTGAGGAGACGGCCTGATTCATTGAAGCCATATTATAATAGGACATGCAGGTACCGCAAGGGCAATTTTCTACCACGGCATGTGGTTTGATCGATCTGGCCTCATTATAGATCGCCATAAAGAAAGCCGGTAGTTCCTGCGGGGCGCTCTCCGGGTTATCAAGATTATAGTCAGGTGCAGTTGCATTCATGTGCTGACCGTCCATTTTTAGGCCGTCAAATCCCCAATCTTTCATAAATAGCTGTACTACCTCTTTTGTATATTGAACAGTCTGCGCATTTGCAGGCGAGAGGTAGTAGGCATCCCACCAAGTGATAAATTGCGGTGAGCCATCTTTCTGCATCAGTCTGGCCCCGGGATATTCCTTTAATACCTTACTGTCAGGATCCGCGGCCAATGGTGTCCACCAGATTTTTGCTTTAAGCCCGTAGCTGTGTATCTTGTTTACGAGCCCTTTGATCTCGCTGTTTCCCTTGGGAAATTTTTTGGGGTTAGCGTTCCAGTCACCCTCGGCGATTTGGAAACCATCATCCAAAACTGCCCATTTAATCCCAAGTTCCTTTACTTTGGGTAGTGTGCCAATGATTTCTTTCAAGGTAAAATCCCGTTCATAGCCCCAGGCGCACCAGACAGACTCAAAAGCTGCATCTTCGGTAGGTACGACTTCTATCCCTTTTTTTTGCATAAGCCGGGAATAGCGGTCCAAATTTGCATAATAATCGCCTTTGGATACAGAAACGAAAGTTTCTAAAGTAGAAAGAGTGTCCTTAGATTTTAAAGCGGTATGGTCGGGAAATTCTTTAGAAACCCCAACCTCTACATTTTTTTGCTTACCAGCCATTTCGGTAGGTAAGTTAACAAGTTCAGGTACCATGGAAAGGTGTCCTACAGCGACATTAACGTCCCGGCGCCACACGGAGGTTACGGGGACACCTCCTCCATAATCACTATCGTTCATACCCATATAATTTTTTTGATAGTAGGTGGAGTCCAGTGGTTTTATCCAATCACTTCGGCTGGAGGATGAGCTGCCCTGAAAGGCCCAAAAAGCTGGCGAATCGCCTTGTTGAAGAATATTGTAGTCATTATTCACCCATTTTTGGACGAAAAAAGGTTCGCTTGAATTGTTTATATAGCTCACTTTCGTGGAAAGCAATCCGGGAAAATCATCATAAGCGGTAACCTTTAAGATCTTTGTGACGTCCACATTGGCATCAGCATCTTTATAGTTTCCTTCAAAGGTCCACTGTTTACCGGCAAGCTTTCCGGTAAGTTTCTTTTCTCCGGAATTTTTAAGATCAAATTTATTCAAAAGGCTCAATCCTATCTGGAGCTTTTCCGATGGCTGAAAACCTTCCATCAAGGCTTTAGAACCGTCCAGGTTTGAATTAAGGCGGGTTTCCATTTGCTCATTTATAACCATGGTCAACGAGCCGTTAGTAATGGTGATCGATTGGGCATCTTTGTCACCTTTGGGCTGGCATGCTATAACTGATACAAGCAGAATAAGCAGGCCAAGCCAATTTTTTAGATTACTCATCCAATAATTTTTTGGCATTTTCATAATATAATTTCTTTAAAACATTTTTGTCAAGTCCAAACCCATACAAAGCCCAATGGTAATTAAAAAGCGCTCTCTCATAGAAGTGCTCATCTTCGGTCTCAAGGATTCTGAAGGTTACCCTATACATTTCAGGTGCTGTACCCATGTCAGTACCATATAATAACCTGTCCTGATACTTTTTATAGAAAGCCTTTGTATATCTTGGTATGGGTGACGTTTCCGCGTAGCGGGCAGCGATGTCGGCATAGAGGTTTTTGTAATGATCAAAAAGGCGGCCCAAAATACTAAGATCGTAACTACAGTTTGCAAAATGGCAGGCAATAAAGATAGTATTCGGGTTTTGTGAGACCGCATTCTCCAGCGTCTTGATCAGTTCGGCATGATCGAGCAGGTCCAATTTTGTACTATCAATCTGCCAATCTGCTGCGTTCATCAGTCCATCATTATGCCTATCTATAGGCTGATACATCCAGTAGGGTTCTGCAACATGAATGCTAATGGGCATGTGTAATTCTGCACATTTTTTCAGCAGAGGCTTCATGCGCGGATCGTCAATATGCATCCCTGGTGCCGGAGTGGGTTTTGAATATAAAAGCCCTTCCCCTTTATCACCTAGTTCTCCCACGCCGGTTGCACCCTTTTTATAACAGCGCTCCAGTTCACGGACAGCTTTTGCAGACCAACCTTCCTGATCGTAGCCGGTATAATCAAAACCACACCAGAGTGCAAAACGATCGTTATATTTGGAATATAAATCATATATACTATCAAAGGCCTTACCGGTTTGATAGGTCAACAGGATTGTTTTTTGCACTCCTGTACTATCCATGGTGGCTACCCATTCCTTAATTTCTGCATCAGATGTGGGATATGGATGCGAATGCATATCTATAATGGGAGCACTTGCCTTTTTAGGGATATTGTCTTTTAGGGCATAAAGGGAAACAGGATCATAATTTTTTAATAGCAGGGTATCCACCTGACCCATAATCGATCCGTAACTCGCAAAAAACAGCGCTATTCCAAGATAGGTTTTCATAATTTTCACTAAAGATTAAAGAAATAAATAAATTTTTATCAAATTATCTCACGGATTTGTTTTTTCAAAATAAGGCAAATCATCAAGTCCCACTTGTATCCTTATGGTCTTGGGACCTTTGATTTTTTTTCCTCGAAAACTCTTCCAGTTTCCCTTTGGAATAATTATCGTACGCGCGGTTGCCCCTTTTTCTAATACTGGAGCGACCAGTATTTTTTCTCCTAAAAGAAACTCATCTTTGATCATCGCATATCCCTGATGGGGGAAATCATATTCAAGAGGGCGAAGAATAGGCTCCCCTGTTCTGGCAGTTACCTTTGCCATTTCCAGAATATATTTGGAAAATTTCTGTCGTATTGCGACCGCTTTTTTCACTGCGGCAAAATGGGTCTCATCCAAAATTCGCCAGGGTGCCACCGAAAACTGCATCATGGGCATCAGGGCATGGCTCTGCGCGGATCTGACGATTAATTCCTCGTCAATTTTTGCCCCTTGTGAAAAAGAGGTGAACTGACCCCCGCCAATCATATCAGGACAACTGTAAGGATAACCCATTAAGCCTGCGAGCGCCATCTGTGGTATAAGTTTTTGCAAATCCTCCCAACTGTGTTCTTTGTCGCGCAGACGTTCTACTAGGGGCTGCCCCCCCATTTTCCACATTGCCCGGTACTCATTAAGCGGATAATCCAGCCCTATTTTACCGAAAAGTTCCGTCTGATCATTGGCTGAGACGTTACCATAACTTTCGCCACCCACATAATAACTGGCGTCACCAGCATCAAACTTAAAACCATCTATACCATATTCGTTTTGGAGGTAATCCAGTCTTCCCTTAAACCATTTTATGGCAACTGGATTTGAAAGGTCAAGCACCGCACTGACCCCATTCCACCAGTGTACCATAAGTGCATTCCTGTTCTCGATGTCTTCTCGGTTAAGTCTGTCGCGGTCTTTTTCAATACCCTTGGTCATCAAGAATGCACTCTCTTCATTTAATTTGCGGTAGACGGCACTATCAGGGCTCACAAAAGGACAGATCCACAACATTATTTTAAAACCAAGCTGGTGCAGTTCATTCATCATTCCCTTGGGATCATTAAATCTAGCCGGATTAAAATCCCAGACACCATAATCCTGCTGCCAGGTATCATCAATCATTAAGATACCTGGCGGCAACCCATTGTCAATAATAGCATGAGCATATTTTAGTACATCCTCCTGATTTTGATCATAAGTAAGCTCAATCCATGTATTATATTGGGGCTCTAGAAAAAAATCAGAATCAGGCAAACTATCAGTTTTGGCAAAATAATTTTTCCTTGCAAAAAGAAAACCTTGCTTTAACGATGATCCTGCTTTGGATTTAATGATTTTGGAACCATCACTTAGTACAACAAGGTTTTTCTTAGCGTAGGAAATCTTATAAGGATACTCACTCCATATGACATCTCCCTGATCTGAAAGTATCAATGGCTGTAACTGGTTACCGTAAACATCTCCATTCATATCTGCATTGAATGCATCTGCAAGTGGCATCTTTTCTCCCAAACTAATCACCCCAAAGTACCAAAATTGATCCCCTGCAACGGAAAATTCATTCAATGCTTGCTGCCCATAAACATCAGGAATCATAATGCTTGTTGCTGTAATGAAATAATACCCTACGTATCCTCTTTTAAATTGATTGATGATCCTTTTGAGTAAAGTGGTTTTCATATGATAAAATAGTATCGGTGTGGCAAAGTTCATATTGTTAATGACTTTTCCCCGAAAGGTTGCGATCAAGAGTTTTATTTAAAAAGTAATTAACCCCTAAACATATTAAATAATTAATTTACTTTCGAAACCTTTCTTTATTATATTTTAATGAGGTTTAATACTTAAAAATGAACAAATATCTAAATAAATCTAGGTTATTTCTACGATTTAACAGCATTAATTAAAGTTTTTTTATCAAGTATTATCACAATTTAAGTTAATTAAAAATTAGATAATTTTATAAAATTCTGATATTTAGTATTTTACTATTATTGAGGGGAAAAATATTATGAAATTCGTCAAAACTAGTATAAAACAAGTTTGCGAAAGAAAATTTTATTATTTAGTTTTGATAAAATTACTTTAGCTAATTTTAATTTATTGAATTGCTTTCTATTCTTATTAACAAATTAATTGGGGATATGACTAACAAATACTTTTTTTCAGCACTCTTAATACTATTTGTAATAGCCTCGGGTTACAGCCAGCAAAAAACCATCTCTGGTACGGTATCAAATAATGATGGCCCTTTGCCAGGTGTTAATGTCCTGGTTAAGGGAACGACTAATGGAGTATCAACAGATATGGATGGCAGATATTCCATTCAGGCGAATGCAGAAAGTGCTGTGCTGGTATTTTCATATCTCGGTTTTGTACCTCAAGAAATCCCTGTTGAATCCAAGAGCGTTATCAATGTGCAACTTGAAGAAGACGCTGCCAGTTTGGAAGAGGTTGTGGTAGTAGGTTTTGGTACACAAAAAAGGGAAGACCTCACAGGTGCAGTCAACACATTAAGTTCAGAAGATGTAACCAGAACTCCAGTCGTTTCTTTAGATCAATCCCTTGGCGGCCAGACCCCGGGTGTTTATATAGCCAATCAGGGTGGTGACGCGGCAGCGCCCATCACCGTAAGGATACGTGGGGTAGGTACGACAGGTAATAATCAACCGCTTTTCGTAGTTGATGGGGTGCCCCTCGTGCAAACCTCCAATCAAACCGTAAACACCTCATCTGCCACCGAGAGTAACCCACTGGCCTCTTTAAACCCGAACGATATAGAATCTATCACAGTACTCAAAGATGCATCTGCCGGAGCAATTTATGGTAACCGGGCGGCCAACGGAGTTATCCTTATTACCACCAAACGTGGTAAACGTGGCGGTGGTACCCAGTTTACTTATGAGGCGTATACCACTGTAGCGCACAGAAGAAAATTTTATGATGTACTCAATACAGATCAATACGTTGACATACAGCAGGAACTTGCTTACCCAAACTTTGACTTTACCGAATTTAGGGGACGCCCCACCTACGATTGGCAAGATGCCATCGCCCGTACGGGAATTACAAACAATCACAACATAAGTGTAAGCGGTGGTGGTGAGACAAGTAATTTTCGGGTTTCGGCCGGATCGTTAACGCAAAGCGGAATTACACTTGCTCAAGACTTTAAACGATATTCTTTCAGCGCCAATTCAGATTTTAGAATCGGAAAAATCTTTAAAATTGGTGAGTCTGTTAGCATAGGGTTTACAGATAGGTTGGTGGGTTCTGAGCCTGGTGGTAATACCACATTACGGGCAGCACTTAACCAACCCTTTGCACGCATTTTTGATCCTGATGGTTTTTTGGGTTATGCAATCATGAACGCTGAAAATGTGGGGGATCTTGCCGATGGTCAAAATGAACCCATTCAAATTGTAGGGTTAAATGACCGGCGCCTGAATGAAACTATAGTCAAAACGAGGAGGATTTTGGGTAATATTTACGGAGAAGCTGAAATCTTTGATGGCCTCACCTATCGCATTACCGGTGGTATCGATTATTCTGTAGGAAACAGTGATTTCTTTCAGAACACCTATAATTTTGGAGCAAATGACGGTAATAAGGTTGGGGTTAGTTTATTAGTAAAATCAAGGCCTATCGAACTGACCACAAATTTGGCCAATACACTTACCTACCACAAAATTTTTGGGAAGCATGATCTAACCTTGTTGCTGGGAAATGAAGAAACCATGTATACATACGATAAGTTGAGGGCACAGGGCAATAACCTGATCAATACAAATGTGCGTTTAGTAGATGCATCCGCTTCTTCTACCACCGGCACTGAGGCAGATCAATGGGCAACCCGGGGGTTTTTAGGAAGGGTAAACTATGCTTTTGACAATAGATATTTGTTGACCTTTAATGTGAGGAGGGACGAGACCAGCCGATTCAGCAAAAATAATCGGGTTGACTATTTTCCTTCATTTGCATTGGGCTGGAATTTGGCTAATGAATCTTTTATGAAAGATGGTTTGTTTGATCAATTAAAGTTAAGGGCTTCTTATGGAGAGGTAGGAAACCAATTTACAGGGAAAAATTTCGCTTACAAAAACATCTTGAGTTTTATCCCAAAATACGTTCTGGGGAGTGGCCAGGACGTGATAAGTGCGCCTACAGCGCTAGTTTTTGCCAATCCAGCACTAACATGGGAGCGCAGCCAGCAGACCAATTTTGGGATTGACGCAACTTTATTTGACAATAAGTTTAATTTTACAGTAGAATATTACACCAAGATAACAAACGATATTTTGGTACAAGTACCCCTTCCGGCCGTTTCTGGATTCACTTTTCCCACAGATGTAAATCTCGGCAAGGTGTCCAACAAAGGTGTCGAGTTATCCTTTGGCTATAGTGATAATATTGGTGAGTTCAGTTATTATATCAATGGCAATTTCTCTACATTAAAAAATAAGGTAGAATCCTTAGGCGGCAATTCATTATTGGGAAATGCCGTGGGACTTACCACCAGCAGGACCGTTGAAGGCGAGCCCATTGGTCAGTTTTTTGGATATAAATCTGATGGGCTTTACCAAACCGCAGAAGAGCTAGCGGGCGCACCCGATGATGATATTGCATATGACTCCGATAATAGAGCGCCCGGCGACGTCAAATTTTTAGACCTTAATGGCGATGGCGTGATCAACGAAGCAGATAGGACAGGTATTGGGAGCCCAATTCCCACTTATTATTATGGCCTTACTGTTGGAGGAGCCTTTAAAAGCTTTGATTTTTCGATCTTTCTACAGGGCATTGGGGGAAATGACGTATACAATTATACGAAGCAACAGCTTGAAGATGTAAACTCATTGACCAATAAGAGCACCGCAGTACTTGGCTACTGGAAAGGTCCGGGAACCAGCAATGATATCCCACGTATTGATCTGGATAATGCAAATAACAATTCCAGATTTTCTGATAAATGGATAGAGAGCGGTGCATATACCAGGATTAAAAATATTCAGATAGGCTATACATTAAATGCTGACTGGCTTAAAAAAAGTACTAACGAGATCCTTTCAAACGTACGGTTTTATGCTGCTGCCCAAAACGTAGCGGTTTTCACAAAATATTCAGGATTGGATCCTGAGGTCACCAGGGCGCAGAGCTTTCAAAAAGGTGAGAATACACTGGCAACAGGTATCGATGACGGTTATGCAACCCCTCAGCCTATAACCCTTCAGATAGGGACAAGAATAACTTTCTAGCAACATTTAATCTATAAAAGATGAAAATAAAATATCAATTAAGACCGAAGTTGAAATTCTTTCTGGTATTAGTGGCAATCTTTGCATTTACCACCAAATGCGCAGATCTTGATCTGGAACCTCTGGATGGGGTCACGGATGACAGCTTTTTTAAAACCGAAGAAGAGTTTAAAGGTGCCACACTGGCCTCCTACTCCTCCATGCAGAACCTTTTTGCCACAACTGAAATCAATGTTCCCGCTTTTAATGAGTGGTATAAGATCTGTTATATGACCTCAGATATGGTCACCACCGATCCAGGCAAATTTGATTTTTTGAATTATAGCAAGTTTAGGTTCCTCCCTACAGACCCAGCGTTTCAGTATTTATTTGTAACTATATACGCCGGGGTGCACCGTGCAAACCTTGTTTTAGAAAAGTTAAATACGGATAATGAACTTACAGATGAAGAAAAAATACAATATGAAGCGGAAGCAAAATTCTTAAGGGCCTGGTTCCATTTTCAAAGCTATAAATTATGGGGTGGTTATGCTCCTCTGGTCACAGAGGTTAAAGGCGATCTCAATAATCTTGCGGCCGGTAACTCAACACCAGAAGCTACTGTTGCGCAGATAATTTCAGATTTTGAGTTCGCAAGTCAGCACCTACCCGATACATGGGATGCTGCAAATTTGGGACGGGCAACATCCTGGACCGCAAAATCTTATCTAGGCAAAGCCTACCTGTACAGTAAGGATTTTTCTAATGCTCTTGTACAATTTAAAGATGTTTATGAAAATGGGCCGTATGCCCTAATGCCCACTTATGCAGATGTATTTGATTTTGAAAAGGAAAACAATCAGGAGTCTATATTTGAGATCCAATTTGCCTCTGCAGCAGATGACAATGGCTGGGTGCTCGATGATTTTCATCCCGAAAACTTTAAAGCGACTCAAGGTTTTAACAGAGAATCTGATATAGGTGTTTATTCTGGTTCAAATTATGAGCCTTCAGAAAAATATCTGGCACTTTCAGATCAATCTGATCCTAGGCTTGAAGTAAATATTTATAGAAATGGAGATACCTACTATTTGCCTACAGAGTCTTTCATTCTTGAGGATATTGTCGCATCTGGAGGTTCTACCGGAACTTTAATCAAAAAATATAGAGGTCCAAACGTTCCGAAAATGGCGCCTAAAAATGATGCGGTAGATTATAATAACGACCGGATTTTCCGATTTGCCGACCTGATCCTCATGTATGCCGAAACACTCATCGAAACGGGTGGAGATACAGGTCTTGCTACTCAATTGGTCAATCAGGTGCGTATGCGCTCTTATCCTAATGGGACACCTATCGCATCTGGTCTTTCACCCGATGCCCTAACACAGGCCCTCAGGGATGAGCGCGCCCGTGAACTATTTTTTGAAGGACATCGATATTTTGATCTTGTGCGCTGGGGGATCGCCCAATCTGTATTTGACGCTTTGGATGTTCCGGGCGAGACCCCCAATCAATTTAGCCAGCGTACTGCAAACGGTATTTTTCCCATACCGCAGATTGAGATCGATAAAGCAGGCGGAATTTTAAAACAAGTACCTGGATTATAGGAGAATATGTATAATAATTTCAATGAATGTTAGCCAAAAAAAAAGCGACTTTTTCTGATTTCATGGCAGGAATGGCGCTTTTTTTCTTGTAACAGATATTAAAATGATTTTAATATAAAATGGATCGAAGATGTAATTTCCATAAAATTTGGTTTCATAGGTTGTGTGCACCAATAGTTTGAATCCCCTACATAACCTCATGAATACTTTTCATGCTTAATTAAATATCATTTTTCCAATTCGGGATATGAATGCCGATCTTCGAGAAGTTTTTATAGTGTATGTGGCGCACTGTTGATTTCCTTTCGTGTTCAGAAAAAAATAGGAAACTTGATCTTCAAGTCATCAAACAGCAATGAAAACAAGGATTTTTATATCAACCGTATTATTCTCAGTGCTCTTATGCCTTTCCTGCGGTGATGAAAGCCTCTTTACCCCATTGGAAACTACTCATACTCATATAGATTTTTCGAACGATATTAATGAAGATGCTCAGCACAATATTCTAAATTTCATGAATATGTATACCGGTGCTGGCGTGGCTGTGGGCGATATAAATAACGACGGCCTACCAGACCTTTTTTTTGCGGGTAATATGGTCTCTGACGCGCTATACATCAATAAAGGGAATTTAGAATTTGAAGATAAGACCAAAACAGCGGGACTTATAAACGACCGCTGGAGCACAGGAGCAACGATGGTTGATATAAACCAAGATGGCTGGATGGATATCTACGTCTGCACTTCTGGAAGTGATACAATTTACAAACGTGCAAACCGGCTTTACATAAACCAGCACGATAACACCTTTAAAGAAATGGCAGCAAGCTATGGCCTTGCAGATACCATTCAGGCTACGCAAGCTTCCTTTTTTGATTATGACGGTGATGGAGATTTGGATATGTTCATGATTGTGAATCCGGTAGACTACTCCATGTCTAATGTCAATGTTGTTAAATCAAGAAAACTAAACGGTTCTGCCAAAAGTACGGATAAGCTTTACCGCAACAATGGCGATAATACCTTTACCGATGTTTCCGCAAAAGCGGGCATTCTTATCGAGGGCTATAGCCTAGGGCTGGGCGTGAGCGATATAAACAATGATGGCTGGCCGGATGTCTATGTGTCAAACGATTTTCTGACCAATGATATCATGTATATCAATAATGGTGACGGCACCTTTACCGATAAATCCCACGAGTGGCTCAAGCACACAAGTTTTGCAGGCATGGGGAATGATCTGGCAGATATAAACAACGACGGCCTTACTGATATCCTAGTGCTGGATATGTTGCCCGAGGATAATAAAAGGCAGAAAAAAATCATCCCAAACGCCAGTTATGATAAACTTCAAATGACTTTAAACAAGGGTTATCTGGAACAGTACACCCGTAACACCCTACAGCTCAATAATGGTTCTGGATCCTTTAGCGAGATAGGCTATCTGGCGGGACTCAGCAGTACAGACTGGAGCTGGAGTGTGCTTCTTGCCGATTATGACAATGATGGTTACCGGGATGCCTTTATTACTAATGGTTTCCGTAGGGATCTGGGAGATCTTGACTATATAAATTATCAACAGAGCAATGCTCAGTTCTTTGGTACTACTGAAGCTAAAAAGAAAAAAAAACTTATGGCTATCGAAGAACTCCCCAGTGCACCGGTACATAATTACTTTTTTAAGAACAATGGTGACCTTACATTTAAAGACAGTTCAAAAGAATGGGGCAGTAAATCCCCCAGTATTTCCAGTGGGGCCGTGTATGCTGATCTTGATAACGACGGTGATCTTGATCTTATAATCAACAATACCAATGAGAAAGCAAGCCTTTTAAGGAATAATAGCAATGGAAAGAACAAAAACCACTTCCTCAAATTAAGATTACTAGGCCAAGAGGCTAACAGAAACGGGGTAGGTGCAACAATAAGAATATCATCAGGGCGGCAGTTACAATATTATCAGCATTATTTAAGCCGTGGATACGCTTCTGGGATGAATGGTGTAATCCATTTTGGGCTTGGTAGTTCCCATTTGGTAGACAGTCTTGATATACGCTGGCCCGATGGAAAGCATCAATTGCTCAAGAACCTGCCTGCCGATACAACATTAATCTTAAATTATAAAAATGCAGCAACGGGTGATACCTTGGCTCAAAAACATCAAATAACACCTATTTTAAAAACTCAAGATCTCAAATCGACATATTTTAGGGAAGTTGCATCCGATCTTGGGATCAATTTTACACATAAAGAAAATGCCTTTAATGATTTTAAGGTGCAGTCCTTATTGCCATCCATGCATTCCAAATTGGGGCCCAAGATGGCTGTGGGTGATGTAAATCGAGACGGTTTGGATGATTTTTATGTGGGCGGTGCCTCGGATCAAAGTGGGGTTATCTTTATTCAAGATAAAGATGGCCATTTTCAAAAAAAACCTTTGAATATAGATGTTGAAAGGGAAGATCTGGGTGCGGTGTTTTTTGATGCTGATGGTGATCATGATCTAGATCTATACGTGGTGAGCGGTGGAACTTCATTTGATGAAAATTCCGAGAATTATGAAGATCGCCTATACATCAATAATGGCAAAGGAAATTTTGTCAAAAAAGCAGATGCTCTACCCTCAACGTTAACTTCTGGGGCGGTGGTTCAGGCAGCAGATTATGATGGCGATGGTGATCAGGATCTCTTTGTGGGTGGTAGAATAAGGCCGGGCAACTATCCACTCCCGCCGCAAAGTTATATCTTACAGAACAACAACGGCACGCTCAAAGACGTTGCTGCAGATCTAAATCCTGAACTTCAAAATCTGGGTATGGTCACAGCAGCATTATGGACTGATTTTAATAAAGATGGGAAACCTGATCTTATGGTCACTGGTGAATTCATGCAGTTAAGATTGTTTGAAAACCTGGGAGGAAAGTTTAAAGAAGTTACAAAAAATGTGGGTTTAGAACATACCCATGGCTGGTGGAACAGTCTTGCCACCGGAGACTTTGACAATGACGGAGATATGGATTATATCGCCAGTAACCTAGGGATGAACTCTAAATATAAAGCCTCCATAGAGGAGCCGTTATGCATTTATGCAGCCGATTTTGACAAAAACGGAACTATAGATCCAATTATGTGTTACTATATACAAGGGAAAAATTACCCAGCACCCACAAGAGATGCCATGATTGGCCAGATTAGTGCGATGCGGCACCGGTTTAATACCTATGATGCTTATGCCAATGCTACTTTTGATATGACTTTTAGCCAAGAAGAATTGAAAAATGCATATTTGGCTAAAAGCGAAACATTTATGAGCAGCTATATAGAAAATATGGGCGATGGAACCTTTACCATACACTCTCTTCCCATAAAGGCACAATTCGCCCCAATTAATGGCCTAATCCCCATAGATATTAACGGAGATGGAAAATTAGATTTAATGGGCGTGGGAAATAATTATTCCGGCGATGCCTCGATGGGAAATTATGATGCCATGACCGGACTGTGCCTATTGGGCGACGGTAAGGGTGATTTTGTCTCTTTAGATGAAAGTAAAACCGGTTTTTTTGTAGATACTGACGCCAAGGATATAAAGTGTATCCATACAGTAAATGGCAAAACCTTACTTCTTGTAAGTTCAAATTCTTCTGTATTGAAAGCATTTGAAAACATAAAATTTATAGAGAAAAAAAGTAAGATCAATAATTGAAATTACACAAGGTTACATTCATTTATTTTACTTAAAATCAAGTATTTGCAGGCATAAATATTTAATATATGAATAATTCGCATCGATGAAAAGACGATCTTTTATTGCAACGGCCGGACTTACTGCTATATCCCCTATGATCTCCCGCCCCGTATTTTTCGTAGAAAAAATCCCTGCGCATAATTGGGATGGTTATGACTTTGGCCCGGCGCCAAGTATAAAAAAACGATTGAACCAGGGACCTTTTAGCTCCTATGGCCCAGGTGCAAGCGCACCTGGCGCAGAAGTGGTTATGACCACACAAACCGCGCTTGGAAAAATACCCAATCCTGGGATGGGCCTTGTCACTTATATTTGCGATGAGATGGGACCACCACGGGTTGAGAGACAGGATTTGCACACGACTATTGAGCAATTGGCCAGGTTTCCGCTTGGAGACATTCTTTATCTGCGTGTAGATTGGCGCGATATACAGAAGGTACCAGGCAAGTTGGAATTTCCTGAACACTGGGAATTCACCTTTAAAATGGCCGAAAAATATGGTAAACGCGTTGCTTTTCGCATTCAGTTGATGAGCCCTGTGATTAAAGGCCATTCCGTACCTGGTTTTTTGGTAGATCAAATCCCTTTTGTAAAACTGGGCACTACTTCAGAAATTGGTTTACCTGGGAAGGTGCACTATGCCCCACGCTATGACCATCCAGCATTTATGCATGCATTTAAAGAACTGGATGATCTTCTTTCAGAAAAATATAATGGCCATCCACTAGTAGAATACGTTGATACATTCATGTACGGTTTTTGGGGTGAAGGTCATACGTGGCCTTTTGAAGGTAATCCATTTCCAGACTATACTACCGCAGAGCGCACGAGCATAGAGATGTTTGAACACCAGGCGGCAAACTGGACCAAAACCCCTTTAACGACCAATACGCAGCCAGATTATAGTAATGTGGGAAATTCTGAAGTGCTCGACCGGACCGTAAGATCCCACAATTGGTTGCGCACAGATACCATTTTTATAGAACCTGAGCAGATTGATGCCCTAAGCAACCGGCCACCATGGATAGGCGCCACAATTGAACAGGGAATGGCAATCATCTCGGATAGTATGGTGAAAGAAGCTGCAGCAAAAAATAAGAATATCATCGCCCATGTTAGCGATGTCTCCCCCACCTACTTCTCCCTATGGAACTGGCATCATATATCAGCTCAAAATCTAAATTCTTATTACAGTTTATATCCTGAACCCCTTGATGAATTGGCCACATCTATAGGTTATAGGATACGCCCATCCTGGATCTGGTATTTTGAAAATGAGGGCTATCCACACCTCCTACTGGGCATTGTTAATGATGGGATGGCCGGGATTCCTGGGGCGTTGAGATTAACTATAGCAAACCGCGATGGGTCATTTATACAATCAGGCAGCCTTGATCCCGGATATCCCTTACCGGGGAAAGTACGGCAAGCACTCTTTTCATTGCCCAAAAACCTATCTTGGGAAGAATGCAGTCTACGTGCCGAAATTGAAATAAAGGGTGTTTTTCATGCAGTTACATGGGCCTGTAACGAAAAACTGGAAGATAATGGAGCACTATTCTTAAAAAGAAATTTATAAGTAAAAACGCATAGTACTGTTTATGAAATATGTTTCCCTAATTTTTAGGCTATATTCAAAATTATTCAATGAAGAATCACTTTTAAATTATCAGTGAAATTATCTGATCAAGGGGTGACTTTTATTCCTATAAACCCTATTGATCAGCGATGATAACCTCAATATTGTTCATGATCATCTTATCCATCATTTCTTTTTCGATACCGCTATCGGTGACAATTTTATTGATCTTGTCAAAACCACAGATAAAGGCCAATCCTGATTTTTTAAATTTTGAAGAATCAGCAACAACAATGATTTCTTCGGCAATGCTTATCATAATCTGATTGAGGTAAGCCTCTTCCATATAATGCGTGAAAACGCCCATGTTCTCCTTGATCCCATCAACGCCTAAAAAAAGTTTATTGCAGTATAGCTGTTTAAAATTTCTTTCGGCCATTGGGCCTACTAGAGACATGCTGAATTCCTTTAGATAACCTCCTGGCATAAACACCTCCAGATTTTTATATTGAGAAAGGTTGTTGACGATATCCAGCGCATTACTGATCACCGTGAGCCTTTTAAAATCCTTAAGGTTATTAGATAATTCAAAGGAAGTTGTGCCAGAATCTAAAATTATACTCTCATCCTCGCTGATCAATTTCGAAGCCTTTTTACCAATTAGACGTTTGGCATCTTGATTTATTTTCCTTTTCTCGGAGACATTGAGAGCAATATTATTGGTTTTAAAAGCCCCCCCATGTGCCCTGATCAGCAATTTATTTTTTTCGAGATTATCGAGGTCATTGCGAATGGTAACTTCACTTACCCCCAGTGCATCACTCAGCTCATTGACGTTTACCTGTCCTTTTTCATCAAGTTTTTCTAAAATTAAAGACCTGCGGTATGCTGTTTTTTTCATCTATTTGCAATTATCGGAACTTGACATCAAATTTTTTTAAGTATTCGCAATATAGGAAAGTTTCACCCTTTGAAACGAGTATACTTTAATCAGGATTTTTTTGCTGTAAATCCAGGATCACGCTCCTTAAAATCCATAAGTGGCCTTTGCATTATCCCTAAATATTTTGATCAACACTTCTTCTGGAAGCGCCAAACCCTTAAAAGTCCCTTCAAATTCCGGTGCGGTCATATCCTCAGAAGTCGCAAAGAAATTCCAATGGGCCTGCCAAAGATCCTTAAAACGCTTTACCAACTGCTCATCGTTCATAGATCCGTCATCAATAACATCGGTGCCATATATGATCCTATCTTGATATTTTATGAAAAAACTCCTCACTTTTTCCCAATCTCGCATTGCCTGAAGCTGTACGTGGCATATCCGCTCGGCAAGATCTGTTTTGGAATTGGGAAAATGCTCCAGACGCTTCGCAACCTCATCCAGGCTGTATTCCATACTGAAAAGATGAAGGCCAACGAATTTCAGATCAGGAAACTTTTTAAGCACATGGTCCCGGGCTTCCATTTGGCTCTCGTAGGAGGGATACTCCAGATGTTTGTACATGTGGTACTCTGGATGCTTCGAAAAATATTCCCTATCACTAATTACTGTCATTTCATCTAATGGTAACCAGCAATTGCGCGGCTCCCCCTGGTGGCCTATGAGCAGTATTTGATTTTTGACCAAATATTCAAATATAGGATCAAACCGCTCATCATCTAGCATGACAAAATCACCATTCTTATCCTTAAGAGATAAGTCCATCCCGATGTTTTTCCAGATTTTTACACCTACGGCACCATTAGCAATTCCTTTTTTGATTTGCTCTAAAGCGTGGGGAAGCCATTGATCTGTATTCCAGAATTCAGTACTGAAACTGGTGATAAATTTAATGCCTTCAGGATATTGCTCTTGTAGTTCATGGATTACCGCTTCTTGTTCTTTTAATGTTTCAAAAAAGGGGATATCAGTATTTATCGAAAGAAATTTGACATTCCATTTCCTGGCCAGTTCGATCTTTGCTAAAGAACGTCTATTCAGGTGAACATGAGCATCTATAAAATGATCTAACATAGTGGTAAGCGTAATTTTTAGTTCTAAAACTGAAATTAGGGAGTTTCAGCGCGTTTTTAAGCGATTTTTATTAAAACGAATCATAAACGCTCATTTTCGTTTTTCACCATTTTCAATTTTTCTTTGACCAAACCGGTTATCGCTTCAGTTGCTACAGGAAATACCTTTCTGAGATCAATCTCATCAGTAGTGGCAAGTTCATTTTTTAGGGTATTCATAAAAATATTTTTGATCTCAGTGGCCAGGTTTATTTTGCAGATCCCCTTTGAAATGGCATGCTGCACTTGTCTATGAGGAACGCCGGAACTACCATGTAGTACTAATGTGGCCGGGGTTGTGGTAGCGATTTTTGATAGGAGTTCCAGATCGAGTTTGGGTTCTTCCTTATAAAATCCATGAGCTGTACCAATAGCAACCGCCAGGGCATCAATCCCGGTGGCCTCTACAAATTCTTTAGCTTCTAAGGGTTGGGTAAATCCTTGCTGAACAGGGGATTGGCCCAGTTTTGCAACGTAGCCCAATTCGGCCTCTACATGAGCCCCATAATTTTTGGCGCGTTGTACAACATCGCGGGTTATCTTAATATTTTCATCAAAATTCAGCTCGCTGCCATCTATCATCACCGAATCAAAACCGGCATCCAGACAACGCTGGGCCAATGCAACTGAACCACCATGGTCCAGGTGGATCCAACCTTCTACCCCAAATTGTTCTAGCCCTGCCCTTCCCATCTTTACCGCGGTATCAAGACCCATATAATCAATGGAACTCTGGGTAAGCTGTAGGATAAGGGGTTCATTAAGATCGGCAGCCGCTTTGAGTACACCGTGCAATGTTTCCAGATTATAAAAATTGGTGGCCAGCAAACCTCTCTTTTGCTTTGTGAACTGTTGTAATTTATCTTTTAGTTTCATCTATTATAGTTCTTTGTTCTCGATTTGTTGCTTTCTATTATCAATTTCCTCCTGTGAGGTAAATGCACCAGTCCCGCCGGCAAAGGTAGTATTGAGAGATCCCATGAGGTTTGCATTTTTTAGACAGGCTTCCCAACCTGAGCCTTTTAAGTATTCATGGATAAACCCAGCATTAAAAGAATCACCGGCACCAATAGCATCTTTAAAATCTTTGTTTAAATAGGCCGGGGCATGGTATTTTTTTTCACCGGAAACCAGCATAGATCCCTCCTCCCCCATTTTTAACGCCAAAATATTGATATAGGGTTTTATATGGGCGATTGCTGCTTCTAGATCCCGCTCTTTGGTAAGGCCTAAAAGTTCGGATCGGTTTGGAAGAAAGATATCTACGAATGGTAAAGTGCCTTTATAATCAAAATCCCATTGATTCAACGGGTCAACCTGCAGGTCTAAAGAGGTAGTAAGACCGGCTTCTTTTGCTCTTCTGAATATATTTATGATGTCCTTCTCTATTCCTTTTTGCAGAAAAAAATTAGAAAGGTGAAAATGATCAAACTCATTAATCCCATCCCAGGGAATATCATTGATGGTCAGAGCTTCCATCGCCCCGCAATAAGTTACATTGGCACGATCCTGATCGTAGTTCATGACAACCGTTATACCGGTTTTATGCGTTTGGGAAGTGGTTATAAAACGGTGATCCACATTTTTTTTCTGAAGTTCTCCGAGTACAAATTCACCAAACCGATCTTCACCTATTTTTCCACAAAAGGAAGTATCTGTTCCCATAGCAGCAACGTTTGAAGCCATGATGGCTGATGAACTCCCTAAAGTAAAATCCATTTTATCAGCAGTTATCTCAGAACCTATTTCAGGAAAACCCTGAATGTCATTTAAAATAAGATCTACATTAAGTTCACCTACGACCAGTAATTTCTTATTTTTCATCTTTAAATTTTTTTACATTAACTTTTGGCAAAAGCTGGTGCACAATTTTCTCATTAAGCATTCCGAGGCTTTCCGTAAGACAGTTGGCCGCGCCACAGGCTACGCCCCATGCAGCAATTTCTTCCACCGATAAATTTTTTGAAATCGCATAAGCTATGCCAGCGGTAAGACAATCCCCACTGCCCACTGTGCTCACCACCTTATCGACCTCAACGTTTGCAGTGACCAGCTGGCCATTAAATGCTAGGATCAGGCCTTTTTTTCCTCTGGTAAATGCCACCAGCTTAACCTTGTCCCCTATCATTTTCAGCAGTTCATGTATATCCTTGCTGCCGCAGAGGTTTTCAGCCTCAATTTCATTGAGGTGAATACCGAAAAAACCGATTTTCAGTGCATTTTCCAACTGTGAACCGCTACAATCCAAAATAGTATTTATATGCTGTTTTTTCGCAATAGCAATAAGCTGCGCGTAAGCATCACCTGGGGCGTTGCCCGGCCAAGAGCCTGACATGCAAATGATGGACGCATCATCAATTTCCCTTTTAAACTCTAAAGCAAAAGCTTCCCAATCCGCAGAGGAAAAAGAAGGGCCCGGCTCTAAAAGTTCAGAATTATCAAAATCAGGCTTTTCTGACCGAAAAGTGTAACATTTCCTGTTGTTTTCAGTTAATGCTATACCGCGGCAGTTTATGCCATATACACTGCATTTTTCTCTGATCCATTTTCCGGTATTACCGCCCCAGGTAGCCATTAATTTTGATCCGGTACCCAGTTCTGCTAGGACTAATGCCACGTGTACACCCTTCCCTCCAGGATACTCCTGTAGCTTTTTTATACGATTTACACCACCAGGATCAAAATCATCAAGCCAGGCATAAGTGTCAATAGAAGGATTGGGGCATACGCTCAAGATCATTCTATAAGGCTTTTTGGATAGGGATAAATAGTCACTCCTTCAACTACACGGCTTATAGTGCCGGATTTTGAAGGCTTATCGGGATCAAGGCCAAGATTTAGACATTTATACATGCCCAGCAATTGACCCACCAGGGTAGCGGGAACAATATTTAATTCTTCTGTAGGTCGCAGCTTTAAATCAAGATTATGGCAAAACTTTATTTGCATATCATGCTTCCTTCCTATACTCAGGCATTCAATTTCCCGCGGATCTTCGGCAATGCTCAAGGCCAGATCATGCTCATAACGATATACATGGTCATCAGCCGAAAAAAGATAAACCATCAGGGTTTTTTTGTTGGTTACCGCACGTGGGCCATGCCGGAATCCAAGAAAAGAATCGTGCTTACAGATAACCTGCCCGTCGGTGAGTTCCTGTAATTTGAGGTGGCTTTCGCGGGCAATGCCAAGCATAGGTCCCGAACCTAAAAAAACCACCCTTTCAAAATCTTTTGTTGCTATTTCCTTTATAAGATCCTGCTTTTCCAAGATTAGGTTACCCTCCTCTATAATTTTTTTGATCTCCTCATTTGCTGAAAAGATTTTCCCCTTTCTAAATATGAGCAATACACTCAATAACATCGAAGTAAAACTGCCCGTCATGGCCAAGCTTTTATCATTGGCCTCTTCCGGCAATAAAATGGCAAGGGCATTTTGCCCATGACTTTCTGCGTATTGTGCCAGCTTACCGTCCCTATTACAGGTGATGATCAGATGGTAGATTTCATCACAGAAACTATCAGCAAGTTTTACGGTCTCCAGGCTTTCGGGACTGTTTCCTGAACGGGCAAAGGATACCAAAAGAATGGGTGCGCCTTCGCGAAAGCATAATTGGGGATGTGTCACGATATCTGTAGTAGCAATAGATTGTGTCAAACAACCACTATATTGCTGTACAAGCCCATGGGAAGCATCACCAATAAATGCCGAAGAACCCGCACCAGTAAGTATGATCTGGAGATTCTTCTTATTCAGAATTGAAGATAAAAATCCCTGGATTACTTGTTCTTTCGATAGCATTAGATCATAAATGGACTTCCATAATATAGGCTGACCATTAATTTCATGCTGTGTATATCTATTTAATTTTGACATTGTTTTGACGCTTTTTTGCTTTAAGGGATACCATGATTTCGAATTTCGGGTTGACGTATTTACTCTTATTTTAAAAGCAAAATACTACATACTTTTTTTATTTTCAAACAAAAATAATAAATCGAAACAAATTATATTTCGTTTATATGCTTGAAAATTAGTAATATTTAGGATAATATTGATTTATTCCATTTTAGATATTGTCAAATTATATAATTAACATATCATAATTATCTAATAATTTGTATTTTAATGAGGTTATCAATCAAAATTACTATCTCAATTTTAAAATTCATTTATTAAAGCACCTTATCAATCAAAACAAAAATTTACTCAAAATATTTTCATTATTTTTACTATACCTTATGATTTTAATTCAAACAATTTTTTAAAAATAAAACGAAGCAAAACAATTTTATTAAAAAGTACTAATCAATATAAGTTTAATGTGGATATTATATTCCCTTTGAACTTGAGTATTATTCTAGCATGAGCAGATGGCAACGTATTTTCTTATCCTTGATACTATAACCCAAAAAATTACTTAAATCCAACATATTATAAAATTCATATTTAAAACCACATTACATGAATTCAAGAAGAGATTTTGTGAAAAAAACCGCACTTGCTGGAACTGCAATTGCTGTTTCACCCCATATGTCATATGCATACAGACGCCCAGCACAGAAGACTTTAAAACTTGCCTTTATTGGGGTTGGCCTCAGGGGCACAAACCACCTGCATAACGCCATCTCCAGAAAAGATACTGATATAACTGCTATTTGTGATCTTGATCCCAACCGTATAGATATAGCGCTTCAAATGCTTAGCGATACTGGGAGGAAAAAACCGATGACCTTTGGTAAAAATGAAATAGATTACCTTAATTTATTGGAATTGCAAGAAGTGGATGCAGTTATTATTGCCACACCATGGCTTTGGCATACCAAGATGGCTGTAGATAGCATGAAAGCTGGTAAATATACCGGTGTTGAAGTATCTGCATCACAGACTATAGAAGAATGCTGGGACCTTGTCAACACCCATGAGGAAACCGGATCCCATTTTATGTTTATGGAAAACGTGAATTTCCGTAGGGATATTATGGCTGTGCTCAATATGGTTAGGCAGAATATATTCGGCGAACTTTTGCATTTAAGATGTGGTTATCAGCATGACCTGCGGGAGGTTAAATTTAATGATGGAAAACAACCCTACGGTGGCGGCGTAGAATTTGGCGATAAAGGTATTTCTGAAGCGAAATGGCGCACTAAACACTCCATTTATAGAAATGGGGACACCTATCCCACCCACGGCGTGGGGCCCATTGCCGTAATGGATAATATAAACCGTGGTAACCGGTTCCTGAGCATGTCATCCCATGCCACAAAACCAGTCGGACTTCACAAACATATCGTTGACGTGGGGGGAAAAGACCACCCCAACGCAAAAATTAAATTCCGGCAGGGGGATATTATAACCACAACCATCGAGACGGCCATGGGAGAAACTATCATCGTCACCCATGATACCAACTCCCCACGCCCCTATTCTTTAGGCTTTAGGGTACAGGGCTCAGAAGGTTTATGGGAAGTTGATGGGAATAGAATTTATATTGAAGGAGAGGCCAAAACACCAGACGAATGGGATGATGCCACCACATGGCTTAAAAAATATGATCATCCTATATGGCAGAAATATGGTGAGGAGGCTACAGGAGCAGGTCACGGCGGTATGGATTATTTTGTAATGAAAGCTTTTGTAGAATCTGCTCTTGCAAATGTTGAGCCGCCTATAGATGCCTACGATGCAGCAGCCTGGAGCGCCATTACACCGCTCTCTGAAGCCTCGATAGAAAATAACGGGGAACCCCAGGAATTTCCTGATTTTACCAGAGGACAATGGATTGAAAGAAAACCTTATGACTGGATGAAAACTGAATTTAAATAATTTTAATTATTAGTTCAATATTTGAGAAAACGTAACAGGCGCAAAAGAAAAACTATAATGCCGAAATAATCAGCGTAAAATCGATGGTTATGGACTGGAAATCAATGTTCAAAAGCTTTCCTGAACATATCCAATGATCTTTCATGTAGTATGGTCACGTTGTCTGGATGCTTGGGGCCGCTCATGGTAAATCTAATTTCAAAATATATAAAATAAAAAGAACAACTTGGCAATTTCATTCGGCTATCCAAAAAGGACACAAAAGGAATTTTCAAAATCTGAAGTCTGTTGTGGGGAAGATGCTTTAGTTGATTCACCTCGGCAGATAGAATTCCGTGAAACTAAATAAATGGTTAATTTAGAAGAATGAAAATCAAAATAATTGCATTCATTCTTCTTTTCCTTTGCTCAATCCCCTGTTATAAAGTATGTGCCAGACCTACAAATGAAAAGTCTGTAGATAGTTCACTCTTTTACTATAAGTTACTTCTCAATCCCAAGAATCCTATTCATTATCGTAAAGCGATTAAATTTTATAAAAATCGGTACAAAACTCATATTGAAAAAGATCGTTTATCAGAAGCTGCCTACGATTTAGAGGTTATAGCTACAGGAAATTATAATATCGGAGATTTTAGTGCATGCGAAAAAAATCTTGTTAAAGCGTTGAAACTTAGTGAAAGCTCAACATCTGCATTTTCTATAGATGCGCAAATGAGGATTTATAACCGTTTGGGAATATTATACCGAAACCTTGAGGCTTATGATGAAAGTCTTAATTTATATTCCAGAAGTTTAGGCAAAGCAAAAAAACATAGCGACAGCATAAGGATCATTTTAAATGTTTCTAATGTATTGCGCGATGATAAAAAGTTTTCTAAATCAATTGATACTTTAAAATTCATTTTAAATCTAGTGGATGATAAAAACGATGCTTCACTTAAGGCCTATATACTTGATGATTTAGGGTATAATGAAGTTCTTTCCAAAAATGATTCAAGTCTTGTACATATTTCCAAATCATTAGAAATAAGAAAAAAAAATAATGACACCGTAGGACTCTTTTCCAATTATAGGCACCTAGCACTATATTATAAAAGCATTGAAAATATGAACCAAGCAGTTCTGTACTCTAAAAAAGCGCTTACGTTATCTAAAAAAATCATGGATCCTACTTATGAATTGGAGGCTTTGGGTATTGTGGCAAGCTTAAGTAAGAATATTGACATGCAGCGTTTCAAGTTTTTAAGCGACAGCTTAAAATCAGAAAGTAAAGCAAGAGAAAACAGATACGCAGCAATGAAATATGATGTCGAAAAAGAAAAGGGATTGACTCATAAAGCACAAATTCAAAAAGGAAAAGAAAAAAGGAAAAAGGATGTTTATTTTTTTCTGTCGCTTTTCCTTATATTAATTTCTTTCACAATTATTTATGTCATTCTTCAACAACGAAAGCAGAGACGGTTACAGGCCATAAGGCATACAGAGGCATCGATTTCAAAAAAAATACATGATGGTCTGGCCAATGACACCTTTCAAGTACTCTCTGAACTACAAAATCTACGTGAAATACCAGAACATATCCTTTCAAAACTCGACAAAATCTATCTTGAAACCCGTGATATAGCAAGAATTCACAGTCCGCTCATAGAAGATGCTAATTTTGAAGATCAATTAATCAGTCGGCTTAATTCCTATAGGTCAGACCAATTGAATGTAATTACCCGGGATGTAGAAAAAATTGAATGGGACTCATTTAATAAGATCAAGAAGGATACAATCTACATAGTATTGGGCGAACTGTTGACCAATAATAAAAAGCACAGCAAGGCTTCTCTCGCCCTTATTTCCTTTGAACAAAATGGTAAAAAATTAGGCATAAAATACCAAGACAATGGTATTGGGACCCATATAAAAAAAGGAAATGGTCTTAAGAATATGGAATCCCGTATTGATGCCATAAAGGGAAATATTAGTTTTGAATCTGAATTGAACAAAGGTTTTAAGGTCCAAATGCAGATTTAAATGTTTAAAAAAGTACTGATTGCCGAAGATTTTGGGTGGACTACCAAGAGTATAGAACAGCAACTCATCACCATGGGCGTTAAGGAGATCGTTGCAACCGAATATTGCGATGATGCCCATATTAAATTTCTAAAAGCACTTAAGGATAAAAAATATTTTGACCTGCTAATCGCAGATCTGTCTTTTAAAAAGGATCATCGCGTGCAAAAGCTTAAAAGTGGAGATAAGCTTATCGCAGCTGTACGCAAACACTCAACTGATATAAAGGTGATCGTTTTTTCGATGGAAGACCGATTGCAAAGAATACGATCGCTCTTTAAAGAACAACACATTGATGCTTATGTTTTTAAAAGCAGAAAAAGCATGGAGGAGATGAAGGAAGCTTTAATTTCCATAACAAAAGAGGAACGGTATATCTCTCCACAAGTTGCACCAGCTCTTAATAAACACCAAAATCTTGACATAGATGATTATGATATTCTATTGCTCAAAAAATTGGCTGAAGGCTATTCAAACAAAGAAATTAGCGATCAATTTAGAAAAGATGCCATTATTCCCAGTGGGATAAGCTCTATTGAAAAGCGCCTATATAGGCTTCGTATTCAATTTAAAGCCAACAATGCTGTACAACTTATTGCTGTTGCCAAAGATTTAGGGATGATTTAAAAAATATTGAATGTCTTACGGATTTCCGTAAAGAATTCTATGCTCATAGTCTTAAACTTGTATGTGGATTTGTTAGTCAATCCACAATTAATTTAGGGGGATTTTGAAAAGGGCGCATCACCGCGCCCTTTTTATTTGAAATTTTTCAGAAAGCTTGATAACTTTTGGTAGGATTTTGACCTTTATGAATTCATCTTTGATTATCCATCAAAGCCATAACTATTTTAAATTATTTGTTCAATTTTTAGATTTTAGAAAATCAAGTCTTAAAAAATTCATCAATGTGCAGGTGGTGGTCCCTGACTCTTTACCTTAGGTATAAATAGTAATAAGGGAATGCAGATCAAAAAGAAGATCCCAATATAAAAATAAGCAGAATTATAGGTCTGCATAAGGGTATTGCGTACTACTGCTAGGTCGATCACTTTATACGCTTTGAGTGTAGCTTCCGCCGTGTTAAAACCCTGTGACACAAAACCCTGTACCAGCGCCTGTACCCGATGGTATGTCTGCGGGCCATAGGTGGTTATCTCCTCGGTGAGTCGGGCACGGTGCTCAGCGCCACTATAATGAGTGAAAGTGGCGATAAGCGCTAGGCCAAATGAGCCGCCCAATTGTCTCGCCATATTGGTTAGACCTGAACCTTGAGCAACATCAGAGCCTTTAAGACCATTAAGCGCAATAGTTGTGAGGGGAACAAAAAGCATGGCCGTAGCCGCACCCCTTAGCACCATAGCCCAAAAGAAATCACCCCAAAAAGCATCTCCACCCGAAGCCAAATTTCCTGTGGAAAGATCATAACTACAGATAAAGAACAAAAAAAAACCAATGCCAGCAAGTAATCTGGGCGAGGTCCCTTTACTTAGTAGTATAGCCAATATAGGCATCATAAGCAGAGCCGCGATACCACCTGACATCAGTGAAATTCCAGACTGGTAAGCAGTATATCCCAATAAGTTTTGTAAATATTGAGGATAGATGAAAAGTACGCCATATAGCCCAACGCCGAGAATAAAAAGAAACAGGGTACCCAGTGCAGTACTTCTATTTTTAAGTACGCGTAGATCAACAATAGGATTTTTAGCCTGAAATATCTCCCAATAAATAAAGCCGAAGATACCCAAAATCGATGTGGCAGTAAGTATTGTGATGTAATCGGTGGCAAACCAATCTTCATCAGTACCGCGCTCTAATATAGTCTGTAGCGAGCCTATACCCACAACCAGAAGGGTGAGACCTATATAATCAAATTTACCTGTTTTCATTTTCTCGAGCGGCTCCTTGATCAGAAAATAAGAAAGTACGGCAGCAAGAATCCCAATGGGTATATTCACATAAAAAATCCACGGCCATGAATGCACATCGGTCAAATAACCGCCTATCACGGGACCCACGGTAGGACCCACCACGGCACCTATACCAAACATCGCATTGGCAAAACCCAATTGCTCATCTGGAAAAATCTCAACCAAAACCGCTTGAGATGTTGCCAAAAGCGCACCCCCACCAAGACCCTGTAAAAATCTAAAAATCACCAGTTGGGTTATGGTCTCTGAACTTCCACATAAATAGGAACAAAGGGTAAACAATAATATGGAACCAACAAAATAATTTCGCCTACCAAAAATTGTGGCCAGCCAGCCGGTCATAGGGACAACAATCGCGTTTGCCATTGCATAACCCGCGACAACCCAGCTGATCTCAGACAGGGTGGCTCCCATATTACCACGTATTACGGGTAAAGAGACATTTACGATTGTGGTATCTATAAGCTCAAGTAGGGACGCGGTAATAACAGTTAGGGTAATAATCACCCTGCGAAAACCATATTCTACCGTGGGCTTATCCTTATTTTTACTCATTTTTTCGGCATCGCTATCCTTTTTTTGAACTTTTTCGGGGTTTTGGTTATCTTTTTGACCTTTTTTAACCCCATTTCGCCCATTTTCAGGATTCAAGTCCTTACTTCCATCTGGGTTATTATTCTCTGTCATCCCTATCTTTTTTGGGTATTTCTATGGCCGGCACAACGTTCATCCCGGGTTTTAGATATTTTAGGTCTGGATCATCGCCGGTAAAAACAATTTTAACGGGGATGCGCTGCTCTACTTTCACAAAATTACCACTCGCGTTATCTGCGGGAAGCAGCGCAAATTTTGATCCCGTAGCCCCGTTAATGGACTGTACAATGCCATCAAAAGTGCGGTCCTTATAGGCATCTACTTCAACTGCGACCTTCTGCCCTACCCTGATCTGACCAATTTGCGACTCTTTATAATTTGCAATCACATAGATTACATTTTTATCCACGACCTGCATCAGCACCTGACCGGATCTGACGAGCTGGCCCAATTCTATATTGAGCTCAGATACCGTCCCCTTCATAGGTGCTCGTATCTGCGAATAACTTAATTGTAGGTTCGCATTTTTAAGGGCCACCTGCGCTTTCTGGATGTTTACCGTAGCCAGTTTTACTTTGACCCTGGCAACATCTACTTGTTTTTGTGCGCTTTCTTTTTTCGCGACGGCGTTTTTAAAAGCACTTTGAGCGTGATCTAAATTTTGCTGTGTTGTTGCGCCGTCATTCATCAGGCCCTCCTGACGGGTCAGATCGTCCCTTTTTTCCTTGATAGCGATCTGGGCTTGTTGTACCAGTGTTTTTTGATAGGCAAGGTTAGCTTCCGCATCTGCACTATCTACCCTTGCACCGCTCAATGCGGCCCTTTGTTCATCAACCCGTAGACTGAGGTCTGAGGTGTCTATGGTCGCGATGAGCTGTCCCTTTTCCACAAGGGTGTTATCATCTACCAGGATAGTACCAATATAGCCGTCAACACGTGAAACAATCGGGCTTATATCGCCCTCAATTTGGGCATTATCCGTTGTCTGGTGCCCAGCGCCATAGATTAGGGCTTGCACACCAAAATAGATCCCCACGATAACCACGATGGAAACAACTGCGATGATGATTATTTTTTTCTTTGACATAACTACGTGATTGTGTATTGGATAGTTCGTTTTTTTAATTTCCCGTCAGGATCTTAATGTTATACTTCGCCGTTTCAAACTGAATTTCATGAAGTGCTTTTTGCTGGCGAGCATCAATCTCGTTCTGGAATTCGGTGAGGTAATCTGTGGTGGTACTTATACCATTTGCGAGCTGTGAGCTGGAAGCTTTTGTTACCCCCTGTCTCAATTTAATGATCTCATCATCTTTTTCAATGAGTTTCTCATTTTTTTCTATCTCGGAAAGTTGCTGCTCGTATCTGGAATCTAATTGTTCTGTCAAAGTTTGTTTATCAACTTCAACAAGGTCAGAATTAAACTGGGTTATTTTTTGCTCTTTCCTCAGGGAATAAATGTTTGAAAGATCCCAGGATAGGCGCACCCCGCCTAAATAATAGGTGTCAAATTCATTCTTCAACATATTGAGTGCAGGTCTTCCATAGCCGGCCTGTCCAAAAAGCCCCAGGCGCGGGATCAGGGATTTATCTTTTAACTTTTGCTGATTGTCGAGCACATCACCGCGTAAATCAAGGATTTTCCATTCGGGACGTTTGGTATAATCGCGGTCATAGATCTGTATTTCGCTGGGCATGGTCAATACTGTATCGCCTGTTATATCCATGTTTGTGAGAAGCGCGATCAACCTGAGGGAAAGTTTTCGCCCGGCAAGTAGCCCTATTACCTGTTGATCTAATTTAAGAACTTCTACCTTAAGTGCATCCACCTGGCTCTGCATCGCCACACCATTGCGCAACCTTGATTCTAACTGCTTGAGATTGCTGGAGACCGCTGCTTTTGAACTTTCCAATATAGCTAGGTTGCGATCAGCCAAGAGTACATTAAAATAATAATCCACTAATTTTGTCTTGGCGCTATCTATAGTTATTTGAACCCTTGTTTGACTTATGAGCGAACCCAAATTCTGAAGATCCCTCCGTACCGAAGTGATCCCACCATCATAAATCTTCTGGTTTACTTCCAGATAGACTTTATATTGATCTTTACTCAGGGGCTCTATGGGTGGCGCACCGGGAATAGCTATGTCTAGCGCAGTAACATCAGACTGGTATGTAGCCTGGGCATTTACAATGCCCTGTGGCAGCCAGTCAGCATCAAGGACCGCAAGTTGTAGACTATCTATATGCTGCTGTAGGGCAACCTTGTTAATTGCAGGGTAATTTTTCTGCAGGGAATCCATACATTGATCCAGGGTTAACGGGTTATCCTGGGCACGACAAATTATCGTCGCAAGCAAAATGAATAAAAGCGAGCACCATTTATTTATAGATGGACGATTCTTATTTTCAACTGATTTGTTCACTTTTTTATCGATTTTATGATCGTTGTTGCAATAAGTTCTTTGCGCTGTTCTAAAAGTTCCTCAACCTCGTATTCACCAGTATTTGTAAAGAGTTTAAAAAGCCCTTTACCTATGACCGGAAAGGCACAGAGTGAAATCAAATTCATATATAATTGCAAAGGGTGTATGGGTATAATTAAGCCATCTCTGGCCTCCTGGTAGACCTGCTCACTGAAAGCCTCGATATTAGGTGCAAGCTCTTTGATATAATCATTAAAAAAATGGGTGTTCTTTTTCCCAAGTTCATTGATGAGAAAAAGCGGCATAAAAGGGTTTTTTGAGATCGTGTTAAGATAATGCGCAGTAAACTGCTCAATCTTTTCAAAAAGAGGAGTGTCTGCGTTTAATTTTCCGATCATTTCAGGCATGCTCTTCCTTATTATATTTCCCGCGATTTTATAGATCAATTTTTCCTTACTTCTGAAATAATAATTTACTACGGTGCGGGCAATGCCTGCCCGGGCTGCAATATCCTGCATCCTCGTGTCAGAAAGCCCTTTTTCGATAAATACGTCAAACGAGGCTTTTAGAATCTGCTCTTCTGTATTATCTGATTTTTCTTTTTTTACCAACGCTTAGAATATAAACTGACTTGAAAGTCTGACACAAATGTCAGATAGATTTTATGTTTTCCAAAACTTATTTCTGCAATAAACATTTGTTTAACTTTTATGTTTGAAAAATGCTTAAACAAGAACGTAATAGTTAGCCTAATTTGTTAAACAACAGAGCTAAAGCCATTCAATGCCCTTTTTCGCTTAAAGCGAAAACAGAAAATAGGTTTAGAAATCTTTTAATTAAAATTGAAATGGAAGAAAACGACCGATGGATGAACAATCCGATTTTAAGGGTATCGGTAGTCGTTTTTTACAGATTTCCGCAAATATAAAAAATGAGATAGAACTTGGGGGCTAAGATCAATTTCTTCTCAAAATAACATCTAATTTATGGTCAACTAATTTATTTTAAACAGATTAAACTAACCAAATTTTATATATTCTGTTTTGTCTAAATGGAATCTGATATTTCATTAGGTTTAGATCAGCTCGTGTAGGAATTAAATTAAAGGATGGTACAGGGTATATATAATAAAACCCATTTTAAAATGGGTTTTATTATTGCCTTGCTCCTAAGCGGGGGAACACCTGCATATTTTTTTAATATCCATTCTTATTTAATTAAATAAGAATTAAATGACATCATCGATCTTGTAGTCAGTGCCTTTAAATGTAGCTTTATCTCCTTTTCCCATCCCTTCAATGACCTTGAATAATGGAGAATCTGTTGAGATACCATAGATTTTTTTGTCGTGGTAATCAATCTCTGCAAAAGGTGCCGCTACCAAAAAATAGTGATTATTGGCGTGAACCAGTGCCCCAAAGCATACTTTTTCATAAGCAGTATCCTTGGATATCGTTTTAAACTTATTAAGATCCCGCGATACTCGATCCAGAGTTTCGGCATTCTGTTTAACTTCGTCCATCTCTCCTTCTTGTGGACTTTCTATTGTGTTACGCTTATCTGAGTCTATCTCATTAGCATCGTCTAACCGATCTTTTTGAGATTCGCTTAATTTTTTTAACTCCAGGCTCTTCCTTCGAATTAATTCGGTAACAAAATCCTTTTTCCAATTTAGAGTGTCAACCCTATTATTACTTAATATTAAGCTCATTTTTATGTATGTTTATAAAGTTTATCTTTTAATACCGGGCCATAAAGGCCTTATCTGCATATTCGCGAATATTCCTGTTTTGCCACTTTTAAGTACATATAATGACTTATGGTGAAATCATTGACAATAACATCTATCAGCCCTAAAAATACTTTTATTTTGGAAGAATGCTCTTTGCTACTGCGTTAAGAGTTTGTAAAAACTTCGGATTCGACGGTATTAGAATCGTTCCTAAAAATATTCGAATTGAATATCCGTAATATATCATAACACATATCGTCACCCTGAACTCGATTCAGGGTTTCATCTTAAAAGTTTTGAATTTCAAATATTTATGAGATTCCGGATCAAGTCCGGAATGACGCAGATTTCAATTATCACAGACAACGGATAATCAATATTAGAAAAAGGGTTTTGGCATTGAACAAATCACTTACTACGGATTTTTCCACTTGATGAAAATTAAAGGTAACATTTTTGATCAGCCTCAATCAGTCGGATATATCTGCCTAAAGATTTTCTTGGCTCTTTCCAAATCGGCAGGGGTATCTACACCCAAAGCCATACTGTCGCTCCTCGCCATTTTGATAGTGCGGCCATATTCTAGATAGCGTATACATTCCACTTTTTCCGCGGCTTCAAGACTACGCATGGGCAATTGAGAAAAATCGAGGATGGCCTGTTTCCTAAACGCATAAATTCCCTTATGCTTGTTATAAGTTACAGGTTCATTCTTATCCCTAAAATAAGGGATGGGTGCGCGGGAAAAATAAAGCGCAAAATCATGCTGATCAACGATCACCTTTACGTTATTGGGATCGTTTACATCATCGATATCTGTTGTTGGGGTCATGAGTGATGCAAGATCGATCTTTCCTGCATCGGGACCATAAAATACCTCTAGCACCTTAGCCATATCGTCTCGGTTAGTAAAAGGCTCATCCCCTTGTACATTGACTACGATATCAATATCTAAAGGTTCTACGGCCTCCGCAATACGGTCACTACCGCAATTGTGCTCCCTGTTGCTGCGTATGGCATTCCCACCGGCTTTTTTGATACTATCTTCAATGATTTCGCTATCGGTCACGACATAAACGTCATCAAAAAGCCTGGTTTTTACCGCAGCCTCATAAGTGCGTACGATCACTGGTTTACCACAAAGATCCTGCATGAGTTTTCGCGGAAACCGTGTCGCCTCATAACGTGCAGGGATCATGGCTATAGTTTTTAGTTTTTTCATACGATAATGAATTAATAATTGTTGAGTTGGGATTTTTTGCCAGTAAAGATGGTAATCCTTTAAAAGAATAACTTTTCAAAACAAGGTTTAAACAAACATCTCATCCCTAAAACCGATCAGGTACAATTTTTTGCGTGCACGTGTTACAGCCGTATAAAGCCAGCGCAGATAATCTTTATCCATCCCATTGGGAAGGTATGGCTGCTCAATAAAAATTGCTTCCCACTGCCCGCCCTGCGATTTATGGCAGGTCACCGCATATGAAAATTTCACCTGCAGTGCATTAAAAAATTTATTGTTCTTGACCTTTAGAAACTTTTTATATTTAGATCTTTCTTCGGCATAATCCTTCATTACTTCCTGATAGAGTTTATTACTTTCAGAATAGGGCAAAGAGGGTGTATTTGTTGTAAGTGTATCTAAGATCAATACGGTCTCAAAGGGTTTCAGGTCTGGGTAATCTGTCATCTGCACATTTACTTCCGCAAAGCGGAAACCGTAAAGCTCCTTAATATTATATATTTCCAAAATCTGGATAATATCACCGTTTGCGATAAAACCTGCTTCACTTTTTGTATCGAGCCAAAAATAATTATTCTTGACTACCATAAGGTAATCACCGGGGCTCACCTCCTCTTCTTTAAAGAGGATGCGCTGGCGTATCTGCTGATTATACATATTGGCCCTTTTGTTAGAGCGCAGGATGATCACTGTACCCTCGTTTCCATATTGCGCGTAAGAATCTGTAATCGCGTCCATAATCTCATAACCGTCAACAAGTCGCTGCACCTCGTCCTGACCACTCAGGTCAAACTTAAAATCAGCATAGAGACCATCATTCATAAACTCCCTGATGCGGGTTGCATTGCTCAGTATCCCGCTGGTCTCCGCCTGCCGCATCACTTCATCGAGCTCTATGCCGGCAACCTCTTTATTAAACTGCAGCTGTAGCTGGCGGGCATCAAGTGCTGGACTTAAATCAAGCTTTACAGGGGGCAACTGCGCGTTATCACCTATAAGGATAAGCTTACAGTTATGGCCGCTGTACACATAATGCATCAGGTCATCCAGCAGCGAGCCGTTTTCAAAAAGTTTAGCATCTGATTTGGTATCAGGGATCATTGAGGCCTCATCGACTATGAATAGGGTATTCCGGTGTTTATTTCGCTGTAGCGTAAAGGATATGTTGCCCCCTTTTTCCTTTTTGGGAAAATAGATTTTGCGGTGTATTGTCTGTGCTGGCCGCCCACTATAATTGCTTATCACCTTTGCCGCCCGGCCAGTAGGTGCCATCTGCACAAATGACCTCTTAATATGCCTGAGATTCTTGACGAGCGTACCAATTATTGATGTTTTTCCCGTCCCGGCATAGCCTTTAAGGAGATAAATGGTATTATTGTCTTCTGCCAATACAAAATCACTCAATTGTTGCAGTACAATATCTTGTTTTAAAGTAGGGGTATATGGGAAATCGGCCTTAAGTTTTTGATAAAATTGATGACTGTTCCCTACCATATATAGCTTTTTAAACATTTTGGAGAGGTAAAGATAGCCATGAATTTTTGGCTTGGGCGTTCAACGAATAAAAAAAAATTGTAGATTTGTCAATAACCTTTATTAACATCTAAAACCAATCACCGCATGAAATTTGTATTTCAACTCATACTTTGGGTAATCATCGCCGCTCTTGGATACCTGATTTTCAACGCTGTTTATGGCGAGGTACGCTTTAATGACCTCAAAGTTGTACGCTACCAGAAAGTCGTAGATAAACTTGAGGATATCCGTGATTCTCAAATGGCTTACAAACAGAATACGGGCAAATTTGCCAAGAATTTTGATGACCTTATACGTTTTGTGGATACAGCAAAGTTTACAATTACCCAGCGTAGGGATACCACCGTACTTGATGAAGAGCAAACTAAAGCTTATGGTGTTGATATGTACCACTGAAAAAGTACTTAGTCGATACTTTGGGTACTAAACCCATGTCAAAGATTCTTTATTTGGAAATTCAGACCGTTACAAAACCATGATGGATGTCCCGCTAACTGGTGATAAAAAGGCCAAATTCGAAATGGATGCAGGCACAATCACCAAAAATGATATTAAAATCCCTGTTTTTGAGGCTAAAGTTGCCAAGGATGTTGTACTTTATGATCAACCTAGCGATTTCCTTAATAAAGAAAAACAAGTATTGTCAGTTGATGGGATTAATGGCGCTTATATTTCGGTAGGTTCCATGACTAAAGTGGAAACCACCGGCAACTGGCCCAATAGATATGGGAACGAGGATGACAATTGATCCAGAATTAAAAAACACACATAAAACGCTATCCATCCAAGTACGCTTGGATGGATTTTCGTTTTATATCAAAGGTGAACCGGAGCAGGAGTTGAAGGATGCAAAATCTTTTCCCTTTGAGGGATCGCTCAATCCCGAGCAATGTCTTGTTGAGATCAAAAGGATTGTTGAAGATGAGGATCTGCTGGATTTAAATTATGATGAAATAAAAGTTACCTATTACAATGAGCTCTATACCCTTGTGCCAGAAGCGCTTTTTGATGAAGAAAAAAGTGCGGACTACCTAAAATACACCACCAAAATATTGAGCACCGATTATTTAGCCCATGATGTGGTGGATCAACTGGGCATCGTTTGCGTCTATATCCCCTTTACCAACATCAATAATTATTTCTTTGAATGTTTTGGCAGTTTTGAATATCTGCACGCCATTACTCTTGCGGTGGGGCGATTGCTCAGTAATTCAAAGGATACAGAAGGTGCACAGATGCATGTTTTTCTTCGCGCGCATAATTTTGACCTTATAGCATATCAAGGGTCACATTTGCAGCTCTGCAATACTTTTGACCATTCGGTACCTGAAGACATGGCTTACCATATTCTTTTCTGTTATGAGCAACTGGGCTTTGATCTTAACAAAGACATGCTCAACATACATGGAATCCTAGAGAAAGAAAGTGACACCTATAAACTCTTATACACTTACGTTCGCAATATCAATGTTATACCAGAAGATTCCTGGTATCACCAAAATTGAGTATTTACTATACATAGGATTGCCCACCATAGGTATTGACACCCGCATTTTATACTATAAAAAATTTCGGTGATGCGATAGTACAGTATTGAGCATTTTAGATTTTAAGAGCCCTTTAATTTTAGACCAAAACACCACGTATGCGCATTATAAGCGGAATTCATAAAGGCAGAAAAATTAACGCGCCAAAAAAACTCCCGGTGAGGCCCACAACAGATATGGCCAAAGAATCATTGTTCAACATTCTAAGGAACAGCTTCACCTTTAGCCAGGTCGATGTACTTGATCTTTATTCCGGTACGGGAAATATAAGTTATGAATTTGCCTCTCGCGGTGCGGCATCGATCCAAGCTGTAGATCAGCATTCGGGATGCGTCAGGTTTATCGCCCAGACCGCAGAACAATTGGATATGCCAATCAATACCCTAAAATCGGATGTCCTTAATTATTTAGAACATTGTGCAGATCAATTTGACATCATCTTCGCTGATCCGCCGTATAGCATGGATCTTAAACTTTTCAACAAGATTGTTACCCTAATTTTAGACCGCAAGCTTTTAAAAGAAGACGGTATACTGGTTATAGAGCACAGCAAGCACACAAGATTGGAACCTCACGGTGCACATCTGGAGACACGTAATTATGGCGGTAGTTCGTTCAGCTTTTTTGGTTAAAAAATCAAAATAATAACTATATTTTTGATTATCTTTATAAAAATCAGCAAGTTATGGACACATTTATTGATCAGGTAGATTTAAAATTCACAACGCTCCTTTTTTTTGAAGATTATGTGATCTCTGAAATTCACGAAGGTGTTTCTATGGGTAAAAATGAAGTGGCAAAGGCGTATACCATTTTGAGAGAGGTCTACGGTGATAAAAGGTTTAGCTATATATCACATCGCAATAATGATTATAACGTTAATCCAGCCGATTATCTTAATTGTGGCTTTTACGATCAGGTAAAGGGTATGGCCGTAATCTGTAACAGTGATCAAAGTAGAAGTACCGCCCTACTCGAGCAAGCATTCTTTAAGGGCAGGTACGAGATTTTCAATACGCTTGAAGAGGCGCTGCAATGGGTTAGAACGCTTGAATAATAGATGTATGTCAGTAGTAATTTAGCACTATTGATAATTTTTAACCTTTCATCTGGATATCGATTTATGCTCTTTCACACCAAACCAATTTCCTACCAACAGCCCACTAATTACACTAAATTCAGTACTACAAAGCTATAAAAAAGCAGGCCTATAAGCCGGATTCTGTACCCCACGGGTGTGGGGTCCTTATCATTTATCTAGGTTTACGGTTGCCCGTAAACTCAATCTGCCTACCCTCCGGATGCGCGGGAAGCGCTTGGCCCGGTCTGCATGGCATTGCACCGCATAGAGTTTACCTGATTGCACTACGGCATTACCCGTACATTCTTTCTGTTGCACTTGTCCTGACCCATAATCAAATTATGTGTCGGCGGCCGTTAACCGCTATGCCTCCCTATGGTGTCCGGACTTTCCTCCCCAAATTTGATTTAAGACGGGGCGATAAGGCGGCCTGCTCCCGGCAAAGTACGCGATAAAAAAAGGATGCGCCTACCCCCAATCACTTAAAAATATAGCTTTGTTGATAAAATATATCAAAATAGGCGTATCTACCCCCTACTTTCAAGCCCAATATTTATCTTTGCGACTATCTCGTATGAGGCGGGATCTATTTAAATTTAGGCTTAGAAGTGGATCATTTTATAGTTTCGGCACGTAAATACCGTCCGGCCACATTTAAAGATGTGGTGGGGCAACAGGCGATAACCAATACGCTTGAGAATGCCATTGCAAATGATCATCTGGCTCAGGCGCTGCTTTTTACTGGTCCTCGCGGTGTGGGGAAGACTACCTGTGCCCGTATCCTTGCCAAAAAGATTAACCAGGCTGCCAGTGACACCCCTGTAGACGAGAATGAGGACTTTGCATTCAATATTTTTGAACTTGATGCAGCCTCCAATAATTCCGTTGATAATATACGCGACCTGATCGATCAGGTACGCATCCCACCACAGACAGGTAATTACAAGGTGTATATTATTGACGAGGTGCACATGCTTTCCCCCAGTGCTTTCAACGCTTTTTTAAAAACGCTTGAAGAGCCGCCCAAACATGCGATCTTTATCCTGGCCACTACCGAAAAGCATAAGATAATCCCCACTATACTATCCCGCTGCCAGATCTTTGATTTTAAAAGGATCACCGTAAGTGATATGCGGGAACACCTAAAAGATATCGCAAAACAGGAAGGTGTAGAGGCCGAGGAGGAAGCCTTACAGATCATTGCGCAAAAGGCAGATGGTGCCCTTCGGGACGCCCTTTCCACCTTTGACCGGGTGGTAAGTTTTGCGGGTAAAAACTTGACCCGTAAGGCAGTCACCGAAAACCTGAACGTCCTGGATTATGACACCTATTTTGAGGTGACAGAACTGTTGTTGGTCAACGATATCCCCCAATTACTGCTTAAATTCAATGAGATCATATCTCAAGGGTTTGATGCACATCATTTTATATCTGGTCTTGCCTCTCACTTTAGAGATCTCATGGTCTGTAAGAGTCCGGCTACAATTAATTTGCTGGAAGTGGGCGATCAGACCAAACAAGATTATCAAAAACAATCACAGCAGACCTCAATGGCCTTCCTGCTCGCTTCGCTTGAAATAGCTAACGATTGTGATCTTAAATATCGAACCAGCCGCAATCCTAGACTGCTGGTAGAACTCTGTCTTATGCAGCTTGCCTCCATTGACCAAAGGGTTAATGGAGAAAAAAAAAAGACTGATCACTTCATAATACCACCGTCGCATTTTAAAGCGCGCAAAGCTTCTGAAAATAAAGATATACCGGTAGAACCCATAGAAAAACCGGCTGACGAATCTGAAAGCGTTCCTTCTCCACCATCAGGAAACGCTTTCGCGAAAGCTTCTCCAGAAGAAACACCGCTAATTGAAGAAAAGCAAAAACCCAATAGCCATATTAATAGCACCACCGGTGATAGCAATTCCCAAGAAAGAAAAGTACCTGGAATAGACATTCTAAAAAATCCTGGGGCATATACTTCGGCATTTTCGAAAAAGGGTCATGAAAAAAAGAAGGAAATCCTTCAGAAAAAAAATGCACAGATCCCAGATGAGGCTAAACTGCCCAGAGAGCCCTTTACTGAAATCGCGCTGCAGGCCGTCTGGGAAGAATATGTACACCGGTTGCGCAAAAAAGGTGAAAAAATCCTTGCTTCAAATATGGAAGTGGATATCCCAACGCTTAAAGGCACCGAAATCCATCTGGAATTCCCTAACCACACCATGAAAACGGAACTGGAACGCGCCCAAGGCAATCTGCTCGAATACCTAAAGCGGAAGCTGAACAACTATGACATCAGCCTTATCATTGAGGTAAATGAAGAGGCCGAGCGTAAATTTGCCTTTACACCAAGAGAAAAATATGAAAAAATGAGAGCCATGAACCCCGATCTTGAACTCTTGTTAAAAACCTTTGACCTCGATCTATAATGCTAGGCCTTAAACTCCCCACAGACCCACGCTGGGTCAATATCGCTGAAAAAAATATTGACGATATCCTGATCGACCATGCATTTTGTGAGCAAAAAGCTGCGTCAACAGCGATCTCGCTTATCGTTCTTTTCCCAGAATATACTGAGCTGGTGCAAGAAATGACCGCACTCGCAAAAGAAGAAATGAGCCATTTTAAACTGGTGCACGATAGGATTATTGCTCGTGGAAAGGTCCTGGGCCGTTGCCGAAAAGATGAATATGTGCTGCAATTACTCGAATTTTTCCCAAAGGGTGGAGATCACAAATTAAAACTGATCCACCGCCTGCTTTATGCCGCTCTTATTGAGGCGCGCAGCTGCGAGCGCTTTAGATTGCTCTCCATTGAATTAAAGGATAGGGACCTCGCTAAATTCTACCACAACCTAATGGTAAGCGAAGCCAACCATTACACCATGTTCCTCAATTTTGCCAGAAAATACGGTAACCGTAAAGAAGTGGATCAAAAATGGGATGCACTATTGGATCATGAGGCCGAAATCATGAAAAAATTAGGTAAAAAAGAAAGTATTCATGGGTAAAAAGTTACAGGAGATATGGTGCGCAACGTCACTATAATACTATAGAATTAGAGAGTTAGGTTCTGCGTCTTTAAAACAAAGCATCGCAGATGAAAAATGAGAAACTAAAATTGAAAAAAGTTAGGAATATGAGGATTGAAAATCAGCCGAAAGGCTGGAACGAAAATAAAACAAATGACTCCTGGGCAATTTTTAAGATCATGGGAGAGTTTGTCAATGGGTTTGAAAAATTGAGTAGAATAGGTCCCTGTGTTTCCATTTTTGGGAGCGCCCGCACACAACCTGACCATGCACTTTATAAGCTCACCTCTTCTATTGCGCATAAGATCGTTGATAATGGATATGGCGTAATCACCGGTGGTGGCCCGGGCATTATGGAAGCTGCCAATAAAGGCGCCCATCTTGCCGGCGGGACATCTGTAGGACTCAATATTGAACTACCGTTTGAGCAGCACGACAATCCATACATCGATAGTGATAAAAGTATCAATTTTGACTATTTTTTCGTCAGAAAAGTAATGTTTGTAAAATACTCCCAGGGGTTTGTCGTTATGCCCGGGGGCTTTGGTACGCTTGACGAATTATTTGAGGCCATTACTTTGATACAGACGCATAAGATCGATAAATTTCCGATCATACTGGTAGGAACCGAATTTTGGAAGGACCTTTTGGGCTGGATAAAAACTACGTTGCTCACAGGTTTTGGAAACATAAGTCCTACAGATGTAGATCTCGTACACCTGGTAGATACCGAAGATGAAGTGCTGGAAGTGCTCAACAAGTTTTATTCCGAGTATAATCTCAGTCCTAATTTTTGATAAATATTAAACCATAGCTTCGGTTTTTTCGTTAGATATCATAGCCACCACTCAACCCTAATTAAACCGACTACCGCTGTATGTTCCCTACTTCCAATTTCCATAATATGATAACCCTTTGAGCAAACTTTTGCGCTTTTATCTTTCTAGTACCTTGCTCAGCGTGTTGCCCTGTTTTGGACAGAACAGCATCGACATTAAAGCGAAGCTTATCCCTGAATCCAATATCCTTCAGATTCAGCAGGCGGTTCATTTTGTAAATACATCATCAGATACGCTAAGCGAACTACAGTTTAATGACTGGGCCAACAGTTTTTCTTCTAAACAGACTCCCTTGGCCAAGCGTTTTGAGGAGAATTATGATCGTAGGTTTCACCTTGCCAAAAACGAATACCGCGGTTCAACCTCTATTAAATCGATCGTTGATGCCAATAATACCATCCTATCTTACTCCAGGGAAAAGGAACACGTAGATATTTTACTGGTGCCCTTAAAGCATGCACTCTTTCCCGGCGCCACGGCAGACCTCAAATTCATTTACGAAGTAAAAATACCTTCGGCTCGCTTTACCAATTATGGTGTACTCGACAATGGTGACTATAACCTTAGGTACTGGTTTTTGGCCCCCGGCGTCTATGACGGGCAATGGGAAACTGATAGCAACAAAAATCTGGATGATTTATTTATAGCGCCCACGGATTTTAAGATCAGGTTCAGCCTCCCGACCAAATTTCAGCTTTTTACTGAAATGGATCAAGAAACGGGCAGCGATAAACTTGAAGATTATTATACCTCAATCCTCACTGGGCAATCCCGAAATCATGCCATCCTTTACCTTCGGCAGAAGCCCAATTTTGAGTTTGTGGAGACTCAGGCCACCCGGGTTCTTTCTAATATTTACGGCAATAAGATTGAGCCGCCCACACGTGCTCTAAAGATTACCCGGGTCTGTAATTTTTTGAAGAAAGAACTGGGCGACTATCCCTTTGACAAGTTGTTGCTTACCGAGGAGCACTATCGTGAAAACCCTATATATGGTCTAAACCAACTGCCCAATTTCATAAGTCCTTTTCCCAACGAACTCAATTATGAGCTGCAGGTGCTCAAAACGGCTGTTAATGAATACGTTGATAACACATTGTTTTTTAATCCCAGGAAGGACCGCTGGGCGAGCGATGGCATTAAGGTTTATCTTATGATGCGTTATATCGATGCTTTTTACCCCAAGCTGAAGGTCGTGGGCAATCTAGAGCGTTACTGGCTGTTACGGCAATATAATATTTCAAAGCTGGAATTTAATGACCAGTATAACCTGCTCTATATGCACATGGCGCGACTTAATCTGGATCAGCCGCTGACCACTCCCCAGGATTCGTTGATTAAGTTTAACAAGAACATCGCTAATGCCTATAAGGCCGGCAGTGGAATGAAATATTTGGAAGATTATCTTGATGAGAAAACGGTAGATGGAACGGTTAAGGAATTCTATGGCACACAGCAATTAAAACTGACAAGTTCTCAAGAATTTGAAACAATATTACGCAGGAATTCTGATAAAAACTTAGACTGGTATTTTGACGATTTTGTAAATACACGATCAAAGATTGATTATAAGATCACCTCCGTCAGGAAAAAGGGCGACTCTCTTTATGTGGGGCTGAAGAACAAGCGAGATAACCGGATGCCGATCCCGCTTTTCGGCATGCGGGGCGACAGTACCCTATCCAAAACCTGGATACCCGGTTTTAAAAAAGAGAAAACCGTCGCCATTAAGGCAGATAGTATCAACCGTCTCATCCTCAATAAAGATGGCGTGGTGCCTGAATATAATCGCAGGGACAATTACAAAAAACTAAACCCCACATTGGGATTTGACCGGCCCTTACAATTCAAATTGTTACTCGACTTGGAAGAACCTTCAAAAAACCAGGTGTTTTTTATGCCCATTTTTGAGTATAATTTTTACGATGGACTCTCAGTAGGTGCTCGTATGTATAATAAAACGCTGCTTTCCAAAGGGTTTAATTACAGTATAGCCCCACAAATAGGACTTAAGTCAAAAGCGCTTGTGGGTGGTATAGGTCTTGCGTACACCCAAAATATTGAAGAGGGAAATCTTTATGCCATACGCTACGGTTTTTCTGCATCAACCTCGTCTTTTGCTCCAGATGCTTTTTATACTAAATATAGCCCCTTTATCACTTTTGGATTCAGAACAGACGATTTCAGGTCAGATAAACGCCAGTTTTTAACCATCAGCAACATTAATGTTAACAGAGACAAATCTCAGTTTATAACGAATAAAGACCCTGATTATAATGTGTTTAACGTTCGCTATACAAATAAAAGCCCGGGAGTGATCAACGCATTTACCTGGGACACTGATTTTCAGTTGGCCAAGCAGTTCAGCAAGATTTCCGCTACAGCGAAATATAAAAAAGTATTTCTTAACAACAGGCAGTTTGATTTCAGGCTGTTTGCCGGTACCTTTCTCTATAACGATACGCGTTCAGATGGTGACTTTTTCAGTTTTGCATTAGACCGCCCCACCGATTATCTTTTTAACTACAATTACTATGGCCGTTCAGAAAGTACTGGTGTTTTTAGCCAGCAGCTTATTCTGGCCGAAGGTGGTTTTAAATCAAAATTGGATACCCCTTTTGCCAACCAATGGATGACCACGGCAAATGCAAGCACAACCCTGTGGCGTTTTCTGCATGTTTATGGCGATGCGGGATTGATTAAAAGCAGAGGTGACAAACCCCGCTTTGCCTTTGATAGCGGTATTCGGGCGGTTTTTGTTGAGGATTATTTTGAGCTTTACTTCCCTGTGCTCTCCTCAAACGGGTGGGAGATTGGTCAGCCCAATTATGATCAAAAGATCCGATTTATCGTCACGCTTGATTTTAGAACATTGATCAATCTCTTTACGCGTAAATGGTATTGATAATTCTGAAGTTCAAAAATCTCAGGGTATCTTCAATTTTTCCATCCCGACATTTTCCGTTCAAAAAGAGTTTTATTCACCAAAATAGGAGACTGCGGAACAAAAAAATTCCGCTCATCCGGATCTACGCTCGCTTATCTTCTGGAAGCTCCTGATTAGGATAGATGGATCAACCTCCTATTCCACTTCCTTTTATAATCCCGATACACCAGGCGAAAAGATCATCGTGGTCGAGGCCATTGATGAGGCTGGACGTTTGGGATATAAAATGCTGAGCTATGAGGTCAATAAGGAAAATTGAGTTTAAATGCAGGCTTTAACCCAAAAAACGATTCTTTAATCCCTCGATACCGTCCCAATAGGGAACGATTTTGTATTCAGGTTCATGGTATTGAGCGTTGGCGCGGTCTCCATCCCAATGGTGCCACTCAAGGGCTGCAAGATAAAGGGAGCATTCCCATCATTATCGGGCGAGGGTTCTATGGAAATGAACGCCCGTTTGCCCCTTAGATCGGGAATATTGTTTACTCCGCTTTTCGCCAAAAGACTTGCATTTAAAAAATCCTCCCCAGGAAATGCCGGTGGTGGATTGGTGGTCATGCTGTAAGGCAGAAAATCGTCCTGACCTACAGGTTTACTAAAAGTACCCGTAGAAAGATTGATATCTCCCGCAGGAGTAGGCACGGTAACCCATCCTTCATATTTCCATCCTTCGGGTAACTCTGGTAATTTTAATCCCGGAACGCCGTTGGGACGCATCCAGTAAATCCCGTTCTGATCGTTGTTAGGATTATTGTCTGTAGGTGTTTGCAGCATAAAAACGCCCGAGACCGTCTGAAAACTACCCAAAGTCTGGGTAATATCCAGCTGTGCTGCATTACCGGCAAAGTTTCCACTTAAAAGCACGGTATTGCTTATTTCGGGACTGGGATCATTACCGGGCTCAATGCTTAATTTAAAACTACTGGCGTTCTGGATATCGCTGTGGTTAGCACGAAAATCGCGTGGGAAATCCACATTACTGAAACGGCCCAGGGATTTGTTTTCGCCGTTCACAACGATCCATGCCTCATACTCCACATTGTTTTCAAGGGGTTGTAACCCAATTACATCAAGGGTTAGCGTACCGGAAGTGGATGCATTGTCATCATCACCGGAACATGACACAGCAAAGGTGCATACGAAAGCTATTGCAAAAATATAATTGATAAATTTCATTTGGTTTTTATGTTTAAAAGGATAACGTGTTTAAAACGTTTCTATTTTTAAGGGCCACAAAAAAACCAAACCTGTATTAAAGGTTTGGCCTTTTTTTATTAAAATATCGGTTTGATATGATATAACAAAATTAGAGATTCATCTGTGCAAGAGTATAAAGATTCCTGAAGATGAATACCAATGATTGAGTGATTTATAACAAAACTCAAGCCGCATTCTGTTCTTTAATCAGGTTAAGTGCAGATCCCTTGCGGTACCATTTAATTTGAGCATCATTATAGGTATGATTTGCCTTAATAACGTCTTTGCTAGCATCCTTGTGCACTATTTCTATGGTCAAAGGTTTGTCTTGGGCAAAGTCTGCAATATCCACAAAATTAAAGGTATCGTCCTCTTGAATAAGGTCATAATCAGCCTCATTGGCAAAAGTAAGACCCAGCATTCCCTGTTTTTTAAGGTTAGTCTCATGAATACGGGCAAAGGATTTGACCAAAACAGCGGCGACACCCAAAAATCTTGGTTCCATTGCAGCATGTTCTCTGGAGGATCCCTCGCCATAATTGTGATCTCCCACAACGATAGTTTTTATTCCTTTGGCCTTATAAGCGCGCTGCGTATCTGGCACGCCGCCATACTCACCGGTCATTTGATTCTTAACAAAGTTGGTCTTTTTGTTATACGCATTTACCGCACCGATCAGACAGTTGTTTGAAATATTGTCTAAATGCCCTCTAAAACGTAGCCATGGGCCAGCCATTGAGATATGGTCTGTCGTACATTTACCGAAGGCCTTGATAAGCAATTTCATCCCCTGCAGTTCTTCATCCTTGATGGGCTCAAAAGGCTCCAATAATTCAAGGCGCTCACTGTCATGGGCCACTTTGACTTCAACTGAACTCCCATCTTCCTTAGGAGCGAGATAGCCGTTTTCATCTACCGCAAATCCTTTCGGCGGAAGCTCAAGGCCACGAGGCTCATCCAGTTTCACTTCTACACCATCCTCATTAATAAGCGTGTCATTCATAGGATCAAAATCCAGCCTACCTGAGATTGCAATTGCCGCTACCATTTCGGGCGAACCTACAAAGGCATGTGTATTGGGATTACCATCTGCGCGTTTTGAGAAGTTTCGGTTAAAGGAATGTACGATGGTATTCTTTTCATCTCCTTTGCGGTCACTTCTGTCCCATTGCCCAATACAAGGGCCACAGGCATTGGTAAATACGGTGGCGCCAAGATCCTCAAAGACCTCAAGCAATCCATCACGTTCTGCGGTAAAGCGGATCTGCTCTGATCCCGGATTGATGCCAAAATCACTTTTGGGCTTTAGTTTTTTATCGATGGCCTGCTGCGCTATCGAGGCAGCACGCGAGAGATCTTCATATGAAGAGTTGGTACATGATCCTATAAGTCCCCAATCTACCTTGATGGGCCAATCGTTTTTAGCGGCTTTTTGACCGAGTTCACCTATCGGGGTGGCAAGATCTGGCGTAAATGGTCCATTAAGATGTGGTCGCAGTGTAGTAAGGTCTATCTCGATCACCTCGTCAAAATATTTTTCGGGATCAGCATATACTTCGTCATCACCAGTAAGATATTCCCTAACCTCGTTTGCAGCATCGGCGACATCAGCGCGGTCTGTGGCGCGTAAAAAGCGATCCATAGAATCATCATAGCCAAAGGTGGATGTGGTCGCACCAATCTCGGCACCCATATTACAGATGGTGCCTTTACCCGTGCAGGAAAGGTTTTTGGCTCCTGGGCCAAAATATTCCACAATCGCGCCGGTACCCCCTTTTACGGTAAGAATTCCGGCCACTTTAAGAATCACATCTTTAGAGGCCGTCCAGCCATTGAGTTCACCGGTGAGCTTAACACCAATCAATTTGGGGAATTTAAGCTCCCAAGGCATACCTGCCATAACATCAACGGCATCAGCACCGCCCACACCTATGGCCACCATCCCGAGCCCTCCGGCATTTACAGTGTGACTATCGGTACCTATCATCATCCCACCAGGAAAAGCGTAGTTCTCCAGTACTACCTGGTGAATAATACCCGCTCCGGGCTTCCAAAAACCAATGCCATATTTATTTGAAACAGATTCCAGAAAATCAAATACCTCATTACTGGTCTCGTTAGCTCTTTTCAAATCATTTTTTGCTCCCTGTTTGGCTTGGATAAGGTGGTCGCAATGCACTGTTGTGGGAACCGCCACATTTTTTTTACCAGCCTGCATGAACTGCAAAAGAGCCATCTGGGCGGTCGCATCTTGGCAGGCGATACGATCTGGGGCAAACTCCACGTAATCTTTGCCCCTTTTAAAGGCCTTTTCGGTCTTACCGTCCCAAAGGTGCGCATAGAGTATTTTTTCTGCAAGGGTGAGTGGGGATCCCGTGATCTTACGGGCAGCGTCAACACGTTCAGCCATTGTGGCGTAAACCTGCTTGATCATATCGATGTCAAATGCCATGTAGTGTTAATTTTTTAGTGGATTAGTAAAACTATTGATTTTAACCGTTCCGTTTCAAGGATAAAAACGCTGCAAAACTACTAAAAATCCAGCTAAAAATAAAGGTTTTCGTGCTTCGTGACCAGTTAATCATGTTGTTAGTCTAGAAATATCGGAACAAATTCCAAATATGCAAAGACGGTTTTAATCTTAAATAAATGAAACATCACTATTGATCTGTTTTCGCCCTGCGCTAAAGCATTGTGTTCTAATAGTTTTTTACCTGAAGATGATTTTAACATTCAGAATTTTATAATACAATAGATGTTAAATGAAGTACTATAGCAATAATTTTGCATCTCATAAATTAATGGTAACTTTGATTATCAAATGGGGTGCTTGCCTTTAGGCCGGCTGAGATGATACCCACGGGCTTATGCCCAGTACCTGATCCGGATAATGCCGGCGTAGGGATATGATCTTCTTTACCTGAAGTGGTATATCGGGTTCATCTCCTCATTACATTGATAAAATATATACAATGGCTGAGGGTTTTTTTATGCATCTTACCTGGCTGCAGGTTCTGGGAACGGCTTTTGGTATTATACAAGTGCTTCTGGCCAGAACAAATAATGTCCATAATTATTTATTCGGTATTGTTTCCATTTTAATCAGCGTGTGGGTGCTCTACAAGTCTGCCTTATACGCTGATATCCTGCTGAACCTGTATTATCTGGTGATGAGTATTTATGGATGGATGTACTGGACAATGGGCAGGCACAAAGAAGAGCAACCCATCTCATATTCAAATAAACAAGAATATATAGTGGCCGCAAGCATCGTGGCTGGCTGCTTCCTCCTTATGAGCTACTGGCTCCTCTACCATACCAATTCTGATGTTGCATTATGGGACGCAAGTGTGAGCGCATTTGCATGGGCTGGAATGTGGCTCATGGCCAAAAGAAAAATGGAAAATTGGATCTATCTCAATATCAGCAACCTTATCTCGATCCCTTTGCTTTTCCATAAGGGACTTTACATATATGCAGGCTTGACTATATTCCTATTTATAGTAGGAATCTCTGGATATTTCACATGGAAAAAAATCGTCAAAAATGAAAAACAAGATCAATATACCCCAGCTTAGAAATTTATGTTTTAAAGCTAAAATATTGCCTGATGAAATTCTAGATTGGATCCAAAGAGAAAACCTCTGGAACCTATGGGTACCCAAAGATTATGGCGGTTTGGAATTTTCCCTCTCCAAAGGATTGCAAACGCTTAAAACCCTAGCAAAAATTGATGGCAGCCTTGGATGGACGGTAACGCTTTGCAGCGGAGCAAACTACTTTATCGGAAACCTGCAGGAAGAAGTCGCCCAGGAAATATTTATGAAACCCGCAAAACCTGTTTGTTTTGGAGGTAGTGGCGCGACTTTGGGAAATGCGGAAAAAGTTGGCGATATCTATGTGATATCAGGTAAATGGCGCTATGCTACCGGTGCACCTTACCTTACACATTTCACTTTAAATGCACGAATAACTGAGCATGGTAAAGAATTAAAAGCCCAAGACGGATCGCCAAGAATACGCTCTTTTATCGTACCCAAAAAAAAGGTGAAAGTCATTGATGATTGGGGTAGCATGGGGCTAAAAGGTACGGCTACACATTCCTTTGAAGCCAAAAATACCAAGGTAAATGAGAAGTACAGTTTCGTTTATGACCAATTTTATCTGCCTCAAGCGATCTTTAAAATTCCATTTTCTGTTTTTGCAGATCTAACGCTATGGGTGAACTACGCGGGAATGTCAGAGCATTTTTTGGAAGAGGCTAAAACCATGCAACCCGCCAAAAGATTGAAAGAATTAAAAGCAGCCATAATGCTCTCAGATCAAAAAATTTCCAGGTTTTCAAAAGAGATAGAGCAAAATATAGGTATGGGCCTTGATTTAAAACCAAAGGACCTTAGGGAAATACATCAGAGCGCCTGCGATTCTGTACGTGCTTTAAGCAATGAAATCATTAAGATTTACCCATTACTGGGAATCTGGGCGAGCCGCGAAGATCAACCTCTAAACCAGATTTTCAGGGATTATTTTACCGCCACACAACATCATATTTTTCATTAACATCCCAAACAAGCATTTTATCTTTCTTCATGGGACATTACACGCTTTTCACTTTCGCTTTAAGCGAAATGAAGAACAATCCAAGGCTTCGCAAAAAAGATATATGACGGACCATAAGAAAGGCAGAAAAAGAGCAGTCCAAATGCTATCGAAAGCGAAACAGATTAAAGCAACTGTCCTATTATATTTTCAATGGTCAAACCTTCGGCCTCTGCCTTATAGTTTTTCACTAGTCGATGCCTTAAAACCCCTGTAGAAACAGCTTTTACATCCTCAATATCCGGTGAGTATTTACCATGCAGCGCGGCATGGGTCTTTGCGGCTAGTATGAGGTTTTGCGAAGCCCGGGGGCCTGCACCCCAATCTATATAATCCTTGACCACTTGCGGTGCCTCTTGAGCATTAGGACGTGTTTTGCCCACCAGTTTAACGGCATATTCAACAACATTGTCAGCAACGGGAACGCGTCTTAAAAGGTGCTGATATTCCTCAATCTCTTTTGCGCTAAACAATGGTTTAAGCTCCACCGTATAATCGGCAGTTGTCGCCTTCACGATATTTACCTCCTCCAAATAGGATGGATAATCCAAATGAATGGCAAACATAAAACGATCAAGCTGCGCCTCGGGAAGCGGATAGGTTCCCTCCTGCTCTATTGGGTTTTGTGTGGCAAGCACGAAATAAGGTCTTGCCAGCGCATAACGGGTGCCCGCGACAGTCACTGCCTTCTCCTGCATAGCCTCCAGAAGTGCTGCCTGCGTCTTGGGAGGCGTTCGGTTAATCTCGTCTGCCAGGATAATATTGGCAAAAATAGGGCCTTTTAAAAATTTAAATTGTCGGTTTTCATCCAGGATCTCCGCTCCCAAAATATCGCTGGGCATGAGATCAGGGGTAAACTGAATGCGTTTAAAATCAAGCCCAAGCACAGTTGCAATTGTATTGACCATAAGCGTCTTGGCAAGACCGGGAACGCCTACTAACAAGGCATGCCCACCAGAAAATATAGAGATGATGATCTCATCTACTACAACCTCCTGGCCTATGATCACACGGCCCACTTCTTTTTTTAGCTCAACATAACGGGTAACGAGCTTATTGATCGCGGCAACATCAGACATGTATTTAATTTTTTAACCAGTTATGATCATAATCGCAGTTGCGGTAGGAGCCATTGACCTTGACATAGGTTTCACCAATTTTTTCCTTTTGCCACTTTTTGATGGCCTCGATCTGTTTGGCCTGTAAAGCAAGATTTTTGATCTTCACATAATCCTTTACAAAATCGGCTTTATGCTCATCAACCCTTTTGGAAACCGTATAGATCTCATAGCGAGTACGGCCGGTACGGGTGGGATTATTAAAAACAAGAGATATGTCACCTACATTCAGATTCTGTACCCGTGGATAAATATCTGTGGGCAGGTTTTTAAGCTCAAACATACGATCCTGGGTGGTCGGGTTGATGAGTACACCCCCATCACTAGCCGTTTCCTTCTCATCTGAAAATGATTTGGCCGCTTCCGCGAAAGTGATTTCTCCATCCTCAATGCGTTTTTTGATCTTGGTGATCTCATCTTTGGCAGCAGCTTCAGCTTCCGGGGTAACCTTAGGAATGCGCAGGATGTGCCTGATGTCCCTTTTCTGGCCCCTTACCTTATCAACCTTGAGTATATGGTAACCAAATTCAGTCTCAAAGGGTTTGCTGATCTCACCTTCCTGAAGACTAAAGGCCATATCCCTAAACTCCTTAACGAAAGGCGATTTGCGGTCTATATCAGTGATGAGTCCACCGTCACCGCGTGAGGATTCATCTTCTGACCAGAGCACGGCTTTGGTTGCAAAGCTACTTCCGTTGTCCAGAATATCACGACGGTAACCATTAAGTTCATCGATGACTTTTTGTTTTTGTTCCTCGCCCACTTTTGGCTCTATCATGATTTTTGATATCTCGACCTCAGTGCCAAAATATGGGAGTGTCTCTGGTGTAAACTTGTTAAAAAAGGTGCGGATCTCTTCTGGGGTAACTTCAATATCCTCAACTATCTTTCGCTGTTCCGCATTGGCCAATTCCTGATTTTTATTAATATCAAAAAGCTGTTTTTTGAGATCAGTCATGTTTTCCTTATGATAAAACTTGAGCAGGCGATCCTCATCACCACCAAACTGCCTCAATAATCCTGCAACCTGCTGATCACCATAAGAGCGTATCTGTGGTTCAGAAATTTTCACACTATCAACAACCGCCTGATGGCTATAAAGCTTATTTTCCATAAGCATGTCCATCACTTGGCAGGTAGAATTTTCGCTGTCATCCACATCTTGTTGCTTCCTGCCCGCCTTAGCCTCTGCTACATCACTATCTAAGATCACATATTCGCCCACCACTGCAGCGACACCATCCACTTTAAATCCGGGTTGCATCACACTAGAGGTATCTACAGTGGCTGCGGCTGTATCTTCTGTATTTATGATCTCCTGTGCATGGCTAGTACTCATTGCCATCCCTATGCCCAAAAATAGGGCGGGTTTAGTTATAGATCTCAAACTGTTTATTTTTAATTGCATCTTTGGTTATGTCTTTTTCGAGCTGTTTGATCAACTCCAGTTTTCTTTTATTTAAAATAATCTGCTTTACCGTTGACATTACATAGGCCAAGGGTGCATCTTCATTCCGCAGGCGGATATCCTTAATCGCGATCAAATATAGCCCTAACGAATCGCGTAGTTGTAAAAAATCGGTGTTTTTTAGGTATTTATCAGCATTATCCACATTTATTGGATTGATCTTGGCAATTACATCTGCTTTACTGACCCATACGGAGTCGTTTAAGGATTGTGCCTTAAACTGTACCGATAAAGAATCCAAATATTTTTTATCATTCTCATCAAAACGCATAAAACGCTCTTTAATGTCCTCTGCATTATAATCAGCCTCGCCCAGATGTACATAACGCAGTTTGAGCAGCTCATCATTGAGTCTAAAGTTAGAGGGATTCTGTGCATAAAAGGCTTCGGCCTCTGCATTGGTTATGGTACTGTCCAGACGCTGTGCCACGATGGCATCCTTATAGGTTTGTGAGTATAAATCAGTTTTATACTGCCCCACCAGATTGTCCAACCGCTCCTGCTCTGTTAAGGCGATATTACGTTTTGCCCCGCCCATAAGCAGCTGCTGTGTAGCCCAGCGGTTGATAAATCCATTAACGATCAGGGTGCTGTCCTCAGTCGTCATGCCCGGGGTGACAAGTGCCTCAATATCCTTCTTGTAAAGATAGGTATCATCTACGCGGGCGACCGGCGTACCCGTGGGCTCCTTAACAAAAAGGTCGCACGAATTGAAGAGCACCAAAAACAAAATCAATATAAAGACCGTATTTTTCATCTAGCGTGACAATTCTTTTTGAATCGCATTAAAAACCTTCTGATCAACAGTTATTGTATGCTTTTGTTTCAATTTTTTTAACCACTCCTGTTCCAGAAACTGCTGATAGTCATTGATCACGCGACCCTTAACTTCATCTAGGCTCACTGTTGCGTTTGCAGTACTGCCGTTTAAAATAACAATAGTCTGCTCTTTCCCAGAATCGTAGATCTTAGATAATTTTTCCCCACCGGTATAATCTTTGGGCAATAGGCGATCACCTGGAGCAACCTGTGCCTTGGTAAAGAAAACATGCACATTTCCATCCTTATTCAACTGTTCCTTTATCTGTGCGGCACTTTTATTAGCCCTCAACATTTTTTTTACTCTTTTCGCAAAAGCGGGATCAGTTGTGGTAGCGATCTCCACATCATAGTTAATTGGCTGCACATATTCGGCACGATGCGCCTCAAAGTATTTTTTTAAACCTACAGAATCTTCTTTTGCCGCGTTCCAAACCTTGTCTTGCATCAGTGCAAAAAGCAGGATACCCTCCCTATACTCCTTTATAATCTGTGCGTATTCAGAATTGCTTTCTAAAAGATGGGATTTGTAGTAGTTTTTCAGCGCATTTCCCTGAAAAGCGCTAAAGCTTTTTTTCCAGTTTGTTTGCTGCTGCTGCGGCTGAGATTTTACATATCGTTCAAAATCTCCCAAAGTTAAAGTATCCTTTTTAATGATAAAAACGGACTTATTTTCATTGAGACCCGGCTTTTTTTTTGAAAAATATTGTTTGATCAAAGTGGTGTCAGAATACGTGTGGTACAACTTTGACAACTTTTCGCTCAGCGCTGTTTCAACAATCTGAGACCGGCTATCGCTTTTGATCTTACTTTCTAATGAAGGCCTCAATTCTGACAAAGGCTTAACGGGATACTTTTGAATAAGTTTAATGATATGCCAGCCGATTTCTGATTTAAAGGGTTCGGAAACTTCACCGGTATCTTGTAGTGCAAATGCATGCTCCTCAAAAGTAGGGCTGCTAAGGGCACCAAAACCAAACCTGCCTATGCGTCCACCCACTTTCGCCGTTTTAGCATCATCGCTATAATGCTGGGCCAGCTTCTCAAAAGACTCCCCCTGTTTCAATTTCTTATAAATATCCCTGATACGCGCCTCGGGATCGGCCACACTGTCCTGGGCATTGAGCGCGACCATAATATGGGCCACTTCGACCTCACCTTGAGATTTGCGCATATCCGTTGTCTTAAGGATATGATATCCATATCGCGTTCTGATAATGGGAGAAACCTCCCCTACCGGCGTATTATAGGCCGCTTTTTCAAAAGGGTACACCATCCTGAAGGCGTTGAACCAGCCCAGATCACCGCCATTAGTGCGTACGGATGGATCCTCGCTATTGGCTTTTGCAAGCTTTTCAAAATCTTCGCCACCAATTATTTTATTTCGAATAGCGCTGATCCTGTTCCAGGCTTTTAAAGTGTCTTCAGGCGATGCGTTGGGTGATAGCGCGATCATGATATGGCTGGCCCGCACCTCGTTTACCATATGATCATAAGCTTCCTTCACCAGGGCATCGGTTACGGGTGCATCGGTCATATAACTATCTGCCAACTGATCTTCATATCCCTGAAGTTCACTTTTTAATTCCGGACGGTTTTGATAGCCAAGGCGTTCGGCCTCGGCAATTTTTAGTTTGTAATTTTTAAAGAGTTCAAGATACCCTGAGATATCCTTTTGGGCATCATCTGCAACGAGATCGATGTTTTTGAGATATACCTGCTCAAACTCCCCGGCGGATATCGGCTGGCCATCCACGGTCATTAAAACTGCATTGTCTCGTTGTGCATAGACAAGGGAGACCGCACAGCAACATGCAAAAAACAAAGTAGATCTAAGGCTTTTCATTCTCATAAAGGGCTGCAAAAATACGAATTAAAAAGAATCAGCATAATAAATCCATGAACGAAAACAAGTTGCTGATATTGTTTTTTGTAATTCCGGTAAGAGTCTAAGACTTGTAATACTGGAACATATATGACCACTACTCATTGGCTTCAAGAATTTGGCGTTTCAGTAATGCTCTCTTGTTTCGATGCCGCATTTCTTTTTAGTTATTGGCTTTCGCGAAAGCGGTAGCCTCCAATCGCTGGAATTTTAAAACGGTTTAATAAGAATATGAAGAATGGCAAACTGTACGAACTAAACTTTAAAATCTTAATTTTGGCACGCGAATTGAAATGACCACGTTAATGACCAAAAAAATAAAACTGATCTGGGACTTTAGGGGCGAAACGGCAGAGGCGATTGCCGAGCACCACGCAAAGCACTTGCGCGACTATGCCGCTGCGCACCAAATGCCAGGCGATGAAATTGGCCAACAGCTCATAACGCCCAAACATCATATCGCCTTTATGGTAGTCGCAAAGAAAGACATGATCTCCGTACGCGATGCCCTCAAGCCTCACCGTGGCGAGATTTATGATACAAATCAAAAAGATATTTGAGCTTTTAATACCTGGTCAAAAGATGGCTTTTTTATATTTGCCAAGATTTTTACATATTTTATTTGAACGCCAAGGCGTAAACTATTAAAGAAAACAGTATTGATTATGAAAACCTTATTTGCATCCTTTTTTTTACTTTTTATAAGCGCTACCGCTGTAGCCCAGAGCAAAGTGGGCACCATAGATAGTGATTATGTGCTGGGCAGCCTGCCCGAACTCGATACGGTACAGGCCAGTATCAAAACCTACGGAGCTGAACTCGATAAGCAATTTCAGGAAATGGTGGGCAATTATCAAGAAAAGGTAAAGACTTTTCAGGCGTTGACAGACACTGTAAGCGCTAGTGACCGCAAAGCAAAACAGGATGTACTCGTAGGCCTGGAGCAGGATATACAGAAATTCCGTCAAAATTCACAGCAACTTATCCAGATACGTCAGAATGAACTTATGCGCCCACTCTACACTAAAGTAGGTACGGCACTCGAAGCTGTAGCCAAATCAAAGGGCTATACGCAAGTGCTTACAATGGGAAGTGGCGTTGCTTATTTTGATCCCAAAGATGACCTGACTCAAGCGGTGGCCGATAAATTAGGGATCACGTTGAAGAAGTAGCTTCGATTCTTAGTTTTAAGTGGTAAATAATTGAGCCACCGTAAATAAATAAAAGCGAACCGAAAAGTTCGCTTTTTTTATTCCTTCTTAGAAGAACAGGGGCTATTTTACCACCGATGATGTATTCTTGTTACAGCCAAAAATCGGCCAATTGCCAAGAATTTTAAATAAAGTGATTTCGCTTTTGCGAAAGGCTAGCTGAACCATCAGCTGAGCGACACCCCTAGCGACTATAATTGGGCGCCTCTTTGGTAATGGTAACGTCGTGGGGATGGCTCTCATGAATTCCACTGGAGGTGATTTTAATAAATTTAGCCCGCTCCTGCAAGGTGTGAATATCCTTGGCACCACAATAGCCCATCCCGGCACGCAAGCCACCGATAAACTGGTGTACGCTCTCATAAAGTTCACCTTTATAGGGAACACGGCCCACAATACCTTCGGGCACCAGCTTTTTGATATCGTCTTCCACATCCTGGAAATAACGGTCTTTAGAACCTGTTTTCATAGCCTCAACCGATCCCATACCACGATAAGTCTTAAATTTTCGTCCCTCGTAAATTATGGTTTCGCCCGGGGATTCCTTAGTTCCCGCAAGCAATGAACCCAACATGACACAATCTGCACCAGCAGCAATAGCTTTGGGAATATCGCCCGTGTAACGAATCCCCCCATCTGCGATTACGGGAACACCAGTCCCCTTTATGGCAGCAGCCACCTCTAGAACAGCACTAAACTGTGGAAAGCCTACTCCGGCAACAACGCGTGTGGTACATATCGAGCCAGGGCCAATACCCACTTTAACGGCATCTGCTCCCGCTTCTACCAGATATTGCGCTGCTTCAGGTGTGGCGATGTTACCCACCACCACATCCAATGTGGGAAATTTTTCCTTGACCTCTTTTAAAACCAGCACAACCCCTTTAGTGTGGCCATGTGCCGTGTCTATAACTACTGCATCCACACCAGCTTCAACCAGGGCGGTCACACGCTCAACGGCATCTGCGGTTACGCCAACGGCGGCCGCAACGCGCAAACGGCCATAAGAATCCTTATTGGCAATGGGCTTTTGCGTCAGTTTTGTAATGTCTCGAAAGGTAATCAGCCCTATAAGCTTATTATCAGTAGTGACAACCGGTAATTTTTCAATTTTATTTTCCTGGAGGATTACCTCGGCCTGGCCAAGCGATGTGCCCTCGCTGGTAGTCACTAAATTTTCGCTGGTCATGACCTCTACAATGGGACGCTCGTCATTTTTTTCAAAACGCAGATCGCGGTTGGTCACTATGCCAATAAGTTTGCCCACACTATCTACGATAGGAATACCGCCAATACTATGCTCTGCCATCAGTCTTTTAGCATCCCTTACCTGCGAAGCGAGCGGCAAAGTAACCGGATCTATGATCATACCGCTCTCTGCCCTTTTTACCCGGCGCACCTTGACGGCCTGCGCCTCAATGCTCATGTTTTTATGTAGTACACCAATGCCACCTTCTTGTGCGATGGCAATAGCCATTCGGGATTCGGTAACCGTATCCATAGCTGCAGAGACAACGGGGACGTTGAGCGTAATATTTCTGGAAAATTTGGATTGAATGTTTACCTCGCGGGGAAGCACTTCGGAAAAGGCGGGAACGAGAAGTACATCGTCATAAGTAAGACCTTCCCCCAAGATTTTAGAATCGTGAGCTTTCATGGCAATTAAGATTTAATTGCGTGCAAATGTAAGGTAATAATTTAAGAAAACAGATTATCGAAAGATTAAGGTGGGGTTAAGGATTTATGAATTAAGAAAAAAGAGCCTTGAGAATTTGAAAGGGTACTTAGTGAAAAAAAAATCACAAGCTGCCGCAATACCTTATTGAGCGCTTACAGAACCAAAATTCATTTAATAACTTAACGCATTTAATCACTCTTTACCATCTACATAATCCTGAAGGTAAGCAAAACGGGCTGTCAACCTTCCGTTTTGGGTCATGCGCGCACGCTCCAAAATTCCGTCTTTATCCCCGTTGAAAAAAGCAGGCATTACACCCTCTAAGAACATCTGGCCAAAACCTTCACTCGCATCTCGAGGAAGTTCGCAGGGCAGGTTATCTACCGCCATTACGGTAATGGCACCGGGCGCATCTATTGTAGTCTCAGCTTCGGTAATGGGATCATAACCATAAAGCGGTTCCGCAATGCTTGATGGGCGAATGGTTGAGGCCACGGGGCCATTAATGTCACAGGAAATATCGGCCACTACTTTAATCTTAAAATCATCCCTTTTCGCGTCAGCGCGCGTAAAAAGGTACGGCGCACCATCGCCATAATAATGACCTGCAATAAAAAGATCGGTGACTTTTGCGAATCGCATAAAATCAGATTCATAGGGCGATGGATCACTAAAAAAATTGAGTGCTTCTCCCCTTTTCCCATCTTTTCGCTTATTGTAATCCATGACATCAATAAGACAAAAAACAGGTTTTTCATAAGATCTGGCCAGAAAATCAGCAACGCCTACCTGCTGTATATTCAGGTGTTCCAGGATTTCCTGAGCGCCATGGGCGACCCTACCGCTGCCGGTAAGGCATATTTTTATGGGTGGTAAGGTAATTTTATCCAGCTCACATTTAAGCGTATCGAGATCCGGCAGGCTTTCGGCGCTTGGCAGATCATAGGTTTTATAGCGAATTCCCCAGGCCTTAAAACCATTATATGCGCCCACCAGACCCGCATATCTACCAAAACCTATTAAGCGCGCACCATTGAGCGCGGTAATCACCTCATGGTCATAGAGTTCAATATTCTTATCGAGGATAACACGTAGTAGCTCCCGGTTATAGGGCTGTTTTTTTATAGTGTGGCTAAAGAAAAAATATTTTTTATTTGGGATTAACGTTTCAACGGGCACCTCTTTAACGCCTAACAGGACATCTGCCTGACTGACGTCACTGATCACTTTAAAACCCTTTTGCACATATTCCTCATCAGTGAAAATACGGATGGGAGAGTTTTCTATTATAAAATCAGCATTTGGAAACTCTTTTCTTGCTTCGGTCAATTTTGAGGGCGAAAGGACGACACGGCGATCAGGCGGTTCTTTTCGTTCCCTGATCACTGCAAATGTTATAGGGGGATTCATCACGTTTACACTATTTTCGATTTAATCTGAAAAGTACAATTTTAAGTCATTAAGTAAATAGATAAAGATAGGCTGAAATCCGATTATTTAAAACTAACACTCCTTAAGGTAGTTCCTTAAAAGATCATTTTGACTAATCGGAAAATTAAGAACAATCCGATAGTATCTTTAATAAGCGATGTTAAGTCTTAAGCATAACTAGCCTTACACCTTTAAATTGGTTTGATTCTTGCACACAGCTATTTCATAAATTACCAAAACCCCAGCTAACCAGAGAGAAAGCCATGCATTATTTCGTCGAAAGAGATTCCATTGTACGTGAAATTTGGGGCAAGAGCGACACAGTAATGCTCATTTTTGCCGGCGCAGCCGCAGAATTTGCACTTAACAAAGCGGTAGACTGGCTATACTTTACGGGGAAGCTTCCCGCTGATCCGCTGGGACGCTTGTTTTCTACTGTAGGCTATGCCCGCCAGATCATTTTTGCCGAAGAGCAGGTTGCCCTTAAAACCATCGATTCCATTTATGAAATACATAAAACCGTGGAACACGATCGGGACAGTCAAATCCCAGATTGGGCATACCGGGATGTGCTCTTTATGCTGATCCATTACTCAATCGCCGCTTATGAAAACCTGGAAAAAAGGCTCAATTTGGATCAAAAACAAGAGATTTATAGCGTTTTTTACCGTTTTGGCAAAAGAATGAAATTGAAAGAGCTAGCGCATAATTATTCAGATTGGGTACTGCAGCGGGAAGCTCACCTCTCAGAAAACCTTATTAGAAGCCCCTATACCGATGATCTTTTTAAGCAGTATAAAAAACATTTAGGCAAACCGCGTTATTTTTTCCTCCTGGAGGGGCAAAAACTGATCGTTCCTGATCAGGTGAGACACTTGTTGGGGTTGGGGAAAATGTCGATGCTGTCCCTTGTTCTACCTTTTTATAAGTTGAGCAAAGCAATCCACCTGGATGGAGCCGTTAAAAAAGTTGTTTTACCACGCGAATATGCTCAACAAATCAAAGCAATAGATGGAATTTGAAAATTTGATTAACCAAAATTGGGCTATAACGGCGCCTACACCGATAAAATCGTTCAAAGCTGGGGGCTGGAAAACTAAAAAAAATATCAAGTATTACTGCATAGCTTTTTAGACCTTATCCCTTTTGATTTTGTTTCTTAAAAGGCCAATACCCACAGGCAGCAGGGAAAGTGCAACGATCACGAGGATCACGATCTCAAAGTTATTCTTCACGACGGAAAGATTTCCAAAAAAATAGCCCGTGAGTACCAAAATCAGTACCCAACCTGTACCCCCGAGAATATTGTAAGAAATAAATTTACCGTAATGCATGCCGCCAATACCAGCCACAAAAGGGGCAAAAGTGCGTACAATTGGTACAAAACGGGCAAGGACGATGGCCATAGGCCCGTGCTTATCATAAAAATCCTGGGTCTTATCGATCGCGCCCTGTTTAATTATGGCTTTGCTTCCGATTTTCCATTGCAACACTTTAAGGCCAATACGCTCCCCAAAATAATAATTTAAGCTATCCCCCGCCACGGCGGCAACTATCATCAAAGGCAAGATAATCCATAGGCTCAGCTCAGCACTCTGGCCACTTTCATTGGTCACTCCGGCACAAAAAGTACCGGCTGCAAAAAGCAGTGAATCCCCAGGAAGGAATGGCATGACCACTAAACCAGTCTCAATAAATATAAAGGCAAAAAATAGCCCATAAACCCAAGGGCCATAGTCTACAATTATGGCAAACAGGTGACTGTCAAGATGCAAAAAGAAATCAAATAAGGTCTGTAACATATTGTTGCGTTGAGATGAGTGGCAATCTAATCATGAAACCAACAATATTAAAGATGGATTTTAAAGCAAAACTTAAGAAATTGATGGACATTGCAAATTTATAGGTAACCGTAATCAGAATCTCTATTCATAAGTAAAGTACAACCGACAACTAAAGAGGGACCATTGAAATTAATAAAATCTATTACGAACGCTCTTATTAAAAAAATATTAAATAGCACTTAAGAATAAGTTATAGAACTTTCACAATAAAATCTTAAAATAAAGCGCGATGATTCCAATATTATGACCTTTCTCTCGTTTTTTTAAACAAATATGTTCCAAGCTAAACGCTTTTATATTGTTAAAATTTTAATATTTATCTTTAAAAGTTGCTTTTAAACGATTAATAAATCACTTTTGTCTGATTGAATAGAGTTTTTAATGAGCGGACAGTTCGCCTAGTTGAATATGATTTCATGAAATGCACCTATCAAGCCAGGTTAAGTTGGTATTTACACCTATTTTATAAGCAACTTAAAGCCGTTATTTACGGCTTGCGACCCACCGTTTAGCCCCCCCACATTCCTAACTCAAAACCTATGAAACGATTATGAAAAGAATACAACTCCTCTTGCTGCTCTGCCTGGCAGGGCCAATGGGTTTTTGCCAGACCCCTGCAAAAATGAGCTATCAAGCCCTTATCAGGGATGGGGATGGCAAACCGGTCACTAATACACAAGTAGGCGTAAAGATCAGTCTCTTGCGCGGCTCCGTCGCGGGACCAGTCATCTATGCAGAGCGGGAATCCCCAGTAGCTAATGCGAATGGACTTGTGAGCTTTGTTATTGGCGAAGGGGATGTTCTCTCTGGAAATTTCAGTGGAATAGACTGGGAACAGGGTCCTTATTTTATCGAGACCAGTACTGATCCCAATGGCGGTACCAACTATACAATTGCGGGTACCACTCCCTTGCTGAGTGTCCCCTATGCGCTGCACGCCAAATCAGCCGAAAAGTTAAGCGGCACCATTGATGCTTCACAGATTACAAATCTGGGCGATCTCTCCGGTGGCGGTGTCGATATTGATGGTAATGAAAGTGCGTTTGATGATTGGGACAAAGACGCCAGCGACGATTTCTCGGGGGCTTATGAAGACCTGGCCAATAAGCCTTGGCTTTTCAGTGGAAAATATGCTGATCTTTCCGGATTGCCCAATCTTTATGACCGTAATCAGGTGGACAGCCTGGTGGCATCAACCGGTTCTGAAGGCACCGTGCAGTCCTTGCGCCTCAACCATCAGAAATTAAGCATTACTGGTGGTAACAGTGTTTCCTTTGAGAACTGGGATACCGATAGCAGGGATGATTTTTCGGGAGTATATGCAGATTTGAAAGAAAAGCCCGAACTTTTCAGCGGAAGCTATACTGATTTGCACGATAAACCAGATTTGTTTGAAGGCGATTATAATCAACTTCAGAATCGACCAGAAATCTACACCCGGCCACAAGTCGATAGTCTGGTGGCATCAACCGGTTCTGAAGGCACCGTGCAGTCCTTACGCCTCAACAATCAGGAATTAAGCATTACTGGTGGTAACAGTGTTTCCTTTGAGAACTGGGATACTGATAGCAGGGATGATTTTTCGGGAGTATATGCAGATTTGAAAGAAAAGCCCGAACTTTTCAGCGGAAGCTATACTGATTTGCGAGACAAGCCAGATTTATTCATGGGGGATTACAACCAACTTCAGAATCGACCAGAAATCTACACCCGGCCACAAGTCGATAGCCTGGTGGCATCAACCGGTTCTGAAGGCACTGTACAATCGCTAAGTTTAACCGATGATAATCTCAAAATATCCGGTGGTAATACTGTATCTTTTTCCGAATGGGACCGTAATGCTTCCGATGATTTTGATGGGAAATACTCAAGTTTAAAGGGAGCTCCCGAAATTTACACCAAAAAGGAACTGGATAGCATTAAATTAGAAATTTTAAACAGATTACAGATATATTTTAAAAAGTCTGAGGTTATTTCCTTTAATTCCTCAAGAAATATAAAATCAAGTGATGTGGGCAACACAATAGAATGTACCGCCACAGCTACCTTGACCATAACGACTGGGATGAATAATGCTATGCAGATAGGTGATATCATTAATCTTGAGGCACACAACGGGGCAGATTTAACCGTTAAAGCGGCCGCTGGTGTAACGATAAATTACGTAGACGGCCTTGAAGCCAAATTTAATAGCGATCCCGGCACCGTTCGTTTTGGCCTTTTAAGAAAACGCGGTGACAATGAATATATAATTTCGGGACAATGAGGTATTTCTTTATAGCAATATTTATATCCATTTCAGCAAGTGGACAGAATTATTATCCATTGGCTAGTAAAAGTGAACAATCATCTGATGAAATATCCTCTTATACCCTTTCAGAGAAATCTAGGACCAGTGCCGGTGTCTATACGGAAGATGGTACACTACTAAGGACTTTATGGAGTAATGTAGAGAAAGACGCGGGCACGTATAAAACGCCCGAATGGGATGGAAAGGATGATGACGGGAAAGACGTTTTAGGAAAAGCAAAATATATCAATGTAACATCAAATAATGTGAAGTATGAGTGGTTAAGCCCTATAGGAAATAATTCAAAAGAAAATTTTGGTGAGAGTGTTTTTAATAATGCTGAGACAATTCAAAGTATGGCTCAGGTAGGAGACTTTATTTATTACTCCTATGGATATAATGAAAAAAAACCGTCTTTTGGAAAGATAAAAATAGACGATATCCACACAAATATTAGATTATTTAAAGGCGAAAATTATCATTTTGGCCCGTCCTGTTATTTTCTTACTGCAGATGACTCCACGGTTTATTTAGGCATGTTGAATACCTATAATGATGAAACTTTAATATTTGGTATAAATACAAACAATGATACGGAGAAAATTTTTGAATACGGCTCTAGGTATGGATTACTTTCGGGACGACCAAAAGATGATTACGATTCTGTATTTGGCCTAACTCATGGGTCTAATAATGATATAACCGGTATGGCGGTACAAAAACATGGGAATTATCTCTTTGTTGCAAGAGGTAAAACAGGTATAATATATGTGTATGATAAAATATCGGGGAAAGAAATAAAAAAGATATATGATTTTTCTAATCCTAAAGAAATTACTTTCTCAAAAGACAATATTCTCTGGATAATCAACGATAATTCTATTACTAAGCATACCGTAAATAGTGATGGTACATTGTCAACTAGTTTATTAGAAATAAGTGTTAAAAATCCATTGGCCCTCAGTGTTTCTAATGATGGATCAAAAATAGCCGTATCAAGTGGAGATACTAATCAAGTAAATATTTATAGTAACGACGGCGTATTAATTGAAAAATTAGGAAGGTCTGAAAGTTATGACGATTCCCCTGAAGTGCACAACGATAAATTTATGCTTAAAAATCCTGCCGTTGCAAGAATGGGCACATTCTTGTATTACCAAGATGATGGAAAACTTTGGGTAGGTGATACAGGTAATTTTAGATCTTTAAGATTTAATTCTGATGGAACCTTGGATGACTATATCATGTACTTGACTTGGCTAAGATCAATGGGGGTAGATAGAAAAAACATAAATAGAGTATTTGGAAATTACCTAGAATTCAAAACGAACATAGCTACAGGTGAATGGAAATTTGTAAAAAACTGGTCGGGAAATTTCAAGAAACAATATGACAATGAATTCAATAGACTTAAATTTGTTCAAACCTATAAGAATGGTAGGACATATGCTTTTCAGGTTAAAGACGCAAATAATTGGGAAGTTGTTGAATTGACTGAAAAAGGTTTGAGATATACAGGAGTTATAATGCCCAAAAGAAATCCAGATGGATGGTTAATGGAAAATGGGGATTTCAGAATTGTAAAATCTGTGACAGATATTAAAGCTTCCTCAGTTCCTTATGAATGGAAAGATAGAGAACTGACAGGTTTTGACATTAAGAATAATCCTATATGGGGAAGGGAATCAGTTGTTGCAGAACTGAACACATTAACTAGTGATATGCCTTTTTACCGAAGTACTTCGACTTCCTTTCCCGCTAGAAACGATACAGAAGATAGTTTAGTTGTTTCCTTTGAAAACGGCCCGGTAAAGCCTCAAAACAGACGGAGTACTAGATACCATTTGGGAGCAACAAAGATAGGTAGTACCGGATTTGAATGGGAAACGGCAAAAGAGACGGGAACTAATTATAACGGAGATTATCCTAAGGATGGTCGTTTTGATAATGGTAACCAAACTAATTATCCCGGTGGTATTTCACTTGTAAAAGATAAAAGTATTTTCTGGGGGCACCATGGAGAGTTCTGGAAAGGTGGTCAAACAAATAAAATTCAACATGTTTACTCTAATGGACTTTTATTAGGAATTTTTGGGACTACATCAGAGGAGCTTACGGATAAGGTCCGCAATCGAAAATATCCAGCCGCCCCAAAAATGGCAGGAAACAACTTAAAAGCCGATATAGTTAAGATAGGGCAGGATTATTATATCCTGCACGGGGATGAGGGATGGCACGGTGCAATCCACAGATGGAAAGTTTCTAATTTGAAATCAATAAAAGAGCACATTCTTCAAATAAAATAAAGTCTTCGAATTATTCAATGGGACTATCTCATAAAGTGTGTAACAAAGAATAGCGGGGCCATGGCCCCGCTATTCTTTGTTAATTTTTTAAATTATACACATTATGAAGAAAGAAGAATTGTTCAACGACGAATTTTTAAAGCAGTTCAAGACCGGTGACGAGCTCAACGGTTTCTTGAAGGAACTGCAGAAACGGGGCATCGAGAAGATGCTCGAGGGGGAGCTGGACGGCGACCTGGGCTACGGGAGGAACCAGAAATCCCCGGGCCCCAACGCCAGGAACGGCCACTCGACCAAAAAGGTGCGGACGTCCTTCGGGGAGTCGGAGATACGCGTGCCAAGGGACCGCAGGTCATCCTTCGACCCCGTAATGGTCCCCAAAAGGGGAAACATGGTCGACGGGATCGAGAACGTCATAATATCCCTCTACGCCAAGGGCATGACGGGCAGTGATATCGAGGAGCAGATCGGCGAGGTATACGGCTTCGATGTCTCGACCTCCACCATCTCGCGCATCACCGAAAAGGTGAACGCCGACAGGGTGGCCTGGCAGAACCGTCCCCTCGAGCCGGTCTACCTGATCGTCTGGATGGACGGGGTCGTCTTCAAGGTCAGGGAGGGCTCCAAGGTGGTCAACAAGACGATATATATCGCCGTGGGGCTGCGCAGGGACGGAAAAAAGGAGGTGCTGGGGCTATGGCTCGGGAAGAGCGAGTCACCGGCCTTTTGGATGTCCGTGCTGACCGATATAAAGGCCCGTGGGACCGAGGATATCCTGATAACGGCCACCGACAACCTGAACGGGTTCACCGACACCATCGCCAACGCGTTCCCGCAGGCCACCACCCAGATCTGCGTGGTGCACCAGATACGCAACGCCTGCAGGTATGTGGTCCGGAAGGACAAGAAGGCCTTTACGGCAGATATGAAACATATCTACAACGCCCCCAATCAAGAGGCCGCTGAGGCTGCCCTAGACGATTTTGCCCAGAAATGGGAGGACAAGTATTCCTACGCCATCAAGAGCTGGAGGGACAACCGGGGGGAGCTGACAGCTTTCTACGACTTCCCGGTCGAGATCCGAAAGATCATCTATACCACGAACCTTATCGAGAACCTGAACGGCAAGATCAGGAAGTACACCAAGAACAAACTGTCCTTCCCGACCGACGATGCCGTGATGAAATCCGTATATTTGGCGGTAAGGGAACCCACGAAAAAGTGGTCGATGCCCATCAGGAACTGGGGCATAATCTTAAATCAGTTCCTGAAGCTCTATGAAAAAAGGGTCAGACTTTAAACAGTCAAAACCTGCTATTTTTAACTTACACACTTACTGGGATAGTGTCTATTCAATCAATTTTATAGAAGATGTTCTTCAAATGAATTCATTACGCTATTAATTGATAAATAGCGTTCTGCGTACGCTCTTGCATTTAAGGTAATGTCTAAAACTGTACTAGAATTTTTAAGGTATTTTGAATCCCATTATCTAATGCTTCTTTATTTTCTGCTTCAACCAAAGTCCCCATATTATATCTACTCACCAGTTCGTGCAGGCCCGATTCTTTATTAGCAGTAATAACAGCAATACCTCCTACCGCAAGTATGGTGGTCAACTTAGATGGCATCACCAGATCACTTGCTTTTGATTTTTGAATAACTAGATGTACATCAGCCATATTAAGAAAACGGTTGAATTTTTCATTGGGCTGCAGCGGAAAAAAAAACACATTGTGCAAAAGCTTTTCTTTTGATACCTCCTGAAGTTTCTTTTTATATGGACCTGTTCCACAGATTATAAATTTAACCGAAGGTTGATTAACGTACTCTTTTGCTACATCTAGAATAACAGCCAACCCTTGTTTTTCACCAATTCCACCTGAGTAGAGTATAATTTTATCATCGGTGTTAAAGCCAAATTCTTTTTTTAAATTGCTGGAATCATCAATTGGATGAAAAAAATCAGTATCCGCCCAATTTGGAAATAAGTAAACTGGCTTTTTACTTTTCTGTTCAATTAGTTTTACCATTGATTCAGATATGCTACTGATAATATCTGATTTTTTAAAAATATAATTTTCTAACTTAAACAATGCTTTAATCAAGTGTCTTGATTTTATCATATCCAAATCTTGTGCAGCTTCAATTTGAAGATCTTGGATATGATATATAAGTTTAGTATTCTTTATTTTTTTCAGTAAAACCCCCAGAAGACCAAGCTGAAAAGATGGAACAACCATAATAGCATAATCAAATCTAACAACAAACATCAACTTCAATAACTGTAGAAAAGCACTACCAAAAAAAGAAGCATCAAGTAAAATACGTTTTAATCCGGATGGATTTTTGGGTACAAACATAGGACAGCGATACACATCAATACTTCCACCTGAATCAAACATTTGTTTTTCATGCTTATACCAAAACCTATTTTTTAAATAGGGTTGCTGTACTTTCCAGAAAGGATAATATGGGTACGTTGTAATGACTGTGCAGTGATATCCCTTTCGGGCAAGCCATTCTATCATTTCACCACTATATTTTCCTATTCCAGTAGGTTCAGGCGCATAATTGTACCCCACTAATAAAATCTTTTTATATTTTTTGCTAGTTTTCATTAAATTGTATACAATATTTTAAAGCCATCTTTTTTTTTGAAAAACCGCGGGGTTTCCTTTATAAATACCATTAGCATCTATACTTGAAGTAGCAACAGAGCCTGCGGTAACTATAGAATCTGTACCCACATTTACATGAGGGCCAATAAAACAACATGCCCCGATCCAGCAACCATCATTTAAGCTGATAGGGCCATTTCTGTATGGCATGGAAGAAATTTTATAGTCGTGATTTCCTCCGCAGAGAAATGCTCGCTGTGAAATACAAACATTATCCCCTATTTTAATAAGTTCAAAATTCAAAATAAATACCTCCTCTCCTATCCAAACATGATCACCGATTTCAAGTTTCCAGGGAAAATGAATATTTACCCTTGGTTTAATTACCAATCCATTACCTATTTTAGCGCCAAAAGACCTTAAAAGAAATATTTTAAAACGTTGGGGATAAGGGAATGCCGAAATAAAAAAAAAAGTTTTAATTATGTACCAGCATAATTCTTTTAACTTTCCAGCACCCCTGTCGAGACCTAAACTACTGTCAAATTCTCGTAATGATACTTTGGAAACCGATTTTTTTTTACCCATTGCTACTTTAATTATTTTAATGGATTGGAGATTGCTTCAAAAAATTTTAATGTAGCTGGTTCTGTAGCAAAATATTTATAAAAAGTTTCAGATGCATTTAGACCTATTTGTTTTTTTTCAAGATCATTCAGATTGTCCCAATTAATTAAAAATTCTTTAACACCTTTAAGAGAGTCTTCAACTATCAATCCAGCATTTCCATTTTTTATTTCACTCCATATATTTACCTTATCTGAAATCAGAACAGGTTTACCACAAGCTAAAGCCTCAACCACAGCTATTCCAAAATTCTCTTGATGACTTGGCAAAACAAAGGCTTTACAATTATAAAATGCACCCCATTTCGCATCTCCTTTAAGCATTCCCGGGAAATAGACTTTTTCTCTCAGCATCTCATCTTCTTTTACCATATTATTGATTCTAATCCCCAATGGTGTATTGAGGCCAGGTCCTGCAATTACAAGTTTAGGTATGTCTTGATCAGCGGATGTGGCAAAATATTCTTTAAAACCCCGGACTAAGATATCAACACCTTTTTTAGGATTTATCCTACTTAAAAATAATAGGTAGTCCTGTTCCTTCAAATCAGGACATTGATCATAAAATGCTACGGTCATTTCAGATTGAAATTTCGGAGGGGCGACTATACCATACCCTATATTTATAGCAGCTTTGGGTTTGTAATTGTCGAAGGTTGTCATAGCCAATTTCAATTCCTGTTCACATGTAAACAAAACCCCATCTGCATTGTTTACAACTTTACTCTCACAAAATTTCCAAAAAAACAAATTGCGTATTGCCTTGAATTTTCTATCCGGAGCTTTCTGAAAATATGGATCCAGCATGCCATGAGGCATAACATAATATTTAGGTATTCTAGCAATCTGGATTTTCCTTTTTAATTTATCAACGGCTTTGTATACCGCATACGTATAATACTGCCAAAGTCCATCAATGACGATCACATCATAATTTGAAATATTATCCAACAACCAAGGGATAAGCTTGCTCGAATATCCCCAAGGAGTAATGGAAGGGCCAAGAGCATGGATTTTAAAAGAATCCTCCTCAAAAAGCTTATTAGGACTATCTAAAGAAACTACTTCTGTAGTTACCCCTAATTTTTGCATTGCAGATACAGCATTCCTGATTCCCTGACAGGGGCCACCGTATATAGGATCCATTGTCTTAATAACTCTTAATAACTTCATTAAACTTGTATTAGAAAAAAAAATTCAATAAACAAAACCATCTTTTCTATTAAAATACTTTGAACTTTTATTAATCTCTTTTACCGGCTTTGCGGGTACCCCGCCATATAAAAAATATTCTTTTGAAAATGACTTGTTTAACAACGCCTTCGCTCCTAAGATTGAATAAGAGGGTAAAATAGCACCGCCCAAAACAACAACATTTGTACTCACAAATGTATATTTTCCTATATAAATTGGCTTACTATCTTGTCTATTGTTCTCCACATCAATAGAATGTGTAAGAAATTGTGAACTATAACCAGCAATCGTACTGAAATCTTCAATTATAATTGAATTTGTACAATCAAAATGATGATTTTTTGTTACTGATGAAAATTTTCCTATATGTAATGATGGTAATCTTTCCTTTTGATGGTTAAAATGTTTACTTTTAGTACCTAATGGATACCCAGTTATCCAATTTCCTCTATTTATCTTAGCGCTTCTGGCCATATATATATGGTTTAGATTAATAGCTACGTTAAAATTACCAATATAAGATCCCTCTTCCATAATTAAACTATCAGGAAAAATCCAAGATAATCCAATTTTTGCCTTACTGTCTATCTTATAGCCATACCAAGAATTTAAAAGTCTTCTTCTAATAAACCAAGGAAAAATGAAGGTGATAAGCTTGAGAATCATAGAGTATATTTACTTTTAAAAGCCATATTGTGCAATTGTAAATAAGAGTTAATCATAATCTTTAGGTCAAATCTTTTAACATTGTCAAAACCGTTTTGAATAATGCTTTCTCGTAGGGTTTCATTTTGTAATGATTTAAAAGCCAACGAAAAATCCCTAGGACTATCTGGATCAAGGTGAATTGCTGTATTATTGCTTATTTCAGGCATTGGCTCAATATTACTTGCCAAAACAGGAGCTCCACATGCCTGAGCTTCAATAACAGGCCAACCAAAACCTTCAGAATAAGATGGAAAAATAAAAGCAGCACAGGATGAATATAAACTAGACAATAATAAATGATCAGGTTTTGATATTGAAACAATCCTATTACCTAAACCAAGGTCATAACCATAGGAGACAAGAGATTTTTCAAGGGGTTGTCCTACAAAATAAATATTTCCACACCAAGATTCACCAAGCTCTGAAACCATGTCTATCAATAATTTACGGTTTTTACGTTTTAAATTTGAACCAATGTGGAATATAAATGGGACGTGAGGATTCAAATTAGCTTTTTTTATTTTTTTTTCTCTAATTTCTTTATCAACCTTATTAAATGGCGCGTTAAAGGCATTATATATGACAACCCATTGTTTATCGTGAAAGCCTGAATCACCAAAACTTATAGCTTTTAATTGATTTAATGTAAAATTTGATACTGCGGCTATGTATTTCGCCCGACTCAGGTATTTTAAAATTTGTTTTTGCAAAATGCTTCCCATTCCTGTAGATTCGCAGTATGAATCTTTATAACCCAAACCACCCCTAATAGCAAGCACATCATGACATGTGATTACAGTACGTTCTCTAGGTAATTGTCTTAAATATATTGAATTAGAATGGTCACAAATATGAAAATGAACTTGCTTTGAACGATATTTTTTTTTTGTTAAATTCCATTTTAGTTTAAGTGGAAATAAAATCCATTTATCAATATAACCGAACCATTTCGCTAACCCTGTTTTGGTCGATTCAAAATTTTTACCAAAAAATGCTTGAGGTTTCCAAATTTCTGTCTCTATACCAGAATCATTAAAACCTTTTTCAAGCATCACAGTAAATCGCTCCATACTTTCTTGATCATCAAGAATATAATTCCCTATTAATATAATCTTCATTTTTATTTATTTAGTGAATTATAACTGTCTTGACTAGAATTTAAGGATGCCATTAACAGTCCGCCAATAATGATAGCAAATCCCAGAGCGGTAGGCTGTCCCCATTGAGCAAATACAATCATTAAGATGCAATTACTGGTTAGTATCCATGGAAGTGTAATATTTTCTTTTAATTTTTTTAGTGATCTGAATACTAGACTAATCGTTAAGCCTAGTCTAAGAAAAATCATTGATAAGCCTAATAAAATTCCCATTTCACCTATCATTCTTCCCCATTCCCCTTCCGAAATTACAAATCCACGTGATCCAGTAAGTAATTTAGCCCCGGCTTGTGTGCCCATTCCAAGTCCATAACCAAAAAAAGGTTGATCACTAGCTCCAAGTAATGGTTTTAGAAGGCCATCGTAAATAAACCTTCCGTAAATTGTACCCTCCAATCCTCCTTCAGTCTCACTTGCACTTTCAAATCTTGTTGAAAAAACATCCGTAGCCGTTTTAAAAATACCTGCTTGACTCATTAATATAAATAATAAGGCAATACCAGTAAACCCTAAAATGATTTTATAAAAATACTTGGGGTTTTTAAAGACAACACAGAATGCGAAAAAAGCATGAATGATTATGGCAAAAAATAAATATCGGCTTACCGAAAAAGGAATGGATATTAATAGAGCGATGGATGCACAAATAAGGAGGTAGCGATTTATAAGTTTTGGCTTGAGCCAAAAGTAAAAAACACAAACCGCTAAAAAGCTAAAAAATAGCGTGTTTCCATTTGTAAATGAGAAGGTGCCTGGCGGTCTGAAATAACCCAAAGCCCCACTAAAACCCGCTCCGTCCACATCGCCGCCTATACCCCTATTGACCCATGCAGACTGAGGACTGTAAAATTGTAATGCTATGAGCAACGCCATCGGGATAGAAAGCCATAAAGTGACCTTTGCCATTTTAATTACATCCGGCAATGTAAAAACCCTACCGATTATAAAAATTAACGGAAAATGCAATAATAAAATTCGAGCACCAAAAAGGGTCACTGAAATATTGCCATGACCAAAAATTAATGTGGTACTTATACTTATTACACCTATGAAAAACATTGCTGAAAGATAAATAGACCTGGGGAAAAGCCCTTTTTTCCACGTCAGTAATATTATCCATATTGAAATAGGATCCCGAATAACAAGTAACGGCACTGATAGACTAGGCAAAAACCACTTTCTTAATGCCCCTTCAAATATTAATAATAAAAAATAAAGCCAGATACTTCTTTTAATCCATTTAGTGTCATCAGAATTATTCGTAATTATATGTTGTTTGTAATAGTTATTATCAATAATAATGTCTGAATCTTCAGTTAGTGCCATTTCAGTCAATGGGTTTTAAAGTTTTATTGATCCTTAAGATTCCATCTACAACCTGATCAGCATAATTTTCCCAAGTATATTTTGCTGCGTGTAATTTTGCCATTGTTCCCATATCCTTAAGTGTTTCTTTATTATCCAAAAACCATTCTAGTTTTTCAGCTATTGAGGACGGGGAACGAATAGGGACTAAAAATCCTGTTTGTTCTTCCTTAATCAAATCTTCTCCCCCTGTATTAGAAGTAATTATTACAGGTAAGCCCTGGCTCATTGCTTCTTGTATAACCAATGCCCTGCCTTCAACGATGGATGGCAAACATAATATATCGCAGGATCTCATAAGTTCTAAAACTTTATCATGTGATCTATTTGATTCATATTTGAAGTTTTTATATTCCCTACGGTAAAAATCCATCGAGTTGAGCAAATTGCCTAAAACAACCAATTCAATATCGGATCTATTTAATATTTTCATGGCACTAAACAAATCTGCTAAGCCCTTTCGCTGACCCATAGATCCTACAAATAAAACACGCAATTTCCTGTTTTTCTTAAAAATGGTCGAATCTGTAAAAACCCTTGAATTATCCGGTTCAGGAGAACCAAAAGGTGCCATAATTAATTCTTTTTTCACAGCCCAGTCTGGTAAAGAATTCATAACAAACGTTCCAGGGCCTACAACAACATCTGCAAGTTCAAGTTCTTTTGTTTTCATCTCCAATTTTTCTTCACTATCCATAATGCCCCCCCCTAAAGTAGACGCCCACTCAGGATGACGGTCAGCCTCTTCTAGCATTAGTTTTCTCCCGGTTTCCCAATATGCAATGGGAAGATCGTATACACAGGTTATACCCCTTTTTTTTGCTTCAGTAAAAGTTTTAAGAGCTGCATCTTCGTAAGCATAGACGGTATGAATATGGTCACCATTGTATTTCTTAATAGATTTTGAAACCTCCAAATCTAGTGATCTGTAAATCTGATCTATACTAAATACCCCACTTTCTTTTCTTATTAAATTTTTCCATCCTAACTTGTTTGCGAATGATCGCCCTAAGTCTCTGTATGGGTAGGTAAAAGTGAATTCTTTCAGTGTAGGATGAAAACTTCTTCGTTTTAACTCCTTTAATGGTCCAAAGTTGCTTAAGTAATCAAACAACGTATTTGGATAAACCGCTATAGATGTGTGGAAAGAGTGTAAATTTTCAGACAATACCAAACCATTAGCAATAGCTCTTAAATTTGCATTTCCCGTGGGATGTGAAAGAAGAACACCTTTTTTGTACATGTTTAAATTTTATCAAATGAATTAGTGATGCTTTCTAATTGATTTACCAACGAAAAAGCAAAAATTAAACGACCTTTCTAGAATAATAGCTTCCGGAGATTCAATATTTCAGTCAAATTGAGTACGATAATAGGTTTATTTAGCGAAAAATGTTATAGGGTTTTTTAGCATCTGCTTCCATTTATCCCAAAATGCTTCATTGCTATAATGATCTAGATAAATACTATGGATTTCTTTTGCAGAGAAAACTCTTTTCTTAATTTTCGATAAAAAAACTTCCAGATTTTCTACAAGATTTTGTGATGTTGCAAAAGATACAATCATTCCATTATAATTTATCTTAGCAACTTCTGGCATAGCTCCGATATTTGTACATAGAATAGGCCTTCCATATCTCATCGCTTCAATCACAACTAGAGGTAAACCTTCTGTATCAACAGATGGGACGATAACTCCGTGGCAATTATTTATAATATTTTCAAAGTCTTCGTCCTTATAAAATCCTTTTAGAAATACTTTATCTTGTAGCTTTTTTTCGATAATTAGTTCCGCAATAGATCTGCTCTGCGAACCTTTTCCATAAATATCAAGAATCAAAGATTTATTGGTAAATGTCTTGAAAGTTGCTTCAATAAACTGTTTAATGCCCTTATTCCATTCAAGCCTTCCGAAATAAACTAACCTTATTACAGATTCATCGTAATTTATAGGATGAATTTTATTCATTTCGTATTCTTTTGAAAAGCAGGGCAAATAAACTACTGGTTTTTTACCTGAAATATTTTTTTGAAAAACTGCAACCATACCTTTGGTTTGAGTTGCTATAGCATCAAAGATATTTACCATTTTGATCTTGAGCTTCACATTATTGGGTTCAAAATGAACTTCTTGAAAAAATTTGAATGTTGAAGTTTTAAAAACAGAAGCAACCATACAATATCCATGGCCATATCCAGTCGCAATAAATAGATTAGGATCAAAAGCCTCAGCAATTTTACAAGCTTTTTTTAGCTCGAAATATTTATTGATTTTAGAGAATATAGAATCAGGCCTATAGTGAATTGAAATTTCTTGAATATCTTCAGAATCAAAAATTTTCGTTCCCTCGTCATTTAGGTTTATTAGCAGTAAGTGATGCCCTGCTTTCCTCAGGTGCTTACAAAGAACAATATAATGAACACTAAGACCACTGATATGGGCATTATTACCCATTACTACAATTTTCATAAATTTATTAAAAAAGATTAATGGTCAATTTAGTTATAGATATATGGAAAAATATCAGTTAATAGTTTTAGCCCAAGCCGCGACTTGCTCAATACCTTTATCCAAATTATATTCAGGTTCAAAACCCAAACTCTTTAATTTAGTTATATCTGCCTGCCAATTTTTTGGATCACCTTTTCTTACAATCCCATCAAATTTAATATTGATGTCCGCTTTTAAATGCTTGATTAAACAAGTAGCAACTTCATTGATAGTACTCTCAACTCCTGAAGCCATATTAAAAATATCAACCTTAGCTTGAGAAGGCTGGAGCATCACTGTTAAAATTGCTTGACAGAGATCTTTCACATAAATAAAATCCCTTGTTTCACTACCTGTTCCAAAAAGAATTATCGATTTGCCCCCGTTATTTTCAGCAGATAATGCACGTTGACTAACATCCCAAATTAGCTGCTTGCGCAATTCAGGACCATAGACGGAGAAAATTCTAAAAATAGTAATTTTGAGATCAAAAATTCTTGAATAATTAATAAGTAGATCCTCCGCAATAGCTTTATGAACTCCATATGGAGAGATTGGGACTATTTTAGTATTTTCATTAATGGGTAACCGCTCAGGATTACCGTAAACAGCAGCGCTTGAAAAAAGATATAATCTAGCTTGATGTTGTGCTTTATTTATATAAAGAGAAAGTCTTGATGTTCCTGGAAGTAAACTTGAAAAATCACCATACGGATTTTTAACAGAAGAGGATACCGAAGCTCCACCTGCCAAATGAAAAATTGCGTCTAATTTACAACCTTCTAAAAGCTGATCAAAATCTACAGTATCCATCGAAGATGTTGAAAAATTTTGCCATAATTAAGGCTGTAGAGGTGTCCTTAGATCAATGCCATAAAGCGTATGTCCATCTCGAAATGCATGTTTTCCAAGCCAAGTGCCCAAAAAACCAGATGCTCCGGTAATTAAAATTTTCATTTTATTAAAATATTTTGAAAGTAAAATTTATACTTATAATTTCGAATCAAAACTAGTTTCTTATAATATAAATTAAATACTTAAATTTTTTCATTTTTCATACTCAATTTATTTTTTTTGCCAGTTTTAGAAACATGCTGCTTAACATAACTAGGCTCATATAATGTATCCGAAAGATCCTTATAGATTTTATACAAATCATCACATTCTTTATCCAAGACGGTATTTTGAATTTTATTTCTCAAAAAAGTGGGTTTGACAACTTTATCGCGCTCAGCAATTAATTTTGAAGCATCTAATCCACAGGTTTTTTCAACGAGTTCTGCCCATTGGATATTTTCCCTATTTGTAATATGTTCATAACATATTATACATCCTCCATAAAGGGATAAATTCAGCAAAGAGGTTCTATAAGTACTTAAATAAGTTTCTTTTAAAGTTTCAAAATCCTTTCCATTTTTTGAAATCATACTAATTGAATAATCATTAAACTCTCTAATTACTACAATCAAGCGAATATCAAAGCCTGCCTGCTTCACATAAAATGGCAAATATTGTGAAAGTGGTGGATATTTAGAAAATGAAACTTTTGAATAAAGAGCTTCCATTTTTGAAACAATTTTTTTCTTCATTTTCAAGGTTAATCGGTCTGAGAATTTTTGAAATAGCAGTACCCGCTTTAAATATTTATAGGTGTCAACCACTTCTTTGTGCTCATAATCACCGGCCCCTCTATACCACTCTCTATTTTTTTCAAATCCGAAATCTGCCCCAGCATTAGCTAAAATTGCCGAAGTCATAGAAGAGCCAGATCTCTCCGTACTTACCACGATATATTTTACATTGTCCTTCATATAATAACTGTTATTATGTTTTAAATTTTATAAATTGATATAACTACGTGCACTATTGTTTAGTCGATTATTTTTAGCTACAGACTTTGTTATCGTAATTGCATTCAAAACATCTTCAATTCCATTAATTTGATACACCATTCCTTCTTTTATTTCCTTATCGAGTTCTGAATATGTTTTATCTTCTGATGAAATCAAAATAGGAATATCTCTATCCATAAGTGCTATGCCGGTACCACTTTTGTTCAGACAGTTTGCTTTAGTCGTTAAAACACCAAGATCAAATAACTTGATCATTCTATTGACCATACCTGCTTCAAGAGCTCCAGATTTAATTATAGGTACTTGAACAGAGGGCTGCTCTGCCAATTTTTCTAGTACAGTGGTTCTATTGTTTCCCACGGAGATGATTAGTAATTTTTTATTGAGTTTATCTGTGGCACGAATTACCGTTTCTAATAAATCTTTAAGTCCAGAACGATAATAAACCGTACCGAAAAAACCCAAAATCAAAAAATCATCGGGTTTTTTTAAATAGGCTGTTAATCCTAATTTTGATATTATTGCTAAATAGTCCTCTTCTGTCCCCTGTTCTTTGATATCTATATTGCTGAAAATAGGAACTGTTATAGATTCAATTTTTAAATTGCGTAATTCTTTAGCGTACGGTTCTATGCTCGTAAAGATACTTTGAGGATTCAAAATTTTAATTAGCGCTCTTAAATGTATATTTTGGGCTTTGCCCATCACTTTTTCCTTAAATCCTGCATTTTTTGACATACCACACCAGAGTTCATGTAGCATCATATGCAATTTTCTATTGCCAATTAAGTTTTTAAGCAAAAAAAGGCTCATAGATGTACCATATTTATGATAACTAAATCCTACATACTGTAGGCTTATCCATTCTGGGTTGATCTTTTTTATAAAACTTTTAGCCAAATCCAATCGAACTAAAGCTGATTCCTTTGAAGGAATTCTGTAGCAGCAAATCTTTATCTCTTTACTTATTTGTACTTCTTTGACCGGTGACGATATATAACCATCATTTAGAGCTATTACCGTGGCCTTATGCCCTTCTGTTAATAACTGCGCACTAAGTAATCTCACATAATCACCCACACCATCTTTGCCATATTCTAAGCTACCACAGATAAAAAGGATATTCATATTTTTTATAATTATAAGGGAGAATTTTAAATAAATTTCAGAGGAATCCCTTTTGAGTTGTTGATTATGGAGTTATGGTTTAATAAAAGGTATTTCTTAAATTTATTAGATATTTCTTTCACCCTTTTTCTTTGCCGGTACGCCAGCCCAAATGTCATAGGCAGGGATAGACTTTGTAACGATAAAACCTGCGGCCACTATAGCCCCAGCACCTATCCGCACACCTTTAAGAATTACTATGTTAAATCCTAACCAAACATCTTTCTCCAAAACAATAGGAGATTCCTTTCCTTTTTGAGTATTCATAGGTGTTTTTAAATCTGTTATACCATGATCATGATCTATATATTTGCACCCCGACGCAATGAGGCAATCATTTCCAATTAATACTTTTAACTGTACATTAAATTCAACATTAGATCCCAAAAAAACCCGATCTCCGATTAGTATACTTTTACAACTTTGCCAGACACCATCGAACTTAAAATAAATATCATGCTCAAAACAACAGTTTGATCCAATTTGAACTTTTATGAGGCCAAGTCACTTTAATTGGTGGAAGTTTGGTTTTTTTGCCAATACTCATGCCAAGAAAACCGTAGTAAATTCTTCTTATCCATGAAGAAAATTTACCAGAATAATTATTTCTAAGCTTAAAAAATACTAATTGAACAAAAGGTGTAAGCTGACCAAAATTAAAAGTCGAATTTTGCTTATAATAATTCATACTCCCTGTTTCTAAGTGTATTTAGACTTATTCTTTTTTAACAAAAAATACCTTCAAAAAACCATAACCACTATTCATTATTACCTGAACCGAACCCACAATTATATTCATAAATAAAACACCCTTTAAGGTAGACACATCGGTCATCACTATTGCAAGTATAATGGTTAAAATACTTACACTTATAGTAATCGCCGGATTTATTATCCAACCTCTGCTTGAGCATACTTTATAAGTAAGGCCTGTAAAAATATAAAGCGAAGTCCCAGTCAAGGATAGGATGATTTCATCTTGTAAATGCAAATATTTTGGGCCTAAAATCCATAGAATCTGCTCCGGAAATAAAAAAACAATAAATAAAAATGCACTAAACATCAATATTAGGCCTAATTGAATTAGGGCAAAACGATTTAAAAGAAGTTTATAATCACTTTTTAACCTAGAAAATCTTGGAGTGATCAATGTATCAAATACAATCAAAGTGAAGGTTAGGATCATAGCGATTCTTCCTAAAGCACCTATTTGAGCAACAGAGTCAGTAGAACCAAATACAGAGAGCAACCATATTGTAAGTTGTCCCGAAATGCTGTAATAAATGGCTTCGGGAAGTGTCCTCTTCACATACTTTAAAATGTTCTTCCGGATTTTTAGAGAAATATCCTCCTTAAAATCGGCATATTTCAAGATGATTTTTCGCAACCGTAAATTACCATATATTTGAGGTAAACCCGCTGCCAATACAGCTATATATGCATACGGAAAAATGAATATGGACCCTGTCAGCAATAGACGACCCAAGTTAACCTCTACCTGGTTTTTTTGCAAGGGAACTATATCTTGTTTTAATTTTGGAGCTATCTCCAATAACCCGCTCGATAGCTTTGATAAAAATGCAGGTATCAATGATAAGATAATCAGTACACATATAAGCCAATCTGCACCATTATCTCTTAAGAAATATAATAGTAATGGAAGTGCCAAAACTAAGCTGACCACGGCAAATTTTCTTCTTAAATCAAGTCCTGTTGCTAATACAGTACCTATTTTTTTTTTATCCTGCCAAACTAAGCTGGCCTCGGCCATCACCGCCGTAGATATGCCACCATCAGCAAGTACAACCATCGTACCTAGCATGGCATTAGCTAATGTATATAAAGCATATTGCTCAGTTGGAAGAATTCTTATGACAAGAATACCACAGCAAAAACTAATGATTTGAATAAATACCTGTGCCGCACCAGTAATACTCAACAACCGCACCCAACCCAAAGTTTTAATAACAATAGGTCTTTTTTTAAACCTATTTCTTTTTGCCTTAAAATCCTTTAATTTTTTCAGAAAATTATTTTTACTTGAATAAACAAAATGATTATATATGAATTTACTATTCCAATATTTTATATTTCGATAAAATCATTAAGAAAAACAGAAACATAGAAAATTTAATCTATTTTAATGTCGATCATCGCTTGACATAGCCGTAACCATACTCTTTATTTTTAGCTAATATAGTATCATTTAATACAAGCATAGGATTTTTAAGTTTCTTTTTTTGATAAAAATCATTGAAAAGATCCAGATCATCTTTTAAGGTAAAATTCTGCCTTACAAGATATAGTGTTGAATCTATATAGGGATAAAGTGCTAAAGCATCAGCTACCGCTCCAACAGGAGCTGAATCGATTAAAATATAATCAAAATCATTCTTAATACCATTAATTAAATCTCCGGTTCTTTCATTTAAAATAAGCTCACCAGCATTTGGGGGTATAGGCCCTGAAGCAATTATAAACAGATTTTTAATTTTCTGTGAAGGATGTAAAAGATCACCAATCTCTATAGCATCATCGGTAAGGTAATCGGTAATGCCCTTTTTATGATTTAATTTAAAAACATCCGTGAGAGCTGGTGATCGCAAATCAAAACTTAATAAAGCTGTTTTTTTTCCTATGGAGGCAAGACTTGTTGCCAAATTCATTGAAAAAAATGTTTTGCCTTCACCTTTTTTGCCAGACGTGATTAAAATAACCTTATGTTTTTTGTCCGCTGCTGCGAACCTTAAATTAAATCTGATTAATCGAAACAATTCCGCAATTGGATCCCTATTCTGGCTCGTAGCCACAATATCAATTTTTTGTTTATTATGGGTAATCGTTCCGAGTATAGGGGCATCGGTCTTTTCTTTGATATCTTCTTCAGATTGGATTCGCGTATTCAAGCTTTTTCTTACATATACAAAACAAAAGGGCAAAAAGAGACCAAATAAAGCAGCCCCCAAGTATATAGAAGTTTTATTAGGGCTTACTGGATAATTACCTGCCCGCGCAGAATCTATTATACGAACATTTGATAAAGGTGCTGCAATCGACAAAGCTTCTTCCTCTCTCTTTTGGAGAAGATAAAGGTAAAGACCTTGTTTTGTGCTTTGTTGTCTATTGATTTCAGTAAGTCCTCTTTCAACAGTAGGAACCTTTTCGATTTGAGCTTGAAAGCTCCTTGAACTATTTAATAAGTTATTTTTTGTGATATTTAATCCCTGCTTTATATTTTTAAGATTTTCAAGAATATTTTGCTTTAGATTTCCAAGTTGTTCATTTAAATCGACAACCAAAGGGTTACTTGAAGGAGTTGTCTGTAATAGACGTCTTCTTCGTAGTTCCATTTCATTAAATGAAGAAATTAGACTCACTAAGGTTGGTTCTTGAATATTAAGTGAACTAGGGGCAAGAGGAGTGTCGTTATTTCCTTGATTCAAATATTCTTCTAGCGAATTAAGTACTGCAATACGCGTTCTCACTTCAACAAGTTGCCTATTGTAGTCATTAGCCTGTTGAACATAAGATTGTGCATTTGAGCTTACATCAGTCAAATTCTTTTTTTGCTTATACTCTTCTACATTTTTTTCTACACTTGTCAACTCACCAGTAAGCATGCTCAAACGATCATCGATCATTGTAATCATAGTCTCAGCAATTTTATTTTTATATTTTACCGTCTCATCAGCATAAACTTTCATAAGCTCATCAAGGATATCTTTTCCACGATCTTTAATATGATCCAAAACACTGATATATAATAAATTGCCATTTTCATTAGCAGGCTCCACGGTAACTTTTTCACTATATATTTCAGCCAGATCTTTAGCCTTTAAAAACTTAAAACTAATGGTCTGACTTTTTTCAGGAAAAGGTATTTCAGAATTTGCAACTACAGTAAAAGTGCCATAAGGTTGTTGTATCTCCTGACCAAATTTATGAGTGGATTTATGTTTATTGCCTTTTTCATCTTCATACTCAAGATCAAACTGATTGTTATTTTTTACGGTCATCCTTACCGGAAGATTGTAAATGACCGGATCTTCTTTATTAAGAAGAACATTTACAGGGATATTTTTAGCATAAACTTCTATGTCATTAACATCTCCCTCTATAAAGTAGGATACTTGCAGCGACAGATTTTTGACTACTTCTTCCATTAAAGTATAGGATTTTAATATGCCTATTTCATCATCGAGGCTGCGGGATGGTTTAATCAGGCCAAGGTCAGAAAAAGATTCCGATTGTTTTGCACCCGCACCATTATCTTTATCATTTATCAATAAAGTGCCGCTTATTTCATATTGGGACACTGCCTTATAACGAAGGTATAAAAAGGCTAAGCTGGTAAATAAAATAAATCCAGCTATAAACAAATACCAATATTTAAAATAACCACCTATAATTTTATTGATGTTCTTTTCTTTATTCTTTTGCATAATTAACTACTAGTTAAATCTTATTAGGACAAGTGAAAGTGCAGAGATAACGGAAAGAAATATTGAAATGTTACTACGCGTCAAACTTGCCTGTTCTCTTTTGGACTTGTAAGGCTCAACATAAACAATATCATTCGGCTGCAAATAATAATACGGTGAGTCCAATATGTGACTATCGTTCAAGTTAAGTCGTACTATTTTTCTTTTATCTCCAGTCTCTTTGATTAGAAGTACATTTTCACGTTTCCCATAAACTGTCATATCACCTGCCATGCCCAAGGCTTCTATAATGTTAACCCTTTCTGATGGGATCGTGAAAGTATCTGGATTATTGACCTCTCCCAAAACTGTAATTTTATAATTTAAATATCTAATGGTTATTATAGGATCGTTTAAATATTCCTTGAGTAAATCTGTAAGCTTACTCTTAGCATCATTTTTGGTCATTCCCCCAACATGTACTTGACCTAGGACAGGAAAATCAATATCACCCTGGTTATCTACTAAATATCCATCAGCATCTATAGATTTTATATTATTGTTTTCAGTTAAATTATTGGTTGACTGTATTGAACCTCGATTAAATGGCTGATTCGCTTCGGCGTTAGAACTAGAAACCAGAATATTCAACATATCTCCATATTCTATGGTAGGTTCCAGGGGTTTACTGTTTATTTCCTCAGCATAAATTTCCTGATCGCCCAAATCGCTGAAGTAAACAAGGTTGCGTGATTTGCAACCCGCAAAAAAAAAGGGCATCAATAATAATAAGGATAATCTAAGTTTATTGCTCATAGATAATTTAATTTAAATGTACAAACCTAATATAAATTGTTCTTTACCAGTAGTTTAGCAAAGAATTTTAATTAGTGACAATCGAGAAAATCGGATTTTATATTTTAGTTAACCAAAAACCAATTATTCAGCAGTTCTTTGCGGTTATATACCATTTCCTTTTTTGTATTCCAATCCATAAAGGTTTTACCTGCATATTTTGCAATAGCATGGCCAGCTGCAGTGTCCCATTCCATTGTCGGAGCAAATCTCGGATAACAATTTGCCGTACCCTCAGCAACCATACAAATTTTAAGGGAACTCCCTTTTGAAATAGTTTTTATGATTCCATGATCTCTTCCTAATGATACAATATATTCATCAGTCTCTTTAGATCGGTGTGATTTACTTGCTACGACTGTATAATTTTTATTTTTTGATATTAAAGGTAGTTTTTGGGAGTTAGAATATATTTTCTCTAATGCACTATATTCTGTACAATCTTTATAAATGAAGGATCCATTACCTTTTAATCCAAAATACAATTGTTTCATGGCTGGCAAATAGATAACCCCTAAAGTGGGGATGCCAGCTTCAATTAAAGCTATGTTTACAGTGAATTCCCCATTCTTTTTTATAAATTCCTTAGTACCATCAATGGGGTCAACAATCCAAAGCTTTTCCCACTTTTTTCGGGTTTCATAGGATATTTCCTTTCCTTCCTCGGATAAAACAGGTATTTCCGTGGCCTTTAATGCTGTTGATATTATTTCGTGAGAAGCAATATCAGCTTTGGTCAAAGGCGAATTGTCCTTTTTAAGATTTACTTCAAAATCTTCATTTTCATAAATATCCATTATTTTCTGACCAGCTTCTATAGCAGCCTTTATCGCAATTTCTAGAAATTCTTGCATAATTTTATTTAAATTTTAATTTAGATTATCATACCAGCGGCAACAGTGTCATTTGTGTTCTCATCTATCAATATAATACTTCCTGTATTGCGATTATCTCGATAAGAATCAATCATAAGGCCATTGGTTATTCTCAATTTTACCCTGGAGATGGAATTCATAGTCAAATCGTTATCTCCCTCTATCCTGTCATAGGTATTTATATCAACTTTATAGATAACCTCTTTGATCATGGCACGCTCCTCATTGGTAGTATGCTGAATAATATATTTTGCCCTTTGCCTAGCGGGCTCATTATGTAACCAGCACAACATTACATCAAACTCTTGAGACTGTTGTGGCTGATTATTAACTTTTACGATCATATTACCTCTACTTACATCAATGTCATCTTCAAGCGTTATTGAAACAGACATCGGGGCAAATGCCTCTTGAAGCTCTTCTTTTCCAGCATTAATAGATTTTACTGTAGATGTAAAACCAGATGGCATCACCGCCACACGATCTCCTACCCTATAAATTCCGCTTTCTATTCTTCCCGCATAACCTCTGTAATCCAAATGCTTCTCACTCTGAGGTCGCAAAACAGTCTGAACTGGAAATCGAGCATCTATTTTGTTGATATCACTGCTGATATGAATGGTTTCCAAAATATTTAATAGCGTACCGCCCTGATACCAATCCATTTTTTGAGATCGATTCACAACATTATCACCAAGAAGGGCACTAATAGGTATAAACTGAACATCTTTTACAAGCAGTTTAGACGAAAATTCTTCAAATTGTGAAATTATTTGATGAAATGCCTTTTCCGAAAAGTCTACAAGATCCATTTTATTGACACACACAATTAAATGGGGAATGTTTAATAGTGAGGCAATAAAGGAATGTCTTTTGGTCTGTTCTATAACACCGTGTCTGGCGTCAATAAGAATAAGAGCCGCATTTGAGGTTGATGCACCCGTAACCATATTACGAGTATATTGTATATGGCCCGGAGTATCAGCAATAATAAATTTACGCTTTGGCGTAGTAAAATAGCGATATGCAACGTCAATGGTAATTCCTTGCTCCCGCTCATCCCTCAGTCCATCTGTAAAAAGAGCAAGGTCTACACCTTTAAAACCCTTTTGCTCACTGGTTTTCGCAACAGATTCAAGTTGATCTTCAAAAATAGATTTTGAATCATAGAGCAATCTACCTATCAATGTGCTCTTACCATCATCAACACTCCCAGCAGTTGTAAAGCGCAAAAGCTGATTATTGTCAGTTTTCATATTTGATAATTAATTATTGGATTTTCATTGTGTGTTAAAAATAACCCTGTCTTTTTCGATCTTCCATTGCCGACTCAGATCGTTTATCGTCTGTCCTATCTCCACGTTCTGTTTTACGCAGTGTAGACACCTCATCTGCAATTTTTTCTAATGTGTCAGCTTCTGATTCAATACCTCCGGTTATTGTAATATCTCCTAAAGTCCTAAATCGTATTTTTTTGGTTACAATTCTATCCCCATCATCTAAAATCAAAAATTTTGAATTTGGAATCCAAGAGTTATTTCTCCAAATGACATCTCTCTCGTGGGCATAATATAAAGAGGGTATTTTAATATTTTCTCTACTGATATAGTTCCACACATCCATTTCCGTCCAATTGCTTATTGGAAACGCCCTAAAATGCTCTCCTTCAAAACATTTTCCATTCAATAGATTCCAAAGTTCTGGACGCTGGTTTTTGGGGTTCCATTGTCCAAAATCATCCCTGTGCGAGAAGAATCTTTCTTTTGCCCTCGCTTTTTCTTCATCCCGCCTGCCTCCTCCGATGGCACAATCCACTTTATTACTTTCAATAGCATCCAATAATGTTGTTATTTGTAATGCGTTACGTGTTGCATTTTTACCCTTTTCTTCTGAAACTCTACCTCTATCTATAGATTCTTGCACAGATCCTACAATAAGTTTCACCCCTAACATTTCTATAAGTTCATCCCTAAATTTGATAGTTTCGGGAAAATTATGACCTGTATCAACATGCATAAGTGCAAACGGAATCTTACTGGGATAAAATGCCTTTTCTGCTAAATGGGTTACCAAGATGGAATCTTTACCGCCAGAAAATAATATTACCGGGTTTTCAAAATGAGCCCATACTTCTCGCAAAATATAAATAGCTTCAGATTCAAGTTCATCCAGATAGTTTAAATAATATTTATTGCTCATTTCCGAATTTTAATTTAGGTTCTAAATATGCTAATATCCTTTCAACTGCATTATCAATTGATTCGCTCTCGGTTTTTACTATAAGATCGGGTTTTTTTGGACGCTCAAAAATTGAACTTATTCCCGTAAAATTTTTAATCTCCCCGGCACGTGCTTTCTTGTACAAACCTTTTACGTCACGCTTTTCACATTCCTCCAAGGATGTATCAACAAAACATTCTATAAAAAAATCATCACCTACTATTTTTTTTAAAAAATCACGTTGATTCTCTAAAGGTGTTATAAAAGCAGCTATAATTACAGTGCCAGAATCTATAAACAATTTGGCGATCTCTGCAATACGTCTTACATTCTCTGTTCTATCCTCCTCACTGAAACCAAGATTTCTGTTGATACCGTGACGAATATTATCTCCGTCTAATGAATATGTATGAATATTAAGATCAAAAAGTTTTTTTTCGATCTGGTTGGCAAGAGTAGATTTTCCTGATCCAGATAGTCCATAAAGCCATAATACCAATGGCCTATGCCCTTTTTGATTTATACGTTTCTTTAAACTAATATTATATTTATGTGGTATTGTATTACTCATCATTAGTATATTTTGTTTTACGTCTGTTTTCTACTCCATAGTCCAATTTGTACCAAAAACGCTCATGCAAATAATATAAAAGCATTTTGGTAAAAACTTCTATAACACCCACTTTTAAACCGGTCATAGGATTTCCAGAAATAATCCATGCAAGTATCATAGTGTCTATAGTACCTAAGATTCTCCAGCTTATTGTTTTCAATAAATGTCTTTGAGAACTTTTTTTTGATCCGCTACCGAACGGTATTTTAAACCATAACCGTTCATGAACATAATAAAGAAACATTTTAGTAACTATTTCAGCTCCTCCTATCTGTAAACCTATAAACGGATTGCCCGTTACAAGCCAAGATAAAAATATAGTGTCCAGCGTACCAATAAATCTCCATGTAAGCGCTTTTGCGAAATGTCTTTTTCTTGAAAAATCTTTCAAAATAATTATATGAGTATTTGATGCAAAAAATATGTGGTTAGGAGCACAAGCTGAGTTCAACCCATAAGTGCAACACATTTATTTCTTAGAACTTCAATTGGGTTATTGTAATTGAATTTTCTGATAGGTCTGTAATTTAGTAATCTTTCCACTTCTTTTATTCTTTTGACTGAGACTTCCCTTAGATCGGTTTTCTTATGGAAAAATCCTCTTATTACCCCTATCCTGTTTTCCAAAATTCCTTTATCTTGTGAGGTATAGGGCCTTTTGAAATAGGTTTTAGCATTGATGTCACTAGCTATTTTGTGATGGTGGGCAAGCAATTTTCCGTTGTCAAAAGTGAATGTCTTTACCCAAGATGGGCCAAAATTGGTTAGTTGCACCATTCATCCTCTCATAAAATTCATGCCCATTTTACTACCGAGTTTTTCGATTTTGGTGATAGGGTGGCCCTATTGGTCATTACCAACAGTGCTGATTGATGATTGCCGCCCACCATAAAGTACACTTCCAAATCACCAATACGTGAGCGTGGTTCACAACCCTTGCCTTTTATAAATCCCTATTTGCCCGATAATAGCGCCACGATTCTCCTGGATATTGTTGCGTTTTTGTCTACCGCCGGTGTGAAGAAAGTGCCTGCACAATCTTTTATACTGTTTGTACTCTCGGTGATTACTATGCTTTGCCTGCCATATCCACTTGTATATTGTTTCACGACTCACACAGGCCCCAAACTCTTTGGCAAGTCGCTTGGCTATAAGTTCTGGACTACATTTCTCATATTTCAGCAGACCTTCGATACGTTTTTTGAGCTTCTCGCTTAGCAGGGCTTGCTTGGATTTGGCGCTATGGCGAGAATCGGTTTTACACTGCGCGTGTTCACAGATGTAAAGTCCGGCAGTCTGCCCACGCCTGGGGATATTGCTTTTCAGCTCACGGCTAACGGTACTTCTATGGACCTTAATCTTATTGGCTATCTCATTTTGTTAAAACCCTACCTGTTTGGATTTGATATCTTTGTTCAAGGCATAGTTGTTTGTATTTTTTCATGCAATACGAATATAAATATTAAGCCTAAAACAGATGGGGCTAGCCCCATCTGTTTTAGTTTGACTTCCGATATTTATCAATACGCTTTATCCTCCCCCTTCAACACGTTTCTTATCGTTTGTGCAATGATTTGAATATCCATCAGCAATGACCATTTTTCGACATAAAAGACATCAAGGCGAACCCTATTGACGATATCTGCCTTATTAATGATCTCACCCCGATAGCCCCTAACCTGAGCAAGGCCAGTAATACCTGGTTTTACAAAATGCCTTACCAGATATGTATCTATTAAAGCTTGATATTCCCCGGTCTGCATCTCCACGTGTGGTCTGGGGCCTACTACACTCATGTCGCCAAAAAAAACATTATAAAATTGGGGAAGTTCATCTAGGCTCGTTCTTCTCAGAAACCGTCCCATTTTTGTAATACGTTTATCATTTGCAGCTGTCATTAGAGAGCCTCCCTTATTATCTTCAGTCATTGATCTAAACTTATAACACCAAAATACCTTACGGTTTACCCCATGCCGTTTTTGTTTGAAAAAAAGCATCCCTTTAGAATCTATTTTCATTAAAATAAACATTAAGGGCGTAAACCATGATAATATAAAGACAATGACCAAGGATGAAAATACAATATCAAATGTACGCTTGAGTAGCCTTCTATATTCCTTGTCCAGTGGCAATTCACGCATATTGAGAACTGGAGTAGTCCCATACAGCTCGATAGACATTGCCCGCGTGTAGATCTCCTTATTGTCAGGGATAATCTTGAGCTTCTTAAAATTATTGTCAGCAAACTTGATCAGCGTCCTGAGCTCCTCCTGATTGAGCTGGGAGACCATACAGTAGATCTGGTCGATCTCATTGGCCAGGATGTAGTCCAGCGACTCCCGGAAGGGGCCAAGATAGGTGGGACTTCCGGAGGGCTCGTTGTCAAAGTAGCCTTTGTAGCGGTATCCAAGGTCCGGCTCGTCAAAAACGGCCCTGATCTTCTTCAGGTTCTTATCCCTGCCTATCACCACCACATTGACGAAGTTGCCCCCGTAGAGGCGGTAGCGCCTGCGCATTGAGAAAAAGGCGATCCGGCTCAGGACGAGCAGGAAGACTATGCCCAAGAAGACGTCCACTTGCCGCGAGACCAAAGAGGGGTCTACACGGCGCAGTGCCATGAACGCAAAATAAGCCAGCCCATAGATGATGTACTGCTGCAGCAGTTTGGGCAGGTGGGTCGTGAACCGCTCCTTGCGCCCCGTTGGATAAAAGTTGAGGCTGTAGGCGATAATGAGCCAAGAGGCATTGTTGTAGAGGATGTCCCAGAGATCGAAATAGTTGCCCAGCCCCAGCAGATATGGTACCAGGTTGATAATGCCCAGGTGAACCACTATGGATACGGGTATGACCAAGGATGACCTCTTCATATGCGGGGCGGTAGGGTTGTTGTTCGGTTAAGCAATTCAAAAATTTATGGAGCCGGGGACCCTCAAAGCCTTTACCCCATTATTTCCTGCAACTCGGCAGGATAGCGCTCTATTCAATTATGGTAACCTGCTTTTTGCACGTTGAACCATTGTGTACCCTCAAATACTTGCTAAAAAAAGACACCTAACCCTAAGTACGTAAAATCCAGGTTCAAGGGTTTTTCAAATGCTTTTATTTTAAGGGTGACCTCCAAAAGCGGGTTGTGTGCCATGATTTTCCTGCATTGGAAAACGATTACCGCTAGAGGAGGATGAAAAATGCTATTTAACGGTAGATCTAACATTCATTATAACTTTCAATTTGAGCACATGTCCCAAAATCAAAGCGTAAACCGTTCTTTCTTAAAAGGATCAAAAATTTTGAATCATGCCACATGCCCACGGCTTCGCCGCTTCAGTCCCACGATGGTTTTGCTATACTATTCATCAAAACCTTAGCTTCATCGACTGCAGTAAATCATGAATAATCTATTTTAAAAAATCATGATTTAGTTCCATGTTCGTGCAATTACAGTAAATACAACCCTGGCACCTCAATGCTATTGGCTTCAGCCACACTGTGCAACTTGAAGTAGTGCATCCAATTCGAATCATCTTATAGCTTTTAAGATACCGATCTCGGCTTGAAAAAAAAGGCGCTTTTTTAATTCCGTCTCCAAAATCGATACGAAAATAGGTATATTTTACTTTGGGAAAACTGAAATCTATTGCATACTGACGTATTTTCGATATAAAAACCATTAATAAGGATGAATTTACCTTCAAAATTTCTAATAAAAATCTCATGAAGGCATTAGAAAAACTCTTTAAATAGGCATTTTTTTGAATTTTTACTTGAAAGCAGTTTATGTCTTGAAAATAAAAACAAGCCCGCTGCAAAGATTAAATCCAGTTGTTTTAATATGCCTTTTCCTCCCCACGAATCACATTCATTACTGTTTGGGCAATGATTTGTACATCCATAAATAATGACCATTTTTCAACATAAAAAATATCCATACGTACCCGGTTTATGATATCCATTTTTTTGACGATCTCACCCCGAAAGCCTTTGACCTGAGCAAGACCCGTAATACCAGGTTTAACATAATGGCGTACCAAATATTTATCTACAGACTGCTGATAATCTTCAGTGTGTAAAACCATATGTGGCCTGGGGCCCACCACACTCATATGACCAAGGAGCACGTTGTAAAACTGGGGAAGTTCATCAATGCTGGTTTTCCTCAAAAATTTACCTAAAGGGGTAATGCGCATATCGTAGCGGGTTGCCATCTTGAGATCCTCTTCACTATTTATGGTCATCGAGCGGAACTTATAACACCAGAATACCTTGCGGTTTACCCCATGTCTTTTTTGTTTAAAAAAGAGCGCCCCTCGGGAATCAAACCGCATTAAAATAAATATAAGTGGGGCAAGCCAGGATAAAACGAGAAGGATAACAATAGATGAGAACATGATATCAAAGCATCGTTTAAGAATCCGCCGGTACCCTTTGTCTAACGGAAGTTCCCGTAGGTTAAGAACAGGAAGGGTATCATAAAGTTCAATGGACATGGCCCGAGTGAATATTTCCTTATTATCTGGTACAATCTTGAGCTTTTTGAAATTATTGTCAGCAAACTGGATCAGGGTCCTGAGCTCCTGTTGTTCTAACTGAGATACCATACAATAAATCTCATCAATATCATTTTCCAAGATGTACGCTAGTGAATCCTGAAATTGCCCCAGGTAACCAAGGCTGTTTGAATTTTGTTTATCAAAATAACCTTGATAGCGATATCCCAGGTCTGGTTCATCAAAAACCTCTTGTAGTTTTTTAAGGTTACCATCACGGCCTATTACAACCACATTTCTATAATTACCTCCATAAAGGCGGTAGCGCCGGCGCAGTGAGAAAAATGCGATCCTGCTCAGCACAAGCAGAAAGATTATACCAAGGAACACATCTACCTGACGAGACACCAAAGAAGGGTCGATACGGCGCAGTGCCATAAAGGCAAAGTACGCCAGCCCATACACGATGTACTGCTGCAGCAGCTTAGTTAGGTGGGTCATAAACCGCTCCTTGCGCCCCGTTGGATAAAAGTTAAGGCTGTAGGCGACGATGAGCCAAGAGATATTATTGTAGAGAATATCCCAAAGATCGAAATAATTGGCCGGCTCCAGCAGATAAGGCACCAGGTTGATGATGCCCAAGTGGACCGTGATGGAAATAGGGATGACCAAAGATGACCTCTTCATAGTATCTTATCGGAATGCATTTGGTGTATGGATGGGGATTTCAAAAAATATATTTGAAGTGGTAACCTGCAAGACCCTTTATCCGTCATTCCCCTGTAAACTGATCAGGGTATATATACTGATTATAACAACATCATGGGTGAAGGTAGTTCCACGGCTCCGCCGCTTTAGTCCCATATGGTCTTTGCCATAAGTGCACTAAAGTACTAGTTCTTACCCCCCGCTGTTGGAGTATATTTATTTTAAAAACAGTTTAGGCCTAAACTTTATTTCAACCTAATCTTTGCACAGTACATAACCCCAGTTTCTTTTCTTATACAAAGAAAAAACAGCATTCTAATGCATTTTTTCTAATCATCGCACATGACAGAAACAACATTAAATATTGCGCTCTGATTAAAAGATCATAATGGACGTGTGCCCAAAAACTGAGCAACACGGTTGTACAACAAATCGTAAAATTTGTGAGTTAATGTTCTATTTTCCTGTCTTAACAATACATGGGAATCAAAAAATGGCGTAACCACCTTTTGTGAAAAATGACCCCGATAGGGGAGCTCCTCGAATGGATGGACATGGCGCCCAATCCTCATTTTGTCTAAAACAATATCTGCTTTAGCCATGTTGTTTGACTTATAGTAGCTTAACCAATTCATGTAATCTGGGGTTATTGTGCGATTCATCTCGGTATAAAAAATGTTCATTATCCCGTTTTCAAAATCGAGACGAAAGTAGGTATATTTTTCTTTGTGAAAAGTAAAATCTTTAGAAGAACTTCATTTATTCGATATAAAAACCTAAAAAAAGGTTGAATGCATCAATTTCATCCATTTAAAACTCCTATTTTAGTTTAAAAAGCTTGGATAAATGGGCAATTTTCTTGCTTCTGCAATGCTGAATATGAAAATTATACAAGCAAAAATGCATATTGATATTAATGATTAGGAAATGCCTTAACGAATCCCGATCACACGCATTAAATCTTACTGAATTAAATCTTAACGCTCCACCTGTTGTTTCCTATATGACTTGATCCCCAACATTAAAAAGGATGAAAAGCATTACTCACGGTTCTTCAAAATAATACTTAAAATCAGAAATTCAGATTGTGTTTCGCAGAAGAAATTATGTTGCACAGCTGAATTTTTTTTTGATGACTTTGTGTAAAACTGATGCGTTAATTGGCTTATAGTATTAACTTTAGCGAACCCAAGGCTGTAAAAATTCGCTTACTATTTATTTGAAGAGGTATTATTGAGGAATTCCAAAAGCACTTAGACAGGTTACCATGACTCTAAGCTGATGCTGGTCGATTTATAATAATGTTTCGTCAGAATAATCCTAAAATATTAGGCTTTCAACTTTTAGCAATTTAAATAACCGGCAATGTTTAGTACGAAAGGTTTCTTCATTTTTTGTATGCTCTTGGTGATTTCTATAAAAAGTTATACCCAAAATAAGGTCATTGACAGCTTACAAATCGCCCTAAAAAATGCAAAATCAGATACTGCACGGATCAATTTAAGTAATCAACTTGTAACAAAAATGAGCGAAGTCAATTTAGATTCCGCGATTTCACTAGGCAATAAAACGATTATAAAAGCACAAAAGCTGAAATTCAGAAAAGGTGAAGCCGAGGCCCTAAACACTACCGCCAGCAGTTTAATACGAAAGGGTGAATTTGAAACCGCAAAAAAAAACCTGGATGACGCCATAATAATCGCGGAATCTTTAAAAGATTCCCTCAGGTTATCCACAGCTTATGGCAATTATGGAATGCTCTATGGGATGCAGGGCAAGTACGACTCATCTGCAACTTTTTTTAAAAATGCAATCGCAATGCTAGAAGCTAATGGTCGCACGACCAATCTTGACCGTTACTATAGCGGGCTTGCTATTAGCTTCCAGATGAGATCTGACTATCAGCAGGCACTCCTGTACCAACAAAAATCCCTTAAGCTGGCCGAAACAAATAAAAATTTGAGTTCGCAGGCATATACCCTTTTAAACATGGGCAATACGTATCAAAAAATTAATGATACACTACGTGCCGAAAAAACACTGCTTAAAGCCGTGGATTTTGCCAAACAGGCGGGAGTTAAAAATGTTGAAATCTACAGCTATTCAAATTTGGCTTCCATGTATCAGGATATGGAAAAATGGGAACTTGAATATGATTATGCAATCAAAGCTTCAACTCTTGCTGAGCAACTCGGGGATACCTCTATTGAAGTCGCAAGTTATTCTAAGGCCGCTATAGCTCTATCCAATTTAAAAAAATATGATGAGGCCATAACTCTGATCAATAAGGGGATGGCAAAAGCCAGCAATGAAAAACAACCCATAGTTATAGTGCAGCTGAATGAAGCTATGGGCCGCACGCTGGAATTACAGCAAAAATATCAAGAGGCCATTCCCTACTTTGAAAAGTGTCTCGAAGCAGGACAGGCAACAGATCAATACGATGGAAATATGGCTGCCATTAATGTAGTACTCGCCAAATGTTATGAGAAAACAGGTGATTATAAAAAGGCTTTATCCCACTATAAACTTTATGCTGAGATCAAAGATTCCATTACCTCTAAAGAAAAAATTCAAGAGGCCACAGAACAGACTATGACGTATGAATTCAATAAGAAACAGGCCATCACCCAGAGGGAACAAGATCTAAAGGATGCAGAAGTAAAACGGGTAAGAAATCAGCAGTACTTTGCGATAGGCTTGCTATTTATTTTTTTACTGGCAGCAGGTAGCATCGCATTTCTACAATACCGCAGCAATCTCCAGAAGCGCAGGACAAATCGTTTATTAAAACATGAAAAACAGAAAGCAGAGTCCACCCTATCAGAGCTAAAATTGACGCAGGCTCAACTCATACAATCCGAAAAAATGGCAAGCTTGGGCGAATTGACCGCCGGTATCGCCCATGAGATTCAAAACCCGCTCAACTTTGTCAATAATTTTTCCGAAGTAAGCAATGAACTTATCGTTGAGATGAATGAGGAACTGGACAAAGGTGATCTTGTGCAAGCCCGTTTCATCGCCAGTGATATTAAGCAAAACCTTGAAAAGATAAATCACCATGGCAAGCGTGCCGAGGCTATTGTTAAGGGGATGTTGCTGCACAGTCGCACGAGTACTGGCGTAAGGGAGGCGGTAGATATCAATAAGCTGGCAGATGAATACCTGCGCCTAGCCTATCACGGCCTGCGGGCAAAGGACAAATCATTTAACGCAACCCTGGAAACAAATTTTGATAATTCTATCAAAAAGATAAGCATTATACCACAGGATATAGGCCGGGTAATTCTTAATCTGATCACTAACGCCTTTTACGCGGTCAATGAGAAGAAAGCAGCGCTACCAACTGAAATGAAGCATGGCTCAAAAGCTGAAAGGATTGAATATATCCCTACAGTTTCAGTAAGCACAACAAAATATAAGGATTTTATAAATATTTATATAAAGGATAATGGCAATGGAATCCCAGATAATGTAGTGGAAAAAATATTTCAGCCTTTTTTCACCACCAAGCCCACTGGTCAGGGCACCGGACTGGGGCTCAGTTTAAGTTATGACATTGTAAAGGCGCACGGGGGCACTCTTGAAGTGCAGACCGAGCAAGGAGAGGGTACTACATTTATTATTCACCTACCAAAATTAAAATGATGATGAAAATTTTAGTTGTCGATGACGAGCAGGACGTGAAAATACTTTTTGAGCAACGCTTCAGAAAAGACATTAGAGCTGGTGCAATACAGCTTGCATTTGCCTTTTCGGGTACAGAGGCCCTCTCCTATCTTAACAATAGCGACAATAGCGCTGTACTGATTCTTTCAGACATCAACATGCCAGGCATGACCGGCCTGGAGTTATTGGAGCGCATAAAGCAGATTTACAAAGAACCGCCCCCATTTGTAATGATGATCACCGCTTATGGGGATGATCAGAATTATAATACGGCCAAAAAACTGGGTGCCGATGATTTCCTCACGAAACCCTTGGATTTCCAACTTTTGAGGAAAAAATTAAAAATATGGAACGATGTTTAAAATATTAGTTGTTGATGACGAGGCTGATCTCGAAACCCTTATAAAACAGAAGTTCAGAAAGCAGATTCGTGAGAAGGAATATTATTTTGTATTTGCGGTAAACGGAAGACATGCCCTTGACATATTAAAAGAACAGCCCAATATTGATATTGTGCTCACGGATATTAATATGCCCGAGATGGATGGCCTTACCCTACTCAACAAACTTACCGAGGATACGCCCCTAATAAAAACGGTGATCGTTTCCGCATATGGCGATATGGAAAATATACGGATGGCCATGAACCGTGGCGCCTTTGACTTTGTTACCAAGCCCATCAATTTTGAGGACCTGTCTATAACAGTTAAAAAAACACTCAAACATGCTTTACAGGTCCGAGAAACTCTGCGTGCCATCAAAGAGAACAATATACTTAAAATGTATGTTGACGAAAATGTACTCAATTTTATGGGGAGCCGCGAGTATGAATCCACCTTGATGACCAGTGATACCATTGAGGCGACGGTCATGTTTGTAGATGTATGTGGTTTTACCGCTATCAGTGAAAACACCTCCCCAGACACCGTGGTTGCCCTGATCAATCGATATTTTGATGTTATGGTGAAAGAAATCATGGCTCAAAAGGGACTTATCGACAAGTTTATCGGCGACGCAGTAATGGCCGTCTTTAAAGGGGATTATCATCTTGACAGGGCCATTGATGCCGCTCTTGCGCTGCGAAGTCAGATCAATGCCCTGCCTGATGTAGAAGGAAAAGAAAAATATCGACCCAAAGTATCCATTGGGATCAAAAGTGGCGAGATGATTTCCGGCAATATTGGTTCGGCCACTTTAAAACGCCTTGATTATACGGTGATTGGCGATACGGTTAACACCGCATCCAGGTTGCAGGATGCGGCTGAAGAGAATCAGATCATAATCTGCGAGGCCTGTTATGAGAAGGTAAAAGAGGCTTTTAGATGTCGAAAATTAGGAGATATCAATCTAAAAAATAAATCAAAAGTACTCACCGCTTACGAAGTACTTGAATAAGTAAATCTTAAAAGCCGTTTCATTGTATCAAGATTGAGAAAAAATATCTAACCCATGAAAAAAAAGGACAACCTAGTTCAACTACCATCTAATAGAGGACATTCTGAAGAGCTCGTAGATCACTACTGGGGCAGCATTAACTATGTCCTGAGTCTTATTAGAGCCTCTGAGATCAAGGCGGGGCTTATCCTTTCTTTTTATGGTATTTTGCTCAATTTCATTTTTCAGAATATAGGGCTTGTTCTTACTGAGGCACCGTACGACCTGCCACTCTATATCCTCCTGGGATTTTGGGCCTGTTGTACCGTGGCATCCATTTACTTTAGTATCCGGTGTTTTATGCCGCAGATAGAAGGCAAATATGATAAAAACATTTTCTTTTTCGGGGATGTCGTATCCAAATTTGGAACGATCAATGAGTTTTCAAAAACATTCTACAAAATAAGTCTGGATGAAAAAGAACTCTTTGATCAATTGGGTCAACAGATTTTTATCATTTCAAAAATAGCAGCGATGAAATTCCGTCATGTGAACCGCTCTTTAAAATTTTTGGCCGCTGGCCTGTTGTTTTTGTTAATGCTGATGTTATATTACATAATCCTGACTTTGGACTAATTTGCTAATAGAAAACTATTTTTCTTTCGTTTTTATGTAATATTTCTAAATTTTGTATTTCTAAAAGATACTTTTTAAACTATGAAAAATGAAGTTGATACCTACCTCACGGGTCTGGATAAATGGCAGACCGAACTAAGAACCCTTCGTGAAATATTACTTAATTGTGGGCTGACAGAAGACTTCAAATGGATGCATCCCTCTTATAGCTACCAGGGGAAAAACATAGCTTTGATTCATGAATTCAAGGAATATTGCGCGATTCTTTTTCATAAAGGGGCATTATTGAAAGATCCTGAAGAGATTTTAATCCAGCAAACAGAAAATACGCAGGCCGCTCGGCAAATACGGTTTACCAATCTCAAGGAAATTAAAAAGCTGGAATCCACGATCAAAGAATATATACTCAAGGCTATCCAGATTGAAAAAGCGGGACTAAAAGTCAACATGAAATCTATTGCAGATTTCGGATTACCCGAAGAATTGGAACGAAAATTTAAGGGAGATGCCCGTTTTAAGGAAGCATTCAAAAAGCTAACCCCAGGAAGACAAAAAGCTTATCTTTTATTTTTTTCTAAGCCAAAACAAACAGCTACCCGAACCTCCAGGATTGAAAAAAATGCTGAGAAAATCTTTAATGGCAAAGGATTAAACGATTGTGTATGTGGGCGGTCCAAGCGCATGCCCAATTGCGATGGCTCGCACAAAAATTTATAAAAGCAAAAAAAAACCGCCATCGTTTAGATGGCGGCTTGGTCATTTAATAATTGTTAGTAGGAGTTGATTTCCTTTTTAAGGGCTTCTTTACTCTTTCCTGTTTTTTCCTGTAGACGTCCTAAAAGTTCATCCGATTTTCCTTCGGCATATTTAAGATCGTCATCAGTAAGATCGGCATAGGTTTGTTTAAGTTTTCCTTTAGCCTTATTCCATTTTCCTTTAAATTCTGTCTCGTTCATGATAGTTGTTTTTTTGATTAGATAATAAAATTATGCATAATTAATTTTATAACTACTTAATATAACGTTATAATTTTGCCATTATGATATTATTAGGAAGCTGGTACTTAACTTTTAAATAATCTATAAAGAATGCTTTTAATATAATATTATGAGTATTACACTATCTATTTTTAGGGTGCTAAATTTGTATGATCATACTAAAAGGAACCCTCCAGGAGCTGGCCATTAGATTGTTCCATTCCCAAAGTAGCCTCTTCACCGGTGATAGGAATCAATACCAGCATTTTTTCAGGAGGTATACTTTTTCCATCATAATATTTTACCCTGATCTTATAATTTAAATCCCAGGTTCCACAATGGTAATTTCCGGTAATTGGGTCAAAACCACCATCAATGGTATAGGCTAAACTTGTTACCTCAAGATTGGCAAGCGTATCTAATGGTGCGATATCCTTTTCCCTTAAGGTAAAACTTGCTTTTAGCCTTTGAACGGCTGATGCGAGGGTCGATTGCGTTTCCATTTATAATGTCGTTGGGTTAAGGTTTTATCAAAAGCATATGGCAGTTATGAGTTTGAATTATTTAAATTCTTCATCCGCGCCATAAGAATCGAAGTTATGACAGGATGCTACAAATAATGAAATTTGTATCAGACCATATTTCCGATTATTGTACTACAAAACTAGGAATCACTAACACGAAATCGATATAGTATGAGGTTAATTATTATTTAAAATTTTAATTTAAACATTTAGCAGCTGCAAGCTTAAAATCCATTACCATAATATTGAAACAGTATTATTTGAGTTTTTTACTTAAACTTGGCGAAAAACTTGTTCTGGTATTCGACCAAAGGATTATTATGAATTATAAATTAAAAACACCCCGTTAAATTAACTTATTTTTATTGAGTAGCAAAAGACTCACAAAGCAATATGATCTCCCTAACATCTTCTAAGGTGGTACGTGGATTGATCAGGCATATGCGCAAAACAACCATACCGTTAAGAATAGTGGTCACGAGCATGGCTTTTTTAGAATCCACTACTTTTTTTGAGATATGGCCATTCAGTTTGTCCAGTTCCTTTTCATCGAGATTCTTATCAATTGGATTGTACCTAAAATTAATTATGGCTAGGGTCGCTGGGGAAATCACCTGCCACACGGGGCTTTTACGCAAGAGGTTTTCGATCTCTTCGGTAAGGTCTATGTTATATTGTATCGCTTCGCGGAAAGCCTTTAGGCCAAAGGTCTTGATGCTCATATAAAACTTAAGTGCCCTAAACCTGCGGGTGAGCTGGATACCATGGTCAAAGAAATTAATTTCAGAGGCATTGCCCTCTACATCTCTCAGGTATTCCGGCTTTTCAGTAAAAGTACCACTCAGCCATTTATGATTGCGTACCAACAAGCAGCCCATCTCATAAGGCTGAAAGAACCACTTATGTGGATCTACGGTTAAAGAATCTGCCCGGTCTATGCCCTTTAGTAGCTTCTTACCATTTTTGCCCAGAATGGCCGCCCCACCATAGGCACCATCAATATGATACCATAATTTTTCCTTTTTGCAGATTGCTGCCAGTTCGGTCAGCGGATCCACCGTACCCGTATTCGTCGTGCCGGCAGAGGCAATTAAACAAAAGGGTTCTAGACCCTCAAGACGGTCTTTATTGATTGCGTTTTTGAGTTTATTGATGCCCAGTTTAAATTCCATATCCGTTGGTATGATCCTTATCTGCTCTTTCCGGAAACCGATAACACGTATGGCCTTTATGTTTGAAGAATGTGCCTGGTCTGAAAGATAAATGACGGCCTTTGAAAAATCCTCGCCACATTTAATATTGCGGGCGGTAACCAGAGCAGTTAGATTTGCCATAGATCCCCCACTGGTAAATATACCACCACCGCGCTTTGCCGGAAAACCAAACATATCAAGAAGCCATCCTAGGGTGACAATCTCAATTTCTGCGGCTGCAGGTGCTGCTGACCAACCACCGGAAAAGACGTTAAATCCAGTGGCAATGGCATCAGCCATAGCGCTTACATAATTGCTGGGACCGGGCACAAACGAAAAAAATTTGGGATGGCTCAATATATTGACCGAAGGGATTACATGCTGAAGTACTTTATCAAGTACTTTTTCTGCCCCCATGGGTTCTTCGGGCACAGCTTCTTTGAAGATCGAATCCATATCTTCACGAGTCGCCAATGCAACAGGATTTTTTTTATGCTGATTAGCATGATGGGCCGCAATGGCATCTACTATGGCGTGACCATAAGAACGCATCTCGTGTTCCGTCATTTCCAAAGAGGCTGTATTGGTAGTCTTCATCTTTCAATTTTTTTTGCAAAATTAAGATTTTGCCGGGGGTCCTTATGGAAAAAGGGGATCAGTTTAGAGGAAAAATCATGCTATTATCCCATAAAAATCAGACAACCAATAACTATTACACTTTTTGAATACTATTTAAGTTGGTAATAACGAATGATTAATGCTACGGCTGCTTGAAAATACAGGATTGCAAATTGAAAGAATTTATTAGACCAAAGACTGAACTTTATTCCAATATAAAAACTTTTATAGGACTAACGATGAAAGGACTGGAATTGCCTTAACCACATAAAATTTTGAACTGTGCTCGGATAAAAAGAGGCTAAGTAAAATACGGTTAACTTTAGTTTTAAATTTTTTTTAAAATTTGAATATCCGTAATACACCATAATACATATCGTTACCCTGAATTCGATTCAGGGTTTCATCCTAAAAGATTTGAATTTCAAATATTTATGAGATTCCGAATCAAGTCCGGAATGACGCAGATTTCACTTATCACAGATAACGGATAATCAATTAATAATATATTATCCTTTAAAAAAGATGTGATTTTTGCAAATTAAAAATCAATTTGGAACATGTTATTTTCCTAATAATCAGGGTTATTTTAAATATGAAAACTTTAGCTATTGGGGATCTGCGGTCGCCATGCCCACCATACTATCTGCCGTACCATAATACAAATACCATTTGGAATGATAAAAAACGAGGCCTTCCACAAAGGTGGTTCCATCTTTATATTGACCTGATTTTTCAAAAGGTAATTCTGGCTTGATATAGGGTTTATCGCTACGGTCAAGTAATTTCCAAGGCTCTTTACTATCAAAAAGCGCCTGCCCACTCGTATAGACACGATTTCCCAAATCACGTACACCAATATTTGAAGAATTCCCCGCATTGTAGAGTACTACAATTCCGTATTTAGTCAAAACCGGTGGTGCACCCGCCTCGACCAGCCACGAATCAAAATATCCAGGACGTGGATTTAAAACTGGTGCAAGATTGCCTGCATAATCCTCCACGGGTTGCCAATTTATCAAGTCTGTAGAAGTGGCAAGACCAATATGAGGCACCCCATAATACATATAATATTCTCCATTAATTTTGGCAGCCACTAACCTACCCTTTTGAAGTTTTGTAACTATTGCCCCAGATTTGGTCTCTCTATCATTGTATTTTCCATCTTTATAATTCTCAAAGATGGGCCCGTGTTTGGTCCAGTTTTTTAGATCAGTCGAAGTGGCGAGTGCCAGACGTGGAATTTTCCCATTCCACTGCGTGTAGGTAAGTACAAACATACCATCTTCACTTTGTACAATTCTGGGATCTTCGGTCCCCCCGATCCACTCGTATTTTTTCTGATCGTCGTTATTGGGATAAAAAACCGGTTCCTTTTGGGTTATATAGGTTGTTCCGTCCTGTGATGTGGCGCGTCCCAAACGAGAGGTGTGTCCACCTATAGAGTCTGTATGACGATCCTGTTCCGCACGGTAAAATACATTGATCGTGTCATTCATCACTATAGCGGCCGGGTTGAATGTCGCTTTTGATTGCCAGGCCACTTCTGTTCCGGTAATGGGATCGTTAAAGGTTGAGTTAGGATTCCTCTTTATAATGGGTTGTGCATCACTGGGGCGCAAAAAAGGGCCCAGCATCCAGGGTTTTTCCGTCGTTTTTTGAACACTATCAACGCTATTTACAGTTTTGACTTCCTGGCCGGGATGCATTCCACAGGCTATACACAGTAATAGAAGAAAAGTAACCGTCAAGCGCGTTTTGAATATTTTCATAATTTAATCTAATAAAATCAACTCATTGTATTTCTAAATATCCATTTCAACTTGAGTTGTATCTTGACTATTGGTTCCTAAAATATAATTGTAGGTGTTGATAAACTCCTAAATTTCACATTATCCAACCCGTTTTTCACCAGATATTTGCTTTTTACGAAATCAACAAATGGCTCAAATATAACATAACTACAACTATTAAAGCGATTTTTCTATGGTATAGATAGACAGTATTTCTGCATCACTCAACGCGCGGTTATAGAACCGAATATCATCCATCGCACCAATGAAAAAAGCCTGTCCATAATAGTAAAAAGGGCTGCTGGTATCTGAAAAATTAATAATGCCTTTGGGCAATTGTTGTCCTATGGCCAGATTTACAGGAGTTTCTAAAGTAATCGGTGTTCCCGTAACTTCCGCAGTCTTAACCAGATTATCGTTAATATAAAATTTCATCGTACCATTCGTGTACGAAGCTGAAATAAACGTCCAGGTCTCATCGGGTACAACCCCTGGCGCGCTATCTACATCATGGTAGCCATTATCCGCATGTATGGTCAGAAAAAGAAAATTGGCTCCCTGTAACTGGAATTTAAATCCATTGTAAGTGTTGAGCGAAAACATATAATTATCTGCATTGGTGCCATGGCGCTTGACCCAAAAGCTTATGGTAAATTCTTTCGGGTTGAGCTCAGAGGTATAGGGCACTTCAATATAGGCGCCGTTTTTAAAATCATAGGCATGGTCTGGCTGGTCAAAACGATCTGCCACAGGAACAGGTTTAGTATTACCATCTTTTGGGGCTGAGCCCGGCCCTATTATTCCTGACATCAGCGTCCCATTATGTTCGTTACCGGAATCATCATTGGTGTTTCCGTCAAATTTCCATTGTGCAATAAGATTATCTACGGAAACCTCCTGAATAAAACGGCTTCTAAAAATCTCTAGCGCTCTGAGCAGATTTGCTGTAGCGTTATCTACTTCTCTTTGACTGTATGTATCAGATTCTTTGGTTGCTGAGGCAAGATCAATCGCTGCTTTTAAATCGGTTTTAGCACCTACCGCATAGTCCCCAGGTTTACTGCCTTCAGTGGCATTGCTATAGATCGTATTTGCCGAATCAATAGCTACGGTAATCCTCGCGTCATCGGCATCGTATATAGGCTGATCCTTATCCTTATCGCAAGATGCGAAACCAAGGAGTACCAAAAGAACTACAAACCCTGAATAGCTGTATTTTTTATCTATATTCATCACTTTAATTATTTATTAGTTGCCCAATTGATCATTAGTCGAACGTTCACTCTGAGGTATTGGGAAAAACTTATTGGTATCAAAATTGAAGTTGGGTATATCCTTTAAGGCATTGCTGGCATAAGCACTACCATAACGTATAATATCGTAAAAACGGCCAAACTCAAGGGCAAGTTCTGACCTTCTCTCCCTACGGATAATGTCTCTAAGCTGTGATTGATCAGTTGTTGTAATATCTGGCAATAAACCTTCAGGTACTGTTGTACTGCCTAAAGAGCTATCATAAAGATAACTTTCGCGCGCCCGTTTTCTTACTTTGTTCAGGGGGATCAGTGCCGCTGCGCTATTTCCCTGTTCATTTAATGCTTCGGCTTTGATCAACAATACATCGGCAAATCGAATGGCCTCAAAGTTTAAACCGCCGTCACCTTTGGTCGCCACTGGCACTTCTGACAATGGCTGTATCTGTTTTTTGGAAAAATAACCGGTGTTTGACCAACTTGGGTCGTATTCCACATCAAAATAGGGATGGCCGGCGCGGGCCACGGTATAATCTAAGCGAGGGTCAACCACCCCTGAAGGGGATTGCTCAAAATTATCGACCAAACTCTGTGTGGGCTGAAAAAAGCCGTATCCGTTTAACGCACCCCTAGGCGCAAATGCCTGGTTGAGCCCACTGCCCTGTTTGGGGCTTAGCCCAGCTGTGTGCAAAATAGAGAATATGACCTCGCTGTTATTTTCGGTATTTACATTGAAGTTATCTGTGAAGTTTTGCGTTAAAGAATAAATGCCCAAGCCTTCAACTTGATCTGCACTTGCAGCAGCCATCTCATATTTTTTTTCAAAAAGATAGGTTTTCGCCAGCAGTGCCAAAGCGGCTCCTTTGGTGACCCTACCTAGATCATTTCCGCTCCAAACGTCCGGTAACGCCGTTGCTGCTTCCGTACAATCCGTTTCTATCTGGGTGTATATTTCCATTTGGGTGACCGCAGGTGCTGCAAGATTATCTGCAGTAGCTACCTGCAGGCGCAATGGGATGTCCCCATAACTATTGGTAAGAGTAAAATAATAGTACGCCCTTAAAAATTTAGCCTGACCTGTAATGCTTGCTTTATCCTCAGCTGTCACCGCATCATTATCATCGGTTAATCCGTTAATGACAAAGTTAGCTTTGGATATGCCATCGTAATACCTGCCCCATACGGACTCAACCGCCGCATTACTGGTTTGTATAATAAAGTTATTAATATTATCAATATCAGCCTGATCCCCGGCGAGACCACCCTTTACAGCATCATCAGAGGCAACATCCCCCAGCACCCAAATCTCGTTTGAAAAGGCATCTGTATAGGCCAAAGGGGCATAGGCCGCGGTCAAGGCAGCATTTGCATTGGCAGTAGAAGTAAAATACTGATCAGCTTGGTACGTGCCCAAAATAGGTTGATCCAAAGAATCAGAACAGCTGGCCGCAGTAAACGCAATAATACCCATATAAATATACTTCCTCATCATCACTTAAATTTTTTAATATTAAAAATCTGCATTGATACCTACTGTAAATGTGCGTGCAGAGGGATATGTTCCCCAGTCGATCCCAACAGCCCTCACCCCATCTCCGGCAGAATTGCTATTGGTATAAAGTTCTGGATCGATCCCGGTATATTTAGTCACTGTAAATACATTTTGGGCACTTGCAAAAAACCTTACGGAAGAAAGCTTGAGCGCCTTAGATATATTATCGCTCAAGGTGTATCCCAACTGTATATTTTTGAGGCGCAAATAAGAACCATCTTCTAAAAATCGGGTGGAAGGTCGCTTATTGTTGGTCGCACCGTCCCAGGATAATCGTGGGAATTCATTAGTGCTTCCTTCGCCGTCCCAACTTTCGGTAGCGATACGTTCGGTAATATTAAAGGCCCTGTAAAACCCCTCAATATCCGTGTTTACCTGATTATAGAGTTCATTACCATAAACACCCTGGAAAAAGAGACTAATATCAAAGTTTGTATAGGTTGCATTCGCGGTTAAACCATATGTGAACTTGGGAATGGCCTTCCCTACATAATAGCGATCATTCTCATCTATAATTCCATCTGGCTCTCCATTGGGACCGCTTATATCTTTAAACATAACATCACCCGGCTTAATTCCCGGGCCCTGGTAGGCATGGGTGAAAATTTCTTGCTCATTCTGAAAAATGCCCTCCTGCTGCAGTAGATAAAATGAACCTATCGCATGGCCTACAGCTGTCTGTGTGGCATAATAGTTATTATCGATGCGCCCTCCCACAAGTGGCGCCCCACCAGCAAGTGAAATCACCCTGTTTTTTACGGTGGCAAAATTGCCGGTCAGATCATACTTGAGCCTATCATTAATTTTATCTTTATAACCAACTTCCAACTCAAAACCCTGGTTACGAATTTCACCAGCGTTTACAAAAGCACTTGCTGTCCCGCCAGCACTAGGTGGTGGTTGGGGTTGCAGCAACACACCAGAGGTGTTTTTTATATAATAATCAGCTGACAGGGAAAGGGCACTGTTAAAAACGCCCAGATCAAGGCCAAAATCAGTCTGTGTGCTCGTTTCCCACCTCACATTGGGATTGCCCAATATATTAATGGCATTCCCCTGATTGCTGTTCCCTCCAAAGGGATAATATCCTGCACTGGAAACCAAGGTTGCATAACTATAATTTCCGATCTCTTGGTTGCCCAATTGTCCTATCCCTGCCCGTATCTTTAATAAACTGATGGCATCTATATTTTTTAGAAATTCCTCTTGATCCAGTCTCCACCCAATTGAGCCACCGTAAAATTCCCCATAGCGATTACCTGAAGCTAAGCGAGATGAACCATCGCGTCTAAAATTAAAAGTCGCCAAATACTTATTATCATACGCATAATTCACACGAGCAAATAAGGAGAACAAGGCCCAATGGGTCTCATTACCGCCGTTTTGCTGTATTCCCAACCCATTATCGAGATATTGAAAAGATTCTCCCTGATCAGAATATAGGGTACGGGATGCACTTAATTGTTGGGTATTGCTTTTAACGAGCTCACTACCTATTAAAAAATTGAATACGTGTTTTTCCGAAAGTGTCAAATCGTAAGTAGCGGTATTGGTCCAGTTATAATTAAACTGAGTGCTATGGGATTGTGCCAGGCTATTGGGGGAATTTAAAAAGCGGTCTATCCCCCAAGTGGCAAAAAACTGCCTATAATCTGTAATAAGAAAATTTGTTCCAAAATCACTGCGTATTTTTAGGTGATCCATGGGATGTAATTCTACATACGCGTTACCCAAAAGGGAATACTCATAAAAATTACGGTCAAAATTGTCGGCAAAACCCACCGGATTCAGTCCATCTCCAAAAAAACCAGGATTTTCCGGCAGATCTACAAATTGACCATCAGCATTATATACCGGCGTTGCGGGTGTTCTGAATAATGCATAGCGCAAAACACTTGCTCCAGGATTCCCTGCGCCAAAACCATCGCCTGAGGTACCTACCTGGCGATTTTTGGAATATCCCAGGTTAGTATTAATCCCAACGGTAAATAATTCTGAAAGTTTACTGTTTATAGCGGTTCTAAAGTTCAATCTATCGAATGAAGAATTCTTGATCAAGCCTTTTTGGGTAAAGTAGTTGGTAGAGACAATATAGGTTGTGTTATCGCTACCACCGCTTATTGACGCTTGCACGTTGCTAATGGGCGCGGGCTGCAATACCTCTTTCTGCCAATTTACATCCGCTAGTCCAGAAATAATGTCGTTGGGTATTTGATCACGGCCATCATTTGCGGCTGCACTATTATATGCATTTACATACTGGCCGGTATTGGCCATTTTTATTAAATGTTGTGAGGTCTGAATGCCGGTGTACGCATTAATATTTACTTTAATCTTGCCCTTTTTACCCTTTTTTGTGGTAATAATTACCACGCCGTTAGATGCCCTTGCGCCATAGATTGCCGCTGAGGACGCATCTTTAAGAACACTTATGTCCGCAATATCGTTTGGCGATATCTGATCGATCCCATTTTGGGTGGGTACTCCATCTATAATATATAAGGGATCATTGTTATTGATCGTCCCCACCCCACGTATGCGTATATTAATACCGTCCCCCGGAGCGCCCGTAGACTGGGTGACAGACACCCCAGCTGCCTTTCCCTGCAACACTTGATCTACACCACCAACAGGCAAACTGGCGATATCGCTGCTTTGTATATTAGATACAGCACCGGTGAGATCGGTTTTTTTCTGGGTTGAATACCCCACGAGAAGCACCTCATTGAGCGCATTGAGTGTGGGGGTTAGGCTGATTGTCATAGACGCGCTAGATGAAGCAGGTATTGATTGCGTATCATAACCCAAACTCCTAACCTCAAGCATTGCACCATCTTCAGCGGTAAGTTGAAATTCTCCATTAAAATCAGTAATTGTCGCTACAGATTTCCCTTTAACCTGCACGGTAGCGCCTATAACGATTTCGTTAGTTTCACCATCAATAACTCTTCCCGTAATTGTATTATTTTGAGCGTAAGCTTTTATACCAACAAATACTATTAGAAAGAAAGTGGCTCTGGCCATTTCCTTTTTGATCAACGAGGAAAAATAAATCATAGCCGGATAATTAGAACTTGGTTAAACATTTTACAAGCATAGCTAAAGTATAACTTAAAATGAATATACCAACTATAATTTTAGCTTCATTAAACTAAAAATCAAAGGTTTTCACGGAAGATCCTAGGGATCAGTGTTAGCCCTATCATTTTTCAAGAAGGGTATAAATCATCATGTTTAAATCTTAAAAATGAAAGATTTTCGCATACTTTAATATTCGCGTTTTAGTGATTTTTGCGCTAAAGAAAAAGCTGGAAAGCTAGCTGAGCAAGCCTTATAAATCGCTATCTGTAATTTTAAAATCAAAATAAGAATATTGACAAGATATAAGTATCAAGTTAAAAACAGAAAGTAATTTAGAATTATTCTAAACTAATTTTTATCTTTGATTTCAAATGATATATCATGAATGAATTGGAGATTATTTATCAGAATGAATTTGGTATTTCCTTTTATTGGAAAAATCGTACCGAAAAAATACAAGTTGTATTCCGAGAAATCGGATTTCACTTAAACATTTATGAACTCAAAAATTTTCGTGGTAAAGTCATTGCAAGTTTAGCTCAAAATTGCTGTCAAAATTGCCAGACTTCACAGACGTGCCGGTCGCTGTTATTAAAAACCCCTTCAGAAAATATAGATTTGGCCGTAAACCGTGAAGAATTGACCTTACTCAATGATTTATTAGGTACCACCATTCATAAATTAGAACTACAAGATTACCTTAACAATATGTGCTGGAATTAAAAAATGAAAATATCGCCAAGAATTGCGATTATTTGTCCTATCCTGAGCTTTTTTATTCGGAATATACTAGCTTGTCTGACAATAATATTCAGCTTATTCCATCAGGGAATGAATGACGATAGCGATAAAGTTTTGTTTCTCACCTAATCTTCAGATGTAAAGGTCGCAGCCGGTAATCCCGCTGTATTAAAAAGGCTGGCCGTACTTCCATCGCTCCAGGCATAACGTACATATACTGGCTTGGATATTTCGGGATTGGATACGACTACTTTATTATCCTTTATTACAGCAGTTGCAGGTAAAAAGTCTTTATCCTCCCCTGCTATTTCAAAACCGGAAAGTTTAGAATCTGGGCTTGTTAAGCCATTGCCCACATTGTCAAACTCAACAATCAGTTTATTTCCCGAAGCTTGTGCCTTTTTAAATAAGGGCCCTGTGGATACCATATCCCTTCCATACTGATCGGCAAGAGCGATCCGTGCCAGTCGATCTCCCACTTCTTTTTTATATGGGGGGTGAATGGTCTGTAGGCTTCCGATATCCAGAGTAATGGCCATATCTGTGTTTGTGGTTTTTAAGGCTAGGCGCTGTGCATTGCGTAGCATCTGGGATTTTTCACTTTGGTCACCACCGTAATCAAAGGGTGCCAATTGTACGAAATTAAAGGGAAAGTCACTCTTCCATCTGTTCCTCCAATCCTTGATCATGGCAGGAAAAAGGCTTTTATACTGTTCTGCCCTTCCCACATTGGTTTCGCCCTGGTACCAAATAACCCCTTTTAGTGTGTATGGCACTAAAGGATTTATCATTGCATTAAATAATACTGTAGGGGAATTGGTGTTGTATTGTGAGAGGTTAGGCCGTCCTGAAAGATCTTGCTGCAAACCATAACTATAAAATTTGTTATCAACTATCTCGCTGACCTGCCTTGATTTCCAGGTTCCGGCCAGTGAAATTTTTGCGCCATTGCTGTTTGACAATACAATAGACCCCATTATGCTGCCGGGGCCTCCTGTGTCAATTACTCGAATGGCAACAGTATTAGAACCTTTTTTAAGCAGAGCCTTAGGCACCTGCATACTCCTTGGCGCATTGGCATGGCCTGCACCTACAAGACCACCTACTTTCTTCCCGTTAATATAGGTAGCATCCATATCGTCTATTGAGGCTATGTCCAGTTGATAGTCTGTCGGTTCATCAGTAATTGTAAATGTTTTCCTTAACCATATGGCACCATCAAATTCACCATTTTTAAGTTGGTCTATCCTGCCGGGAAGGCTTAATGAATCCCAATTTGAATCATCGTATTCGGGCATAGGCGCTTTCTCATCAGCAAAAGATATGTCATCCCATCCCTCATTAGAGGTAGGTATACTTTTGGACTGAAATTTTTCAAACCATCCCTTTTTTGATTTAGCAATAGTTTTGAGTTCGGTAATAGATCCTTTAAAACCATTCAATTGCTCCAAAGCTTCTGCACTGGTCCAGGCTTCCGCAGGAGTACCACCAACAACAGATTGAATAATTCCAATAGGCACATGGAGTTCATCATTCAGCTTTCGCGCATAGTAATAGGCCGCCGCACTAAAATCTCCCGCAGTTTTCGGTGAAACAAGCTGCCATTTACCACCTACGGAATCCAGTGGAACTGCAGCTGTATTATGATCTATCTTCATAAACCGGATTTCAGGAAAATCTGAGTGGGCTATTTCTTCTGCAGAATTAATTATCGTATCCCGTGGAAACCATCCAGACAAGGGCATCTCCATATTAGACTGGCCTGACGCTAGCCAAACCTCTCCTATAAGCACATCTTTCACCGCTATACTATCGGATGTACTGGTTATCTGAATATCGTAAGGCCCACCGGCAGCTGGGGTCTTCAGTTGGAGTTTCCACCCGCCATTATCATCTGCAACAGCCGTGGCTTTATTCCCCCAACTTGCGGAGACCTCAACTTTTTGCTTTGGAGTGGCAACACCCCAAAAAGCGACCTCCTGTTTCTGCTGAAGCACCATGTGATCGGTGAATAATTGAGGAACCGTTAACTTCTTTTTTTGACCAGGTTCCGATGTGCAGGCGCATATTAATAGACCTAGTATGAAAGGCAATATCAAGACAATTTTTCTCATTGAATATATTTTTTTGATTATCCGCTAACTGCAATAATTTTCACCAACGTCATTCTGAGCTTGTCCCGGTAGCTATCGGAACAGAATTTTCAATTAATATAGATCAATGCTAGCGTAGTCCTTATTTCATTTATAATTAATGGCTCTAATCCCTAAGATCTATCCTCGCCGCCCAGCCACCATTCCTTACCATAATAATGGAAATGGTCTGCCCCTGTTGTACAGAAGTCACTTGCTTTTTATAGTCCATAGCCTGCCGTCCTGCATTGATGCCGTCTTCAAAAGAGGTCATATGATATTTTTGGTTTTTATCCAAAAAGTCAAGGTTTACCTTGAATTCCCTTTTATCTTCACTTCCATTGTTTATGCCCCCGATAAACCACTGCTCTCCTTTCCGCTTGGCGACCAGTGCATACTCGCCAGCTTTGGCATCCAGTGCGATTGTTTCATCCCAAGTGGTGGGGACACTGGTAATAAATTCTGTGCAGTCCCGGTTTTGATAGTAATTGGTAGGATTATCGGCCAGCATCTGCAGGCCACTTTCAAAAACCACATAAAGTGCCATTTGAAATGCACGGGTACCCATACCTGCAGAATTGGGCCGCTGGCTGTGGTAGACCTCGGGCTGCATATTTATCATCGCACCCGGGGTAAAATCCATTGGGCCGACCGCATTTCTGATAAAGGGCAGATACAAGCTGTTTTCAACGGTCGCACCGCCCATTTGCTCCAGACCACGCACGCCCTCATAAGAAAGGAGGTTTGGGTAACTATATTCAAGGCCCGCAGGTTTAAAGGCCCCGTGAAAATCAACGAACATTTTATGTTTAGCCGCCTCTTTGATCACCCTTTCATAATAGTTTACCATCCATTGATCACTGCGGTCCATAAAATCGATCTTAACCCCCGCAATTCCCCAGTCGCTGAAAGTCTTGAAGAGGTCAAAATGATGCTCTACGGTTAGCCAAGTGAGCCAGAGGACAATCTTTACGTCCTTCTTTTTGGCATAATCGATCAGTTCAAAAAGATCAATGTCCGGATTTGGTGTAAATGGGTCTTTTGTAGATTTTGCCCAACCTTCATCCATCACGATATAAGGGATATTAAACTCAGAGGCAAAGTCAATAAAGTATTTATAGGTGTCTTCATTAAACCCCGACACGAAATCAACATGATAGGGTGAGGCGCCGTTCCACCATTCCCAGCTTACCTGACCGGGTTTTATCCAGGAGGGATCCTTTATTTGGTTAGTTCCCGCCAGGTTATAGGTCATCGTATTTTCCAAAAGCTGAGTATCCTCTTTAGTGATGACAAAATACCGCCATGGGAAGGCTCTTTCACCAGAGGTTTTGGCTATATAATCTGCGCTTGATAGGATCTTCATACTTCGGTCGCCATCATCTTCAAATGTTAGAGGAACCGTGGGGAATACCCCCTTCATCTTGTTTGGGGAAATTCCTTTTAAAAACATGCCGGGATAATCCGTAAGATTTGATTCGGAGATCAATATTTTATGATCCTGAGGCGTATTGAGCAGCACCGGAAGGGTGGACATTTTGGTTTCTGAATCAAAATCCTGGGTTTTCAATTCAGAATAGGCATCCTCATAAGAGGTCTTAAACGACCCTACCTGTTGCAAATGTGCCGTAGAACCCGCCGGAAGGTTAAGCATGACCCCCTCATCATAGACCTCTATATCCTTTTGTTTTAAATCTGTTATGAACTGATACGCAATACCATCATTGTAAGCCCTAAAAACTACACTATAATTCCCTTTAAAATCCAGCCTTAACGCATTGTAATGATTGCTGACCGTACTAAACTTGAGCGGAACCACCGGTTTACTTTCCTCATTTACCTCATTTGTCTTTTTGCGCTTTAATTTTGGCTCTTTGCCCAAGGTGCGATCTTTAAGCTGCAAGCTTAGGCCATTGTCTTCAAAAATCGTCTCATTCCCCAAAAACAAACTATAGGTAATACTGTCTTTTAAATGTACCTCAAGTTTAAGGCTGCCATCAGGGGAGGATAGCGTTTGTTCCTGAGCGAAAGCATTCAAGGATATGGATAGAAGGATCAAAAAAAAGAATTTTTTCATAAAAATGAGAATTAAAAGTTGGTTCAGTAAACATTGTGATTTTTAAAATGGACGGTGGGAAATTACTAGAATTTCCCAGTCCAAAATTTTATTCCTCTATAGTTCCCCTTTATCCAGCTTTCCGTTTCCCACCTGTCTCACCGGAGAAATCATAAAAGAATAGCTTAGGGTTTCATTTGAGGGAATTCGATATTTCTCTAATGTAATCGGGCCACAGCTCGCATTCCCCACTCCTTCCTGTAAACAATTAAGGTTAAGGTAGCTTTGCTGTTTTTTTATACCGCTCAGGGCGAAATCGTGCATGGCCCCCCACAATTGAGGATCATTGTAATGAAGTGCACTAAAGGATAAATGGTCCCTGGCCATAATCTTCATCCCTTTACCCTGATCATTGGTTATCTTGAGCCATCGTACACCTTCTCTATTGCCCATACTCTGTGCCCGTAGGTAATGTTCCGAAGCCATCTCATCTACGGTTTTACTATAGATGCCATAAAAAGCGCTTTTCTCACGATCTTGATAATTCTCCTGGGGGCCACGCCCATACCAATTGACCGTCTCAAGATCTGGGCTTACCTGCATTTGTAGCCCCAGACGGTGAATGATCTCATCTTTGGCAGGGCTTTCAAAAGTACCATCTACCGCAATATCCCCATCGTTGTAAATGGTATAGGCGATTTTATACGGAATTTGAGTGTTTTTTTCATTGTCAATATCAGCATACACCTCACTGGTGATTTTTACTGATTGCCCATCTTCAGCAATTTTATAATCAAATTTCTGTTGGTCATAAATGGTCTCATAATAATCCTGATCGGCATATTTATCGTTATTTATACTCCGGTACCAATTGAGCTTTGGCCCTTGCCTCTTATAAATAATATTTAGGCCATTATATACCAATGCATCCAGGACACCTGAAGTGGTATCTATGCTTGCGCTAAAGTTTTCACCCTGAACGTTTAGATGGTTATCTGAGATTTTGGCAGATAGCGAACCCCTCCCCTTTGGCTCACCGGGAACGATCTGTGGCCCGGGGGTTAATCCCATCTGCTCTTTGGCAACTATGTAGCCTTTATCTGCCCATGTAGTTTTCGCTTTAAGCTTGAAATAAACATTCACGAAATATTCGCTACCGTCCTCAAAATGGGCGTTTAAAGGGATTTTAAAATTGGTTTTTGCATTGGGGGCAAGGGATATGGGCGCTAGATCCCCCTTATCGATCACCTGGCCATTCTTGAGTTCCTCCCAGGAAATATCAAAGGAATCCAAGTTTGTAAAATCGTATTTGTTTACGATCTCTACGAGTCCGTTTTTTAGGTCAACGGGATGAATTTTTATATATTGATAGATTTTTTTTACCTCCAGTAATTTTGCCGTTTCCCTTCGATCTGGGGTGGTGAGACCGTTGTCACAAAAATCGAGATCATTGGGCGTATCGCCAAAATCACCACCATAGTAATATCTATCCTTGGGATTTATACTATCGTTTACTTCTTGATAGGCCACCGGAACTGTGCCCTTGGTGGACTTTTTTCCCAAAAGGCTGGTGTTGTCACCTCCTACCGGGACCGGCCTGTTGATAGCCTGGTCTACCCAATCCCAGATACAGCCACCTATCAAACGGTTTGAATTTTCTATAATGTCCCAATACTCCGCCAGATTGCCCATGCCGTTACCCATAGCATGCGCGTATTCACAAATAAAATAGGGTCGGTTGGAACCATTTTGATCCCTACGTGCCAAATCTTTGAGATCTGGGTACATCTGGCTGTCTATATCGGCAGATTCGCTTCTTCCCTCATAATGTATCGGGCGTGAGGGGTCCATCATACGGGCCATGCTGGCAATAGAATCCATATTTTGACCATTACCGCTCTCATTGCCCATAGACCAGAAAGTGACCGAAGCATGATTTTTATCCCGCTGAATCATGCGACGTACCCGGTCTTTAAAGGCAGGTAACCATGATAGTTTATCACTTATGCTTTGGTTGCCGTGATCTTCAATATCGGCCTCATCCATTATGTAAAGGCCATAATAATCGTATAGCGCATAACTTACAGGTCGGTTGGGGTAATGGCTTGTGCGTATCATATTAATGTTGTGCCGTTTCATCATGACAACATCTTTTATGATGGTTTCGGTGGGAACGGTACGGCCAAATTCTGGGTGCGTCTCGTGACGATTAGTCCCCTTAAAGAACACCTGCTCATTATTTACAAATACGCGGTTTTCTTTAATCTCGATTTTTCTAAAACCAAATTTTGATGATAATACTTCGGTGACCTTACCCCTAGTATCCTTTAAGGAAAGTATAACCGTATATAAATAGGGACGCTCCGCTGACCATAGTTTAGGCTGATCCAGATCTGCCTTTAGATTTACCTGTTGCTCGCCGTTTTTTTTCAAAGAGGAAATCTTTGAGGAAGTATTTAGGACTTCATTACCCTTAGCATCCAAAAGGCTGAGCTCAAGCGTAGCTGCTTCCGCAGTCTTATCTCCATTATTTACGATTTGACCATTCACCGAAAATTGGGCAGAAGAAAGATCATCGGTCAGAAAATTGGACTTTAGCTCAAAATCCCGGATATGCACTTTTGGCGTGGCAAACAGATAGACCTCTTTGTGGATGCCGCTCATACGGAACATATCTTGATCTTCAATATAGCTACCATCTGTCCAACGGAATACCTGTACAGCAAGCGTATTTTTACCAGGCTTGATATAATTGGTAATATTAAATTCTGAGACATTATTGGCCCCTTGACTATAACCTACCTTTTCTCCATTTACCCAAATGAAAAAACCACTATAAACCCCATTAAAATGGATAAAAACCTCTTTTCCGTTCCAATTATCAGGGATATTAAAATCCCGCCTGTAGGAGCCTACTGGGTCTACCTCAACTTCATTGGTATAACCCTTTTGCGGCTGGATAAATGGTGGATTGTTCTTAAAGGGGTAGGTAATGTTTGTATAAATAGGGGTCCCATACCCATACATTTGCCAGCATGAGGGAACGGGAATATCCTTCCAACCCGATGTATCAAAATCCTTTTTATAAAAGTTCATCGGGCGCTCAGAAGGTTTTTTAACCCAATTGAACTTCCAGGTCCCGTCTAGCGATTGATACCATTCAGACTTTGGTTGTAACCAGGGTTTGTCAAAAGCGGGATCTTTTTGAAGTGAGCTTAACGAGGGGTATGGAGTATAGGTTGCATGCCCCGGTTCTTTATTAACAGCAAAAATGGTCTCGTTCTCCCATTCATTCTCGCCCCTTTCAGGTTGGGGCTCGGGCATTTTGATATTTGACGGCTCAAGCTTCCACTCCTGCTTTTTATCCCGGAGCTGCATGATGGTTGTCCCGGCGCCTTTATTTTCCTGAAAAGCGAGATACATACCACTGTTTTTCTGTACAATCTGATAATTGCCATTTTTCAGTTTTGTCAACTTCCATTGCTGATTGGGGTTACCGGCATCCGTATCCCATTGTATGACAGGGTTGCCTTCTCCAGCCGACTTATTGAAATTATCTATACCCTTACCCGTAAATGGATTGGTAATGGTGCAATACCCGTTATCCATTTGGGTGATTTGCCATACCTGGTTTTGATCGTTTCGTTCTTCCTCTTCCAAAAACAAATTGGCCTCATTATCAGAATTACCGTTGGTGCCAATGACGAGACCAGAAGGAATTTGCAGGGTGTATAGTTGATTTGTTTTTTCGTTTTGTTTGACAGGGGCGCATCCTGAAAAACAAAGAGAGGCCATAAGTGCCAAAAGGCATAACGGAGAAATTTTCATGCAGTTGATATAAGATTTTTGATTTTATTGAATCTATAAAAATAGACCATCTCGATAATACAAATAGATCTTTAGCAAGTTAATCCTTTTAGTAAAGTTGAGAATTGATTAAAATTTAGGGTTTTCGTTTCATGCAGTTGGATAAATATTAAAGATATCCTCTTCACTTCTCTTTATTATAATTAGCTGGTTTTAAATCTATTATTGTTCGGTTTTTGCTAAGAAAGAAGAGCTTTAAACTATATAATTTTAACTGTTTTATATATATCTCAGCGCGCACAGTAGTGCTTATTTTCGGTTAAGCACGAGCAGAATTTTTTAATTCTCTTATTACCATTCTTTATCGATAAGACAAATTAAAAAAGTTTAGCGACTTTGCAAATATATCGAAATTTTCCGTTTACAAAAAAACGTAACTACTTGTTATGTAATGTTTTACCAGTTATATTTTTCCAGTTTTTATAAGTCATTTCAAATTTAATTTCGCCTTTACCGTGGGTGCCCATTTCAGTCCATCCTGCTTTTCTGTAAAATGTTTCGGCTCTCGTTTTGGGTGAAGTACCTAACCAAATATTTATTTTTGTTTGTTCGAAATACCAATCCAGCATTATATCGTGAAGTTTTCTTCCAATACCTTGCTTTTCAAATTCTGGTCTTAAAAACAGCGCCCAAACATTTTTTTCTGTTAAATCTACAATCGAAAAACCAATAATTTCATTATCGATTTCGCAAATCCATCCTTTTCCGCGTTTGGTTATAAATTCCGCGCAATCTTCGTCCGTTACAAGATCTGGGTTTGACAACCTGTTTTCTGTCACAGAATTTCTCACAAACTGAATTTGTTTTATATCATCTAGTTCTGCTCCTCTGATTGTCATTTTTACTAAATGTTATGGTTGATGTTTTTGTCTTGCTGCAACGGTTTGCATATGAGTCATATCTTGTGATTGCTGGAATTTTGCAAACAGAGACTTTCGATAGAAAATTCCGCAGGAATTTTTTAGTCTGCACAAACCCAGCTATGGCTTATATGGGTGTTGTAGTGCGTTTTATTCGATAATTAAATATGTTTTAATTTTTCTTGAAAGTGCGTTTTCTTGTATTCTATAGATTAGCCATAAACTGAATAAAAAAATGGGTTGAACCCAATAAATAAAATGCCAATTACCAAAGTCACTCAAAATTCCGATTATAAAGGATATACCAACAATAAATAGTCCTAAACGTAACTCAGGTCTAACGTTATTCACCAATATTACTTTTGTTTCGTTTTCTGACAAATTAATTAGTCTGCCAAATAAATTGATTCCGTCCAAAGATTTTGGAAAACCTATCAAATAAAACGTTCCAATGGAATTTTTTGAAAGAAATTCGTATTCGCCATCTTTAAGCCATCTGGACTTAAATCTTTCGTTATTGTTCAACAAGATTTTTTCATCCAACTCTGCAATGTTCCCTTTAAAAATAAACTCTTTTCTTAATCGAATCGACATTTTTAAAATGTTTATTCCGAATAATCTGTATTATTTTTGAATGCACTACAACGTCTCGGCTATGAGTAGTTGCGTGGGTTAGCACTAATTTTTACAAGTACATACCAAACTGAAAATCCGCGAGGATTTTCAGAAGTGGGCAAGAACAAGCAATTACTAATAACCATTGTTGTAAGCCATTTATTTTCTTATTAATGCATTCAAAATCTTAGATATAGTATTATTAACTTCATTTTGATTTTTTAATTTATTGAGTATCGAATCAAAAACAATTTCAAATAGAAAATATCTTTGTTGTCTTATAGCTTGCCATTGTCTTTCAGACCATTTGTCTTCATAAATTTTATATAGCCCGTGAGCTAAAATTACTCTTACGGTATTTATATTACTATCTCTTATAATTGAGTTTTGCAATTTTATTTTAGCTCTCACTCTTCTTTCCTCATTTCTGTCATTTGGCGAATAATCCTTTAACATTTTATTAAAACTTAACTCTATCTTTTCTTTATCAGTATACCAAAAACCTTCAATAAAAGACCACAATGCAAGTAATGAAATTATATCGCTATCAATTGATGTCATCCTGTATAATTCTTCTAAAGTATATTCATATGAAAGGTCTAATCCATCTAATATTCTAAAGTATTGGATTACTTTACCGAAAGAATCAGCATTAATAGTTCTCTGACTTATTGCAGAACTAGTTTTTTTTATATACCAACTTGGACATTCTAGATGAATTTCGGGAATATAAACTATAGGTGTTGAAATTTCAGCAGGTTGAAAGTAAGCTAATTTTAGGCTCAGTCTAAGTATTTCTGCAAATCTATGTTTATCGTAAGGGATAGCTTCTTGTGTTGTCACAAAAATACAATTATGCACAAATGGATTCTGCGAATAAATACTATACTCTGTAACTTTCTTTAGGACATCTGTAGTCAACGGAAATGGCTTTTTCTCAAGGGAAGCATAATCTTGAACATTCAAGGTATAGATTGAACCATTAAAATTTATTGACATACTGAACGTGTTTTCTAATTTGATATAATTAATTAGAAAAGAGTAATATCTTGGTGCAGGTTTAATGGTCATTAGATAAATCTATGAAATAGAAAAATTAGTTTGTTATTGTGTTACAAGTATCATAGATAGTTCTCATTTAATTTCCTTACTAAGCGGTATTGTGATAATGGCTTAAAACTCCCGGATAAAATCCATTGTTCTCGCTAAAACTTCAGTAAATATAGGAAACCTAACAAAAAGGGCAGGCAAGAAGGTATACGCTATTTTTCCTGAACTGCTTATTAATAGCAATATCCATATTGAATAATACGTATTAGCCTAACCAGCATTTTTTTGTAGTGTACGATGAAAATTCGGTCAAATAATCATAGGCATAAATTCATTTTTTCTGATATTTTCTAGTTTTCGGCTACCAACATTTGAATAAAGCGGAGTTTATTTTTTGATATGCCGTAAGAGAAATTTGATAGGTTATGGTTTTAAAAATCCATAGGCATTTTACCTCAACTCTCAGTTAAGATCGAGATCATGTCATATACATCTCACATAACCTATTAAAAAAGATGTTTAGCTTCGTAAAAGCTTAAAATTGAATAGGTGAAAGAAGAAATTTTCCTGAAATTTATTGACAAATCAGGTATCCACTGAAGTTAATCCATGATGAACTTGAATCCGGCAGCGATAATATCGGCTTTAAAATTTGAATTTCGAGCGTAGTGGTGGTATTTTAGATCAATACTCTTCAAACCATAGTCCCAAAGGTGAAATTTAGTAAAAATATCAGTATAGGTCGCGCCAAAGCCATACTGGTTAGCATTAAAACGTGACAGGTCGTAATCTGAGGTATAGTACGTTTCACTGGATAAATGACTTTCATAACCCGCGAAATAATCTGCAGCGGTCTGCGTGTAATAGCGATATGAGGGATAGACAGTAAATTTTGATGTTATTTTTATTGGCACTTCCAGGCTAGCGGTATGGGAGCGAATGCCCCAGTCATCTGTATAATAGCGATAGTAGCCGCGCAGGACAAATAGTTCGTTTATATAATAATTAAACCGGCCGCCCACGGCAATTTTAAAACGTGAATCCGGTAATTGCTCAATGGCATCTGCCAACTGGAAATTCTCAATAAAAGAATCCGCGATATCCTGAAAATAGACCCGCTGAAACGGGGTAGAGAGCAAACCATTCTGTTGTACCAGATCGACTTCTAATGATCCCTGTAGTTTTTTGGACATTATCTGTGAAAAGGTAAAACCCAGGGAATAGGAATTGCGGGATTTATTCTGAAATTCACTAAATCGAGGCTGGTAATCCTGGTTTCCGGTAATGTTATAATATCGAAAAAGATTGTTGGATAACCCAGAGCCACCTTCAGAAAAAGGACGCAGTTCAAACGGATAGATTGGTTTCCAGGTATCAAGGTATACATTGGCATTAACGCTGAGCTCTGTATTTTTTTCATTAAACAGACGTGTATAGCTTCCGCCAAAACCTGTTGAAAAATAATCATATTCATTAGATAGTGATGCATTTGCAGACCAGATTGTATTACGATCATCAGAGCTGTGGCTGTAAGAAGCATTGATATTTGCCCATAAATCACTGGATGACGCCCCTGATGAAGACACAAAGGGATCTGCCGGCTTGGAACCGTCAAACGGATTGATATTACTGGAAGATGCAGAAGTATATGCCGAAACATTGCCGTCTATATTAAGTACATCGTCTGCATTTAAGGGTATTGCAACAACGATACTGGGCGCGACATCGGTAAGCTTTTCGGTACCGCGCCCACCGGTTACCGCTGCATTATCACCGTCTTGGGAATAATAACTGGCCAGCAGATCAACTTCGGTATTTTCTAAAACCCGTTTTTTATAAGTACTGGTAGAATCAGCTGTCTGTGCAAAAGCGCTCGTCCCTGCTAAAAGACTTGTGATGATCAGTATGCATCTTTTCATAACCGTTTTATTAATTACAGCCGCAGCCACCCCCCGTCTTACCACTGTTAGCACCTACCGCAGCCTCGCGGTACGCGTGGAAATTAGTCTCAAAACGGTCTAAATTTTTAATGCCCAGCACCATATCGGGATCATTTATATACACCTTTTCATATTCCTTGACTGCGGTGCAAGAACTGAGGCAGATCGTTAAAAGTGCCATGAATACTAGTTTTTTGATCATTGTGTGTTGATTTTTATATTTTTTGAGGTGCTAATATTTCCATGATCATCAATTAAAATACATTCAATGTGCGGTAATTGATCTATACGATCAAGCCCGGCTTTCTTTCCCATCACAAATACCGAGGTTGCAAGCGCATCTGCAAGTTCAGCTTTTGGCGCAAATACAGTTGCGCTTATGATTCCGCTTGACGGATAACCCGTACGAGGATCAATAATATGGGTGTAGCGTTTCCCGTTAAAGGTCACGTATTTTTCATAATTGCCAGATGTGACTACGGCTCCTTCTTCAATAGGGAGTAAGGCAAACGCATTGTTCTTGTTCAATGGATTGGTGATCGCCACCTTCCAGGTACTTCCATCGGGTTGTTTTCCCCAGGTATTCATATCACCAGATGCATTGATAATCCCAGCGGTGACCCCCCGGCTCATGAGGAGGGCCTTGGCCTTATCGGCCGAATAACCTTTCCCAATTGCCCCAAATCCTATTTTCATGCCGGGCAATTTTAAAAATACGCTATGATCTACAGGGTTCAGGATAATGTTCTTGTAACCTACTTTGGCAACCGATGTTTTCACCGTTGCAGCATCTGGCATTTTGGTCATACTGCCATCAAACTTCCACAAGGCATCCATAGAGGCATAGCTGATATCAAAAGCACCATCGGTCAATTCAGAAATGGCCTTGGCGCGTTTAATGAGATCGTAAAGTTCTTGAGCTACAGGCACGGGTTTAATACCGGCATTTTTATTTATGGAAGAAGTCTGCGAATTGGGGTCCCAGGAAGATATCAATTTTTCGATACGAGAGATTTCAGCTACAGCAAGATCTATATCTTCTTCAGCTTTTGAGGAATTCTGAGCGACCACCGTGATCTCGTAACGGCTCCCCATTAACTTTAGCACACGTTTATGCGTTTCTTGGGCAAAAATACCGCCAGAAAAAGACAAAAAAGCTAATAAAAAGGTGACTTTGTTCAAACTTATTGTTGAAAAGAATTGAGCGTCTTGATATAATCCTCTGGTGAGACGTGTTTGTAACCCGTCTTACCTAAAATTTTTCCATCCTCATTTAAAACCACTACAAGTGGAAAATAACCCTCGGGATTGTACGTTTGGGCCAATTTATTGTTTTTTTCCTGTTGTTCAGGATCAAGTGCATTTTTGCTCTTTCGTGGAAAATCAGCCTTTAACATCACAAAATGATCTTTCGCGTACGTTTTAAAAGCGTCTGTTGACCAGATTTCCCGATCCAATTTAATGCAGGGGGCACACCAGTCTGAACCCTGAAAAACAAGAACGATGGGCTTATTTTCTGTAGAAGCTATCTTTTCGGCCTGATTAATATCATCCTGCCATTGTTGCGCATGCGCGGAAAATTGCATGGAAACTCCGATGATCAATAGCAGTATTATCCTTTTTGCAAACATAGATTTAGTTTTTCTTTATGCTGATAGGTCAATTTCCATACCCAAAATTACCCTATTTTACAAGGATTACTATTAAAACGTATAATCTTAAGCCAATCTTAAGATAGGGCAATGTGAAAATTCGTTTTAATATTCAAAATTTGCTGTATGCATATCTTAATCGTTGAAGATGAACCAGGGATTGCCAGTTTTGTCAAACAGGGCCTTGAGGAAGAATCCTTTAGGGTAGACGTGGCGGAAGATGGAAAAAAAGGACTTGACTTAGCTCGTTCTGGAGTCTATGATCTACTCTTGCTCGACTGGATGTTACCGGGGATGAGCGGGATCAAAATATGCGAGGAGATTAGAAAAGATTTTCCTGAAATACCCATTATTTTTTTAACTGCAAAAGATACGGTAGATGAAACCATTTTTGCACTGCAGACCGGAGCGAACGATTACATAAAAAAACCTTTTCATTTTGCCGAATTGTTGGAACGCATACGCGTGCAATTACGAATATTGAACAAGACGGCCGGACAGGAGGTTTTTGAAGTAGGCAAACTTAAGCTGGATACTGGCACTTATCAGGTCTTTAAGAAAGAGAAGGAAGTTCATTTGACACAAAAAGAGTTTGCCCTTTTAGAATTTTTACTACGCAATAAGGGTCATGTATGCCATAGAACCCAAATTATTGAAAGCGTTTGGGACATCCATTTTGAGTATAATACAAGCGTCATAGATGTGTATATTAATGCTTTGCGCAAAAAATTAGCATTGGGGGATCAAGAAAATTATATTCATACTATACGCGGTGTAGGCTATATGATCAAAGAGTACAAGGAAATATGACACTGAAATTTAAAAATAGAATTTCTTTGTATTACATTCTGGCCACGGCCATTATCATGGCTATTGTTTTTGCCGCAATCCTTTTTGTGGTTAAAAGTGCGGTATATGCCAATCTGGACAGGGACCTTAATTTTGAGGCAAAAAAGCACAGTCAGGAAATTACCGTGACTGGCGATACAATCTACTTTACAAACAAAGCTGAACTGGAAGAGCGCGAGCATCAGGAAGTACAGGTAAACCCCGTTTTTATTCAGATAAACAATGCAGATGGGGTGCTCTTTGACAAATCTCCTAATTTAAAGGAAAATCAATTGCTTTCTTCAAAAAGTGAGGAATCTGGCATGCATTACAATGCTATATTGGCAAAAACGCCCATTAGGCAGGTACAATTGCCCATCATACGGGACGGAAAGACCAAGGGATTTGTAGTTGCGGCCATGTCGCTTACCGCTTCCCGTAATGTGATCAGCAAGTTGAGCAATACCCTGCTCCTACTCTATCCCATCGTATTGGTGGGCCTTTTTTTTATATCCAGCTTTCTGGCCGGGCGCAGTATAAATCCTATAAAATCCATTATCGCGACCACTAATAAAATCACGCGCAACAACCTGAACGAGCGGGTGCAATTACCTAATCAGAGGGATGAACTTTATGAATTATCCGCAGCCATTAATGAGCTCCTAGACCGGCTGGAAAACACGATTGAACGGGAGCGGCAGTTCACCTCAGATGCTTCGCATGAACTGCGCACACCTCTTTCAACCTTGCGCGGAACGCTGGAAGTGCTTGTGAGAAAGGCACGCAGCCAACGAGAATATGAGGAAAAGGTGAATTTTAGCATTTCTGTAATCGATTTTATGACACTTACACTAGAGCAACTTCTGGTGCTGGCACGTATGGAAAGCCCCACGGAAATTGCCAAAAAGAACACCATTTTCCTACCAACCCTTATTGACGATATCCTGACCAAATATAAAGCGGAAATCACCAAAAAAGAGCTTAAGGTAAATCTGGAACTTGACGATGCCGAAGAAAGTAAGGTGCATGAATATTATGCAAACCTTATACTGGATAATGTCATAGAAAACGCCATTAAATATTCAAAAATCCAGGGATCAGTTCATATTTCGCTTAAGCGAAAAGAAAATAAGGTTACCTGCATGATAAGAGATGAGGGCATAGGGATACGCAGAGAAGAACTGGACAAGCTTTTCAATAATTTCTACCGCTCTGATGCCTTAGAGCACAAGCAAATACCCGGAAACGGTCTTGGTCTTTCCATCGTTAAAAAATCTGCCGAAGCTATTGGTGCACTTATCGCTATTGAAAGTGAATTAAAAAAGGGCACCACATTTACCATTATCTTTTAAGCAAATCAGGATCTGAAGTTGCGAAACGTCAAAATACGATTCTTTCTTAAAGAAAAAATATGTTTCCAATCAATAAATAATCATATTTAGGTCGCCCCTGAATATATTTACTTTATTTAAGAGGTTCTTTTAGATAAGAACAATAAAAATGCCCAATATCATTTGTAAGGATATTGGGCATTTTTTGCGTTTATATTGAGAAAAACTTATTCGTTTTTCACATCATAGCGATCTAGCATCATTACCTTATGCCAGGCCGCGACAAAATCTCTTACGAATCTTTGCTGCCCATCATCAGCACCATAGACCTCAGCGAGGTTGCGCAATTGTGAATTGGAGCCAAAAATCAGATCGCAGCGTGTGGCTGTGAACTTTGTGAATCCGCTTTTCCGTTCATTAATGTTGAACAACATTTCGTTTTCACTATGTGGAACCCATTCATAATCCATATCGCACAGCACTTTAAAAAAGGCGTTGGTCAACTGCCCGGGGCGGTCAGTAAATATACCATGTTTAGAATAATCATAGTTTATCTAAAAAAAAGGTGACCGCCGGGTTAAAGTGCCCTCAAGAAATATAACCCCCGGCAAAAATCATGATCATTAGAATGCTCCCAATGGCAAAGGGGACCATATTACCGGCCGTATTATTTACACTGAAGACGATGATCAACACCAGAAAAAAGTGCCAATCAATTCTAAAATTGATTTCGATTCTTCGAACCAACATTCAAAAAGCACCGCCAAAAATCATTATTTCATTTGCACACATCAAAGTTATCTTATGAGAATATAAAATGTTATTAAAGAAAACTTACTAACCCTGATCTTAAGCCAATCTTAAGGAAGCTTCAACGGACTCTTTACGAACAGGTTCTAAATTTGGTCATCGATTTTTAAAAAGGATTTGTATGCTAGACCATATCATAAAATTCAGCCTAACCCATAAGTTGATCATACTTTTATTTACGGTCTTTATTATCGGTTTTGGGGTTTATTCCCTTACTAATATACCTATAGGAGCGGTCCCGGATGTGACCAATAATCAGGTACAGGTGATCACAACCTCCCAGAACCTGTCTACTCAGGATATGGAGCAGTACATAACCTATCCTATAGAACTGGCCATGGCCAATTTGCCTGGTGTAAAGGATATTCGCTCAATATCAAAATTCGGTTTATCTGTTGTCACCATTGTTTTTGAAGAAAACCTGGGCACCTATTTACCGCGCCAGCTTATAGCCGAAAAAATAAAATCTGCTTCAGAGCAAATTCCGGAAGGTTTTGGTACACCTACGATGGGCCCTATTACCACCGGTCTTGGTGAGATTTATCAATATACACTAGCGGTAAAACCTGGTTATGAAAACCGTTATGATGCCCAAAAACTGCGCACTATTGAGGACTGGTTGGTCAAGCGCCAACTTTCTGGTATCAAGGGCGTGGTCGAGATCAATGCCTGGGGCGGCTATGTGAAAGAATATGAGGTAGCCATTGATACTAAACAGCTCAACGCCATGAATATTTCCATTTCAAAAATATACGAAGCTATGCAGAGCAACAACAGTGTTGCCGGCGGCGGATATATCGAGAAAGTTAACCAAGCTTATTTCATACGAGGCCAAGGGCGTATCAGCTCACTGGATGATATTCGCAATATTGTCGTAAAAAATGATAATGGCATCCCAGTCTATATTAAAGATATTGCCCAAGTAGGTTTTGGCAATGCAACCCGTTTTGGTGCGATCACTGCCAATGGCAAAGGAGAAACTGTACTGGGACAGGTCATGATGTTAAAAGGTGCAGATTCTAATAAGGTAATACAAGAGGTCAAAAAAAGGATAGCTACCATATCTGAATCCTTGCCAGAAGGGATTATTATAAAACCCTTTATAGATCGTAGTCAGCTTATCGCGCGTACTACGCATACTATCGCAGAAAACCTGATCATAGGCTGTCTTATCGTAATTTTTGTAGTGGTGATGCTATTGGGCAATTTCCGATCTGGGCTGGTGGTTGCTTCCGTGATACCGCTCTGTCTGCTCTTTGCCCTTTCTTTGATGTACATTTTTGGTATTGATGCCAATTTAATGAGCCTTGGCGCAATAGATTTTGGAATTATCATAGATGGTGCAGTTATTATTGTGGAGTTTACCGCTTACCGCCTCACTAAAAAGCAAAAGGAATATGAAGATCTTTCTAAAAAAGAACTGAGCAATTTAAAAGATCAGGTGACTTTTGCTGGTGCTTCGCGAATGATGAACTCTGCTATTTTTGGCCAGCTTATCATTCTTATCGTTTTTATACCCATTCTTTCCCTAAGTGGTGTTGAGGGCAAGATGTTCCGCCCGATGGCACTTACCTTCAGCTTTGCACTGATAGGCGCCATGATCCTTTGCCTGACCTATGTCCCGGTGGCTTCAGCAGTTTTTCTAAATTCAAAAGAACCTTCAAAAAAGAATATTTCAGTGCGTATTATCGGTTTTTTGAACAGACGTTACAAACCTGCAATTCAATGGGCACTTGGCCGCAGGAAAATGGTTTTGGGCATTGCGGTGGCAATACTTGTTTTATCCGGATATGTTTTTAGTACTATGGGCGGGGAGTTTATTCCACAACTTGACGAGGGTGACTTTGTCATACAACCGGTGTTGAAAACCGGCACCTCACTCAGTAAAACCGTAGAAACCACTACACGTATGGAAAATATCCTGCTTGACAGCTTTCCTGAAGTAGAGCAAGTGGTAAGCAGGATAGGCGCTGCCGAAGTGCCCACAGATCCCATGTCTATGGAAGAAAGTGATGTGATCATAGCTTTAAGACCAAAGGATGAATGGGTGTCTGCCGATACTAAAGATGGCCTGGCAGATAAGTTTAAAAAAGCCCTATCGGTCATTCCGGGAATGGAAATCGAATTTACGCAGCCCATAGAAATGCGCTTTAATGAACTTATCACTGGGGTGAGGGCAGATATCGCGATTAAGGTTTTTGGTGAAAACCTTGATATTTTAAATGCAAAAGCCCAAAAAATTAAAGGCCTGATCCGGAACGTAAAAGGTGCGGCGGATATTACAGTAGAAAAAATCGTGGGGCTTCCGCAGATGAATGTAAGCTTTAATCGGTTAAAAATTGCCCGATATGGCCTTAATATCGAAGATTTGAATAAAATTATTACCATGGGTTTTGCCGGGAAGACCATGGGAAGCGTTTTTGAAGGGGAAAAACGTTTTGATCTTGTGCTGCGCCTCCAGAAAGAGGATAGGCAGGATATTTCCAATTTAAAAAACCTGTATATAGATACGCCTTCCGGCGAAAAAATACCGCTGAGCGAACTTGCCGATATCACTTACCAAAAAGGGGCTGCGAAAATCTCAAGGGACGATACCCAGCGAAGGATCGTAGTGGGCGTTAATGTAAGAAACCGGGACCTACAATCTGTGGTAGATGATATACAAAGTATAGTAAATAAAAATATAAGCTTGCCCCCGGGATATACCATTACTTATGGGGGCCAGTTTGAAAATCTGCAGAGTGCGACTGCCAGATTAAAAATCGCCGTTCCCATCTCTCTCATTCTCATTTTCGTTCTATTATATTTCGCTTTTGGTAGTATTCGGGAAGCCTTAATGATTTATTCGGCGATACCACTTGCAGCAGTGGGTGGTATTTTACTTCTCTGGGCCAGGGGAATGCCGTTCAGTATCTCTGCAGGAGTAGGCTTTATAGCCCTTTTTGGGATCGCAGTACTCAATGGGATCGTATTGATCGAGCATTTTAAAGAACTGCACAAAGAAGGAATGGACAACAACGACGAGCTTATTATTAACGGTGCGCAAAATCGGTTAAGGGCGGTCTTGCTTACCGCTTCTGCGGCAGCATTGGGCTTTTTGCCCATGGCCGTGTCTACAAGTGCCGGTGCAGAGGTTCAACGACCCCTGGCCACGGTGGTCATAGGGGGCCTTATCACTTCAACAATACTTACCTTATTTGTGCTGCCAGTGATCTATTCACTTTTTCAGAAAGAAAAAAGGGAAAAAAAACATAATGATAATGGTAAAAATCGTATCAAAGCACTCAGTTTTATATTGATTTTGGTCAGTTTTTCGGGATTTTCACAAGAATCCAAAACTATTAAAGACTTCAATTCCCTAAAAAACATTGCACTTAAGAATAATAGTGGTCTAAGCGCGGCCTCCCTTCGGGTGAATGAAGCCAGTGCGGTTATGGGGAGTGCTTTTAGTTTTGAAAAAAGTGATTTTTATTACAATTATGATGAGAACAACCTAGCCAATGGAGAACCTCTCCAGGTTTTTGGAGTACAGCAGAACTTTAATTTCCCTACGATATATTTCGCCAGAAAAACATTGCAACAGGCTCGTTACGGGCAGCAAAAAAATTATCTGAACCTTCAAAAGCGTAGCTTAGAACAGGCGGTTGCCGGTGTCTATTATCAATTGCAATATGAAAAAGCTAAAGTGAATGTATACCACCAGCTAGACAGTTTATATCAGCAATTTGCTTATGCGGCGCAAAGACGGTTTGAACTGGGTGAGACGAATTATCTGGAAAAAATAACCGCACAGGCCAAACAAAAACAGCTGGAGACCAAATATAAACAAGCCCAAGATGAAGTTGCAACCTCAATGGAACAACTTAAGCCATTGCTACAGAGTGACACCGCTGTTGCTATAAAAACGATCCCTCTTGAAAAACTGGAGCTGAAAAATCAGGATCTAGGCGATAATCCCGGTCTGGATTATTATACCAGTAGAACCGATGTTTTTGCTGCCCAGGCGCGACTCGAAAAGCAAAATCTGCTACCCGATATAAGCCTAACTTATTTTCAAGGGAATAATAATACGATACAAAATACTCTAAAAGGGTATCAAATCGGTCTAAAAATACCTTTATTGTTTTTCGGAAATTCTTCAAGGATCAAGGCAGCCAATTTTGCAAAGGATGCTGCAGAACAAGAGGCCAGCAATTATAAGATCAGACTCAATGCACACTACCTTCAATCGCAAAAGCAGTTGCAAAAATACCAAGAAGCACTTTCTTATTATGAAAGTCAAGGAAAAAACCTGTCTGAAGAAATTTTAAAAACGGCCACCATAAGCTATAAAAATGGGGAAATTGATTTTTTTGAATACATAAGAAGTCTAGAAAATTCTTATGAAATTATTTTAAATTATTATGAAAACCTAAACGCCTATAACCAAACGGTCATAAACCTTAATTACCTCACGTTATATCCTTCTGAAAAATGATAAAAAATGCCATAATATACATATCGTCTATATTTCTTTTTCTCTTTCTTTCCTGCGGAAACACCGAAGAAAAGCAAGATGAAAACAGCAAAAAACCTGAAGATCATGCCGCAATAAAAGTAACACAGGCCCAATTTGAAGGTAACGGAATGAGCCTGGGCGGTATGGACAGTAAAACCTTTCCTGTAACGGTAGAAGCAACGGGAACCATAGATGTGCCACCAGAAAACAAGGCGCTTATTACAACGTATGCAGCGGGCTATGTTAAACAAACCGCTCTTCTTATAGGAGATAAGGTGAAAAAAGGACAATTTTTAGTAAGTCTCGAAAATCCTGAATATGTACAGATGCAGCAGGAATATTTGGACGTGATGGAGCAAATGAAGTATTTAAAATCAGAATACGAGCGGCAAAAAGAACTGTATAGGGAAGATATCACTTCCGAAAAAAATTATCTAAAGGCAGAAAGTGAATACAAACGGAACCTAGCGACCTACCAAGGGTTACGCAAAAAACTGGAAATGCTCAATATCAGTCCACAAGCTGTAGAAAATGGTAAAATCACTTCGATTATACGGATTTATGCCCCCATTTCTGGAAGTATTACCGAAATGATGATCAATAAAGGTATGTATGTTTCCACCGCAGATGAACTCATGCAGATTATAGACCCGACACATTTACATATAGAACTCAACGTTTTTGAAAAGGATTTAATGCAGGTTAAGGAAGGGCAGGATATCTGGCTTACCATTCCAGAGGTAAAAACAGATACTATAGACGGTGAGGTACATCTTGTAGGCACCTCAATCGATGAAAAAAAGCGCACGGTAAAAGTGCACGGCCATTTTAAAGATGAGGATAGAGAGGCACATTTTGCAACCGGAATGTTTGTCAATGCCCAGATCATTACCAGTGAAAAAAAGGCCAAAGCCCTTCCCACAGAAAGTATTGTATCACTGGATGATAAAAATTATATCCTACAATTAAAAAAACAAAACGATAGCCTATATTTCTTTGATCGCAGGGAAGTCTTACCTGGCGACACCTACAATGGTTTTAGCATAATTAAAAACAGTAATGAATTTAAAGAGGGGGACCGCTTTCTAGTCAAGGGCGCTTTTAGCCTTATACAGGAATAATCACATTTGCTCTATTAGCAGATCAATAAACTGCATAAAAACAGGCTTCAATCAGGTTATGTCTGGGTTCATAATAATCTGATTTTGTTATTTTATTTTATAGCACCTACCTGACTATCCTCAGCTTAATCTGCCGGCATAGGATTACCCCTGTTAGTTTTTTTGTAAGAGCTTCTATGTATTTCGAAAGTTATCGGGAGGGAGTGACAAATTTTTTAATTTTAATTTAAATAAAATTAAACTATTTATAATCGCAAAATTAAAGCGTAAATTTCAAAGTGACTAACACCTGCGATGGTCGTAATCGATAACTACTTTGCACGTAATAATATTGATTATTGTAAGCATTGATAAATGCATCGGTATTGAGGATATTTTGCCAACTGATGTTCAGATCCATTTTTGGTTTCTCAAAAGTAAACTGATAGCCCAGGTTCACAAAATAATTATCGCCATTTTCAGATAAAGAATTGCTATAATATTCACCACTTATACTAAGATATTGATTGTCTTTCGGGTAAAAATAAAGATCGAGCGTATGTTGATGTGTTTCTATTTGCTGAAAATCGCTTCCTCCAAATCCTGAAGTATAAGTTGAAAAATTTCCCGAATAACTCGCAATTAGCCAACTCGAAAACTCAGCATCAACACTTCCCCTTAGGTTCAAACTTTTCGTATTCACTTCGGCCAGCGTGTTATTTAAAAGCTGCTGCCGCTTTGATAAATTATAGGAGGTATTCAGTTTAAGCGTTGTTTTTATCTTCCTGAAGTATTTACTTCCGCCGGCGCTAAAGCTATGACTATCGAAGCTATTATCGCGAGCCACTGCTTCTAAAATTGTTGTTCCGTTTTCGCCAATAGTAGAACTGTACAATAAGTTGTCTTCAGAATAGGCATACGAGTAAGAGGCGTCTATAAACAATTGCTTAAACGGATTTCGATAGCTCAAGCCACCGCTATAATTTTGTCGTGTTTCTTTGGAAATTGGTGCATTGTACCGATTCAAATTTCGATAACCATTCAGTAAAAATCCATAATATAATTGCTGAAGTTCCCCAAAATCATAACGCAATCCTGCTGAAGCATTTGCCTCCCAATAGGCTGAAAGTTTTTTCTTTGCATAAAAATTGGGTTCAAAAACCAGTCGGTTTAACGCTCTGGTTTCTTCAAAATTCGCGTCCTCAAGCTGAAAACTTTTAAATTGAAGCGGTGTGCTTAAGCGTATATTCCAGGTTTCATCCTCACTTTTAAAACTGAAAGCGTTTTTAAAATAAATCGAAGATTCTACAAATTCGGTTCTGTTTTTAAAATCGGTATCTAAAACCTCTTCCCCGTTTTCCAGAAAAATATCGGTATCTAATTGCTGATTCTGGATCGAAAATCCAAATTTTGGGGAGATCGTAAATTTGCCAAGTGCTTTGGTAAAACCAGCCGAATTATCGGTATATATTTTTCTTGAAGAAACCAGTTGCTGGATTTCCCCATAGGGATCGCCATCATTAAAAATAGCTTCAAATTGCCCTGGTTGCACCAATAAATCCTGATTACTTTGTGCAAAACCCGTGTTCGAATTAAAAGTGATCAATTGTTTTCCTAACGTCCGAAGCAGGCGAAGATCATTTTTAATTCCGAAGAAAGGATTATCCAGCTGCTGATTTATTTTTGCATCGGGTCGATCGATCAAACCGCGATTAGCATTCCAAATTCCATTAAATTCTAATTGATCCTTAAAGTAATTTTTGTCAGCATTATTCTCTAAGGTGAGTTGTCCCTCTAACTTGCTTACAAAAATATCATTACTTGTGTATTCTCGATCACATCGATCGTATCTGTAGGAGTAAAATAGCGTGTTTGTGTGCTTCCATCCTGTTGCTGGTAATCATTGAGATAAGAAATATTCAGTTTTAAATCTAAATCTTCCTTAACGCGCTTTAAAATGTTTACTGAACCCAAATGAACATTATTATCCAGCCACCGTTCCGAAGAAAATGGAGGCTCTGATACATTTTGAATCGACAGCCAATCGGTATTATCGATATCAAAATTTTCCCCGGCATATTTGATCGAAAAATCACTAATTTCACCCGAAACGTCGTTCCCGGTATTATTACTTTGATAGGTAACGATCGCCTGTCTTTTTTTTGTAAAGATCATAGGAGTAACATTTGCTTCCCAAAGCAACGGCGCTGCACCAATCCCGGCGGTTGCTGTTCCGCTAAACGTAATATCTTTTTTAAGCTTGATATTTATCGAGGCGCGCTCTGAAAACTCCAAACTATCCAAAACCTTTATCGGCTGGTGATTTTCCATAATCTCCACTTTAGAAACCGCTTGTGCAGAAAGGTTATTATTTGCCAGGTTATAGCGCCCTTCCAACAGATCTAAACCTTCGATATAATATTTCTGGATAGGCTCGTCTTTATAATAAATTTGTCCATTTGGTCGAATATCAATTCCCGGTAATTTCTTTAAAATATCGCCAATTACCCGGTCGTTTTTATCTTTAAAAGCAGCTACCGAAAAACTAAGCGTATCGCCACGTTGCTGCAAAATTTCAGATTTCACAAGCACTTCCTTTAAAGATTCTGAAGAAGGCGAAAGCTTAACTTCCAATGTCTGCGTTTTATTCTGAATCGTTTTTTTAAAGGTACCAAAACCAATGTATGAAACTTTTAAAAACAGAGAATCAAGCTCACTTTTGACCGCTATTTTAAATTTCCCATTTCCATCCGAAATACCATAAGCCAATATTGAAGAAACCGAATCTTTACTGATCATCACGGTTGCCCCGCTAAGGCTTTCCTGCTCCTTGCCGAAAACCTGCCCTGAAATTTCTTTTTGAGAATAGCCTGCAGAAATGATGAATATCGATATAAGAAAAAAGAAAATCTTTCTAAAATCATCCAATTGTTCAATTCTTTTAATTGATAATTTTTTCTATTCCTGAAGCTCTATTGGGTTATTTCGCTTTTTGTATTTTTCGCTTAGTTCTTTTCTTGCTTTTGCTTCATCTTCTTCGCTCCAACCGAATTTGACGCCTGCCTTTTGCATGGTGCCAATGGGGTCACGATAATAATCATCTCTAACCTGATCAAGCTCTTGTTGAGAAACCATCTTATAATTCTTGAGATTTAATAGTTGATCAACAGGTTTTTGCAATTCCTGAAATCCTGTTAAAGTAAAGTGATACTGATTTTGTAAATCTGAAATTTCTAGAATAAGACCTGGCAAGCCATTAAACTTATATGGTCCATCTAAAAAAGGTAATTCTGAAGCAAACCATGCAATGTAACTTCTGCCTGCAAAACTTCCCTTAGCTTTTTGAACTTGAAAGCCTAAAATTTCTTTAGTTTCAAGCAGAATTTCCCAATCGATCTGTTTTAAATCCTGTTTATATTTCAATTGATATTGAAAAACCTTTTCAGCCAGTACAAGTTGGTTATCCTGATAATCTTTATAGATGGAATACTTAAAATCAGTCATTGCATTATACTCATCCATCCTCATCATTTCAGGAGTAGGCAAATGCTCTAGAGAATCTTTTACGGCTTTACCCAGGCTGGAATATCGCGAGTGGACTTTACCTAAATACAGAACACCTATTTCAGATTTTACGGAATTTGTATCGGTAGAGTCTTCTTGATATTCTAAACGGTAAGTAGCTTTATAATCGAATGTTTCTTTAGAGTTTTCCTGTGCTGAAATCTTTAAAGAGAAGAATACCAGTATTAAAAATAGCTTTATTTTCATTATCATTTTTGGATTAATGATGATTTACTGATGGATGAAGTTCAATAGGATTGTTTCGCCTCTTATACTTTTCGCTTAGTTCTTTCCTTGTTTTAGCTTCAACCTCTTTATTGATAAAACCGAATTTAACTCCTGCATTTTTCAATGCGCCAAGTGGGTCCCGGTTATCATCATCTCTAAATTGGTCGAGTTCTTCTTGAGAAACCACTTTATAATTATCCAAATTCAATGATTTTGTCACCGGTTTGTCAAATTCCTGAAATCCGGTAAGTGTAAAATGATAGTCATCTTTAAGATCTGATATCTCTAAAATAAGTCCCGGTAAGCCGCTGAATTTATAAGGACCGTCTGAAAATGGAAGTTCCGGTGCAAACCAGGCAATATAATTTCTACCGGCAAAAGAGCCTGTCGCCTTTTGAACGCTAAAGCTTAAAATTTCTTTATGCTCTGGCTGTATTTCCCAATCGATCACTTCTAACTTCTGTGTATATTTATATTTATACCGGTCTGCCGTAATTTTTTCGGCTAAAGTAAGTTCGTTATCCTGGTAATTCTTATAAATCATATAATGAAAATCCGTTTCTGGGGCTTCGAGTCCTCCTATAGAATCTTCTACCGCTGTACCTAAACTGGAATATCGCGATTGACCTTTCCCTAAGTAAAGCAAAACGGTTTCAGATTGTATGGAATTTTCATCGGTAGAATCTTCCTGATATTCTAAATGGTAAGTAGCTTTATAAGCATAGAGTTTTTGCGCATGCAAATTTCCTAAATAAAGGAAAATCAATAAGATTATAAGTTTTCTCATTTCTGTAGTTTTATGGTATTGTTCTTTTTTGTTAATTCTGCTCGATGCTTTCTAAAACAATCATTCTACTCATCGACTTCCAGACCGATTGGTATCGTCTACCGCCATAATCTACATGATTACTGATAAACTAACAGGATCATTTTCTTATATTCTATTAAATCCAGAAGTTCTTTCTTTTTGCTTTCCTATAATTTTCAGGCATAATTTAATAATCTATAGGCATAGCAAGTTTTTCAAAACTAACAAAACTAGACATTTTATCCGCTTAGGTACTTTGCAGTTCTAAAAATAAATCGGGTATAAGCCGACAAATTTATGTGATATATCAAAAATTGGAATTTCAGGTATTTTTCGGTGGAATAGTAGTTTTCATGGTTCCCGACTTAAGGGATTGTCCCCTATTGGTATTGTGGTAATCACAACGTCCATCAGGCTCATGCACAGTTCAGCCTCCCCGAGGTACATCAACTTGATTTCTTTTGCCGTGACCAAATTGCGTGCGGAGTGGAGCTTCTTATGGGCGTTGAGTATTTCGGCACGCACATCGTCCAGATAACTGTTCAGCAGGATCAGGTTTTCATGGGTTTCCTTTGCCCTTATCCTCAAAATATCCCAATCGCACCAAGATATCACGTTTTATACTGATGGCGGCGTTCTTTTTGTCCACCGTGATCCGGACGTAGATGTCCAATTTTTTGGGGTTGCTCCTCTATTTCCTCGTAAAAAAGAAAACATTTAATGCGCTGTTAATTAGAGTTTTGTATATCTTTTTATTAAATAGGAATTGTTTAAAAGACTACATCCAGGTCGCCTAAATGCCAGGTCGAATTACGACAGCTTGTACAATGGATTGCATACATTTTGTACGGTATCATATACCTTTAGATGAAAGTATCAAAAATATAAAACCCTGTAAATCATTAGATTTACAGGGTTCTAATGCCATTTGGTAATGGTCTTTGTCGGGGTGGCAGAACTAACTTGCCACTAGACAATATTTTAATAACCAGACACTTATATTGTTTCAATAAAACGAGGTAACCGAATAGGTAACCTTTGCCTCGATTTTATTCGTGAAAACAAAGATATATGAATATCTTAAACTAAAAAACAATAAATACCTTCAAATTTTATTTGGTATCTATTTTTTTTGTGTGCTAATCTCTTAGCATCTGAATACCGTTGGTATGATGATGAAAAAACTAAAATTATGGGCAAAAAAACTAAAACGGCAGCTGGTAATACTGCACTTGGCTTATAAGAATAAGCGAATTCCTTGGTATGCAAAGGTTTTAATTTTTGTCATCATTGCTTACGCCCTTAGCCCTATTGATCTTATCCCCGATTTTATTCCGATAATTGGCTATTTGGATGATCTTATTTTATTGCCCATTGGGATTTATTTTTCCATAAAACTCATCCCAGAGGAAGTAAAACAGGAATGCCTCTTAAAGGCAAAGGATTATAACTGGAACAAAAGAAAAAGCTGGTTAATCGGGGGGATAGTTATACTTTTTTGGTCGCTCATTGTTTTTTGGATATCTCACAATTATTTCAATTTTTGAAATAGCTGATGTAATTAAAAAGCTGTTCATTGACCTTTGCACACCCTATGCATCACAATTTTCTTATCTTTGCAACGTGAAATTAGTAACATTCATATTTGGTCTTTACATTTTGACGCTCAACGCGTTGCCTTGTACTGATGTTAGTGCGGATGTGGTTTCCGATAATTCTCAGACCGTGGTCTTAGCCGCTTCAAATTTGGATCATAACCATAGCGTGTCAGATACTTGCCCCCCTTTCTGTACCTGCCATTGCTGTCACGTACATACGGTGGAATTTGCTTCAGCGAATTTTAAGCCAATTAATACAGAAGTATCTTCTAAGGTTTTCCTTCATTTTGATAGTTTGGGCGAAGAGCCTATTTCGTCCCTTTTAGATCCTCCAAGAGTTTAATTCAGTTTTTATAGGATAGCTATGCTATATCCTTTTTCGACAGGTCAAGATTCTTTTGGCCACTCTTTTACATTTCAAAAACTGAACTAAATTTTTAACTTTTATGATCAATAAAATCATCGCTTTTTCCATCCGGAACAAGCTTATCGTGGGACTGATGGTACTCGCACTCGTGGGAGTAGGCCTGTATTCAATGTCCACCATCAATCTGGGCGCACAGCCTGATATAACTAATAACCAGGTACAGGTAATAACCCAATCTCCTAATCTGGCCACCGAGGATATCGAGCAATTTGTAACTTATCCCGTCGAACTTGCAATGGCCAACCTTCCGGGCGTTAACGAAATACGTTCGGTCTCTCGTTTCGGGCTTTCTGTGGTGACTATTGTCTTCAAAGATGATATGGGTACTTATCTGCCCAGGCAACTGGTCTCTGAAAAACTAAATGAAGTCAAATCTGAAATTCCCGAACAGTTTGGCAGTCCCGGGATGGGGCCCATTACCACCGGCCTGGGGGAAATCTATCAATATTCGCTCGTACCACAGAAAGGCTATGAAAACAAATATTCACCGACCGAGCTTCGTACCATACAGGACTGGATCGTTAAGCGTCAATTGGCATTGACCCGTGGGGTTGTGGAAGTAAATGCCTTTGGCGGAAAGATCAAACAATATGAAATCGCTATTGATCCTGCAAAACTCAATGCGATGGATGTTACGATGACGGAAGTTTTCGATGCACTCCAACAGAACAATGTAAATACGGGTGGAGCCTACATTGAAAAAAGCAAAATGGCGAATTTTATCCGTGGGGAAGGCCTGGCACGTTCATTAGATGATATCCGGCAAATTGTTATCAAAAACGAAAACGGACTACCAATTTTAGTAAAGGACGTGGCCGAACAAGTACATTTTGGAAATCAGGTGCGCTACGGGGCATTTACCCAAGATGGTCACGAAGCCGTGGGCGGAATGATCCTGATGCTACGGGGAGATAATCCCAATTCGGTGGTGAATACGGTTAAAGAACGTATTAAAGAGGTACAGAAATCTTTGCCGAAAGGATTGAAGATCGTTCCTTTTCTAGATCGCAGCGAACTGATCGGTCGGACTACGGCGACCATTGAAAAAAACCTTGTTGAAGGGGCACTTATCGTCATTTTTGTGCTGGTATTCCTCTTGGGAAGCTTCCGTGGCGGACTGGTTACCGCATCGCTTATTCCGCTCTCTTTATTGTTCGCCTTTATTTTGATGAAGGCTTTCGGGGTCTGGGCCAACCTGATGTCCTTGGGTGCCATTGACTTTGGGATCATCGTGGATGGTGCGGTGATCATTGTGGAAGGAACGGTGCACGAGATCGAAAAGCGCATCAAGGCTGGAAAGCAAAAATTCGATCAGCCACAAATGGACGAGGTAGTGTATGATGCAAGTAGTACGGTAATGAACTCCGCTTTCTTCGGACAAATTATTATCCTTATCGTATTTACCCCTATTTTGTTCCTTACCGGGATCGAGGGTAAAATGTTTCGCCCAATGGCGTTTACTTTTGGTTTTGCGGTACTCGGAGCGATTATTCTATGTCTCACTTATGTCCCTATGATCACTTCGCTTACAATGAAACCGGCAACCAAAAAGAAAAACTGGTTCCATAAAGCGGAAGATAAAATCTCAGGTTTCAGCAACGGGATGATGGATCGCATCAACAATGGCTATCGCCCGGTTATTTTGAAATCCTTGAACCACCGCATTATCATCCTGATTACCGCGGTCATTTTATTGGTAGGTGCTGGATTCACATTTAGTAAAATGGGTGGTGAATTTATCCCGAGCATTGACGAAGGGGATATTGCAATGCAGGCTCTTTTAAGGCCGGGAAGTTCATTAACTGAATCCATTGAAACTTCCAAAAGGATTGAAAATATAGTTTTGGATAATTTCCCCGAAGTGGAAACAATGGTGGCCCGAATAGGGGTGGCAGATATACCTACCGACCCGATGCCAATGGATATTGCCGATACGTATATCATCTTGGATAAAAATAAAGACAATTGGGTCTCTGCGGAAACCAAAGAAGAACTGATTGCAGAAATAAAAGAAAAATTATCAGTTGTGCCAGGGGTTAATTTTGTGTTTAGCCAACCCGTAGAACTACGGTTCAACGAACTACTTACTGGCGTTCGTGAAGACGTAGCTATCAAACTATATGGAGAAGATCTGGATGTACTTACCGAAAAGGCTTCAAAAATGGCCAATATCATCAAAACCGTTCCGGGAGCTGGCGATGTAAACCTGGAGGCCACTTCAGGGTTGCCACAGATGACGGTTCGTTTTAACAGGCGGAAAGTTGCCCAGTACGGTTTGAATATACAGAAATTGAACCAATATGTGAGTACCGCTTTTGCCGGGGGTACAGCGGGAGTCATTTTTGAGGGTGAAAAACGCTTTGATATGGTCGTACGCCTAGACGAGACACATCGCCAAAGCATCGATAATTTAAAAAACCTATTGATCGATCTACCGGGCGGAAACCAAATCCCCATAAAAGAAGTAGCCGATATCAGTTATCAGCCCGGCCCGATGCAGATTTCCCGGGACAATACTTCGCGTAGGATTTATGTAGGTGTCAATGTACGGGGAAGAGATGTGGAATCGATGGTCACTGATATTCAGGCCAAACTGGATGCGCAATTAGATTTGCCGCCCGGCTATCATATTGAATACGGCGGTGCTTTTGAAAACCTGCAACGGGCAAAAGACCGGTTGACCATAGTGGTCCCGATTGCTTTGGCACTTATTTTCTTGTTGCTGTATTTCGCCCTGGGCTCTTTTTCCCAATCCATTATGATTTATATGGCCGTACCCTTAGCAGCGATCGGTGGTATTTTTGCCCTGGCCATTCGCGGGATGCCCTTTAGTATTTCGGCGGGCGTTGGTTTTATCGTGCTCTTTGGGGTAGCGGTATTGAACGGCCTGGTACTCATTAGTAGGTTGAACTCATTAAAAGAAGAAGGGGTTATGGATATACAGGAACGAATTCTAATAGGAACACAGGAGCGGATCCGCCCTATTTTGCTTACGGCACTGGCCGCGATAATGGGCTTTTTCCCAATGGCACTTTCCCACGGCGCGGGTGCTTCCGTACAGCGACCGTTGGCAACGGTTGTCATTGGCGGATTGATAACCGCAACCTTGCTTACACTTATCGTAGTCCCCATTTTATACAGTTTTGTTGAAAAAACGGGAAAAAACAACAATGGAAAAACGGGTAAAGTTATCATAAACCCTGCCCTGATTGCCGTTTTATTGGGTCTTGGATCAATGGCTATCCCTGCAAGTGCTAGTGCGCAAACGCAGGACGGGCTACATCAAAATGAGATCCGACAGGATAGCCTTCAGGTTGAACAAGGATTTACCCCAATTTCTTTACAGGATGCGGTTGAAAAAGCCAAAGCGAACTATCCTAAGTTAAAGGCGGCCCAATTGGAAATAGAGAATCAACAGGCCCTGAAAAAAACCGCTTGGGATTTGGGGAGGACCAATATTTTCACGGGCGGTGAAGAATTGCCGGATAGTCCTAATGGGGATGAAGGCATCTATACCACTATTGGTCTACAACAGCAAAATATAGACTTGTTCAGTATTGGTGCTAAAAATAAGCTCCAAAAGGAGAAAATTGCCCTCAGTGAAACAGCGCTCGACCTTACTTCGTTGCAAGTGGAACGGGAGGTGAGCAAAGCCTGGGGTGATGTCTACACTTCGAAACGAAAATACCTGTTGTATGTGGAACTCGATTCCATTTTTAGTGATTTTGAACGGGCGGCGCGTATCCGTTATGAAACCGAGGCTTCTTCAAAGCTTGAATATCTGGCGGCCACCAATCAGGCACGGCAGGTAACGCTCCAGAAGAAGCAGGTGTACCGGGATTATCTGGGGAATCTGCAAAAACTGAACCTTTGGTTAGTGAGTGATTCGCTTTATACGGTGACCGATGAAACCGTCGATGCAATTGATAATCCCATCCTACAACACAAAGATTCGATCACGAGCCACCCGATGCTGCAATATTATGAGCGGCAGATCGATGTGGCTGATGCAGAGCATAATCTCAGTACCAAGGCCTTTTTTCCAAAGTTCAATGCACAATATGGCCGTCAGAAAATTGCGGGCCAAGATGGCTTTTTCAATTTTCAGGTCGGGATATCCATTCCGCTATTTTTCGGCCCCGAACTGGGACAGGCACAATCGGCAAAGATACAGACCCAGATCGCCGAGCAGAATTTCAGGGAAAAACAGCTTCAGGTCAATTCAAAATATCAGGATTTGCAACAAGGCTATTTAAAATGGCTGGAATCCTGGCAATATTATGAACAGGAAGCTCTTCCGCTGGCCAAAGAACAGCGGGACGGAGCGGTATTTGCCTATAAAGAGGGCGGTATTGATTACACCACCTTCCTGCAAACGGTACGTGATGCAATAGGCATCCAAAGCAAATCTTGGGATGCACTGAACAATTATCTGGAATCAAAATACGAATTGGAATTTTTCCTTAATTCCGCTAAACAATAAAGACAGAAACTATGAATTTCAATATAAAATCGATTTTTTACACCGCCCTTGTCGTATTCAGTTTAAGTGCCTGTAAGCAGGAAAAAACCGCTGATGAACAAGGAGATCACAAAGAAACGGCATCTGCCGAAAATAGTGGCGAACCTCAGGAAGAAAGCGCGGGCCTGGAGGGCAAAAAACTGCATTTGTCGCAACAAAAGTTTGAAGCGATGGGATTGAAGGTAGATAGCCTGCCCACTAAAAGTCTGACAGGACTTGTGGAAGCGAATGGGCAACTGGAAGTGCCCCCGCAAAATGAAGCTGCGGTTACCGCCATTATTGGGGCCAATGTGACGAGCATAAAGGTCATTGAGGGCGATAAGGTAAGCAAAGGGAGCATTCTGGGATATTTGAGCCATCCCGATCTTATCAAATTGCAGACCGATTATTCCAATGCCTATAACCGGATGAATTTTCTGGATAAGGAATATGACCGTCAAAAACGCTTGTACGATGCCGAAGTGGCTTCCGGAAGAAAATTTCAGGAAACTGAATCGGAATACAACAGTATCAAGGGGATGGTCAAGGGGCTGGAATCCCAGTTACGCCTGTTCGGGGTTAATTTAGACCGCATCAGAAATGGGAATGTGTATAGTCAGGTTCCGGTGGTAAGCCCTATAAGCGGTTATGTGGAAAAAGTGAATATTAAAGTAGGCCAATTTGTCCAACAGCAGACCGAAATGTTCGAGATCGTCAATACCGATCATATTCACGCCGACTTGATGGTATATGAAAAAGACGTGAGCAAGGTAAAAGAAGGACAGACAGTGGAATTTAATATCGAATCCCTTCCCGAATCCGATCTGAGTGCAAAAATTTATTCCGTAGGAAAAACATTTGAACAGAACCCCAAAGCGGTTCACGTACACGCCGAAATCGAGAACAAACAAGGAAATCTATTTCCGGGGATGTACCTTACGGGTAAAATAGCCACTTCCGAAAACAAGGTGACCGCGCTTCCTGAAGAGGCGATCATTACCGAAGATGGCGAACCTTATATCTTCACGGCCAAAAAGGTAATGGAAGATGGTGAGGAAGAATGGGCAATAAGTCCTTTAAAAGTCGTAACCGGTCAGACAGATGATGGCTGGATGGAGATCAAGTTGCTACAGCCGCTGGAAAAAGGGGAAATGGTGGTCTGGAACAAGGCTTATTACTTGATCTCTGAAATGAAAAAAGGGGAAACCGAGCACGGTCATTAAGCCCCTGAAGAATAAATGAACTATGCCGGGCATATCAAAAACTGTTTGTCAATTGGTTAGTAAAAATTTTGGTAGGTCCGGTTTTTAAAACACTTGATAGTGAACTATAAAATTTAAAAAAATGAAAGAGATAAAAGCATTTATAAAGCCCAACAGAGCGCAAAAAGTAATTGAGGCATTAAGCGATGCCGGATTTAAGAGTATGACCCTCTCACAAGGCGAGGGAACAGGCAAGTTTAAAGCTAAAGGGGCATCACCATCCTTGGATTTTCACGTAACGGATAGCCCAGTGGTCAAATTGGAACTGGTCTGCCAAAATCAAGAAGCAGAATCGGCCATCGAGATCATCATTGAAAACGGGAAAACCCCTACGCCTGGGGACGGTATCATCTACCTCTCCAATGTAGAGGACGCTTTTCAGATAAAAACAGGAGAGTCCTTAAAACAACCCCGGCAATAAAACCAATTTAGGATGAGCGATATTGAAAAGTTATTGAACAAGCATAAGGTTCGCCCCACAGCGATGCGTATTCTGATCTACAAGTTTATGGTCAAAAAAGAAAGGGCCGTAGCATTGACCGAGATCGAAAATGCCTTTGTAAAGGTTGATCGCGCAACATTATCCCGTACCATCAAGACTTTTGAAACGAGCGGAATCGTACATCAAATACACGATGGAACGGGAATACCAAAATATGCACTTTGTGAAGTAGGGTGCAATTGTGAAATTGACCAGGATCTGCACATCCATTTTCATTGTACCCATTGTGATGAGACCGTTTGTTTGACCGATCATAAAATTCCGCATATCAATCTGCCGGAAGGATATATGGCCGAAAATGTGAATTTGGTGGTTAAAGGAATATGCGAAAAATGTAGTGCCGTTTGATTATTTAAAGATGAAAGAAGCTGAAAAAATACTTGCTGGTAAAGGGATTAGACCTACCGAAACGAGGTCAACTATTTATATATACCTCAAAAGGAAGTTTTATGCCGTAACATTAAGGGAAATAGAAAAGGCTTTCATCAAAAAAAGTAAGAACAATAAAACCGCGGACAGAACAACAATATATAGAACCATAAAACTATTTCAAGAAAAAGGCATAGTACATCAAATAGATGATGGAACGGCTATTGCTAAATATGCGCTTTCCGATGGAAAAAATCTGGATTTACATCTGCACTTCCATTGCATCCATTGTGGCAATACATTCTGTTTACCGAATAAAGTAAATCAAGATAGCTTGCCGGATAAATACGAAATAAATGATGTGAATCTGGTTTTAAAAGGGGTATGTATAAAATGTGGAAAAGCGAAAGCTTATAAACATAGAATTGTTGAATCGAAATATAAAAATAAAAAGGAGGATACGCCTAATAAATTTAAATAAAAAGGTCATTTCGCTATAAATCATTCTTATAGAATCAAAAACGGATGGAATCAAATGTCTTAATGTATTGTGCTATTGCCCCAATTGCCTTATTGCTGGGTGGAATCCTTTCCATTTTAAAAAAACCAACCGCACACGTACGAAGTGCTATCCTCCATTTTGCCGCAGGGGTAATATTCTCGGTGGTTTCAGTTGAAATCCTTCCGGAAATTATGGTTAAGCACAACATTCCGGAAATTGCAATCGGTTTTGGTGCAGGTGTACTTCTAATGCTGGGGATTCGCTATTTTTTAGAACCTCAAAAAGAGCAAAAGAAAGAAACCGGATTCCCCACAGCTTTTATATTGGTAATCGCGATCGACTTGTTGATCGACGGGGTGCTTATGGGCATCGGTTTTGTCACCAATCAGGAGACCGGAATTTTTTTAGCCGTGGCAATTTCCGTAGAACTGCTTTCATTGGGGATGGCCACCTCCATCACGCTGGGAAACGCTAACATCAACCGCAAAAAAACAATCTTTACCATACTTGGGTTATCCATTTTGGTTTTTGGAAGTACCTTGTTGAGTGCTGCCTTATTGGCAGGGGTTTCGACAGGTTTTCTGGAAATCATTTTGGCCTTTGGATTGGCTGCCCTATTGTACCTGGTTACCGAGGAATTGTTGGTGGAGGCGCACGAAAGCAAGCAAAATATTTGGTTGACCGCCGCTTTCTTCGGAGGCTTTTTGTTGTTTATGCTACCGGGAGGTTGATGAAATCGGCGATAAACACTCCCGAATGAATATGAAGTAAATAAATATAAATCTGATTTTAAAACGGAGGTGGAAAAAAGGAAATTTAATCATATCGTTCTAAATAATAACGTAATAAGATGGACTCGATGTTCGAAGATTTTAAAACAGACCTAGATTCCCTTAATCCCCCTGTTAGGAAAAAGGCACTGGAAATTGCCAAACAACTGGTGTTAAAGGAAAACTGTACGGAAAAAGAAGCTGTCGCCGAGGCCATTATAAAAGCAGAGGAATGGTTTTACGATTTAGAAGGATAATAATCACTTAACACCTAAAAAAAATGTTACATATAATCGAGTTGGAAGAAAAAAATATTGTTGCAACAAAAGCGACCGGCACACTGGGAAAAGAGGATATAGAAAAAATCCATCCGCTTATCCACGCTATACTGGACAAGGGAATGAAGGTTCGGTGGTATTTTGAAATGGAAGATTTTACAGGCTGGGATTTTCCCGGGTTATGGGAGGACCTGAAAATGGACACGGCCCACGCAAAAGATTATGAAAAAATAGCGATGGTGGGTGAAAAAAAATGGCAGGATTGGATTGCCCAATTTATGAAACCGTTTACCAACGCGGAGATCGACTATTTTGATTTGGAGAATAGGGAAACAGCTAAACAATGGATAAAAAAATAAATTAGATAATTATGGCACACGATCATTCACACGGTTCACAGAACTATGGAAAGGCTTTTGGTATAGGTATAGCCCTAAATAGCATCTACGTTGCAGTAGAGCTATATTATGGGTTTGTGGCAAATTCTTCTGCACTCTTGGCGGATGCGGGACACAATGCAAGCGATGTTTTTAGTCTGATACTTGCTTGGGCGGCAATTAAAATAGCCACAAAAAGGCCTTCCAAACGCTATACCTATGGCTTACGAAAAACGACCATTCTCGCCTCGATGATCAATGGCCTTATCATTATTGCGGCTGCGGGACTGATCGCTTGGGACGCCATTCAAAAATTCCAAAATCCGGCAGAAATTTCCGGTAACATCGTAATGATCGTAGCGGCTATTGGTTTGGTGGTAAACACCGGTACGGCTTTCCTTTTTTGGAAAGGTTCAAAAGGCGATTTGAACATACGTGGCGCATTTTTACATATGGCCGCCGATGCCGGGGTAACTTTAGGAGTGCTTCTTGGTGGACTTGCCATTAAATACACAGGATTGACGTGGATAGACCCTGCGCTTAGTTTGGTCATTGTACTGGTCATTTTATATAGTGCCTGGGGACTTTTGAGGGATTCCGTAAAAATAGCCATTGATGCCGTTCCCAAAAATATTGACATCGATGAAGTGGAAAAATATTTAATGAATATTGAAGGGGTCGAAGAAGTACACGATCTGCACATCTGGGCGATCAGCACTACCGAAACCGCACTTTCTACCCACTTGGTCGTTCCCGATGGGCACGAAGATCAATTTTTATATGATATCCGCAAACAATTGCACGATAAATTTGAAATAACCCATACTACATTACAAATCGAAAAAGAGTTTGGGGACAAAGAATATAAACCCTATCAAGGTTTGGAATAATAAAATCACGATGAAGAAAAAGCAAAATTTACAACATAAGGATACCAGCGGGAATTGTTGCGATGGCAATGATGTAAACCATAATGATAGTGATCCAGAAAAAGTATCGCAATTTAAAACCTACTTTCCTGCTATTTTCAGCTTTGTAATGCTGATTGCGGGTATAATCATCGATTATTTTGATGCCTTCCCGTTTTTCGAGGGTTGGGTTCCAATAATTTGGTACGTTATAGCCTATATTCCTGTTGGGTTTCCCGTTATTATTGAAGGTTGGAGAAGTATAAAAAACGGTGACTTTTTTACCGAATTCTTATTGATGTCTATCGCTACTTTAGGGGCATTTGCCATAGGGGAATATCCTGAAGGTGTGGCCGTAATGCTTTTTTACGCGGTCGGCGAACTCTTTCAAAGTGCCGCCGTCAAAAAAGCGAAGGGAAATATACGGGCCCTTTTAGATGTTCGTCCCAATGAAGCCCTGGTATATCGTGATGGTGACTATGTATCAGTTAATCCCGAAACGGTAGGGATTGGCGAAAAAATTCAGGTTAGGGTGGGCGAAAAAATTCCTTTGGACGGTAAACTGTTATCAGAAAAAGCTTCGCTCAATACGGCTGCCATTACGGGCGAAAGCAAACCCGATACCATTGCCAAGGGCGATAAGGTTTTTGCGGGAAGCATAAATCTTGATGGTGTAATCGAAATCGAAACGACCAAAGAATTCAAGGACAGTTCCATTGCCCGCATTCTGGATCTTGTACAAAATGCCACCGCCCGTAAATCAAAGACGGAATTGTTCATCAGAAAATTCGCAAGGATTTATACGCCTATAGTAGTTTTCTTGGCGATTGGGTTGACCTTCCTGCCATATTTCTTTGTCAATGATTACGTTTTTGAAGATTGGTTGTACCGGGCCTTGATCTTCCTCGTTATTTCCTGCCCGTGTGCCCTGGTTGTTTCAATTCCGCTGGGCTATTTCGGCGGCCTTGGTGCCGCATCCCGAAATGGAATATTGTTCAAGGGAGCATCCTTCCTCGATGCAATGACCAAAGTAAACACGGTGGTAATGGATAAGACCGGAACGGTTACCAAAGGCGTGTTTAAGATCAAGGATGTTGTTAATAATAATGCTTTCGCGGAATCGGAATTTATGAAATATCTGATGGCGATGGAAGAACAATCCACCCATCCCATTGCCAAAGCGATATTGGAATATAAGGCCGAGGGTGCAGGTTTTCAAGCTTCCGAAGTATCCGAGGTGGCAGGAAAAGGCTTGAAAGGAGTGGTAAACGGTAAAATGGTTTTAGTGGGTAACGACTCCTTAATGACCTCAAACAATATCAAGGTTCCTGCGGAAACTGAAACCATTGTAGAATCTATTGTAATGGTTTCAATTGATGGGAAATTTGCAGGCTACGTAACTATTGCGGATGAACTGAAGGAAGATGCCCACGAAGCAATCAAACAAATCCGTAAAGCGGGAATATCAAGAATCATAATGCTTTCTGGCGACAAGGATTCCATTACCAAAGAAGTTGGTAGGGAAATGGGTGTGGATAGTGCAATGGGTGGATTATTACCCGAAGATAAACTCAACGAAGTGGAACGGCTTCAAAAAGAGACCGGCACTACGGTGGCTTTTATTGGTGATGGCATCAACGATGCTCCTGTACTTGCGACCAGCGATGTAGGTATGGCTATGGGTGGCTTGGGAAGTGATGTGGCCATTGAGACCGCCGACGTCATCATCCAAACCGACCAGCCCTCTAAAATTGCACAGGCAATTAAAATAGGACGTTCTACCAGACAGATCGTTTGGCAGAATATCGCCTTGGCCTTCGGGGTTAAAATTGCTGTTATGGTCTTAGGTGCCTTTGGAATGGCGACAATGTGGGAGGCCGTATTTGCCGATGTTGGTGTTGCCTTTCTGGCCATCCTCAATGCCATACGTTTACAGAAAATGAATTGGAAATAGTATAACAGGATGTCTCAAAGAAGAGTAAAGAGAAGAAAGATAAAAGCTCAAAAACCATCGAAGAGTCAAATCTCAAAAAAAGATAAGGTGAAGGGGATTATTGCGCTTGTCCTTCTGGTAATCGCCGCATTTCTGCTTTACTTTTTTGCCCTAAAAGGGAATATCCATAAGCATTAAGTTCTTTGTAGGTTTTTTTCAATAAAAATATATAGCTGGAATTCTAATAATTCCAAAAAAAAGATACCTTTGTTTATATTTAGTCTAAATAATAATAATTGGTTATTTAATATTATCCCAATGCGATTACAACTTCATTCAATCCCATCATACTTTCTATATATTTTTATATTTTTTGCTTCCTTTCAGGTTTCTGCCAAGGAAAAGGATACTAATATTCAAAGTGTAATCCACCTATTAGATTACCTTTCCAAAGACTATCCAATGGCGGTAAGGGATGGTGAGATACTGGATAATGCGGAGTATGCCGAAATGCAGGAGTTTAGCGACAAAATTTTCAACTTAGCACAAAAAATAAAATTACCATCCGAATCAGGGCAATCTATCCTTTCTGACTTAAATGATTTAAAAACCCTTGTTCAGAATAAAGCTTCCAGTAAAAAAATCAAGGATGTAGCGGAAAAAGCAAAATGGGCGATCATTAAAGCGACCGGTTATGAAGTTGCGCCCATAAATTGGCCGGACAATGCAAATGGCAAAAGTCTATATATGCAGAACTGCGTTCAATGCCACGGACCAAAAGGCGCTGGAAATGGAAGTTTGGCAATCGGCCTAAAACCAGCTCCCGCAAACTTTTTAAATGATTCCCTAATGATGGGCTTATCCCCATTTGAAGCCTATAATACAGTCAAACTGGGAGTGGAAGGAACAGCTATGCGGGCGTTTTCGGAACTAACCGATAAAGAAGCTTGGGATTTGGCCTTTTATGTCAAATCATTACGGTTTCAAAAACAAAAAATAGATTCTGTATCCTTGAAAAAAATATTCGATGAAGAATATAGCAATACCACTCTAAAAGATGTTGCCACCCTTTCCGATAATGAACTAATAAACAAACTCGGCCCGGATATACAGGGTCAAAAAAAGTTGAAAGCGTTAAGGATTTTTTCCCCTTCGGGAAAACTATCGCAATCCAGTTTGACTGTTGCGAGAGATTACCTTCATCAAGCATTGTTAAACTATAAAAATGGCAAGAAAGACGAAGCCCGTCAAAAAGCCTTGGCTGCATATTTAGAGGGTATTGAACCCGTAGAAGTAAGGCTAAAAGCCAATGACCCTGCATTTACTTCCCAATTGGAGCAAAAAATGATGGATGTTAGGCAGGTCATTGAACAAGGCAAAAATTCAAGTGAGGTCGAAAATAAAATAAATAGTGCTCTCTCAACAATAGACAGCGCCGAAAAAATGATGAAAGATGAAAAGCTCAACTATTGGCTGTCTTTCTTTTTGGCAGCATCTATAATGCTTCGGGAGGGACTGGAAGCTTTTTTAATCATTGCGCTTATCTTGGCGCTAATACGGAGTACACCAAAGGCTAAAAAAGCTTTGCCCTATATACACGGCGGATGGATAACCGCTATTTTAATGGGGGTGGCAGGATGGTTTCTTTCAGATTGGATTATTGGCATAAGTGGACAGAATAGGGAGATAATGGAGGGAATGATTTCCTTGATAGCCGTTATTGTGCTTGCCTTTGTCGGTTTTTGGCTTCACAACCATTCCCATTCCAAAAAATGGAAGGAGTTTATTGAAAAAAAGGTTGGGGCACAGTTGAAAAGTGAAAAAATGATCGGGCTGGCATTCTTTTCATTTATGGTGGTTTTTCGAGAGGCTTTTGAATCGATCCTTTTTCTACAGGCTATTGGTTTGGAGACCCAAGCCGGCGATCAATCATCTATCGGGTTTGGAGTGTTGGCGGCTTTTGCATTGATAGGTCTGCTCGCATTCCTTTTTCTGAAATATTCAAAAAAAATTCCGGTAAGGCAACTTTTTAGATATTCTTCCTGGGTCATTACTCTTTTGGCGGTAATTCTAATAGGTAAAGGTATTCACGCCATTCAAGAGGCTGGCTGGCTTTCTGTAACTGGTTTTCCTATTTCCCTTAAAATAGATTGGTTGGGGTTATATCCTACCACAGAGACTTTAATATCACAAGTGGTCTTGTTAGGGTTTCTATTGCTATTGTATTATTTGAGCAGTCATAGAAATAGGGTTGTTCAAGTCAAATAAGGAGGTGCGTAGAGTTGGTTTCCTCAATTATTTTTGAAAATTAAATACAAACTGAGAACATTTCAAAAGTTTTAAATCAAAACACTTAGACTATTTTTATTGTTAAACAAATTAAAAAAATGTTAATACGAACCGAAACTCTTAAATTTTCGTAAATTTGCTAAAGTGAAAAAAATCTGCAATAAAATACTATCTGTTTTAATGGCATCTATAGTGCTGTTTACTACAATGTCGTTCGCGGTAGATATGCATTATTGTGGAGATTCTCTGGTTGATTTTTCTTTATTTCATAATGTTAAGACCTGTGGAATGGAGAATCAACAACCCCAAAAAAGCTGTGAAAAAGGTTTCTCTGAAAAACCTTGCTGTTCTGATACGCAAATAACGATTGATGGTCATAATGAATTAAAATCATCATTCAATAATTTAACTTTTGAGCAACAAGCCTTCGTTGCCACTTTCTTCTATACTTACATTAATCTTTTTGAGGGCTTGGATGAGAACATCATCCCTTTTAAAGATTATACGCCGCCCTATCTCATACGGGATGTGCAAGAATTAAACGAGACTTATTTAATTTGATTTTAAACAGTTCCCGATGATTATCGGGAAAATTAGCCCTATGGTTTGTACCATTTTGGGCTCATTTTGTTGTGTTTAATTTTCTGATACGATCAGGATTTTATTCAATGTATAACTGTTTAATTATCAATACCTATGTTAAATAAGGGTATAAAATTCCTCATAGAAAATAAACTTATCGCTGTACTTATGCTCACGATTTTTGTGGGCTGGGGCATCGTTAACGCCCCATTTAATTGGGACACCGGTTTTCTTCCCACAGATCCAGTTGCGGTAGATGCAATCCCCGATATTGGGGAAAACCAGCAAATCGTATTCACTAAATGGGAAGGCCGTTCCCCACAGGATATTGAAGATCAGATAAGTTATCCGCTTACCACCGCGTTATTGGGTATTCCGGGGGTAAAGACCATCCGTAGTTCTTCAATGTTCGGATTTTCCAGCATCTATATTATTTTTGATGAAGATGTTGAATTTTATTGGAGCCGAAGCCGCATTCTTGAAAAATTGAATTCCCTGCCCAATGGCCTTTTGCCTGATGGCGTAAACCCAAGTTTGGGTCCAGATGCGACCGGATTGGGTCAGATTTACTGGTACACTTTGGAAGGCCGTGATAAAGACGGGAATGTAACCGGGGGATGGGATTTACAGGAACTGCGCAGTATTCAGGATTATTACGTGAAATACGCCCTTTCTTCCGCTGGCGGGGTTTCTGAAGTAGCTTCCATTGGTGGTTTTCAAAAGGAATATCAAATAGATGTAGACCCCGAAAAAATGCGGCAGTACAACATCGGTCTAGGAGATGTTGTAACCGCAATAAAAGAGAGCAACAAGGATATTGGTGCACAAACACTTGAAATAAACCAAGCTGAATATCTGGTGCGAGGTTTGGGCTATGTGAAATCGGTAGGGGATATTGAAAATGCAGTTGTTACTTCCGAAGATTATACTTCAATACGGGTCAAAGATATTGCCCACGTGCATTTAGGGCCTGCCCCACGTCGTGGGATTCTGGACAAGGAAGGCGCCGAAGTGGTAGGTGGTGTTGTAGTGGCCCGAAACGGGGCAAACCCGATGGAGGTCATTAACAACGTAAAGGGCAAAATAAAAGAACTGAGTTCAGGATTGCCTACCAAGAAATTGAAAGATGGCCGGACTTCCCAATTGACCATCGTTCCCTTTTATGATAGAACAGAGCTTATTAATGAAACATTGGGTACGCTCGATGAAGCCCTGACACTTGAAATATTAATAACGATTCTTGTAATCATTGTGATGGTCTTCAATTTAAGGGCATCGTTACTTATTTCAGGTTTACTTCCAGTCGCGGTTTTGATGGTGTTCATTGCGATGAAATTTTTTAATGTGGATGCCAATATCGTGGCCCTATCGGGAATTGCCATTGCCATTGGGACAATGGTGGATGTGGGGGTAATCCTCTGTGAAAATATTATCAGGTATTTAGACGAAGAAGATAAACGGGTTCAACAAGGGGAAATCAGACAGCCCATAAACACGCTTGTCTATAATGCTACTGCGGAAGTTTCAGGGGCAATTATCACTGCGGTACTGACCACAATCATCAGTTTTATTCCCGTATTTACGATGATAGGTGCGGAAGGAAAGTTGTTCCGTCCATTGGCTTTTACCAAAACAATGGCATTAACAGCATCTCTTATTGTTGCTTTATTCCTTATTCCGCCCTTTGCGGCATTCCTTTTCCGAAGAAAAAGCATCCGAAAAACGACCGCGCATATCATCAACGTAGTATTAATCTTTTTGGGGATCACCGTGATAGTTTTTGGATATTGGTTGGGCCTTATTCTGATTGCCTTCGGAATTGTGGGTCTTTTAAAAGATGAAAAAATTGCATCAAGGGTTTCGGACAGACTGTGGCTTCCTGAAAAGCGTGCGAACATCGTCAATATGATTATTTCCGCAATCGCCATCATATTTCTTTTGGCAGAATACTGGCGACCCTTGGGTTTTGACCGAAGCATTATGATCAACCTTCTTTTTGTGGGGATTATCTGTTTTGGTCTTTTGGGTGCATTCTGGGTACTTAAACATTATTATTCCAGCATTTTGAAATGGGCTTTGCGCAATAAAGTGTTATTTCTTTGCATCCCTACCACCGTTTTCGTCTTGGGCGTTTTAATAATGACAAATATTGGTAAGGAATTTATGCCCTCGCTCAACGAAGGTTCCTTCCTGCTAATGCCCACATCGCTTCCTCACGCTGGGGTAGCGGAAAACAAACGGGTGTTGCAGCAACTGGATATGGCCGTGGCAGGAATACCCGAGATTAAGACCGTAGTGGGAAAATCGGGCCGTACGGAATCGGCACTGGATCCCGCTCCCCTGTCGATGTATGAAAATATCATACAGTATAAATCGGAATATATGGAGGATTCCGATGGAAAACCCCAGCGTTACAAAGTGAATGAAGATGGGTTTTTTATACTGAAAGATCGCGGTTTGGTGGCCAATCCCAACAATGAAGTTACCAATTCGGAAAACTACAAAAACGCTAAAATTGAAGATCCGTTCCTTATTAACACAGGAAACCTTATACTGGATGAAGACGGGGAATTCTACCGAAACTGGCGTCCAAAAATACAATCCCCCGATGACATCTGGAACGAGATCATAAAGGTCACCAAACTTCCCGGGGTCACTTCCGCTCCTAAATTGCAACCTATCGAGACTCGTTTGGTAATGTTACAGACTGGGATGAGGGCACCAATGGGTATCAAGGTCAAAGGTCAGGATCTGAAACAGATCGAAGCCTTCGGTTTAAAATTGGAAGATATTTTAAAACAGGCGAAAGGTGTAAAAAAGGAAGCTGTTTTTGCGGACCGTATAGTCGGTAAGCCCTATCTGTTGATCGATATAAAAAGGGAACGGCTTGCCCGTTACGGCATTTCCATTGAAGATGTACAACAGGTTCTTCAAGTTGCCGTGGGTGGGATGCCTTTAACACAAACTGTGGAAGGCCGAGAACGCTATGGCGTTCGCGTGCGATACCCAAGGGAACTTCGCGGAAACGCTGATGAAATAAAAGATATTTATGTACCCGTCTCAAATGGAAACCCGGTCCCCCTTGGGGAATTGGTGGACATCCGTTACGAAAAAGGGCCTCAGGTCATTAAAAGTGAAGATACATTCTTGGTTGGTTATGTCCTCTTTGATAAACTCGATGGCTTTGCAGAAACCAATGTAGTGGAAAATGCCCAGGCACTTATCCAACAGAAAATCGATACCGGTGAACTTACCGTCCCAAAAGGGATCAATTACAAATTTACGGGAACTTATGAAAACCAGATACGAGCCGAAAAAACCTTATCGATAGTCGTTCCGCTTGCACTCATCATTATCTTTTTAATCCTTTATTTTCAGTTCCGTTCAGTATCGACTTCTTTAATGGTTTTTACTGGGATTGCGGTCGCTTTCGCGGGTGGATTTATAATGATCTGGCTGTATGGGCAGGACTGGTTCTTCAATTTCAACTTCTTTGGGGAGAACCTCCGGGATCTTTTCAATATGAAAACCATCAATTTAAGTGTGGCCGTCTGGGTGGGCTTTATCGCTTTGTTTGGTATTGCCACCGATGATGGGGTGGTAATGGCGACCTATCTTACACAGACCTTCGATAAAGATGATCCAATGGACAAGATGGCCATTAGGGAATCTGCTTTGTTTGCGGCCCAAAAACGTATCCGCCCCTGCTTGATGACCACGGCAACCACCATACTTGCTCTGTTGCCCGTTCTGACCTCCACCGGTCGGGGAAGTGATATTATGATCCCAATGGCGATACCAAGTTTTGGTGGGATGATCATTGACGTCACCTCCTATTTTATTGTACCCGTATTATTTAGTTGGAAAAAGGAAGCTGCACTTTCGCGGAAGCGGAAAAAGATGCTGAAAAACAACTCCAATCCTAAAAATATCGCATAATGAGAAAATTGAACCGACATAATGTTGTTTTGACTTTAGGTTTTTGTTTGATGGGGATAATCGCCGAAGCACAACAACTGCAATCCTACATTCAGGAAGCCGAATCCAACAATCCGGATATCCAAGCGTATGAATTGCGGTATAATATTGCAGAAGAAAAAGTGAACGAGGTAAACTCGCTGCCCAATACCGAATTTGGGGCGGGCTATTTTGTGAGCGAGCCGGAAACACGTACCGGGGCGCAGCGGGCTCGTTTTTCCGTCAAACAGATGTTGCCCTGGTTCGGTACGATCACGGCAAGGGAAAATTACACTTCTTCAATGGCCGATGCAGAATACGTCGAGATTGTCATTGCAAAAAGAAAATTGGCACTTTCTGTTTCACAATCCTACTATCAGCTGTATGCCATTACCGCCAAACAGCAGGTTTTGGAAGAAAACATCCAGTTGCTCAAAACATACGAGCGGTTGGCACTTACATCGGTAGAAGTTGGTAAGGCTTCTGCCGTAGATGTACTTCGGTTGCAGATCAGGCAAAATGAACTGGAAAAGGAAAAGGATATTTTGGTGGAAGATTTTCTTGCTGAAAAAGTCCAGTTCAACAACCTGCTAAACAAGACAGAGAAAGCTCCAATATCGGTAGTTGATACGATGATCGTTCCTTTGGAAAAAGCTGATTTTTCTTCCGAAGACTTAAAACTTCATCCAGAGATTTTAAAGTACGACAAGTTATTTGAATCGATAGCACAGTCAGAAGCACTCAATCAAAAAGAGAGTTTGCCCAACATAGGTGTGGGACTGGATTATATACCCGTTGCCGAACGCCCAGCGATGAATTTCAGCGACAACGGAAAAGACATTCTAATGCCAATGGTGTCCGTATCTATTCCAATATTCAACAACAAATACAGCTCACGTACCAAACAAAATGAATTAAGACAGCAGGAAATAAAGGCACAAAAACAAGAACGCCTAAATAAATTGAAGACCCTTTTTGCCCAGGCGATCCAAAACCGGAATTCAGCAAGGATAAGCTACAACACCCAATTAGAAAACTTGAAACAAGCAAATGATGCCGAAGATATCCTGATCAAGAACTATGAAACGGGAACGATAGATTTTAACGATGTGCTTGATATTCAGGAATTGCAATTGAAATTTCAGATGAACCAAATCGAGTCGGTTAAAATGTATTTCACACAATCATCAATCATCAACTATTTAACCAACTAAGAATGGAAACAACAATCTACATAAAAAATATGGTCTGCGACCGATGTATCAAGGTTTTAAAGACCGAACTGACAGACGAAAACATTAAGGTTTTGGACATAAAACTAGGGGAAATAACGGCCGATATTCAATCCAAAAAAGATAAACAAATCATACAGGACGTTGTAGAATCGAATGGGTTTTACATTATAGATGGTGAGAACTTTAAACTGGTCGAACAGACGAAGCTTATACTGATCAACCTTTTAAATAACCTGCCCTTGTCAACCAATGAGAGGCTTTCAGAAATACTTTCAAATGAAATATACCACGAATATTCCAAAATAAGTAAAATTTTCTCTTATAACGAAAAAATAACCATTGAGAAATATTTCATCAAACTAAAGATTGAAAAGGCCAAGGAACTGATACACAATAGGGAACTCAACTTTACGGAAATAAGCCAACTTTTAAATTATAGCAATCTCACGCATCTAAGCAACCAGTTTAAAACAGAAACAGGTATGAGCCTCACCGAATACAAAACAATGGAAAAGAACATTAGGAATTCATTAGACCAAATTATATAAGTATAAACCATAATTATTAAACAATAATTTTAAACTAAACAATATTTTTAATTCAAAAACTTGGCAATTCAATGAAAAAATTAATAACAATTTGTTTTGTAACGCTATCTACCCTGTTTTCTCAGGCTCAGACAGCAAACGGCTCAGAAGAAAATGTGGATAATTGGCCGGTGCACGAATATAACCTCACCATCGATTACGAAACCGTGAATTATACGGGCAAGGATGTAAAGGCGATGACCATAAATGGCGGGATTCCGGGGCCTAATCTGGTATTTACCGAGGGTGAATTTGCCGTAATCAATGTAACCAACAAAATGGACGAGGAAACTTCCGTCCATTGGCACGGAATGATATTGCCTAATTTCTATGATGGCGTACCCTATCTTTCCACTCCCCCTATAAGACCCGGTGAAACGTTTCAATATAAATTCGCCATCAAACAGACCGGTACATATTGGTATCATTCTCATACAGGATTACAGGAACAACGAGGTGTTTACGGCTCCATCCAAATCAACCCAAAGGAAAAAACCTTGGATTATGACAAAGATTTGGTTCTTGTACTTTCTGACTGGATGGACGAAGACCCAGCTTCCCAGCTTAAAAACCTAAAACGGGGCAATGAATGGTATCTGATCAAAAAAGGACAAATCCAAAGCTGGGATAAGATCATAAAGAAAAAAGCAGTCGGTGCCAAGTTAAAAATGATTTGGCAACGGATGCCCGATTTTGCCATTTCCGATAATTTCTATGAAAACTTTTTTATAAACGGAGCTACCAAACAGAAATATCCAGATTTTAAACCCGGGGAAAAGGTACGCTTGCGGTTTGTAAATGCCTCTGCGGCATCTTATTTCTGGTTGACTTTTGGCGGCCAAGACCCGATGTTGGTTTCGGCAGATGGGAATGACGTTGTGCCCGTAAAGCATAATAAAACTCTTATCGCGGTAGCCGAGACTTATGATTTTATTGTTACCGTGCCCCAAAGTGGTAAGTTGGAAATTAGAGCAATGGCACAAGACGGCTCTGGTTTTGCAACTGCATATTTAGGTCAAGGCCCTGTGCTAAAGGCTCCGGTCGTACCCAAACCTGATCTTATTGAAAATATGAAACGGATGATGGCTATGGATATGAAAATGGGTGCACCGGCTTCAAAATTTAACCCTTCAAAAAATGATTCCATTAAATATATGAAGAAGTACAGTATGGATATGGGTGGAATGAAGATGGGCAATATGAATATGAAGGATGAGAATATGGATATGAAAGACAAAATGAAAAAGGATAAAATGAATGGAATGCAAAAGGATTCAACCAAGATGTCTCAAATGGATCATTCCAAAATGCAGATGAAAAAGGAAGGAATGAAAATGGATAGCACCAAGGATATGGACGAGATGAAAATGGGCTACGTTGTCCCCGCCGATAAAGTAATTGGGGATAATATGAAAACCGGGGGAAATCCAAAATTCAATTATGACTACCTGAAGTCTCCGGTACAAACCACTTTTGAAGGCGATAAACCTGTTAAGGAAATGCTTTTTAACCTGACCGGGAATATGAACCGATACGTATGGAGTATCAACGGTGTGCCACTTTCAGAGACCGATAAGATCAAGATCAAACAAGGGGAAGTCGTTCGTATTACGCTAAATAACCTGACGATGATGCACCATCCTATGCACCTGCACGGACACTTTTTTAGGGTGTTGAATAAAAATGGTAAGTATTCTCCATTAAAGCATACGGTAGATGTTGCCCCTATGCAGAAAGTGGTCATTGAGTTCGACGCGAACGAAACGGGCGATTGGTTTTTCCATTGCCACATTTTGTATCACCTCAATGCTGGGATGGCCCGCGTTTTCAGTTATGATGGCCCTCGGGATAAACGGCTAAAAGGTTATCCGCTCACCAAACTTACAAATGAAGCCGACCATATGTTTACCTGGGGCGAATTGACCGCCGCGAGCCATATGACCGAACTCTATGCCACGGCGACCAATATAAGGAACCAGTTTACTTTTCGGGGCGAATATGGATGGAACAAGAATATGGAGGTTGAAGCCACCTATGAGCGTTACCTCAATGATTATTTCAGGGTATTTGCTGGTGTAAACGTTGAAAATGAACTGGATGACAATCTTGATGAAATCAACACTACGGCCATCGGGGGAATCCGGTATTTACTGCCTTTGCTCATTAATGCAGACGTAAGGATGGACAGTAAGCTAAGGCCTCAAATCAGTTTTTCAAAAGCGACTATGATTTTTCCAAGAATAATGCTCTATGGAGAATATGAGTATCAAATGGATTTTGGGTGGGTCAATGATTTTGCCCTTGGTGAGGATTACCGCGAAGAAACCACTTGGCAAGTAGGCCTCGAATATATTTTGGGAAGGAACTTTTCCTTAATGGGAAGTTATGATAACCGCTTCGGTGTTGGTGGGGGGCTTTCCGCAAGATTTTAAAAATGAACTTTTATGATGTATGAATGGGATTGGCTGATTTTAGTAGGGGTTATAGTCCTCTGTATCTTTATTTATTCTGGTAAGAAACAAAAAAAGATAAAAAAACGAAAGGATGCCTTAAAAAGCTTGGATGAACGATATGCCAAGGGCGAAATCACCAAAGAAGAGTATGTAGAACACAAAGAAACGATCAAAACCAAAAATAAAAAAGGGTGAGAGTAGCAACCGCTCAATTTTAACAAGTAACTCAAATATTAATTAAAACCAGAAACTATGAAAAATTCAAAATTGATTGAAGCTTTGAACAACTGTGTTGCCCATTGCAATTATTGTGCAGATGCCTGTCTGGATGCAGATGACATCAAAATGATGGTAAATTGCATAAAAACTGACAGAGCCTGTGCAGAAGTATGTAGTGCAACGGCAAAACTACTTGCCGCAAATTATTCAGATGCCAAGGAAATGGTGGAATACTGCCATAAAACCTGTAAAAAATGTGCTGATGAATGTGCAAACCACGATGCCCAGCATTGTAAGGATTGCGCGGAAGCCTGTAAAAAATGTGCAGAGGCCTGTGAAGCTTATTTAAGCTAATACTAATTAGTAATCTTCCCCTTAAATTAGGGGAAGATTCATTATTAATTCAACCTGAAAGCAAAATTGCTTGATTGCGCTTCAGTAGAAGAATAATTTCAAAATAAATAATAAATTCAAATCAATATCAAAATGAGAAACGTAAGAATGACAATAGGTATCCTAACGATGACATTGGCAACCCTAATGGCAATGTCCTGTAAGGATGGAAAAAAAGACGGGCCAACGGAACCAATGTCCAGTGAAATGCATCAGGAAGATGGACATAATCAACAAGGCTCTGAGAAAATGATGGCGGGTAATTCAGGTATTAATGTCACAAATGCCATTATCGATAATTACCTGCAAATAAAAAACGCCCTCGTTGCCGATAATCAGGAAGCAGCTGCCAAGGCCGGGGGTGATCTGTTGGGCGATTTTGAGGATTTTGATAAAAGCAGTTACTCTTTAGAGGAAAAACAGGAATTGACAGACATCATTGAAGATGCCAAAGAACACGCAGAACATATTTCAGAAAGCCCAATCGAGCACCAGCGAGAACATTTTGACATCTTGAGCAAAGATGTGATCGATATGATTGCGATAACAGGAACCGATAAAAAGCTGTATCAGGATTTTTGCCCTATGTACAATGATAACAAAGGGGCACAATGGTTGAGCACTACCGAAGAAATCAAAAATCCCTATATGGGCAGCAAAATGCCAGGATGTGGAAAAGTGCAGAAAGAGATCATCTAATTGAAGGTCTTTAAAACCATAGCGTGGATTTTATTGATTGCTTTTGTGGGGATTCAATTTTTCCCCACAGACTGCAATCAAAACGAAGCCGTGTATGTTTCCGATTTTATGAGGGTCAATAATGTCCCTCCTGTGATTCAAAATAAGATAGAGGTATCTTGTTATGATTGCCATAGCAATAACACCAAATATCCCTGGTACAATAGAATACAACCGGCTGCTTGGTTTCTCGAAGATCACATTAAAGAAGGCAAAGACGAATTGAACTTTAACGAATGGGACGATTATTCAGACCGAAGAAAAAACAGCAAACTACGTTCGATTATCAGTCAGATTGAAGATGATGAAATGCCATTAGATTCCTACACCTTAATTCATAGGGATGCGAAATTTTCAGAATGGGAGAAAAAGGAAATTATAAAATATATGACCCAACTTAAAAATAATCTATAACATCTAAAATTTAAGTGGTTATTGAAAAATAAAGTAAATAAAGTTATACCCGAAAAAAGGAAAGAATTTTTTTCATTGATTGGTTAGTTAGAACTTTCCTTTTTAGGGTATAGTGATAAAGTCCTGTAAGGGAAGGGTATTCTTAATTTGGTTAGTTTAAAAAACCCCTTCCCTTGACAGGCACAAAAAGAAAGCCGATGAAAGATTGTTGCAAAACAGGAAATGAAAAAGAACAAAAGAAAGGTGGCTTTAGAAAGTGGTTCAACTATATCATTTATGGAATTATAGCCATTATAATTATGGGGGCTTTGTGGCTCCAATTAACTGGAAACTAATTTAAAAACCATAGAAATGAAAACCAAAAAACTATTTTTTACCGTATTGGTGTTGGTCTTTTTTGGAAACTTTTCAAACGCCTTTGCGGCAAATAATTCACTTACAGATAGTGGCGCAACTGAAATCTCAAATAAGAAATCTGTTGCAGCCTTTGAAAAAAGTGGTTCTGTACCAAATTTACAAACCGATCCTAAAGCCGATTTAGATGAATTTCCAAACCTGCACCCCTTGGTTGTTCATTTCCCCATAGCACTATTGCTATTAGCTGTTGTATTGCAATTGATACAACTTTTTACAATGAACCGGACGATGGACTGGGTTGTCCTGCTAACAGTAGGAGCAGGATTTATAGGGGCTTATGTCGCTGGAACATTTGTACATCCACACACCGAAGGACTTACAGAAGCTGCAAAAAAGGTATTGGAACAGCACGACAAATATGCTATGTGGACAATGTGGTCCAGTGCTGCCGCCGCTGTTTTAAAACTGGGAAGTCTTTTCCTTTTAAAGCAAAGAAGATGGTTTGAGGTTTTAGTGTTTTTGGTGCTTGCCTTTTCAGTGTATTCTGTTGGCTGGGCAGGACATTATGGTTCCCAACTGGTTTATATTGAAGGTGTAGGTCCTCAAGGAAAGTATTTGGGAAATGAATCTGAAGAAGGTCACGGTGGACATTCACATTAACCCTTATGTTCAATTTTGCATTTATTAGAATCCTTAAAATAAAATAATATATGAACGATTTTTTAAAACAATGGGGCGAAGCCGCATATACCACCACCGGATTTTTCTGGATGGCCTTGTGGGCATTCGTATTGGGCTACATCATCAGTAGTATGATCCAGATTTTCGTTACAGAAAAACGGATGCAAAAAACAATGGGCGGCGCAGAATCCAAGGGTGTATTGCTGGGTACGTTTTTTGGATTTATAAGCAGTTCGTGCAGCTTTGCGGCACTTGCATCCACAAAATCCCTTTTCAAAAAAGGAGCTAGTTTTATATCGTCCATTGCGTTTTTATTGGCTTCGACCAATCTCGTCATTGAGCTTGGGATCATCATTTCCATCTTTTTGGGATGGCAGTTCGTAGTGGGCGAATATGCCGGGGGAATTTTATTGATAGGGATCAGCTGGATTTTAATACGGCTCATCAATCCCAAAAAGCTTATTGACAAGGCAAGAAAAAATCTTGAAAAAGAGGACGGAGATTCAGGAATGGACGACTCCAAGGATTGGAAAAAGCAGATGCAAAAAGAAGATTCTTGGGCAAAAGTGGGCAAGAAATATAAAATGGAATGGCAAATGGTCTGGAAAGATGTAACCGTGGGCTTTACTATTGCCGGCATTGTTGCAGCATTTGTACCTGATGCGTGGTTTCAGACCCTCTTTATTGGGAGCGGTCAGGGAAATACGGACTTTTCTTTTTTTGAAATTCTGGAACACATTATAGTGGGCCCCGTTGCAGCGTTTGTAACATTTATAGGGTCTATGGGCAATATTCCCTTGGCTGCTTTGCTCTTCGGAAAAGGGGTCAGTTTTGCGGGGGTAATGGCCTTTATTTTCAGTGATCTGGTCGTTTTTCCAATTTTAAGGATCAATGCGAAGTACTACGGTTGGAAAATGTCATTATTTATTCTCTTCTTGCTATTTACTTCGTTAATTGGAGCCTCACTTATTTTGCACTATTCTTTTGACTTGATGAGCCTTTTACCAGATCCATCACAGGTACAGGTTCAGGATAGCGAATATTTTAAGATCAACTATACCTTTTACCTAAATCTTGCTTTTCTGATTATATCAGGATACTTGATTTATCTGGGCTTTTTCAAAAAGAAGGATGTGGATAGCAAAATGGGTGAAATGGCTCCAAAAAGCCAATTGCTCGAAAACATCTTAAAATATGCGGCCTTTATCAGTTATATATGGATTGCGGGAGGATTGGCTGTAAAATTTTTAATCCAATAAATATGAAGGTTAAACTGAAAAATATGGTTTGCGACCGTTGCAAAAAGGTCCTAAAACAAGAATTAAAGCAAGCAGGAATAGATATTTTATCTATTGAATTGGGCGAATTAATTGTTATGGATGAAGCGTCAGTTAGTCAAAGTGTTTTAAAAGAGATAGCAGAACGTAATGGTTTTGAAGTTATTGATAGTAATACTTCCGTTCTAGTAGAGAATGTCAAAACAGCTTTAATAAAGAAAGTCGAAAGCCTCCAAGGCTTAAACGAAAAGACGTCCACTTTCCTTTCCAATGAACTCAATGTTGATTACTCCGTCATTAGCAAGTCTTTCAGTGCTTCAACAGGAATTACAGTCGAAAAATATCTAATAAAACTGAAAGTAGAAAAAACAAAAGAATTATTGCAAATGGGCAATAAGACTTTTGCTGAAATAGCATATTCCTTGGATTATAATAGTGGAAGCCATCTCGCAAAACAATTTAAAAATATGACGGAGATGTCGATGACCCAATACAGGAAATTACAAAAATGGAATCGTAGGACGCTGGATAGAATTGTATAAGAATTAACCTGAATTATCAAAGCTTCCACCTTGAAAGATGCATAACTTGTTCAGCTTAACATTAAATAGTTTTTAAGATGAAACATACATATCAAATTGAAGGAATGACCTGTAAGGGTTGTATGAGAAACGTTAAATCAGCCTTGTGCGATGTTCCAGATGTTATCGATGTTGATATAGACTTAGATGCATCAACTGCAACCATTGAAATGCAAAACCACATCTCAATAGATAAATTTGAAGAAGCGGTACAAAAAAAGAAAAGCAAATACCATATACATCCAGTTAAAGCCAATGGTATAAAGACGCGCACCTATCCGATAAATGGAATGACCTGCAATGGTTGCAGGTCTCACGTTGAAGATACACTTTCCAAAGTAAATGATGTTGTAAACGTATCTGTAAGCTTGGAAAAAGCCGAGGCGGTTGTTGAGATGAAATCTGAAATATCAATAGAGAAATTTCAGGATATCTTAAAGAAAGATGGTGGCGGTTATACTATTTACAAAGCAGGTCAGCGTCCTGAACCTACCAAGGAAAAGATTGAAAAGCCAAAAGGCAAAGGAACGGGTGCATTCTATTGCCCAATGCACTGCGAAGGTGATAAAACCTACGACAAACCCGGCGCTTGTCCCGTTTGCGGTATGGATTTAGTGGAAGAACAAAACCTGTCTGCAACAACTTCCGAACAATGGACCTGCCCAATGCACCCGGAGATTGTTCGGGATGAAGCTGGAAGCTGCCCAATTTGTGGGATGGATTTAGTGCCAATGCAACCAGATCTTTCTTCTGAAGAAAAGACCTACAAAAAACTGCTTAAAAAATTCTGGATAGCACTGGGTTTTACATTGCCCATTTTCTTAATGGCAATGAGCGAAATGATTCCAAATAATCCATTGTACGATATGATGGAACAGAAATGGTGGAACTGGGTTCAGTTTGGTTTATCCATTCCTGTAGTATTCTATGCTACGTGGATGTTTTTTGAACGCGCTTACCGCAGTATCAAAACGTGGAATTTGAATATGTTTACGCTTATTGGCATAGGGGCGGGCGTTGCGTGGCTTTTCAGTGTATTCGGGATGTTCTTTCCAGATTTCTTCCCCGAACAATTTAAAACGGATTCTGGCGCAGTACACGTTTATTTTGAAGCTGCTACCGTAATCCTCACATTAGTTTTAATGGGACAAGTATTGGAAGCCCGTGCACATAGTAAAACCAATTACGCAGTCAAGGAATTACTAAAATTGGCACCTAATAAAGCGGTGCGGGTGGTAAACGGTAACGAAAAAGAAGTTTCTATTGACCAGATTGAAAAAGCGGATATCCTAAGAGTTAAACCAGGTGATAAAATTCCCGTGGATGGCGTAATTACGGAAGGAAATACAACTGTAGATGAATCTATGATCTCGGGAGAGCCTATTCCAGTTGATAAAGCTGAAAATGATAAGGTAAGCAGTGGAACCATAAATGGCAATCAATCTTTCTTGATGAAAGCCGAAAAAGTGGGTAGCGACACTTTACTTTCCCAGATTATACATATGGTAAATGATGCGAGTCGCAGTCGTGCGCCTATTCAGAAATTGGCTGATACGGTTTCCGGTTATTTTGTTCCAGTAGTGGTTCTAATTTCCTTAATTACTTTTGCAGCTTGGGCGATATGGGGACCAAATCCAGCTTATGTATATGCCTTGGTCAATGCCATTGCAGTACTTATTATTGCGTGTCCCTGTGCATTAGGATTGGCTACGCCAATGTCTATAATGGTAGGGGTTGGCAAAGGAGCGCAAAACGGGGTATTAATAAAAAATGCTGAAGCGCTGGAGAAAATGGACAAGGTGAATACCCTTATCGTAGATAAAACAGGAACGATTACAGAAGGAAAACCTACCGTCGAGAAAATAGGTGTTTTTGGTTCAAATTTTTCCGAAAATGAAATTCTAAAATTTATCGCTTCCCTAAACAGTTCCAGTGAGCACCCACTTGCAGAAGCGACTGTAAAATACGGAAAAGAGCAAAATACCGAATTCTCTAAAACCGAAAACTTCAGCGCAGTAACAGGAAAAGGTGTAGAAGGAACGGTTGATGGGAAAAAGCTCGATCTGGGAAATGCAAAAATGATGGAGTACGCTAATGCAACTATCTCATCAGAAATGGAAGCCGAAGTACAATCTTTTCAGAAACAAGGAAAAACAGTTTCATATTTGGCGATAGACGGTGAAGTTTCGGGTTACGTAATGATAGGCGATAAAATTAAAAAGACAAGTGCCAAGGCCATTAAAGAACTGCAAGATAAGGGTATCGCGGTAATAATGTTGACGGGCGATAATCACGACACTGCACAAGCCGTGGCAAGCGAACTCAATCTCGCCGATTTTAAGGCAGGAATGCTCCCCGAAAATAAATTGCAGGAAGTGGAAAAACTGCAAAACGAAGGCAAAGTAGTTGCAATGGCAGGCGACGGTATCAACGATGCACCTGCTTTGGCCAAAAGTGATGTGGGTATTGCAATGGGAACGGGAACAGATGTGGCGATTGAAAGTGCAATGATCACATTGGTCAAAGGCGATCTGCACGGTATCGTAAAAGCAAGGAATTTGAGCGACGCGGTTATGAAGAACATTAAGGAAAACCTGTTTTTCGCCCTCATCTATAACACCTTGGGAATCCCCATTGCCGCAGGTGTACTTTACCCTTTCTTTGGAATTTTATTATCCCCAATGATTGCGGCCTTGGCAATGAGTTTCAGTTCGGTTTCCGTTATAGGAAATGCACTCAGATTACGAACAAAATCTATCAACTAACCAATAAAATATAAAAAAATGAATTCAACAGAAAAAAACAACATCGGAACGAAGAAAAGCAACTATGGCAAATTTATATTAATGCTGATACTTTCATTTATAGCAATGTACATTACAATGTATTTGAACACCTATGAATTGAACCACGTTTACTTTAGCCTTACACGGTTTTATATGGCTTGTCTGGGGATTTCGGCAATGGCGGTAATTATGCTTTCCTTGATGCTCCAAATGTATAAAAACAGAAAAAAGAATATCGCAATTTATCTCGGTAGCCTAGTACTTTTTATTGGTGCCCTGTCTTTGGTACGTACCCAAAAACCCATTGGAGATGTACTCTATATGAAAGCTATGATCCCCCATCATTCCATAGCCATACTTACCAGTAAAAGAGCTGCGATCAAAGATCCAGCAGTACGAAAATTGGCAGATGAGATCATTGAGGCTCAGGAAAAAGAAATCGCTGAAATGAAAGCATATATCAAGCGATTGGAAAATAATGAATAAATAAACTAAGGAGATAAGTTATGAATAAGAACCTAATATATATAGGCATTGCAGTACTCGTAGGACTGCTTGCGGGTTGGCTCATTTTTGGAACATCTACAGATACATCAATGGCCGTTAAGGACGTGTCAACTATGTCCGATAGCCACAACCATTCTGATGACAAAGCAGAAGGAATGTGGACGTGCTCTATGCACCCCCAGATTATGCAGCCCGAACCCGGTGACTGTCCCATTTGTGGGATGGATTTGATTCCGGCAGAATCGAGTGCGGATGGTCTTGCAGCCGACCAGTTTAAAATGACAAAAAATGCAATGGCTTTGGCAAATATCCAAACCAGTAGGGTTGGAAATGCAGAAAGAAAAAATGGGAACACCATTTCGCTTACAGGAAAAATAGTAGAAAATGAAGAAGCAAATTCGGTTCAGGCAAGTTACTTTGATGGAAGGATAGAACGCCTTAATATAAGTTATGAAGGGCAGGAAGTTCGCAGGGGACAGCTTTTAGCAACCATATACGCGCCCAATCTTGTCGCAGCGCAACAAGAGCTTATTACAACGGCATCGCTTAAAGAAAGCCAACCAGAACTTTACAAATCGGTCCGAAACAAATTAAAGCTTTGGAAACTTTCAGAAAGCCAAATCAACAGTATTGAAGAATCGGGGAAAGTACGTGAAAATTTCCCCATTTATGCCACGGTTTCTGGAACAGTTTCCGAGAAAATGGCAGAAGAAGGCGATTACGTAAAACAGGGGCAGCCTATTTTGAAATTAAGCAATCTAAACTCGGTTTGGGCAGAGTTTGACGCCTATGAAAACCAAATTTCCCTATTTAAAAAAGGACAGAAAATAAAAATGACCACCAATGCCTATCCCAATAAGGAATTTGATGCTACCATCTCTTTTATTGACCCGGTATTAAACACCCAAACCAGAGTGGTAACGGTACGGGCTACCATACAAAACAATAACAACCTCTTAAAACCGGGAATGTTTGTTGCTGGAAACATAGAGGATGTCAGTGCTTCCAAGAAACAGCAACTTATTGTTCCGGCATCGGCGGTAATGTGGACAGGAGAACGTTCGGTGGTTTACGTAAAAACCAATCCTGATGAACCTGTTTTTGAAATGCGGGAAGTGATCATAGGGAATAGAAACGGTGAAACCTATACTATAAAAGATGGTCTTGAAAATGGAGATGAAATCGTAACCAATGGTACATTTACGGTAGATGCAGCTGCGCAGTTACGCGGTAAAAAATCGATGATGAATCAAGGCGATGTTGAGGATGAAACCACGACACCAGAAATGAAGATAAAACTATCTCAAGAAACGCAAAAGGCGATTAAGAAAAGCTAAAAGCCCTATCTGGATATGAAAGATGCATTTGTTGCTGGAAATGTCGCCGATGTTTCTGCTTCCGCCAAAAATACATTAGAAAAACTACAATCGGTCGCGGAAAGTGATTTGGGTAAAATGGAACAATCCCACATCTCAAAAATCAAGCGAATGTTGGTTGCTATCAATGAAACGGATAATATCAAAAATCAAAGGGATCATTTTGTTGTATTGAATCAAAATATGGTGCCCCTTGTAATGAATATTAAGAATATCGACCTTCAACTCTTAATTCAGAAATGTCCGATGGCCAATAATAGCAAAGGTGCGTTTTGGCTAAGTACCAATAAAGAAATACGCAATCCATATTATGGAGAGCAGATGATGACCTGTGGGAGTACAATTGATTCTTTGTAATAAATATAATTAACTGTGAAATTTATAGTAGATTAAATTCTGATAAAAACTAAAAAATATGCTTCATATTATCACCACAGGGGGAACTATTGAAGGCCTGGATTATGAAAACCCAGAAAATCACCTAAAGCAAAGTAAGATCACTATTCGGGAATTTCTTGATTCTGCCAATGTTTCCTTTCCTTATATTATCGAAAAAGCATTCGCCAAAGATAGCCGATCAATTACCGATGAAGACAGGATGTTTTTGCTAAAAAAAATAAAAGCTTCCAATACAGAAAAATTCTTAATAACCCACGGAACTTTTACGATGGAAGATACAGCAGTTTACCTTGGAAATAATAGCCTTGAAAAAACTATTGTCCTTGTAGGGTCATTTATAATGGGAAACTCTATAAATACGGATGCTCCCTTCAATTTAGGGTTTGCCATTAGCTCTTTACAATTTCTAAAGCCCGATGTATATATTGCTATGAATGGTAAAATTTTTCATTGGAAGGATGTTACCAAGAATACAGATACCAACAAATTTATGTCCAAAAATGAAAAATAAAAATGTTTGGCACACCGATACATTGGACAACTTTCTTCTATCTTTTAATAGATACTCTCATCGTATCGTTTACGTTTTACCACCATTCATTTAAAAAAATTAGGAGTAACCATTTTAGGTTTTTAAAGCTTGGTTTACTTTTTATAGCATATAATGGCACAGGGGGGTTTTTACCCTTTGAAAACTTTCCAGGTCCATTCATCCTTCAATATATTATTACTTACGGTGTAGCTATAACCCTCTGCATTTACTTAATATACTACTTATATAAAGAATATGATATTCTTGTTGTTAGAATACATTTTTCAATTAAAAATTTGATAATTCTGGCAATTAGTAGTTTTATTGTATTGTTCTTAATCCCCTACTTTTTAACGCATTCTTTGAATTGGGCTAGATTTCTTTTTACCATACCCATATCAATAATCGCTTTTGTATTTCTTTGGTTCTTTTATAAAAGAATATCAAACCTCGAAAATCCCAATCGCTTTTTTCTAAGGCGAAATAAATTTTCAATCCTAAGCGTAAGTTGTATTGCATTGCTTCCCATTTTAACAGTAATTGGTGACTACCAATGGTTAACTTTTACTGTAATGAACTTGGCTTTTTACGCTATTACCGCCATTGAAACAGACCGGTATCTTTACCTACTTGAGAATAAGAGTAAAATGCACAAAATTTTTGATTGGAACAAAAAACAAAACGAATATCCTGCAAAGGACAGTATGGTTTATGAAAACTTAACCAAACGGGAAATTGAAGTCGCTTTATCAATTTTAAGTGATCAGACCTATAAGGAAATTTCCAAAGATTTATATATTGCTGAAAGCACGGTATCTAAGCACGCATCTAACATCTACAAGAAAACCGGGGTAAAAAATAGACGACAATTCTTATTAGGCTTTCGTAAAAAGTTCAAAAAATAAGTTAGGATGGTATCCTATTATTTTCCTAGAAATGCTTGGGTTTAATAGATTTCCGTAGGAAAATACGGTTTTTGCGTAGCCAAATACGCTGTAATTCACTTGTATTTTATTGTTTTGAATATATCTTTAAATGAATTCAATTAAACTTTTTAAAAATGATCTGTAAAATGATTGGTGATGGATTTACAGTTACAAGCAGAAATACTACTGGAAGGACTGAACGAAATTAAGCTTAAAAACAATGATATTTTGAATAGGGCTTTTCGTTCTATTGAAGTATGCCGTAATCTTCTTAGTTTGTTCAAAAAGGAAATCATTGCAAATGAATTTGGTTCCCTAGAACAAGAGATAGACTTCTTTAAGAACATAAAACAAATCCCGCTGGTCCAGCTCATTTATTTCTCAGAAATCCATTCATTAGAAATTCAATTTCCAAAAGCCGATAAAAAAGCCCAACTTAAATTCCTGAAAAATAAAATTGGCAAGCTTAACCGTTTCTTTCTGTATAATATTGATTTCGGTCAGTATGTCAATTCCAAAGCTACCCATTTTGATAAGGAATATTACACCCGTGATTATTTGGATACCTATCATATAACCACTTCAAAATTCTACTTTCAGGATCCCGAGTTTTGCACCCCAAGGGATATGCTTTTAGGTAAATTCAAAGCATACAATTTATTGGTTGTCTATTTGGATGAACGATTATTTAAGCTTAAAAATAAGCTAAATGGGAAAAGTGTTAAATCGAATACTACAGAAAAAATCCATTGGCCATTTACCAATACCGATTGGGTGGAGCTAGTTTATGCTTTAAGTTTTGCCGGAATTACAAATCAAAATGATCTGAGTATCATCAAACTCTCCAATAAGCTTCAAGAAATTTTTGATTTTAAACCTACCGGAAAAATCTATAATACCTATCAGGATATAAAAAATAGAAAACACAGCAGAACATTGTTTTTGGACTCCCTAAGTACCTGCCTAATTACTGAGATGAACAAGAGTGAAGAATAATTCTAAAAACTGTTAAAAAAAGACCGTACTACGGTTGACCTACCGAAATCCTGCTTTTTAAGATTCTCCATTTAATTTGGCATCTTTTAATCTATCGTCTTCCTCAAACAAGCCTCAAAGGCCACCATAATCAATCAACCTTCAAAATGTTAAATTTTGACCGTACTACGGTCTTAATGGGGAATAAAACCCATTAAACTACCTCAAATTTGTAGACCGAAAGTCAAATCCTGCGAGGGGCTATCAAATTAGTTTAGACTGAGGCGATAGCCCTTTTCATTTAAAACCGTTCTATTATGCCAACAAGTATCATTACCACAGACGATCTTCGGGAATTCAAAATGGAATTGCTCGACGACATTAAAAAGCTCCTATCCCGACAAGCAACCGGTAAAATCAAAAAATACCTGAAATCTTCGGAAGTGATGGAGCTGCTCCAAATAAGTCCTGGTACTCTGCAAAACCTGCGCATCAATGGTACGCTTCCCTACACTAAAGTCGGTGGTATTATCTATTATGATGCCGAAGAGATTCAAAATGTAATGACAGCCAATCGGGTACAGCACGATTTAAATTCATAAGCGATGAATTATATAAAGCTTCTCAATGCGGCTTTTGAAAAATTCTTCTTCGATGACCGCTTGAACCCAACCCATATCAGCCTGTATATGGCGCTGTTCCAAGAATGGAACAGCAGCCGCTTCGCCGATGAGTTTTTTGTGAACCGTCGCGAGCTGATGCGCGTGGCCAAGATTGGTTCAAAATCTACATACCATCGTTGTGTTACCGACCTTGATACGTGGGATTACCTATCCTATTTCCCGTCCAACAATCCATACAAAGGCAGTAAGATCAAGATGTCCATTATCGGGACAAGTGATGAACCGGATGTGGGACGGTACAATCCCGAATTGGAACAGCTTGCGGAACGGTACCGTCCCATACGTGAACCGGTAGTGTACCAGCACCGTCCCACCAACGGACAGGCTGTGTACCAGCACCGTCCCACCAGTGGACAAGCACTGGTATCTAATATAAACAATACCAAACAGGTAAACATTAATAAACAGCCAAAGGGCAGGCAGGCCGTTTTAGATTTTTTTATTGAAAAAGATTTTAATGCTGATGAAGGAAAAAAATTCTTTGCCCATTATGAAGCCAACGATTGGAAAACAAGCAATGGAAAAGCAATCAGGGATTGGCAAGCTTTAGCCGTGAATTGGATGGATAGAACCGAATTATTTGCAGAAGAAAACAAACCAAACAAAAAGGGAGCGTCCCAAAATCGGGACAACCTCAAAACCGCTAAAACCAAGGATTATGGACAACCCCTCTAAAATAACCGAAGGCGGCTTGGAATATTCGCTGGGCAAATTTGACGGAAAATGCGTGCTCTATGATTTCCCAAAAATCTTGATTTACCTGAATGCCAAGGGAAAGCTACTCTTTGGAAAGAAATTTAAAATTTATGAAGAGGACAAGGATATTTTGCTAAAGCTCTGTTCCTACTTCATCAAGGACAAGGAAAACTGCCAAAAATTTGAGATCGATGTTGACAAAGGCATTTTACTTTCTGGGCCCGTTGGGTGCGGTAAAACCAGTTTATTGAAACTTTTACGGCATTTAGTACCGTTACAACGCCCATATGAAATAATCCCCTGTCGGAATGTTGCGTTCAGTTTTAACCATCTTGGTTTTAAAACCATCGAGGATTATGGAAATACAAAATTCTTCTGTTTTGATGATCTGGGCGTAGAACCCGCAGGTCGTTTTTACGGAAAAGATCTGAACGTGATGGGCGAAGTCCTTTTGTCACGGTACGAACTTTACCTTCAGACAAAGCATAAAATCAAGACCCACGCCACTACCAACTTAAATGCGGAAGAACTGGAAGAACGTTACGGAAATCGTGTCCGTAGCCGAATGCGGGAACTGTTTAATTTGATAGCCTTTGAGGAAGGGGCTGGGGATAAGCGGAAATAGATTTGAAAAAAACTGACACTATTCAAAGTATACTTGCTTCTGTTTTTTTTCAATTTCTCGGTGCGTAATAAATAATGCAAACACCCAATAGTGCAATCAATGCTCCTATTATATCGTATTTGTCGGGCGAATAATTGTCAAACTTCATCGACCATAGTAGTGACATTACAATAAAGACTCCGCCATAAGTTGCATAAACTCTGGCAAAGCTTGCGGTTTGCAAAGTTGCAACCACACCGTAAAATGCAAGAATTAGGCCTCCTATTAAACCATACCAAATAGGCTTATCTTCCTTCAACCATAGCCAAATAAGATAACCTCCACCGATTTCGCAAAGTCCTGCTAAAATGAATATGGGAATTGATTTAACAATCTGCATTAGCAACAACTTTTATTTTCTTGAATTGGTGGACAAGGTACAGTTCCATAAGAGCAATAAACACAACAATCACCTTCGTTTGGTTTTAGAACCGTTTTACAATCCTCACACTGGTAAAAGAATTGGCAGGCGTTTGTGGGCATATCTTCTACTTTTGTATGTCCGCAGTTTGGACAAGTAATTTCTGATTTCAACTCAATATTCATTAGTTTTCCTTTTTACCTGTTACATTATACCCTGTTGAGTTAATTGCTTTCTCGATTTCCGTTTCATTGGTCTTGGTTTTGTCAAACTCAATGATTGCGTTTCCGTTTTTGTAAGACGCCTTTGAGTTTACAATTCCGTTGAGTTCATTTACTTCGTGATTCACGTGTTCTTCACAACTTGCACAGGTCATTCCGCTGATTTTAAATTCAGTTGTTTTAATGTCCGATTTGTCAACTACGACTATTTGCTTTTCTGTGTTTGGATAAAAAACTCCTGAATAGGATGGAAAAGCCAACATTACAATGGCAAAAACAGTTACTATTCCTAAAAAGGTTTTTGACTGTGTAAATTTTGGTTTCTCGTCAGTTTCACATTCACAATCGATTTCTTTTTTCGATTTTAGTTTTTGATACCAAGCAAAACCAAGAACAAAAATTGTCAGTCCTATTAAATAGGGTCTAAATGGCTCCATCCAAGAAAATGGTGAAACAATTCCGCTTGTTCCTGCAATTAGAGCCAAAAGAGGTGTAATACAGCATAATGAAGCTGTAATTGCGGTTAACAATCCTGCACCAAGTAATTTGTTTTCACTTTTCATATTGTTTCTAATATTTTTTCTTTGTCGAGTATTTTAAAAAACGGAATTAGCAATTTTTCATATTCAGTTGTCAATGAGTAAAATATGGTTTGTGCTTCTCTTTCAGTTTCTATTAGATTTCGGTCTTTCATTTTTCTTAAATGTTGAGATATAGCAGAAATGTTCATTCCGAGAATATCGCTCAAATCACAAACGCAAAGTCTTTTTTCCTCAAAGAGTAGGTAAAGTATTTTCAGTCGAACGCTATTTCCGACCAATGAAAGTCCATTCGCTAAATAGTAGAACGATTCATTTAATTCTGAAACTGTGTCTTTGCAACGATTTATTTGTTCAATATCGGCTTGTTGTCTTATACAAGAATTTTTTTTCATAAAGCAAAATTACGATTATTTCTTATTTAAGCAAATACTTAAATAAATTAGACTTAGGTAATCTACCTTCTAAAAGATTTGTATAATAAAACCACTTCCGAAATTAATTGCAGTAGAATGTCCTTCAAACTCTTCGTTAACTCTAAAAAAATATCTTTCATATTTCTATTGATTTTTGAATGGATAATAATACCGATAGTGCAATTCGTTCAATATTGTTCCTATCTGAAATATAGTTGCCTTCATCTTTATTGCTCAAAAAACCCAATTCCAACAGCAAAGAAGGGCAATAACCAACTGTTTCCCGTAGCACCTGAAAGTTAGCAAACTTTAAGCCTCTGCTTTTATATCCTATTGCTTTGCAAAGTGCTCTTTCAATTTGATGGCCTATGAAAACCGATACTTTTGAGAATTTTTCTTGTTTTCTTGAAGCATAAACCTCTATCCCTCGTGCATTTGAATTATCAGAATGATTACAATGCAGAGACACAAACAAACCTGCTTTAAGGGTTTTGACAAGATTTGTTCTATCCGATAACGAAATGAGTGTATCACTATAACGGGTTAAATAAATAGCCAATGGTGCTTCAGACTTTCTATTAAGCTGTAAAATTTCCAAGGCAATATTCAGTACCACCTCTTCTTCTTTAATGTCATTTATACCAATTGCACCAGAATCTTTTCCGCCGTGTCCAGGATCAATAACAATTATTTTTCTTGCACTCGTTTCCTGCGCAAAAATGAAGCACATTTTCAGGAGCAAAAAGACAAAACTAACGTTTTTGAGCACTTTTTTCATTTTCACTTTTCGGGTTATTAACAACCTACCTTCCAAAATCCATAGAATTTGATGTCAAATAATGGCAACGGAATTCAAACAATATCAAATAATATTTTATTCACAAATAATTGATTTTCAATTATTTGAATGCAAATATATGTACTTTTCCCTTAACGAAAACGAATCAAAAATTTAAACTGTTCCGTTATGAAAAAATCAATCTACTTGGCAACTTTTCTTTCGTTGCTCTCAACATCGCTTTTTGCACAAATCGGCGGGATCGAAGATTCAGTTGACGATGTTTCTAGCACAATTAGGACAATTTTTCCAATAATCCTTGGTGTAATCTTCCTGATTGGCTTCCTGTTCAACGCGGGACATTTCTTCGGGGAAAACGCCGATCTCAAAAAAGGGATTACCCGTGTGCTCGTCTTTGTCTTGATTGCTGGTGCAGTAGTAGGCATTTTCACCTACCTAATCGGAATCGTAGTATAATGAAGCGGTTCGAGGTTTATAAAAACATCAGGAAACGGGCGGTCATTTTCGGGCTTCCCATTTCCCTGTTTGCCATAATGATGGTTTCTATTCTCGCTTCGCTATTGGTCATCATCTTCTCGTTCAGCTTTGGGATTATCATCGGCGTAATAGTTCTTAATTCAGCCTTCTATATCGCCTTGACGCGGATAACGAGCAATCCGCAAATCTTCCAAATGGCAAAAGCCTTCCCAAAAATCATCAGTAACAAAAGAAATTCCGGCATCGATTATGAACAAGATTAACCTTTCGGCATACCAACCCATCGCAGATATTCAGGACAATATCATTTTTGCCAATAATGGCAATGTGGTCTTGTGCTACGAAGGCAGCTTGCCCGAGATCTATTCCCTTTCCGAAAAGGATTTTGAGGATATGCACGGAGCTTGGTTTCAGGCTTTGAAATCATTGCCCGTAGGTACGGTTGTCCACAAACAGGATGTCTATCTGAAGAAAGAATATCCATCGGATCAACTGCCCAATAAAACCTTTTTGGAAAAAGCCACCCACGATCATTTTAATGGGCGCGAGTATATAGAGCACCGCTGCTTCTTATTCTTTATTCTAACCAAAAACAAAGCACTTAACAATCCGAAATACGTCAATCCCTTCCGAAAGGTTTCCAAGAGCATTATCCGGGAACTTGATGATACCGTGCAACGTTTTATCGGTTCGGTCAACGATTCGGTTTCCTTTATCAACAACAGCCGCAAAATGGAATTTTCTCCACTTGATGCGGATTCAATCCAAAATCTAACGAATGGCTATTTCAATGGCTTCAACGAAGGTTTTGATACCGATATTTTACTGGAAAAAAAGAACGTCAATATCGGCGAAAATTATTTTGATGCCCTGGCCATCAACAGCGAACTGTGCTTTGGCGAAAGTGTACAGAGCAGCAAGACCAATGAGAAATTCACTTCTGACGATTTTGTGTTTCATCAAGGGTTTATTGATGGCATAGGGCTTACGCTTAACGAAAGCCACATTGTCAACCAAATCCTGTATCTGGACGACAAACAAAAATGGCGCAAGCTGCTGGACAAAAAAGTCGAGGAACTGAACAAGAGTTCCAACTTTGGTTCGCAAAACAAAGTGGTATTAGGAAAAATCCAGCACATCCTTGACCAGATCAATGCCGATGATAATGCACGGATTATCCGTGGTCATTTGAACATCGTCTATTGGGATAAAAATGCCGCCAATCTAAGCCGCATCGGTTCTAAAATCAAGACTGAATTTAAGGAACTGGACATTATTCCATATTATCCAAGGGGCGAAGAACGTAAAAATTATATCCTGAACAGCTACTGCTGCTTTTCCTCCAATTTCTCTAACAACGATTTGTACGTAACGGATCTGAAACACGCGCTTTGCCTGTTCATCAACAACACCAATTACAAGTCGGATTCTACCGGAATCATTTTTAACGATCGGGAACACAACATTCCAGTTTTAAAGGATGTTTGGGATGAACAGAAGAAACGAATTAAAGCGCGGAACTTTGCCATTTTTGCACCCACCGGCGAAGGCAAATCCTTTTTGGCCAATAACATTTTGCGTCAATACTTTGAAAGTGGCGTTCGTCTGGTCATCATCGATTTGGGTGGTTCATATACAAAATTTGCCAAGCTTTACCCTGAAAAATATACGGTACTTCGCTACGAAAGCGGAAAGAATTTGGGTATTAATCCATTTTACATCAGCGACAATAACGACCTAACCCCGGAACGCTTAGAAGATTTATCGGTATTCCTGTTTGAACTCTTTGCTTCAGATTTAAAAGTGACCAAAGCACAATCGGTTTCTATCAAGAAGATCTTGCGACATTATTACGAAAGCACTTCAATAAATCACTCATTGGATGGTTTTTACAGCTTTATAGAAAAGAATCAAGAACATCTTCTTGATTCTCTTAAAATCCATCCCGACTACTTCAATGTTACGAGCTTTTTGCACGTAATGTCAGAATATGTCGGAGATGGTCTATATAGTTTTCTTTTTGAAGTGAGCGAAGATCAAACCTATAAAATAGAAGATAAACGCCTCATCGTTTTTGAACTGGATGAAGTTAAGGATAATAAGGAAATTCTGTCCGTAATGTTGAAGCTGATAAAGTCAGCCATCCAACGAACCATCTGGAAAAACAGAGCAGAAAAAGGGATTATCCTATTCGACGAGTTTGCGAAACAACTGAAATTCGAAAATGTACTCGAAAGTGTTGAATTTTATTATCAAGCAATCCGAAAGCAGAACGGTGCGATTGGGATTATTCTTCAATCCATCAATCAGCTTCCGAACAATTCAACTTCCGCCAGTATTTTGGAAAACACACAGGTCATTTATAGCCTGAACAATGAGAAAGGCTATGCCGAGTTGGTCAAGCGTCTCAATCTCTCAACGCACGATTTAAACCAATTAAAATCTATCAAGAACAATCTTTCCGGAAAACGAAAGTACACCGAAATGTTTATCAAGATTGGTAAGGAGAGTAACATTTTTAGGCTTGAAGTTCCCAAGGAAGTATATGCCGCTTATCTCACGGATGGAAAGGAAAATGAAGAAATAATGAAGCTTTTCGAAAAACATCAGGATATGGAAAAAGCAATCACGGAATATTCATCTTAAAATATATAAACAATGAAAACAAAACTCTTAATTCTCGCAATGGCATTACTGTTCAGCTTCAATATGAAAGCGCAAGGAATGCCTACTTATGACAATACCAATTTTATCAGCTTGGTAAAGCAACTTATAGAATCTGGGAAACAGACGGCTCAAATGATAAAGTCTGTAAAGTTCCTAAAAGATGCGAAGGAAAGCATTGAGAAAGTATCAAGCGTGGTACAACAGTTAAGAGCTGTTCAAGAAATTGGTCAGAATAATCAGCGCCTTATCAATGTAATGCAAAATGACCTACAGGATATCCTGAACTCGCCTTACATCAAACCAAATGAAGTTAGCAGAGTTGTGGAATCGTTCGATGCCATAGTTCAAAACTCCTTGGAAACGGTTGACTTTATTGATCAAGTCTTATCAAGTGATTATCTAAAAATGAGCGATGCCGAACGTGCAGAAATCTTGAAAGAAAAAGAACTGGAATCGAAAGAAATGGTTTCGGAAATCACATTGAAAACTAAACGATACCGAGATATAATTTCTTTCCGCAAGATGCAGGATAAAATCAATAATAGGGAAACAGGATATTAATTATGACCGCGGCAATCATTTTAGGGATAGGCTTGGAATATGTTGATACCATTTTCCAGACCATACAGAACAGCAGTTTCTCGCAATATACTATTGCCGGGATGAAAACGCTTGCCGTACTGTTCTTTTTAGTCAATATCCTCAAAAAATATAATGAGGGTGTTGCGGATCAGGGCGGTTATACGTGGGGTTTGAGTCCGGCGGAACTGATCAAAAACTTTGCGGTAGTAGTCTTGGTCATTTTTTCGACACAAGTTTTAGGTTTTTTTGATGGCATTTTAGTGGCCATTGAAGAACAATATCGGGGAACTGCTCCCGCCTTACTGCCTTTACAAATGCAGGACATTCCTATTGAAGAAGAAGTGAATATTATAAAAGCAGCCCAGGCCGCAATGTCTTTGCTTTATGAAGCTTTGGTAACACCACTTTTCGGTTTTAAGATATTTGCCTTCGTCGTGAGTACAATATTATGGATTCTCGATTTGTTCATTTACCCATTATTCCTTGCGGAACGTTTCTTCTTGTTGGGAATAATGCAGGCATTCTTCCCATTGGTCATAAGCCTTGCCGTTTTTGAAAAGTTCCGTTCGCTCGCCTATAACTTTTTCAAATTGTACGCTGCTGTTTATATGCTGGTACCCGCGTTCTTTTTGGTCAATGTTTTTGTGAATGCTATTTATACCGAGATAAACACCAATTTTTGGACGAATTTGTTTGGAACGGATGTAGGCAGCGGCTTTTTTGCTCCTGTCGTACAGCTCGGTTCGCTGGGGTTTATCGTCTTCCTGAAATTTAAACTTTACCGACGCGCGACCTCATTTACCCTAAAATTATTTACTGCCTAAAACCCATACAAATGAAAACACCCTATAAAAATATTTACGCAGTCCTTAGAATAAACCGGTTCATCGTCTTGGCCGTTGTCATTTGCACCGTTTTGTCCAGTTTCTTTGCCGTTTGGATGGTATTCAACATCAATAAAAAAGCCCTGAACAATGCCTTTGCGATCAATACCGATGGGAGTATTATTCCCCTAAAACTCGTTACCCAAAAGGAAAACTTTAAGGTGGAAGCCTTGGCCCATTTGGAACTGTTCCACAATTACTTCTACAACATTGATGCAAGCAATTATGAAAAGAACTTGGAAAAGGCACTATGGCTTGGTAACAGTTCCGCGGACAATCTCTATCGCCAAAAGAAGGCCGATGGTGTCTATAATCGGTTACTGCAATATTCATTAGTCCAAAAGGTGGTCAGTATCGATTCCCAAGTCGAGGAAAAAAATGGAGTTTACACCTTCAAGACGGTTACCGTATTTGAAATCAATCGGGGTTCGATTATCGATACCTATGAACTGGTTTCCACCGGAAACCTTATCGCAGTGGATCGGAACTTCCCCAACAATCCACACGGATTGTTGATTACGAACTATTTTGAAAAATCCCTTAAAAAACTGAACAATGAAAATTGAAAGCCCATAATGGGCATTTAAAAACCAATGATTATGAAGATAGAAAAGAACAAAATAGTCTTTGCAGCGGTGCTTGCCGTAGTATTCATTTTCCTGATTTCCTATTCCATTATGGTTATGGGCAATGATGAAAGTGAAAATGAAAGCCTTAAAGAAACGTCGGTTCCCGCATTAGAAGAAGATCAAAAGGAATACGATTCCAAACTGGATGCCATCAATGATTTGAAGGAAGTGCGTGAAACCAATGCACCGAGCATCTACGACGAAAAGTTGATCGATTCCCTGGGCTTTTACGATGCCGATTTACTCGAACGGGAAAAGGAACGCATAGTGGATAGCATCTACTCCGCAGGGAAAATCAAGTATTCCGAAAAAAGCTATCGGAATATTGGCGTTAAAAAAGCTGTTACCAAGGTCGCAAAAGTAGTTGATTCAGCAGCAATAAAGGCCGAACAAAAAATTGCTGCAAAGGAAATGGGGCTGGAACACCAGTTGTTCTTTGCCTCTGATCCAAAGGAAAGTGATATTTCCGTTTCCGGCACAACGGATGCAGTAATCTATGCGGTCGTGGATGGCGACCAAGTGGTCAAGGCAAATTCGCGCTTGCGGATGCGCCTGACCAAAGCCGCTACCGTTAATAACAAACGGATTCCAAAAAATACTCCAATTTATGGTTTTATCAGTTTCCAGCCGAATCGTGTATTGATTGAAATCGAGAACATTCAACATCAACCCACAAAGTTGAAAGCCTTTGACCTACAGGATGATAGTGGTGGAATTTATGTGGAAAATAACTTTCGCGCAGAGGTCACCAATGAGGTTGTCGGCGATATGGTGGACGACATTAATATTGCCGGTGTACCACAAGTAAGCGGTTTCAAAAAGATATTTCAGCGCAACCACCGGAACGTAAAAGTTACCGTACTCAACAACTACAAACTAATCCTAAAACCTAAATTATGAGCCCATAATGGGCATTAAAAAATCATTCCTATGAAAAATCTTATTCTTATCTCAACATTTTTATGTGGCACAGCTTTCGCTAAAGCGCAAACGCCCATTATACTCGATACGATTTATGCCAACGACCAAAAAAACGTCGCCTTGTTCTTCCCAGAACCTATTCGTCAAGGAATTACGGGATCAGACAATTTTGTATTCACCTACAATCGCGAGAAAGAACAGTATTTCGGACTGCTCCAGGCAAAGCCGGGAAAGGAAAGTAATCTTCTGGTGGTCAACAGAAATGGTTCAGTTTTTTCGTATATTGTAAAGTATAAGAATCAGCTTGATAGGCTGAACTATTTTGTACCAAAGTCTAAAAGCATTGGTAATGAAAAGCCCATTGTTGCTGATTCGACAAAAGTAGATGTGTTTAAGAAGGAGTTGGGAAATGAGGTCTATTATTACCAAAAATTCTGTTCCTATCTAATTGATCGAAAGCAACGGATTGGTCGTATAAAAAAGCGAAATGAGGGCATCGTTTTAAGTATTGAAAACATTGTTTTTGATAAGGAAGAGCTTTACTTCGTAATCCAGATTGAAAATAAATCTACCTTGGATTACGATCTGAACTTCTTGAAGTTCTCGGTTGAAACGAGACAAAAAGGTAAAAAGAAATCTTTACAACGTCTTTATCAAGAGCCTATTTTTAAATATAATCTGCCCACCAAAGTAGTTGAAAATGAAACCGTAAAATTGGTTTACGTGCTGCCAAAATTTTCGATAAACAATGACCGCAGGGCGGTTTTAGAGATCAACGAAAAGAACGGGGAAAGGAACTTAAAATTAAAAATATCGCATAGATTTATCAATAACCCAAATTAATATCATTATGAAAAAAATAGCCGTTTTTTCGTTAGTAGTATTTTTTCTGTCCTGTGCCGGGAAACAAGACCTTTCGCCGAGCGAAACTTCAAAAATCGTGGTGGAAAGTTTCTACAATAAAGATAATACCACCCTAAAAAAACATACCACCCCCGAAGGTTACAATGGCCTTAAATCGATACAAGATTTGATGGCAGTAGGCAAATCAGGGGATTCCAATTTTAAAGTGTTGGAAGAAACTGCCGATGATAAGACCGCTTGGGTAAGGTTTACAACGTCCTATGAGGAAAATCCTGAATTGTTCAAGCTTCTAAAGGTAGATGGTCAATGGAAGGTTACGCAGCAAGGGCCAAGAGAGAAAGGGCCTTTTTGAAATAGTTACATTTTTGGAATAACCATTTCTTTTAGCCACTTGAAAGCTGTTTTTTGATCATAATTAATTTCCGGCCGTAACAAACCTTCCATATCGCCCTCAAAAACTGCATCATTTTCTTTAGCTTCGATATTTTGAAGAAACTCTTTTTCTGAAGGGACTTTGCCTACGGAAAATTCCATATAAGCCTTAAAGCACTTGATAATTTCATCAATGTCGAGATTTACATTTCGTCTCGAATAATCCAGATCAAACAAATCCCTTCCTTTACTTCGTTGATAGAGTGCCCTTAATTTCGTTCCCAAAAGTTCATTGAGACTATATGTTCTAACATCAGCCTTCCCAGAAAACCAAGGGTTATCGATTTCAAAAGGGAAATCTACCCAATCGAGTTCGTTGAAGTGTTCTTTGCAGTTAATCTCTAATTTTAGTCGGCGACTTTCTTCTTCATATTCCGATGTAAACCTGTATAGCGCTTTTGCTCCGTGCCCTCTTACCTGTGTACGCCTATCTTCCTCAAAAAAAGTAATGACCTCGCCAATGCGCTTCATAATGGGTTTGATAGGGCCTTCCCTAATCTGTACAAGGTCAATATCTTCGGAATATCTCGGTGCCGGGTTCAGATATAATTTATGAAGAGCGGTGCCGCCCCGGAAAGCAAGATTTTCCCTCAGAAAATCATCGGCAAAAATTGCTACCAAAGCCCTGCTGATTATCAGATCCTGTTCAACCTGTGCAAATTCTTTCCAAGGTGCGTTTTCCCGCCATTGGGCTATATAAGGTTTTGAAATCATAGGTCGCTTTCTAACTGTAGGTTGATATCTACCTTCCACTTATTATCCACCGAACCGGGTCTTTGCTGGTTGGTTGGCTTTAATAAAACCGGATGTATTTTTTGTTTTTCCAAATGTTGAAAGATTAAATCGGACAAACTATTCTCTTTATCTATTTCATCCAGTAAAAACCCCACTCGTTGAAGTGTCGCCTTATTACCGTACCAACTCAATAAATCCTCTAAATCGTTTGGGGTAACTTCTTCCAACAATTCTTCGATGGTGGATAGCATTCGGTTCAGTCCCCCCAATTTATTTTGATAATGCACCAGATCTGCCAAGGTCAAAGCCGGACTGGAAATATGGTAGATTCCGGCATCTGATTTTTTTGAAAGTATATTTTTTTCCGGCCAAGCGGAAGTGGTCAAAAAACGGATGTCAATGGCCGACTTTTGAATATCCAACATTTTGGGAGTTGATGTCATTACATAGTCGCGCTGCGCTTGCTGATGGCTTGCACCATAAGCTTTTGCGGCACTATAAAAACCCAAATAATAATTACGATTTAAATAATCAAAAAGTTTATCGATATAGAGATTTATGGGAAGTTTTCGAAAACTGGAATACCTTGGGGTCAGTATAAGGTAGAAGCCCTTTCTTAGATTGAGGACTTTGTTCTTTTCGATCAGATGTGCCAATTCCTGCCAAATTGCGTTTTTTCTCTTTGTGGTCTGTCCCATTAGTTCATCAAGTGAAAAGGAATATTCTTCCCTAGACAGCAATTTGTCGATATATTCCGCAACCATATTTTTAGTAATTATTAGAGCAATATATGGTTTTTAGACATAAAACTAAAATAAATACTAAAAGATAATTAAGATGTAAAATATTTTTTTCGTAACCAAAACGAAACCCGGACCAATAAAATTAAAGCGGGAACTTCTACTAAAGGCCCTATAACACCAGCAAACGCCTGTCCTGAATTCAGTCCGAAAACTGCGATTGCAACCGCTATGGCCAATTCAAAATTATTCCCTGCTGCTGTAAAGGCTACGGAAGTTGTCTTATCGTATTCTGCACCTGTTGCCTTGGTAACGAAAAAGCCAATGATAAACATTAAGGTGAAATAGATAAGCAAGGGAATTGCTATAATCACGACATCCATCGGAATTTTCACGATGAGCTCGCCCTTTAAAGAAAACATTATTACAATCGTAAATAAAAGTGCAATCAATGTAATTGGCGAAATAGTCGGGATAAACTTTTGGGTGTACCATTCTTCGCCCTTGAGTTTTACCAAAATCAGTCGGCTCAAAATTCCCAGTACAAATGGAATCCCCAGATAAATGGCCACGCTTTCGGCAATCGTTGCAATGGATATATCCACAATCGCACCTTCAAAACCAAAATAAGGCGGAAGTATGGTAATGAAAAGCCACGCATAAAAACTGTATGCAAACACCTGAAAAATACTGTTCAAGGCCACCAAACCTGCGCCATATTCGCTACTACCTTCGGCAAGGTCGTTCCACACGAGCACCATTGCAATACAACGCGCCAAACCGATCAAAATCAGTCCGACCATATATTCGGGATAATCTCTTAAAAAAGTGATTGCCAAAACGAACATTAAAACAGGACCAATTATCCAATTGAGGACAAGCGAAATGGAAAGGATTTTTGTGTTTCTGAAAACTTTCGGCAAAAGTGAATAATTGACTTTTGCCAAAGGTGGGTACATCATTAAAATCAAACCGAAGGCAATGGGTATATTGGTACTACCGCTACTGAAGGAATTGACTATTTCGGGAAATGATGGCGCAAAATAGCCGATGCCCACGCCCAAAGCCATTGCTGTGAAAATCCATAATGTTAGGTAACTGTCGAGAAAGCTTAGTTTTTTTGATGCCATTTTCAAGAATTGATTTGAGAGAAAACATAAAAGAGTTCGGTGGCGATTTGCACACTTCTTTCGTTGTATTTATTTGCCTGTTGTGGTGTATCGTCAAATGCTTTTGGGTCTTCAAAAGTTAAGGGAATACGTTTCTCTGCTCCTGGAACAAATGGACAAGCTTCATTTGCTGAATCGCAGGTCATAATGGCTATAAATCCGGATTTTGGTTTGAAATCGTCATCCAGCTTTTTTGAAAACCCAATGACAGGGTGTTCGTTTGCCGTATATTTTATGCTATAGACTGGATTGTCCTCGTTTGAAATCATCCTTATTTCAAATCCCGAATTTTCCAGAGTCTTTGCTATCATAGGGAAAAGCGCGGTACTTTCCGTTCCGCCCGAATAGCAGAAAACACTTTTGATATTAAAATAGTATGCCAATGCCTGCGCCCATACCTGGGATAAATGACTTCTTCGAGAATTATGGGTACAGATAAAGTTGATACGGATTTCCTGATTGTTTGAAACTTTTTTCTGAATAAAATCAGTTAGCGATTGTAAAACTGCTTTACGATCGTCTGAAATAGTTTGAGGATTCAATTTTTTTATTACTTCTTCTATTTCCGAAAATAGAGTTGGATCTGTTGTTGTCATTTTTTTAAAGTTTATTGGTTTAGCAACAATTCCCATCTGGTGAACAGCAAGGTTCACCATTCAAATCAGCTATTTTTACTTTTGGCTTTTCGACCGGAATACCACATTGATCTTTCGCCAAACAGTCGGTTTGTTTGGATGTCAGCAAGAAATTTTTTCCTTCAAAATCAAGTCCGAATTTTCCAATGGTTTCCGCTTGATATTCTACTTCGATTTCCAAATCGCCTATTTCCAATACTTTCTCGGAAAGCTCGATTATGTTCAACAGTTTTTCGGGATGCAATCTATGATCATAGTCGTTTGCATTCCAAAGTTGAAAATTCACAACTTCTTCGCTTCTTTCAGTTCCTCCACAATCAATGAAGTGCTTTGTGATTTTGCCTACTTCGGTAACGTGGAAGTGGTTTGGCACCAATTCGCCATTTGGTAGTTGGAAGGCGATCTCTTCCAACTGGTTAAGTTTGCTTTTTACTTCTGATAATTTCATATTTTTATTGTTTTATTGCGATTATACGATCAATTTGATTAAATTTTTTAACAGCAGTCCGGTTTTGGAATGTCCTGATCCAAAAACTGAAGCATAACTTCTTTCATTTTAACCCAATTTTCGGTGTTGATGCAATAGCACACACTGGTTCCTTCCACATTCCCTTTGATTAATCCTAAATACTTCAATTCCTTTAGGTGTTGGGAAATGGTCGGTTGGGCAAGTCCAATTTCGTCGACCAGATCGCCACATACACAGCTTTCGATTTTAAACAGGTGTTCTAAGATTGCTACCCTTGCTGGATGTCCAAAGACTTTTGCGAACAGGGAAATCTCGTTTTGTTTATCGGTAAACATTTCTGTTTTGGCAAGTCCCATTTTATTCTATTTGTTAATTGCAATATTACGATAATATATAGATAGTTTGAAATATTTTCAGCCATTATTTGAATATCGACCTCGCCTCCTCATAAACCCACTCAAAATTAGCCTCTAAATCAGCAGAGGTAAATTGCTTGGATTCTTCCGGAAGCTCTCGCTTAATCTGCTGCAATTTAAATTGCACCTTTTTATCCTTCCCCTCTGCATAGGTAATAAATTCGCCCTGCTTCAAGCGAAAGAAAACATCAGCCCTGATTTTAGGGATTTCTTTTTCTCCAGTCGTAACTCTTGTATCAAAATCCAAATTATGGCCACGGCTCACGCTTTTGGTCGGGTCTTTAATAATTTCAAAAAAGCGTTCGTAGTATTTGGCTGTATCAGGATCGTTTACCTTGCCGAAAAATTGATAGGAAAGGTTACTCAAAATTGCCTTGCTCGCTTTATCGCCATACATCATATCGTTCTGAATCTTATCCTGCATCACATAGATGGTGGCGATATCATAACTACGCAGCGTAGCCGGAATACGGTGCATATTCAATAGCCGGATGGTCGGGGCTTCTTCCATCAACAGGAAAGAAGGTTTGGAACTGCGCACACTCATTTGTTTGGTAATCGTGTGAATGATGGTGGCGATAACTGGGGAATACGATGTTTCAAATTTTGGATTGTTCACAACTGAAATTACGCAGGGGTTTTCAGAATTATTGATATTGAGCGGCACTTCATCTGCGGATAATGCCATAAAAATACGTTGGGTGCTTATCCGTTTTAGTGCATTGGCCAAGGTGCTTTTCACACCTGCGGTCTGACGTTCGGAATCCTTACCGCTGATAAAGGCATCTGCCATTGCCCGTGATGTTATATTGGTTTCCAAAAACTGGATGAGACTGTCCGTGTCCAGATACTGATAAATGGCGATCAGATGCGGCAGGGTACAGAATTTTGGATAAGAGGTTTTCAGTTTCCAGATCAGTCCACCAATCAATCCCTCTGCGGCATCATTGAAAAATTTGGTTGTTCCCGAAGTGCCGGATTCTCTTTGCTCCAAGAGGTTCTCGATAAGCACCCTTGAAACCTCGTTTACGCTTTCCTCGTTCTCTAAATACCTTGGGGCAATAGGATTTACCCTGTGGATAATTCTGTCAAAAGAAATGACCTTAAAAGGGATTTGACCGTCCTTAAAAAGTGGATACGCCATTTCCGTCAGTTCAAAATCCTTATAGTCGTGAATGATCCCACAAAAACCTTCTGTCTGGAAATGTTTCAGGAAACCATAAACCACGCTTTCGGTCTTTCCACTTCCGGCAGATCCTATGATGGATGCCCCTCTTTTTACGTTTTCGAGTTTGAAGTTTCCCTTGCTCGTTGTAAAACTTACACGGTACTTGCTATCGCTATTTTTAGGTTCGTCTGGTTTGTGCAAAAAAACGTACAATCCTGTATTAATTAGCATCAACGGACAACCTAAATAAAGTAGGGTCAATATCAACCGATTCTCTTCAGAAATATAATAAATGATAGCTGCGATTAGCAGCATATTCAGCGCGAACGCATACCGACTGATCCTGAAAAACGAATAAAATAATAAACTGGTCAAGCCGATAACCGAGAGTACCGTAAAAAGATTTTCTATTTCCATCATCTTGAATTAAATACCGATTGAACTTGATTTAATGGCCACATCCAAACCTTTGCGCAGCTTATTGAAAACTTTTAGGGCGAGCTGTGCCTGATTGGTCGGGATGCTTGGCATCATCGGGATGCCCGATTTCCCCATAATCTTAAAGGCCAATGCCCGTTCATTGGTGGGAAGTTTCATCAATGCCGCAAAGTAGATTTTTGGGTTCTTGATGAAGTCCTTTCGTGCTTTATAGGTCTCTGCGAAATTGCGCTGATAACCAAAAGTCTTATCAAAGGTCTTTTCCGCATTTGTAAAAAACTTGTCTCGGTCAAAGCCGCGCTTAACAGTCTTACCGTGCATCTCGACTTCCGAAGCTTTGTGTTTGCTCCCTGGCGAAAGGCTGAACGTATTGGATGCATCCTTTCGGCTAACGATGATATGGATATGGCTTTGGTTTCCCGCTTTTGGCATCCCTTGAACAATTCTTTTTCCATTCTGTTGGTGCGGTGCTGCCCTTTCCAGTTTTGAAACTTCCCTGTTCAATTTATTGATATTCCCTTCCGTTCGTCCATCTTGAACATTTCGGATCTCGTTTTTGAGTTGCAATATTTTGGCGGCAAAGGGTTGGTTTTCCCTGATCTGTTTGTCCGTTCCCTTAAAGGTTCGTTGGTGCTCAATTTTCGCATAGTATTTAATGTCATCGATGGTCACGGTTCGCCCATTGATTTCCCGGTTGAACGATGCCACATAATCCTTCATCAGCTCAAGCGTGTACTTTTTTAAATCTTCGCTGCTGTTCTGCAATCTGTTTAATTCATACTTCGACGGACTGACCGTAATCGAATAAAATTTAGGCTCGGTCTTTTTGAGTTTTGCACCGTTTCCATCAATATCTTTTACCACTTCTTCCGCTGAAAATTCATCGCCATATTGATTGAAAAAGTGTTCCATTTCTTCCTGCTCCAGACCTTGGTTTTCTTTTTCCAGATAGCCTACAAAATCGGCCGAACTTTGGGCATAGTTCCTGCCCAATTTTTGAGGTGTGATCGTGATATACATAGCTCAAAAATTTATAGTTCGTTGTTGTGGTTTTGCTTTTCCTGAAATCTTACTTTCGGCTTTTCTTCCACATATTTCTTCTCTAAGATCAGCGGTTTCTTTTTGGGTTCTTCGGTCTGAAAAAGGGATTCGATCATCGCCACCGTAGGTTTGGTCTGGGTCTTTTCCATATCCCTCATTATGGCGATTACGGCATTGATCCGTTTCTTTAAATTGGCCTCGATCGTCCTTCCGGTCGGCCCCAGTTTTTCTCGTGGCGAGATTTCGTTGTAGAAGAAAAAATCGAGCATAGTGGCCATTGCTTCGGTGTGCGACTTGAAGTGTGTTTTTGAAAATTGCTGAAAACGCTTGGCGGTTTCCTTTTTGAATCTGATGCCGATAAATGAGTCCATAATTCGCCGATTTGTCGCAAATCCTTTCCTAAAAATGGGCGCTTACAGGGCATTTGTCGCAAATTGTAGAAATTTGAATAATCGGCTGATTTTTAAGTGTTTAAAAATCAGTTGATTAACAAGGAATAGGAGTGCTTTACATCGCATCGCGTGTTACCCTCTTGCTACTCCTTTTCGTCCCGCCCAGCGGGACAAAAATTTCGTACAATTTGGCTAAAAGCCAATTGCCAATTTCAGGGAAAAGATTTCCCTTTATGTAATTTTTCGATGGGCAGGGTTATCGGCGAAAGTCAAAAAATGGATACCCCTGCGTAAAATTGAATGCTGAATTTCAGCGGAATAAAGATAAGGATTTTTATTGAACTGGATATGTTTTAGCAAAAAAAGACCTCTGAAAACTCAAAGGTCTTTCCGTTCCTATTTGGATAATTTCAGATATTAAACACAAAGTTATAACTGTATATATTCCGTAGTGCTTCCTCTTCGATCATTACCTCAAAATTGGTGCAATGTTCCTTTGCATAGTTTCGGATATCATCGCCAAATTTTTGCTCAACGTCCTTTTTGGAACTTTCCAAAAGGCGTTCTTGGGTTTCCTCGTTCAGGTCTGAAAAATTTAGATAAATCATAATTTTTAGGTTTTGAATAGGTTAATATTCGCTCGGTAACATCAGCGTATCATTTACAAAAAACAACCGCAGTTCATCGAGTGGAAAATCGGTTGCTCGATACCCGTGTTTTTCCAAAATAGTATCGTTACCATCCGTGTAGATTATCTCTGCTTCGTAGCCCGTAAAATCCTGTTTTTCTTCGGGCAGTCTCTTGAAGTCGATGGTAATAAATTCGCTTCGGTTCATCAGGCTTTTTGCGATTACGGAAGTGTCCGTAATGAGCCAAAAACATTCGGCAGCTTCCGCCAAATATTTCAGTCCGTTGGTGTATCGGGTTTTTAATAATGGGATTTGAAACACGGTTTCTGAACCTTGAAAATGTTGCAATCCCTCTTGAATTTCGCTAACTTGTGCTTTCATTTTACATTTATTTAAAGTGTTAATAATGAAAAGAGGGCGAAACTTTCGAGAGGAACGCCCTCTTTAATTTTTAGATTAATCGGCTGAATTGTTGCCGTTCTTAGTTCCCAACAAAAGAATTTCGTTGGCTTCTACTTCGGTAACGTACCTTTTGATACCGTCCTTATCCTCGTAGCTTCGGGATTTCAATTTTCCCGTTACACCGATTTCCTTGCCCTTTCCGGCATACTTCTCAATGATTTCGGCAGTTTTGCCCCAGGCTACAACTGTGTGCCATTCGGTACTTTGGACTTTTTCGCCCTTGGCATCTTTGTAATACTCGTTTGTGGCGAGTGAAAGACGGGCTACCTTTTTACCGCTTTCAAGGTTTGTGATCTGTGGCTCTTGGCCAACGTTTCCGATTAATTGTACGTGATTTTTTAGAGTGCTCATAATAAAATATTTAAAGATTAATTAAAATGCTACCTGAACCATTCAGGCAGTTTACGTTTATATTTTTTTGAAGTGATTTACTTATTATATCCAGAGCGTTTTCCTTTTTTTGTTTTTTTAGTCCCGCTTCCTTTTTGATGTTTTTGTAAGATTTCATAATATTCGATTTTGATTTACTTCCCATAGAGCCGTCCGCTGTTACCTTTTTTTGTTGCTGATACATTTTCAATATTTGGAATTAATAAGGAGTTATAAAAGGGAGGTACGACCGGTTATGCACTCCGTTTAACTTCCAAATGTTGGTATTTTGCTTACAAAAAAACGGTTGGGACAGCGGTGGCTCGGGAGTAGGTCTAAATGCCTTTTGTGAAGTACGCAACCATAGGAAGCGGGACTAAATGATAAATGGAATTCCTATCAGGCGGACTCCGTTCACGATTTCGTATTGGAATGGAGTGCGCTTCCCAGCAGGGCGGGAAGGGCAAGCGGAATGGAAAGTAGCAATCGGGGATGGTGTCCAAGACCTTTGTAGGAAAGCGCTTTGCCCGGAATGGAGCTTTTCGCGAAATGGAGCGGCAATGTGCTGATCGGCTTATGAAAACGAATTATCCTCTTGAAGTAGGATTTAAAGCGGACTTGACTTCAAAGCTGTAGATGGGAATGGAGTTTGGCCGCTTCCCAGTTTTTCTCGGGAATGGGCGGTCAAGCGGAATGGAAATCGGAAGTTTTGGAGTTGTGTCCAAGACTTTTGTAATGAAGCGCTTTTTCCGGAGTGTAGCTTTTTCTGCGGAATGCAGGGGAATGGGCTGAGTGGGATTGCATCTGAAATAGATACCTGTTTATTAGATACTTGCAGTTAAAAATGTATTTTTGAGTTGATATAACCAGTTCGTGCCAATACGCAAACAACCACAGTTACAATAGAATGAAACATATAAATCGATACATATTATTTTTAGGGATTTTATTATGCGCAAATTCCTGTAATACTGATAGTGATAACCATATCGCTTTCAATGAAATTTATATACTTATTGAGCAGGATAACTTCTTTAAGGCAAAAGAAATATATCTGGAAGACAAGGCTAAGTTGACTAAGCCTTACCAGCAATTTACCGAAGCCATTTTAGATAATGCTTTTAATCAACTTGAAAAATCGGATAAGAAAATTAATTCCCTGAATAATCTAAAAAACAGTATTCCTGATTCATTGCAAGTTAAATTGTACAAAATAAAATATGACAATGCAGTAAAACAATATGATTATAAAGAAGCGAAAAATGCGCTACAAACCATTTTGAGCGGTTACAAAAAATATCTTAAAGAAGAGGAAATATCAGATTTTGAAAATAGTTTGAAAATATGGTCTGCCCTCGAAAATGTACCACCTTTAAAGATTGATATTCAAGATAGGACAACTATTAAAATGAAAAAAGATATTGCAGGACTGAATACCTTAAAAATTTCAGTAAAGAAAGATTCTGCCAATTTTATTTTTGACACGGGAGCTAATTTATCAACCACCACCCAATCTGTCGCCAAACAGTTAAAAATGAATATTATTCCTGTTCATATAGAAGTAGGAACCATTACGGGCTCTAAAGTTATGGCACAATTGGCCGTATGCGATAAACTCACGTTAGGAAATATTGATATTTATAATGTGATTTTTTTAGTTTTACCAGATGAGGCATTATCATTTCCCCAGATAGAATATCAGATATATGGAATATTAGGTTTTCCTGTAATTGAAGCATTAAAAGAAATCAGGATAACCCAAGATGGATATTTTATAGTTCCTCAAAACAAGTCAACCTTTTTAAAGAGTTCTAATATGGCAATGAGTGAATTAACCCCCTTAATTTATATCAATAAAAAACATTTCACATTTGATACAGGTGCTGACCATACACTGTTTTACCATAATTTTTATTTAGAAAATAAAGACAAAATTGACAAAAAGTATAAATCACAGAGGATTAGTTTTGGAGGCGCTGGTGGAAAAAAGGAATTTGACGGGTATAAAATTGACTATACCTTTAAAATTGGGGAAAAAGAAGTAACAATCAAGAATGCTAATTTATTGAGAGAAAAAGTCAAGGATGATGAAATTGGGTACGGAAATATTGGTCAAGACTTAATTCAAAAGTTTGACACATTGATTCTTAACTTCGACGTAATGTTCATAAAATTTGAATAATAAGTATTGCTGCCAACTACCAAAAGTTTTTTTGAAAACGGATTATCCTATTGAAGTAGAATTTAAAGCGGACTTGACTTCAAAGGTGTAGATGGGAATGGAGTTTGTTCGCTTCCCAATTTTTTTTTCGGGAATGAGCGGGCAAGTGGAATGGACAGCGGAAGCTTTGGGGTCGTGTCCAAGACCTTTGTAGTGAAGCGCTTTTCCCGGAATGGAGCTTTTTCGCGGAATGTAGGGGAATGGGCTGAGTGGGATTGCAAAGCTAACTTTCCAAATAAACTCTTTTGCTCAGAATAAAAAAAATCCAGTTTAAGGTACTGGACAAACCTATTATGACATTAAGCCATTTCATAAACGGCATCGAACAGTTTTTTGTCCAAGCGTTCCTGTTGTGAAAAGCTTTTTTTCAATGTATTGTGAAGCATTTGATTAAAAGCATTATAACCTATCCACAAATTAGGTTTTTCATCAAGTAACAACGCTTCGTTATCTAGAATTTCAAGGACTTCCCGGGATTTCTTTGAAGGATCATTGTTCTTATCGCTACATTCGTACCGGAACAATTTCGTGCTTTCCAGAATTTCTTTTACAAATTCCTTGGTGTTGATGATTTCAAATTCCCTCATTCTGTCGAACTTCTTGGTAATGGTGTAAAATTCATTATCCAAGAACTTATCGAACAGATTGTTCAACCTTGGCATTATCAGGTCGGTATTGTTCTTACTATGCTTGATGGAAAACTCAATTTCCGCTTGTGAAACGTGTAGGCCATTGGAGCATACTTCCCTATAAAAGCCAAAATGTCCAGAAGTTTTCTCGCTACCATCATAGGAATTCTTAAACCGCAGCATCGGCAGTATCAGGTCTTTTTCATTCTTTACCGAAAATTGGCTGTTATCATCAATGATAAAGTCGGTAATGAAAGACCTATCATTCCTGTTGATTGTCCGCTTCTGATAATTCAGTCTGGCATCGGTCAACATTTCTTCGGCCTTTTTGAAGAAAAGTTCGTTCGGTACGTGGCCGTAGCTGTTCGATACCACGTTGACAATTTTGCCATTCGAAATTATGGCATTTTCAAGTCCCCTTCGGGATTCCATCTGGGTCAGGATTTTCAAGGATTTCATTTCTGATGGAACGAAGATTTCATCCTGCTGTAAATTTGATAAATACATAACATTTGATTTTAGTTAAACAATTAATATTTAAGCTAGAACCAAACGGAAGATAAAATCTCAGCTCAAAAGGAAACGGAATAAATAGCGAGTGCGGGAGCGGCTTTATGCCGTAAGCTTTTGATGGGAGTATTTTACGAGTTTACCTTTGCGCATATATTGATTGAATATTATACCTCCCTTTTTAAGGAAAAAAGAAAACCTACTCTTGGGGAGTAGGCTTCCTGTTTTAAGGATTTGAAGTTACCTTAGAGTTCAAATTTTACAATCTGTTCCTCAATTTCGGATTTTCGTTCCTCCAAAGTGGACTGTAAGTGAGTTGTAACCAATTTGATAAGGTTCGTATTGGTCGTTTTAAATTCCAAATTGTGGGAATCCCGGATGTAAAATGAAGCTGAATCCCCTTGGTTATAGTTGAACTTTGTCAACTCGCTCAAGGTCTGGTTCAACCGTTCCCGTTGGGTGGCCAATCCTCTCAGTTTCTCGAAATTTTGGATCCGGTCATCCAAACTGATGGTAGCTTTTTTCGATGCTACCGCTTTTTCTGTTGAAGCAGCTTTTCCAATGGCTTCATCGGTCAGCTTTTTCTGTACTTCCTTTTTAACGGATGCATTTTCCTTTTTTGCAGTTCCGTTTTGTTTTACTGTTGTTGCCATAATTAAAATTTTTAAGTTAAACATTATTTTAAATCGTTTTGGCAGCTTGTAAGGCAACGAACAATACCAAAACAGGGCATTAACAGCCACAGGGAGGAAGGGGCAAGGTATGAGCGGTTATTTTTCGCAGAAAAATGTTCGGCATCCAAGAGGGCTTGACCTTGACCAAGCGGTGGGATGTGGCTACATTTGCCCACGGTTTGGTTTTGGTTGCCTCAGCTGACCGAAAAATAAAATGACTTAACGCAGAAATTTATGGCTCAATACAAAACCCAAATCTGCAAGGAAATAGACGAAAAAAATAAGAGTGCCGACTGGATTAGAACCTAAAAGGTGTTTTCCAAATCGAATTATTGATAATGCAACCTTGTTTCGGCCTTGTCCGTAGTGTTTAATTTATTGCGCAACGAACGCATATCCGATGACACTTTTTGTTCGATGACCCTAGCGTAGATTTGCGTTGTGGAAAGCTTCGTATGACCGAGTAATTTTGAAACGGTCTCAATGGGCACGCCATTGGAAAGCGTAACAGTAGTGGCAAACGTATGCCTTGCCGCGTGGAACGTAAGCTTCTTATTGATTTTTAGGATAGCAGCTACTTCCTTCAAATATTTATTTATTTTCTGATTAGAAAATACCGGCAGCAATTTTTCGCTTTTGTTTTCAGTTCCCTGGTCATACTTTTTCAGGATGTAAAGGGCTTTATCCAAAAGCGGTATTTTTACAGCTTCATCGTTCTTTTCCCTTTTTGTGAATATCCAGTAATCCCCATCGATGCCACGTACAATATGGTCATCGCTGAGCAACTTTACATCGATATAGGACAGTCCCGTATAACAGGCAAAAACAAAAACGTCCCTTGTTTTCTGGTGTATCCCTTTTGAAAGCTGACCGGATTCCAGAACTTCAAGTTCCGATTGGGACAGAAATGCTCGCTGGTGTTTTGTGAACTTTAGCGAGAACCTCACAAAGGGGTCTTTTTCGATCCACTCCAACCGAAGGGCAAGGTTCATCATCTTTTTCAAGCGTTCCAAATGTTTCATAACCCCATTGTTCTTTAGGGGCTGGGAGCGGTTTATGGATTTTCCGTTACGTAGGAACTGTTCAAAGTCAATGATGAATTTATAGGATAATTGTTTAAGGAAAACATCGTTGGTCTTTAGTTTGTGCTTCAAATACCGTTTGATATAGCGTTCCGTAGTGAAGTAATTTTTCAAGGTGCCGGGCTTGAGTACCGAAACCATATTCTTATTATGGTAGGAAACCAGTTGAAGCAGCGTTTTGTGCTGTTCATCTTCTCCGAGATACCGGGCCTTGATGGCCTGGGCGGTAACATATTTGGATTCGCCCAGAAGCTGTTTGTGGCAATCCAACAAATCGGAATACACTTGGTCAAGGTAAACATTTAGTGCCTTGCCGTCGGAAGTCCTTAGTGTTGACCTTTTGGAACGGGTATCCCAATAGGTAACCGATGTGGATCGTTTTAAACTGATCTCAGCACGTTTTCCATCGACCGTGATACGGGCATAAATAGGTGCAAAATCATCTTTTGCTTTGGCCATACTCAGCCAAAAATGAATGGTAAAAGTCTTTGAAGTCTGCATAAACTCTCGCTTTAAGTGAATAATCGATTTGTTTACGAAAGTCAAATCGCTGCGAAAGTCAAGTCTATTGAATTACCAATGTAGTGAAAATTCTGGTAACAATTTAGGTAACCGAATAGGTAACCTTTGAATTGATATTAAAGCCAATCTTATGATTTCAAGAAAAATAAAAACCCTTGATTTTCATAAGATTAGCTATATTTTGGTGTCTGTTGACACCGTAATTGTCGGGGTGGCAGGATTCGAACCTGCGACCTCCTGCTCCCAAAGCAGGCGCGATAACCGGGCTACGCTACACCCCGAAAAAAGGCCAGTTAAAAAATATTTCAACCAACCTATAAGCTGATCCTAGCGAATCTTCGCCAAAAGCGCTACGGTGGCGGAGAGACTGGGACTCGAACCCAGGCAACGCTTACGCGTTGACAGATTAGCAATCTGCTCCGTTACCACTCCGGCACCTCTCCTTTTAACACTTATGCGTCTTTTGTAAAACGCGGATGCAAATGTAACTTTTAGCTTTCTTCCTACCAAATAATTCAAACTATTTTGACAGAAAATTTAAGCCAACTTAAATCAACAAATATACCGTTGATTTTCAATAGATAAAACAACTCAAAATCACTCAGGATATTCAATGCGTAGGTGGTAAATATTATTGAGCTTTGATTTTAGCACCTTTTTTATGATCTGAATTTCCTTAAAAGTGATATTTGCATTTAGGAACTGCCCCTCCTCCATCTGCTTATTGATTATCTTTTCCACAAAAGAATCGATGAGGATCGAAGTCGGATTCTTGAGACTTTTGCTGGCCGCCTCCACACTATCAGCCATCATAAGGATGGCTGTTTCTTTACTGAAGGGCAATGGCCCTGGGTATTGATAATCCTTAATATTGACCTCCTCATTCTGCTCCTGTGCTTTTTTATAAAAAAAATAAACCGTACTCGTACCGTGGTGCGTGCGTATAAAATCGATCACCCTATCCGGTAGGGTGCGTTTACGGGCAATCTCGATACCATTGATAACGTGATCTATAATAATGCGCGCACTTTCTGATGGCGCAAGATCTTCATGGGTATTGATACCCGTACTCTGATTTTCTACAAAATCAGTTGGATTGGGCATCTTCCCAATATCGTGATAAAGTGCACCTACGCGCACCAGCATCGCATTTGCGCCTATCTCATTAGCTGCAGCTTCTGCAAGATTTGCCACATTTAGACTATGGTGAAAAGTACCGGGGGCCTTATTGGCCAGTTCCTTGAGCAATTTGCTGTTTGTGTCAGACATTTCGAGCAGGGAAAGGTCGCTTACGAGACCAAAAATCTTTTCATAGGCATAGATCAGGGGCTGTACAAATAAGGTCGCAAGGCCACTGAGTGCAAAAATCCCAAAGGTACCCAATGCAAGGTTTTCCACCGTTCCCTCATGAATGATGTGAAAGGCAAAATAACCCAGTATGTAGATAAAAGTAATCTGCCCTACTGAGATAAAAAGGTTTGCCCTTTTATAAAGTTCAGAAACTGTGAGTATGGTCACAATGCCGGCAATAATCTGCAGGAACATGTATTCCGAAGTATTCGGAACAATAAAACCCAGCAGCAATACGGTAATCACATGGGTAAACAATCCCAGCCGGGCGTCAAAAAATGCCTTGAGTACGAGCGGGAGGATACATAGCGGTACGACATACACATAATTGGCATCAAATTTTACAATAATGGTCGTCAGGAAAACCATGAGGATGACATTAAAAAAGATAAAGGTCACCTTGGTATTATTCTCAAAAACTAATTCCCGATAGTTCCTTATAAAAAGTAAAAGCATTGTAAGCGCTACCGAAACTAACAGTACATAGCCAAAAATCACCCAACTGTATTTACTATCTGTCCAGGATTGTGACTCATATTCTGCCCGCAGAGAATTTAAAACCTGATATGTGCCCCCTTCTACAATCTCCCCTTTGGCGACAATACGGCTACCCTTACTCACAATACCCCTAGTGGGCGAGATTTTACCCAACTCTGCCTGGGTCTCCTTTTTGGTAAGTTTTTCATCAAAAACCACATTAGGCTGTACCACATCAAAAAATAGCTCTTTAAAACGGTCTACCGCTTCAGGATAGGGGCCATTGTTGATCTTTCGGTTAATGATCGTGGCGACCTTATCAGTAGCGTTGATCTTGCTGAGTGTAGTCTCCTCAACCTCATTGCCCCGCCTCAGGTAAATGGATTCATCGGGATCAAATCTAGACGTCTCACTAATGACGCCATATTGATAAAGGTCATCAAGGATTTTTGCACCATATTCCTTTAACTGTTCCTGCCTACCTTTAAAGATAGAATCGACAAAAACTGCACTAAATTGACTCTGATAATCCGCTTTTGCCTCTTCAGCGACATCCTTGCTATAGATAAAATAAGGGATGATGTTATCCTCAACATCTTTTCTTTCCTGCTCGAGTTGTTTTTTATTTTTAAGAATAGCAAAATCGACAGGAGCATAAAGGTTATCGTACTGCCAGGGTTTGTTCTGCTGAAAATCGAACTGAAACTTTCCGCTTTTGGGGAATAGGTAAACGATCAGGATGGTACTGGCGATGCACAGCAAAACCTTATACAGCGAACCCTGATTTTTATAAAATCGATTAAGGATATCTTTCATAAAAAGAAAACGGAATAAGTCACAAAAATACTAAAAATAAGGTGGCTATCATTCATTATTAAGCCTTATCAAAACGGGGGGCTTTCGCCGAAATTTGCCTAAATTCGCACAAATTAAAAGTTTAGAGCAATGCAAAACGAAGTTGTTATCGTCTCTGCCGCACGTACGCCAATAGGCAGTTTTATGGGAAATCTTTCTACCGTTTCCGCTACAGATTTGGGCAAAACAGCCATTGCAGGCGCCCTACAGAAAATAAAACTAGACCCTGCCCTGGTCACTGAGGTCTTTATGGGTAATGTAGTTCAGGCAGGTGTGGGCCAGGCTCCGGCACGCCAGGCTGCCTTGGGGGCGGGTATCCCTGATACCGTGCCCTGCACCACTGTAAATAAAGTATGTGCCTCCGGCATGAAGGCGGTAATGATGGCGGCACAGTCCATTAAGTTGGGAGATAATGAGATCGTGGTCGCTGGCGGTATGGAAAATATGAGCCTCATACCACATTATGTGCAGATGCGCCAGGGCAAAAAATTTGGTCCCGCGACACTCGTTGATGGCATGCAACGCGACGGTCTTGTAGATGCCTATGATAACAACGCCATGGGCACTTGTGCAGACCTTTGTGCCAAGGAATATAAATTTTCACGTGAGGACCAGGATGCTTATGCCATTAAATCTTATGAACGATCTGCAAAAGCCTGGAAAGAAGGTAAATTTGATGAAGAGGTCGTACCCGTAGAAGTGCCTCAACGTAGGGGGGATTCAATTTTTGTTAAAGAAGACGAAGAATATAAAAACATTAAATTTGAAAAAGTTGCCAGTCTGCGACCTGCATTTTCCAAAGACGGGACAGTTACCGCTGCCAATGCTTCCACAATTAATGATGGCGCGGGTGCGGTAATCCTGATGAGCGCTTCAAAAGCAAAGGAAATGGGCTTAAAGCCGCTCTGTACAATCCGGAGTTATGCAGACGCTGCTCAAGAGCCTCAATGGTTTACCACATCACCAGCTAAAGCTTTGCCCAAAGCATTAAACAAAGCCGGTGTCGCTCAAGGCGAAATAGATTTTTTTGAATTCAATGAGGCGTTTTCTGTTGTAGGCCTGGCCAATATGAAAATCTTGGGCCTTACCGATGAAAACGTAAATGTAAATGGCGGTGCGGTCTCCTTGGGACATCCTTTGGGATGTAGCGGAGTACGCATCTTGATCACGCTTATTAATATTCTTAAACAGAATAATGCCAAGTTAGGCGCTGCAGCCATCTGTAATGGTGGTGGTGGTGCATCAGCAATGATCATCGAAAGAAAATAAATTATCTACTTCTTAAAAATAAGGCGGAATGAACTATGGCATTTGCCCCCTGAGCATTGTCCCCATGCGGCTAGAACCTGCGGATAGCAGTGAGATGATCAATCAAGTGCTTTATGGCGAGCATTTCAAAATCCTGGAAACGGGTAAAAAATGGAGTTATATACGTCTTTCCCACGATAATTATGAGGGATGGATCGATAATAAACAGTATAAACTAATCGAGGCCGAGGAATATGACGCGGCCCAAAGGAGAAAACCGCAATTGGCCGCAGAGCTCCTGCAGATTTTATCATGCCCAGATGGAAATATTATATGTATCCCAATGGGTGCTGCAGTAACTGATCTGGATTTAACGGGAGATGCTTATGATGGCCAGTTTATCTTGGGCAAAAAAGAGAAGCCACAGTTTATTGATACTGCCCTACTTTATCTTAAAAGCCCGTATTTATGGGGCGGTCGTACCCCTTTTGGCATTGATTGCAGCGGTTTTACCCAGATGGTCTATCGTCTTAATGGACATCTCCTTTTTCGCGATGCATCCCAACAAGCGGAGCAGGGTGAGCCCCTAAGTTTTATCGAAGAAAGTGAACCGGGCGACCTGGCTTTTTTTGATAATGAAGAGGGAGCGATCACCCACGTTGGGATTATGATGCAGGATAATTACATAATCCATAGTAGCGGTGAGGTACGCATAGACCGTATTGACCATAATGGGATCTACAATACAGGTAAAAAAACACATACACATAAATTGAGGGTGATCAAGCGCATTGTTTAAAAAATGAAGGGAAGCCTCAATTTACCCTTTCAATTTCAGGTTTAGCCTGCAACATCAATAAGAGATTTTTTTTAAACATCTTTTTCCTGCTCAACCCCTCTTGATTCTTCTTTATTTTATGATTTGGAAAAATAACTTCTGTGATTTTTAAGCCGTAGTTAGCCGCGTTGTAGATGGATTCGTCCCTGCTTGTCTCTAGCCGAAAAGTGCCTAAACCAATTCTATTTTTAAAATAATTATACTTAACTCAAAGCCTGTGGTTAGTTCTGATATTTCGCCTTTTTCGAGCCTTCGTAAATATCATACTTAACCAAGCGGGATTCCAGCTTTCCATTAAAGACCTTAATTTTTCGCGAGGTTCTCAGGCCTACATGCTTTAGGGCTTCTAGATTTGAGGTTATAAACCAGGCTTCAGTGCCAGGAAAGCCCTGCTTTAAGGTATCACCAATGGCTTTATAAAATGGTTCCATGTCAATATTAAGCCTTTCACCGTAAGGGGGATTGAAAACCATATGCAGGTGGCGATTATTTTCTTTTTCGGTTTTAAAAAAGTCTTTTTGTTCGATGGTGATAAATTCATCCAATTTGGCATTTTTAACGTTTTCAATAGCTTTTTCTACTGCTGAAGGTGCCTTATCGTAGCCTTTTATGGTAAAATGATATTCCCTTATTTTTTTGAGCGCCGCATCTTCTATCTTATCAAAAAGGTCTGGGTCCCAATCGTTCCAGTTTTCAAAACCAAATTGTTTACGGTTCAGGTTTGGCGGAATGTTACAGGCAATCATGGCTGCCTCGATAGGTATCGTGCCGCTGCCGCACATAGGATCAATAAAATCGCTATGCCCCTTCCAACCACTTAGCATGAGCAGTCCTGCAGCAAGTACTTCGTTGATGGGGGCGATATTGGTCGCCAGGCGGTAACCACGCTGATGCAAGGAGACTCCTGAGCTATCAAGTGAGATTGTACAACTGTTATAATTGATGTGGATGTCTATACTAAGGTCGGGAAATTTTAGATCTACATTGGGCCGTTTACCTGTTTTTTCACGAAACTGATCTACAAGGGCATCTTTCGCCTTGAGCGCGACATATTGAGAATGCGTAAAATGAGGACCAGAAACCGTCCCATTAATGGCAAAAGTGTCTTCAAGCTTCATATAATCGCTCCAGTCAATGCTTTTTACGGCCTCGTACAGGTCATCCTCATTTCTTATGGTAAAATTGGCGATGGGCTTTAATATTTTTATAGCGGTACGGCAACATAGATTAGCCTTGTACATAAAGCCTGTATCACCGCTAAAACCTACGCTGCGAACGCCTGTTTCAATATCGCTTGCACCCAATGTTCGAAGCTCGCCTGCCAGAAGATCTTCAAAGCCAAAAAGAGTTTTGGCCAGCATTTTGAAATTAGTATCCATTTTTAATATGTATTGCTATTATTTGTAATCCTATTTACCAAAAAAATTATTCAGGCAATCTGCTATTTATTGGTTGAGAGCGTAAAGCTGATGAATCATCAATTATATAAAACCCCGTTTGGGGCTTATTAATAAACACGAAAATCCAGATTAATGCTCGAATAACAAAAATACATTAATTTTACCCGCTTAACCTCGCACTATACGCCAAGCATTCATGACCTTTATCCTCCCCATTCTTGCCGTCATCATAGGTTTTATAATAGCAATCCTTTTTAAACCCACATTATCCAGCGGCGTTAAACTGCTGCTTTCCTTTAGCGGGGCGTTTTTACTTTCAATCACAGTTTTTGAGTTTTTGCCGCATTTATATGCATTTGGTGGCAATCAGATAGGGATATTTATTATGGCGGGGCTACTCTTACAGCTATTGCTTGAATACCTGTCACGAGGTGCGGAACACGGACATATACACGCTGATGAATCTACAACAACAATCCCGTGGCTACTTTTGGTGAGCCTATGTCTGCATAGCTTGATGGAGGGTTTTCCACTTACCGGAAATACAGATTTACTTTATGGTATCGTGATCCATAAGGTACCCATCGCAGTGATTATCAGTTCATTTTTACTGCTTTCTCAATTGAAAAAGGCGAAGATTCTTACTTTTTTGACCATTTTTATGCTAATGACACCACTCGGCAGCTGGCTGGGCGCAATGGATTTTTGGTCTCCCCTGTGGAAAATGCGTATAAATGCCATTGTCGTGGGTGTATTACTGCACGTATCAACCACAATTTTATTTGAAAGTTCAAAAAATCACCAATTTAATGCCTCTAAATTTATAATGATTCTGTTGGGCATCGGCTTGGCTTATTTACTATAGAGATTTTATAGCTAAACGGATGAGATAGGCTGACTTTATGCTTCTGTCTTCAATTTGGAATCAATTAGTCACCATTTCCTTGCTTATATCACATCAAGAAAAATGAACAGAAAGTGCGAAATGCTCCCCCCCAGTACAAAAAAATGCCAGATCAAATGATTGTATGGGATCTTACGCACAACATAAAAAACAATTCCCAGCATATATAAAACACCCCCAAAAATCAATAAATTCCTGCCTAAAGCAGAAGTGCCGGCAACGAGTTCATTAAAATCAAAAACAATCAGCCAGCCCATAAAAAGGTAAAGCGCAAGAGAAAACACTTCAAACCTTCCGGTAAAAAAGATTTTGAGTACCGTGCCCAACGCAGCAATACCCCATACCGACCAAAAAAGAATCCATCCTGCACCCTTTTCTAAAGTGATCAAAGCTACGGGAGTATAAGTCCCCGCGATAAGAAAATAGATGCTGATGTGATCTATCCTGCGCAGGATTTCCTTCCACCGTACATGCTTTACAAAATGGTAAATCGTGGATGCCGTGTAGAGTAAAATTATAGAAAAGCCATAGATCAGAATACTCATCAAACTATAGGAAGTCAACTCCCTGTAATAGACCAGTAGAAAGACAAGACCGGTAATCCCGAGTAGGATACCAACTGCGTGAGATAACGCATTCCAGAATTCCTCATTATGCATATTTAGATTAAAATGTTCGCTTTTCATAAGACGATCAAAATAAAGATAGGTAACCCGTTTTGCAACGTGGCAAAGTTAAGATCAGTATAAAAGAATAATGGTAAAAGCGTCATTTTATAAATTTGGGGTATTGATTTTGTTTATTAAAAACAAGTAATGAAAATCCGTTTGTCCCAAGAACAAAAAAACACTTTAAATTCATAGAAAGATTTGTTTTCCAATCTAGTACCTACACATCTTGATTTCTAAATCCTAAAATGTCGAATCCTAAAATAATGAACACGAACCTACCACAGAACCAAATAATCTCAACAGAAGATGTTGCACTGATCAGAAGATCAAAAAAAGACCTCGATGAAGTTAATTTTCTCATGAGAGCGTTCAATACCTTGGGCACTCCCATTGATACCGGTATGCAGATGCTGCCCAAAAATATGCAGGGGAAATTACAAAATGCTATCCAAAAGGCTTTACGCCTTGCACTCCAGGCCAATATTAAAACCCTAAAAAACAATAAAAAAGGTAAGGCATCGGCCAATCTCACATATAAAATAGTGACCGGTGCTTCTGGCGCGGCCGGCGGCTTTTTTGGTATTGCGGGTTTTACGGCAGATCTTTTGATCTCTACAAAGTTTATGATGCGCTCTATCATGGATATTGCCCGTAGCCAGGGCGAGGATATTCATGATCCTGAAACGCAACTGAACTGTTTACAGGTTTTTGCCCTGAGCGGTGAAAGCACTGATGACGATGCACTGGAAACCAGTTATTATGCCACGCGTGCTGCGCTACACACCGCTATGGGTCATGCAAGTTCCTATATAGCCGAGAACGGTACCAGAAAAATTCTCGAGGCCGTTACCGCCCAAACGGCAGCCCCCATCACTAAGCTGATTAATCAGATCGCTGCCCGATATAGCATTCAGGTAAGCGAAAAGTTTGCCACACAGGCCATTCCCGTTATTGGTGCTGCAGCCGGTGCATCGCTCAACCTGATCTTTACGACCCACTTTCAAAAAATAGCCACGGCCCACTTTAACATAAGACGGTTAGAGCGCAAATATGGAATCAACGCTGTGCGTGGTATTTATAATTTGCCCGATTTACAAGGTATTGCGTGATCGTGAAAGCTTTCGCGAAAGCGGTTCCCTTATAGATGTGAGCATTAGGTTGGTTAAAATATTTTGATTTTTAAAGTTTAATGAGCTGATCGATTACTCGCAAATCCTTACTCATAAAATTGGCTCAATACTTGATTCAAATAATTTTAAACAATCCCATATGAGACCAATATTACCTTTTCTGCTATTGATATTGCTCTACTTAAGTTGTGATAATGCACAAGAACAACAATATCCAGCTAAAGAAAATTTTCAATTATTAGGTACTTCCTATCAAGATTATAGAAAAATCCCTTATTTAAAAAACTATCTTAAGGTCTCTGATACCTCCTTTATTGACAGAGAATTTAAATACGTATTTGAGCCTACTCATCGAATTACCCAACTGAAAGAAAATAAACATACCCTGATTCTTTTCAGCAAAATCACTTATGACGATAAACGGAATGAAATTTTATCAATACTTGATACCCTTAAAATAAATAATTTAGATAAAAAATCACGTATCACTATTGGCTATTGCGTTGTAGAAAAAACGTTGATGGAGCAGACCATTGCCATCATTCCAAAGACAAAAAATGATACAATCTACACTATTTTATCCGCCTGGAAAGCAGACCCGAAAAGTGAAAAAATCAATAAAATCAATCCCCGCGAAGTACTTATGTGTTTTCAGGAGTTTTAGATAAGATTATCTTACTGCAAGTCATTCACCTTATTTTCTTCAGAAAGAGATGGATTTAGATTATAAAATAATAGCACTTACCTCTTTTTTCGTTCAAAAACAGTGTAAAACAATACCGTTTTTCAAGGTTAAAAATCTGGTGAAATAACCAATTATCATCTATTATTCAGTTGGGATTTAATCGCTTTCGCGAAAGCGAACAAAGTTTTATGCACGTATAAGTTTTGAAAACACCGCAAAATATGAATTCTCATTTTTAAAAAATAGTCAGTAAAAAATCTGAATATTCCTCTTTCAAAATCTAGTATAGTCCTTCATCAATTTTAACTTATAAATATCATTCCAGAATTTTTTATTAGGAATATTTCCATAAATTTGTATATATTCCTATTATATGAACAGACAGATTTTACACCTCGATTTAGATACTTTTTTCGTTTCCTGCGAAAGACTTTTAGACAGTAAATTGAATAACAAACCTGTTATCGTGGGTGGTACAGGCGATCGCGGCGTGGTAAGCGCGGCAAGTTATGAATGCAGAAAATTTGGTGTACACTCCGGTATGCCTATGAAAATGGCTCGACAACTTTGTCCACAAGCTATTTACATACGGGGCAATGCGGGCACATATATGAAATATTCCAAAATGGTAACTGATATTCTACAAGAGTCTGTTCCTATTTTAGAAAAAGCGAGTGTTGACGAATTTTATGCTGATCTCACAGGTATGGATCGCTTTTACGGCTGTTACAAGTTTTCTTCAGAAATGCGAAAACGAATTATCAAAGAGACCGGGCTTCCCATTTCTTTTGGACTTTCGGCCAATAAAACTGTATCAAAAGTAGCCACTAACGAGGCCAAGCCAAACAATCAATTTAAAGTAGATCTCGGTTTTGAAAAGGTGTTTCTTGCGCCGCTCTCCATCAAAAAAATACCAATGGTCGGTAAAAAAACTTTCCATACCTTCTGTAATCTTGGCGTCAAAAAAGTTTCCATTGTGCAGCAGATGCCTGTAGAGATGATGACCTCGGTCTTTGGCAAAAATGGACGCGTGATCTGGGAGCGGGCCAATGGCATTGATAATTCCCCCATTGTGCAATATCATGAGCGTAAATCCATATCCAGCGAGCGTACTTATGGACAAGACACTACAGACATACAAAAGTTAAGAACGACCATCAGCGCCATGGCCGAAAATCTCGCTTTCCAGCTACGACGTGGCAATAAGCTCACATCTTGCATTACCGTCAAGATACGCTACTCAGATTTTCAGACCTACTCTAAACAGCAACACATCCCTTATACGGCGGCAGACCATAACCTAATCCCAAAGGTGATGGAACTATTCGAAAAACTTTATACCCGCAGATTATTGATCCGTCTAGTGGGTGTACGTTTAAGTTCGTTAGCAGAGGGGCATTATCAGATTGACATGTTTGAAGATACTAAACGTACGATCAACCTGTACCAAGCTATGGACGCCATTAGGAATCGTTATGGCGATAGGATGATCATGCGGGCAAATACCTTGGGCGAAGGCTCACGGACGATAGGGAACCAGGGGAACCCTTTTAATGGGAAACCTCCAATTGTTTTGGCGCACAGGCATCAGTAAAAAGATGCTTGAAGTCATAAAAATACGAATTTAATATTTCAATATCATCAAAGGTAGAAAAAGACCGTTATCAGCCATTATTTACATTAAAAAACATAAAATAAACCCCAAAACTAAAATGTTTCTCAATTGTCATTCTTATTTCAGCTTGCGTTACGGCACACTTTCAGAAGTACAACTGCTCAAATTGGGTCAGGCCCATGGCTTAGATTGTCTAGCCCTGACCGATATCAATAACACCTCGGCTTGCCTTAATTTTTGCCGAAAAGCACCAGAATATAATATAAAACCCATATTGGGCATTGATTTTAGGAACAAAGTGGAGCAATGTTATGTAGGACTTGCAAAAAATAATCAGGGCTTTCTGGAGCTCAATGATTTTCTTTCAGAACATTTACATGAAAAAAAATTATTCCCAGATCGTGCGCCCGTCTTTAAAAATGCAGTGATAATCTACCCTTTTGAAAAAAACCTTGAACTTGACAAGACTGATTTTTCAGAAAATGAATATATTGGTATTGGGCCCGCAGATCTACTTAAACTCCCATTTTCAAAATTGAGCAGGCACACTGAAAAGCTTGTGATTTTATACCCGGTAAGCTTTAACAGCAAAAGAGATTTTAACCTGCACCGTCTTCTGAGGGCTATTGACACCAACACCCTTTTAAGTAAATTACCAAAATCAGAAGAAGGGAGCCCCTATGAACGCATGATTCCCCTTGACGAGTTAAAAAGAACATTCGGAGAATATGCACACCTCTTGGTAAATACAAAGAAGCTCTTAGAATCCTGTTCCATAAATTTTGATTTTTCTCCAGAAAAACCATCACAAAACTTAAAAAAAGTTTTTAAAAGTGAGGAAGCGGATTACGAAAAACTGATTTCCCTTTGCGAGAAAGGACTTTTACAACGCTATAAAATAATAACACCGCAAATAGAAGAACGAGTTGCAAAAGAACTTGCACTTATCAAAAAACAACGATTTGTTTCTTTTTTTCTGATCAATTGGAAAATTATTGAATATGCACGCAGTAAAGGATATTTTTATGTGGGTCGTGGTAGTGGTGCAAATAGTATTGTAGCCTATATACTACGTATTACCGATGTAGATCCCATAGAACTTGATCTATATTTTGAACGGTTTATGAACGAATTTAGGGTCAATCCGCCCGATTTTGACATTGATTTTTCAACATGGGATCGCGAGGATGTAACTCGTTTTATTTTTGAGGAATTTAGCTCTAAAGCTCAGACAGCCCTTTTAGGATCTTACGTTACTTTTCAGCATAGCGGGGCAGTGCGCGAGTTGGGCAAGGTTTTTGGCCTTCCCAAACACGAAATCGACAAATTGAGCAACGGTAAGTATAAGTTACAGCAACTTGATACCATCTCAAGACTAATTCTTAAATATGCCGGCTACCTTTACGGGAGACCAAATTACATAAGCATTCATGCGGCAGGGATATTGATTTCAGAAAAACCCATTCATTATTTTTCGGCCACGCACCTACCGCCCAAAGGATTTCCTACCGTGCAATTTGACATGCATATTGCCGAAGATGTAGGCCTTTACAAATTTGATATTTTGGGTCAGCGCGGACTGGGAAAGATCAAAGATGCCATAACTATCATCAAAGAGAACCATCCCAATGCAGAACTGCTCGATATACATGATACTAAACTACTCTTTAAGGATGCAAAAATAAATGCAATGATCTCACGCGCAGAATGCATAGGCTGTTTTTATATAGAATCTCCAGCCATGCGTATGCTACTCAAAAAACTGAGCGTTGATAATTACCAAACACTTGTAGCGGCAAGTTCAATCATCAGGCCAGGCGTTGCAAAAAGCGGAATGATGCGCGAGTATATTTTACGCCATAAAAGCACAGAGCGTCGCAAAGAAGCACATCCAGTACTTTGGGATATTATGCCAGACACCTACGGGGTGATGGTCTACCAAGAGGATGTAATCAAAGTGGCCCACCATTATGCCAATCTCGATCTGGGCGAGGCAGATGTACTGCGGCGTGGCATGAGCGGTAAATATAGATCCCGAAAGGAATTTCAGGATGTAAAAGATAAATTTAAATCAAACTGCATTAAAAAAGGGGAAGATGAAGCGGTGGTCGATGAAGTATGGCGCCAGATAGAAAGTTTTGCCGGCTATGCTTTCGCTAAAGGGCATTCTGCATCCTACGCTGTAGAAAGCTATCAAAGCCTTTATTTAAAATGCTATTACCCGATTGAATATATGGTAGCCACCATCAATAATGGAGGTGGATTCTATCGCGTGGAAACTTATCTCCATGAAGCCCGTATGCATGGGGCTACCGTTCATGCGCCGTGTGTAAATCGCAGTGATATCCACACTATCATTGATAAGAAGGATATATATTTAGGATTTCAGCATTTGCAGGGTTTTGAAGCTAAAAACATGATTAAGATTTTAAATGCCCGTATGCTTGAGCCTTTTGATTCTTTAAATGATTTTATAGAGCGTGTACCCATGAGTATTGAGCAACTGGATATTCTTATCCGCATCGATGCTTTCCGCTCAACCCAAAAGGATAAACGTAGTTTATTATGGGAAGCTTACTATAAAGAGAACAACATCCCAAAAAATGAGAATCAACAGGTATTCTTTAAAATATCCATGCATGATTTTAAGCTGCCAGAATTTAGGATTACTGATCTCGAAAGTGCTTTTGACCAATTAGAACTTTTGGGGTATCCGTTGTTCGATCCATTTATACTTTTGGAAAAAACGCCCTCTTCACGGCTTTT